>NZ_JBNPXQ010000008.1:0-345791 GCF_050433225.1 Sphingomonas zeicaulis | reverse complement strand
ATCTTCCAGGTCGCCGACATCGGCCTCGTCGGTGACCTCTTCAAGGTCGTGCCCGAACTGACCTCCAAGCTCTGATCCGGGAACCGGCGCGGTGGTGAAGGCCCTTCGGTCGCGACGGCGACGAAGGTCCGCATCCCGGCAAGCTCGATTATTGCCAACATGGTCAACCGCAAACTGGCCCCGCCGATCACCGAGCGCGGCGATCGCGCGACGCTGGCGTCGATCGCCGCAAACACGTCGAGGTCGATCAGATTGAACTCGCGGTCGTTCAGCTCCACAATCTCACGGGTGTTGCCGCTAGCCATCTTCCGGGTGGCGTCGTGCCGCTGAGCTAGGCCAGGCGCTCACTCCCTAGCCAAGGACAACGCTCACACGCTGGCTGTTCATCGTCGCGGTGCCGAACGCGGTGAGGAAGGCGACATCCGCGGCGTCGCGCCCGATGCCGATCTTGGCCATCTGACCCTCCTTGGCCATGCCGGTCGCATCGACAAGGTGCCATGCGCCACCCAAGAACACCTCGGCGACGGCATGAAAGTCCGGCGGCTCTACGCCGAGCGCGTAGACGCTGGCGATCCGCGCGGGGATACCCGCCGCGCGCGCCAGGGTGATCATGACATGCGCATAATCACGGCAGATGCCCTGTCGCTTGACGAACGTGTCGAGCGCGGTGGTTTCAGCATCGCTCGCGCCCGGCACATAGGAGAAATGCCGGGCGATCCAATCACGCATGGCGATCACCCTGGCGCCACCCTCGAGCCCCCCGAACTCGGCGTCGATGAACGGCTGGAACCGATCGGATGGGCAATAGCGCGACGGCCAGAGATACTGGACGGTTTCTCCCGGAAGGAGATGCGGCGGGACGGCATCGAGCGCGCAGCAATCGTCCAGCAGACGGGTGATTGAGACGGTCGCCCTATAATCGACCAGCAGCTGCCCCTGGTGCCGCAGCCAGATCCGCTCGCCGATCGCGTCTTGCGCGGGCACACGCGCGAAATGCTCGGTCGGAGTGAGCTCGATACTGGCGGTTTCGATTACCTGCTCGGGGATCGCCGCGGCTTCGATCTGCAGCAGGATATCGCAAACCTCTGCGAACCAGTAATCGAGTTGCACCTGGATGCTTAAGCTCATGATCGGCCCTTGGCTGTGCGATGATCCGCGTTGAGCAACGCGATGTCGTCAGGGCGACTGCCCCTGAGCCATGTGCTTGGCATGAATATCTCCAGATCCCAATCTCATTCCCGCGGCGCGAAGGAAATGCGCAAAAGCGACAAAGGTTACAGGTCGCTTCCAGTCTGTCCGCGGCCTCGGATAGGTCGGGCGGCGAGACGTGCGCCGGTAACCCATCCTCCCTGCGCATCGCCGCCACCGGGACCGCATCCGCTGCGCCACGGTCCGACGCAGACGCGGCCCGCCAAGCGCTGGTCGTGACGGTAAAACAGTCTCTCTTTTGCTCCGGAGCAGCCACAGGCGTCAGCCCTGCGCTTGCCCGGCCACTTCATCCGCCAGCGGAAGATCGAACGCGAAGCAGGCACCGCCGCCCGGCTGATTGGTGACGGACAATCTGCCGCCCATCCTTTCTACCGCCGTGCGGCAGATCTGCAGCCCCATGCCGATACCGGTCGACTTGGTCGTGAAGAAGGGTTCGAACAGCTTCTCGATATGCGCTTCGGGAACCCCTGGCCCGGTATCCGCGACGCGGACCCGCACCGCCCCCGCCTCCACGGCGATGTCGATCGTGACGCGGCCAGGTGCCGACTGGTCGCGCATCGCATCGACGGCGTTGTTGACCAGGTTCACGAACACCTGCTGCAGTTCGACGGGATCGCCGCTGACCATCGGCATCTCGGCTACGCAGTCAATCTCCAAGTCGACATTTGCCCGCTTGAGATCATGGTCCAGCAGGTCGCGCGTGTCGGCGGCGAGGCGGCACAGATCGATTTCCTGCACCGCGCGTCGCCCGGAGACGATGTTCTCCCGGGTTCGTTCGACGATGCCGACAACACGCTGCGCGGTCTTCTCGATGCGCCGGAGGATGCGGCCGATCGCCTCCATGTCAGGCTGTTCACGCCCGGCGTGGCGCAGACCGGTCTGCGCGTCCATCAGCATGGAGGCGATCGGCTGGTTCAGTTCATGCGCGATCGACGCGGAGAAGGCGCCCACCGTCGCAATCCGGTTCGAGCGAGCGAGTTCGGCCTGTGCCGCCTGCCGCAGTCCCTCGATGCGCTCCTGCTCCGAAAGATCGACATGGCTGGACAGATACAGCCCCTCCGGCAGCCGGATCACGGTGAAATAGACCGGAATGCGCCGATCGCCTTTCCCCGTGAGCACGGTCCGTCCATCGATATAATCAGTGCCGTGATAATACATTTCGAGCTGCCGCAGGAGCACCTCGGGCCCATCCTCCGCGTTCTGCGCCGGCGGGTTGGCGGTGAGTTCGGCAACGCTGTCATAGCCCATGAGCCGCGCCAGCGCCCCGTTGACCCGCGTCGTCCGGATCGCGCCCAGCACCCGCGCCAATTCCTCCGGATGCTCGGTCATATAGGTGCGCAGGTCGGTCACGCCGCCGGCCTTGATCTCGTCGAGGATCCGCTCGGCCGCGCTGAAATCCATTTCCGCGAAGGTCATGTTGCTGACGTCGAACAGCCCGGCATAGCGGCGCTCGGTGCGCAGCAGTTCGGAGGTTCGCTCCGCGACGCGCTGCTCCAGCGTCTCGTTCAGCTCTCGCACCTTTTGGTGCGCGAGCACCTCCGCATGAATGTCTGAAACGCCCCCATAATAGCGGATCTCTTTGGAATCCTCAGCCATCCGCACCGGCCGGCCGACGATCGACATCCAGCGATAGCTGCCGTCGGCATGGCGCAGGCGAAACGTGTCGCGCAGTTCGTCACCAGCAGCAAAGGATTTCTCCAGATTGGCGAGATAGGCTGCGCGATCGTCCGGATGGAAATCCTCGATCCAGTCCTGCGCCGCGATCACGGCGTTAAGATCCCGGCCGGTCACCTGCGTGAAACGCTCATTGTAAAAATCGACCTGCGCCTTGCGGTTCGCCCGGAACAGGATCTGCGGCACCGAATTGGTGAAGTTGATCAACTCCCGCCGGTTTTCCTCGAGCTCCACCCGCAGCTTCTGCAACTCTTCCTTCGCGACAATTTCGTCATGCACGTCCGAAAGGCCACCGAAGCGCTCCACCTGCCCGGTCAGCGGGGAAAAGGCGGGCTGGTCATAGATCTGCATCCAGCGATAGGCGCCATCCGCCTGCCGCACCCGCACCTTGAGATCGGTGACGGTGCGGGTCGCCACCGCCTGCGAGACAGTTTCGTAGAGGATCGGAACATCGTCGGGATGGACCACGTCGTTGTAACGCTGCCCCTCCAGCACCGACCAGCGATCGAGCCCGGTCACCGTCGTCCAGCTCTGGTTGAGATACTCGATCTCGCCGCGCGGATTGGATCGCCACAGGACGAAAGGTACCGAGTTGGCGAAGAGCTCGACCTCGGATCGGCTGCGTTCGAGATCCTTCTTCATTTCCTCCAGCCGTTTGCGACTGACCAGCAGCGCCGCGGTAACGCCGATCGCGATGCAGGCGAACAGGCAGCGTAGCGCGCTCGCGGGCGAGGGCTGGTCGAGGTGAACAAGCATCCATGCAAGGATCGTGAGCAGCACGCAAAAACTGCGCGGCACGCGCAACCGCCTTGCCGCCGACCGCGGCGGAGACGAGGACCAGCACCGCCAGATACAGGATGGAGATCGCAAAATCATACTCGGCGATGCTGTCGACCCAGAAGACAAATGCCGCCAAAAGTGTTGCCGCGACCAGCAGCAGGGGCCTTTTCAGTCGCTCGGTCATGCCGTGCCGGCGCCTCTTGGGATCATGTTCATCGCGCCCCCATCCGAGGGCGCCTATCGACTAGCCTTTCTCCTGCTTCCAGTCATCGCGCAAAGACGGTATGATCGCGAATATACCGTTCGACCTACAGCCTTTTTTACCGCGCCATTGCGAACCGGGCGTTCGCGATCGTACCGCCGCCCGGCACCAGCGCATCGATGACGGCCGGGACGACATATTGCGGATCGTGCAGGCCGAACGCATCGGCCAATTGCGCTGCGTTCGAGGCATAGGCGGGGGTCGAAAGCACGCGCCGCGCCGCCTCCCGCACCATCTCAGCCGTCGGCGCATTGCTACCGATGGCAACGCCCGCGCCCGTCCAGTCGATCCGCGCGGCCACCTCGCGCTTGTCTTCGGTCATGCCGGCCTGGACGATCGGCACGCCCATGCTCAGCGCGTGCGTGACCGTGCCATAGCCACCATTGGTGACGAGCAGGCTCAACTTCGGCATCAGCCAGTCATAGGGAAGATAGGGCGCCACCCGGGCGTTGCGGGGAAGCGTGCCCAACGCCTCGACCGGCCGCCCGCCGGTGGTGGCGACGACGATCACATCCGGCTCGTCCGCCAATGCCGCCAGCGTCGGCGCGATCAACTGGCCGAGATCGGCGTTGGCGACGGTGCCCTGTGTCACCAGCACGATCCTGCGGCCATCGTCCAGATCCTTCGCCCATGTCGGAAGCGGAAGCGTACCGGGTGCTGGCGGATTGGCGCCGATGAAACGGATCGACGGCGGCAGCGGACCACGGCCAAATTCGAGTTCCGGCACGCCCGCCTGCAGAAAGGCGTCAGGCAGCAGGATCATCGCGTCATAGAAAGGCAGCGGCAGCCGCGGGCAGCCGTGCCGCAGCAGGACATCGTTGATCATCGCATCGATCGGATCGAACCATGCCGCTTTCGCCTCGGCAAAGGATCGCGCGTAATCGGCGCGCTCCTCGTCACTGGTGGCGGGGCGCAGGCCCGAGAAAATCGGCGCATGATCCGGGCGCCCGAGCTGCAGGAAGGTCGCGCCGAGATGCACGATCGCCGGCCGGTGCGGACGCTGCCGCGCCAGCAGCGGCAGCGTTGCAAAGGTCATGCTCTCGGCGATGATCAGATCCGCAGGAAAGACCTTCAGCAGTTCGGCAAGCCCGGCATACTCGGCCTCCATGCGCCCCACGAACAGCCGCTCCCACGCCACTTTGCGTGCAGCGAAGCCGGGTGTCAGCGTCCGACGCTCCGGGAACAATCGGTCCATATCAGCGAGGTCGACATCGGCATCCGGCGGAAAGGGATGGAAACCCAGCCCGCTCATCTCGATCTGCCGGCGAAACACGCTCGGCGCATATCCCACGACCTCATGGCCGGCCGCGTGCAGCAGGCGCGCAATGCCCAGAACGGGGTTGAGATGGCCGATCAGCGGCGCGGCGGTAACGATGATTTTCACGGATCACGATCCCTTGCAGATCTGTCAGGCGGACAGACCCTGATCGGGCGCGCGAACTACCTTGCCATTTCGTCCAAGTTTATCGGATTGCATTCGTAGCCGATGCATGGCTTGCGTCGGGATGCGCGTGCCGGCGGCTCCGTTCAGTTCGACGCGGCGAGATAGGCCTGGCAGGCGCGGGGCAGTTCGCGGCGCAGGCAGGCCATATGCGCCTCCGACGCCTCGGCCTCCATCGCAACCCGTACCGAACCACCGAGCAGGGTCGCGACCATGAAGGCCACGGCGTTGAGGTCGACAAAGCGCGCGTCGGGCGCGGAGTTGAGCAATCGGGCGATCATCGCCACCATCTGCTCCATCGTCCGGCTCATCACCTCACCCAGATCGAACTCGGCGGCGATGCCGTAGATCGCGCGCGATGCAACCGCGTCAGCCATTTTCGCGTCCAGCCACGCCGTCGCCAGCCCTTCCGCGATCGCGGCCAGATGGCGACCCTCAAGGCGCGATGCCGCCGCGACCATGGCGCTCTTGATCGACTCGAGCTGCCGCTCGACAATCGCGAAGAGCAAAGCCTGCTTGTGCGGATAATATTGATACATCGTGCCGACCGACACCCCCGCCCGCGCCGCCACCCGCGTGGTCGTGAGGCGCGCAACGCCATCGGAAAGCAAAACCTGAATGGTTGCGGTGTAGATCGCTTCGATCGTCGCCGCCGACCGCGCCTGCCGCGGCGTTTTCCGGGGCTGGAGCAGCGATGGCGCGGGACGGTTCATATGCGAATTCCAGACCTGAATGATCCTTCATATATTTGCTGCATAATCACCGCAGCGCAAGGATGCATGTCATGAACACTATTCTCATCACCGGCTGCTCGACGGGTTTCGGCCGCGAGACCGCGCTTCATTTCCTCGACCGGGGCTGGTCGGTCATCGCCACGATGCGCGATCCCGCCGCCAGCACCTTGCCGGCCGTGGACAGGCTGCGCGTCCTGCCGCTCGACGTGACCGACGCGGCGAGCGTGGCGGCCGCCCTTAGCGAAACCGGGGCGATCGACGTGCTGGTCAACAATGCCGGCATCGGCTGGCTCAACGCCATCGAGGGCACGTCGATGGAGACGTTGCGCGATGTCTTCGAGACCAACCTGTTCGGCGCCGTTGCGATGATGCAGGCGGTGCTTCCGGGGATGCGCGAACGGCGGTCTGGCGTGATCGTGAACGTCGGCTCGAGTTCGACGCTGAAGCCGCTGCCGCTGCTTTCGGTCTACCGCGCCAGCAAGGCGGCGATGACGGCTCTGACAGAGTCCGCAGCGCTGGAACTCGCCGAATTCGGCATCCGCGCAAGAGTCGTTCTGCCAGGGATGGCGCCGACGACCGATTTCGCAACCACGGCGCGCAAGCGCATCGCCGAAGGCGGCTTCTTCCCCGCCCCCTATGAAGGCTTCGCTGCCCGGACCATGGAGATGATGGAGACTGCCATGTCCGGCGATATCACCACCGCGCAGGATGTCGCCGAGGCGGTCTTCCGCGCGGCGACCGATCCCGACTGCCCGATGGTGCTTCCCGCCGGCGCCGATGCGATCGCCTGGTCCAACACCGCCGCCTGATAGTTACAACGCCTATTCCCGCGAAACAGATCGAGATGATCCCGCATGCCCACCCGTAATCGCTATTATGCCGGTCCGCCCTCGGCCCATTTCGACGGGCTGCGCTTCCTGAACCCGGCCGGCGAACCGGAAACGGACCGTGGCCTGCGCGATCTGCTGCGCTGGCGCCGGACCGCGCCCAGAACGCAGTGGCCGGCATCGGTGCCGGTCTCCCCCATCGTTCCGGACGCGCGGGCAGCGGGATTGCGCGTCACCATGATCGGCCATGCCACGCTGCTCATCCAGATCGCCGGCCTCAACATCCTGACCGATCCGGTGTGGTCGGAGCGGGCCAGCCCGGTGCGCTTCGCCGGGCCGCGCCGGGTAACGGCACCCGGCGTCACCATCGCCGATCTGCCGCCGATCCACGCGATCCTGCTCTCCCACAATCATTACGACCATCTCGACGTCGCCACATTGAAGCGACTGATCCCGGGGCACGACCCGCTGATCGTCACGCCGCTGGGCAATGACAGTATCATCCGTCGCCACATCCCCAAGGCGCGCGTGGTAGCGGGGGACTGGTTCGACCGATTCGAGATCGCGCCCGATGTGGAGGCGCATATCGTGCCGGCGCTTCACTGGTCGTCCCGCGGCCCGGGGGACCGGCGCATGGCGCTGTGGGGCGGGTTCATGCTGCGCGCGCAAGGCCGCCTGGTCTATTTCGCCGGCGATACCGGTTACGGCACCGGCGCGATCTTCCGAGAGCTGCGCGAACGATTCGGCCCTACCGATCTCGCATTGCTGCCGATCGGCGCCTATGATCCGCGCTGGTTCATGTCCGCGCAGCACACCGATCCGGAAGAGGCCATCCAGATCATGCTCGACCTGGAGGCGCGCGCCGCGGTGGGCATGCATTGGGGCACGTTCAAGCTGACCGATGAGCCGCGCGACGAACCCGCATTGCGATTGACCGCCGGCCTTGCGGCACGCGGCATTGCCGAGGAACGCTTCGTCGCTCTGCGCCCGGCAGATCAGGTGGCGTTCAACCAAGCCGGTGCCGACGGCCGAGCCACGCTTACGCCGATCGCTTCCGGCCGTTGATCGTCACATCGATGAACCGCACATCCTGGGTGCCCGATACGCTCAGATCGGGATCGGCCAGCGTCAGGTCGATCGCCTCGAAGCGGATATCGGCGATATCGGTTTGGCCCGGATTGGGGCTGATCTCTCCGAACGCGCCGAAGCGGCCGCAGAGGCCGCCGAGGGTCACCGCGCGGACGGTAGATTTCGGCGGCGCGGCGCCCTGAAGGTTGGCGTACTGGCTCCAGGGCTTGATCAGCAAGACGCGTCCGCCCTCATTATTGAGCGTGATGTTGCGAACATGGATGTCTTCGTAAAGTTGCGGCGTGTCAGGGCGCAGTTTGAGCATCAGCAGGTTCATCGCGCCCGTGACGCGACAGTCCTCGATGCGTACATCGCGGACGACTGTCGCCTCGCTGCCGCACGAGAAAGCCTGGTGGCCGCGCCGGAACATGCAGTTGCGCACCCGGATGCGCTCAACCGGGGGACTGCTGCGGTCCTCCAACGCGCGCGGCCCCTTCGATCCCTTGGCGGCGATGCAATCGTCGGTGACGGAGAAGTGGCAGCCGTCGATCAGCACGTCCCGGCAACTGTCCAGGTCGATGCCGTCGCTGCTGGGGGCCTGCTTGTAATCATCGGGCACTTCGAAACGCGCGCCCCGCACCACCACGCCGTCGCAGCGATAGAGGTGGAGGTTCCAGAACTGCGAATCCTTGAAGGTAACGCCTTCTACAAGAACGTCGCGCGATTCCTCGATCAGCGCCAACCGTGCACGCGGTACGCCCAGGTTGGGGAAGTTATGCGGATCGGGGGCGGCATTGCGCAATTGCCAGAAGCGGTCCCAGATCGGCCGGCCAGCACCGTCGAGCGTGCCCGCGCCGGTGATCCTGAGACCGTCGCAGCCGCTGGCATTGATCAGCGCCGGGGTGAAGCGCTCCTCGAAATGCCCTTCGATCCGCGTGCGCCGCGGCGGGAAATGCATCATGTCGGTCGAACAGCGCAGCACCGCGCCGGCATCGAGCTGAAGATGCACGCCGGGCTTCAGGAACAGCGCGCCGCTGACGAACACGCCCCGCGGCACAACCAACGTACCACCTCCTCCCGCGGCAAGACGATCGATCGCCGCCTGGATGGGGGCGGTATTGACCGTAACACCATCGCCGCGCGCGCCGGCATCGCTGATCCGCACCCTGGCCGGCCTGGCCGTCGCGGCGACCAGCGGCAAACCAAGGAGCGACGCGGCAAAACGCCGACGGGTGAAACGGCGAATGGCCATCGATCATCCTCCTCGTTGGACGGTTGGGGCCGCCGGATCCGGAGCGCATGTATCAGATGGATCCGGGGCGGCAAACGGCGGCGGCGCGCTTGTCGCCCTCTGCCCGCGCGCCTAGAACCGGCCGGTTCCCGTCGTTCGAGGATGTTCCGCCTTGCGTATCACCCCGCTGCTTGCCGCCGTTTCGCTGCTCGCCAGTCTCTCCGCCGCCCCCGCCATTGCTGTCGACAAGCCCGCCGCCGAGAAGGCGGACGAGAAGAAGGCCGATGATGCCGGTCAGCTCCCGCCGCTGCCCGCCGACAAGACCATCCGGCAGTCCGCACGGATCGGGGGGAGGCTGCTGTCCTACGAGGCGACGGTCGGCACGATCGCGGTGCGCGACGAGAAGGGTAAGGAAATCGGGCAGGTCGTCTACACCGCCTATACCGTGCCGGGCGCCGATTATCGCCGGCCGGTGACGTTCGCATTCAACGGCGGGCCGGGTGCGGCCTCGGTCTATCTCAACCTCGGTGCGATCGGCCCCAAGCGCGTGCAGTTCGGCGCGCAGGGCGATGCGCCGTCGGACCTGCCGATCGCGGTCGACAATCCCAACAGCTGGTTGGATTTCACCGATCTGGTCTTCATCGATCCGATCGGCACCGGCTTCAGTCGCAGCCTGGTGGACGAGGCGCAGACCAAGAAGGCGTTCTACGCCAATGATCCCGACATCAAATATCTCTCCAAGGTCGTCTATGACTGGCTGGTGAAGGCTGGCCGGCTGCGCTCGCCCAAATATGTCATGGGCGAAAGCTATGGTGGCTATCGCGCGCCGCGCATTGCCTATGAACTGCAGTCGCAGATCGGCGTGGGCGTCAACGGCCTGATCATGGTCTCGCCCTACCTCGATCCCGCCTCGGGCGACGAGGCGACTGCCCTCTCGCCGTTGCCCTGGATGGTCAACCTGCCTTCGATGGCCGCGGCGGAGCTCGAACGGCAAGGCCGGCTGACTCCGCAGGCAATGGCGGAGATCGAGGCCTATACCCGCGGCGAGTTTGCCACCGACCTGCTACGCGGCCGCGCGGACCAGGCAGCGGTCACACGCATTGTTGCGCGCGTCAGCCAGCTCACCGGGCTCGATCCCGCACTCGTGCAGAAGCTGGGCGGGCGCGTCGACACCGGCACCTATCTGCGCGAGGTGCGCCGCAGCGCGGGCACGATCGGCAGCGTCTATGATTCCAACGTCACGGGCTTCGATCCCTTCCCCTGGGCCGCCGAGCGCAAGTCCAACGATCCGATCCTGGACGCACTGATCGCGCCCACCACCAGCGCGATGGTCGATTTCGTGACGCGTGAGGTCGGCTGGAAGACGGATGCGCGCTTCAACGCCCTCTCCTATGCGGTGAACGCCGCTTGGGATCGCGGCAAACCGGAAGACACGCCAGTGCAGGATCTGCGCAAGGCGATCTCGGTGGATCCGCGCATGGCAGTGATGATCGTCCACGGCTGGGACGATCTCTCCTGCCCCTATTTCGCCTCGCGCCTGATTGTCGACCAGATGCCAGCCTTCGGCACCGCCGAGCGGATCAAGCTGAGCGTCTATCCCGGCGGTCACATGTTCTACAGCCGCAACGACAGCGGCGCGCAATTCAAGGCCGATGCTCAGGCGCTTTACCACACGCGCTGAACGGACGCGCGGCACGGCCCCGGCGATGGCGATCGTCTCGGGGGCCGCGCTGGCGCTCCCCCTGCCCGCGCCTGCCGCGGCACTGTCTGGCGAGACCGTGGCGGCGATCGAGCATGACAGCATCACCGTCACCGGCAAAAGGCTGGGCACGACGCGGATCGACTATCGGCTGAAAGACAAGGCAATCTCCTATTGCGGCGGACGTGACCGGGAGCAGGATCCGGCAGCGATCGACAGGATCTGCGGCTTCGTGCGCGACTGCGCGTTCGACGGCCAGCGCGCGCCCGTGGCATTGCGCGTCTGCGTGGAGGTGCGAATCGCGCGCTGGCAGCGACGCACGGGCGGATAGGCTATTCCAGCGCCGTGCGGATGAGCGTCGGAATACGCGCCCAGGCGAGCCCCACATTGCCGCCCTAAAGCCAGGCGACAACGAATGTCATGGTTATGATTCCGCTGCCGAAACCCTCCGATCGCACAGTAAGCAGGAAGAAGACCAGAGCAAAGCAAAGGACAAGGAGGAAGCCGTACAAGCTCCGCAAGGCGTAGCGGAGCACCCGTCCATCAGCGCCATTTTCGATCCGGAACCGTCCTCGATCGTAGATGGCCAGCGCGAGCCCGTTTGCGTTCAGCCTTGCCCACCAGAACGGCGCCTCGAAGGCGAGCGCACGGGCACGTCGCGATGTGACCAGCTTTCCCTGTCGGTCGAGCAAGCGCACAACGCGGTCGAGCAGTTCCGCATCCGACATCGCGGTCGGCACAGGTGTCGCGCCGCGAAGATACCAGAGACTGTCCCACATCGAGCACCCGCTTGCCGGCCACCATCTGGCTTAAGCCATGCGCGACTGCAAGGCGCGGCGCAAATGGGGTGCGCAGCTCAGTGCAGCTGGTCGCGATCCCGGTCGCGCGCGTTCCAACCATGCTCGCGCGCGAGCACCGCAGCGTGGGTGCGGTTGCGCGCCTGCATTTTTCGGAACAAGGTCTTAAGCGCCAGCTTCACCGTTGCCTCGCTCACCTCCAGCCGGCGTGAGATCGACTTGTTGGGCAAGCCAAGGATGAGACCGTCCAGCACCGATCGCTCGCGCGTGGTGAGGCCTGGCCACGGATCATGTGGAGGCTTGGCCGGGATGTCGCGCGACACATGTTCGATCAGCGCCGCTGGATAGACCCTTTCGCCTAGTGCGACGAGATCGAGCTGGGATCGCAGCGCACGAAAGGCGCTGTTACCGCTGACATAGCCGGCGGCACCCGCCTTGAAGATCTTGGAGATGTGTTGCGGATCGCTGCTGCTGCCCATTACGACGATCTTGGCGTCAGGGCGCCGTTCCCGCAAAGTATCGAGCGCATGATATTCACCATGCGGCACGAACAGGTCACTGATCAGGATGATATTTTCACCCTGCGGCGCGGTGCCGGAAAGATCATGTGGGCCAGCGCAGGTTTCGACATGGCCGCAATCGTCCGACATCAGCCGGCGCAGCCCTTCGCGCATGATCTGGTTCTGTATCACCAACGAAATATGAGACGCCGATCGCATGTCCCCCCCCCGGGCATCGTGGTACGCCCCGGAACTGGAAGAGAGCTTCCCCACTCAACCCCGCATCCCGGCTCTTGCAACTGTCTACCAATAACTTCTGAACAATAGATTAATTTTTGTTCATCATTTTGGTACAGCTATGGTTGGATCGCGCGGACCAGCCCTTCGCTTACCCAGCGACCAAGCCATTGTCCGGCCTGCGCGATGCCGGCTTCTTCACCCAGTTTTTCGACCGCGGCGGTACACAACGCCGCAAAGGGCAACCCGGCGTGGGCGTGGATCAGCGCGGTCTGCTCGTCCGCCTCGATAGCGCGAAACCGGGGCACAAACCCCTGCCGCCAGACGAGCAACGCGCCGGAGACAGCAAGCCGCCGCGGCGCGGGCGGTTCGTGACCGGCAGCAAGCGCGGACCAGATGCAGTCGGCATTGGTCGCCCGATCCCCGATGTTCATCGTCGGCACGAGGCGCAGCACGGCGCGGTCCCAATCAACATCGGCAAGATCCGCAGCCGTGATCGCCGGGGCATCCACGCCGACAAACGCCTCGTCGAGCGCCAGATCGATCCACGCGAGCTCGGCGATCTCGGGGTCGGCGGGGTAGAGCAGGTGCAGGCTCGACGGGAAATCATGGCCATACGCATCAAGCGTCCAGCCGCCCGGCGGCACGCGATCGACATGAAACGCCGCGGCGGCGAGGAACGCTTCGTCGCCGATCCACGCGCGCGTCCGTACGAACCCGGTTTCGAGGCAGGCGACGAGTTGCGCTCGATAGTTGTTCTGGTGGACGCGCAGGCCAGGCCCGGCATCGCGGCCGATGCGCCCTGCCGCCGCGCCGTCCTCGCGGGTCAGCCAGGCGCGCATGTCGCGCTGGAAGGCGAGGAGGCTCATGCCGCGGCCGCAAGCGCGGTGGCAGCGATGCCGCGCACCGTGGAGAGTTCGGCGAGAAGGTCGGCGAGCGGCGGGATGTCGTCGTCACGCTCGATCATCGTCGCGACCGCCCCCAGCCGGGGCAGCACATGCGAATAGAGATCGAGCACCGATGCCGGCACCGGTCGGTCATGCGTATCGACCAGCAGTTCGACACCCTGGCTATGCCCGGCGAGATGGATCTGCCGCACGCGATCATGCGGCACGCCGTCCAGATATGCGATTGGATCGAAGCCGTGGTTGCAGGCGCTGACATAGACATTGTTGACGTCGAGCAGCAGCCCGCAGCCGGTGCGCGCGCACATCGCGTCGAGGAACGCCCATTCGGTCATGTCGGCCTCGGCGAAACGGATATAGGTGGAGGGGTTCTCGACCAGCATCGTCCGGCCGAGCACATCCTGCGCGCGGTGGATGTTGGCGCAGACCGTATCGAGCGCCTCCTGCGTGTAAGGCAGCGGCAGCAGGTCATGCGCGCTGAACCCCTCGATCCGCGTCCAGCTCAGATGGTCGGAGACGAACAGCGGCTCGATCTCGTCGACGAGCGCGCGAAGCCGCGCCAGATATGCGCCGTCCAGCCCGTCCGCCGAGCCGATCGACATCGAGACGCCGTGCAGCGCGACCGGATAGTCCGCGCGCACATCGCGCAGGATCTGCCGGGGACGGCCGCCATCGACCATGAAATTCTCCGAGATCACCTCGACGAAATCTACGGCGATGGGCCCACTATGAAAGTCCGTATAATGCGGGCGGCGCAAGCCGAGGCCGAAGCCGGCCAACCGGGGAATGGTCATCGGACAGGCCTCGGGCAAAGCATCCGGCCCGGTGGAGCGGTTCCCCGCCGGGCCGGCACGGCTCATTTCTTCGGTTCGGTCAGGCTGCCGCCGGCGGCCTTGCATTCCTTGCTGGTGAGCGCCTTGAAGCCCTGCCCCTTGCAGCCGTTCTGGCCCTTGCACTCATTCTTCGCGGTCTTGCAGTCGGACGTGCCCTTGCACGTATTGATGCCATAGCAATGGACGACTTCCGCCTTGGCACCCTCGTCTGCCGCAACGGCGGCGGGGGCTGATGCCATTGCCACCGCGACGACGGCGGCGGAGGCGGCGATGCCGAGGGCGCTTTGCTGCGTGATCATCATGAACTCTCTCCTCTTCAGATCCTGCCGATGTGGCCTTTCACATTCGCCACCGCCCGTCGGCAGGTTACAGGCAGCGATGAATTCACCAGCGCAGCAGCCGCGGGCCGAGCACCGCGCCGAGCGCGGCCGCCAGCAGAATGCCGAGCGAATACCAGGTCAGCACGAAGATCGCCGACACCTCCGGACAGTGCAGGCAATAAACGGTAGCGGCAAAAGCGCCGGCGGTGAGACCCGCAGCGGCACCCGCCGCGCGCAGCCGCGTCGGCGCGAGCTGGCGGAACGACCAGAGCAGCCCCGCGAAGATCGGCACCGCGAGCGACAACACCCGCCATGGGCAGCTCGTCCAGCTATGCCCCAGCCACATCGCCAGCCAGTCCGCCGGGGGCGTGCACGCCAGTTCGAACAGGCAGATCATCGCGAGCAGGGCGATCGGGATCGCGGTGAGCCACAGCCCGCGCAGCCGATCGCTGTCGGGTCGGGCGAGCTGCACCGTCACCACCAGCGCGGCGAGCGTCAGCGAGAGCGTGTAGCCCCACTTCATCCAGAAGGGGAAACCGCGCATCGCCTTGCCCAGATCGGGGCGGATGCCCATCCAGACCGTGACCAGCAAGGCGGAGGCGAGGGCCCCAAGCACGAGGCCGATCGCGATACGACGCCCCACAGTGCTGCGCGGCACCCGTCGGGTATCGCGGGCGAGATCGGCGATGAGATCCTCGGTCTTCATCGCGCGGCGCCATGGATGCGCGCGATCAGGGTCTTGATGCCGCGATGGACCGAAACCTTGACGTCCGACTGGCCGATGCCGCCCGCTTCGGCTGCCTCGACCACGCTCAACCCCTCGATCCGCGTCGCGCGGATCATCTGCGCCTGCTTGGGCGGCAGCACGGTGAGCAGATCGTCGATGTCGAGCCGGGCGAGCACCGCCGCCTCGAAATCCTCGGCGACCAGCACCTCTTCCAGTCCGTCGATCGGCTGCAGCCGGCCGCGCCGGCGAAAATGATCGACCATCTTGTAACGCGCGATCGCAAACAGCCACGCGGTGAACGCACGATCCCGATCATAGGTCGCCCGACGTGTGTGAACCGCAATCAACGTTTCCTGCACCAGATCCTCGATATCGTCGTCGGCGCCGTTGACGCGTCGCCGATAGAAGCCCCGCAACACGGGAACGAGCAGGCGCAGCAACGCGGTATGGGCGCCGGCGTCACCGTCGAGCCCATCGACCATCAATCGCCGCAGAAGCGCTTCGTCCGCCCGCATCCATGCTCCTCGATCGCAGGTACGGTTCAGGTTCGGCGCAGGTTACACCCGCATCGCGATTTTTTCTTGAAGACCTCGTAACCACGGCGCGCCCTGCCGCGAAACCGCTTCAGTGACACGGTTCAACAGCCTCCTCCCGTGTCACCGCGCGGCCCGGCATCCCCCGCCGGGCCGCGCGCAGAGGCGTTCATATTCTTGAGGATCATCTGATGCGCACCACCCACGCCACGCTTGCCGCCACATTGGCGATCACCGCCGCCGCGCTTGCCACCTCGGCCAATGCTCAGGCCAAGCAGGACAAGATGGAAAAATGCTACGGCGTCTCGCTTGCCGGCAAGAATGACTGCAAGGCGGGCGCCGGCACGAGCTGCGCCGGCACTTCCAAGGTCGATTATCAGGGCAATGCCTGGACGCTGGTGAAGGCGGGCACATGCACCACGATCAAGACGCCCAAGGGCAATGGCTCGCTGACGCCCAAGGCGTGAGCCCGCAAACCTGAGCATCGCGGGCCGGGCGGCGATCCAGCCCCCGGCCCGCGCTTCATTCGGAGACCATCATGGCTGCGCCCGCCACCCTCCATGCACGCTTCGCCCAGGCCGCATCGACGCTGCTGCCCGAGGCGCTGCTGCTGCTCGTCGCCCGCCTCGGCATCGCCGCGATCTTCTTCCTTTCCGGTCGCACCAAGGTGGATGGCGTGCTGCACATCACCGACAGCACCTATGAGCTGTTCCGTAGCGAATATGCGCTGCCGCTGATCCCGCCGGAAAGCGCCGCGGTGCTGGCGACAGGCGCCGAGCATCTCTTTCCGGTGCTGCTCGTGATCGGGCTGTCCACGCGGTTTTCGGCGCTGGCGCTGCTGGCCATGACAGCGACGATCCAGATCTTCGTCTATCCCGATGCCTGGCCGACGCATCTGAGCTGGGCGGCGATCCTGCTGCCGCTGATCGCGCGCGGCGGAGGAGCGTGGTCGCTCGATGCACTGCTCGGGAAATCGCGCTGACGACTTTCACAATATCCAGTTCGCCGCCAACGCGGTGACGTCTCCGGTGAACAACACGCTGAAATCAGCGAGCGCATCGCCATCGACATCACCTGACAATATCGTGCTGTTGGCGCCGGCGTCATAGCCCAGCACGACTTCGCCGGCTGCATGTGTAAATGCGGCGACGAAGTGGAAAGCGTCGTCCACCGCGGTGCCCGTATCGGCGTCGATCGCGGAGAGGTCGACGCGGTCGCCGCTTGCGAAATCGACGATCCGGTCGGCATCGGCACCGACGACGCTGTCGCCGACAGCGGCAAGGACGAACAGATCGTCGCCTGCGCCTCCCGTCAGCAGATCACGGCCACCGCCGCCGATGAGAGTATTGGCCAGCGACGACCCCGTCAGCGTGTCGGCGAAGGCCGAACCCCGCACGGCCTCGACATTGAGGATCGTATCGATGCCCTGGCCGCCGCCCACCGCCTGCGCACCGGCCAGCGACAGGTTCACGGTCACGCCGGCACCGGCCGCAGCATAGCTGACCATATCCGTGTTGAGACCGCCATCGAGATGGTCGTTGCCAGAGCCGCCGGTCAGCACATCGTCACCGTTCGCCCCTGCAAGCATGTCATTGCCACTACCGCCGTCGATCGTGTCATTCCCGCTGCCGCCATCGATGCGGTCATTGCCGATGCCGCCCGCGATGATGTTGACCTGCGAACTGCCGGTCAGCGTGTCGTCGAACGCTGAGCCGGTGAGGTTCTCGATCGACGCAAGCGTGTCGATGCCGGCGCCGCCGCTGTTCTGCGCGACGGCGATCGCGAGACTTACGATCACTGCGCTCGCCGCCCCGGCATAGCTCGCCGTATCGGCACCGGTGCCGCCGAACAGCATATCGTCGCCTGCGCCGCCGACCAGCACGTCATTGCCGGCATTGCCGGTCAACACATTGGCTCCGGCATCGCCGGTCAGCTGATCGTCGAACGCGCCACCTGTCAGATTCTCGATCCCGCCCAGTGTATCGGTGCCGGCGGAGAGGGTGAACTGTGCCCCGGTGATCGCCAGGCTGACCTTCACCGCCCCGGTTGCGGTCGCGTAGGTTGCGAGATCGCGGCCGTCACCGCCATTCATGATGTCGTTGGCGAGACCGCCATTGAGCACATCGTCGCCCGCGCCTCCATCAAGCCGGTTGCTGAGGTCGTTGCCGGTCAGCGTGTCACCGAAGGCCGAGCCGATGATGTTCTCGATCCGGATGAGGCGATCGATGCCGGCGTTGCCGGTGTTCTGCCCTTGGCCGAGGAGGTTGATGGTGATCGCGCCCGTCGCGCCCGCATAGCTCGCGGTATCGATGCCGAGCCCCCCGTCGAGCGTGTCGTTGCCCGCTCCTCCGGTCAGCAGATCATTGCCGGCATTGCCGCTGAGCACATTGTCACCACCATCGCCGCGCAGCACGTCGTCAAACGCGGTGCCCGCCAGATTCTCGATCCCGACGAGAGTGTCGATGCCACCCCCACCGGTATCCTGCGGGCCTGCAAGCCCCAGATCGACATGTACGGCGGCGACCGCCGCGACATAGTCGGCAGTGTCGCTGCCGAGGCCGCCGTCCAGCAGATCGTTGCCGCCCCCGCCGACCAGCAGGTCGTTGCCGGCGTTGCCGGAGAGCACATTGTTGCCGGCATCGCCGCCCAGCACGTCATTGAACGCCGAGCCGGAGAGATTCTCGATGCCGTCCAGCGTGTCCGCCCCGGCGCCCAGCGTATCCTGCGGAGACGCCGTCGCGAGACTGACCGCCACGGCGCGCGTCGAGGCGGCATAGCTGGCGGTATCGGTTCCCTCGCCACCCGACAGCACATCACTGCCGCCGCCCCCCGCCAGGAGGTCATCACCGGCATCTCCCGCCAATATATTGGCGCCGGCATTGCCGGTGAGCGTGTCGGCAAAGGCAGTGCCCGTCAGATTCTCTATGTCTGTCAGCGTATCACTGCCGGAACCGCCGCTCGCCGTTCCCGTCGCGAGGCTGGCGACGACCGCTGCGATTGCCGATCCGAACCGAATAGTGTCCACGCCCGCACCGCCATCGAGCACATCGTCGCCACCGCCACCGTCGAGCGTGTCGTCGCTGGCGCCACCCCACAGGATATTGGTCACGCCATTTCCCGTCAGAACGTCGGCGACGTCTGAGCCGATGATGTTCTCGATCCCGGTCAGGGTGTCGATCCCGCCGACCCGCGTGTCCTGCGCGGTCGTGATCGCCAGATTGACGACGACGCCCTGAGCTCCCCGCGAGAAGGCCGATGCGTAGGTCACCGTATCCGTTCCCGCGCCACCGATCAGTACATCATCATCCGTGTTGCCGAGGCTGAAGGCGTCGAACGATCCCGTCAGAAGATCGTCGCCATCGCCACCGTCGAGTGTATCGCCAGTCAAACCACCCCGCAGGATGTCGTTGCCGCCCATGCCGTACAGCGTCATGTGATGGGATATGCCATACATGATGTTGTCGAGCGCATTGCCAATTCCAGTCACCAGTCCCGGCCCTTGGGTCATCAGATCTTCGATATGATCCGGCAAGGTGAAGGAGACGTCGATGAGCGCGATGTCGATCCCGCCCCCCTCCTCCTCGACCAGCGTCGCATTCGAAGCATGGACGGAATAGCGGTCGTTCCCGGCGCCGCCTTCCATGAGGAGCCCGCCATCGAGAACATCATCGCCATTGCCGCCGAACAGGCCGTCGTCGCCACCGCCGCTGATGAGCTGGTCACTACCATCGCCACCGTAGAGCAGATTGTCTGCCGCATCCCCGATGAGCAGGTCGCCGAACGCGCTGCCCACGACATTCTCGATGCCGGACAGCGTGTCGGCACCCGCCCCGATGGTGTTCTGCTCTTCCATGAGCGCCAGTCGAATGTAGACGGTAAAGATCGCATCCGCGTAGTTCGCGGTGTCGTTCCCCACGCCACCGATCAGCACGTCGTTGCCGGCACCGCCATTGAGCAGATCGTTGCCGCCGCCGCCATCGAGCCTATCGTTGCTGCCCAAGCCGTTGATGACGTCATCCGCGATGCCACCCTGGTCACCTGAGATCGTATCCCTGCCGGCTGTGCCGTTGTAGGTAGGCATCCGTCATCCTCTCCATGCTGCGGTCATCGGCGCCGCGCATGGCCACACGGCTCGCGTTCGCAACCGACGACATCGCCGCTTGTCAGCGTGTGATTTGTCTATCGTCGAACAATAGAGCCACCTGCAAACGCCACCAAACCGAAAGTGGCTGAGACGGAAAATCTCGGGCTGAAAAATAAGGATGCTCAACGGTCGGTGAACACCACCCCCGTGCATCTCATCCAGAACCGACTAATGCATTGCCACGCAGGGATTATCCGGCCCAGCCACAGTTCAGAAACAATTCGACGCAATTCCAGCGCAGTTCGTCTCGTCATGATAAGTTTTCGGAAGAGACCAGAACTTTGCTGCAGGGCATTGATCCTGGCGTGTCGCGCCGATCGGGGGCGACCGGGGGAAATTCTGCCACAGGCGGCGGCAAAGGCATGAAAACGCAAGAGACACCTGGCGCGGCGATGTACGCGTCTTCGGGAATGACACCGCTAGTCCGCTGCATCGCTGCGTTGACGTTGCGGCGCTGCACCCCAGCACCGCGAACATGAAGGCCGAGATCGACGGCTGCGGCCCGTCAGGCCCGGCGATGGACGACTGGTGGGATGTCATCGTCGTCGGCACCGGGCTGGGCGGTGCGACGATCGGACATCGGCTGGCGCAGGCCGGGCACCGCGTACTGTTTCTCGAAAAGGGCAAGGAGAGCTTCCCGCCCCTTGCCGACCCCGATATCGCCGAACCCGAGGATCCCGCCGAGCGGCTCGACCGCGCGCATTGGCCGGATCGAGTCTCGGTGACCGTCGACAGTCGGCCCACCGAGATGTTCGCGCCGCTGGGCTGCGGGGCCGGCGGTTCATCGCAGCTCTACGCCGCCACGCTCGAACGCTTCGAGCGCAGTGATGTGGAGAGCGTAGCGGGATTGCCCCACCCCACCGGCGGCTGGCCGATCCGCTGGGCGGACCTGCAGCGTTATTATGGCGAGGCGGAACGGCTCTACCGCATCGTCGGCACGATGGACCCGCTGGCGCGGGATGATGGGCCGGCGCTCCCGCCCCCGCCGCCTGCCAGTCCGGTGGATGCCGAACTGATGCAGAACATGGCCGGCATCGGGCTCAACCCCTATCGCCTTCACGTCGGCTTCGCCTATCTGCCCGGCTGCGGCGAATGCGGCGGCAAGCCCTGCCCGATGCGCTGCAAGAGCGATTCCCGGCTGATCTGCGTGGAGCCGGCACTGGCCAGCGGCCGCGCGACACTGCGCAGCGAATGCGAGGTGCTGCGCATCGAGGCAGACGACACTCGTGCGCACGGCGTGACCTATCGTGACGCGGACGGAGGCGAAATCAGCGTCCGCGCGCGCATGGTGGTGCTGGCGGCAGGCGCCTACCGAAGTCCCGCGCTGCTGCTGCAATCGACCTCCCCCGCCTGGCCCGGTGGGCTTGCCAATCGCACCGATCAGGTTGGCCGGCACCTGATGTTCCATGTCAACGAATGGTTCGCGGTGTGGCCGAAACGGCGCGCATCGCAGGCCGGGCCGCGCAAGACGATCGGTCTGAGGGATTTCTACACGATGGATGGCGTGCGGCTGGGCAGCATCCAGTCCACCGGACTCTCGGCAAGCGGTTATCATGTCTACCGCTTCCTGGTCGACATGGTGGAGCGCAGCCGCCTGCCCAAGATCAGGCGTTTGTTTCCGTTGCTCAAGATCCCGGCGAAGATCGCGGCGAAGCTGTTCGGCGAGGCGACCGTGTTCGTGATGATCGTCGAGGATCTCGGCTATCCCGACAACCGCGTCGTCCTCGATCCGAAGGCGCCAGGCCGGATCCGCGTACTCTATACCGTGCGCGACGAACTGCGCGAGCGCAGCCGCATGGCGCGCAAGCTGATCGGCAAGGCGTTCCGCGGCCTGCGTCCCTTTCCGTTCAACTTCGACCTGCAGCTCAACTATGGCCATGCCTGCGGCACCTGCCGCGCCGGCACCGACCCCGCGACGAGCGTGGTCGATGGCGACTGCAAGGCGCATGACGTCGACAATCTCTACATCGTCGATTCCGCGTTCATGCCCACCAGCGGCGGCACCAACCTGGGGCTGACGATCATCGCCAACGCACTGCGCGTGGGCGATATCATCAGCACGCGCCTGCGCGCCGCCGGGGTGGTCGCGGCGGAGGTGCAGGACGCGGCGATGGTCGCGGCGACGACCCTGGGGGTCTGATCGCCGCGGTTCAGTGCAGGTCTTCGGGCGCGGTCGGCAGCAGGCATTCGGTCAGCAAAGCGCGCGCCTGTGGCGTCAGCCGATGCCTGGCGAGCGCGACGATCGCCAGCAGTTCGAACTCGATCGTCGCGCGGCAGCCGGTGACGAAGCAACGGATCGCATAGCCAAGCGCTTCGGGCACCAGCACGTCGGGCTGATCGGCTGGCAGAAGTGCTGCCACAAGCTCATCCGCGGTGGCTGCATCCGCCGCGTGGCGCGCGCGGATGCGCTCGATCAGCCCTTGCGCGAGCCCGTCGCCGCCGCTCGGCAACAACGCCTCCAGCCGCACCAGCGCATCATTGCCATCGCGCGCGAGGACCTCGGCCAGCATGCCGCACAGCGCCGCCACCATCTCCGCCGGCGGGCGCGCCGGCAGGTCGTCGGCCACGCGCTCGAGCCGGTCGCACAACCCGTTGCGCAGCCGATGCCCGGCGATCAGCCGGACGAGATCGATCTCGTGGATCACATGCCATCGCCGCGCGAACGGCACCACGCTGCCACCAGTCGGCTTTGCTTCCATCGGGCCATCCTTCCCTTCGTGGCGCTGCATGGCAGCGGCAACGCGGCGCGGCATTGACGCGCGTCAACGGCCCCCATCGACGGCGATGGACAATATGACGATGATGTGACATCGGCCGCGCGCTCGAAGAGAAAGCGAAGAAATTGGCCCGCGCCGATCACCGCCATTACCTGTCTGCCGCAATTGCCGGCTGCTTTTGTCTGTTCGCCAGCCCCGCCCGGGCGCAGCAACAAGATGAGCAACTCTGGTTCCAAGCAAACACAAATGTGCCCATTGTCAAAGACTTGCGTGTCACGCTGGAGCAGATCGCGCGCACCAGCGATCGGCAGGATGGGCTTTACCAGAGCGAACTCGGCGCGCTGTTGGGCGTGCGACTCAGCCCAAATGTAGAACTGGGCTTCGGCTATCGCTGGGTCGGTGCGCACAACGGCAACAGCGGCGCCAACGAAAACCGCATCCGCCAGCAGGTGGTCGCCACCTTCGGCCCATTGACGACGCGGTTCCGCGTCGATGAGCGCTTCAACCCGCGCGGCAGCGAGGTCGGTTTCCGTATCCGCCCGCTGATCCGCTACAACCACAAGCTTAACCGCAAGGGGCTGGCGCTGTTCGTCAGCCATGAGAGCTTCTATCTGCCCAACGCCACGCGCTGGGGGCAGCGCCGCGGCTATGAGCGGATGCGCAATATCATCGGCTTCACCTTGCCGCTCGGCCGCAAGATGTCCGCCGATCTCGGCTATCTCAACCAGTTTCGCCCGGCGCGTAGCGGATCACGCGCGCAGATGGACCACGCTCTCAGCCTGCAGCTGACGCTCAACCTGCGCGGCTTCGTCGCGCCCAACATCCACGACTAGGGCGGTGCGTTGCCCGCCCCCCGACCCGCGGATCAGGGGCGCAGCGGCTCGACGATTGCCGCCATGTCCTTGTCGCCCTCCCCCGCCGCGGCGGCCTCGATGAAGCGCTGGCGGGCGGCAGGGGCGATGCCGGTTTCGATGCCGGCCGCCGCCAGCGCCTGCGCGGCATAGCCGAGATCCTTCGCCATCAGCAGCGGCAGGAAATGCGGATCATAGGCGCGGTCGAGCATGCGGCGGCTGACCGCCTTGACCAGCGGGCTGCCGGGGGCGCCTTCGGTCAGGATCGATACAGCCTGCTCGGCATCCAGCCCGCGCCGCTCGAACAGCGCCACCGCTTCGGCCAGGCACGCCACCTGCACGCCGCACAGGAAATTGTTGGCGAGCTTCACGATCGCCCCGCTGCCCACCGGTCCGAGATGGACAATCGTGCTGCCCATCGCCGCCAGCGCCGGACGCGCGCGGCCGAGCACCGCCGCCTCGCCGCCGACCAGAAAGCGCAGCGCGCCCGTGGCCGCCTGGTCACGGCTGCCGGTCACCGGCGCCTCGAGCATGTCGACACCGCGCGCGGCGGCAGCGGCCGCAAGCTCGGCGATCCAGTCCCCGGTCAATGTGCTCGATTCGATCGCAATTGCGCCGGGCGCCATCGCCGCCAGTGCGCCATTTTCCCCGGTCCAGACGCTCCGCGAGACATCGTCGTCGGCGAGCATCGCGATGACGATCCCAGCGCCGGCCGCGGCGTCCGCAGGGCTGGCGGCGATGCGCGCGGGTGTTTCGGCGAAGGGCGCCGACTTCGCGGCGCTACGGTTCCACACCGCCACATCGAACCCCGCCGCCAGCAACTGGCGGGCCATGCCCGATCCCATCAGCCCCAGGCCGAGCACCGCTACCGTCGTCATCGTCATCCCATTCCCTGTGCGCATATGTGATCGCGTCAACGTATAGCGGCGGGCGGCGCGGTGCTCACGCGCGATGTGCTTGATTCCCGCGCCGTTCGCCCTGCGCAAAGCAGAAGGGCGCGGGCGGAGGATTCGGTGCTGCGCCCCACCCCCCGGACACCCCCTAATCTCCCCGCAATTCCCCTTGATATGCCCCCAGCATTCCCGCACCGAAGCAGACGAAGATGATCCGGGCGAACGCATCCGCCGCCGCCACGAACGCGCGCACCTCACGCACCGCGATCGTCACCGCCCGGTCCACCGGATAGCCATAGACGCCGCAGCTGATCGCAGGGAAGGCGATGCTCCGGACGCCGTTGGCGCGGGCGAGCGCCAGGCTGTTGCGATAGCAGGCGGCGAGCAGTTCGGGCTCGCCGGCATCGCCGCCGCGCCAGACCGGGCCGACGGTGTGGATCACGTGGCGCGCGGAAAGGCGATAGCCGCCGGTGATACGGGCCTCGCCGGTCGGGCAGCCACCGAGGGTGCGGCATTCGGCCAGCAGGTCCGGACCCGCGGCGCGGTGGATGGCGCCGTCGACGCCGCCGCCGCCGAGCAGGCTGGAATTGGCGGCGTTGACGATCGCATCGACGGCGAGCCGGGTGATGTCGCCCTCCAGCGCCTCGATGCGGGTCATGCTCATGGTCGCGTCCACAATCCTTCGCGGGAAGCGGGCGGTGGCGTCGAGAAGGCCTCGCCGAGCGCCTTCAACACCGCACCGGCCTTTGCCGTTCCGCTGGTCGTCACGCGCCGGTCGAGCGCCGCCGCCCCTTCCGCGGCGACGATACGGGCGATGCCGCCATAGATGCCCGCCGCCGCGAGCACCGCCCAGCGCGAACGGAAGGGCAGCCGCGCCGCGCCGACCCGCGCTGACGCCTCGTAGCGCGCCGCCATCGTCGCCAGCCGCCGGGTGAGCGCCGCGAGCTGCGCGCGGTAGCGGCGGTCGAGCAGGTCGGCGGGATCGATCTCCGCCTCCGCCAGCCAGTCGGCGGGGAGATAGCAGCGGCCCGCACGATGATCCTCGGCGACGTCGCGGGCGATGTTGGCGAGCTGGAAGGCGATGCCGAGGTCGGTCGCGCGATCGAGCGTGTCGCGGTCGGCGGGCGAGACGCCCATCACCACCGCCATCATGCAACCGACGACGCCGGCGACGTGCCAGCAATAGCGCAGCAGATCCTGCTCGGTCTGCGGGCGCCAGCCGGCGGCGTCGAGCGCGAAGCCGGCGATATGTTCGGCAGGCAGCGCCGGCGACATCGCGGTTTCGGCAGCGACGATGCGCAGCGCGTCGAATGCGGGATCGCCGACGACCTCGCCGGCGAGCGCGGTCGCGGTCTTGGCGGCGATCTCGGCAAGGCGCGCCTCGGCGTCATCCGCGCTCAGCCGCTCGGCGTCATGACCATGATCCTGCCCGTCAGCGAGATCGTCGCAGCGGCGGCACCAGGCATAGAGCAGCCAGGCGCGCTGCCGCGTCGGGCGGTCGAACAGCCGGCTCGCCAGCGCGAAGCTGCGCGAGCCCCGCGCGATGCTCTCTTCTGCGGTCGCGACGATCGCGTCGCGGGCCGGCAGCAGCGTCGTCACAGATCCTTCCGGCCGATCCACTTGTCGACCGTCTCCGGCACATGGTCGGCCAGCCGGTCGAGCAAATCCGCCACCGCATCGACCTCGATCAGCATCGAGCGATGCTCATCCTTCAGGAAGCCGCCGGTCACCATCGAATCGAGGAAGGTGATGAGCCCGTCATAATAGCCGCCGATGTTGAGCAGCGCGCAGGGCTTGGCGTGGTAGCCGAGCTGCGCCCAGGTCCACACCTCGAACAATTCCTCCATCGTGCCGATGCCGCCCGGCAGGCTGACGAACGCGTCCGACAGATCAGCCATCATCTGCTTGCGCTCATGCATCGAGGTGGTGATGTGAAGCTGGGTGACGCCGTGATGCGCGACCTCGCGATCGACCAGCGCCTGCGGGATCACGCCGATTACCTCGCCACCGGCCGCCAGCGCCGCATCGGCGACCGCGCCCATCAGCCCGACATTGCCGCCGCCATAGACCAGCCCGACGCCGGCCTGCGCCAGTTCGGTGCCGAGCGCACGGGCGCATTCGGCATGGATCGGATCGACGCCGAAGCTGGACCCGCAATAGACGGCTACGCGCATGACTGACTCCCTATACAGATCGGCGGGCTCATAGCCTGAGATCGCTCAGCATCAACGCCGCAGTCGCTTTCGCGCTGCCGACGACGCCGGGAATGCCGGCGCCCGGATGCGTGCCCGCGCCGACGAAATACATGTTGGGGATCTCGTCGTCGCGGTTGTGGGTGCGGAACCAGGCGCTCTGGGTAAGGATCGGCTCCAGGCTGAACGCGCTGCCAAGATGGGCGTTGAGATCGCGCCCGAAATCCGTGGGCGTGTAGTGGAATTTGGTGACGATGCGGCTGTGGATGTCCGGGATCAGCCGCTGCTCGATCTCGTCGAGGATGCGCTTCTCAAGGATCGGCCCCACCTGAGACCAGTCCACGGGCAGCTTGCCGAGGTGCGGCACGGGCGCCAGCGCATAGAAGGTCGAATGGCCTTCCGGCGCCATCGACGGATCGGTGACGGTGGGGTGGTGCAGATAGAGCGAGAAATCCTGCGGCAGCACGCCATGATCGTAGATGTCGTCGAGCAGCCCTTTGTAGCGCGGTCCGAACAGGATCATGTGGTGGGGAATGCCCGGCCAGCTGCCGCGAATGCCGAAATGGACGACGAACAGCGAGGGCGAGAAGCGCTTGTTGACCAGCTTCTGCCCGGCGCGGCGGCCGGCATTGTTGTTGCGCAGCAGATCGCGATAGGAGTGAACGACATCGGCGTTGCTCGCCACCGCATCGAAGCTGTCGCGCCAGCCGCTGGCTGTGACGATGCCCGTCACCTTGTCGCCGCGCGTCTCGATTTCGGTTACCGGATCGGACAGGCGCAACGTGCCGCCCAGCCGCTCGAAATGGCGGACCATGCCGGCCACCAACCGGTTGGTGCCGCCATCGGCGAACCACACGCCACCATCCTTTTCCAGCTTGTGGATCAGCGCGTAGATCGCGCTGGTCGTCATCGGATTGCCGCCGACAAGCAAGGTATGGAAGCTCAGCGCTTCGCGCAGCTTCTCATTCTTCACGAAGGACGAGACGATCGAATAGACCGAGCGCCACGCCTGATAGCGCGCCAGCGCGGGCGCCGCCTTCACCATCGAGGCGAAATCGAGGAAGGGCACATGGCCCAGCTTCTCATAGCCCTCGCGATAGACCCCGGCGCTATATTCGGTGAAGCGGCGATAGCCGTCGACATCCTGCGGGTTGAGTCGCGCGATCTCGGCGTTCAGCTTCGCCTCGTCGTTCGAATAATCGAAGTTGGTGCCGTCGCGCCAGTTGAGCCGATAGAAGGGGAAGACCGGGCGCAGCGTGACGTCGTCGGCCATGTCGTGCCCGCTGAGCGCCCAAAGCTCCTTCAGGCAGGCGGGATCGGTGATCACCGTCGGCCCGGCGTCGAAGGTGAAGCCGTCCCGCTCCCACACATAGGCGCGGCCGCCGGGGCGGTCCCGCCCCTCGATCAATATCGTCGAAACGCCCGCCGACTGCAGCCGGATCGCGAGCGCCAGTCCGCCGAATCCGGCGCCGATCACAGCAACCTTCTTGGTCATGCCCTTGCCTCTGCCCCCACCTGTCCACCGGCGATCGCACGGATCGCCCCCATCACCGGCACCGGCGGCTTCCCCGCGAGCAGCCGTGCCTTGTCCGCCAACGTCGAACGCGCCGCATAGAAGCGTTCGACCAGCCGTTCGTCGAGTCGATAGAAGCGCTCGAAGATGCGATAGCGCTCGTCTGCCGCCCCCGCACGGAACAGCATCTTCGCGAGCATCCTATAATAGCCGCGCTCTCGCCAGCGCGCGCGGGCATGTGCGTGCAGCCGATCGTGCAGCGCCGCGCCATCCACATCGGGCATGGCCGCGACCAGCAGCGCGGTCGCCACTGCGTCGGGCAGCGAATAGCCGGTGGTCGGATGGAACAGCCCGGCACGCACCCCGGCCTTGGCGACACCCTGCCCGCCCGAGCGCCAATAGCCCTCGAAATCGCCGCCCATCGCCACCGGCAACACGCCGGTTTCAGCCCGCCCGACGGACGCGACCGACCAGCCCTGCTCTGCGGCATAGGCTGCGATGCGGTCACCGATCGCAGCGGTGTCGAGCGCGGGACCGTCGCTGTAATATGTGTCTTCGACGAACACCCGATCGGGCGCGAAGGGCAGGCTGTAGACGAAGCGATAGCCGTCGATCTGCGGAACGCTGGCATCCATCACGATCGGCCGATCCAGCCCATGCGGCGCCGCCAGCACCAGTTCCTGGCCGACGAATTTCTGCCACCCGAGATCGAGCAGCGACAGGTCCCCCGCCCCGCGCGCGTCGATCAGCCCCGCCGCCTCGATCCGGCTGCCATCGTCGAGCACCGCTGCGGTTGTGCTGGTGGTGAGGACGCGGCGGCCGGTGCGGATGCGTTCGGCCGGCAGCGCCGCGCGCACGGCCTTGTCCAAGAGTTCGGACTCGATCGAATGATAGGTCGCGCGCAAGCTTCGCGCAAACGCCGGAAAGCACACATCATATCCCTGCCAGCGGTGCGCGATCAGCGGCGCGACCAATTCGACGCCGGCGGCATCGATATCCGAATCGAAGAAGGACCAGACATGGTTGCCGCCGATCGCCGCCTCGTCTCCGACCAGCACGACATCCAGTTCCGGACGGTGCCGCGCGAGTGCGAGCGCGATCAGGCCACCGGCCAGACCGGCGCCGACGATGAGGAGATCACAATCGCGCGTTCGAGCCATCGCGGGCGGGCATACACAGCTTTGCGGTCGAGGTGAAAGTCGCGATCTCGCAACCTCCGCAATTTGGACATGTTTCCCACTGTGCGCGCTACCGCCGAAACGCAAAAACGGGTACGCAGCGGCCGTGACCATCGCCCTCGCCATCGCGCTTTCCGCGCTTGCCATGACGCTGATCGTCGGCGTGCGTTATCTGATCGTGTCGGCCGGCTTCGCCTGGGGCACGCATCTGCGCCATCCGCGGCTCTATGCGGGGCTGGACCGGCAGATCCGCCGCGAAATCGGCTGGAGCCTTGCGTCGGCTGCGATTTACGGCTTGCCCGCAGGCATCGTCGCGTGGGGCTGGCAGAATCGCGGCTGGACGTTGATCTATGACGATGTCGCGGCCCGTCCGTTATGGTGGTTACCTGTCTCGGTGCTGGTCTATCTCTTCCTGCACGATACCTGGTTTTATTGGACGCATCGCTGGATGCACCGGCCTAAGCCGTTCCGCATCGCGCACGCCGTCCATCACGCCAGCCGTCCGCCTACAGCGTGGGCGGCGATGAGCTTCCATCCCTGGGAAGCCATGACCGGCGCGGTCGTCATTCCAGCGCTGGTGTTTTTTGTTCCCATCCATGTCGGCGCTTTGGCGCTTGTTTTGACCATCATGACGATTATGGGTGTCACCAATCACATGGGGTGGGAAATATTCCCCCGTTGGATCGTGCGGGGTAGGGCGGGCCGCTGGCTGATCACCGCCAGCCATCATCAGCGGCACCATGAGCGGTACAGGTGCAACTATGGTCTCTATTTCCGTATCTGGGACCGCCTCTGCGGGACGGATTCCGGGATCGGTACGTTCGACGGTAGCGAGAGCGGGGATGGCGCTGCTCGCGCTCGCCGTGCTACCGGGGGCGGTGCAGACCGGGGCGGTTGACGCGCAATTCGAAGGCCTGCGTTCCGACAAGGGCGTGCTGCGCATCTGCATCACCACCAACCCGGATCGCTTCCCCAACTGCAAGGGCGATCCCGCGGCGGTCACCCGCTCGGTAAGCGCCGCCAAGCCGCATCTGGACATTGCCGCGCTTCCCGCCGGCGAATATGCGATCGCCGTGGTTCATGACGAGAATGGCAATGGCAAGCTGGATACCTTCGCCGGCATTCCGCGCGAAGGCGTCGGCTTTTCGCGCAACCCCAAGCTCGCGTTCGGCCCGCCGCGCTTCGCCTCGGCACAGTTCGAAATATCGGGCACGGCCAAGCCGCAAAGCATTCGGCTGAAATATTTCCTTTAACGCCGTTTCGCTTCGTTCACGTTGCTGCAACCTTTCTCGCGTGTCGGCCGTTCTCGGCTGCAAGATTGGAAAGGATTTAACGTTTTGCAGCAGCATATCTCGATGCCTGGCAAGATCATTGCCCTGGCACTGTCCACCCTCGTCCTCATGGCCGCCGCGGCGCCCGTCTTTGCTTAGGACGTGCCAAGCCGCGAGCGCATGACAACCAGTGAGGGCGCCGTCCGGCGCGCTACCATTCGCTGATCGCGGACGGGGCAGACTGCACTCACAACGGTCGTGGCGCGCCGTTGCGCCCGACCCGACCTTCAACCTTCAACTTTGGTGAGCGCCGCGCGCAGCCAGTCCGGCGCCGCAGCGGCATCGATCGCCTCGACCCGCAAATGCTCCACCTTCAAACCGAGGTTGGGATAGAGGATGCGCGTCCGATCGGTCTGCTCGGCGCCCGGCGTCACCACGAGCCGCCGGTTCACCTTCTGCCGCCAGTTCATCCGCGCAGTATTCTCCTGCCCGACATAGCAGCCCTTGGAGAAACTGACGCCGTTGAGTTCGGCGGCGTTGCATTCCAGCCAGAGCGTCTTGTCCTGCCCCAGTTCCTCGACGCCCTCGGTGACGCCGAGCGCCAGCCGGTGCGCGGGCCAACCCTCGGCGGGCGCATCCCCAGGGGCGATCCAGCGGAAGCCAAGCGCGGCGAGGCGCGGATCGGGCAAGCCTTCGCCCGGTTCGGTTGACCAGTGGACGGCGAGCGAATCATCGCGCGCGATGGTGATCGGGCGGCGCAGCCGGTAGAGCGTCAGCCGGCGGGCCAGCGCGTCGATCTGGCTGGCCTCGCAGTCGATCAGAATATCGTCGCCATCGGCCCACAGGATGAAATCGAACAGCGCCTTGCCCTGCGCGGTCAGCAACCCCGCCCACACCGGCAAGGGCCCGGACACGTCATTGGTGACGAGGCCCTGGAGGAAGCCACGGACATCCTCTCCGGAGAGACGGAGCACGGCGCGATCGGCAAGGGTGGTCTGCGGCATGGCGCACAGGTAGGAAGGCCGGGCGCGGAAAGGAAGACATATGGCGACTTACGATCTCATCCTCAGGAACGGCACGGTGTGGACCCCGGGCGGGCCCGCCGAAGTCTCGGTCGGCGTGCGCGACGGGCGAATCGCGGCGATCGGCGTCGACGGCGATGCCGGCGAGACGATCGACTGCACCGGGCTGACGGTGCTGCCCGGCGTCATCGACAGCCAGGTCCATTTCCGCGAGCCGGGGCTGGAGCATAAGGAGGATCTCGAATCGGGCAGCCGCGCGGCGGTGCTCGGCGGCGTGACCGCGGTGTTCGAGATGCCCAATACCAAGCCCAACACGGACAGCGCCGAAGCGCTCAACCACAAGCTCGACCGTGCCTATGATCGGATGTGGTGCGACCATGCCTTCTATGTCGGCGCGACCTCGGCCAACGCGCCGATGCTCGCGGAACTCGAACGCCTGCCGGGCACCGCGGGGGTCAAGATCTTCATGGGCGCCTCGACCGGCGACCTGCTGGTTTCGGAAGACAGCGAACTGGCGCGCGTGCTCGCTTCCGGCCGCCGCCGCGTGGCGATCCACGCCGAGGATGAGGCGCGGATGCAGGAGCGCGCCGGCGAGCGGATCACCGGCGATCCCTCCAGCCATCCGGTATGGCGCGACGATGAGAGTGCGATGCTGGCGACGCGCCGCATCCTCACCCTCGCCCGCGCGGCCAGGCGACGGATCCACATCCTCCATGTGACGACGCCGGCCGAACTGGAAGTGATCGCCAACCACAAGGATGTCGCGACCTGCGAGGTGACGCCGCAGCACCTGACGCTGGCTGGCGAGGATGCCTATCCGCGCCTCGGCACCTATGCGCAGATGAACCCGCCGATCCGATCCGGCGCGCACCGCGACGGGCTTTGGCACTGGCTGAACCAGGGCGTGCCCGACGTGCTGGGTTCGGACCATGCGCCGCACACGCTGGAGGAAAAGGCGCAGGCCTATCCGGCCAGCCCGTCGGGCATGCCCGGCGTGCAGACCTTGCTCCCGCTGATGCTCGACCATGTCGCCAAAGGCCGGACGACCTTGCAGCGCGTGATCGAACTGACGTCCGCCGGGCCGCAGCGCGTGTTCAACATCGCCGGCAAGGGCCGCATCGCCGCGGGCTATGATGCGGACTTCACCATCGTCGACCTCAAGGCGCAATGGACGGTCGAGGAAAGCTGGCTCGCCAGCCGCTGCGGCTGGTCTCCCTTCACCGACATGGTGCTGACCGGCAAACCGATGGGCACGATCATCCGCGGCCGGCGGGTGATGTGGGATGGACAGTTGGCCAATGCCGCATCGGGCCGGCCGGTGCGGTTTGCGGAGACGGAGTTCGCGTAAGGAGCGGGAGGCGCGTCAAGCCCTCTCCCGCAGAAGTGCGGGAGAGGGTCGGGTGAGGGCGCGAGCGAAGCGAGCGTTCTTCGGCGCCGATCCATCGGCAGCCTCAGTGCACGAAGAACAAAAAAGAAGCCTCGCTACGCTCGGCCCCTCACCCAACCCTCTCCCGCGAAGTGCGGGAGAGGGCTCGGCGCGCGTCTCGAACATCTGAGGCTTTCCGACACCTTTCGGTGCCGAATCACCCGCTGCTGCTCACCCCTGGAGCTTCTGGTGGTGGCGGATCACTTCATCGATGATGAAGCGCAGGAATTTCTCGGTGAAGTCGGGATCGAGATTCGCGTCGCCGGCCAGCGCGCGAAGCCGGGCGATCTGGCGGTCCTCGCGGCCGGGATCGGCCGGCGGCAGCCCGGCCTGGGCCTTGTATTCGCCCACCGCCTGGGTGACCTTGAAGCGCTCCGCCAGCATGAACACCAGCGCCGCGTCGATATTGTCGATGCTCTCGCGGTACCGCTGCAACGTCTCGTCGGTCATCGTCACTCCCTTCACCCGGCGCCTTTGCGGCGCAGCCGGGCTGCTTTGCAAGGGCTATGTGCTTGCGTTCGACGCGCAGCCGCGCCAATGCGGGCAGGCATGAGCGCGACAGTACATCGTATGAACCCCTCGCGGCCGCCCTCGCTCGACGCGATGATCGGCCTCGTTGCGAGTGACATGAACGCCGTCAACCAGGTGATCCTGGCCCGGATGCAGTCGGAGATCCCGTTGATTCCCGAACTTGCCGGCCACCTGATCGCTGGCGGCGGCAAGCGCATGCGCCCGATGCTGACATTGGCGAGCGCCAGGCTGCTCGACTATACCGGATCGCGCCATCACAAGCTGGCCGCCGCGGTGGAGTTCATCCACACCGCGACGCTGCTGCACGACGATGTCGTCGACGGTTCGGGCATGCGTCGCGGCCGCCGCACCGCCAACATCATCTGGGGCAACCCGGCGAGCGTATTGGTGGGCGATTTCCTGTTCAGCCGTTCGTTCGAGTTGATGGTGGAGGAAGGCAGCCTCAAGGTGCTGCGGATTCTTTCCAACGCCAGCGCGGTCATCGCCGAGGGCGAGGTCAACCAGCTCACCGCGCAGCGCCGCATCGATCTGCACGAGGATCGTTATCTGGAGATCATCGGCGCCAAGACCGCTGCCCTGTTCGCCGCCGCCTGCCGCATCGCCGCGGTGGTCGCCGAGCGTGACGAGGCCGCCGAACTGGCGCTCGATTCCTATGGCCGCAATCTCGGCATCGCGTTCCAGCTCATCGACGACGCGATCGACTATGCGTCAGACGGGGCGACGATGGGCAAGGATGCGGGCGACGATTTCCGCGACGGCAAGGTCACCTTGCCCGTGATCCTGGCCTATGCGCGCGGGTCGGATGCCGACAAGGCGTTCTGGCGCGAAGCGATCGCCGGTCACCGGGTAAGCGACGAGGACCTCGCGCACGCCACCCAGCTTCTGCGTGACTGCGGCGCGATCGCCGACACCATGGCCCGCGCCCGTCTCTACGGTCAGCGCGCGATCGATGCGATCGGCGGCTTCCACGCCGGCACCGCCAAGGCGGCGATGGTCGAGGCGGTCGAATTCGCGGTCGCCCGGGCCTATTGATGCGGCGCCGCCGTGCGCCGCTTTCGGACGGATTCGACCGGGTGGGCCCGTTCCACCCCTATGTCGCGTTCGCCGGCGTTCTCCTGTTCGACCTCTCGGTGATCCTGATGGTGCTGGGCGGCTTCACGCTGATCGGTGACAAGGTCGAGGACATGATCTGGCCCGGCGGGCCGGAATGGGTGGAGTTGTAGGCTTCTGCGCCCCTCCCCTTTCCGGGAGGGGCGGAACACCTCACCCCATTTTGCCTTCGGACTGCTTCTTAAGCTCGTCGCGGATCTCCTTGAGGATATCGACCTCGCTGGGGCCCTTGGGCGCCGGCTTCGGCTTTTCGATCAGCTTGTTGGCGACGCGCACCAGCAGGAAGATGATGAAGGCCAGGATGACGAAGTTCACCGCGACGGTGATGAACTGGCCATAGCCGAACATCGGCACGCCTGCGGCCTTGAGGTCCGCATAGCTGGCCGCCGATCCCTTGAAGTCGGCCGGGATCGCGCCCAGCCGCACGAAATAGCCCGAGAAATCGAAGCCACCGAAGATCCATCCGATCACCGGCATGATGATATCCTCGGTCAACGAGGTGACGATCTTGCCGAACGCGGCGCCGATGATCACCGCCACGGCGAGATCGAGCACATTGCCGCGCGCGATGAAGGCCTTGAACTCGTTAAGCATGAACCGTCCCCTGACTGATCGCTCCTGCCGCCCCGCGCCCATGTGAACGGATCGGCCGGCGGATGGAACCCCTCATTGCGGCGCGGGCGGCGGTGCGGTACGCGGCAGGCACGAGACGATCGAGGGAGTATTTCGATGCCGTTCGCCCGCCGCCTGGCCACAGCGCTCGCCGCGCCTGCGCTGATCCTGTCGCTGTCGAGCTGCGGGATCAACTCCATCCCGACCGCCGAGGAAAATGCGAAGGCGCGCTGGGGCGACGTCGAGGCGGAGTATCAGCGCCGCGCCGACCTGATCCCAAACCTGGTGAAGACAGTGGAAGCCGCCGCTATCCAGGAGCGCACGACGTTGCGCGAGGTGACAGAGGCGCGCGCCAAAGCGACCTCCGTCCAGCTCAACGCCGAGGATCTTACCGATCCGGCGAAGGTCGAGGCGTTCGAGGCGGCACAGAACCAGCTGAGCGGCGCGCTTGGCCGGCTGCTGGTCGTCACCGAGAATTATCCGAACCTCAAGGCCAACGACAATTTCATCGCGCTCCAGAAAGAGCTGGCCGGCACCGAGAACCAGATCAACGTCGCCCGCCGCGATTATAACGGCGCGGTGCAGGCCTATAACACCGAGATCCGCACCTTCCCGTCGGTGATCGGCGCCAACATCATCTACGGCGCCAAGCCGATGACCCCGTTCAAGGCCGCGCCGGGCAGCGACAAGGCGCCGACCGTCGACTTCGGCGGCATCGCGAAGTAGCGCGATGCGCCTGTTGGGCGTCCTGCTGGCGTTTGTCGCCGCACTGATCGCCAACCCGGCAAACGCCCAGACCTTTCCTGAGCTCACCGGCCGGGTGGTCGACGCCGCAAACATCATCCCGCCGGCCGAGGAAGCGCAGCTCACCGCGGATCTCGAGGCGCTGGAAAAGCAGAACGGCCAGCAATTCGTGATCGCGACCGTCCCCAGCCTCGAGGGGCGGCCGATCGAGGATTATGGCTATCGGCTGGGGCGCGCCTGGGAAATCGGCCGCAAGGAGGTCAACGATGGCGTCATCCTCCTCATCGCGCCGAACGAGCGGAAGGTGCGGATCGAGGTGGGGTATGGCCTCACGCCGATTCTCACCAACGGGCTGACCGGGCTGATCGTCGAGAAGCAGATCCTGCCGCGCTTTCGCGACGGCGACATGCCCGGCGGCATCCGCGCCGGCGCCGATGCGGTGCTGGCGCAGCTTCGCCTGCCCGCCCCGCAGGCCGAGGCGCGCGCCAAGCGCATCCTCGCCGAACAGGCCAAGGAGGATGACGCCCCGAACTGGCTCGGCGTGGTGGTGCTGGTGATCCTGTTCTTCGCGGTGATCTTCATCCTTTCCCGCGCGCGGGGCGGCCGCAGCTATCGCGGCGGCGGCGCGCCGGTGATCATCTGGGGCGGCGGTGACAGCTGGGGATCGGGATCGTCGTGGAGCAGCGGCGGCGGATCGAGCTGGGGCGGTGGCGGCGGCTTTTCGGGCGGCGGCGGTTCGTTCGGCGGCGGCGGCGCATCGGGGAGCTGGTGATGGCGACGGGCTTCAAGACGCTGAGCGAGGCCGACCACCGGCTGGTGACCGACGCGGTGGGCGCGGCCGAGCGCGGCACCGACGGTGAGATCGTGACGATCGTCGCCGACCGGTCCGACGATTATCGCGACGTCGCGCTCGGCTGGGTGCTGGGTGTGGTGCTCGTCGTGCTGGCGCTGGCGGCGCTGCTGCCGGGGCATGTCACCTGGCTGTTTCACTGGATCGGTGGCGGCTGGGAAGAGACGATCGAGCCGGGCGAATTGCTGCCGGTGTTGCTCGCGGTAGCCGCGATCAAGGCGGTGGCCGCGTGGCTGCTGCTGGCTTGGCAGCCGCTGCGGCTTGCGCTGACGCCGCGCGGCATGAAGACGCGGCGGGTGCATGCGCGTGCGATGCAGCTCTTCAAGGTCGGCGCGGAGTATCGCACGCGCGGCCGCGTCGGCGTGCTGATCTATCTGTCCGTCGCCGAGCATCGGGCCGAGATCGTCGCCGACAGCGCGATCGCCGCCAAGGTCACCGCCGAATGTTGGGGGGACGCGATGGCGGCGATGATCGGCCATGTCCGCGCCGGGCGCCCCGGCGAGGGCATGGCGGAAGCGGTGGCACAGGTCGGCGTGGTGCTGGCCAGGCATTTCCCGAAGAGCGAGGATGATGTGAACGAACTTCCTGACCGGCTGATCGAGCTATGACGCCAGAAGAACGCAACGCCACCCCCGAGGAGATCATGTGGGCCGGGCGGTTCATTACCGCCAAGCGCCGTGGCCAATGGGAATATGTCGGCCGCTCACGCGGCATCGAGGCGGCGGTGATCGTCGCGATCGACGATGAACGGCACGTCCTGCTCGTCGAGCAATATCGCGTGCCCATCGGCGCCTATTGCCTGGAGCTGCCCGCCGGCCTGGTCGGCGACGAGACCAGCGGCGAGGCGGTGGAGATCGCCGCGGGCCGCGAACTGGAGGAAGAGACCGGCTATCGCGCCGGACGGCTGGAACATGCCGGCCATTTCGCTTCCTCGCCCGGTATGGTCTCGGAGACCTTCACCCTCGTGATCGCGCATGATCTGGAGAAGGTGGGCGATGGCGGCGGCGTGGAGGGGGAGAATATCACCGTCCACCGGGTGCCGCTGGACGACATCGCCGCCTTCGTCGCGCAGAAGCGTGCAGAGGGTCTGGTGATCGACGTGAAGATGCTGTTGTTGCTGGCTTCGGGCCTGATCGGGTAAGATTCCCGGGAGGCGCGTTGCGGGCGTCCTTCACGAGCGCCCGTCACGCGACTCGTCCCTCGACTGCGCTCGGGACGAACGGAGGGGGCAACGTGCCTCTGTAAACTCCGTTCGTCCCGAGCGCAGTCGAGGGACGAGTCACACGAAGGCAGCCCCCTTATTTCGCGTCCAGCACCACCAGCGCCACGCCCTGCCGCGGCAGGCGCAGGTCGAGGCTCGCCGCCCCGCGCGCGCCCTTCTTCACCGTCACCGCCTCCGCCTGCATCCGCGACGCGGCCTCGAGCTGCGCATATTGCTTCTCATCGGGCGATTGCGGCGATCCCATCTTCTGCCACGCGGTGAAGGCGTTGCCATGGTCGCGATCGACCAGCCAGAGTTGCGCGCTCGCGGGCGCCGCCTTCAGCCCCTTGAGCGCGATCGTCACCGCCGCGTCCGGGCCGGCGACATCATCGTCATGATAATGCCAGACGAGCAGCGCGACCTTGCCGTCCGCCGTGCGCGTCGCGATCGTGCCGATGTCGGCGGCGCCGAGGACGCCATCCTTCATCGCCGCCTCCAGCGGCACCTGCGCGTCGCTGACTGCCGTCAGCCTGGTTTCGCCGAGCTGCGCGAACATGCGGAAGACGTTGAGCACCGGCAGGTCGACGCCGTTGGTGGATAGCTGGCGATAGCCGGCGAACCAGGGCTGGTCCTCGAACTCGAACGACCAGGAGAGCACGCCTTCCAGATTGACCTTGCGCTTCGCCGCCAGCTCCCAGATCCGCGCGAAGCTCGCCGCGGTGTAGCTCGAATACATGGTGCCGTTGCGATAGGCGTTCTGCGGCCCCGGGCAGGCGGCGCAGCCTTCCGGATCGCTCTCCCCGATCACCACCGGCTTGGTCGCGAGCGACGGCACCGAGAGCATTTTGGTAAAGCCCTCATTGGTGCCGCGCAGATGCGTTGCCAGCCCCATGCGGACATGGCCGTCGACGAAGCTCGGCTTCCCCTTGGCATGGAAGGACAGGAAATCGGTGGGCGTGCCGACTTCGCCGGTCGCATGATTGCGGCCCGACGACACATGTTTGAGGAAGCCGTCCATGAAGGCGCCGCCGGGCCCTGCGGTGTCCGCGCCGCCGACCCGTGCATTGGGCAGCGCGCGGCGCACGCCGGAGATCGCATAGTCGTGCAGCTTGTAGAAATCCTCAGCCGAACCCTTCCAGTAATAGGGCGAGTTGGCCTCGTTCCATACCTCGAAGTACCAGGTGGCGACCTCTTCGGCGCCGTAGCGCTCCACATTGTGCCTGGTCCATTGATAGACCAGTTCGCCCCACTTCGCATAATCCTTGGGCGGGTAGGCCCAGCCGGTCGCGACCAGCCCATAATCGAAGCCCGGCCGCCAGAGATGCTGGTAGGGCGTGCCGGCGGGCGCGGAGGACATCGCCTCGGGCGTGAAGCCGATCTGCAGATAGGGGCGCACGCCGCGCGCCAGATAGGTGTCGATGATGTTGTCGACGATCGTCCAGTCATAGACCGGCTTGCCGTCCTTGGTTTCGGTATACGCGTTGGTGCTGCCCCATTTGAACGCCGCGGTGCCATCCCCGCTGCTCAGCAGGTTGTGCGCGCGGAAATAAACCTGGCGGGGCCTGAGCTTGCCGAGTTCAACCAGCAGTTTGCGGCCGTCCTTCATCGTCGCGTAATTGGGCTCGTCCGCTCCGAAGAAGCGCCACACCGGCGGCAGGCTGCCATCCGTGTTGCCCGCATCGACGCTGATCGTTACCGGGCGCGCCGGTTCGGGCGGCTGGGCCTGCGCCCCCTGCGGCAGCCCGCCCAGCATCATCAGCGCGGCAAGCGCCGTCATCGGCCTGAACATCCCGTATCTCCCTCTCCCAAGGACACCATTCAAGCGATTTATCATATCAAAACAAGGCCAAACGGCGATCTGCCCCCCGAAAACCCTGAGGGCGGCATAAGGAATTGTTGCGGCACCGGCATCGCGTAGTGATTGGGACGCCCGAACATAACAGCGTGCAGGGATATGGCCGTCTCCAGCTCCGTCTACACCAAGCATCTCGTGCGCGCGGTGCCGCCGCGCGACGCGGTGCCCGTGCATCTGCTGGTGGGCGAGGAGCGGAAGCGCCTCGACGTCGGCCGACCGATGGATTTCAACGACATCACCTTGCTGTCGGGCACCGCCTGTTCGAAGCGCACCGAGGATCTCGGCGCGCTGGGGCCGCGCACGCTGGCGAAGCGGTCGATCAGCCGGTGGGGGCGACCGATCGAGGCCGGCTATTTCTTCGACACGCGCTACAAGGAACCGAACAACATCTCGCACCTGCTGATGGACATCCTTCCATTGTGCCTGTGCGTGAAGGCGGCGGTGCCCGACGCCCGCTTCATCTTCCGCCCGCTGGAGCCGCGCTTCCGTGAACTGCTGGAGCATTTCGGCATTGACCCGATCAGCACCTACCGCCCGGTCAGCGGCAAGCAACTGAGCTTCCGCCTCTCTCGCGGACTTTCGCAATATGAGATCACGGGGAGCTTCGACGCACCGGTCTACAGCTATACGGGCGAGGTCTATGACGCGTATATCGCGGAGCGGAGCGGCCCCGCGAAGATCTTCGTGTCGCGCCGCGGGCCACGGTCACCGGTGAATGCGGATGCGCTCCACGCCTTTCTGGAGGCGCGCGGTTTCCGCATCGTTTATATGGAAGACCATCCGATCGCCGAGCAGATCGCGCTGATGCAGGGCGCCGAGGAAGTGGTGGCGATCCACGGCGCGGCGATCGCCTATCTCGCGCTCAAGACGCATACCCGCACCTTCGTCGAGCTCATGCCGCCGCACGTTTATCATGATCATTTCGCGATCGGCATCGGTCACAAGGTGCGCAATTTCTACCAGCTCATCCCCAGCTTCGACGATGATGTGCAGTTCACCGGCTGGTCGGCGATCTTCGGCCACAAGCAGCAGCCCTTCAGCGTCGACCTGACGCAACTGGGCATCGCGCTGGACAGCTGAGCCAGCGCAGCCTCAGCGCAGCAGCGCCGCGGCGTCGGCCAGCCTGACGTCGTGCATCTGGTCGAGATAGGCTTCGTAATAGCCCTTGTGCGAGGCGCCGACGATCGCAAGCAGGCGGGCGCCGGGGCGCTGGGCCAGCACGTCGCGGATGTTGGCGACCATCCGCAGGTTGCGGGTTTCCCACCAGCCGACATAGGAGCGCCCGAAGCCCTGGGGTGACGGTTCGGTGAGCGCCGCGCCGAAGTCGGATCGAAAGGCCGTCTCGGCGGCGCCCGGATCATTATAGGCGCGATAAAGTGCCATCACCCCGTCCGGCTGCATCACTCCGGCCTCCAGCCGCTGGTCCTCGGCGCGCCGCGCCAGCGCGGCGGGATTGTTCCAGGCCGCCATGATCGCCGCCTCATAGGCCTTTGGGTCGGCGGGGTCGGGCTGGTCGGCGCTGTGATCGTCGACGCACCACACGCGTTCGAGCCCGAGCCGCGCGGCGAGCGCCGCCGCGACCAGGAAACTCTCGTTGCGGCGGTCCTTGAGCGTGTCGAGCCGCGCGGCCAGCGCCGCATCCATCCCCTCCCCCGCCGTCCGCTCCGCTGGCGGCAGGCGCAGCCATTGCACCAGCGCGGATGCGGGCTCCCCGGCCGCGAGGAACAAAGCCGCCAGCCGCCGCCGCCGCGCGGGTGTCGGCACCGCCGGCCAGTCCGCCAGCATCTGTTCGGCGGCGGCGTTGGCGGCGGGCACATCGAGCCCGGTCGCGGTGCCCGCGGCGGTGGGGTCCGGGCAATAATCCTTCACCGTCGCGGCATAGCGCGCCGGATAGCGGCGCAGGCTGTCGCACTGCAGGCCGGACAGATTCTCGATCGCGATCGCGGTCGGCCGCCACGCCGCCAGCCGATCGAGCAAGGGCCCCAGCGCCTCGGCGCGGAAGCTGTCCCGGAAGCCCGAGAGATGCGGCGTGCCCAGCACCAGCACATCGTTGGGCGTGGCGGTGGCGGGGGCTTTGTGGCGGCCGGGCTGGAAGGCGGGACGATACTCGCCCTCCGCCGCACGTACGACGCCCGATGCCGCGATCATGCCGGCGAGCGCCAAGGCGGTGACCGCCGATCGAAAAAGCGGATGATGCATGACGCCCCCTGCCTGGCGAATATGGAGGGGGTGCTAGACCGACTGTATTACTTCGTCAACACACCTGTGACACAGGCAGCGGACGCATGCGCGCCCGCCGCCTGCGCAACCCGGGTTCAAACGCCTTCGAGCAGCCGCTCGCGCTTGATCTTCTCACGCCACACCAGCGGTGCAGTATGATGCACACTCTCTCCGGTGGCATCGACCGCGACCGTCACCGGCATGTCCTTCACGTCGAACTCGTAGATCGCCTCCATGCCGAGATCCTCGAAGCCGACGACCTTGGCACCCTTGATCGCGCGCGCGACCAGATAGGCCGCACCGCCGACCGCCATCAGATAGGCGGCCTTGTGCTCGCGGATCGCCTCGATCGCGGCGGGGCCGCGTTCCGCCTTGCCGACCATCGCGATCAGCCCGGTCTTCTCCAGCATCATGCCGGTGAACTTGTCCATGCGGGTGGCTGTGGTGGGGCCGGCGGGGCCTACCACCTCGTCGCGCACCGGATCGACCGGGCCGACATAGTAGATCACGCGGCCCTTGAAATCGACGGGCAGTTCCTCGCCCTTGGCCAGCATATCCTGGATGCGCTTGTGCGCGGCGTCACGGCCGGTGAGCATCTTGCCGTTGAGCAGCAGCCGGTCCCCCGGCTTCCAGGTGGCGACGATCTCAGGCGTCAGCGTGTCGAGATCGACACGGATCGACTCCTTGGAGGGCGTCCATTCCACCTTCGGCCATTCGTCGAGGCTCGGCGGCTCCAGATAGGCGGGGCCCGAGCCATCGAGGTGGAAATGCGCGTGGCGGGTGGCGGCGCAATTGGGAATCATCGCGATCGGCTTGGACGCGGCGTGCGTCGGATAATCCATGATCTTGACGTCGAGGATGGTGGCGAGGCCGCCCAGCCCCTGGGCGCCGATGCCGAGCGCATTGACCTTGTCGAAGATCTCGATGCGCAGCCGCTCGATATCCGTCTGCGGCCCGCGCTGCTTGAGCTGCGCCATGTCGATATCGCCCATCAGCGATTCCTTGGCGAGCGTCATCGCCTTTTCGGCGGTGCCGCCGATGCCGATGCCGAGCATGCCCGGCGGGCACCAGCCCGCGCCCATTTTCGGGACCATCTCCAGCACCCAGTCGACGATCGACTCGCTCGGGTTGAGCATCGCGAATTTGGACTTGTTCTCCGAACCGCCGCCCTTGGCCGCGACCTGCACCTCGACATGATGGCCCGGCACCATCTCGACGTTGAGCACCGAGGGGGTGTTGTCCTTCGTGTTGACGCGGCTGAACGCGGGATCCTTCAGGATCGAGGCGCGCAGGCGGTTTTCCGGGTGGAGATAGGCGCGGCGCACGCCCTCATCGACAACCTCCTGCAGCGATTTCTCGCTGTCCAGCATACACTGCTGGCCCCATTTGATGAACACGGTGACGATGCCGGTATCCTGGCAGATCGGGCGATGCCCCTCGGCGCACATGCGGCTGTTGGTCAGGATCTGCGCGATCGCATCCTTCGCGGCCGGGCCCTGTTCGGCCTCATAAGCCGCGCCGAGCGCGCGGATGTAGTCCATCGGATGGTAGTAGCTGATATATTGAAGCGCGTCCGCGACGCTCTCGACGAGGTCGGCTTCCTTGATGATGACGGTCATGCGATCCCCGCTGGCTGGCTGAGTCCCGGCCGCCGTAAACCCATTATGTGGGTTTGGGGAAGTCTGGATGAGCACTGGCACGGCGGTTCCAGGGCCAAGGCCCGAAGCGAGCCGCACATCTTGCCTGCCTGCCCGTCACTAAGTCTCGGCAGATTCACTCGATTTTGGTTCAAAACCCGCTGTCGATGACCCGCGCGCCGTGGTAGATCGCGCTGGGGTTTTGCGAAGGGGAATAAGTTGGTCGACTATGTGGGTGGTTCCGGGAACGACAGGTTCACCGGTGGGGTTGGCGCGGATACGGCGCAGGGGCTGGATGGCGACGACTGGCTCGATGGCGCCGGTGGCAACGACATTCTCAACGGCGGTCGCGGGGACGACCTGCTGATCGGGGGCGCGGGCGACGATCAGCTCGACGGTGGGGCCGGTGTCGACACCGCCTCGTACGAGACCGCGGCCTCCGCGGTTCGCGTCAACCTCGCAGTCATCGGCACCAATGTCTCGGGCGGCGCCGGCCGCGATCGACTGACCGCCATCGAGAATCTGATCGGCTCGCGCTTTGCCGACACGCTGACCGGTGACGCCGGCCGCAACGTGCTCGACGGTAACGGCGGCAACGACCTCCTCAACGGCGGCGGTGGCAACGACCTGCTTAATGGCGGCGCTGGCATCGACACCGCATCGTTCGCGGGCGCCGTCGCAGGCGTGTTCGCCAATGTCGCGACGGGCAGCACCGGCGGTGCCGGCAACGACCAGTTCATCTCGATCGAGAATCTGATCGGGTCGAGCTATGACGACACCCTGATCGGAGACGCGGGTGCGAACAGCCTTGTCGGTTCGGTCGGCAACGACCTGCTGATCGGCGGGCTGGGGGATGACACGCTGGACGGCGGCGTGGGCATCGACACCGCGAGCTACGCCGATGCGACTGGCGCGATCACCGTCAACCTCCTGCTGAGTTTCCAGGAGACCGGCGGTGCTGGGCGGGATCGGCTGATCAGCATCGAGAATGTGACCGGATCGGCCCATGACGACAAGCTGACCGGCAATGCGCTGTCGAACACGCTGATCGGCGGCCTCGGCGACGACATTCTCAACGGCGGCCTCGGCAACGATGTGCTCGACGGCGGAGCAGGCATCGATACCGCAACCTACGCCGATGCCGCGGTGGGTGTGAAGGTCAGCCTGCTGATCACCGGCGCACAGACCACCGGCGTCGGCGCCGACCGGCTAATCGGGATCGAGAACCTGACCGGTTCTGCGTTCGATGACGTTCTTACCGGCGACAACCGCGCCAACACTCTGACGGGCGGCGCCGGCAACGACCTGCTCAACGGCGGCCTCGGCAATGACGTGCTCAACGGTGGTGCGGGCATCGATACCGCAAGCTATGAAGGCGCGCGCGACCGGGTGATCGTCGACCTGCTGCAGACCGGTGCGCAGAATACGGCCAGTTCCGGCCTCGACACGCTGATCTCGATTGAGAACGTCATCGGCACCGCGTTCGATGATGTGATCACCGGCAATTCGCAGGCGAACCTGCTCTCGGGCGGTCTCGGTAACGATCATCTCGATGGCGGATCGGGCGCCGACACGCTGAACGGCGGCAACGGCAACGACAGGCTCACGGGGGCAGGCGGCAATGACGTGCTCGATGGCGGCGCAGGCCAGGACTGGCTGTTCGGCGGGCTGGGCGCCGATCGACTGACTGGCGGCGCAAGCTTCGACCGCTTCGTCTACACGAGCGCAGCGGACAGCGCGGTTGACGCCGCGGACCGGATCACAGACTTCGCCAAAGGTGACGTGCTCGACCTGTCGGCCGTCGATGCCAACAGCCTGGTCCGCGGCGACCAGACGTTCAGCATCGTTTCCGCCTTCACGCGCACCGCGGGCGAACTGTTCCTGCAATACAACCCCAACAGCGACACCACGCTGCTCCGCGGCGACACCAACGGCGATGGCGTGGCCGACATGCTGATTCTGTTCACCGGTGACGTGCGGGCGCTGACGACGGACTGGGTACTCTGATCCCGGCGCTCTACGCTGAGATTGAGTAGATTTTGGAACGGCGGCCGATCGGCCGCCGTTCTTCTTTCAGGTTGAGGAAGACCCCGAAAAAACCGGGGACGTCGACAGGTCGGTCACTCACTTCACCGGAAAGAAATGCGCATAGGGCGCCGCCGCTGCCAGCACCGGCACCACTGACGGCCGCGCTTCCAGCCGAGCGAGATAGTCGCCGAGCCACGGATGCGTCGCGCGGAAGGCCTCGACCTTGTCGGCATAATGGAGCGAGGGCATCGCCGCGCAGTCGACCATGGTGAACGCGTCGCCCGCCGCCCAGGCCCGCCCGGCCAGTCGCGCTTCCAGCATGTCATAGGCCCTGCGCAGCGCGGCGCGGGCGCGGGCGATGTCGGCGGCGTCGCGCTCGGGTTCGGGTCGGAGATGTTCGAACACCACCTGCTGCATCGGCGTCATCACATCATTGTCGAACAGCCGGTCGAGCAGCCGCACCTCCAGCGCTGCATCCCGATCGGCAGGGATCGCGGCGAAGGCGCCAGGATGGCGCGTCGTGACATATTCGATGATGATGCTGGTTTCGGGCAGCACAACGTCATGCGCCGCATCCACCAGCACCGGGAAGCGCTGCATCGGCCACAGCGCAGCAAGCTCGGCGCCGACCGCAGCGTCGCCGGGATCGACCTGGCGCAGCCCATAATCCACGCCATGTTCGTTGAGCGCGACCAGCGCCTTCCAGCAGTAGGAGGAGAGCGGGTGGTAATAGAGCGTCAGCGCGGTCACGCGGACTTCCCTTCGCGATTGCGCGCATAGCGCAGGATGACCGCGCCGGTATCGAGCGTGCGACTGTCGATCAACGTCAGATCCTGCCGCGCAAATTCGGTGCCGAACAGCCTTTTGCCCCCGCCCCACAACACCGGCAGCAGCATCAGCATATATTCGTCGACGACATCCGCCGCGACGAGGCCCGCCACCATCTGCGCGCCGCTGAACGCATAGATGTCGCCATCGATCTCCGCCTTGAGCTGCGCCACCCGCGCTTCGACATCGGTGGCGATCGTCGCGTTCCAGCCGGGATCGCCGGTCAAGGTGCGCGAGAAGACCGTCTTGGGCAGCGCGTTCATCACCGGCGCGTAGGAAATCTCCACTGCCGGCCCTTCCGGGTCGCTCCAGAAGCCGGCATTGAACTGGAAATTGACGCGTCCGTAGATCAGGTGCTTCGCCGTGCCGAGCGAATGGCCCGACCAGTGGCGCTCGACCTCGGCGGACCAGGCCGGCCCCTCGAAGCCGGTCGGCGGCTCGATGTAGCCATCCAGGCTGGTGAATGCCGACACGATCAGCCGCCCCATCGATCCTCTCCTTACCGCTTGCGATTCACAACCAGTTACGCAGGACTATGACCACCGATTGCATTTTGCAAGTGGTTTGATATCGTGCCGCGATGAATGATGTGATGCGATCGGGCTGCCCGATCAATCTGACGCTGGAGGTGCTGGGCGATCGGTGGAGCCTGATCGTCATCCGCGACATGATGTTTGGCAATCGCCGCCACTTCCGCGAATTGCTGACTGCGTCGGAGGAAGGCATTGCTTCCAACATCCTTGCCGACCGGCTGAAGAAATTGCTGGCATCGGGTCTGGTGACGAAGGCGGACGATCCGAGCCATAAGCAAAAGTCGATCTACAGCCTGACCGAAGCGGCGATACAGCTGGTACCGGTGATGGCGCATATGGGGGCGTGGGGGCGGCGGCACCGGCCGGTCTCCCGCGAACTCTCGATCCGCGCACAGGTGCTGGAAGAAGGCGGCCCCGCGATGTGGGCGGATTTCATGGACGAACTGCGCGCACTGCATCTGGGCGCGCCGGTGCCGGAAGGCCGTTCGGTGTGGGATCGGCTGCGCGCGGCCTATGAGGCGGTGCTGGCGGAGGCCGGGCAAGGCTGATCGCGTTTCGAATGTAACGAACATATTGCGCGTCGGCCGGAATAAGCCATGTTCCACAGCGTCTACCCCCATGCCATCAAGGGAGACGGACCGGACATGCCTTTCACCTTCCGCACGTTTGCCGGGCCTGTCGCCCTGATCGGCGCCATCGTGCTGCTACTGGCCGGCGGCTTGGCCTGGGCTGCGGGCTGGATCGGCAACGACCGGATCAACGGCGGTGACATCGTCGCTGCGCTCGACGGCAATGGTGGCAGCCATCCGGGCTATCGCCGTGCCCATGCCAAGGGGCTGTGCTTCACCGGCCGTTTCCAGGCCAATGGCGGGGGCGCCGCATTGTCGTCGGCCGGCGCGTTCGTGGCGGGCGACTACCCCGTCATCGGCCGCTTCTCACTGGGCGGGGGGAACCCGCTCGCCACCGACGGGCGCAATGTATTCCATTCGATGGCGCTGCGGCTGCGGACCGCCGATGGGCAGGAATGGCGGCTGGCGATGGATCATACGCCGATCTTCCCGGTGGCCGACGTTCCGTCCTTCGTGGCGCTGCAGCGCGCGACGACCCCGGATCCGAAGACCGGCAAGCCCGATCCGGCGGTGCTGAAGCCTTTTCTCGCCGCGCATCCCGAGGTGAAGGCGTTCCAGGATTACATGGCGAAGGCGGTGCTGCCCGACAGCTTCGCCAACGCGACCTATTACAGCATCAACGCTTTCCGCTTCACCAACGCCGGTGGCGCGACGCACGCGGTGCGGTGGCAGTTCGCACCGGAGGCGCCGCTCAGCGGGCTGGACAAGGCGCTGCTCGACCGGCTGCCGCGAGATCATCTGTTCGACGAGATGATCGCGCGCACCGCACAGGGACCCTCGCGCTGGCACCTGCAACTCGTCGTCGCCAACGCCGGCGATGTGGCGGACAAGGCGACGGTCGCCTGGGCCGGGCCGCACCGCACGGTCGACGCGGGCACGCTGGTGATCGACGCGGTACAGCCCGAGGAGACGGGCGCCTGCCGCGATCTCAACTTCGATCCCACCATCCTGCCGCCCGGTATCGCGGTTTCCGATGATCCGCTGCTGGCGGCGCGATCGAAGGCCTATTCCTCCTCCTTCACCCGCCGCGCGACCGAGGGCGCCGGGCCGAGCGCGGTGGGCGAGGATCTGGCGGGGAGCCACGCGCGATGAGCCGCCCCTCCCCAGACTTCCATCCGGCGTTGCGCACGCTCCACTGGCTGATGGCGGCGATGGTGATGGCGATGCTGTTCATCGGAGTCGGCATGGTCTCGACCGCCGGGCCGGCCTATCTCGACCTGCTCGCACTGCACCGGCCGGTGGGGATCGCGATCCTGCTGCTAGTGCTGATCCGGCTGCCGCTGCGCCTCGCGACTGGCGCCCCAGCGCTGCCGGCCGACCTGCCGCCGGTGCAACACTGGATCGCCAAGGGCTCCCACGTCCTGCTCTATGCCAGCATGGCGGCGATGCCGCTGATCGGCTGGGCAATGCTCTCCGCCGGCGGCTATCCGGTGCGGCTGACCGACGGGCTTTTGCTGCCGCCGATCCTGCCGCACGACCTTGCCGTCTATGCGCTGCTGCGGGAAGCGCACACGATCATCGCGATCCTGTTTTTCGCGCTGATCCTCGCGCATCTCTCCGCGGCGCTGATGCATGGGCTGATCCGCCGGGACGGCGTGCTGCGCAGCATGACGATCGGCCATCGCCGCGTGGCGCCGGAGCCCGAGGACCAGCCGGAACCCGTACCTGCTCCGACAACCCCCTCCGTCGAGCCGGAGCCAGCCTCGCCGGGCAGCTAGGCTCAGCGCCCGATCCGCGCCCGCCGCGCGAAATCGCTGCCGCGTTCGGTCACCTTCAGCCGCTCGCGCTCGCGCGCATCCTCTTCGGTGGCGATCAGCAGGCTTTCGGTGACCTTGGTTAGATGCTCGCGCATAGCGGCACGCGCGGCCTCCGGATTGCGGGCCCTCAGCGCGTCGATGATCAGGCGGTGTTGGTCGGCGGGGGGCTCGATGCCGTGCTCACGCGCCTGCTGGAAGAAATAGATGCACAGCGCCGAATTGTAGCGCATGTCCCACAGGCTCTCGACCATCGAGACCAGTACATCATTGCCGGTGATCCGCGCGAGCGCCATGTGGAAGGCGCGGTCCGCACGCTCGCGCGCCTGCCCGTCGAGCATCGGATCGTCCATCAGCCGCAGCGTTTCCTCAAGCTCCTCGAACTGGTCGTCGGTGATCAGGGTGGCGGCGAGCGCGGCCACCTCCCCTTCCAGCAGCCGCCGTGCCTCGGTCACCTCGAACGGCCCCGCATCCGCCTGCATCGCTGGGACCGCGCCCGAGCGCGCTTCGCGGGTGGCGACGACGGTGCCGCCATTTGGTCTGACCGAGATATAGCCACGAATCTCGAGCACGATCAGCGCCTCGCGGATGACCGGCCGGCTTACACCCAGCCGGTCCGAAAGCTCGCGCTCCGCCGGCAGCCGGCTGCCAATGGGGTAAGTGCCCGCCTCGATCGCCTGCTCCAGCCGCCGCGCAACCGTGATGTAGAGCCTCTCCCCGCTATTGGCCGTCGGCTTCAGCATGCGTCTTCCATGTTGTTGTTAGCGTTATCAAAGATAGCTTATGATTGGGATAATGTCATCATGGCCTGACCAAGGCGCCAAAATCAATCGCTACATTATGAAATGTCATACCACATTGTATTACCAATTCAGCAAAGCTACAGGAGGGGAATAGAAGGCCGATCGGGAGGGTGAATATGAACAGCGCCATCATGGCCGTCGCGACGCGCCGCGAGCTTCTGTGCAGCGGCGCGGCCCTTTCGGCGCTGAGTATCCTTCCCGTCGGTGTCGCGAAGGCCGCCGCTGGGGCGGAGGTCGGCCGCATCGTGGCGCGCATCCATCCGCCCCGCATTCCCCGGCGCGACTTTGCGGTCTCGGCATATGGTGGCAACGGCGACGGCAAGACCGATAACAGTGCGGCGATCGCCCGCGCGATCGAGGCTTGCGCCACGGCCGGCGGCGGCCGCATCGTCATCCCGCAGGGCATCTGCCTGACCGGCCCGATCCGGCTGCGCTCCAAGATGGCGCTGCACGTGCCCGCGGGCAGCCGGCTGCGCTTCATCCCCGATCCGCAGCTCTATCTACCGCCGGTGCTGACCCGTTGGGAAGGCGTGGAGTTGATGGGCTATCACCCGCTGATCTACGCCTTCGAGGAAAGCGACATCGCCGTCACCGGCGCCGGCGTGATCGATGGCGGTGCGGATGATACGCATTGGTGGCCATGGAAGGGCCCCTGGTCGAACCGCTATCGCGACGTGCCGGTGGCCGAGCAGCAGCTGGCGGACCGCACCCGCCTGTTCGATATGGCCGAACGCGGCGTACCGCCCGAGCAGCGCCTGTTCGGCCAAGGCAACCGGCTGCGCCCGCCGCTCTTCCAGCCCTATCGCTGCAGCAATGTGATGGTCGAGGCCGTGACCCTCACCAATTCGCCCTTCTGGCTGCTCAACCCGGTGGAATGCAGCAATGTGCTGTTCCGCAACGTGAATTGTTCGAGCCATGGCCCCAACAATGACGGCATCGACCCAGAATCCTGCCGCGACGTGCTGATCGAGCGCTGCCGCTTCGACACCGGTGACGATTGCATCGCGATCAAATCCGGCCGCAACGCGGATGGGCGACGCATCGGCAAGCCCTGCGAAAATATCGTGATCCGCAACTGCCACATGCAGATGGGGCATGCCGGCGTCGCGCTGGGCAGCGAGCTTTCCGGCGGCATCCGCAACGTCTTCATCGAGGATTGCACGATGGACAGCCCGGTGCTGATCTGGGCGCTGTTCGTAAAGACCAACGGCTATCGCGGCGGCACGGTGGAGAATATCCACGTCTCGCGCGTGCAGATCGGCACGGTCGAGCGCGCGCTGCTGCAGCTCTGGATGCATTATGAGGAGGGTGCCGGCGGCGATTTCGTGCCCGTCATCCGCAACATCACGATGGACAACGTGACGGTGGGCCGCACCGAGCGACTCATGGTGATCCGCGGCCGCACCGACAGCCCGATCACCGGCGTTTCGCTCAGCAACATCAGGGTCGCCGAGGCGGCCAAGCCCTCGGTGGTAATCGACGCGCCCGGCATCGCGCTCGATGCGGTCACCGTCGGCGGACGACCGTGGACGGCCGAAGATCTGAAGGCGCTGCCGGGCCTGGAAAGCGTCAAATGCGACAAGTGGGCGGTGTGCCGCTGATGCGTCGCGCGATCTTCGGGGTGTTGGCGGCGGCCTCGTCCGCCACGATCGCGCATGCCGAAGAGGCGGTGCTGTTCGACGGCACGCAGGTCGCCGGCATCGTCCATGACGGTGCGAAGCCGAGCGCGCTGGCCGGCGACATGCTTGCGCGCGACCTTACCGCGCTGACCGGCAAGGTGCCGGCCGTCTCCGCCGATCTCACGCGCTGCGCGGCGTTGTGCATCGTCATCGGCACCAGGGATACGGCGCTGGTGAAGCAGGTCGCCGCTGACACCGGCGTCGATCTCGCCGCGCTGGCCGGCCAGTGGGAACGCTATGAACGCGTGCTGCTGCGTTCGCGGCGCGATCCGGCGCGGCGCTATCTGCTGATCGCCGGCTCCGACCAGCGCGGCGCGATCTGGGGCACGGTCGATCTCGGCCGCGAACTCGGCGTCTCGGCATGGGAATGGTGGGCAGACGTCACCCCGCGCCGCATCGACCGGCTGGCGGTGGACGGCACGGCCAAACGCTCCGAGGCGCCCTCCGTCCAGTATCGCGGCATCTTCCTCAACGATGAGGATTGGGGGCTGCAGCCCTGGGCAGCAAAGACCTATGAGCCCGAGACCGGTGATATCGGGCCGAAGACCTATGCGCGCATCTTCGAGCTGATGTGGCGGCTGAAGGCCAATCTGATCTGGCCGGCGATGCATGACAGCACCAAGCCCTTCTACCAGATCCCGGGCAATGCCGAGGCGGCGCGCGACCATGCGATCATCGTCGGCACCTCCCACGCCGAACCGATGATGCGCAACAATGTGCGCGAGTGGGACGAGGCGAAGCGCGGGCCCTTCAACTATTTCACCAACCGCCGGGAAATGCTGCGCTATTGGGGCGAGCGGGCGCGCGCGGTGAAGGGTTTCGAGACGATCACGTCGATCGGCCTGCGCGGCAAGCATGACTCGGCGATGGAAGGCGCCGACACGCCCGAACAGGCGCTGGACGCCACCGCCCGCGCCATCGCCGACCAGCGTGCGCTGCTGGCGAAGGCGCAAGGGCGCCCCGCGGACAAAGTGCCGCAGGCGCTGACGCTCTACAAGGAGGTGCTCGACATCTATGGCACCGGCCTCAAGGTGCCGGACGACGTCACGCTGGTGTGGCCCGAGGACAATTATGGCTACATCAGCCAGCTTCCGACCCCGGCGGAGCAAGCGCGGGCCGGCGGCTCAGGCGTCTATTACCACATCTCCTACTGGGGCCGGCCGCACGACTATCTGTGGCTGGGGACGACCCATCCCGCGCTGATCCGCGAACAGATGGACCGCGCGTGGCAGCTTGGTGCACGCAAGCTGTGGGTGGTCAATGTCGGCGACATCAAGCCGGGCGAATATCTCACCCAATATTTTCTGGACCTCGCCTTCGATCACCAGAGGTTCGCGCAGACGCCGCGCGAGCACCTCACCGCCTGGGCCACGACGCAGTTCGGCAAGGAGCATGCGCGCCGGATCGCCGGCATCCTGACCGACTATTATGATCTCGCCTTCGAACGGCGGCCCGAGTTCATCGGCTTCAGCCAGACCGAGCCGACCCGCCCGATCCGCATCGGCGATTATATCCGCACAGGGGGCGGAGAGGCACGGCGCCGGATCGATGCCTACGCCGAACTCGCCTCTCGCGTCGACGCCTTGACCAAAACGATGCCCGCCGACCGGCACGATGCCTTTTTCCAGCTTGTCGGCTATCCCGTTCACGGCGCCGCCGGCATCAACCAGCGCAACCTGTCGCTCGACCTCGCCATGCTCCAGGCCCGGCAGGGCCGCCCCAACGTCAACGCCCTGGCCGCCGAGGCGCATGCCGCGCACCAGCGCATCGTCACCGATACCGCCGCCTACAACGACCAGAACGGCGGCAAATGGCGCGGCATGATGGACATGGCGCCGCGCCGGCTGCCGGTGTTCGCGGAACCGCCCTATCCCACCGCGCAAGTGGCCGCAAAACCAGGTTGCACGATCGATGCCTCCGATCTCGTCTTCGTCGCCGGCCGCGCCGCGACCCATGACATCATCATATCGAGCAACGGGGAGCCGCAGGATTGGTCGCTCTCACCGCTGAAGGGCGCTGGCGTTCCGACCAATCGGGGAAGGCTCGACGCCTCCAACGGCTTCGAACAGCGCGTTCTCGTGCACCATGATGGTGACGGCCCGATCGAGGCCGGCACGCTGACCTGCGGCGATCGCCGGATCCCGGTGACCGCCCGCGTCGTGCCTGCCCCCGCATCGGGCGCCCCCGCGGAACTCAACCATATCGTCTCGCTCGCTTCGGAGGATGCCGGCTTCCCGACCGACGGTAGCTGGGAACGCGTGCCCGGCCTCGGCTCGCGCGGTACCGCGCTGCGCTCGAGCCTGAGCCGTCCCCCCACCGACAGCATCGCCGGGCTCGCGCCGCTCGCCTGGGATTTCCGCGCTGCCACCACGGGCGAGGCCGAACTGCGCATCGTGGCCATTCCGGTCCACCCGCTGACCGCGGCGAACCGGCTGCGGCTCGCCGTGCGCATCGACGACGCGGCGCCGCGCATCCTCGACTTCGAGACGCATGGGCGTAGCGAACGCTGGAAGCTCAACGTGCTCGCCAACAGTAGCGCGGAGACGGTGCCGCTGGGCAAGCTCGCCGCCGGCAAGCATCGCGTGCAGGTCTATGCGCTAGACCCGGGCTTCCTGCTCGACCGCATCGACGTGCGGTTCGACGGCGCGCCGGATTATTATGGAGCACCGCCGATGAAATGAGGCGGGCATACTTGAACGCGTGCACAAGCCATTCCGCGATCCGGAACAATCTCTTTCAGCATAAGCGGATTATTGCTGCCTGCCGGCTGGCGTAAAACCTCCGTCAACGGCCTTCGCTGCCGAAAAGGAGAATGACCATGTCCACAGAAGCGCTGCCCGTCACCCATCATCGCACCGCCACCGTCAGCGGCCTCGAGATCTTCTATCGCGAGGCCGGCCCAGCCGATGCGCCGATCGTGGTGCTGCTGCACGGCTATCCCACCTCGTCCCACATGTACCGCCGGCTGATCCCCGCGCTCGCCGACCGCTATCATGTCATAGCGCCCGACCTGCCGGGTTTCGGCCTCTCCGAAGCGCCGCCGCGCGGCCATCCGGTCTACAGCTTCGCGGGGTTTGCCGACACGGTCGATGCGCTGCTCGAACAGCTCGGCGCTACGCGCTACGCGCTCTACGTGATGGATTATGGCGCGCCGACCGGTTTCCGCCTGGCGCTCAAGCATCCTGAGCGGGTGACTGCGCTGATCACGCAGAACGGCAATGCCTATGAGGAAGGGCTGGGTGAGGAATTCTGGGCCTCCTCCCGCTCCTTATGGGCGGACAACAGCGCCGCCAATCGCGATGCGATGCGTTCCTTCTTCGGCATCGAGGGCACACGCTTCCAATATGAGACCGGCGTGCATGACCGCTCGCGGCTCGATCCCGCCGCGTGGCTGCACGACCAGCTCTTCCTCGACCGGCCGGGGATGACCGATATCCAGCTCGACATCGTCTATGATTATCGGACGAACGTAGCGCTCTATCCCGAGATCCAGGCCTATTTCCGGGCCCACCAGCCGCCGACGCTGGTGGTGTGGGGCGCGAACGACGTGATCTTCCCTCCGGTGGGCGCGAAGGCCTATCTGCGCGACCTGCCGGACGCGGAGCTTCACCTGCTGGATACCGGCCATTTCGCGCTTGAGGACAAGCTGGAAGAGATCGTGCCGTTGATGCGGGACTTCCTGGCGAGGACGATAGGCTAACCGCCAGTTCCTCTCCGGCCCCTCAGGTCGGGGAGGAACATCAGCCTTTCAGCCACGCCCGCAGCACCGCGGTCGTTCGTTCCGGCTCCTCCATCGGCGGCAGATGCCCGCAGCCCTCGACCACTTCGAGCGCCGAGCCCACGATCCCTTCATGGATGATGCGCGCCTCGGCCACCGGGGTCAGCACATCTTCGGCACCGACCACCACCAGCGTCGGCACCGTGATCGCCGCCAGATCCGGCCGGCTGTCGACCCGGCCAAGGATCGCGCGTTGCTGGCGGACGAAGGCATCGCCGCCCACGCGCAACGCCATTGCCTGCACCGCCTGCCCCACCGGTCCGGCGACATGATCGGGATGGACGAGCTGCGGCAGCATCCGCCCGGTTACCCCAACGAACCGCCCCAGTTCCAGTGAAGTGATCGCGGCGCGGCGTTCGGCGGCGCGTGCCGGGCTGTCCGGCGCGGCGCTGGTGTCGAGCAGCGCGAGCCGGCTCACGCGTTCGGGTGCGCGGCGCAGGATCTCGAACGCGACATAGCCGCCCATCGAAAGCGCGGCGAGCGCAAAGCGGGGCGGTGCCGCCGTCAGCACGCGCGTGGCCATCGCGGCGATGCTGTCGTCCAACGTCATGTCCGGCACCTGCGGCGCGGCGACATCTGCGAGGTCGCGTACCTGCGCCTGCCACAATTCGGCGTCGCACAGCAGGCCGGGGATCAGCAGCAGCGGCTCCGTACGGTTCGGCATCACCTGGCAAAAACTCCGCCGCGCATGGCTCTACAATCCCACCCTCACCGAGACCCTTACCGTCCGCGGCACGCCGGGAAACACCCACATCAGGCTATATGAACTTTGCGCATAATGTGCGTCGAACAGATTGTCCGCCTCCAGCCGCACCCCAATGCGATCATTCAGCGCATAATCGATCGCGGCCTTGGCCTTCGCATAGTCCGGCAGCACCAACCCGCTGCCATCGATCGCGCCAGCGCGGGCGCCGACATAGGAGACGCCGGCGCTGACCGAAACGCCGCGGCCGCGCGCATCGAGGAAACGGCCGAGCGCGAAGAGCGTGCCGGCATGTTCGGGCACGTTGAGTACGTCGGGCGTGGCGAAGGTCGCGTCGTCCGCGCGGGCGTGGGTCCAGGCATAGTTGGCGACGATCTGCCAGTGGCTGCCAAGTTTCACCGATCCGTCCAGCTCGACCCCGCGGCTGCGCAGCTTGCCGATCGGGGTGAGGTAGGACGAATCGACCGGATCGTTGGTGAGGATGCCCTGCTTCTCGATGTCGAAGACGGTCACCGCCAGGTCGATCCCCGGCCACGCCGCCGCCATGCCCAACTCATAGCCCCTGCCGCGTTCGGGGGCGAAGCCGGCGCCGTCGCGGCCGGTGCCCGAATTGAGCAGGAAGCTCTCGCCCCAATTGGCGTGCAGCGACACGACCTCGCTCAGCCGATAGCGCGCGCCGATGCGGAAATTGACCGGCTCGTCCACCGTCCGCCCCTCTACGCCGGTGAGGTTGTTGCGCACGGTCTGGCGATAGGGGTCGATCCGCGTGCCGCCGGTCAGGGTCAGCCGGTCGCTCACATCCCACATATCCTGCACATAGAGCGTGGCCGCGCGCCGCCGCTCGCGATTGTCGGTGAAGGGCAGCAGCGGCAGCGCGGTGCCGCCATAGACCGGATCGTAAAGATCGATTGCGTGCGGCGCGGCGGCGCTCGGATTGCGGCGGGTGAGCAGTTCGCGATAGTCGAGCGTATAGCCCTTCAGCCCGATGCTCAGCCGGTGCGCGCCGACCTGCCCGCGCAGTTCCAGCCGCGCCGAAAGATCCTCCACCTCATAGCCGCGCGACCGCCGCTGCCGCCACAGCGTCCTTTCGCCCACCAGCCGCGACTGATCCGACGAGAAGCCGCGCAGCGATCCGGTCCGCCAGGCGATGCCACCGTTGACCGACCAGGTGCCACCGAGATCGGCCAGCATCGTCACCTGATGGCGCCGGTTGCGAAAGCGGGTGACGCCGTCACCGGGCTCGCCATAGAAGTTGGACCGGGGCAGCGCGTTGGCATCGCCGTTGACCGCCGGCACGCCGCGATCGAAGGGCGCATCGAAGCGGGTGATCTCACCGACATAGGTTAGCCGCAACGCGTCGCTGGGCGTCCAGCTCAGCAAGGGTGCGATTACCCGGCGCCTGAGCGAGACATGGTCGCGCCAGCCATCGCTGTCCTCCGCCGCCACCACGATCCGCGCCGCCAGGGTCGCACCGAGCGGTCCGGTCGCGTCGAGCTCGATGCGGCGTGTGTCGAACGAGCCATAGGTCAATATCGCGCTTGCCGCCGGCACGAAGCGCGGCGCCTTGGAGACGATGTTGACGCGCCCGCCCGGATCGATGTCTCCGAACAGCGCGCCGGCCGGGCCCTTGAGCAGCTCGATGCGCTCCGCGGTAGCGGGGTCGCGCGGCGGCGCCATGCCGCGGTTGGCGAGGAAGCCGTCGACATAATATTCGGCGCCGCCATCGGGTGTGCCGAGGAAGCCGCGGATCGCGAAATTGTCGAGGAAACCGCCGCGATTGTTCTGGTTGCTGACGCCGCTGACCAGTTCAAGCGCATCCGCCAGCCGATAGGCGCCCGCAGCGGTCAGCATGTCGCGCTCGATCGACCGGCTGGACTGCGACATCGCCTCGGTCACGCTATCCGACGAGAGGGTCGGGTCGCCCCGCGATGGGCGGGTGCCGAGCACAACGATATCGCCGGAGCCGTCCGCCGCGGTCTCGGCGGCGGCAGGGAAAGCGCAAAGCAACAGGGGCGACAGCAGGGCTGCCGTCGGAACGCGGACGAGCAAAAGGCTTGCCTTTCGAGTGATGATGTAACATCGCGGATGGCGGAAGGATGTTCATGCTGTCAAGTCTGCCCAGGTCACCCACAGCCCTGCCTTACGCGGCTCCGCACGCGGTTGCCGACACCACCGCCTCCGCCCGCATCGCCTCGATCGACGGGCTGCGCGGGTTGGTGATGCTGCTGATGCTGGTCGATCACACGCGCGAGTTCTTCTTCCTGCATGCGCAGGTCAGCGATCCGATGGATGTCGCGATCACGCCGCCGGCCCTGTTCTTCACCCGCCTCGCCGCGCATCTCTGCGCGCCGGTGTTCGTGGCGCTGACCGGCATCGCCGCCTGGCTCTATGCCCAGCCGCGCGGCGGCGCGCGGGCAGCCTCCGCCTTCCTCGCGAAGCGCGGGCTGTTTTTGATCGCGCTGGAACTGACCGTGGTGAGCTTTGCCTGGACCTTCGATCCTACGCCCGAACGAACCTTTCTGCAGGTGATCTGGGCGATCGGCCTGTCGATGCTGGCGCTCGCCGCGGTCGTCCACCTGCCCCGCGCGGCGGTGGCGGCGATCGGGCTCGTCATCCTGTTCGGCCATAACCTGCTCGATCCGATCCACGTCGCCGCCGGGGAACCGGGCCATGCGCTGTGGGCGGTGCTCCACGATCGCGGGCTGATCTCCCTGCCCTGGGGTGGCGAGGCGCGGACATCCTACCCGCTGCTGCCATGGATCGGCGTGATCGCGCTGGGCTATGCCGCAGGCCCGTGGTTCGCGCGCGGCGTCGATGCGGCCCGGCGCGGACGGGCGCTGGCCATCACCGGCGCGGCGGCGCTGGCGCTGTTCGCGGTGCTGCGGATGATCAACCTCTATGGCGAGCCGCTGCCGTGGGCGCCACAGCCCGACATGACCGGCACCGCGATGAGCTTCCTCAACCTCACCAAATATCCGCCCTCGGCGGACTTCCTGATGCTGACGCTGGGCACCGGGGCGCTGCTGCTCGCAGGGCTGGAGCGGGTGCCGCAGATGCCCGTGCGGCTGCTCGCGGTGTTCGGATCGGCGCCCTTATTCTTCTACATCCTGCACCTCTACGTGCTGCACGCGCTGAACCGGCTGGTTGGCGCGATGCTGGGGACGGACGGGCTGGTGAGCGTGCCCACGCTGGGCGCGCTGTGGCTGCTTGCCGGGCTAGTCGCGGTGCCGTGCTGGTTCGCGTGTCGCAGGTTCGCGGCGTTCAAGCGCGCGAGCGGGGCATGGTGGGTGCGGTATCTCTAGCCTGCTCCCCTCTGACTTGCGGGAGGGGGATTAAGTAAGGCCCAGCCGTTCCTTCAACCCCTTGCGCGCGGCAGCGAGCATCTCGGCGCCCGTTGCCTCATCCGCGAACGACCGTGCCAGCGCCATCGTGCCGACCAGTTCCGCCAGCACCGAGGCGGCCAGCGTCTCCGCATCCGGCTTTCCCATCGCCGTCAGCGCCCGCGCGATCGCGGCCCGGAAGCCTGCCACGCCCTTCTCGAACCGCGCCCGTGCCGCCTCCGGCATCCGGGCCGCCTCGCCGGTCAGCGCAGGCAGCGGGCAGCCGCGATCGGCGGCGCGCATCGCAAAATCGGAAAGGTAGAAGTCGATCAGCGCCGCCAGCCCGGCACCGTCCGGCGCATCGCCCAGATAGCGCGCGACCATTGCCGCGCTGTCCTGAAACATGCGGTGCACCGCGTGGGCGACCAGATCGTCGCGCGATGTGAAATGCGCGTAGAAGCCGCCATGCGTCAGCCCGGCGCGCTTCATCAGTTCGGATACGCCGATCCCGTCCGATCCGCGCGCGCGCATCGCCATCGCCGCCTCGTCGAGGATGCGTGCGCGGGTTTTCGCCTTGTGGGCAGTCTTGTCAGCCATGACCCCCTCTACACACTCTGGTAACCGCCGCCGAGCGCGCGTATCGCCGCGACCGATGCACGCGCCGTGTCCGCCTCGGCGGTCGCCAACCGGTCCGACGCCTCCAGCAAGGCGCGATCGGCATCCAGCACGTCGACGAGCGCCACCGCGCCACTTTCATAGGCTGCCTGCGCCTGCCCGCGCGCGCGGCGCAGCACCGCGACCTGTTCGGTGAGGCTCGCTACTTCGGCGCGGCCCTCGACGAGGCGGACGAGCGCCGTCTCCACCTCCTCGGTCGCGCGTAGCACCGTGCCGCGATAGACGATCAGCGCCTCGGCGGAGCGGCCGCGCGCGCCCGCAACCTCGGCATCGACCTTGCCGAAATCGAACAGCCGCCAACGCAGCCCCGCCCCGCCCTGCGCCTGCAGCGCGCCGCCGGTGAACAGGCTGCCGGTGGCGGTGCCGGCAAAGCCGATCAGTCCGCCAAGTGAGAGGTGCGGATAATAGTCCGCCATCGCCACGCCGATCCGCGCGTCCGCCGCCGCCACCCGCCTTTCGGCCGCGACCAGATCGGGCCGGCGCCGCATGAGGTCTGCCGGCACCGCGCTGCCCGAAGGATCCGGTGCGCGCGGGATCGCACCCACCGTCGCCAGTTCGGCGCGATAGGTGCCGGCCTGCGCGCCCATCAATATATCCAGCCGGTTCATCTGCGCGGCGATGCCCGCGCGCAGCCGCGGCAGGTCCGCCTCGATCCCCTGCTGCTCGCCGAGCGCGCCGTTGAGTTCACGGTCGGCGGCGATGCCCTGTTCGGCGCGCTGGCGGATCAGTCCAACCAGATCGCGGCGCACCGCCAATTGCCGTTCCGCCACGTCCAGCCGTGCCTGGAGCCCGCGGAGCAGGAGATAGGCGTCCACCGCCTCGGCGGTCATGCTCAGCCGCACCGCATCGGCGTCGGCGACGCTGCCGACGAGGTCGGCGCGCGCCGCCTCGCGACCGCGACGCAGCCCGCCGAACAGGTCGATCTCCCAGCTTGCCGAGGCGCCGGCCTGATAAAGCTCATAATTGCGCGGGAAGCCGAGGCTGGCCGCCGCGCCGCCGATCGGGGTGCGACGGGACTGGCGGTTCGCGTCCGCCGACGCCGCGACATCGACCGTCGGCAACAATGCCGCTCCCGCGCCTTGGGCCGCGGCGCGCGCTTGGTCGATCCGCGCGCCGGCGGCGGCGATGTCGAGATTCTGCGCCTGCACCCGCACCACCACTTGGTCGAGCAACGGATCGCCGAACGCCCGCCACCACGCCGCCTCCGCCGGCGCGATCGGTGCGACGGTGACGTAGGTGGGTGTCAGCGCCACCTGGGGCGGCAGGTGGTCCGGGCCGACGGTGCACGCGGAAAGCGCGGTGGCGCCAAGTAGCAGAAGAGAGAAGCGCATCGCAATATCCTCAATGAGCGGCGGCATCGGCGGGCGGCGGCGTTGCGCCGGGCGCCTGTCGGCAGAAGGGAACGAGCACCAGTGCGACGAGGAACATCCACGCCATCAGCCGGAACACATCGTCGAAGGCGAGCGTCAGCGCTTGGCGGCCGACGATGCGGGCGAACATGCCGCTGGCTGTAACCTGCGCCTCCGCAGGGTCGGCGATGGTAGCGGCGAGGCGGCCGGCGAGGGCCTGCACCTGTTCGGTCGCGCTGGTCGCATGATGGCCCAGCGCCTCGCCCAGCCGTGCCGCGGCGATGCGCGTATCGTCCTGCAGCCAGGTGTTGACCACCGCGATCCCCACCGCGCCGCCCAGATTGCGCATCAGGTTGAACAGCCCCGATGCCGCGCCGAGCTCGGCCGGCGGAAAGGCGGAGAGCGCCATGTTCACGCTGGGGACGATGCACAGCATCAGCGCGAGGCCGCGGACCGCCTGCGGGAAGGCCAGTTCCCAGAAGCCCCATTCGCTCGTCATGTGTGAGGTCAGCCAAAGGCTCCACGCGAACAGGGTGAGGCCCACCGCGATCATCCAGCGCATGTCGATCCGCTGGCTGAGCGAGGCGGCAATGACGGTGCTGAGCAGTTGCGCGACGCCGACGACGAACACGGTGGTGCCGATCTGCAGGCTGTCGAACCCCCGCACCCGCGCCAGATAGACCGGGATCAGATAGATCGAGGCATACATGCCGAAGCCGATGACGAGGCTGAACAGGCAGGCGAAGGCGAAGATCGGCCGGCGGAACGGCTTCAAGGTCACGATCGGGTTCTTCGAGAAGAAGGCGCGTTCGAGGAACAGCAGGAAGGCGACGAAGGAAAGCCAGGCGCCGATCGCGATTTCCGGATCGCCGAACCAGTCGTTGCGCGGCCCTTCCTCCAGCACGAACTGCAGCCCGCCGAGGAACACCGCCATCGCGATGAAGTGGCTCCAGTCGATCCGCGCGAACATCGCCGGCTGGGCGCGGTCGACGCGCAGGATCAGCGCGGAGAGCGCGGTGACGATGATGCCCGGCACGATGTTGATGAAGAACAGCCAGCGCCAGTCGAACGCCTGGGTGATGAGCCCGCCCACCGTCGGCCCCAGGGTCGGCGCGATCACCGCGACGGTGCCGAGGATCGCCGGGATCATCGCGCGCTGCTTGCCGGTGAACAATGTGAAGCCCACCGCGAACACCAACGGCACCATCGCGCCGCCGGTGAAGCCCTGCAGCGCGCGGAAGGCGATCATCGACTCCATGTTCCAGGCGAGGCCGCACAACAGGCTGGAGGCGGTGAACAGCCCCGCCGACAGCATGAACAGCCAGCGCGTCGACATCGCCCGCGCGAGATAGGCGGAGAGCGGGATCATCACGAGTTCGGCCATCAGATAGGCGGTCTGCACCCAGCTCACCTCGTCCGGCCCCGCCGCCAGCCCCGCCTGCACGTCTGACAATGAGGCGGAGACGATCTGGATGTCGAACAGCGCCATGAACTGGCCGAACGCCATCACCCCGAAGATGAGATATTTCCGCGCCGTCGGCATCGCCGCCGGATCGGCGGACCAATCCTGCGACAGCCCCACCAGCCAGCCCGATGCCGGCGCCGCTCCTGAAGCTGCCGTCCCCACCCGCGTCTCCATACTGGACAAATGATGAGCATCATATATATGACACTCATCATATCATCAAGCACCGTCATTCGGGGTGGCATCGCATGAGCACGAAGATCGAAGACCGGGTGGTCGAATTGCGGCACGAAGCGGCGCCCGCGCCGGAGGGGGAGAACGCCGCCCCGGCAAAGCCGCGCCGCCGCGTGCCGCGCGTGTGGGTGGTTTCCGGCGTTGCCCTGGCGGTGGCGCTGGGTGGGGTCGCGTGGATCACCGCCGCCCCTTCCGCCGAATCGACCGACGACGCCTATGTCGCCGCCGATGCGACGACGGTGGCGCCCAAGGTGCGCGGGCTGGTCGCCGAGGTGCTGGTGAAGGACAATCAGAGGGTGCGTGCGGGCGATCCGCTGGTCCGGATCGACGCCGAGGAGTTCGACGCGAAGCTCGCCGCGGCCACCGCCGACCTTGCCGATGCCGAGGCCAATGTCATCGCCGCGCGCGCGGCGTTGGGGCATCTCGCGGCCGAGCAAAGGCTGGCGGCCGCGGGCGTGGTCTCGACGCGCACGACGATCCGCTCGGCGCTGGCGGAGGCCGATCGTGCCGGCGCCGACCGGCGGCGCTACGAGGCGCTGGTCGCGACCGGCGCGGTCGCCCAGCGCGATGCCGATGTCTATCGCACCACCGCGATCGATGCCGAGCAGGCCGCCGCCCGCGCCCGCGCGCAACTGGTCGTGTCGCAGAGCGAGGCCGGCGTCACCGCCGCGCGCCGGCCGATGCTGGAAGCCGCGCTGCTGCAGGCCGAGGCCGCGCGCCAGCGCGCCGCCGCCGCGCTCGATCTCGCCCGGCAGGACCAGCGCCACAGCCTGATCCGCGCGCCGATCGACGGCGTGATCGGCAACCGCCAGGTTCGCGTCGGCGACTATGTCCAGCCCGGCACCCGCCTGCTGACTTTGGTGCCGCTCCACGCGCTGTATGTGACCGCCAATTTCAAGGAGACCCAGACCCGCGACATGCGCGCAGGCCAGCCGGTGGCGATCGACGTCGACGCGATCGGCGGCAAGGCGCTGAAGGGCCGCGTCGAAAGCTTCGCACCGGGATCGGGCTCAACCTTCGCGCTGCTGCCGTTCGAGCCGGGCACGGGCAATTTCACCAAGATCGTCCAGCGCGTGCCGGTGCGGATCCGCTTCGAACCGGGCCAGCGCGCGGTGGACGCGCTCAGGCCGGGCCTGTCGGTAACGGCAAAGGTGAAGCTGGAGAACTGAGGTCCGTCGGCGCGGCCATGGCGCCATGTTCGGCGCTACCCGCGCCCAGCATCAGCGCGACCGCGGCGGCGCGCTGGAGGCGCCGGACGGCGGGGCGGACCGCCGGGCTGCCACGCAGCCGCATATACAGGAAATCGCCGATCGCCTCGGCCGCGCGTTCGGATGGCGAGAGCGCGTCGGCTGAGAAGGTGGCGTTGAAGCCCTCGAGCTGCGCGGCGCGATAGGCGCCATGGCTGGCAACCGCGGCGTCGACCGCGCCGACCAGATTGTCGGGCGAACGCTCGACCGGCCCGAAACGCCAGTGGCCGTAATTCTCGTCCTGCTGCCAGTCGATGCCCTGCGCGTCGAGGAACAGGCAGGGCTTGGGAACGCGCAGGAATTCATAGACCTGGCTGCTGACGTCCCCGACATAGATGTCGGCGAAACTGGTGTAGCTCATGTCGATCGCCCGGTCGCTGCCGGGATCGAGCAGCAGGTGGCGGGCGCCCGCGAAATGCTGCGTCAGCGCCCGCCAGCGTGCGCGCTTCGCGCGGCTGTCGAGCATGCGGACATGCGGCGCCACGATCAGATTGTAGCGATGCTGCCGCGCGAACGCTTCCAGCAGGGGCACGCCGAACTTCGCCCACGACCCTAGTGTGCAGAAATGCGGGTTGTAGAGCACGGTCGGTCGCCGATTGCCGAACGGATCCCACGCAGGATCGCGGATCGCGTTGGCGGCATCGAACTTGGGATAGCCGACGACGGCGTGGCCGCCGTCATGGATCAGCCCTTCACGTCCTAGTCGCTCGCGGTGCTTCTCGCCCGCCATCAACACCATGTCGAAATGGCGGATGCGACGGTCGAAGCCGGCGGCGCGATCGCCCGCACCATGATCGAGATGGATGTAAAGGGGTCCACGGACGCCAGCGCGCTTGAGTTGCACCGTAGTGCGTTCGGGCACCGCGATTGCGTCGAAGCCCTTCAGATGATGCGCCACCGCGGCAAGGCCGAGCAGCTTGGGGGGTACCGAACGGCCGCTGCGTTTGCGGAAGAAGGTCAGCAGCGGCGGGCTCAGCACCTCGAAGCGGATCGGCGCGCCGCCCAGCAGCGCCACCAGCCGCCGCGCATAATCGATATGTCCTTCGTTGGGCGAACTGACATAGACGACAAAACCGGGCATGCGAGCGAGTTCGACCGCTGTCGATATGCCGTGCAGCAGTTGATGTCGCTGCGCGTTGAAGAAGAAGCAGATCCGAACCGGAGGCGTACCCTGATCCGCGACGCCCGCGGCAGGCCACGACATCATCTTACCCATAGCAACCCAATATCCGCCCGACGGCGCGCGATTTCCCCACGCATCCGTCCACTGGCACCAAAGCTGGCAGCAGATTGCGGCGAAATCCAGACGATTCGCTGTCAGACCCGGCCATTGAAGACATTATCATGACAGAACGCGTTCAGCGATCAAAAACCCTCGGGCATCTCGACCGGACCGACATGCTCGCGGTAGCGCGCGATCGCATAGCGGTCGGTCATCCCCGCGATGAAATCGGCGATGTGGCGGCTGCGATCGGGGTCTGCGGTGGGGAGAGTTGTGCGCCACGCCTCGGGCAGCAGGCCGGGATCTGCGCGATAGGCATCGAACAGGCCGGCCACGACATGCTGCGCAGCATCGGCGGCGCGAAGCTGCTGCGGATGATGATAGAGATTGGCGTACATGAAGCGCTTTAGCGTCCGTTCCGCCTCCGCCATCGCCGGCGAGAAGCCGACGAGTTGGCCGCGATGCGCGCGCGCCGCATCAGCGCTGTCGATCCCCGCGGCTTCCAGGGCGGCACGACTGCTGGCGATCACATCATTGACCATCACGCCGATCAGGTCGCGCACCAGTTCGCGCTGAGCACGATGTGGTTCGCTGCCGTCGCAACGCTCCGCCACGCGCTGCCATTGCCGCGCCACCAACGGCACCGACAGCACCTGATCGAGCGTGATCAGCCCCGCGCGCAGGCCATCGTCGATGTCGTGATTGTCATAGGCGATGTCGTCTGCGATCGCCGCGACCTGCGCCTCGAGCGATGGCCAGCGATCCAGATCGAGCGCGAACCCGGCATCGGCTTCCGCCATCGCCCAGGTCGGCCGGCCGATCGGGCCGTTGTGCTTGGCCAGCCCTTCCAGGGTTTCCCAGCTGAGGTTGAGGCCATCCCAGTGCGGATAGGGGTTTTCGAGCCGGGTCAGCACGCGCAGCGTATGGGCATTATGATCCCAGCCGCCATGATCGGCGAGCGCATCGCGCAGCGCCTCCTCCCCGGCATGCCCGAACGGCGGATGACCGATATCGTGCGCCAGGCACAGCGCTTCGGTTAGATCTTCGTTCAGCCCCAGCACGCGCGCGATGGTACGGCCGATCTGCGCCACTTCGAGGCTATGCGTCAGCCGCACGCGGAAATGATCGCCATCGGGTGCCAGGAACACCTGAGTCTTGTGACGCAGGCGGCGGAAACCGGTGGAATGGACGATGCGGTCGCGATCGCGCTGGAAGGCGTCGCGCGGCCCGCGGGTTTCCGCCCCCGGCTCCGCATAGCGCCGGCCCCGGCTGAGCGCCGGGTCGCTTGCCCACCCGTTGCGCATCGTCACTTCGCGCCGAGCGGTTCGACCACCTGCCCCTCTTGGCTGGAAACGGCGAATGCCTGATGGCCGGCCTTTGTCATGCGGTTGACGAACTCCTGCGCGGCGCCGCTCGATGCGAACGGGCCTACCAGCAGCCGATTGGTCGCGCGCACCGGCATTGTCCAGGCTTTTAGACCGGCGACCAACTTCGGTTCGGCCGTCTTCAGCCGCGCCCATTCCTTAGGCAGCGTCGCCTTGTTGGCGCCGCCCGCTATTTGCACCCATTCGCGCGCCGGGTGCTTGGGCTTGGGCGGTTCCTTCTTCACCGGCTTGGCCGGTGGTTTCTTCGCGGCGGCCTTGGCTTCGGGCGTGGACGACGCAGACGGTTTGGGCGTCGCCGTCGGCTTGGGGGTCGGTGTAGGGCTCGGCCTGGGCGCAGGTGCCGGTGTCGCCGCGGGCGTTGGCGTAGCGCGGGGCGCCGACGCGCTCGCTGTGGGAACTGCCGGCTCCGCCGCCGCCATTCCGGGTGGAATCGGCGGGCCGACCACCGGCTTCGCAACCGCGGGCGCGGGCGTCTGCGCCACTGCCGGCTTCGGCTGCGGGGCAGGCGGTGACGCTGGAACGGACGGCGGCGCAGGCGCCGCGGCTTCCGCAGCGCGGCGCGCGGCTTCGGCCGGAGGAATTCCGCCGGGTGGGGTCGAGACGACGCGCGGCGATGGCGCCGTGACTGCCAGCGACGGCGCGGAAGCCTGCGGCACCGCAGCGCCCGCCGACGGGCTTGCCGGCGCCGGTTGCGGAGCGGGTGTCTGCGCAGGTGCGGGCGAGACAGGAACGGCAACCCGGGCTGGCGCAGGCGTCGGAGCGGGGGTCGTGGCGATCGGCGGGGTTACACGCTGCGGAACCCCGCCAGCCTCGGCGACGACACGTTCGCGCGTGACCGCCACGGGTGAGCCCGGCTGTACAGGATCGGGCGCCGGCATCGGCGTGGGATCCATCGTCCGCGCGATGCGCGACCCGCCAGTCCAGCCTGGCCGGCGCCGGGGGGCGCGCGAAACGGGTGCTCGGACGACGGGCTGGGTGACATCCTCCGGCCGTGGCTGGGCCAGCGGGATCGGCGGCGGGGTGGTCGGCGCGGCAAAGGCGCCGCCCTGCTCGAGCTGCGCATAGCGCGCGCCGTTCGCAGGCAACTGGCCGAGATGCACCGCATAGGCACGCTGCATCGGGCTGAGGCTGCCGAGCCGGGCGAAGAACGGCGTCATCGCCGCAGCGGGGCGCCCGGGCATCACCTGATTGGCGATCGCCTGCGCGCCGGGCACATCGCCGGTCATCGCCAGCACGAACGCGCGCACGCGCCACGCGCCGACGTCGCGCCGGTAGAGCAAGGGATCGAGCAGTGCGAGCGCCTGCGCACGATCGCCCGAGATGCCCAGGCTCAGCGCGTAGCGGCGCGTCGTCTCGTCATCGGGGCCGCGCGCGAGCGCCGCCTGATAGTCACGCTGCGCGCGGCGTGGATCACCGGTGAGATCATGAGCGAGCCCGCGATCGGCGGCGAACTGCGCCACCGGAACGCCAAGCGCCGCCGCGCTGTCGAACAGCCGCAGCGCGTCGCGCGGCCGTTCGAGCGCGAGCAAGGCGCTGCCCTGCCCCGCCTTGGCATAGCCGTTCGACGGCGAGACCCGCTCGGCACGCGAGAAGAAATCGAAGGCGGCATTGGCATCGCCCAGTTGCAACGCCGCCTGGCCGGCGCCGAGGAGCGCGCGGATGTCGCGTGGGTCGCGTGCGAGCGCGCGGACATGATCCGCGAGCTGGTCGGCGATCGGCGTCGGCTGCTGGACGATCTCGGTGGGGCTGCGCGGCGCGACCTGGACGGTCACATCCTCGGAATCAATGGTCTGTGCACGCGCCGTAGCGGACCATGCGAGCGCGGCCAGCGCCGTCGTGCCCGATGCCGCCAGCCAGAATCTCCGAAACGATGTCATGATCTTGCTGGGATAGACCCGAGAGCGCCGCAAACGGCAACCGGCCCGCGCGGGGGGATGCGGCGGGCCGGTTCGTCGTGGGGATGAAGCGGCAAACATCTTCCCTCCCGCTTGCGGGAGGCGTCTCGGGAGGGCGTGTCAGGCATGTGCCGGGAACACATGCCCTCCCTTGGCCCCTCCCGCAAGCGGGAGGGGACGAAGTCGCTTACTGGTTGTTCTGGCGGTTGAGAAAACGCGGGATATCCGGCGTGCCCTCTTCGCTGCCCGGGGTCTTGGCGGTGCCGCGGGTGATATTCGACATCCGTTCGAACAGCGTACCGCCGCCATTGCCGATGCGCGGTGCCGGGCGGCCACGGCCGCCGGCGTCCGCCTCGCCGGTCGCCGGACGGGCCGGCGGCGGCTGGATCTCCCCCTGGTCGAGCAGCAGCTCGCTCGGGTCGGCGGGGGTGTCGAGAGTCAGTTCCTCGGGCACCGGCTGGCCGGCGACCGCATCATCCTCGAAGCGCAGCACCGGGCGCGACGGCGCGGGCTGGGTCACCGGTTCCGGCGTATCGAGCACCAGCTCGGCGCGGGGCGCGGGCGCCGGAGCGGCCGAGCCCTGCTGGCGCGGCACGAACGAGGGCGCGTCGAAGCGCTGCGGCGCGGCCGGAGCCGGAGCCGCCGCGGCCGGCGCATCTTCCTTGCGACCGCCCGGGAAGGACAGGACGCGCGCCGGTTCGGGCGCGACCACCGCTTCCGCCTCGATGCCGGTGGCGACCACGGACACGCGGATTTTGCCATCGAGATCGTTGTTGAACGCCGAACCCCAGATGATGTTCGCGTCCGGATCGACCAGCTCGCGGATATGGTTTGCGGCCTCGTCGACCTCCAGCAGGCGCATGTCGTCGCCGCCGGTGATCGAGATGATGACGCCCTTGGCGCCCTTCATCGACACGCCGTCGAGCAGCGGGTTGGCGATCGCCTTCTCGGCGGCCAGGATGGCGCGGTTGTCGCCATCGGCCTCGCCGGTGCCCATCATCGCCTTGCCCATCTCACCCATCACCGACCGCACGTCGGCGAAGTCGAGGTTGATCAGGCCGGGCATGACCATCAGGTCGGTGATGCCGCGCACGCCCTGCTGCAGCACCTCGTCTGCCATCTGGAACGCTTCCTTGAAGGTCGTGTTCGCGTTGGCGATCAGGAAGAGGTTCTGGTTGGGAATGACGATCAGCGTGTCGACGTGCTTCTGCAGCTCGGCGATGCCGGATTCCGCGGCGCGCGAACGACGCGAGCCTTCGAAGCTGAACGGCTTGGTGACGACGCCGACGGTCAGGATGCCCTTGTCCCGCGCCGCCTTGGCGATCACCGGCGCCGCGCCGGTGCCGGTGCCGCCGCCCATGCCGGCGGCGATGAAGCACATGTGCGCGCCGTCGAGCGCGCGATCGACCTGCTCAAGCGTCTCTTCGGCCGCGGCACGGCCGATTTCGGGACGCGAGCCGGCGCCCAGGCCCTGGGTGATCCGGAGACCGAGCTGGATGCGACGCTCCGCCGGGCTGGCGTTGAGCGCCTGCGCGTCGGTGTTTGCGACCACGAAATCGACGCCCTGGACCTGCGCCGCGATCATGTTCGCAATGGCGTTTCCGCCGGCCCCGCCGACACCGATGACGGTGATGCGCGGCCGCAGTTCGTCAACCTGCGGAGGAATGAACTCGATACTCACTGGACAATCTCCCCTCGGTGGAGCCGGCACGGCAGGCTCCCCCCTCGATTCTTATGAATCAAGCGAGTCGCCAAATCGATATAAAAGTTAACGGGTGAGCGCATTTTCCTAATAACCCGTCTTGAACGCAGAAATAAGCTTGTGAACCCAAGCAGTTGAAGTGTTGCGATGGACCATCTGATGGGCGGGCTGGATCGCGCGCAGATCGACCGGGTTGGTCGCCGCATAGTGCACGAGCCCCGCGAGCGTCGCGAAGGCAGGGCCGCTGTGGGCATCCGGGATTGCCGCGAGGCCACGCGGCCGCCCGATCCGCACCGAACGGCCGAGCACGCCCTGCGCATAGTCGGCGATGCCCTTCAGCTCTGCGCCGCCGCCGGTGAGCACCACCTGCCGGCCGACCGGGCCGCCGAAGCCCATGTCCTTCAGCGCCTTCCCGATCTCTCCTACCAGATGCTCCAGCCGCTGGCGGATTACGCCGATCAGTTGGGCACGGGTGATGCGGATGCCTTCGCTCCCATCCTGTTCGGAGCTGATCGGGGTCACCTCGATCATGTCATGATTGTCGCGCGGACTGGCAGTGGCGGAACCGTAGAAGCATTTCAGCCGCTCGGCCTGCGCGCGGCTGGTGCCGAAGGCGGAGGCGAGATCGTCGGTGATATCCGCTGCGCCATAGGGCAGCGAGGTGAGGCCGACGAGCATGCCGCCGCAGAACAGCGAGATGTTGGTAACGCCGGCGCCCATCTCGACCAGCGCAACGCCCAGTTCGCGCTCTTCGGCCGACAGGCAGGCCATACCGGTTGCGACCGGCGAGGCGATGATCGACTTGACCGCGAGATGCGCGCTGGCGACGCATAGCCCCAGGTTGCGCACCGGCGAACCGTCCGCAGCGACGACGTGGATGTCGACGCCGAGGCGATCGGCATGGAGGCCGAGCGCATCCTTCACGCCGGTGAGGCCGTCGAGCGTGTAGAGTGCGGGCTGCGCGTGCAGGATCATGCGGCCTTCGGGATCGATCGAGCTCTTGCCCGCCGCCAGCAGCTCGTCGATGTCCGGCTGCTCGATGCGGTGTCCGCCCATCTCGACCTCGACCGAGACGATGTCGCTGATCAGCCCGCCTGCGGAGAAGCTGACCCAGACATCCTCGATGCTGACGCCGGCGATGCGTTCGGCCTGCTCCACCGCCTCACGCACCGCGAGTTCGGTCGCGCGCATATCCGCCACATAGCCGCGCTTGACGCCGCGGCTCTCGCGCTGGCCGGTGCCCAGCACCTGCAGGTCGCCGCTTTCGCTGCGCTCCGCGATCAGCGCGGAGACCTTCCAGCTGCCGATATCGACAGCGGTGATCAGTTCCCCTTTCGGCAATGCCATCACGCGTCTCCCTTCAACGCAGCGGTTTCCGCCTCGCGGCGCGCCTTCTCATCCTCCGTTTCCGGGGCGCCGCCTTGGGCGGCTGCCCGTGCCGCGGCTTCCGCCGCAGCCGCCTTGCGCACACCTTCCGGCACGCGCACGACGAAGCGGGTTGGATCCCGCATATCGAAGCGGGTGAAGCCGCGACCGAGCAGATGCTCGACGCCCTCCATCCGCGCAAAGGTCACCAGCGCCTTGGCGGCAGCCTCGTCCCCCTCCGGCAGTGCCAGCGTCTCGCCCGAGCGAAAGCGCATGTCCCAGCGGCGATGGCCCACCCAGCTTGCGCCGGCGATGGTCGGGCGCAGCGCCGGGGCGGCCTCGATCAGGCTCGCGAGGCGGCCGGTCTGGCGGTTGGCATCGGGGCCGATCAGCATCGGCAGGTTGGGGACCGCGTTGGCCGCGATCTGTTCCAGCACCACGCCGTCGCTGTCGATCAGGCTCAGTTCCTGATTGTTCTGCCACACCGCCACCGGCTTGCGCTCGACGATGTCGACCAGCAGCGTATCGGGCAGCCGTCGCGAGACGCGGGCGTCGGCGATCCAGCCATAGGTCATCAACTGGGCGCGGATCTTTTCCAGATCGACCAGCGGCATTGCCATCGAATGCTGGTCGAGCGCGATCGCGTAGACGGTCAGCCGGTCCATCTTGTCGATGCCGGTCACCTTGACGCGCTTGACCTCGAAACCGGCGCGGCCCACGGCCTCGGCCGCCTCGGTATAGGCCATCGCCGGCAGCCCCAGGAAACTGATGCCGACCAGCGCGACGCCGCCTGCCAGCAGCACCAGCGTGCCGTTGAGCATGCGATCAAGCGTGGTCGAAGAGATCGGCAGCGCCGCCGCGGCGCGCGACAGCATCGACGGACGGCTCTGCCCGCCGCGCCGCTTGGGGGCTGGCCCCTTCCGCTTGACCGCCCGTGCGCTCATGCTTCCCCCCTGCCCGCCAGCGCTTCCCGCACGATCACCTCGCACAGTGACGCATAGTCCATGCCGATGAACCGGCCCTGTTCGGGCACCAGGCTGAGCGGCGTCATGCCCGGCTGGGTGTTGACCTCCAGCAGGTAGAGCCCGTCCACCCCGCGCTCGTCATCCCAGCGGAAATCCGAGCGGCTTGTGCCCTTGCAACCCAGCACGCGATGCGCCTTCAGCGCCATTTCCAGGCAGGCCGCGGCGATCTCCTCCGGGATGTTCGCCGGGCAGACATGCTCGGTCAGCCCGTCGGTATATTTGGAATCGTAGTCGTAGAAGCCGCTCTTGGGCTTCAACTCGGTCACCGCCAGCGCACGATCGCCGAGCACCGCGGTGGTCAATTCGCGACCGCGGATGAAGGGCTCGGCGAGCAGGCTGTCGAACTCGGTCCACGGCCCCGCCGTGTCGCGGCCGATCGGATCGCCATAATTGCCGCCCGCCGTCACGATCGCGACGCCCACCGACGAGCCTTCGTTGATCGGTTTCAGCACATAGGGGCGCGGCAGCGGATCGCCGAGATAGAGGCTTTCGGATTTCACGACATGGCCGCCGGGCATGCGGACACCATGCGGCGCCAGCACCATCTTGGTAAGCTGCTTGTCGATCGCGATCACCGAGGTGGCGAGCCCGGAATGGGTATAGGTCAGCCCCATCAGGTCGAGCAGGCCCTGAATCGTGCCGTCCTCGCCGGGCGTTCCGTGCAGCGCGTTGAACACGACGTCGGGCGCCGCCGCGGCGAGCTTTTCGGCGACGTCATGCCCCATGTCGATGCGGGTGACGCGGTGTCCGCGGCTTTCCAGCGCATCCGCGACGCCATTGCCGCTCATCAGCGACACCTCGCGCTCGGACGACCAGCCGCCCATCAAAACCGCGATGTGCAATATAGTGCTCACGCCTTCACCCCAATGCGCTGGATTTCCCATTCCAGCTCGATACCCGACTGCGCCTTCACCCGTTCACGCACCTCCTCGCCCAGCGCCTCGATATCGGCGGAGGTCGCGGTGCCGAGGTTGAGCAGGAAGTTGCAATGCTTCTCGGACACCTGGGCGTCGCCGCGGGTCAGGCCGCGGCAGCCGGCGGCGTCGATCAGCGCCCACGCCTTGTGGCCGTCCGGATTCTTGAAGGTCGAGCCGCCGGTGCGGCTGCGCAGCGGCTGGCTGGCCTCGCGCTCGGCGGCGATGCGATCCATCTCCGCGCCGATCGTCGCAGGATCGCCCGGCGTGCCGGCGAACAGCGCCTGCACCACCACGGCCCCTTCGGGCAAGGCGGAGTGGCGATAAGTGTAGCCGAGCTTGGCCGCCGGCCAGGTTTCGACGCTGCCGTCGCGCAGCACGAGGGTCGCCTCGATCAAAATGTCGCTGGTGTCGCGGCCATAGGCGCCGGCGTTCATCCGCACCGCACCGCCGACGGTGCCGGGAATGCCACGAAGGAATTCGAGACCGGCGATGCCCGCATCGCGCGCCGCCGATGCCACCGTGATGCCCATCGCCGCGCCGCCCGCGCGCACGCGATGGCCCGGCTCCACGCTCACCTTGGCGAAGCTCTTGGGCAGGCGCACGACCACGCCCGGCACGCCGCCATCGCGCACGATCAGATTGGAACCGACACCAACCGGCAGCACCGGCACCGCCGGCGGCAAGGCGGCCATGAAGGCGGCGAGATCGGCGGTGTCGCTGGGGCGCACCAGCCACTCGGCCGGCCCGCCGGTGCGGAACCAGATGAAGTCGGCAAGGCTGCCACCGGCCTCGACGCTGCCGGACAAGGGAGGAAGGGCGAGCGCCGCCATCAGGCTGGCACCTCCGCCCGCGCGGCGCGGATCGCATCGGCGAGGCCCGCGGCCCACTTGGTGATGTCCCCCGCGCCCAGGCAGACGATCAGGTCGCCCGGTTCCGCCACCTGCGCCAGTTCGGCAGCGAGCGCATCCGCGCTCGCGATGGTCGCCGCGGCGCGATGGCCGCGCAACTGGATGCCACCGACCAGCGCCTCGGCGTCGACGCCTTCGATCGGCGCCTCGCCCGCAGCGTAGACCGGGCTGATATAGACGATATCGGCGTCGTTGAAGGCCTGCGCGAACTCGTCCATCAGGCTTTCGAGGCGGGTGAACCGATGTGGCTGCGCCACCGCGATCACGCGGTTCTGCGCCCCTTCGCGCGCCGCCGCGAGCACCGCGCGGATCTCGACCGGGTGATGGCCATAATCGTCGATCACGATCGCGCCATCGATCTCGCCCACCTTGGTGAAGCGGCGCTTGACTCCGCCGAAGCGGGAGAAACCCTCGACGATCGTCGCATCCCCGATGCCCAGTTCGAGCGCGACGCCGATCGCTGCGAGCGCGTTCTGGACGTTGTGGCGGCCCGGCATCGGCAGCATGATGTCGGCGATGGTGCGCACCGATCCGTCGCGCTGGCGGATCACCGCGTCGAAGCGATTGCCGCCGGGCACCGGCGTCACATGCTCGCCGCGCACGTCTGCTTGGGCCGAAAAGCCGTAGGTCACGATGCGGCGGTCGCGCACGCGCGGCAGGATCGCCTGCACCTCGGGATGGTCGAGGCACAGCAAAGCCGCGCCGTAGAAGGGCACATTCTCGACGAACTGGACGAACGCATCCTTCACCGCGTCGAACCCGCCATAATGGTCGAGATGCTCGGGATCGATGTTGGTGACGACCGAGACGGTGCCGTCCAGCCGCAGGAAGCTGCCGTCGCTCTCGTCGGCCTCCACCACCATCCAATCGCTGTCGCCCAGGCGCGCGTTGGAGCCGTAGCTGTTGATGATACCGCCGTTGATCACTGTCGGATCGACGCCGCCGGCATCGAGCAGGGCGGCGATCATCGAGGTCGTCGTTGTCTTGCCATGGGTGCCGGCGACGGCGACGGTCGACTTCAGCCGCATCAGTTCGGCGAGCATCTCCGCGCGGCGTACAACCGGGATGCGACGCTGATAGGCGCGTTCGACTTCCGGGTTGCCACGCTTGATCGCAGTGGAAGTGACGATCACCGCCGCCCCTTCCACATTCTCCGCCTCATGGCCGATGAACACGCGGATGCCGCGGGTGCGCAGTCCCTCGACCACGTAGGATTCGGCGACGTCGCTGCCCTGAACGTCGTATCCCATATTGTGCATCACTTCGGCGATGCCGGACATGCCGATGCCGCCGATGCCGATGAAGTGGATCGTGCCGATGTCGGTTGCGAAGCCTTTCATGCGTACACGCTCCCGCGCGCGCCGGCAGACGCCGTTTCATAAGCTGTGGCGCCATGGGATTCTACGACATCGGCCAGCGCCGACGCCGCATCGGGGCGGCCGCATGCGCGCATCCTGGCGGCAGCCTCGGCAAGCGCACCGGGTTCGCCGGCCAGCTTCTGGATCTGCTTGGCGAGTTCCACGGGGGTGAAGACGCTCTGCACGATCGACCGCGCGCCGCCGGCATCGACGATCTCGACGACATTGGCGGTCTGGTGATCGTCCATGGCCGAGGGCAGCGGGATCAGGATCGCGGGGCGGCCGGCAACGGTCAGTTCGGCGATGGTCGAAGCGCCTGCGCGGGCGATCACGAGCTGCGACCAGCGCAGCCGATCGGGCATGTCCTGCATATAGGTCGCCAGTTCGGCATCGATGCCGAGTTCGGCGTAGCGACGGCGGACATCCTCGATATCCTCCGGGCGGCACTGCTGCACGACCTTGAGGTTACGGCGAAGCTGCAGCGGCAGCAGGCCGAGGCCATCGGGCACCACGGTCGAGAGAATGGTGGCGCCCTGGCTGCCGCCGGTCACCAGCACACGGAACTCGCCATCCTCGGTCAGCGCCGGAAAGGGCTCGTCGCGCAGCGCCAGCACTTCCTGGCGCACGGGATTGCCGACGAGGCGGACCTTGCCGGCGTATGCCGGCTTCAGCCGCTGCACATCGGGATAGGCGGTGGCGATGATGTCGACGCGGCCGGCGAGCAGCCGGTTGACGCGGCCGAGGATCGCGTTCTGCTCATGCACCATCGCCGGCACGCCATCCTTCAGCGCGGCGAGCAGCGCGGGCAGCGCGGGATAGCCGCCGAAGCCGATGACGGCGCTGGGCCGCACCTGGCGGTTTAGCCCGCGCGCCATCGCGCGACCCGCCAGGATCGAGCGGCCGGCGCGCAGCCATCCGAGGGGGCCGCCGGCGATGCGGCCGGCGGGCATGACATGGGCTTCCATGCCCTCGAACAGGCCGGGAATACGCGCGCCGCGCTCGTCGGTGATGAGGGCAATGCTGTGGCCGCGCGCGATCAGTTCGGCGCCCAGCGCATGCGCCGGCACCATATGGCCGCCGGTGCCGCCGGCGGCAAGGACATAGTGGCGAGAGGCGGTCATCGTCCGCTCCATTTCACGACATAGGGAGAGCGGGTCAGAAAGGGATTTCGCCGGGTGAATGCAAGCAGCAATCCGAAGCCCATCGACAGGGCGAGCATCGACGAGCCGCCATAGGAGATGAACGGCAAGGTCATGCCCTTCGAGGGGGCGAGCTGGACATTGACCGCGATGTTGATCAGCGCCTGCGCGCCGAACTGCACCGTCAGGCCGGCGGCGGCGAGAACGGTGAACGGATCCTCCTCATCCAGAAGCTTCACGAACACGCGCACGACCAGCGCCAGGAAGACGAGCGCGATGGCAAGGCAGGCGATCAGGCCGAATTCCTCGCCAATCACCGAGAAGATATAGTCGGTATGCGCCTCGGGCAGCTTGAACTTCATCGTGCCGCCGCCGGGGCCGGTGCCGAAGAAGCCGCCCGCGGTCAGCGTCGCATAGGCCATGTCGGTCTGGTAGGTATCGACCGCCTGCCCGGCATCGGCGCCGATGCCGAGCCAGCCGTTGATGCGCAACGTCGCGACCGGATAGAAGAAATAGGCGGCGACAAGCCCGCCGATGCCGGAACCGACGAGCAGCCCGAGCGCGCGGCCCGAGACGCCGGAGATCATCAGCAGCGCGAACCACATCACCATGAAGACGATGGTCTGGCCGAGATCGGGCTGATGCATCAGCGCAACGGCGACAGCGCCTGTCGCGAGGCCGCTGAGCGGCGCCACCGGCAGGCTGGGATCCTTCGCCTTGAGCGAGAGCAGCCATGCCATCGAGACGACGAACAGAGGCTTCAGGAATTCGGACGGCTGGAACTGCGCGAAACCCAGGCCGATCCAGCGCACGGCGCCGTTCACCTCGCTGCCGATCAGCGGCACGATCGCGAGCAGGAAGGTGAACACGCCCGCGCCGATGAGCGAGAAGCGCCGCGCGGCATTCTTGGACATCATCGAAACGCCGACCAGCACCGGCAGGCTCAGCACCACCCAGATCAGCTGGCGCCAGAAATAGTGCAGCGGCGCATAGCTGATGCCGCCGCCCGAATAACGCTGCGCCGCCGCCGGCGAGGCGCAGGCGACCGCGATCAGCCCCATGACGATGAGGACGAGCGCCATCGTCAGCAGAACGCGGTCGATCTCCCAGAACCAGGCGCCGATCGGCGTGCTGTCGCCGCGTCCGCCGATCGTGCGCGCGGCAGCACCGATGCGCTTGGCGGTGATCTTGCGGCCGGGTGCCGATGTCGTGCTCATTTCAGCGCCCCCACTGCTGCGCGGAAGGCATCGCCGCGCGCTTCATAATCCCTGAACTGGTCGAACGAGGCGCACGCCGGGCTCAGCAGCACCGTTTCCCCCGGTGCAGCCGCTGCCGCCGCGCGCTTCACCGCCTCGCACAGCATCTCGCAATCCTCGACCTTCATGTGCGGGCCGAGGAGCTTCTGGAACAGCGGCCCGGCCTCACCGATCGTATAGGCGGCACGGACGTGGCCGAACCACGGCGCGCAGGCGTCAAGCTCGTCGGTCTTGGCCTGGCCGCCGAGGATCCAGTGTACCGCGGGATAAGCGGCGAGCGCCGGCGCGGTCGAGGTGGGGTTGGTCGCCTTGCTGTCATTGACGAACAGCACGCCGTCCCGCTCCGCCACCCGCTCCATGCGGTGCGGCAGGCCGGGATAGGTCTCCAGCGCCTCCTCGATCACCGCATCGGCGATGTCGAGCGCGCGCGCAACCGCGATCGCGGCGGCAGCATTCTGCGCGTTGTGCGGCCCCTGCAGGCTGGGCCAGCGCGACTGATCGGTGATCTCGGTGGAGGCGACGCGGACCAGCCGGTGGTTGACATGGGATGCGATCGCACGGCTCGGGTCATCCTCCACCGCGATCACCGCCACGCTCGCTTTGGACTGCAGCTGGAACAGCCGCGCCTTGGAAGCCGCATAGGCGGCGAAGTCGAGATAGCGATCGAGATGATCGGGGGTGATGTTGAGCAGCACCGCCACGTCGCAATCGAGGCTGGCAGTGAGATCGATCTGATAGCTCGACAGTTCGAGCACGTAGACGCCGCTGCCCTTGGCGTTCGGCTGCAGCGGATCGCGCGAGAGGATCGGCAGGCCGATATTACCGCCCATCAAGGTCGGCAGGCCGGCGGTCTGGCAGATATGGTGGATCAACGCCGTGGTCGTCGACTTGCCGTTGGTGCCGGTGATGCCGACCACGCGATGCGGCGGCAGCGCGGCGCGCGCCTGCGCGAACAGCTCGATATCGCCGATCAGCGGCACACCGGCGTCGCGCGCCTTCGCGGCAATCGGATGGCGGTTGATCGGCACGCCGGGCGAGACAACGACGCCATCGAAGCCGGTGAGATCGATGGTGAGCGGGTCGGCGAGAGTCAGCAAAGAACCCTCCCCCCTCCGGGGGGGAGGACCGTCATCGCGCAGCGATGACAGGGCGAGGGTGCTGCCGGCAGGCTCAGAGGCTAAGCGCGACTGCCCCTCACCCCGACCCTCTCCCCCGAGGGGAGAGGGAGAAGGAAGCACCGCCTGCCGCGCCTCGGCACGGCTATCCCACGCCACCACCTCTGCCCCGCTTTCCAGCAGCGCGCGCACGGTGGCGAGGCCCGAACGGGCCAGCCCGAGAACCGCATAGCGTCTGCCGCGAAAGGCGGGGCTGGTGATCACCGGATCTTGAGCGTCGAGAGGCCGGCCAGCGCCAGGATCAGCGCGATGATCCAGAAGCGGATCACAACGGTGGGCTCGGCCCAGCCCATCTTCTCGAAATGGTGGTGGATCGGCGCCATCAGGAAGATGCGCTTGCCGGTGCGCTTGTAATAGAAGACCTGGATGATCACCGACATCGCCTCAACCACGAAGAGGCCACCGATGATGCCGAGCACGATCTCATGGTGCGAGGTGACGGCGATCGCGCCCAGCGCGCCGCCCAGCGCGAGGCTGCCGGTATCGCCCATGAACACCGCGGCCGGGGGCGCATTGAACCAGAGGAAGGCGAGCCCCGCGCCGATGATCGCGCCGCAGAAGATCGCGAGGTCGCCCGCGCCCGGCACGTGCGGAATGCCGAGATAGGCGGCGAAGCGGACGTTGCCGACGAGATAGACGATGATCAGGAACGCCACCGAGGCAATGATCACCGGCATCGTCGCCAGCCCGTCGAGCCCGTCCGTCAGGTTCACGGCATTGCCGAAGGCGACGATCGTGAACGCCGCGAAGGCGATGTAGAACCAGCCGAGGTCTATCGACACGCCGGTCATGAACGGCAGATAGAGTTCGGTGCCGATCTGGCGGATCACCAGCCAGCTCGCGAAGCCCGCCACCGCGAATTCCAGCAGCAGCCGGATGCGGCTGGAAAGACCCTTGTGGCTCGCTTTGGTGACCTTGTCATAATCGTCGAGGAAGCCGATCGAGCCGAACGCCAGCGTGACGAACAGGCATACCCAGGTGAAGCTGTTCGACAGGTCCATCCACAGCAGCACCGAGATGCTGAGCGCGGTCAGGATCATCAGGCCGCCCATCGTGGGCGTGCCGCGCTTGGCGAGATGGGTCTGCGGGCCATCCTCGCGGATCGGCTGGCCCTTGCCCTGGCGCAACCGAAGCCAGCCAATGAACTTCGGCCCGATGATCAGGCCGATCAGCAGCGCGGTCGCCACCGCGCCCCCGGTGCGGAAGCTCAGATAACGGATCAGATTGAGGACACCCGGAAAGCCCAGATGTTCGGCGATCAGATAGAGCATGTGTTCAGGTCTTCCCACCCGCCATCGCTCCGGAGGTCATGGCCTCCACGAGACGCGCGAGCCCGATGGCGTTGCTACCCTTGACGAGAACCGCGTCACCGGGGCGAATCCTGACGAGCAGGCGCTCGCGCGCGGCAGCGGCGTCGGGCACATGGTCGAAATCGACGCTGCCCTCAAGCCTCGATGCGAGGGGCTGCATTTCGTCGCCGACCAGAAGTGCGTAGTCCACGCCAGCCGCCAGCAGCGGGCCTACGAGCGCTGCGTGATAGTCGTCGCTTTTTGCACCCAGTTCGCGCATCCCGCCGAGCACCGCGACCCGCCGCTTGGCCGGCTCCTCGCCGAGCTGGCGGATCGTTGCGGTCATCGAGGTGGGGTTGGCGTTGTAGCTTTCGTCGATCACCAGCGCCTCGCCGCCATCGACGAGGATGCGCGCACGCGCGCCGCGCCCGGCGAGTCCTTCCATCTCCGCGAGCGCGAGGCCGGCGGCGGCAAGGTCGCCGCCCAGCGCCTCGACCGCGGCAAGCACCGCCAGAGAGTTGGAGACCCAGTGATCACCCGGCGCCGCGACCGTGTAGCTGAGTTCGCCGCCCGGCAGCCGCGCAACGACGGCGGTACCGCGATCGGTTCGCGCGGACGACAGCGCGCGGACGTCCGCCCCCTCGCCGCGCCCGAACGTCCAGATCGTGCCGGCATGCTGGCGCGCCTTGGCGAGCAGCCGGTCGCGATGCGGGCTGTCATACGGCACGATCGCGATGCCGCCTGGCTCGAGTCCCTCGAAGATCTCGCCCTTGGCATCGGCAATCTCTTCCTCGCCCGAGAAATAGGCGGCGTGCGCCGGCGCGATGGCGGTGACCAAGGCGACATGCGGGCGGACGAGGCGGGTGAGCGCGGCGAGTTCGCCGGCATGGTTCATGCCCATCTCGAACACACCGAACTGCGCCTCACGCGGCATGCGGGCGAGGCTGAGCGGCACGCCGGTATGGTTGTTGTAGGATTTGACCGAGCGGTGGGCGAGGCCCGGGGCGGCGCGATCGAGCGCGGCAAACAGCGCCTCCTTGGTGCCGGTCTTGCCGACCGAGCCGGTGACGCCGGCGATGCGCCCGGACGACCGCGCGCGCGACGCGGCGCCGAGTTCGTTGAGCGCGGTCATCGTATCGCGCACCAGCACATGCGGCCGCGCGTCGATCGCGCTGAGCGCCGCGGTGACGTCGTTCACCAACACGTGCGGCTGGGCGATCGGCCGGCTGACGATGGCGCCGGCGGCACCCTGCGCGAACGCCTGGTCGACGAAGCGGTGGCCATCGGTGGTCTCGCCGGCGAGTGCCACGAACAGATCGCCGGGACCGACCTCGCGCGAATCGAACGCGACGCCGGTGGCGGAGAAGCCGCCATGCACCTCACCATCGGTGACCGATGCGATCTCGAACGCGGTCCACAGCGGCGTCATGGGACGATCCCTCCGTGCCTGAAGTGCCGATGCCATCACGCCGCCACCTCGCGCGCGACCTGGACATCATCGAACGGCAGCACCAGATCGCCCACGATCTGGCCCTGCTCGTGCCCCTTCCCCGCGACCAGCACGATGTCATCGGCGCCGGCATCCGCCACCGCCGCGGCGATCGCCTCACGGCGGTCGCCGATTTCAGTGGCGCCGGGAGCGGCGGCCATGATCGCGGCGCGGATTGTGGCGGGATCTTCGCTGCGGGGGTTGTCGTCGGTCACGATTACCTTGTCGGCCAGCCGCACCGCGACCGCCCCCATTTCGGGGCGCTTTCCGGTATCCCGATCACCGCCGGCGCCGACGAGGATGATCAGCCGCCCCCTGGCGTGCGGGCGCAGCGCGGCGATCGCTGCCTCGATCGCGTCGGGCGTGTGCGCATAGTCGACATAGACCGGCGCGCCGGCGCGGGTGATGGTCGCGCGTTCCAGCCGTCCGCGCACCGGCTGAACGCGAGCGAGGTTGGCGAGCGTGGTCGGCACGTCGCCGCCGGTGGCGATCACCAGCCCGGCGGAAACCAGCGCGTTCGCCGCCTGATAGGCACCGATCAACGGCAGCTTCACGGTGAAGGGCGTGCCTTCCACCGCAACCTGCAATGTCTGGCCCAGCTGGGTGGGCGAGCGGCCGATGAGCCGAAGCCCCTCGCCCTTCTCGCCCACCGTCAGCCGCCGGAGCCCCCGCTCGCTGGCCGCGAAATCAACCGCGGACGACGCTGCGTCATCCGCCCAGATCACCGCCGTGCCATTCGGCTCCACCACTTGCGTGAACAGCCGCAGCTTGGCGTCGAGATAGGCCGCCATGGTTCCATGATAGTCGAGATGATCGCGGCTGAGGTTGGTGAACGCCGCGGCCGCGACCGGCAGCCCTTCGGTACGATATTGCGAGAGGCCGTGCGAGGAGGCCTCGAAGGCAAGGTGCGTCACGCCCTCACGGCGCAGCCCCGCGACATTGCTGAGGAACGTGACGATGTCCGGCGTGGTCAGGCCGGTGGAGACCTGCTCGTCGGCGGTGGTGACGCCCAACGTGCCGATTGAGGCGGCATGATGCCCCGCCATCCGCCAGAGCTGGCGGGTCAACTCGACGGTGGAGGTCTTGCCGTTGGTGCCGGTGACGGCGACCGCGGTTTCCGGAAAGGGCGCGAAGAAGCGCGCGGCCAGCGCGGCGAACGTCTGGCGCGGCTCGACAGCGGCGATGTGGACCGCGCCCGTCACCGCCACCTCGGGCCGCGCGACAATGGCGACGGCACCGGCCTTCACCGCATCCGCGATAAAATCTTCGCCGTTGAAGCGCGCGCCGGGGAAGGCGCCGAACACCGTGCCCGCCGCCACCTTGCGGTGGTCGATCGCGAAGCCGGTGACGGTCGCCTCATCGCCGGTGCCGGTGAGCGCGCCCAGTTTCATCAGTGCTCCTTGTCCTTGCCCATCAGTTGCTGAAGCGCGCTGTTATCGAGGTCCGGCCCCGGCAGCACGCCCAGCATCGGCCCGGCGCGCGCGATCGTCCGCGAGATTACCGGCGCGGCGGTCCATGCCGCCGACGTGAAGCCGTAAGTGTCGGACGTGCCGACCGGCGCATCGAGCATCGCGATTACCACGTAGCGCGGCCGATCCATCGGGAAGACGGCAGCAAAGGTGGAGACGTTGCGGCTGCGCGAATAGCCGCCGGCCTGCGCCTTTTCGGCGGTACCCGTCTTGCCGCCGACACGGAAGCCCGGCGCATCGGCGCGGCGGCCGGTGCCGTCGGTCACCACCAGCCGCAGCAAATGACGCATCTTCTCGCTGGTCTCCGCGGTGAAGACGCGGCTGCCCTTGGCCACCTTGCCCGGCTCGACCTTGTAGAGCGTCGCCGGCCGCCAGATGCCGCCATTGACCAGCGCGGCATAGGCGCTGGCGAGCTGCAGCGGCGTCACCGCGATGCCGTGGCCGTAGGAGGTGGTCAGCGTCGTCGCACGGCCCCAGTTGACCGGCCATAGCGAAGAGCCGCGCTCCTTCAGCTCGATATCGGGCGGGCCATCAAAATGGACGCTGCGGAACAGCTTTTCCATGCGCGCCTGCCCCATCTCGTCGGCGATGCGCGCTGTCGCGATGTTGGAGCTGTGGACCAGCGTTTCGGGGATGTTCAGCCAGCGGTTGAGCGGGTGATCATCCTTGATGCGGAAGCGGCCGATCGGCACCGGCGCCGTCGCATCGTAGCGCTTGGCGAGCGAGGGCACGACGCCGGTGTCCAGCGCCGCCGCTATGGTCAGCGGCTTGAAGGTCGAACCAAGCTCGTAGACACTCTGCGTCACCGCATTGCGCAGCGGGCTGACCTGCGCATCCGCGGGGATCGCCGGCACCTTGTTGGGGTTGTAGACCGGCATCGAGGCCATCGCCACGACCTCGCCGGTATCCACATCGAGGATCAGTCCGGCGGCGCCGAGCGCGCTGTGCTTCTGCATCGCGGCATAGAGTTCGCTCTCCATCGCCGCCTGCACGCGCATGTCGATGGCAAGCTGAACGGGCTTGCCGCGCAGCGTCGGGTCGCTCAGCCTCTCGTCGAGCACACGCTCCATGCCGGCCGCGCCCTTGCCGTCGCGATTGGTATAGCCGAGCACCTGAGCCGCCAGCGTGGTCTGCGGATAGAAGCGCTCCGGCTCTCGGGCGAGCGCGACTGCAGGCTCGCCGAGCGCGTTGACCTGCTCGACCAGCTCCGGCAGCGCGCGGCGGCGTAGATAGGTAAAGTTGACCTTCGAATTGAGGATGCGGCGGTAGTCGGCATCGCTGCGCTCGGGCATCAGTTCGGCCAGCTTCTCCGCCAGCTCGTTGCGATCGCCCAGCACCTTCTTGGGGTGGATGCCGATCGACCAGGCATCCACCGTCTGCGCCAGCGGCTCGCCGTTGCGATCGACGATGTCGGCGCGCGCCAGGGTGCGGCCGATCGCGCCGCGCGCGGCGGGACCGTCAGCGACGAAGGTAAGCCAGACCAGTCGCACGCTGACCGCACCGACCGCGCCGATGAACAGCAGCATCAGCAGCATCAGCCGGAAATGCGCAACCGCAACCGACTGATGGCGCTGATCCGCGAGATGCGCGCGCGCTGGCCGGGCAACGAGCGTGGTCATCGCCGGGCGGGTGCCACGGCAGGAATGCGGGCAGGATCGCGCATCGCGACGCGGCCGATCTCGCCTGAGCCGTCGACCAGCCGGCGCGCGAGCATCTCGCCGCGCTGGCGGCGGCGGGCGGCGGCAGCGGCATCATCCGCCTTCGCCACGCGCGTGGGCGGCGGCAGATCGGCCTCGGCGGTGCGCGTCGCCACCACCGGCGGCGGCGCGACAGGCTTCGGCGCCGCGGCAGCGGCCGTGACGACGGGCGTCGGCGCGGGCACGACCGGCTGCGGCTCATAGGAGGCCAGCCGCACCGTCTGGGGGATGTTGAGCTGCGCCGGATCGCCATCCGGCAGCGCATCGACCCGCGCGAGTTGCGCGACTTCGAGATACTGGCCCGCACCGGGCGCGGACAGCGCCAGCACATCGCCGTTCCAGCGTTCGAGCTGGCGCATGCTGGCGCGCGTCTTCAGCTCGGTCTGGAGCTGGCGGATGTCGTGTTGCGTGCTGGCGATCTCACGCTCCACCTTCTCCAGCGCGCCGCGCTCGGAGGCGACCCGCAGCGAGACGAGGTAGAAGCTGACCGCGGCGGTGCCGATGGCAAGGGCCCATCCCAGCGGGCGGAGGCGGCGGGCGATCATCATGCGGCTTCTCCAAACGCGACAGGCCAGGCGGGAGCGGCGGTGCGGCGCGCGACGCGCAGCGTCGCCGACCGGGCACGGGGGTTGCGGGCGACCTCTTCAGCCGAGGGACGCACGGGCTTCGCCACCGCCTCGAAGCTGGGCAGCGGCGCGCGGCCCCGCGTATCGGGCATATGACGGGAGCCTGCGGGCGTGGCGCCCGAGCGCGCACGCAGGAAATTCTTGACCAGCCGGTCTTCGCCCGAGTGGAAGGTTACGACCGCCAAGCGGCCGCCGGGTTTCAGAGCCCGCTCGGCAGCGGCGAGGCCGCCTTCCAGTTCCTCGAGCTCGCGGTTCACCCGCATCCGGATCGCCTGGAAGCTGCGCGTCGCCGGATCCTTCGGCTCGTGCGGGCGGTGGCCGAGCGCGCGGCGGATGATCGTCGCCAGCTCGGCGGTGCGGGTGATCGGCCGCGCATCGACGATCGCGCGCGCCACCCGGCGCGAGCGGGGCTCATCGCCATAGCGGTAGAGCGTGTCGGCGATCTCGGCCTCGGGCGCGGTGTTGAGGAAGTCCGCGGCGCTCTCGCCTGCCTGCTCCATGCGCATGTCGAGCGCGGCGTCGGTCTGGAAGCTGAAGCCGCGATCGGCGCGGTCGAGCTGCATCGACGAGACGCCGATATCGAGCACGATGCCATCGACCGGCGCCACGCCGCGCTCGCCGAGCGCGGTCGCGAGCTGAGAGAAGCGTTCGGGCACCAGAGTCAGCGCCCCGGCCGCCTCGGCCACGAGCCCGGCGCCTTCCGCGATCGCATCGGGATCGCGATCGAAGGCGTAGACCTGCGCACCCGCGGCCAGCATCAGCCGGGTGTAGCCACCGGCGCCGAAGGTGCCGTCGACATGAGTTTCACCGGGCGCGATGGCGAGCGCGGCAACCGCTTCCGCGCCGAGCACGGGGATATGGGGTGCGGGGGCGGCATCGAGCGGACGGAAGGGGGTCACTTGCCGCCCTCCATCAGATATTCGGCGACCTCGCGGGTGGCCGCGGGCACGCAATCGGCGGTCAGCGCGATTTCCGGGTTCCAGATCTCGACGATATCGAGCGCGCCGACGAACATCGCCTTCGTCTCGATCTTGCCGGTACGGCGCATGAAAGGCGGCAGCACGAAGCGGCCGCTGCCGTCGAACGGCAGTTCGTCGGAGACACCGGCGGCGCGGGCGAGTTCGGACTGGGTGGGCTTGCGATCGGCCCCCTGCCCTTCTTCCTCGGCGAGGCGGAGCAGGAAATCGGGCAGTTCGTCATGGAACAGCCGGTCATAGACCATCAGGCAGGGCGCCACCGGATGGCGCGAGACGAACAGGGTGCGGCCGGAGCTGTTGGCCTCGAGCGTGGAGCGGAGTCGGGCAGGGACCGAGACGCGACCTTTATCGTCAACGCCGCTCAATCCGTAGCCGAAATACTTGCCCCTTGTTCCCACGTTAAGCCCCTGACGGGGGCACAAGCCATCCCGCGCCGGGACGCACAGGCGACCCGGTTACACATACAAAAATGCGGAATGACCGCCCTCAACCGATCTTGTTGCTACCAACAGACCGCCGGGCAGGCAAGGGATTTTAGGGGATTTTCGGGGAATTCAGGGGTTCATCCGGAATTTCCCTGTGGAATCTCGGGTTGCGCGATCGGGCCTGCTTGGGATGTTCCCGGCTTGTTCACGGCATTGATGCGAGACTCGGGAGATTCTTCCGGCCTTCCCCCGAATTTCCCCAGCCAGCCGCCGCGGATCGCCCATGCCGTCCCCAGAAATCCCAGGCCGGGGAGCAGGCCGACCAGCAGCGGCCAGTCCGAGTTGGCGGCCGGGTCGATCCAGCGAATCGGCGCGGTTTCCGGCTGGGGTGCTGCGGCGCCTTGCCCGTCCAGCGCGGCGAGCCAGCCGAGCACCATCGCGACATTGTCCGCCCGGCGCTGCTCGCGCTCGGCGCCGCGCGGGCCAGGACCGCGCCACTGGCGGGCATCCAGCAGATCGGCATCCGCCACCAGCAGCGCGCGGCCGCGGCCGATGCGGCAATCGGCCACCAGTCCCTCGGCGGTGACCGCGCAGTCGCCACGCGTGCGGGTGAAGCGCCCGATGCCCTGGGTTTCGAGCCGCGCGCCGCCGACCACACGCACTGCGGGCGCGTGCGGATCGGCCGGTGCGGCGATGGCGAGCCCCCAATGCGCCAGCAAAGGATCGAGCAGCGTCACCACCGGCGCGCGCCGGCGGTCGCCCAGCGGCCAGCGGCTCGGCCACGCCAATGCGGGGTCTGCAAACAGCAGCACCCGCCCGCCACCGCGCACCCAATCATCGAGCATGACAAGTTCGATGGGATCGAGCGCACGCGGCTGGGCGATCAACAGCAAGTTCTGCCCGGTGAGGCTTGCGGCATCGATGCGATCGATGGGCTGCACGGCATAGGCGCGCTGGAGGATCGGATGGATATCGGCGCCGCGCACTTGGCCGCCGAGGATGTCGGTCACATCCCCCTCCCCCCAGATGATCGGCAGCGACGTCAGGATTGCGAGGCGGCGCGTGGGCGCACCCGCGGTGGCGGGTGTAGCGCGCGGCGGGTCCGACAGCGCGAGCGCCACCCCGCCCTCGCGCACCGGCGCGACGCTGGCCAGAACCAGCAGCACGAACGCCGCCACCAGCGTCGCCACCCGGCCGGTGCGGCGGCGGACGAACTGGATGATGATGTCGGCAAGGGCAACGAACAACAGGCTGAGCGCGAACTGACGGAGCAACGCCGCGGCGGTGGGCGGGCCGCCGAGCATGGTCGTCATCGCGCTTTCCCCCACCGTCGCCGCGACCAGCGCCAGCGCATAGGCCGCCCAGCGTTCGGCACGCCGCGCCGGTGCCGCTGCCCAAGCGAGCACGACGAGCAAGGGCGGGCGCATGGCGAGGAAGGCGACCGCTTCCGCACGGGCACGCGCGGCGAATTCGCCGATCGTCAGCCCCAGCAGCAGTTCCGCCAGCGCCCAGCCGCCCGCAAGCGCGGCGACACGCACCGCGCCGGCGCGCGTCAGTTGGACTGTCCCGCCGACGGCGCAGGCGCCGGATCGACGCTGTTGCCGGTCGCGGCGGCCGGCGGCGTCGTGCTGCTGGGCGCCACGCCGATCTCGGAAATCGGATCGGCGGCGGCCGGCTTGGGGTCCTCGTCCGTGGTATTGAGGTGGACGGGGGGTGGCTGGGTAATGTTGGCGAGGTCGATCATCGGCACCACCGGTGCCTCGTCACTGGCGACGTTGAAGATGAAACTGACCAGCGCGACGATGAGCATCACGAACGCCAGACCGGTCAGGCCGACGCGGACGCGCTGCATCGAATCGACGCGCGGTATCGATTCCCTCCCATCGGCAAGCGCCATGCGTCCTCGCCTCCCCAGGCCGAAGATAGACGAGGATCCACGCATTGTTAAGCCCGGCCAGACGTTTCCGCGAACCAGGGGGGCATCGGCAGACCCTTCGCGGCGATCCAATCCCGGTTCCACAACGAGGAGAGGTAACGGAAGCCGGTGTCGCACAATATGGTGACGATGGTGTGGCCGGGGCCGAGATGGCGGGCAAGCTCCACCGCGCCGGCGACGTTGATGCCGGAGGAGAGACCGAGGCACAGCCCTTCCTCGGCGAGGAGGCGGATCACCCAGTCCATGCCGTCGCTGTCCGCGATGCGGAACTGGGTATCGACCGGCGCGCCTTCCAGATTGGCGGTGATCCGGCCCTGGCCGATCCCTTCGGCGACCGAGCTGCCTTCCGACTTCAGTTCGCCATGCGCATAGTAATTGTAAAGTGCGGCGCCGTGCGGATCGCTGAGCGCAACGACGATCTTCTCATTCTTGGCCTTCAGCCCCAGCCCCACGCCGGCGAAGGTGCCGCCGGTGCCGACCGCGCAGGTGAAGCCATCCACCTTGCCGCCGGTCTGCGCCCAGATCTCTTCCGCAGTGCCGCCGATATGCGCGCGGCGATTGGCGATATTGTCGAACTGGTTCGCCCACAGCGCATTCTCGGTTTCTTCGGCGATCCGGCGCGAGGTGTGGACGAAATGGCCGGGGTTCGAATAGGGCGCCGCCGGCACCAGCACCAGTTCGGCACCGAGCGCGCGCAGCGTATCCATCTTCTCGCGACTCTGCGTCTCGGGCATGACGATGATCGTCTTGTAGCCCTTGGCGTTGGCGACGAGTGCGAGGCCGATGCCGGTGTTGCCGGCGGTACCCTCGACGATGGTGCCGCCGGGCTTGAGCTGCCCCCGCTCCTCGGCATCATTGACGATGTAGAGCGCCGCGCGGTCCTTCACCGAGGCGCCGGGATTGGCAAATTCGCATTTGCCGAGGATCTCGCACCCGGTTGCGGCACTGGGACCGGCGAGGCGGACGAGCGGCGTGTTGCCGATCAGCGAAAGCGTGTCGGGGGAGACGATCATGCCGCGCTCAATAGGCCGGGTGAGGTACGCCGGGCAAGCAAGCGTGCGTTGCCGGCGATGAAGCCGCTGTTCCTGCGGCGCGCGGCCGGGGCTTGATCGCGCCCGCCCCCTGGCCCTACCGCGCAGCCGTGCCCTATCTTTACGCCATCGCCCTCGGGTCCAACCGCCGCCACGGCCGCCATGGCGCGCCGGCGGCGGTCATCCGCGCCGCCGCCGCGGCGCTTGCGGAGGAAGACTTGCGGCTGGTCCGGCTTTCGCCGATTCTCGCAACGCCAGCGCTCGGCCCGGCCGGTCGCGCTTTCGCCAATGCCGCGGCTCTGATCGAAAGCCGGCTCGATCCGCCGGCATTGCTTGCGCGGTTGAAAGCGGTGGAGCGCGCGTTCGGCCGGCGGCGGGGGCGGCGCTGGGGGCCGCGGGTGATCGATCTGGACATCATATTGTGGTCGGGCGGGCGCTGGCATGACCGGCGACTCGCGGTGCCCCACGCCGCGTTCCGCGCGCGCGATTTCGTGCTGGCGCCGCTCGCCCGGATCGTCCCCGACTGGCGCGATCCCGCCACCGGCTCCACCGTCCGCCAGCTTCGCGCGCGCCTGATCAACGCCAAGCCGGTTGACCCGCACCGCCGCCGCTTCTAGGGCATCGCCTTCGAATCCCCCGGGCGATCCCCGGCGGATCGTACTGGTGTGGGTCCGTAGCTCAGTTGGTAGAGCAAGCGACTTTTAATCGAGAGGTCCCGGGTTCGAGTCCCGGCGGACCCACCAGTTCCCAGCGGCGGCCCGCACGGTTTTCCGAGCCGATCGCCCCGCCGCCCGAGGCATGGGGGTGGACGCTTACCCGCGCGAACGCCTTGCCGATACGTCTGAAAGAGAAGAAGTGGGATGCCGGCTAACGCCAGGATGACGAAAGATATGCGATCCAGGCACTGAAACGGGAGCGCGCCTTCGTATTTTGGACAGCCGTTCGGAAAACCTCGCTCACCGAGATACAGCCGTTCGTTAAAATCTACTCAGTTATTTTGAATTAACACTCCCATGGATTTGTTCGGTCATCAATTCAGATATCGAACGATTGTCTTTATCTATCCATTTGGAATCTGCTATAACCAAGGAGGCGGCGTCGGCAGCGCGCTGTTCATCATTGCGGCGTCGCCGACATCCGGCAGCTCGATAACGCTCAACCTGCCGATCTGCGGCTTGCAGGCCACTTCACCCGACGAAGGCTTCCTCGAATGGGGCCTCGAATATCGGATCGACCGATCCTATCTGAGCCTCACGCTCAACGAGACGGTCTATGCGACAGTCCGCCAGACAATCATCGACAAGCTGGGCGATCGCCCCAAATACCTGGTCGCTGATATCAACCTGCCGCGGCTGGCGGGCGAAAGCTGAACCGCGCGCATAATCTGTCGCGCCGCTCATCTTTGAACAAGGATAAGGCGTGGCCGGCCAGGCTCGCCAGCGCGATGGCGGGCATGCGCGATCTCTTCCTCTACTGGAAAGATCCGGCCTTTAGCTTTCACCAAACTCTCTTCAATCGCTGCTGCGGTGCAGCAAGATTGCTTGACACACAAAGAGCCTGCAAATAGTAAGCTTGCTATCGATCAGCGGCAGAACCGCTGGTTGTCAGGAGAGATCTGAAATGCGTTTCCTTGCCGTCGCCTTGGCACTTGCCGTTTCTGCAGCGCCCGCCCTTGCCGAGCCGCCGGTCGCCAGCCGCGGCGCCATGCTGCGCGACGCGAACCAACTCCGCCTCGGCCGCGTCGAGCAGGTCCGCCCGGACGGGTCGGTCAGCCTGATCGTCGGCTCCAAGTTCGTCGTCGTCCCCGCCAGCACGCTAACCCTCGTCGATGGAAAGCTGATGACCTCGCTGACGAAGAAGGAAGTCGGCGACCTCAAATAAGCGCGACTATCGAGCTGCAGGAAGGCCTCCTCCGGTATATCCGGAAGAGGTCATTTTCGTATGTGCGTGCATTATAGTGCACATCGTTATTCAGCCGTTGGCGACGCGGCTCAGCGGCTTCGCCGGCAACTGTTCGCCTTCGTCGGCGCTCTCGTCGATCGGCGGCAGGCTGGGAGCCGGCGCCGCGACCAGATTGTCGGTGATCCGGCCGAGCAGCCGCATCAGCGTGTCGCGCTCCCCGGCCGAGAAGCCGGCGAGCGAGACCTCTTCCTCCTCGGCGCCCAGCGCGGTGAGCGTTTCCAGCACGGGCGCCGCCTTGGCGGCGACATAGAGGCGGTTGACACGGCGATCGACAGGATCCGGCCGCCGCTCGATCCATTCCGCCGCCTGCAACCGGTCGATGATCCGCCCCGCCGTCACCGAATTGATTTCGAGGTGCGAGGCGATCTCAGCCTGCGTCGCGCCCTCAGACAGCCGCACCGCGACGATCATCGTCCATTGCGCGCGGGTAAGACCGACGATGCGCGCACGCGCATCGAAGCGCGTGCGCAGCATTCGCGCGATCCAGGAGAGTTGGAAGCCGGCGCTCGGCTGGACGGGCATGGGATTTTCCTGAAGGCGGGTCTGGCCGCCACCCTAGTTGCAGGGCGCACACTTGGCCAGTCGGTGAACTCCGGCACCGCGTGTCGATCCGGCATCTCAAGACCCACCTCCGGCGTAACGTCGGCAACTTTATCCTGCCGAGCAGCGTCCAGGCGGCGCGCGCCTATGGCGCGGTTATGGCAGTCAAATTCTGACGTCGACGACGGCTCCGCGCGTTGCAGTCACGCACCGCATGCCCTACCTTGTGGTCATGCGACGCCTGCTCCCCTTGCTGGCTGCAACCGCCCTCGCCGCGCTTGGTGGCTGCGATCGCGGCCAGGCGCCGATCGATATCGTTTCGGTCGAACGGCTGCCGCTGAACAACCGCGATGCCGGCGTTGACCTGCAGGTTGACGTGCGCGCAGGCCAGTTCCGCAACCTGATTGACCTGCGTGGCACGCTCGATCTCAAGATCGCCGCCTGCTCTGCACCCGATGGCCCGGCCGACCGGGTGCCGGTGCTGTTCGGCCATCAGGACATCGCCCGCCTTTCGCCCAACCAGATCGCCGACGATCCCGACACGCTCGTCCGCCTCAACGCCACGGTTTCGCGCCGTGCGGCGGCGCTGCCCGATCGCTGCGTGTTCCTCGTCGAAGGCAGCGGCCGCCCCTATGCGCCACGCGTCACCAGCCGGATGGTCCCGCTGCCGGCCGCCTGAGTGCCTGCGGCCGTCATTGCCGTGTCGCATTTGGCCGCTAGCCGCCGCGCTTCTGCCCGGAGGTATCCCCATGTTTGTCGCCCTCGCCGCGCTAGCCGCAGCCGCGCAACCCGCCCCCGCACCGGCGCGCACCGAGCCGGCGCAACCGCCGGTGGCGCGGCTCCAGGCCAAGGAGGTCCGCCGTTATGTCGCGCGCGAGGCGCGGCAGGGCGTCGCCGTGGACGAGAAATATTTCTACGCGATCACCAACAGCCAGATCGGCAAATATGACAAGCAGAGCGGCCGCAAGCTCGCCGAATGGGTGGGCGACAAGCGCCGCATCCGCCATCTTAACAGTTGCGTCGCGGTGGAGGGCCAGCTCATCTGCGCCAATTCCAACTTCCCGCAGGTGCCGATGGCGAGCAGCGTCGAGATTTTCGACAGCGCCACGATGCGCCACCTCCGCTCGATCCCGTTCGGGATGCGGCTGGGCTCGCTGACCTGGGTGGAAAAGCATGATGGCCAGTGGTGGGCGGGCTTCGCCAATTATGACGCGAAGGGCGGTGAACCGGGCCGCGACCATCGTTTCACCATGGTCGCCACCTTCGATGATCAATGGCGGATGACCGGCGGCTACCGCATGCCGGACAGCGTGCTGGAACGCTTCGCGCCGATGAGCAGCTCCGGCGGAAGCTGGGGCGCGGACGGGCTGCTCTATGTGACCGGCCACGACCTGCCCGAAATCTATGTGCTGGCCGAACCCGGCGAGGGCCCGATGCTGGAGCATGTCGCCACCATCGCCGCGCCGCTGGAGGGCCAGGCCTGGGCCTGGGACCGATCCGCCCCGCGCCGCATCTTCGGCATCACCCGCAAGGCCGGCGAGGTCGTGGTGATGGACCTGCCCAAGCTGCCTGCGCGTTGATCGCAAGCGCCATTCCTCTCCTATCAACGGACCATATCATGATCATCAGGAAGACCATCGGCCTTTCGGCCGCGGCCACCGCGCTGGCTCTCGCCGGCTGTTCGGAAGAGCCCGACAATGCGCAGACCAGCGGGATCGAGATCAGCAACAGCAGCCGGCCGAAAGTGGCCCGCGCCGAGGATCAGGTGCCGGGCGCGATCGAGGAGCTGGGCCCGGCCGATCGAAGGACAGCGTTGCGCGGCGAACTGGGCTGTAGCTTCGCGGATGGCCGCGGCCGCACCCTGCTGATGGCCAAGGGCAATGTCGGCGGCTCCCAGCCGAGCGATGCGATCGTGCGCATCGGCGGCGCGATCCATCGCGTCGCGGCGGCAGGCGGATTCAACGCGATGGTGAAGGGCGCGAGCTTCTCCGGTGACGGCCTGACCCTTACCGTGAAGGCCACCGCCCCCACGCGCGGCGGCGGCGAATCCCCCTCCCAGCCGGCACGGCTGACCTATACGCCGGCGGATGGCGCGAAGGACGAGGCGCCGAAGGAAAAGGCGCTGCTGAAGGTCAACGGCGTCTGGCAGTGCGGGCCGTAAGGGTGGTTGTTCCGACCGGACAAAGCCCTGCGACCTTTCCCGCGAAGCGCGCTATCGCCCGGCAGCCGATTACTCCCGCACCCCGATCGCATCCACCTCAACCAGATAACCATGATGCAGTTCCGGCACCGGTACCACCGTGCGCGCCGGCTTCGCGGCACCGAACATCTCGGCATAGATGCGGTTGAACGCCGGCCAATTGTCGACGCCGACGATATAGGCGGTCACGCGCAGCACTCGATCGGGGCCGCTGCCAGCCTCGGCGAGGATAGCGAGGAGGTTGGTGAGCGCTTGGCGGACCTGGACCTCGAAAGGCTGATCGGCGGTGTGGGTGCCGTCGCTGCGCGGGCCGAGCTGGCCCGAAACGAAGACGAGATCGCGCCACGCCGCAGCCTGCGCATAATGGCCGGCGGGTGCAGGGACGGCCGGAGTGGCAATGCGATCGATCGGGTCGGTCATACCGCCCGCGCCCGCGCGATCAGATCGCGAAGCTCGATCCGCAGCCGCAGCCGGCTGTCGCGTTGGGGTTGGTGACCTGGAAGGAGGAACCGCCGAGCGATTCGACGAAGTCGACCGCACTGCCCTGGACGAGATCGAGGCTCACCGCATCGACGACCAGGGTGACGCCGCCATTCTCGGTCACCGCATCGTCGCTTTCCACGCGTTCGGCGAGCCCGAAGCGATATTGGAAGCCGGAACAGCCGCCGCCTTCGACCGCAAGGCGCAGGATCGGCGCCTTGCCCGTCTTGGTGGCGATCTGGGAGACGCGCCTGGCGGCGCTGTCGGTCAAGGCAACTGAAGGGGCGTTCATGCCTTGAATTTAGGGGAGTGGGGGGTCGCCTGCAATGGGCGACCCCTTCTCCTCCCCTGACCGAGCGGGCGAGAGGGGTCTTTCGTGGGGGCCTCAGTTGTTGAGCGGGCCGCCCAGCGCCACTTTCGCCGTATCCGAGTGCTGCTGCACGTCGGCCAAATACTCCGATTGCTGCATAAAGGGAATGGGATTCACGGCACGGCCGTCGATCCGAACTTCATAATGAAGATGGCAGCCGGTCGACCGGCCGGTCGAGCCCATCAGCGCGATCAACTGACCACGCTTCACGCGGGTGTTGGGCGCCACCAGAACCTTCGAAAGATGGCCATAACGGGTCTGGATGCCCTTGCCATGTTCGATCTCGACAAGGTTGCCATAGCCACCCGCCCAGCCGGCGCGGCCCACGATCCCGTCAGCCGTGGCATAGATCGCGCTGCCATGCGAACCGGGGATGTCGACGCCCGAGTGCATGGCGGCGGTGCCGCGGAACGGATCCGAGCGCACGCCGAAGCTGGAGGTGAACTTCACATTGTCGACCGGCTTCTGCGACGGGATCGCGATCACGCCCTGCTCAAGCTGGTCGAGCTTCTTCCACGACAGGAAGAGCGCCTTGAACTGCGCGTCGGTATCGCCTTCCGCAGCCTTGGCGGCAGCGGCGTCGACCGGCTCGAACGGGCCGCCCATCGCGCCCGGCGACACGTGGAAGCGCTGCGGCGACAGGCCGAGCTTCTGGATCAGCCGCGCGGTGTTCTTGTAGCGAGCCTCGGTCGCCGCGCGAACCTGCTCAGCCAAAGCGCCCTGCTCACCCGCGACCGTCTGCAGCGGTGCGACCACCGAAGCGGCGGTGCCATCGGGCGTGCCGACTTCCTGCGGCAACAGTGCGGCAAGCTTCTTGGGATCATCCTCTCCGGCAAGCACCGCGGCGAGGAAGGCCTGGCGGCGCTCCATCTGCATCGCGTGTACCGCCGCGGCGCGCTTCACCGCTTCCATGTCGGCGCGCATCGCGGCGACCTTGGACTGCATGCGCGCGACTTCAGCGTCGCTCGACCCGGTGGCAGCGGCGGCCGTTTCGGCGCCCATGCCGGTCATCTGCGTAACGCCGACAGCGGATCCGCAAAACAAAATCGCCGCAGCGGCAGCAGCGGCGACCTGGGTCTTCAAGCCGACGCGAATCCGGCGCAGCGAGGAGCCATCATGGAGAAAAAAATCTCGCGTCTTGAAAAAAGAGCGGAACCCTAAGGCGGCTCCAGCATTTTTTGTTTGTGTAAGCAGCATCAAATCCCCGGCGACCATATACGGCGCCGACGGGGATCGGCACCGCTCTTAAAACCCCATCCCTTGCGGATTTTGCCCCAACCGCATCAGACGCTGGTTGTTTGCGGTGCCGCATCGTGCGGATCAAGCATGCCGTAAAAATCGCGCGTCAAACCGGCTGCCGCACGCGCTGAGTCGTTAAAGGGCGGCTTAAGCGCACCGCGAAAATTGCGCGCGATTAACAAACGCCAATGTGCGTGAGGCGCGAATCCGGATGATTCGCATGCACGCAGGAACCATGCTGTGCCGGCGCGCACATGCCGAATTTCGTCGTTGAATATTCTTTGCAGGATGCGCGCGCTCTGGCCGTCGCCAAGCGCGGTGAGCCGGTCCGCTGTGGCGGGGGTGACGTCGAGCCCGCGTGCCTCCAGTACCATCGGCACGACGGCAAGGCGTGCGAGCGCATCGTGGCGGGTCACCTCCGCCGCCTCCCACAGCCCATCATGTGCAGGAAGCGCGCCGTAATGACTGCCCAGCTGCCGCAGCCGCCGGTCGAGCAGCGCGAAATGCATCGCCTCATCCGCCCCCACCCGCAGCCAGTCATCCGCGAAGCCGCGCGGGAATTGTCCACCGAAACGGCCGACGAGATCGAAGGCGAGGTCGATCGCTGAAAATTCGATATGCGCCAGCGCGTGGAGCAGCGCGATGCGATTACGCAGCGAGCCCGCCTTGCCGCGCTTGGGCATGCGCGATGGCGGCAGCAGTTCGGGCCGCGACGGCCGTGCCGGAGCATCGGGCATCGCGGTGTCGAAGGCGTGTTCGAGCTTGCCGAGGCGCCAATCTCGCGCGGTGCGGCGGGCGCGCATGACCTTGGTGCGCGGGTCCGGCGCGGTAAGGACGGCGCGGCAGGCGGTGGCGAGGGTCATGCAAAACCACCCCTCTTCCCTCCGGGGAGAGGCCGGGAGAGGGGCAGATCGGGCAACGCACGATCTGCGGAATGCGCAGCATTCCGGTGCCGGGTCTGACAGCGCTGTATGCCCGGCGCGACTACCTCTCTCCCCAACCCTCTCCCCCGAGGGGAGAGGGAGTCGTGCAGCACCCCCCTCACAACCCCTTCGCGGCCTCCAGCACCTGCGCCGCGTGGCCTGCCACCTTCACCTTGCGCCAGATCCGAGCGATCTTGCCGTCCGCGTCGATCAGGAAGGTCGCGCGGTCGATGCCCATATATTTCCGGCCGTAGAGCGACTTTTCGACCCAGGTGCCGAACGCTTCACACACGCTGTCATCGGCGTCGGTGGCGAGGTCGATGGTCAGCCCGTGCTTCGCGGCGAACTTCTGGTGCTTCGCCGAGGTATCCTTGGACACGCCGATCACCGCGACGCCCGCCGCCGCGAAATCGTCCGCCAGCGCGCTGAAATCCTTTGCCTCGGTGGTGCAACCGGGGGTGTCGTCCTTGGGGTAGAAGTAGAGCACCAGCGGCTTGCCGGCCCAGGCAGAAAGGGGCTTTTCGGTGCCGTCGGCCATCAACAGGGTCGCGTTGGGGGCGCTATCGCCTTCGTTAAGCATAAAATCTCCTTCTTCTATTCTCCCCTTCCGCGGAGCGGGAGGGGTCGGGGGAGGGCATGTCCGGGGGCGTGCGCTGTCGTCTGACAGCCCCCCCGCAAGGGGGAGGGGGGTTATCCCGAAATCTCCCGCCAGCATTCCGAAATCGTCTTTCGCGCCGCTGCATAATCGTCCAGAAGTGCCTCCCAGCTTTCCGCCCGGCATGCGCCCACCACCAGCGCGCGCGCGGTGTCGGGGGGCTGGCCGCCGCCAGGGGCGACCAGTCGGAGCGTGATCAGCAGCCGCGCGAGGATGTCATGCGCGCCGATCACCGCCAGCGGCAACAGCCCCTCCCCCACCAGCAGCCGCACCGCGCGGCCGAGATCGGGATCGAACCCGGTGCGGTGGCGCAATTGCAGCACGTGGAGGCAGAATTCCAGATCGACCAGCCCGCCGTCGATGAGCTTGACGTCCATGGGCCCGGCGGGCGGTTTGTGCTTCGCGATATCCGCCCGCATCTTGCGCGCGTCCGCCAGCAGTTTCTCGGCATCGCGCGGCGCTTCAAGCTGCCGCCGCACGATCGCCGCGATCTCGCCCTGCGCCGCATCCGATCCAAAGACCGGCCGCGCCCGGCACAGCGCCATATGCTCCCACGTCCATGCATTTTCCCGCTGGTAGCGCTCGAACGCGTCGAGCGAGACGCATAGCGGCCCCTGCGTGCCCGAGGGGCGCAGCCGCGTGTCAATCTCATAGAGCGGGCCCGAGGCGGTCGGCACCGAGAGCGCGGCGCTGATCCGCTGCGCCAGCCGGTTGTAGTAATGGAACGGCCCCAGCGGCTTGCGCCCGTCCGAATCCTTGAGGTCGAGCCCGGTGTGGAGGTAGATCAGGTCGAGATCGGACGCGTGGGTGAGCACGCCGCCGCCCAGCCGCCCCAGCGCCAGCACCGCGAATTCGCTGCCGGGCACGCGACCATGCGCTTCGGCGAAGGTAGCGGTCGCAGCCGTGGCCAGCACGACCAGCGCCGCTTCTGCCACGCGCGCATAGCCGCGCGCCACCTCCAGCGCGTCCTGCGCGCCGGTGACGAGTTGCACGCCCAGCGCGAAGCGACGCTCGCTCACCTGCCGCCGAACGCGATCGAGCAGTGCCTCATAATCCTCGTCGCGCTCGCCGTTGCGGAAGGCGGCAACAAGTTCCGTCACCGGCCCCGGCAGGTCGAGCGCGCTGGCGTCTATCAGCCCGTCGAGCAGTTCGGGGCGGCGCGCGAGATCCTGCGCCAGCGCGGGCGCGTGGCTGAGGATGGCGCCCAGTTGCACCGCCAGTCCGGGCCGCGCTTCGAGCAGGCGGAACAGGTTGATCGCGCTCGGCAGCTTCTCGACGATATCGTCGAGCCGGTTGAACGCCGCCGCCGGATCGGGTGCCCTGCCCAGCGCCTGGACAAGCCCGGGCAGCACCGCTTCCAGCGCCTCGCGCGCGGCAGGGCTGCGCAGCGTACGCAACGTGCCCGAACGCCAGCGCTCGATGCGCGCCACGACTGGCGTGCAATCGGAAAAGCCCGCCTCGGTCAGCGTCTCACCGAGCCGTGCGGGGTCCTGCGGCAGTTCGCCGGCATCCTCATCCTCCAGCGCGTCGTAGATTGCGCCGACCCGCGTCACATGCGGCCGCAGCCGCTCGACCAGCGCCGCGGCGTCGCCCTTGCCGTCGAGCGCGGCGACGGCTTCCATCGCCTGGGGATCGCGCGGCAAGGTGTGGGTCTGCCGGTCGTCGACCATCTGCAGCCGGTGCTCGACATCGCGATAGAGGCGATAGGCGGTGGCCAGCGCCGCCGCCTCTTCGCCATCGATCCGATCCGCTGCCGCCAGCGCCGCCAGCGCATCGAGCGTGGCCGGCACGCGCAGCGCGGGATCGCGCCCGCCGTGGATGAGCTGGTGGATCTGCGCGAAGAATTCCACCTCGCGAATGCCGCCGCGGCCACGCTTGAGGTCGTAACCGGGGCCGAAGACCTGGCCCTTGCTGTGATGGTCGCGGATCCGGTGGGACATCGCCCTTATCTCCCCCACCGCGCCGAAGTCGAGCGCGCGGCGCCACACGAACGGGCGGATCGCGGACAGGAAGGACGCGCCCAGCGCACGATCGCCGGCGGCGGCGCGGGCGCGGATGAAGGCCGCCCGCTCCCACGCGACCGCGCTCGATTCATAATAGCCGATCGCCGCCTCCACCGGCAGCGCGATCGGCGTCGCCTCCGGCGTCGGGCGCAGCCGCAGGTCGACGCGGAAGACATAGCCGTCGCCATCGCGGGTCTGGAGCAATTCGATGACCCGCCTGCCGATGCGGACGGCCGCTTCCACCGGCTCCTCACGGCCGCGGCGCGGCAATGTCTCGGGATCGAAGATCAGGATCGGATCGATATCCGACGAATAATTCAGCTCGCGGCTGCCATGCTTGCCGAGCGCGATCACGGCGAAGCCCTGCGGCTCGGCGTCGGGCGTGCGCTCGCGGATCGCGGCGGCGATGGCGATGTCGAGCGCGCGGTCGGCGAAGTCGGAGAGGCGGGTGACGGTGGCGGTCAGGTCATGCACGCCGGCGAGGTCGGCGATCGCCAGCGAGAGCGCCACGCCCTGCCGCTCGATCCGCATCGCCTGCGCCACCGTGGCAGCCCCCTCGGCAGCGGTGCGGGCAGCGGCGAGCGCATCGTCGATCCGACCGGCTTCGAGCAGCGTAACGACCGGAGGGTGCAGCACCATCAGCCGGCGGAGGAAGGGCGAATGCGCCTCGGCGCGCGCCAGAGCTTCGACAGTCGACATGCGCGCGGTCTAGCCGCGGCAGCACAATGGGGACAAGGCCGGCTTTGATTCAGACCAGTTAATGTGAAGCAACTTGTTGGCTGGATCAGCGTTAACAGCAATATGAAGCAGCAAGTGCCCAATTGCCAACCAGACCGCCCTTCGGAGCGCATGGTGATTGTCGCCCCCTCGCCGCATGAGGGGGTGGGCCGCGCCCTGCGTTCCGCCTATCGCGGCGGCACCGAACGGCTGCCGCCCGAACTGGTTGAACTGCTCGGCAAGCTCAACTAGGCCTGCTGCCTCAGTCCTCGACCGCAACCTCCGGCGCGCGCGCCGATTCCCCGGCAACGACATGCCCGGCCGGCAGCGCGTCCGGACAGCGCCCTTTGCGCACCACCGTCTTTTCCTGCTCGGCGTAGGCCTGGTGAATGATGCTGCCTGGGCACACGCTTTCGGTCAGCCAGACATTGCCGCCGATGACCGAGCCGGCGCCGATCGTGACGCGGCCGAGGATGGTGGCACCGGCATAGATCACCACATCATCCTCGACGACCGGGTGACGGGCGATGCCCTTCACCAGCGTGCCATCATCCTCCTTGGGAAAGCTGCGCGCGCCCAGCGTGACCGCCTGGTAGATCCGCACCCGATCGCCGACCACCGCGGTCTCGCCGATCACCACGCCGCTGCCATGATCGATAAAGAAGCTGTGGCCGATGCTGGCGCCGGGATGAATCTCGATCGCGGTTGCCGAATGCGCGATCTCGGCGATGATCCTCGCGACCAGAACGGCGCCAAGCCGATGGAGTTCGTGCGCGAGGCGATGATGGAGGATCGCGGCGATGCCGGGATAGCACAGCACCACCTCGTCGACGCTGCGCGCCGCCGGATCTCCGGCATAGGCCGCCTCGACATCACGATCGAGCAGCCGACGGATTTCGGGCAACCGCCGCGCGAACGTGCCGACGATCTCACCCGCGCGATCGTCGACATCGACAGCGCCATCACGATGCGCGAGTTCGAAGCGCACCTCTTCCCGCAGCCGACCGAGCGCACGGTCGAGCGTTTCGAGCACATAGTCGCATTCGTTATGCGGCCGCACCGTGCCCGAGCCGAGCCGCAATGGAAACAGCGCGCCGGAGAGATCGGCCATGATCGCCTCGAGCTTGCGCCGCGAGGGAAAGCCGGCATCGCCCTGCCGCCGATGCCGCGTCCGCCAATCCTCGCGCACGGCGTGAAGCTCACCGGCGATCGCGGCGACGTTCCACATGTCGTCGAGGCGGGTTCTGTCTGGTTCGATCCTGGTCATGGGTGCGGAGTATCGATCGGGGAACAAGGGTTTGGAATATAGCTTGTCTTGGCCGGGGCCAAGCTGAGGTGCACTACTCCTTCGCCAATCCGGGAAGTCGGCCACGGTTAGAAGAAGTCTCGAAAGGCGCAGAGCGTTGTCAGGTCCGTTCTGGAATGCTGAGCATTCTCGAGATCGCGACAGGCTCGATCTCGCCCTCACCCAACCCTCGCCCCGAGGAGAGAGGGTCTTGAAAGCGCGTCACTGCACCGCGATCAGACAGTCCTGCCCGGCCACCTTCAGCCGCTTGCACGCGGCCACCGCATCGGCGTGCGAGGCCGCGGCGACGCGCAGGCGGTGCAGCGTGCGGCCATCGACCTCGACGGCGACGACCTGCTTGTTGAGCGGGGCGATCCACGCGAAACGCTTGGAGATGCGCGTCCAGGCCGAATTGGCTTCCGCCGCAGAGCCGAACGCGCCGAGCTGGATCAGCGAACCGCCGCTCGCCGAACCCGGCGCGCGCGGCTTGGCGGCGTGGCGCAGCGGTTCGGGGGCGGTCAGGCGGCCGCTCGAATCCGGCACCTGCGTCGTGACGCCACCGGGCTTCGGCTTGGGCGTCGCGGTCGGCACCGGAGTGGGCGTTGGCGTAGGCGCGGGCACGGCGACGGGGGTTTCTGGCACGGCGTCCATATCGAGCCGGCCTTCGGGATCGATACCCTCGGTCGCGGCGGGCACGGCATCGCCCTGCCCTTCCACTTCCATCCCGCCGGGGGAGTCAGGCTTGACCTTGTAAGGACCGGGCGGTGCCGCGATCAGCGTGCCGTCTCCACCAGGTTCGGAGCGGTTCATGTACCACCAGATCCCGCCGACGACCAAGGCGATCAGCGCCAGGCCGGCGACGACGAAGGCGACCAGGCTGACCGGCGAGACCGGATCTTCCTCGGCCGGTGCCACCGGCTCCAGCCAGGGCAGCCGGTCTTCCTCGCCCAGTATCAGCCTACCGCCCTGACGCTCCGTCATCCCATCTCCTCGACCGCCTCGACGCCCATCACCGCGAGGCCGTTGCGGACAACCTGCCCGATCCCGTTGGCCAGCGCCAGCCGGGCAGCGGTGATCGCCGCATCATCCGGCCGCAGGAAGCGGCGTTCCGGCCGATCATTGCCGGCATTGTAGGCGGAGTGGAAGGCTGCCGCGAGGTCATAGAGGTAGAAGGCGATGCGGTGCGGCTCGCGCGCCGCGGCCGCACCTTCGACGGTGCGCGGGAATTGCGCGGCCAGCTTGACCAGCGCCAGTTCCTCCGCATCGAGCAGCGACAGGTCGATCGCGGCATCGGCGATGCCATCCTCCACGCGCTTGCGGTTCATCCGCCGCACGCGGGCATGGGCATATTGGACGTAATAGACCGGATTGTCCTTCGACGCCTCGACCACCTTGGCGAAGTCGAAATCCATCTGCGCATCGGCCTTGCGGGTGAGCATGGTGAAGCGCACGACATCCTTGCCGACCTCTTCCACCACATCCGCCAAGGTCACGAAATTGCCGGCGCGCTTGGACATTTTGACCGGCTCGCCATTGCGCAGCAGGCGCACCATCTGCACCAGCTTGACGTCGAACACCGTCTTGCCTTCGGTCAGCGCGGCGACTGCGGCCTTGATCCGCTTGACGGTGCCGGCATGGTCGGCGCCCCAGATGTCGATCAGCGCGTCCGCCGACTGCGCCTTCTGGAAATGATAGGCGAGGTCGGCACCGAAATAGGTCCACTGCCCGTTGGACTTCTTGATCGGCCGGTCCTGGTCGTCGCCGAACTGCGTCGAGCGGAACAAGGGCAGTTCCACCGGCTCCCAATCTTCAGGCGTCTCGCCCTTGGGGGCCTCCAGCACGCCGTCATAGACGAGGCCGCGTTCGCGCAGCCACGCCTCGGCCGCCTCGGGCTTGCCCGCCGCCTGCAGCTCCGCCTCGGACGAAAACAGGTCATGATGGATGCCGAGCAGCGCGAGATCGGTGCGGATCATCACCATCATCGCGGCGACCGCGTGGGTGCGGAACAGCACCAGCCACTCGCTTTCGGGTTTGCCGACATAGGCATCGCCGAACTCGGCAGCGAGCGCCGCGCCCACCGGCTTCAGATAATCGCCCGGATAGAGCCCTTCCGGGATCTCGCCGATCGCCTCGCCCAGCGCCTCGAGGTAGCGCAGATGCGCCGAGCGGGCGAGCACGTCGACCTGGCCGCCGGCATCGTTGACATAATATTCGCGCACCACCTTGTGGCCGGCATATTCAAGCAGCGCCGCCAGCGCGTCGCCCACCACCGCGCCGCGGCAATGGCCCATATGCATCGGTCCGGTCGGATTGGCGGAGACATATTCGACATTGACGGTGGTGCCGCCGCCCACGGTGGAGCGGCCATAATCGGCCCCCGCCGTCAGGATCTCGTCGAGCTGCGCGCGCCACACAGTGTCGGTCAGCCGCAGGTTGATGAACCCCGGCCCCGCCACCTCGACCGAGACGACCTCGTCCAGCGCCTCCAGCCGCGGCGCGACCAGCCCCGCCAGCGCGCGCGGGTTCATGCCCGCGGGCTTGGCCAGCACCATCGCGACATTGGTCGCCAGATCACCATGCGCCACGTCGCGCGGCGGCTCCACCGTGACATTGCGTCGATCCAGCCCCGCCGGGATCGCGCCTTCGGCGGCGAGCGTGTCGAGGATGGCATCGATATGCGCGGTGAAACGGGGGTAGAGGGTCAAGGCATCTGCTTTCGGGGGTGAAGGAATGGATGGGCGCTTTAGCGGGAAGCGGTTTGGGGGTCTACAGTTCAGCCCTCTCCCCTCAGGACGGTAATAAGACAGCCTTGCCACCCTCATCCCCCGATGCCATAGGCGCCCGCCCCCTTTCCGGAAGCCACCACCATGCCCAGCGCCCCAACCCCTGCCCTGGGGCTCGACTTCGGCACGACCAACAGCGTCGCCGCGATCGCGGGGGCGGACGGCCAGTCGCGCCTTGTCGAACTCAAGGGCGAGCTTGCTGCCGGCGCGGTGTTCCGTTCGGCCTTGTGCTTCTGGCATGATGACGGCCCGCGCGGCGGGCTCGCGCATGAGGCGGGGCCGTGGGCGATCGCCGAATATCTCGAATTTCCCGCCGACAGCCGTTTCATCCAGTCGTTCAAGTCGGTGGCCGCCAGCACGGCGTTCGAACATGCCACCGTGTTCGAGAAACGCTTCCGCTTCGAGGAACTCGGCCGCATGTTCCTCGATCGGTTGGTCGCGCATGCCAGCGGCGCACTCGATGCGCGGCCGGGGCGGATCGTGGTCGGGCGGCCGGTGGAATATGTCGGCGCGCGGCCCGACGCGGCGCTCGCCCGCCAGCGCTACGACCTGATGTTCGAGCGGTTCGGCACCGAGATCCATTATGTGTTCGAACCGCTGGGCGCCGCGTTCAGCTATGCCTCACGCCTAACCGAGCCAGCCACCATCCTCGTCGCCGATTTCGGCGGCGGCACCAGCGACTTTTCGGTGGTGCGCATCGCTGCCCCCGGCGCCGCGCGTCGCTGCGAGCCGCTGGGATCGGCCGGCATCGGCATCGCCGGCGACCGGTTCGACTATCGCATCGTCGACCGGCTGGTGCTGCCCTTGCTCGGCAAGGGCGGCACCTATCGATCGTTCGACAAGCTGCTGGAAATCCCGCGCGGCTGGTTCACCGACTTCGCCGACTGGTCGCGCTTGGCGCTGATGCGCAACCGTAATACGCTGGACGCGCTCGGCCGGCTGCAGCGCACCGCCACCGACAGCGACGCGATCGGGCGGATGATCGCGGTGATCGAGAATGAGCTCGGCTATGCGCTCTACGACGCGGTGGGCGCCACCAAGCGCGCGCTTTCCAGCGACACCCATGCCGAATTCCGCTTCGCCGGCGGCGGGCTGGACATCGCCGCCGACGTGACCCGCGCCGATTTCGAAGGCTGGATCGCCGAGGATCTCGCGCGCATCGAGGCGACGGTGGACGCGGCGCTGACCCGTGCGGGCGTGGCGCCCGGCGAGATCGACCGCGTCTTCCTGACCGGCGGCTCCTCGCTGATCCCGGCGATCCGGCGGATCTTCCAAACGCGCTTCGGCGATGACCGCATCGCGACCGGCGGCGAGCTGACCTCGATCGCGCATGGCCTGGCGCTGATCGGGCAGGAGCCGGATGTGGCGGCGTGGGCGGCTTAGCCTTGCCCCTCCCCCGTTGCCCACCCCGCTCCCCCCGCTATGTAGGCAGGGTTAGGAGCAGAATCTTGTCGACCAACCCTGCCATCCACGCCCTGCTGGCCGCCTTCACGGCCTCCGCCGACACCCGTCTGCTCGGCTCCGCGCTCGATCTCGCAGCGAGCGATGCAGACCGGCGCGCGGTGATCGCCGCAGGCCTCGGCACCGATCTCGACCTGCCGCTGCGGGAACGCCTCGCGCGGATCGCGCTCGATCTCGGCGACGCGCTCGATGCCGTCACGCTCGCGGGCGAGGAGCGGAGCCTGCTCGCTCTGCGCATCGATGCGCTGCTCGTCGCCGGCCGGCTGGCGGAGGCGGAGACCGAGTATCGCGCTGCGGTCGCCGCCGATCCGGTGCTGGAGGATCCCAAGATCGACGCCCGGCTGGACGAGGCCCGCGCCGCCGCCGCGCCCGAGGCGGCCTCCAACGTGATCGGCTTCGTCCACGCCGCGCGTGGACTGCGCGGTGCCGAGCGCAGCGACCGGGAGGAGGCCGCCGCCGCCCGCGCGCTGTTCGCCGAGGCGGACAATCAGGTGCGCTTCGCCGATGTCGGCGGGCTCGAGGATGTGAAGAAGCAGATCGCGCGGCGCATCATCACTCCGTTCAAAAAGCCGTCTTTGTTCGCCAAATATCGCCGCAAGGCCGGCGGCGGCGTGCTGCTGTTCGGCCCGCCGGGCTGCGGCAAGACATTGCTCGCACGCGCGACGGCAGGCGAATGCGAGGCGCGCTTCGTCAATGTGCCGGTGGTCGACGTGATCGACAAATATATCGGCGAGGCCGAGCGCAAGCTGGCGGCGATCTTCGCCGATGCCAGGCGGGATACGCCAACCGTTTTGTTCTTCGACGAGCTGGAGGCGCTGGCCGGCACCCGCACCGGCCACGGCCATCAGAGCCATGTCAGCCTCGTCTCCACCTTCCTCGCCGAGATGGACGGGTTCGCGCACAACAATGAAGGCGTGCTGATCCTCGCCGCGACCAACATGCCGTGGGGCGTCGATTCTGCGTTCCGCCGCCCCGGCCGCTTCGATCGCGTACAGTTCGTGCCGCCGCCCGATCGCGTCGCGCGCGCCGAGATCCTCAAGCTGCAGCTCGAAGGGCGGCCGCTGGCGGGCGATGTCGATGTCGCCGCGATCGCCGCGAAAACCACCGGCTTTTCGGGTGCCGACATCGAGAATCTGGTCAACACCGCGGTCGACCTCGCGATCGAGGAGGCGCTCGCCTCCGGCGCGGAAAGCCCGGTGGGGCAGCGCCATCTGGCGGAAGCGCTGGGCGAGGTGAAACCGACCACGCTCGAATGGCTGACCACCGCGCGCAACTATGCCAAATATTCCAATGCGGGCGGCCAGTATGACGATGTCGCCGCCTTCATCAAGGCGCACGGACTGTGAGCGATGCGCTGCGTTATCGGCTGGTCGACGAGCCGCGGCCGAGCTTTCTCCAGAAGATCGCGCTGCCGCCGCTGCTGGTGTTCCTCGTCGGGCAATATTTCCTGCCCTGGGGGCTGCTGCTCGTCGCGGTCAACGCGGTGGCGCTCAACGGCCCGCACCGCAACCGCGAGATCGCCTTCGCGCTGATCCCGATCCTGATCTTCTTCGCCAGCCAGATCTTGCTCGGCTTCTCGGCGCATTACGGGCTGATCAGTGACAGCGCGGCACGCTATCTGTTCGTGCTGGCGATCGGCGTGGGGCTGATGTTCATCGCCACCGCCTTCGTCTCGCAGGAGCGGACGGCGGCGCTGCGCCAATATCTGCGGCAGCGCTGAGCATGGATCCCTATCAGATGGCGATGGACCGCGCCGAGATGCTGATGCGCGCGGGCAACAGCCACGCCGCGATCGAGCCGCTGCGCGACGCGCTGACCATCGCGCCCGACCAGGCCTATCCGCATCTGCTGCTGGCGCGCGCGCTGCGCATCGGCAATCGGCTGGCGGGCGCGCGTTACGAGGCGGAGCGCGCGATCGAACATGCGCCGACCTGGAACGCGACGCATCTCGAACTGGCGCATGTGCTGCTGCTCGAACAGCGCAACAAGGCGGCGCTGGCGGCGACCGACCATGCGATCGACCTCGATCCGCAGGAGGCCTATGGCCATTTGGTGCGCGCCAAATTGCTGCGCATCGCCGGCCGCCGCGCCGAGGCCGCGACCAGCCTCGATCAGGCGCTGACGCTCGCCCCCAACTCGCCCGACATACTCGCCGAGATGGGCTATGCAGCGCTGGAACAGGGCCGCATCGAGATCGTCGAGGATGCCGCGCGCCGGATCCTCAGCCTCACCCCGCATCACAGCGAAGGGCTGGTGCTGATCGGCCACGTCCAGCTCGCCCGCGGCGACACCGCCGAGGCGCTGCGCCTCGCCCTCGCCGCGCTCTCGCAGGCGCCCAACGATCTCGACGCGCTGTCGCTGCTCGCCTCCACCAAGATGAAGGGCAATCCGGTGGGCGGCCTGTGGTGGCGCTGGAACCGCTTCCTCGTGAAGCTGGGCCAGGCGCGCGCGATCTTCCTCGTCGTCGGGCTGTGGGTGGTGTTCCGCTGGGCGGTGCTCGCGGCCAACGATTTCGGCCTGCCGCCGGAAACCGAGACGGTGCTGACGGTGCTCTATCTTGGGTTCGTGATCTACATGATCTCGGCGAGCGTGATCGTCAGCCGGATGATCCAGAAGGAAGTCCAGCGGGTGAGGCTGAAGCCGGATTTCTGAGGGGAAACGCTGCCCACTTCGCCGCGAGCAGCGGCTGAACTCAATCCGCCAGCTTCGACAGGATCATCAAGCGGATCAGCGTGATCAGCCCCACCGTCAGGATAGTCACGAGGGCTACATCCTTGTTGTCGGCGATCGTCTTGCGCGGTGAAGTCAGATGCGCGTCGTCCTTGCTGGCCAAAGAATAGCCCGCGGCGGGACCGACGTGCCATTGCGGAATCTACTTAGCCAGCCCCAACGGCGGACCGCAGTCCAACGGACCCCGCCCACCCGCAGTACACCCCGAGCGCAGTCGAGGGGCCCGTCGAGCCAAGCCGCGACGGCGGTGGGGACGACTGCGGAACCTGCCTAATTTGCATTATGTCCGTGAGGTTCATGCGCTAATGACACATACGCCAATGGCACAAATCTGATCCCGATGATCACCCTGCAGACGGTCGTCGAACTCCCCGAGTTTCTGCGACGTGCGAAGGAGATCATGACCGATGAGGAACAGTCGGCGCTGGTGAATTATATCGCCGCCAATCCCGAGGCGGGCGTCGCGCTGGGCGGTGGATTACGCAAGGTCCGCATCCCACGCGAAGGCGGCGGCAAGAGCGGTGGTTACGGACGATCTATGTGTTCGGCGGCATCCACATGCCGATCTACCTCCTCACGGTGTTCGCGAAGAACGAGAAGGATAATCTGAGCAGGGCCGAACAAGCGGCCGCCGTCGCCTTGGCCAAGATGCTGGTCGCAGCCTATGGAGACCGAGAATGAGCGCCTATGAAGTGCGGGTTCTCGACGTCGCCGCGATTCGCGCCAGCACGGGCCTGTCGCAGAGCGCGTTCGCACGCAGCATCGGCGTCGCCAAGGGAACGCTGCTCAACTGGGAACATGGCCGCCGGCAACCGACCGGCCCCGCGCAGGTGCTGCTCGCCATGATCGCGAAAAGGCCGTCGCTGGTGACCGAACTGCTGCGATGAGCGGAGCGGAGGCCGCTTGAAAATGAACCGTCCGTTCGTCCCGAGCAAGGCCGAGTTGACCGCAGGTCGGTGCAAATGCCGACCGTCTCGGCTTCGCTCGACAGGTTCGGAGAGTTTCGGTGACACGATACTAGACTCTACGCCTTCGGCTTCGGCCCGCGCTTGCGCGGCGCGAGGTCGCGGCCGGTCTGCGTCTCCATGTCGGCGAGCCACGCGGCATCGCCGAGCGGGCGGCCGGTGCGGAGGCGAGCTTCGATCGCTTCCGCGGTGTCGGCCTCGTCCGCGGCTTCGATGCCGCGGGCCAGATAGGCGCGCCAGTTGCGCACATGGCGGCCGAGGGCGGCGACATCGGTCAACGGATCGTCCGCGACGCGCCGGCCCGCGACATGCGCCCGCGCGCTCGACCAGCGCCAGTCGCCCGCCTCCGCCACCAGTCCGGCGGCGACGGGGTTGTTCTCGACATAGCGGATCGCGGCGATGAGGTGGGCGTCGTCCATCGGATAGCTCGCGAAGCGGCCCTGGAACAGATAGCCCCTCCACCCCTCGCGCGCATTCACATGGCTGGTGTAGCGGCGATGCGCCTCGCCCAGTGCCGCGCGCAATCCATCCTCATCCTCCGGCACCAGCACGAGATGGACATGATTGTCCATCAGGCACCAGGCGAGGCAGCGCACGCCGGCCGCGGCAATGCCCTGCGCGACCAGCGCCAGATAGGCGGCGCGGTCATCGTCCGAAAAGAAGATGGGCAGCCGCCGATTACCGCGCTGGGTGACATGATGCGCGACGCCGGGGATGACGATGCGGGCGAGTCTGGCCACGGAGGGAGGATAGCAGAGCGCGCGGAGGGCGTCTATTTAGTATTGTGTCCCCGAAATTCGCTCCAAAATTTCAGGTGGACTGCACCCCATCGCTGAGACAGTGCAATTAGGGACAGCGGTTTTCCGTCACGGCCAAGGGCTGCTGCGCAGCAGCCCTTGTCGAAATAAGTTCATACTCATCGGGAGATCTGTAGGCCAAGGCGGAGTGTAGACGCTGGCGATTGTAGATCTGCTCGAGGAATGAGCCGATGCATTCTGTTGCATCGGCGAGGTCGCGATAGTCGGCGCCGTTCACCTCCTCCTGCTTGAGCGTCTTCATGAAGCTCTCGGCCATCGCATTGTCATAGGGGCATCCAACCCGGCTCATGCTCGGCAGAATGCCGGCGGCCTCCAGCCGGGCGATGTAATCGCCGCAGGCATATTGGATGCCGCGATCCGAGTGGTGGACCAAGGCGCCCGGCGTGACGGGGCGTCGCTCCAATGCCATCGTCAGCGCATCGAGCGCCAGTTCGGCGCGCAGATGATCCGCCATCGCCCAACCGACCACCTTGCGGCTGAACGCATCGAGGATGACCGCCAGATAGACGAATGCCTCGGCTAGGCGGACATAGGTGATGTCTGCAATCCACAACTGGTTGACCTCGCTCGGATCGAGATGGCGGGCCAGATTGGGCCATATCCGCCAGCTGTGGCGCGAGTCCGTCGTCGCTGGCCGGAAGACCGGCTTCCTCACGCACAGCAGATTATCCTCCCGCATCAGCCGCTGCACCCGCTTGTGGTTGATGTGCCAGCCGTTGCGCTTGAGCAGTGCCGTGATCCGCCGATAGCCATAATGCCGGTTCGCCAGGCACAGCCGCTGAAGCTGGTCGCGCAGCGCGGTTTCTTCCTGCTTCGGAGCATGATCCTGCCATCGTCGATAGACGGCGGCACGATTCACCTCGGCCAGGCGGCACAGCCGCTCCACCGAAAGCCTTGATCCCGAGCCTTGCAGACCCGTCATCGCCTGGATCTGGGCGATGACCCCGTCACGCCAGCGCCGTCGCTCGGCGGGGGTGACGCCTCGATGCGCTGCAAGGCACCCTTGAAAAAATCCAGCGCCACCTGCTGCTCGCCGACCTTACGCTCCAACTCCGCAATCTGGCGACGCGCCTCCGCAAGATCGCGGGCACGGGCCGCCGGACCACGCGCCAGCGCCATTGCCGCCTTCTCTGCCCGCTTCGGCCGGCCGGGGCCATCCCGAAGCGCTTCCTCCCCACCATCACGAAACGCATCCCCCCAGCGGTATAAAATCGTGCGCTTGACGCCCAACTCTCGCGACAACGCCGTACCGCTCTCGCCCGCCGCCATCCGCCGAACGACCTCAAGCTTAAACGCCCGACCAAATCTTCGTCGAACCAACTTGGACATGCTGCCCTCCTCATAGGGCCGTCCCTTATTTCTCTGTCTCAATCTAGGGGGGCACTCCACAGGTTTCGACATACCAAACGTCCTTATGCTTCGACCAAGGCTGGCCGACAGCCACGCGGATGGCCGACCAGCCCGCAGGGAGGTCGGCGATGTCATCAAGGTCGGGATGGCGCTCAACGACCTCCGACATGGCCACGATACGCGCCAACGCAGGATCATTTTCAGCGCCGGCCAGAAACCCCCAGGAATGATCATCCTCATAATGCGTCACAACCAGAACGGGGTGGCCATCAATTACCGATCGACACGTGATGCAGGCTACATCCGGCGCTTGATCGAACTTCCAGCCCATGACGCTGCCTCAGTATTTTGGGGACATAATACTAAACTCTACCCCTACGCCGCCAACCCCTTCATCCGCAGCAGCGCGTCGATCTTCGGCGGGCGCCCCGCAAACGCCGCGAAATTGTCCGCGGCGGGGCGGCTGGCGCCGGCGGCCAATATCTCGCGGCGGAAGGCGGTGGCGCCGGCGCCTGCAGCGTTCTGTTCGCCGAACAGTTCGAACGCGTCGGCCGAGAGGAGTTCGGCCCAGAGGTAGGAATAATAGCCAGCGGCATAGCCGCCCGCGAAGATATGGGTGAAGCCGTTGGCGAAGCGATCCCATTCGGGCGGCGGGAAGACGGAGACTTCGCGGCGCACCGCCGCCTGCGTCGCCAAGGTGCGGGCGCCTTCCTTCGGGTCGAAGCCGTGGTGGAGGCGCAGGTCGAAGGTGGCGAATTCGATCTGGCGGAGCAGTTGCAGCCCGGCCTGGAACTGGCGCGCGGCGAGCATCTTGTCGAACAGCGCGTCGGGCAGCGGTTCGCCGGTCTCGACATGGCCGGTCAGCGACAGCAACGCCGCGCGATCCCACGCGAAATTTTCCATGAACTGGCTGGGCAGTTCAACCGCGTCCCACTCCACGCCGGAAATGCCGCCAATCGAGGGCAGATCCACCTCGGTCAGCAGATGGTGCAGCACATGGCCGAACTCGTGCAGCAGGGTCACCACGTCATTGTGGGTCAGAAGCGACGGCTTGCCGCCGGCGGGAGGCGCGAAATTGGTGGTGAGGAAGGCGACCGGCCGGTGGAGGCGATCGGCGTCGCGGAAGCGCGGGCGGCACACATCCATCCACGCGCCGCCGCGCTTGTCCGACCGCGCATAGAGATCGAGATAGACGCCGGCGATCACCGTGCCGAGGCCGTCGAGCACGTCGTAGAAGATGGCGTCATCATTCCACAGCGACACGTCCTCACGCGCGACGAGGCGGATGCCGTAGAGCTGCTCGATCAGCGCGGTGGTGCCCGCCAGCACGCGCGGCGCGGGCAGATAGGCCTTGATCGCGTCCTGGTCGACGCCATGCAGTTCGCGCCGCATCGCCTCCGCGACGAAGCTCATGTCCCACGGTTCCAGCGCGTCGATACCCAGCCGCTCGGCGGCGAAGCGGCGCGCCTCGGCCAGCTCAGCCTCCGCCATCGGCCGCGCGCGGCGCGCGAGATCGCCGAGAAAGGCCAGCGCCTCGTCGACATTCGCCGCCATCTTGGTTTCCAGCGAGCGCGCCGCGGCATCCTCGAAGCCGAGCAACTGCGCCGCCTCATGCCGCAGCGCCATGATGCCCTCGATCCGCGCGCCATTGTCGAACGACGGATCGTCGGCGAGTTCGGAAGCGCGCGTCACATTCGCGCGATACACGCGATAGCGCAGGTCGCGGTTGGTGGCGTGCCACAGGATCGCCTTGAGGCTGGGCTGGCGCAGGCGGACGAGCCAGCCCTCAAGCCCCTGCTCGGCCGCATAGGCGGCGAGGATCGCCTTGTCGGTTTCGGGCACGCCGTCGAGCAGTCCCTCGTCGATCACATGCTCGCTCCACGCCTCGGTCGCGTCGAGCACGGCGTTGCCGAATTCGGTGCCGAGCCGGCTGAGTTCGATGCCGATGGCAAGAAAACGCTCGCGCGCCTCCCCCTCCAGCGCGACGCCGGAGAGGCGGAAGCCACGGAGCGCCAGTTCCACCGAGCGGCGCTCCGCCGGGGTCAGCCGGTCGAACTCCCGCGCCTCGGAAACATGGCGGATCGCGTCATATTGCGCGCGGTTCTGCCCCGCTTCCATTAGATAGGCGACGAGCTTGGCCTCGGCCGCGGCATGCGCCTCGCGGAGCGCCGGGCTGTCGGCGACGCCGGTCAGGTGGGTGACGGGCTGCCAGCCACGGGTCAGCGCGAAATCGGCGCGCTCGGCGGGCAGGATCACGCCGGCGAAACTGCCGTCATCGGAAGCGGTGATGCGCTCTACCGCGGCACGATGCTCGGCCACCAGCACGTCGATCGCGGGGCCGATCTGGTCGGCACGGATCGCGGCGAAATCGGGGAGGTCGTCATCGGCGAGCAGCGGGTTGGCGTTGATCATCATCTCTCTTCCCAGGGGCGACGCCGGGCGGCGTCTTGTTCCGCGAGGTTGGCGGTGGCACAGGCGGTTTCAACCCCGCCCGGCCGCGGAACCTCCACATCAAGGCGCGCGTACTCCCCTCATGTCAAACCCCCTCGTCATCGACATCCCCCACAAGCTCGACCGCGCCGAGGTGCGCCGCCGCATGTCCGCCAAGGTGGGCGACCTGCCGAAGCACATCCCCGGCGGCATGGCCGAGGTGCGATCCTCCTGGCCCAGCGAGGACCGGATGAACGTAATCGTGACCGCGATGGGGCAGGAAGTGGTCTGCGACCTCGACGTGCAGGATCATCTGGTGCGGGTGAGCCTGGTGCTGCCGCCGCTGCTCGGCATGATGTCCGGCATGATCGAGGCCGTGGTGCGCGAGCGCGGGCGATCGGTGCTGGAGGATAAGAGGAAGGTCTGAGGCCGATCGCCTCAGCCCGGCGGCGGCGATCCGGCCGCTCGGCGCCGCGGCCGGACCGCGACGAGCCAGAACAGCAGGGCGGTGGGCAACACATGCGCGCCGATCGTCGGCAACATGATCCACAGTTCGGCAAGCGGCCTGGTGGAGATCGCCAGATAGATCAGGAACATCTCCACCGTCACCGCCACGCCGCCCAGCGCATAATGCCACCAGGCGTCGCGCCTTCGCCAGCACAGCAGTTCGTGGACGGGCAGGCCGAACAGCAAGGCGATGCCATAGGCCCCGGCGGTCAAGCCGATGATCGCATCGAACCCGTTGCCCGGCCCCGGAACGCCATCGGCCGATCGCCACAACCGGTCGGTCACCCACAGCATGGCCGCCGGCACCGGCGCCACGATCAGCCCGAGCAGATCATGCCAGACGCGCTGCCGCGCCGCCGAACGGGCCGGGCGAACGCGCCCAGCCTCAGCCATGCGACGGCCGGCGACGCTGGAAGGCCGCACGGAGCGCCCCGATCGTCTTTCGCGGCTGCCAGACCGCGATCAGCCAGAAGAGCACCACGGTCATGAGGACGAAGAACGCCGTGAACATGAAGCCGGAGAGGAAAGAAATCAGGCCATATTCGAAACCGAAGGGGAAGATGGACAGCATGGCGGACGCGACGAGGCCCACCAGCACATAATGCGCAAGCCCCGGCTTCTGCCGCCACTGCAGGGCAAGGTGAATGGGCAGCCCAAAGACGAACGTGATTCCATAGCTCCAGAGCGGCACCTCCAGCAGCAATGCTTCCGCATTCTCGTGGCGTCCGAACGATGCGAGAAACGATAAGGCCACCATCCCGAAGAACAGGGTCACCGGGATCGGCGCCAGCAGGAAGCCGAGAACGACCCTTAACACCCTCGTCCAGCGCATCGCCTGCCCTCCCCACTCATGCTTGCCCCCATCCGCCCGGGCATAGCGGATCGCGCGCCGATGCCACCCGGGATTTGATCCCATCCGGAGCAAAATTCGGCATCGCGCAGAGACGCTTGCTCAATCGAACACGGTCGACAGCTTCGTCCGCGCGATCTGGCCGGGTTCGGGCGACCGCCAGATCGCGATCAGCCAGAACAGCAGCGCGGTGAGCGCCGCGGCGATCGCCAATATGCTGCCGAACCACATGGCGGGCACGCCGAACGAGTTGTAATCATCCGTCTTGATGATCTCCATGATGAACACGGCCAGCGTCGCCAGCACCGGCAGCGTCATGGCCGCGGCGAGATAATGCCATAGCCGGCGCTTGCCGAAGCGCCGCAGCAGCACATGCGCGGGCACACCGAACAGCAGGGTCGGGCCGTAGATGAACGCGGCGAGGGTCAGCATTTGCACGAGCTGCAGCCCCGTATCGGACACGATGATCGAGAACCACAGGATAGGCAGCAGAATGGGCATCGGTGCCAGGAGGAAACCAAATATGATGCGCAGCATGCGCCGGCCTCAGCGCATTGCCGGGCGCGGCGCACGCGCGGGACGAAGCCTGCGCGGCCAGCGCGGCTGCCAGAGCGCGATCAGCCAGAACAGGATGATCGGGACCAATATGAGGACGGCCCAGAAAATGAACGAGAAGAAGAAGCCGACGAGCCCTTGGCCGCCAAACAGTGAGCCGATCGCAAGGATCAACGAGAGGACGAGACCGGCCAGCACATAATGGATGAACCCCTGACGCCCGATCCACCGCAGCGTCAGGTACAGGGGCAGCCCGAAGAGCCCGGCGTACAGGTAGATCGCGGCGGACACCATCGGCAGGAGCTCGATCGGATCCTCATTGCCTCCCATCGCCGTCGTCAGCCACAGGACGGCATAGAGGCCGACAGGGATCAGCGGGATCGGCGCCAGAAGGAAACACAGAACAAGCCTTGTCACCCCCGTCCAGCGCATCGCCCGCCCTCCCCGCTTCGATCCCCGGCATCGCCTGTATTCGCCTATAGCCGGTCGGGCGCTGGTCTTCGCGACGATTTGCTCCTATCTGGCGCGAAATCTCGCGGTGCCAGGCGCCGCATCACAAGACAGGATCGTTTTTCCCATGGGTTTTCGCTGCGGCATCGTCGGCCTGCCGAACGTCGGCAAGTCCACCCTCTTCAACGCGCTCACCGAGACCGCGGCGGCGCAGGCAGCGAATTATCCCTTCTGCACGATCGAGCCCAATGTCGGGCAGGTCGCCGTGCCCGATCCGCGCCTGACCAAGCTGGCCGAGATCGCAGGATCGCAGAAGATCATCGAGACGCAACTCGGCTTCGTCGACATCGCCGGGCTGGTGCGCGGCGCCAGCAAGGGCGAGGGCCTGGGCAACCAGTTCCTCGGCAATATCCGCGAGGTGGACGCGATCGTCCATGTGCTGCGCTGCTTCGAGAATGACGACATCCAGCATGTCGACAACAAGGTCGATCCGATCGCAGACGCCGAAACGGTCGAGACCGAGCTGATGCTGTCGGACCTCGAAAGCCTCGAAAAGCGCGTGCCGGCCTTCGCCAAGAAGGCGGCGCAGGGCGACAAGGAAGCCAAGGTCGCTGCCTCGGTGCTCGGCCAGGCGCTGGAACTGCTGCGCGAGGGCAAGCCGGCGCGGCTGACCCAGCCGAAGGACGAGGAGGAAGCGCGCGTGCTGCTGCAGGCGCAGCTCCTCACCGCCAAGCCGGTGCTCTATGTCTGCAACGTCGAGGAAGAGAGCGCGGCGGAGGGCAATGCCCAGTCCGCGCGCGTGTTCGAGAAGGCGAAGGCCGAGGGCGCGCAGGCGGTGGTCGTCTCCGCCGCGATCGAGGCCGAGATCGCGACGATGGATCCGGAGGATCGCGCGGTGTTCCTCGCCGACCTGGGCCTGGAAGAAACCGGCCTCGCCCGCGTAATCCGCGCCGGCTATGCGCTGCTGGAGCTGCTGACCTTCTTCACCTGCGGCCCCAAGGAAGCGCGCGCCTGGACGATCCCGGTCGGCTCCAAGGCCCCGCAGGCCGCCGGCGCGATCCATTCGGACTTCGAACGCGGCTTCATCCGCGCCGAGACCATAGCCTATGACGATTATGTCCAGTTCAAGGGCGAAGCCGGCGCGCGGGATAACGGCAAGCTGCGGTCCGAAGGCAAGGAATATGTCGTCAAGGATGGCGACGTGCTGCTGTTCCGGTTCAACGTGTGAGGTAATGGGGCGGGTTCACAGCCCCGCCCCCCGCCCACGCCGGGCCAACAGAACCCGTTCGTGTCGAGCGAAGTCGAGACACGGGTGGCCCGAGCGCCCAGCGTCCTTGCTGCGCACGACCCGTCCCTCGACTACGCTCGGGACGAACGGTGGTTAATCAACCATCCGCCCGTCAGGTCGTGCTTTACTGCCCACACCGCGCCACCACCGCATTGCACCGCCACCCGCCCGCGAACGGCGTCAGGTGATAGTCATTCCCGTACACGTTGGGCGCGGTCAGATAGTCGGTCGAGATGATCTGCGCGCCGCTGGCCAGCGCCGCATCCTTGCGCTTCGGATCGTTCTGGCGCGCGTCGACCGTGTCGATGTCCGCGCGGGTGCGGACCAGATAGCCCTTGGCGACCGCGGCCCTGATTTCCGCCTGCCGGGTCAGCGCATTGTCAAACATCATGAAGGCGGCATGGGCCATGCCCGGCTTGCCCTGGATGAACGCCATCCGCCCCTGCAGTGACGGGCGACCGTCGAGATAGGGTGCGAACGCCTTGAGGTTCATGCCCGGCACGAGGAACAGGAACACGAACTTGCCGCGCGCCTGCGCGACGGTCGGCCAGCGCTTCGCCAGCACCGCGGCCTCGAGCGTCGGCAGGGTGCCGCGGACATCGTCGGGCGCCAGCACCTTGTCCCGCCCCAGCACGCTCGCGATCGTCTCATCCACCTCGGCGAAGGCGGCGGCGTCGAACGGCGGCACCGGCAGCGCGCCGGGGATGGCGCGTTCCAGCCCCGCCATCTTGGGTTCGAGCAATATGAAGACAGGGCTGTGGCCCGGTTCGGCATCGGACCATTGCTTCAGCCGCATCAGGCAGGAGCGGAAGGTGGGGCATTGGCTGCGGAAGTCGAGATCGGCGACGTGCAGCACCTTCATCCCCGGCTTCGCCAGTTCCTCGCGATAGATCGGCGCGAGGTCGGTCTCGCCCTTCTCGCGCAACATCCGGTAGGGCACCGGATCGGCATAGGCGCCGCCCTTGGGATCGGGGTGGAGATCGATCTCGAGGCTGCGCGCGCCCATGCGGAGCTGGGCTTCGAGCGGCAGTTGCACATAGTCGAGCGACTTGGCGATGTCGGCGAGGTTGCCGGGATGCTCGTCGGCCATCGCCGCGGCCTGCTCCGGCGTCATCTGCGCCATCATCCCCTTCATCAACGTGAAGAGGCGGGGACCGAGCAGCGCCATGGTGCGGGGATCGGCGGGCAGCGCATAGCTGTTGTGCGTGCCGATCACCTGGATGGCGTTGATCGGCAGATAATCGGCGGAGGGGTCGGCGGTCTGCTGGGCCGCGGCGGTGCCGGCGATCAGCGCAAGCGCCGACGCCAGCCCCGCGAAGGTGCGCAAGGACATGTTCGGATTCCCGATCAGAAGTTGAAATTGACGAAGCCGCCGAGCGTCCGGCGCGCGTTGGGCGAGGTGTAGTGGAGGATGCCGAGCGCGCCGTAATTTTGCCAGCCGGTGGAGAAATAGGTGTCGAACAGGTTGCGGCCATAGACGCCGAATTCGACCTTGCTGTCGGGCAGCGAGAAGGTCAGCCGGCCGTTGACGAGGCCATAGCCGGGCACGCGCGAATAAGCGGGTTGGCCGACCACCGTCCAATATTCGCTGCGATAGGCATAGTCGACATGCGCGCGCACGCCGAAGCCGGAGTCGAAGCGATGCTCATAATCGACCGCCGCGGTGCCCGACCATTCTGGCGAGTTGGTCAGCCGCGTGTCGGTATAGTTGGTGGTGGCGTTGTAGACATAGTCGGTGAATTTCGCGTCGGTGTAGGTCAGCGCGCCCGACAGAGTGAGGCCGCGCACCGGCTGCGCCGCGATGCTGCCTTCCACGCCCTGCGTGCGCAGGCCGCCGGCATTGCCGATCACCGTCGCATCGAGCAGGCCACCCGCGCCATCGGGGATCTTGGTGAGGATGGTCGCCTGGAAATCCTTGAAGTCCGAGCGGAAAATATCGAGGTTCACGCGCAGCCGGCGGTTGAACCATTCGGACTTGATGCCCGCCTCCCAGCTCTTCACCGTCTCGTCGCGGTAGGGCGCATATTTGTTGCCCACGAAGGCGATGCCCGCGGGCTTGTAGCCGGTCGAATAGGTCGCATAGAGCAGCACGTCGGGCGTGATCTGGAATTGCGGCGCGATCCGGTACGAGAAATTGTCACCCTTCACCTTGCCGTAGGACAAGGCCGGCGCCGCGCTCGATCCGACGAAATTGGGATCGTAGCCGGTGATCGGCAGCGGATCGATCGTCACGAAATCGAGGCTCTGCGAATTATTGTCGGACGTGTAGCGGCCACCCAGCGTGAGGCTGAGTTGCGAAGTGAAGTTGAACTTCACTTGGCCGAAGCCCGCGATCGTCTCGTTGCGCGCGTCGAACAGGGATGAATTGCCGTCCACGCCGATCGCGCCGGTCAGCGCGATCAATGTCGGGCGCGGCGTGCCGTTGGCGTCGTATAGCGGCGCGCCGAGCGTGCCCCACTGAAGCTGGGTCTGCCGCGCGCGCAGATCATTGTAGAAGAAGCCGGCGAGATATTCGAAGAACTGGCCGGTCGGCGAGGCGATGTGGATTTCCTGGCTGACCTTGTCGGTATCCAGCGCGCCGAGATTGAACGGGATGTAGGAATATTGGTCCGCCGGCAGCAGGCTGGCCGGCGTCGAATTGTCGTAGCGCGTGTAACGATAGGCGGTGATCGAGGTCAGATCATGATCGCCGAGTTGCGCCTGGATCTTGAGCGAGGTTCCCCATTCCTCGGTGGTGATCTCCCCGAAGGACGAGTCGGCGGTATCGGCATTCTTCGGGTTGGGGAACACGCCGAGCGCGTTGAGCAAGGCGGTGACGTTGGCGGGCTGGCCGGTCACCGGCGTGCGCACGCTGCTGTCCCAATGATAGGCATAGTCGCCCGAGAGGGTGAAGCTCAGCGCATCCGACGGTTCGAGCAGCAGCCGCGCGCGGCCGCCATATTCATGCGTCGAGCCGATCAGGCGGTTGAGCGTGACGTTGCGGCCGAACCCGTCCTGCGCCTGTTCGAACCCCGAGACGCGCAGCGCCGCGATGTCGCCCAGCGGCAGGTTGACGGTGGCGTTGAGGATGCGCTCATCATGCTCGCCATAGCTCGCGCTGCCGCGGAACCTGGTCTCGCCGAGCTTCGGCTGGTTGGTCGAGACCGCGATCACGCCCGAGGTGGCGTTCTTGCCGAACAAGGTGCCCTGCGGCCCCATCAGCACATCGACGCGGCTGATGTCGACCAGGCCGGTGAGGCCATTGGCGCGCTGACCGTCCATCACGACATCGTCGACAACGACGCTGACCGACTTGGCGTTGGAGAAGTCGAACGAGGTGCTGCCCACGCCGCGGATCTGGAAGGCCGCCCCCTGCGTCGGATCATATTGGACGCCGGGCATGACATATTGAAGGTCGGTGACGGAGGTGTAGCCGACCTGCGCGAGCGCCTCGCCGTCGATCGACTGGATCGCCAGCGGCACGCGCTGGCTGCTCTCGCGCCGACGCTCGGCAGTGACGACGATCTCGGGCAGGGCGCCCCCCGCCTCCGCGGCAGGCGCAGTGCTTTCCTGCGCCTGTGCGGCCGAAGCAGCGAACGGCGCAAGCACGCCGACCAGCGCCGCCGACCGCAGATAGACCGACGTCTTTTCCCCGAACTTCAACATGACACGACTCCCTGGCGTTAACGCGTTGGAGCGCGCCCTAGAGCCGGGCCGTTACGGTTTTAAGACGGTCGTACGGTTATTATCTCTCGGATAAGGCCGGTTTTTCATACGATCGTACTGGAAAATTGAGAGCGGATAGAAGTCCGCGAAAACTCGGCATGTTGCGCCGCCCCGCCGGGGAACGGAGTTGATCGCCGATGACCGCCATGATCACCGCCTGCGTTATGTCGCGCGTGGTATCGGCATCGATCCCCAATGCTTCCGCGGTATTGCCGTAGACATTCTCCGCCCGCCGCCGCCGCATGTCGATCGCGAACGGCACCAGCGCCGGATCGCGCAGGCCGAGCAGTGCCGCCTCGTGCGTCAGGAACAGCACCGCGGCACCCGTGGTGGCGGCATCTTCCGACTGGCGCAGGGCCGCGCGCATCCGCCGATAAAGCGCCTCGACGCCACCCAGCATGAGGTCACGCTGCATCGGGAAGTGATGTGCGATCGTCGAGACCGGCGTATCGGCGGCCTGTGCGACGAGACGGTGGGAAAGCGATCCGAAACCGTGCGTCATCAGCAGGTCGGCGATGTGCTGGGTGATCGCCGCCTTGAGGCCTTGTGGGGCCGGCCCCTCGTCGAGCGCTGCTGCGGCAGGCACCGCCAGCCTTTCGACCAGCGCCATATGCCAGCGGCTGGCAGCGGCGGAGGTCTCAGGCCATGGATCGCGGAGCAACGCGCGGATCGTCGACGCCCGCAGCAGACGATAATCGGACTGCTCTGCGAGTAACAGCGAGAAGGGCTGCTCGTCGAAGCAGTAGCCTGCGAGGATCGGCGCCCATCGGGCGGCATCGGGCGGCAGCAGATCGCGCCACAGCATTTCGCCGGCGCCGAGCAGCGCCGCGATCCCCGGTATCGATCCGGGCGACCGCCCCTCGGCAAGTGCCAGTTCGCATGTAACGATCGTCGAGACGCGCCGATCGGTCGTGCCATCGTCCAGCCAGGCGGCGACGAGGTCCGGCAGCCCGCCGGCCGCGATCGCGTCCTGAGTTCCGGGCCGGGCACGCCAATCGGCGTGGACCACCGCCATGACTTCAATTTCACGCGCCACGACCGCGCCGAGCAACGCCGCGCGATCGCCGATGCGGTAATTGATCGTGCCCACCGACACGCCCGCGCGCTCTGCGACGACGCGCAGCCCGGCGCCGTTCAGCCCGCGTTCCGCGATGGCGGCGCGCGCGGCATCGACGATGCGTTCATTGGTTTCGCGGTCGGTGGCCTTGGCGACTTTGGGCGCAGATATCATCGCGCCTGCATACCGCCCCGCCCGCGCCGGTCCAACATTGTCCCCGGCCTGTCACCAAGCGCGATTAGGGGACGCGCCGTGCGCGCCGACCGTCTCAATCTCTACGCCTTCGCCTTATCGCATGGCGGCAAGAGCCTGTTGTGGGCAGGCGAGGATGCGCTGTCGCTTTACACATTGATCGCGATCCTCGACGTCCAGCCGGCGCTGGCAGGGCTGATCTTCGTCGGCGCCTCCTTCTGGAACGCCGTGCTTGACGCCGCGTGGGGCGCCTGCCTCCACCGCTATCCTGCGCTGCTGCGGCGGCTGCCGGCGATTTCGGTGGCGGCAATGCTGGTATCCTGTCTCACCTTCGCCGCCCTGCCTTTCCTGCCACGTGGCGCGGCACTCCCCGCGGTGGCGATGCTGCTGTTCCGATCGAGCTTCCCGCTGTTCGACGTGCCGCACAACAGCCTCGTTGCCGAACTAAGCGCGGTACACGGCCATCTTGCGGTGACGCGCTGGCGCAGCGGCGTCAGCGCGCTGGCCGCGATCCTGATCGGCATCGCCGCCATCCCGCTGGTGTTCGCGGGCCGTACCGGTGGCGCGGGCGCCGGTATGATCTTCGTCGCGATCGGCGGCGCCGCCTTCATCCTGCTGTTGCCCCTGCCCTGGTTGTTCGCGCGCCTCGGCCGCGCGATGACGCCTGTCGCGCCGCCCTCGCCGTCGACCCGCCCCAGCCGCGACGTGCTGCTGTTCTGCCTCGCGCAGATGTGCGGACTCGCCGCGATCGCCGCGATGGGCAAGGCGCTGCTGCATCTCGACAGCTTCTCGATGGCGGTGATCGCCAACGTCCTGCTGCTGCTCAGCCTGTGGCGGCTGGCAGCCGTGTGGCTGTGGTCGCCTGTGGCGGCGCGGCAGGGCGTCACCCGCGGGCTGACTTTTGCCTATCTTGCGACCGCGGCGGCGATGCTGCTGCTGCCCTTCGCGCTGCGGCATGGTGCCTGGGGCGCGGCTATCGGCCTTTCGTTGCTCGGCGCCGCGGTGGGCGGGGTGATCTTCCTCGCCTGGTCGCGTTTTTCGGAACTGCTCGAACGCACCGGGACCAGCCAGGATCGTGGCACCGCCGCATTCAGCTACAGCCTGTTCACCGCCGCCACCAAGATCGCGCTCGGCCTTTCCGGCCTGATGACCGGCCAGTGGATCGCGCTGCAGACCGGCGGAATCGATGCCGGCGCGTTGACCCAGCTTGCGCTGCCGTTGGCCGCCCTGTGCATCGGCTGTGCGGGGCTGGGAGCCATGTTGCGCCCGGCCATGGGGCGACGCGTGGCAGCATGATCGTGCTTTGACCCGCCCCATCGCGCTCCGCTAGCACCCTTTCCATTCCTTCCTCTCCCGGAGCCTCGACTTGATCGGCCGCTACCTCGTTGCCTTGTTTGCCGCCTTAGCACTATCCGCCTGCAGCGCCGCGGCGCCGCCGCGCTCTGCCGCGGCCCCTGCGCCCTCGAAGGCGGACGCACGCGCGCCCGTCACGATCCTGATCTCCATCGACGGGTTCCGGCCGGACTATCTGAAGAAGGGCAACACTCCCACGCTCGACGCGCTGGTGACGGGTGGCGTGAGTGCGGCGATGCGTCCCTCCTTCCCGTCCAAGACCTTCCCCAACCACTGGACGCTGGTCACCGGCCTGCGCCCCGACCATCATGGCATCGTCGCCAACAAGATGCAGGATCCGGCGCGGCCCGGCGAGGTCTTCACCATGTCAACCGAGGATCCGTTCTGGTGGAACGCCGCGCCGCCGCTGTGGGTGACTGCGGAGGAGGCCGGCGTGCGGACCGGCACGATGTTCTGGCCCGGATCGGTGGTGAACTGGGGCGGCACGCGCGAACCGAAATGGCCCAATGACCTCAAGGGCGGCATCCGCCCGCATGACTGGCAGGCGTTCGCGCAGGCGATGCCCTCCGAACAGCGCACCCGCGCGCTGGTCGACTGGCTGCGCCGCCCCGCCGATGCGCGCCCGCTCTTCCTGACGCTCTATTTCGACGCGGTCGACACCGCCGGCCACCGCTATGGCCCCGCCGCAGCCGAGACGGCCGCCGCCGTCACCGAGGTTGACAGCGCCATTGCCGCGCTGGTCGAGGGGCTGCGCGATATCGGCCAACCCGCCAACCTCGTCATCGTTGCCGACCATGGCATGGCCGCCGCCAGCGCCGACCGCATCGTCCGGCTGGACAGGATGCTGCCCGCCGCCGACATCCGCATCGTCGAGGACGGCGTTTATGCCGGGCTGTTCCCCGCGTCCGGCCGCGAGGCGGCGGTGGAGAAAGTGCTGATCGGCCGTCATCCGCATATGGAATGCTGGCGCAAGGCGGACATCCCGGCGCGCTTCCATTATGGCACCAACATCCGCATCCCGCCGATCCTATGCCTCGCCGATCTCGGCTGGCGGGTGGTGGCGGATGCCGCGGCAGAGGCGAAGGCGACATCGCTCGGCGAACATGGCTATGACAATGCGCTGCCCGACATGGCGGCGCTGTTCATCGTCAACGGCCCCGCCTTCCGCGCCGGCGCGACGCTGCCGGGGTTCGACAATGTCGATGTCTATCCGCTGCTGGCGAAGCTGATCGGTGTGGCGCCGGCGGCGAATGACGGCAGCGCAGCGACGTTCGACGGGGTGATGGCGCGGTAACCAGAAGCGCGGCAGGTTGACGTTTGCGTAATCGTAAGCCACTCCGCCCCAAGACCAAGGGGAGGATACGATGGCCTATTTCGAGGATCTGGTGGTCGGCACGAAGCGCAGCTTCGGCCACTACGCGGTGACGCGCGAGGAGGTGATCGCGTTCGCCGGCGCCTATGATCCGCAGCCCTTCCACCTCGATGACGAGGCTGCGGCGAAGACGCATTTCGGGCGCATCCCGGCGAGCGGCTGGCACACCTGCGCGATGACGATGCGGATGATCGTCGACGCCATGGAGGCCGGCGGCGAGAGCAGCCTGGGCGGCGTCGGCGTCGACGAGATGCGCTGGCTGAAGCCGGTCTATCCGGGCGACGTGCTGCGCTGCGAATCCGAACTGGTCGATAAGACGCCCTCGCGCAGCCGCCCCGAAATGGGCAGCTTCCGCACGCGCACCACCGTATTCAACCAGCATGACGAAGCGGTGCTGCGCTTCACCTCGATCGTGCTGATCGCCACCCGCCCGGCCTGATCAATCCAAGTGACGTCGGCACGATCGCCCTCTTTCGCTTGGTGATCATGTAGGATAGGGGGGTATCCTATATGGGACATCTTACCGCCTCGAGAGACGCGCTGCTCGCGCGCATTCGCCGCATTGCCGGGCAGGTCGCCGCCATTGAGAAGGCGATCGCCGCCGAGGCCGGCTGCGGCGCCGTGCTGCATCAGGTGGCTGGTGTGCGCGGCGCGGTAGCGGGGTTGATGGACGAACTCGTCGCCGACCATATCCGCGAGCATGTCGCTCGCCCCGATCTCGACGACGCCGCGCGTGCCGAGGGCGCCGAGGAACTGATCGCGGCGATCCGCCGCTACACCAAATGACGGACCGCCCGATGACCGCCGCCTCCACCCTCACCCACGATCATCTCTTTTTCGGGGACCGTCACGACGCCAATGCGCGGGCGACCTTGTGGGTGGTCGGGCTCACCGCGGTGATGATGGTCGCGGAGATCATCGCCGGGCTGGTCTATGGCTCGATGGCGCTGCTGGCCGACGGCTTCCACATGGCGAGCCATGCCGGCGCGCTGGCCATCGCTGCGGGCGCCTATGCCTTCGCCCGCGCACATGCGCATGACCGCCGCTTCAGCTTCGGCACCGGCAAGGTCGGCGATCTCGCCGGTTTCGCCTCAGCACTGGTACTCGCGCTGATCGCGCTGGCGATCGGCGCGGAGTCGGTCGGCCGTCTGTTCGATCCGCGGCCGGTGGCGTTCGCGGAGGCGACGCTGGTCGCGATCATCGGCCTCATCGTCAATGTCGCCAGCGCGCTGCTGCTGGCCGGCGGGCACCATCACCACCACGGCCATGACGATCATCATCACGACCATCATGATGGCGGGCATCATCATGATCACGGCCACCATCACCACGGCGACAACAATCTGCGATCGGCCTTCGTCCATGTTCTCGCCGATGCGCTGACCTCCGTTCTCGCCATTGTCGCGCTGATCGCCGGGCGGCTTCTCGGCTGGGTCTGGCTCGATCCGGTGATGGGGATCGTCGGCGCGATCGTGATCGCAGTGTGGGCGTGGAACCTGCTGCGGGATACCGCCGCCGTACTGCTCGACACCGCCGACGCCGGGCTCGAACGCGCGGTGCGCAATCGTGTGGAGGATGGCGGCACGACCATCACCGACCTCCACATCTGGCGCATCGGCCCCGGTGCGCACGCCGCAATCGTCAGCGTCACTGGCACGGACGATGCCGAAGCGGTGCGCGCGCGGCTCGAACCCATCCCCGCGCTCGCACATCTGACCGTGGAGACGCGCTGATCCGCCAGCCATGAATTCAGATCATAGCTGGCGCGAGATTTGATCCTTTGTCGGTGCCCCCCGATGCCGCGCATGAAGCCGCGGCACCAAGGGGAGACCGCCGATCATGTCCGCACCGATCACGCTCATTACCGCGCTTCTCGCAGCGGCTTCCGCCGCCACGCTTGCCGCGCAGGCACCCGCGCCCGATCCGCTGCTCGCACCGATCGAGCCCGACTATGCCGCGCGCTGGCTGACCCCGGTCGAACCGGTGAAGCTGTTCGCCAATAGTTATTTTGTGGGCTTCGGCGGATTGAGCGTGGTGTTGATCGATACTGGCAAGGGGCTGATCCTGATCGATGCCAGCCTGCCGCAGGCGGTGCCCGCGGTCGAGGCCAACATCCGCAAGCTGGGTTTCGACCCGCGCGACGTGAAGCTGATCCTGAGCACCGAGCCGCATTATGATCATGGCGGCGGGCTGGCGGCGCTGGCGCGCGACACCGGCGCGACGGTGGTGGCCGGCGCCGCCGCGGTGCGAGAGCTTGAAAGCGGCACCGGCGATGCCGCCGATCCGCAGGCCGAATGGCTCGTGCCATTTCCGGCGGTGCCGCATGTGCGCGGCGTGCGGCATGGCGAGCACATCCGACTGGGCGACACTGAGATCACCGCGATCGCGACGCCCGGCCACACCGCCGGCTCGACGAGCTGGACGTGGCGGAGTTGCGCCGGCGCCAACTGCCGGACGATTGTGTTCGGCGCCAGCCTCAACCCGGTATCGACCGACACCTATCGTTTCTCCGACCCCGCGCACCGCAGCGTCGTCGACCGCTTCCGCGCCGGCTTCGCCCGGATGGAAGCGCTACCCTGCGACATGCTGGTGACCGCCCACCCCGACCAGTCGGGCGGCGACAGGAAGCTGGGCCGGTTGCAGGCGGGCGATGCCGACGCTTTCCTCGATCGCAACGCCTGCCGCGACTATGCCGCGACATATCGCGACCGCCTGAATGCGCGGCTGAAGAAGGAGGCCGAGGCGCGCTGAGCGGCTTCAAATCGCCGCCCGATCTGCGAGAATAGCCCGCAACCCTGCCACGGCGCGGGCGTTGAACGGAAGAACCAGGGGGCTGTCCGATGATCGACCGATCGATGCGCGCTGCGCTGACCATGCTGGCGGCGATGCTCGCCGCGCTGCTGCTGCCGATGCCCGCGGCGGCGCAGGACGTCGCGGTGGTCGAGGCCGGGCGCTTGTTCGATGGCCGCGCGGTGATCGAGAATGCGCGGATGGTGATGCGCGACGGCCGCATCGTCGCGGTCGGGCCGCGGGACGAGGTCGCCATTCCCGAAGGTGCCGCGATCATCGACCGTCGCGGCCGCTTCGTGATGCCCGGGCTGATCGCTGGCCATTCGCATGTCGGCACCGTCTCGGGCGTGGAGCATGGCGGGCGCTATTACAGCCGCGAGACGGTGGCGCGCGATCTGGCGCAGTTCCAGCGTTATGGCGTGGTCGCGGTCAACGCGCTGGGGATGAACCGGCCGCTGTTTCACGACCTCCGCCGTGAATTCCGAGGCCCGAGCCATGTCGGTGCCGACCTCTATGGCGCCGGCCCCGGCATCGGCGTGATCGGCGGCGCCCCGCCGGAAGCGCGGATGAACACCTTGCCCGATCAGGTGGCGCGCCCCGCCAATGCTGAGGAGGCGCGCGCGGCGGTGCGATCAATGGCGGATGCCGGCGTCGACGTGATCAAGATCTGGCTCGATGCGCTCGGCACCGGCGCCCCGAAGATGCCGCCCGAGATCTACACGGCGGTGATCGCCGAGGGGCATGCCCGCGGTCTGCCGGTCGCCGCGCATATCCGCGACCTTGCCGACGCCAAGGCGGTGCTTGCCGCCGGCGCCGACATCATCGGCCATGGCGTGCGCGATCAGCCGGTCGACGACGCCTTCATCGCGCTGCTGCGCGACCGCGGCGCCTGGTACATGGCGACGATCAACATCGATGAAGCCAATTATCTCTATGCCGAGCATCCCGAATGGCTCGACGATCCCTTCTTCCGGCAGGCGTTGAACCCGGCGCTGGAGGCTCGCCTGCGCGACGCGGCATGGCGCAGGGAAACGCTCGCCGGGGCCGACGGTGCACGCAAGGCGGTGGCGATGAACATCGCCAACCTGCGCGCGCTGCACGCCGCCGGCGTCCATATCGGGCTGGGCACCGATTCCGGCGGCACCGCGCTGCGCATTCCCGGCTTTGCCGAGCATCGCGAACTGCAGCTTTCGGTGCAGGCCGGCCTCACCCCCACCGAGGCGCTGACCGCCGCGACCTGGGGCAATGCGCAGATGCTGCGCCTTGAGGGCCGCGGCACGCTCACCCCCGGCGCGGTCGCCGATTTCCTCGTGCTCGATGCCGACGCGACCAAGGATATCGGCGCGACGCGGACGCTGCGCGAGGTGTGGCGCAGCGGCAAGAAGGTTGCGCGCTGAGCGGTATCATATGGCCCGATGGCTGAGGCTCGGCCCGATCACGCTACTACCAGATTACCCCACCACCAGATGCAGCGCCCGCTTTGACGGGGCGAGCCGCACCTGCCGACCCCAGTCGAACGCGATATAATCCTGCTCGATGCCATCGGCGAAGATCACACCGCCGTCATTCATCCGTGAGGTGACGACCAGCGGCGCGTCGGCGAGTTTGCCGGCGCGGATCCGGGTGCCGCTGGCGATGCTGGGAAAGGGTTCTCGCACCCAATAGCCGACCGCGCGCTCCTCGCAGCCGAGTTGCACCGCGCAATGCGTCGCTTCCGCGATCGAGCGGGCCCAGCCGGTGGCGCCGGTGCCTGAAGCGACGATCAGGCCGCTGCTGCTCTGATCCTCCACCGCCTCGCCCGCGGCGATGCGATAGCGGGCGGACTGGTGGCTGCGATGGCCGACGAAGATCTCGTTGAGCGCGGTCAATGTCTCGCCGCCGTCCAGCGCCGCCTCCACCATCGTCCGCCGTTCGATGCCGGCGGCCCCCGCGGCACTCGCCGGCAGCAGGCGCGCGAGCCGGTCGACCGCTATGCGGGCGAGGACGCCGTCATAGAGATCCGGTGCGGGGTTCACCCCGATCACCGGCTGCGCGCCCAGATATTTGGCGACATTGGCGACCAGCCCGTCCTGCCCCACCGCGACGACGACATCGTCGGCGGCGAACAGGAAGCGATCGAGATCGGCGCGGCGGACGATTGCCTGCCGCCATTCCGCCGACACCTCGCCGCGCGCGGCGGCGAGCACCGCGTGGAACTGGTGATGGCGCTGTTCCACCTGCTCGAGCCGCTGGCCGCGGCTTTCGAGGAAGAAGCGTGCCTGTTCCCGCGTGGCATGTCGCGCGACGAGCAATTCATAATCGGTCTCGCGAGTGACGAACACCGCACGCGGCGTGAGCACGGCCATGGCGCCCTCCTCGCTCAGCCCGCCGCGATCGGCACCGGCGCCTTGCGGAACTCGCCGAGCATCGCCGCGAGCAGATCGGGAGTGATGTTGACATGCTCGATGGTCTCCAGCTTGCCGGCGAGTTGCTGCGCGGCGAGGCCGAGCAGGGTCGCGGGCGGCAGATCGCGATAGATCGCGATGTGCTGTCGTTCGGCCTCTGCCTTGGCGCCCTCCACCGCGCGGATGCGCTCCGCCTCCGCCGCCGCCTCCAACTGCCGCGCCTCGGCGACGCCGGCGGCGCGGTTGCGGGCATTTTCGGCTTCCTCGGCGATCAGCAATTTCTCGCGCCGCGCCAGCTCGGTCTTGGTGGCGAGTTCATTCTCGGCGATCGCCCTCTCCTTCTCCACCGCCAGCGCGCGCCGCTCGAACATCGCCTCATCGGCCTTCTGCTGCAGCGCCTCGAAGGTCGGCGTCTGCAGCGCGCGGGCCAGTTCGGTGCTGGGGGTGAGCCCGGTCAGCCGCACCGCCACCGCCGCGACGCCGATCTCGGCCAAGGTCGGGTCGGTCGCGAGCACCGCTTCCAGCGCGATGCGCAAGGGCTCCGGGCCGGCATCGAGCAGCCGCCGCACCGGCGCCGCCGCGATCTGCTGGAGCAGCGCCTGGTTGGCGATGCCGGCGATGCGCGCCTCGATCTTCTCGATCGGCTCGCCCTGCGGCTTCCCGCTGAAAAGGCCGATGGTGAAATCGACGCGCGTCGCCAGCCGCTCGGGATCGACGACGTGCCAGCCGATCGTGCCCTGCACCGCGATGTCCTGGAAATCCTGGCTGCGGCCCTTCACGAACAAGGTCATCTCGCGATCGTCCATCGGCAGCTCGGCGATGCTCGCATTGTCCGGCTGGAACCAGAAGACGAGCCCGCGGCCGCTGCGCCGCACGCGACCCTTGCGATAGTGGATCACATGATTGTTCGCCTCGCTGCGCAGGCGGGCGGCGAAGCCGAAATTGCGAATGCTGGCCATGATATCCTCCTTGGATCAGAGCGGCCGTTGAAAGCGGTAGAGTTCGGCGGGGCGGAAGGCGGTGCCCTCCTCACGCGCGCCGGTGGCGGCGATCCAGCCCTTGTCGAGCATGCGCCGCCGGAAGGCGGGCTTGTTCAGCGTGGTGCCGAGGATCGCCTCATGCACATCCTGAAGCTGGCGCAAGGTGAAGCGATCGGGCAGCAGCGCGAAGCCGACATTGGAATAATCGAGCTTGCCGCGCAGCCGCAGCATCGCCGCCGACAGGATCTCGCCATGATCGAAGGCGAGGTCGAGCGCGCTGCCCACGGGCGATCGCGCGACGATCGGCCCGCCGGCCTCGCCCGCCCACGGCACGTCGATCGTCACCGGCAGCAGATCGGCGTCACCCGCCAGTGCATCGGCGAAGGCGCGCTCGTCGAGCAGCACGAGATAGGCGATGGTGATGATCCGCATCCGCGGATCGCGATCGACCGCGCCGAAGCTGTAGAGCTGTTCGAGATGCGCGGCGGGCAACCCCGCCTTCTCGCGCAGTACCCGCGCCGCGGCATCGTCGAGCGATTCCGCGATGCCGACGAACCCGCCGGGCAACGCCCAGCGCCCGGCATGCGGATGCTCGCCGCGCTGCCGGAGCAAGGCCGCGGGGCGGCCGTCGCGCAGACCCAGCAGCACCAGATCGACGGTGACCGACGGGCGCTCATAGGCGGCGGGGTCATAGGCCTGGAGAAAGGCGTCTTCGTTCATTGGGGCGGGCCTTACATCTAATATGCGTATTAGATATTTCTGATTCACACATAAGTCAAGAGGTAGGCCCCTCACCTTCAGGTAAGGGGCTTACAAGGCCCCTACGGCACCACCGTCGTGAACAGATAGGCGAAAAAGATCACCAGATGCACGATGCCCTGCAGCACCGTCGTCCGCCCCGTTCCCAGCGACAATGTCGCGACGATCAGCGACAGCGCGAACAATGTCATCGCCTTGGCATCGATGCCCAGCGACAGGTTCCAGCCCATCGCCAGCGAGACGATCGCGACGGTCGGGATGGTGAGGCCGATCGTCGCCAGCGCCGATCCCAGCGCGAGGTTGAGGCTGGTCTGCAGGCGATTGCGCCGCGCCGCCTTCACCGCCGCGAGGCTTTCGGGCGCGAGCACCAGCGCGGCGATCATCACGCCGACGACGGCAAGCGGCATGCCCGCACCGACCACCGCGGCCTCCAGCGTCGGCGACAATTTCTTGGCGAGCAGAACCACCCCGACGAGGGCGACGACCAGCGCACCCACGGCGATCCAGGTCTGCGTGGCGGTGGGCGGCGCGGCATGAGTTTCGCCATACGCGTCATGATCGTCGGCGGGCAGGAAATAGTCGCGATGGCGCACGGTCTGCACCAGCACGAAGGTGCCGTAGAGCACCAGCGAGACCACCGCGGTGAAGGCGAGTTGCGAGGGAGAGAAGAAGGGGCCCGGTACGCTGGAGGTGAAGTTGGGCAGTACCAGCGAGAGCACCGCCATCGCCGCCAGCACGCACAGCGCCGCGCTCACCCCCCGCAGCATGAATTGCTGCTCATGATGGCGTACGCCGCCCATCAGCAGGCAGATGCCGACAATGCCGTTGAGGATGATCATGATCGCCGCGAACACGGTGTCGCGCGCCAGCACCGAGGCGTCGCCGGCGTCGGACAGCATCATCGAGACGATCAGCGACACCTCGATCACCGTTACCGCGATCGCCAGCACCAATGTGCCGAACGGCTCCCCCACCTTGTGCGCGACGACCTCGGCATGGTGGACGGCGGCCAACACGCAGCCCATCATGATCAGCGCCGCTCCGGCGATGCCGACCCAGCCATAATAGGCCAATCCGCCACCCAATGCCGCCAGCCCGAGCAACGGCACCACCAGCGACCAGTAGGGCAGCATGGCGCCGCCGATCATCGGCGTGCCCGGGGTATCGACTGGTGCGGTGGTGGCGGCGGTCACATGCTCTCCCTTGTCGTTCGCTCGATCGATCCGGACGGCAAACGCGATCGCAGGGCGAAACGCTCCCAGGGGGCTGATCCGGACCGGAATACGCGCACCCCGTACCGGCGCATGCCGAGGGCCCAATGCACGCGGGCAGTCCGCACGACCTATCGGCCGCGTGTGTCCCGAAGGTTTCGCGCGGGTAAGCTTTGGTGAGTGTGGGCGGGGGGACGCCGGGTGACCGGTGTTCGCCTACCCCACCCCGTTCGCCCCGAGCGAAGTCGAGGGGGCCGTCGAGCGCAGCCGAGACGGCGAGGTTGGGCCAAGCTCCGAGCGGGTCTCGGCTCTCGGCTTCGCTCGAGCCACCCCTCGACTTCGCTCGGCGCGAACGGAGGGAGGCAGGGGCTCGGCGTTATCCCTCCGACAGCCTCAATGCCCCTCGAACGCGAACAAACTCTCGGTCAGCACCCCCTGCGTGCGCAGCAGTTCGGCACCGCCAAGATCGGGCAGGTCGATCGCGAACAGCGCGCCCACGACATGCGCGCGGGCGTGGCGGAGCAGGTTGACCGCGGCGAGCGCGGTGCCGCCGGTGGCGATCAGATCGTCGACGATCAGCACGCGCATCTCGGGGCCGACCGCGCCTTCGTGCATCTCCAGCCGGTCATGGCCATATTCCAGAGCATAATCGATGCCGACAGTCGCGCCGGGAAGTTTGCCGCGCTTGCGCAGCGGCAGCAGCCCCAGCCCGAGATGCTTGGCGAGCGCGGCGCCGAAGATGAAGCCGCGCGCCTCGATCGCGACGATCAGTTGCGGCGCCAGCGGTTTGGCAAGCTCCCCCAGCCGATCGACCGCGGCAGCAAAGCCGGGACCGTCGAGCAGCAAGGTCGAAATGTCGCGGAACTGGATGCCGGGTTTCGGGAAGTCCGGGATCGTGCGTATCAGTGCCTTGAGGTCGTCATTGGACCTCATAGTCTCGCCTCCGCTCTGGTTCGGAGGCCCCTGTAGGCGAGGGGTATGGGGTGGTAAAGCCGGAGAAAGGGAGAAGGGCGACGGACCGCCCTTCTCCTCGCGAACCTCAATGCTTCTTCTTGTCGGCCCAGATGTTCTTGTACGACAGATAGGCCAGCACGGTCAGGATGAGGAGGAAGCCCACCACCGCCACGCCGGTGCGCTTGCGGCTTTCCAGCTTGGGTTCCGCCGTCCAGGTAAGGAAGGCGGATACGTCGCGCGCCATCTGGTCGGTGGTCGCCTTGGTGCCGTCCGCATAGGTGACCTGACCATCGCCGGTGAGCGGCGGCGCCATCGCCAGGTTGAGATTGGCGAAATAGGGGTTGAAGTGCAGCCCTTCCGGCGTCTTCGCATCGGGGAAATGCTTCAGCAGTTCGGCCGGTTGCGGGCGATAGCCGGTGATCAGCGAATGGACATAGTTGGTGCCGTCATGCCGCGCCTTGGTGATCAGCGACAGATCCGGCGGCAGCGCGCCGGCATTGGCAGCACGCGCCGCGACCTCATTGGCGAACGGCGCCGGGAACCTGTCCGAAGCGATCGACTTGCGCGTTGCCGCCTCGCCGGTTTCCGGGTTGATCGAGGGCTGCTCGACGACCCACTGGTCGGCGATCGCCTTGATCTCGGGTTCGTTATAGCCAAGGTCGGCTAGGTCGCGGAACGACACCAGCCGCAGCGAGTGGCAGGCCGAGCAGACTTCCTTGTAAACCTGGAAGCCGCGTTGGAGTTGCGCACGGTCGAACTTGCCGAACGGGCCATCGAAGCTCCAACTCACCTCCTTTGGGTGGAGGTGAAACTCATGCTCGACGGTCGGCACGGGGGGTTCTTCGATGTAGGCGACGACGCCCCACAGGAAGGACCAGAGGACGACGCCGACGAAACCCAGGCCGACGAGAAAGCCGATCAGACGGACCATCTTCTGAATTTCCTCTTATTCGGCCGGTTGCACGACGGCATTGGTCGAAAGCGTGGCGCCATCCTTGCCCTTGAGCACCGCCTCGGTGATCGAGTTGGGCAAAGGCAGCGGCTTTTCGATCTTCGAGATGATCGGCAGGATGATCAGGAAGTGCGCGAAGTAATAGGCCGCCGCGAGCTGCGAGATCATCACATAGGGTTCTTCCGCCGGCGCGCCGCCGCAATAGCCCAGGATGAGCACGTCGATGACGAGCGCCACAAAGGACCATTTGAACATTGGCCGATAATTCCCCGAGCGGACCGGCGAGCGATCGAGCCAGGGCAGGAAGAACAGCAGCAGGATCGCCGCGAACATGGCGAGCACGCCCCACAGCTTGGCCGGCAGGATGAAATCCACGGTGAAGGCGCGCAGGATCGCGTAGAACGGCCAGAAATACCATTCGGGCACGATGTGCGCCGGCGTGGAGAGCGGGTTCGCCGGGATATAATTGTCCGGGTGGCCCAGATAGTTCGGCGCGAAGAACAGCATGATCGCGAAGATCAGCAGGAACACACCGACGCCGAAGCCATCCTTGGCGGTATAATAGGGGTGGAACGGTACCGTATCCTGCGGCCCCTTCACGTCCACGCCGGTGGGGTTGTTCGAACCCGGAATGTGCAGCGCCCAGATGTGGAGGATGATCACCGCGGCGATCACGAACGGCAGCAGATAGTGCAGCGAGAAGAAGCGGTTGAGCGCCGCATTGTCCGGCGCGAAGCCGCCCAGTAGCCATTCCTGGATGGTCGGGCCGACCAGCGGAATCGCCGAGAACAGGCCGGTGATCACCTTGGCGCCCCAGAAGCTCATCTGCCCCCAGGGAAGCACATAGCCCATGAAGGCGGTGGCCATCATCAGAAGGAAGATGACAAGGCCGAGCAGCCACACCATCTCACGCGGGGCCTTGTAGGATCCGTAATAGAGCCCGCGGAAGATGTGCAGATAGACGACGATGAAGAACATCGAGGCGCCGTTGGCGTGCGCGTAGCGCAACAGCCAGCCCTGGTTCACATCGCGCATGATATGTTCGACGCTGTCGAACGCAACCAGCCCGTTGGCGGCATAATGCATCGCGAGGATGATGCCGGTGAGGATCTGGATGGCGAGCGCGGCACCCGCGAGCACGCCGAAATTCCAGAAATAATTCAGGTTGCGCGGCACCGGATAGCCGGCGCCCACCGCGTTGTAGACGAGGCGCGGCAGCGGCAGCTTCTCGTCCATGTAGCGCATCAACGGATGCTTCGGGGTGTAATGCTCAGCCCAGGGAAAGCTCATATCCTGCTACCTCAACCGACCTGAACGACGGTGTCCGACGTGAACGCATATTCCGGCACTTCCAGATTCTTGGGTGCCGGGCCTTTGCGAATGCGTGCGGCCGTATCGTAGTGGGAACCATGGCAGGGGCAGAAATAGCCGCCGAACTCACCCTTGGCCTCGCCTTCGCCCGCCCCCAGCGGCACACAGCCGAGATGGGTGCAGACACCCATCGTGATCAGCCACTGCTGCTTGCCTTCCTTGGTGCGCTCCGCCAGCGTCTGCGGATCGCGCAGCGAGGCGGCGTCGACGGCGTTGGCCGCGTTCATCTCCGCCGGGGTGAGATGGCGGACGAACAAGGGTTGCTTGCGGAAGATCGTCTTGATCGCCTGCCCCGGCTGGATCGCGGACACATCGACCTCGATCGAGGCCAGCGCCAGCACGTCCGCAGACGGGTTCATCTGATTGACGATCGGATAGAGCAGCGACACAGCGCCGACGCCGGCAAAGCTCACTGCTGCGATATTGATGAAGTCACGGCGCCGGATCCCCTCCTCGCCGCTTTCACCCGTCTCTAGCTCGGTGGTGTCAAGCGTGGCCATGTAATGCCTTTGCGGTTCGAACGTGGCACATTCGGGGACCGCTTCGCGCGACGCTTTTCGACCCCCTCCCCGCCTGTTGCTCCGACGGTTAAATCCGCTGATAGCCATCGGAAGACCCGTTTGCCAACAGCATTTTGCGCAACTTGAAGACCTGCGAATCATTCGCAATTGTAGAGGCTTAGTCGAACACCATGCGGATTGCGTTGTACCAGCCCGAAATCGCCGGAAATGTCGGGGCTATCCTGCGGCTCGCCGCGTGCTTCGGCGTGGCCGTCGATCTGATCGAACCCTGCGGCTTCGCCTTCTCGGACAAAAGGTTGAAGCGCGCCGGAATGGACTATGCGGCGGATGCCGAACTCGTCCGCCATGCCGACTGGGAGGCGTTCGCCGGGCAGCGCACCGGCCGCCTCGCGCTGCTCACGACGCGCGGCAGCACGCCGATCCACGAGACGGCGTTCCGGCCCGAAGATATATTGCTGTTCGGATCGGAGGGCGCAGGCGTGCCGGAGGATGTCCACCAGGCCGCCGACCTGCGCATCCGCATCCCGCTGAAGCCCGGCTTCCGCTCGCTCAACATCGGCATGTCCGCCGGCATCGCGCTGGTCGAGGCGTTGCGCCAGACCGGCGGCATGCCCGAATAACCCCTGTGGCCATCTCGACTTGCCCGCCCCCGTGCGGATAAGCAGCGCGCCACAATGTGCGTTTGAGGTGGCTTCCCCGATGATCGAGCTCGACCCGCAGCAGCTTGAGGCCCGCGACTGGTTCGTGGCGCTGCGCGACCGCATCTGCGCCGCGTTCGAAACGATCGAGCGCGACGCGGGCAGCGATGCGGCCTTCGAATACATCCCATGGGACCGCGACGATGCCGATGGCGGCGAAGGCGGCGGTGGCGTGCGCGGGCTGATGAAGGGCAAGGTCTTCGAGAAGGTCGGCGTCAACGTCTCGACCGTCGGCGGCGCCTTTTCCCCCGAATTCGCCAAGACCATCCATGGCGCGGCGGAGAATCCCGCTTTCTTCGCCACCGGCATCAGCCTGGTCGCGCACATGGCCAACCCGCATGTGCCCGCGGTCCACATGAACACGCGCTTTCTGGTGACGGAGAAACGCTGGTTCGGCGGCGGCGCCGACCTCAACCCGCCTATCCCCTATGACGAGGATACCGCCGCGTTCCACGCCACGTTCGAGACCGCGCTGGCACCGCATGGCGCCGATCTCTACCCGCGCTTCAAGCAGTGGGCGGACGATTATTTCTACATACCCCATCGCAAGGTCCATCGCGGCGTGGGCGGCATCTTCTACGATCATCAGGAAAGCGACGATGCCGACAGCTTCGCCGCCAATTTCGCGATGACTCGCGCCGTGGGAGAGGCCTTTCTCGACATCTTCCCGCGCATCGTCCGCCGGCGGATGGGCATGGCGTGGAGTGCGGAAGACCGGCAGCGCATGCTCGTCTGGCGCGGGCGCTATGCCGAATTCAACCTCGTCCATGATCGCGGCACGCTGTTCGGCCTCAAGACCGGCGGCAATATCGATGCGATCCTGATGAGCCTGCCTCCGGAAGCCGCATGGCCCTGATCTCGGTCCCCGCCGGCGAGGTCGCCACCGTCGTCACCCTGCTGGAGATGCGCAAGCGGCCGCCCCTGCGACCGCTGCCACCCAGCCCGCTCAGGCTGCAGCCGTGGCGCACGCCCGAGACGGACACCTATCGCGCGTTGTTCCGCCGCGTCGGCGCGCCCTGGCTGTGGTTCTCGCGGCTGGCGATGGACGATGACCGGCTGCGCGCGACGATCCGTGACCCCGGGGTGTCGATCAACGCGGTGCTCGATCCGCGCGGGATCGAGATCGGCCTGATCGAACTGGACCACCGCACCCCCGGCGAATGCATCATCGCCTTCTTCGCGTTGGTGCCCGAACTGGCCGGCAAGGGTCATGGCCGCTGGATGATGGCGCAGGCGCTGGCCTTCGCGTGGCGGCCGGGGGTGGAGCGCGTCTCGCTGCAGACCTGCACGCTGGACCACCCCTCCGCGCTCGGATTCTACCGGGCGCAGGGGTTCGTCGCGGTGGAGCGCAGGCTGGAGACCTTCCCGGATCCGCGCGTGACCGGGCTGCTGCCGCGCGATGTGGCGGCGCATGTGCCGTTGCTTGAGGGGTCGGGCGGCTAAGCACGACTCGTCCCTCGACGTCGCTCGGGACGAACGGAAAATACTATCAACATCCGTTCGCCCCGAGCGAAGTCGAGGGGTGCGTCGAGCGAAGCCGAGACGCGGGGGCCACGGTGCTTATGGCGCCCCTGCCTGCCATTCGGAACGAACGGACAGTGTCCTTACCCTCCGTTCGTCCCGAGCGCAGTCGAGGGACGAGGAGACCCGCGCCTCAGCCCGCCGGCCGATCCACATCCACCGCCATCGCCGCATCGATCGCGAAAAGCGGCGCCCCCGCGAGCAGATCCCGCGCGCCGACATCGCCGGTAAGCTGCGCCAGCACCCCGAAATGCGCCCGACCGATCAGCGCCGGCGGCATGCGCCGTCCGTCCGCGGCGCAGACCAGCAGGCCGATCGCCGGATCATAATCGGCGCACATCCGCGCGAGCAGCGCCGCATCGATGCGGGGCATGTCCGCCAGGCAGATCAGCAGCGCATCGATATCCAGCGCGGTTGCCGCGGCGACGCCGCGCCGGATCGAGCCGGCCATCCCCTCTTCGGGGGCATCATTCTCGACCAGTCCCAGCCCGCCCGCCGCGAGCAGCGCGCCCAGCGCGCCGGCGCCGGTGCGCACCACCGCGAGCCTGTTTGGAAACGCCGCCAGCGCATCGCGCGCATGTACTGCCAGCGGCCGCCCGGCATAGGCGGCGACCAGCTTGTCGTCGGGGCCGTAGCGGCGCGAAAGCCCGCCGGCGAGCAATAGCGCCGCGACGCGGTCAGCCGCGATCATTGAGCGCGGCGACCATCCCGGCGGCGATAGACAGCGCGATCTCGGCGGGGCCGAGCGCGCCGATCGAAATGCCCGCCGGCCCGTCGATGCGGGCGAGCGCCGCAGGTTCTACGCCTGCCGCCGCCAACCGTTCGAGCCGCGCGGCATGGCTGCGGCGCGATCCGAGCGCCGCGACATAGCCGGTCGGCGCCGCCAGCGCGGCGATCAGCGCCGGATCGTCGATCTTGGGATCATGGCTCAAGGTCACCACCGCGGTGCCCGCATCGGGGCGGCGTGCCGCCACCGCCTCATCGGGCCAACGATCGTCGAGATCGGTTTCGGGAAAGCGTTCGGCGGTGAGGAAACGGCCGCGCGGATCGATCACCACTGGCCGCACCTCAAGCGCACGGGCGAGCGCGACCAGCGACTGGGCGATCTGCACCGCGCCGATGATCAGCAACCGCCTGGGCGGCCGATAGCGGTTGACGAAGCCGTCCGCCGCCTCGCCCAGCGCGCTCTGCCCGCTGGCAAGATCGGTCGCCACCGCCAGCGCCTGACCCTGATGCCGCGCATCGGCGATCGATTCGAACAGTGCCGGGGCGAAACCCGCGTCGGCAACCGGCTGGACGAGCACCTCGATCTCGCCGCCGCAGGGCAGCCCCACCTCCCATGCCGCGGGATCGCTGACGCCATAGCGCTTGAGCACCGGGGGAGCGCCGCCGATCACCTCGGCGGCGCTGGCGAGGATATCGCCCTCCACGCAGCCGCCCGAGACCGAGCCGGCGAAGCGGCCATCCTCATGAACGAGCATATGGCTGCCGCGCGGCCGCGGCGCCGATCCCCAGGTGGAAACGACGGTCGCTACCGCCATCCGCGCGCCGCGCCATTCGCGCGCCTTTGCCAGAATGTCGTCGATATCGGCCATGATGTGGGGAGTCCCTGGGAACTGGATCTGCGCCGGGCGGGTCCGGAGCATGAGGAAGACGCTATATATTCTCCGCCTGGCGTACGGAAAGCCACACGCACGAAGGTAGGGCGCTCCCGCCCCCCTCCGTTCGTCCCGAGCGAAGTCGAGGGGGCCGTCGAGCGCAGCCGAGACGGCTTGGGGGGACACGCTCGGAGCGGGTCTCGGTTCTCGGCTTCGCTCGAACCACCCCCTCGACTTCGCTCGGGGCGAACGGTGTGGGGTCGGTACGGAGATGTCGGGGTGGATACCACCCTGCTCGCCCCGCCCTGCCCGCATCCCCAATGAAAAGCGGGCCGGATCCCAGGGATCCGGCCCGCTTTCGTCACCCCTTGCGGGCGATCAATACTGGACGGTCACCGTCACAGCGCGACGGTTCTGCGCCCAGGCCGCCTCGTCCGAACCCAGCGCCTTGGGGCGTTCCTTGCCATAGCTGATCGTGCTGATCCGCGAGACCGGAATGCCGGCAGAGACCAGATAGTCCTTCGCGGCGTTGGCGCGGCGGGCGCCGAGCGCGAGGTTGTATTCGCGCGTGCCACGCTCGTCCGCATGGCCTTCGATCGAGACGCGAACATTGGCGTGCTGCCGCAGCCACGCCGCCTGGCTGTCGAGGATCACGCGATCCTCGCTGTCGACATCATATTGATCGAGATCGAAATAGATGGTGTCGCCCTGCGTGTTGGCGATGAAATCTTCCTGCGAACCGGGCGCATAGCCCGGGCCGGCATCGGCGGTCGGCGGCGCCGTCGGGGTTTCGCCCGGGCTCGGCGGCAACGTTTCCGGGGGCTTCTTCGAACACCCAGCCAAGGCGACGAGCGCCAGAGCGACAGCGAATCCGGTCTTCATATGGGCCATGTCGGTCTTCTCCTTTTGCACCTTCGCGCCCCCTTTGCTCGGAAAGTCGGGAACTTTCCGATAAAGTCGTTACGCGATCAATTCGTTCCGCGAGGAACAATCCAAAAAAAAGCTGCGCCGCCCTATGGCAGCAGCGGCCCCCAGGCGGGGTCCGAACCGGCCACCGGCGTCGGCAGCTTGCGCTCATTGCGCCCGGTCAGATCCACCTGCCAGATGCTCGATGCGCCTTGGCGGCCCTGCGACGTCCGGAAGAACTGGATGACACGACCATTGGGCGACCAGGTCGGCGCCTCATCCTGCCAGCTGTTGGTCAGCAGGCGCTCGCCGCCGCCGCCCGGCGTCATCACGCCGATCCGGAAATTGCCGGCGATCTTGGTAAAGGCGATAAGGTCGCCGCGCGGGCTCCATTCGGGCGTCGCATAGCGGCCGCCCCCGAAGCTGATCCTGCGCTGGTTGGATCCGTCGGCGTTCATCACATAAATCTGCTGGCCGCCCGACCGGTCGCTTTCGAACACAATCTGCTTGCCGTCGGGCGAGAAGCTGCCGCCCACGTCGATGCCCGGCGCGTTGGTCAGCCGGCGCGGTGTGCCGCCGGTGGCCGGGATCGAGTAGATGTCCGTGTTGGAGCCGACCGTCATCGAATAAAGGATCGTCCGACCGTCGGGCGAGAAGCGCGGGGCGAGCGTGGGGTTGCTGTTCTCAACCACCAGCTTCTGGCTGCCGCTGCCGACATCGTAGATGTAGATGCGCGGCCGGTTGTTGATATAGCTGAGATAGACGATCTTGCTGTAATCCGGCGAATAGCGCGGGGTGAGCGCGATCGACTGGCCGTTGGTGATGAAGCGGTGGTTGGCGCCATCCGAATCCATGATCGCCAGCCGCTTCACGCGGTTCCCCTTCGGGCCCGTCTCGGCGATGTAGGCGACGCGCGAATCGAAGAAGGGACTCTCGCCGGTCAACCGCGCGTAGATCGCGTCGGCGCATTTGTGCGCGGCGCGGCGCCAGTCGCCCGGGGCGATCTCGAAGCCCTTCTGGGTCAGTTCGGTCTTCAGCACGACATCATAGAGATAGCAGCCGATCGTCAGCCGATCGGTGCCGGTGGCGCGGACATAGCCCTGCACCAGCGCCTCGGCGCCTGTACCCGCCCAATGCGGATATTGCGGCTGGGTCACCTCGCCGAAGGCGATGCCGCGCACCTGATTAGGCCCCAGCGGGCGGAAGATGCCGCTGTTGCGCAGATCGGTGGCGATCACGTCGGCGATCTGGTGGCCGAGCTTGTCGGTGGCGCCGGCCGCGGTCTGCTGCACCGCCGGCGTCGCCAGCGCGGGCACCGCGATCACCACATCGTCGCCATTGACGTCGGCGGTGATGCGGCCGGTATTTTCCACCGGCTGCGTGGGTGCCGCCGCCGGCGGGGCGACCTGCGCCACGGTCGGCATGGCACTGCCGAACAACAGGGTCACGAGCAGCGCGCCCAGGCGCCGCGGGGTCGGGGATCGCGTGTCTTGGGTCATTCTGTCAGCCTCGCATCGAAATCGAAGGTCCAGGTCTTCCATTGCGCATAATTTTCGCGCGGCAGTTTGAAGGGCGCCGCGCGCTTGATCGCACGGATCGCATTTTCGGCATGCAGCCGCATCTGCGGCGTGTTGCTCGCCGTCTTGCCAGTCTGGCCGAGGATCTGGGGTTCGCCCGCCAGCGAGCCATCCTCGTTCAACTCGAAACGGATCTTGGTGATGAGCTTCTCGACGTCCACGCCCGAAGGCGGCCGCCAATAGGGCCGGATTTCATTGCCGATCGCGGCGTTGATCGTCTGGCGCGCCTGCCCGCTGGTCTGCGCCTGGTGCCGCGTGGACGTGCTCGGATTGTCGCGCGTGTTGAGGCCGTCGGTGATCCCGGCCAGCCGGCCAGTCGGCCGCACCGGCTTGTCCGGGCGTCGGCGATCGGATTGGTCGCGCGGCGGTGCGGTGGCCGGCTTGGCGGGCTTGGCCTGCGGCCTGGGGCTGGGCTTTGGCGTCGGCTTCGGATCGGGCTTGCGCTCGACCGGCTTCTTCGCCGGGGTCGGCGCGGGCTTGGGCGCAGGGGCAGGTTCCGGCGCGGGCGCCGGCACCGGTTCCGGACGGGGGGCCGGCGGCAAATCCTCGGCGGGTGGCGGCGGGGTCGGTTCCACCGGCCCTTCCACCTCGCCACGCCGCGTCGCCGGCGCCTCGCTCGACGGATCGGGCGCGGAGCTGATGTCGGCGAAATCGTCGCTCAGCACCACCTCGACCGGCTTTGATTCCAGCTTGACCGAGGTTTGCGCGATATGGAGCGAGAGCAGCCCGAACAGCGCGACATGCGCGACGACCGCGATGCCCAGGCCGGTACGATCGGCCTTATCCATCCGCAATGGCCCCGCATGCAGGCCGAACGGAGCGGGCTGCGATCAACGCGCCTTCCCCTCATCGGTGCTGACCAGTGCGACACGGTTGAGCCCGGCGCGGTTGAGCTCGCCCATCACCCGCATCACCCGGCCATAATCCAGGCCGCGATCGGCGCGCAGGAACACGCGCGGCGTCTTTTCGGGATCATCGCCTTCCTTGGGCGCCGCCGCGTCGAGACGCGCCGCCAGATCGGGCTCGGCAATCTCCTCATCGTCGATGAAGATGCGGCCCTCATTGTCCAGCGAGATCTGCAGCGGCTTCTGATTCTGGTCGAGCGCACCGGCGCGGCTGTCGGGCAGGTTCACCGGCACCCCGGTAACGAGCAGGGGGGCGGTGACCATGAAGATGATCAGCAGCACCAGCATCACGTCCACCAGCGGCGTGACGTTGATCTCGGCCATCGGCGCGCGGCGCGATCCGCGCCCGCGACCACCGGAGGGGAGCCCGCCCATCGCCATCAGCGATCAAGCTCCAGTTCGCGCGACAGCGTGGCGTGGAAGCCATCGGAGAAGCGGTTGAGCCGCCCCTCGAGCCGGTTCACGCCATGGCTGAAACGGTTATAGGCGATGACCGCCGGGATCGCGGCGAACAGGCCGATCGCGGTTGCGAACAAGGCTTCGGCGATGCCGGGCGCGACGACAGCGAGGCTGCTGTTCTGCGCGGCGGCGATCGAGGTGAAGCTGCGCATGATGCCCCACACCGTGCCGAACAGGCCGACAAAGGGCGCGACCGAACCGATCGTCGCGAGGCTGTTGAGCCGGTCGGCCAGCCGATCGACCTCGCCAGCAGTAGCGGAGGCCATCACCACCGCCAACCGCTGGCGGGTGCCATCCCGATCGACCGGGCCACGCGCGGTCGAGCGGCGCCATTCCTGCACGCCGGCGGCGAACACCTTGGCGGCGGGCTGGTCGGCACGACCGGCGCCCTCATAGAATTTGTCGATGTCCTGGGCTTTCCAGAAATCGCGCTCGAACTGTTCGGATTCGCGCATCGCCTGGCGCAACTTCATGCTGAACCCGACGATTACCGCCCAGGTCCAGATCGATGCGAGCAACAACCCGATCATCACGCCCTTCACGACGATGTCCGCCTGGAGGAACAGCGCGATCGGCGAAAGCGTCGCCGCCTCCGTGCTCAGGGTAATGCCTTCCATCGCGCTTCAGATCTCCCTCACAGCAGCCGCTCGAATCTCTCGACCCATGCGCGCGGCTGGCGCTTGGGACGTCCGTCCGTCGTCAGGAAGGCCACGACCACGTCCGCTTCGGACAGGCTTTCATCGCCTCGCCTGACTGTTTGATGAATATGGCAGCTCGCCCCGCGAATCTGGGTCACTTTGCTGACCACCACCAGCGCATCGTCCAGCTTGGCTGGCCGGCGATAGCGAATGGAAAGCTCGGCGACGGCATAAACGCCTTCCCCCGCATCGATGGTTCCACGCTGGTCGATGTCGAGCAGGCGCAGCATGTCCGATCGGGCCCGCTCCATGAAGCGCAGATAGTTGGCGTGATAGACCACGCCGCCAACGTCGGTGTCCTCGAAGAACACCCGCAATGGATAGCGGTGCTCGCTGCCGACGAAGCGGCCGCCTTGCGGGTGGTCGGAAACGTCGTACGACATGGTGAAGGGCTGTAGCCGGGCGATTCGCCGGATCAAACCCCAATTTGCCCTACAGGGAAAACCTGCCGGCCGGGACCGGAAGCCGGGCTGCTCAGAACAGCAGGGTCAGCAGATAGAACAGCGCGCCGACGGTGGCGGAGGCCGGAATGGTGATGATCCATGCGGTCACGACGTTGCCGGCGACGCCCCACCGCACTGCCGAGGCGCGCCGCGCGGTGCCCGCGCCGATGATTGAGCCGGTGATGGTGTGCGTGGTCGACACCGGAATGCCGAGCGCGGAGGCGGTGAACAGCACCATCGATCCCCCGAGCGAGGCGCTGAACCCCTGGTGCTGCGACAATTTGGTGATCCGAGAGCCCATCGTCTCGATGATCTTCCAGCCGCCCGTCATCGTGCCCAGCGCGATCGCGACATAGCAGCTGATCGCCACCCAGTGCGGCACCTCGAACGGCCCGGTCATATAGCCGGTCGAATAGAGCAGCACGGTGATGATCCCCATCGTCTTCTGCGCATCGTTGAGGCCGTGGCTCAACGAATAGGCGGCGGACGAGACCAGGTGCAGCACGCGGAAGCTGCGCTCCGCCCCCTTCGCGGTCGCGCGGCTGAACAGCCAGCTCGTCACCAGCATGATCAGCATCGCCAGGATCATGCCGAGCGTGGGCGAGAGCACGATCGCGATCAGGGTCTTGTTGAGCCCGCCCCACTGGATGCCGGTGATCCCGGCATGGGCGACGCCGGCACCGATCATGCCGCCGACCAGTGCGTGGCTGCTGGAGGACGGGATACCCTTCATCCACGTCACCACATTCCAGAACATCGCGCCGATCAGCGCACCGAACACGACCGAGGGCGTCACAAGCTGCTTGTCGATCAGCCCCTGCCCGATCGTTTCCGCCACCTTGTGCAGGGCTGGAAAGGCGATGGTCAGGAAATAGGCGGCGAAGTTGAACACCGCCGCGAAGAGGACGGCGTGGACAGGCTTGAGCAGGCGGGTCGCGACCACCGTCGCGATCGAATTGGCCGCATCATGCAGCCCGTTGAGGAAATCGAACGCCAGCGCGACGGCGATGAGGCCGATCAGCAGCGGAAGGGCAAGCTCGTGCATCGTATGTGGCGGTCAGGCGTGATCGATGACGATGCCGTCGATCTCGTTGGCGACATCCTCGAACGCGTCGACGATGCGCTCCAGATGCTTGTAGATTTCGCGCGAAACGATGAAGCGCATCGTGTCGCCACCGCCATGCGCCTTGAAGGCATGCTTCACGCCGATGGCGTGGATCTCGTCGGCATGCGCCTCCATGCGGATCAGCCGTTCGGTCAGCTCGTGCAGGCGCGCGCCGTTGCGGCCGACATCGCGCAGCAGCGGCATCGCTTCCGCGACCAGCCGGGCCGCATCGATGATGATCGCGGCCATATCCTTCATTTCCCGATCGAATTCCCTCACCTCATAGAGGTCGATCGCCATCACCGTGGCGTGCATCTCATCGATCGCATCGTCCAGCGAGCCGATCAGGCTGCTGATCGCGCCGCGATCGAACGGCGTCAGGAAGGTCTCGCGCACAGTGCGCAGCATTTCGCGCGTGATGTTGTCGGCATCATCCTCGCGCTCGACCACTTCGCGGATATGGTCGGCATTGCCATCGTGCAGCAGCCGCGCCATCGCGTCGGCGGCGGCGACCACGGTCGCGGCGTGCGCCTCGAACAGCTCGAAGAAATTGCCGGTCTTCGGCAGGAGCCGCTGGAACCACGCGAACATGTGACTGACCTTCGATTTGCCGGCGACCGTCTGCAAGATGCCGGTGCGCCGCGCCGCCGAGCGGAACTCGGCCTGGTTGAACGAGCGAATGAGATCGCTGAGATCGGGTTCGTCGACCGCGTCCGCCGCGTCGGCCAGGGTGAACCAGCGGCGCTCGCGCTGCCCTTGTTCCTTCCACATGCCGAGTTCGCTGCTGACCGCGAGCGGAAACACGTCCACGTCGATCATCAGCGAGGCGCCGTTGCGGCGTTTCTTGCGATAGCGATAGGAGCCCAGCGCCGTCGGACAAACCGCCCCGCGGACGCCGGCTTCCTCCTCCGCTTCCAGCGCGGCGGCGGCGTGCGGGCTATAGCCGCTCGCCTGATTGCCCTTGGGGATCACCCAGCGCTTGCTCTCCCGCGAGGTGACCAGCAGAACCCGCACCGGCGCATCGATCGCGCCGCCATCGGCGCGGTACGGCAAGGCGGCAATCTGGCGAATCTCTCTGGGCTTTCTACGTGGGCGGTCGATGAAAGCGGCGCGTTACGCTTTTGCGACAGTATAGCGCAAGTGAATCAGTGATCGTTGCGCTCGCGGATCAGTCGGAAAGCCAAACCCGCTCGAACGCGGTGCCCGTCCAGATCGCCACCGCTTCCGATGCTTCATCGGTGCCGAAGCGCAAAGTATCGCCTTCAACCGCCACCGCGCTGCGCGGGCATGGCTCACCCACCGGCCCCAGCCCCTTGCCGCAGGCCGTGGCATAGGTGCCGGGCGTGGCCTTGCCGAAATGGAAGGTCTCGGGCTGGTCGATCAACGCCACCACCAGCGGCAAGGCGCCTTCACGGCCCGGCTTTACGACAAGTTGCTTGCCGCCGCCGGGCGCATCCTCAATCTCGGCCACATCCGGCGTGCCGTCCCGGTCGAAATCGCCGGTCACCGGCGCGGCGGCGGTGCCTGCGCTCGCCATCATCAACATCGCGGCCATCATGCTCATGCGCGTCTCCTGTCATCCGTCATCAGGATAACGCCAGTGCCCCGCCGCTGTTTCCGGGCCTAGCAACCCCGCGCGCACCCGGCTAAGGGCACGCGCATGACCCAGATCACGCCCGCGATCGTCGCCGAACATGGCTTGTCCGAGGAAGAATATCAGCGCGTCCTGAACGCGCTCGGGCGGGAGCCCAATTTGACCGAGCTCGGCATCTTCTCGGTGATGTGGTCCGAGCATTGCAGCTACAAAAGCTCGCGCATCCACCTGAAGAAGCTGCCGACCACCGGTCCGCAGGTCATCTGCGGCCCCGGCGAGAATGCCGGCGTGGTCGATATCGGCGATGGCCAGGCCGCCATCTTCAAGATGGAGAGCCACAACCACCCGTCCTACATCGAGCCCTATCAGGGTGCGGCGACCGGCGTCGGCGGCATCTTGCGCGACGTGTTCACGATGGGCGCACGCCCCGTCGCCAACATGAACGCGCTGCGCTTCGGCCGGCCGGACCATCCCAAGATGCGCCACCTGATCGCCGGCGTCGTCAGCGGCATCGGCGGCTATGGCAATTGCGTGGGCGTCCCGACGGTGGGCGGCGAGGTGAATTTCCACCGCGCCTATGACGGCAACATCCTCGTCAACGCGATGACGGTGGGCGTCGCCCAGACCGACAAGATCTTCTATTCGGCCGCCTCGGGCGTCGGCAATCCGATCGTCTATGTCGGCTCCAAGACCGGGCGCGACGGCATCCACGGCGCGACCATGGCCTCGGCCGACTTCTCCGAGGATTCGGAAGAGAAGCGCCCGACCGTGCAGGTGGGCGATCCGTTCACCGAAAAGTTGCTGATCGAGGCCTGCCTCGAATTGATGGCGTCGGACGCGATCGTGGCGATCCAGGACATGGGCGCCGCCGGCCTCACCTCGTCCTCGGTCGAGATGGCCTCCAAGGGCGGCGTCGGCCTGCTGCTCGACATGGACAAGGTGCCGCAGCGCGAAACCGGTATGACCGCCTATGAGATGATGCTCTCCGAATCGCAGGAGCGCATGCTGATGGTGCTGAAGCCCGGCCGCGAGCCCGAGGCCGAGGCGATCTTCCGCAAGTGGGAACTGGATTTCGCGGTGATCGGCGAAGTCACCGACAGCGGCCGCATGGTGCTGGTGCATGGCGGCGAGACGGTGTGCGACATCCCGCTCGGCCCGCTCGCCGACGACGCCCCCTGCTATGACCGTCCGCATGTGAAGACGCCGGCGCCGGCGCCGCTCGCCGACGTGCCGGCCTCGACCGACATTGCCGCCGATCTCGTCCGCCTGATGGGTTCGCCGGACATCGCCTCGCGGCGCTGGATCTGGGAGCAGTACGACCACATGGTCGGCGCGGACACGGTGCAGCGGCCCGGCGGCGACGCCGCGGTGGTGCGCGTCCACGGCACCGACAAGGGCCTGGCGATCAGCACCGACTGCACGCCGCGCTATTGCTATGCAGACCCGTTCGAGGGCGGCAAGCAGGCGATCGCCGAATGCTGGCGCAACATCACCGCGGTCGGCGCCGTGCCGCTCGCGACCACCGACTGCATGAACTTCGGCAACCCGCAGCGGCCCGAGATCATGGGCCAGTTCGTCGGCTGCATCGAGGGCATGGCGGAAGCCTGCGCGGCGCTCGACTTCCCGATCGTGAGCGGCAACGTCTCGCTCTACAACGAGACCAAGAATGACGACGGCACCGGATCGGCGATCCTGCCGACCCCGGCGATCGGCGGCATCGGCCTGCTTGCGGACTGGTCGAAGTCGGCCACGATCGCGTTCAAGGGCGCGGGCGAGGCGATCCTGCTCGTCGGCGGCGACACCAGCCATCTCGGCCAGTCGATCTGGCTCCGCGAGATCCACGGCCGTGAAGACGGCCCGCCGCCGCCTGTCGACCTCGCGGCCGAGAAGGCCACCGGCGCGATCGTGCGCGACCTCATCCTCAACGGCACGCTGACCGCGGTCCACGACGTCTCCGACGGCGGCGCGCTGGTCGCAGTGGCCGAGATGGCGCTGGCGGGCGGGATCGGCGCCGAACTGACCGGGCTGGATACCGCCGCGGCCGCGTTCGGCGAGGATCAGGCGCGTTATGTGGTGACGACCAAGGATCCGGATGCGGTGGCTGCAACGGGCGTTGCCGTGGCTCGCATCGGGACGACCGGGGGTGATACCGTGGCGGTTGCCGGCGGTGCCGTGGCGCTCGCCGACCTGCGCGCGGCGCATGAAGGCTTCTTCCCCAAGCTGATGGGCTGAGGCAATTCTCAGCCCCTCCTCTCCAGAGGAGGGGTTGGGGTGGAGGCGAGCGCAGCGAGCTTCCGGCAACGCCGGAAAATAGCCTCGCCGGGAGCATTGAGCCCCCGTCGACGCTTCCCCACCCCAACCCCTCCCCTGGAGGGGAAGGGGCGAAGATTGCACTTCTCAAAAACCGCACACACGAAAAAGGGCGCCGTTCCCATCGGAACGGCGCCCTTTTTCTTAGCCCGTAACGGGCCGGGCGAACCTCAGTTCAGTCGCGTCCCGATCCCGGCGATGGTCTGATCGACCAGTGCGCGATCCGCGCCAGCGTCATGCTTGGCCGCGATCAGTGCCGCAGCCGCAGCCGCAGCCGCACTCGCCGCCTTGGCGCGGACGTCGGAGATCGCGCTACGCTCGGCGGCGGCGATCTTGTCTTCCGCCATCCTGGCGCGACGCTGGGTCAGGTCCTGCGCCGCCGCTTCGGCGTCGGCGAGGATCTGCTTCGCTTCGGCTTCGGCGTGGCTGCGCATCGATGCGGCTTCGGCCTCGGCGGCCTTCAGCTTGGCATCATATTCGGCGCGCAGCGCCTCGGCCTCGGCACGCAGGGCCTTGGCTTCGTCGAGCTGGCTGCGGATCGCCGCGATCCTGCCATCGAGGCCGCGAGCGAACAGCGCCGGCACCCGCTTCCACAGCAGGATGAGGATGAACACCGTCATCGACAGCGCCACCCAGGCGCTCGGGCTCAGCCCCAGCGCGGACGGCTCGGCGTGAGCCCCACCATGCGATTCGGTGCCGGTGTGCAGGCCCTCGGCCGTGTCGGCGTGCGACAGGTTCGCGGCCACTTCCGCCGAGCCGGGAGAAAGCGTCTCAGCCATGATTCATCGCTGCCTTCACTGCCTGGGTCGCTTCGTCAGCGCTCACCGGCACGCCGGAGAGCCGTGCGACCATCTCCTGCGCGGCTTCGGCCGCAACAGTCTCGATCTCGCCGAGCGCCGCATCGGTCGCGGCACGGATGCGCGCCTCGGCCGCGGCGATGGTCGCCTCGTTCTGGGCGTCGCCCGCGGCGATCTTCGCCTCGGACGCTGCCGCCGCCTCGGCCTTGGCGGCCTGGGTGAGCTTCAGCGCCTCGGCACGGTTGGCTTCGGCCTTGGCGCGATACGCCTCGTCCCGCTCGTCCGCCGCCTTGCGCGCGGCGTCGGCCGCAGCAAGGTCTCCGGCGATCTGGCGGTCGCGCTGGTCAACCGTCGCCTGGATCTTCGGCACCATGCCGAGGCCGATGACGAAGAAGACGAAGCCGAACGTCAACAGCACCCAGAAGATCTGCGACGAATAGGTGGCGGCGAGCTGGGCTATCTGGGGCATCGTGCCTCGATTCCTGTCCTGCCGCCCGACCCACTGGGGCCGGGCGGCGGGGTAAAAGACGTCGTTAAGCGACGAAGATCAGGATCATCGCAACGACGAACGCCAGCAGACCGAGAAGCTCGGCGGCGGCGAAGCCGATGAACAGGCGGCCCTGCTGGCCGTCGGCGGCTTCCGGATTGCGCAGCGCGCTCTCGAGGAACGAACCGAACACGTTACCCACACCGATGGCGGCCATGCCGGCGCCGATCGCAGCGAGACCAGCACCGATCAGCTTGGCGGCTTCTGCGTCCATCATGTAAAACTCCCTTGGTAAATTCAGTTGACGAGAAAAAAGTCGGAACGGCTCAGTGCAGGTTCTCGGCGTCGTTCAGATAGAGCGACGTGAGCAGCGCGAAGACATAGGCCTGGATGCCGGCAACCAGGATCTCCAGGGCGCAGATTGCAACCATCAGGATGAAGCTGGCGCCGCCGATCGGAATGCCGAACATCAGGCCGGCATTGGCGCTGTCGATGACGAAGCTGGAGAGCACCTCGAGCAGCACGTGGCCGGCCATCATCGCGACGAACAGTCGCAGGCCGAGGCTGAACGGACGGACGAGGAACGAGATGAGCTCGATGATCGGGATCAGCCACAGCAGCCACACCGGCGTGCCGTGCGGCACGAACAGCGAGAAGAAGTGCAGGCCATGGCGCCAGAAGCCGACGATCAGAACGATCGAGAAGCTCATGATCGCGAGCACGCCGGTGAGCGTAAAATGGCTCGTGATCGTGAACGGATGGACGCCGACCAGGCCCAGCGGCAGCAGGCCGAGCAGGTTGGCGAACAGGATGAACATGAACAGCGAGAAGATGTAGGGCACATATTTGCGCCCCTTCGGCCCGACATTGGCCGACAGCATCGAATCGATGAAGCCGGTCATGCTCTCGACCGCCATCTGCCAGCGGCCGGGGACCAGCGCGCGCTTCATGCCACCCAGCATGAACACCCACAGCACCGCGACGGTGATCACCATCCACAGTGCCGAGTTGGTGAAGGCGATGTTGTGACCCGCGATGTTCCAGTGATCGGTGCCGAACAACGGCTCGATCGTGAACTGGTGCATCGGGTCTACTTTGCCCTGTTCGGCCACTTGGCTACCCCAATCCCTGCGACCAAAGCGCCCGAAATCACTTCGAGCGCTGGTTCGAAATCCTGATGATGTTCCTGAAGGAGACGATGATCCCGAGGGCCATCACCACCAGCAGACCCCATGGCGACGTGCCGGCGAAACGGTCAATGACCCACCCGATCAGCGCGCCGCCGGCAATCCCCCCGATCAGTTCGGCGAGAACGCGGTTGCCGAGACGATAATTCTCGTCCGCCCCCTTTTGCGTTTCGCCAGTCCTGACCGCTTCGTCATGCTTTGCCTGCCTGAGCCGCTTGTCCAGCGCCTCGAGCCGTGCATCGCCGCCGTCGCGGGGGTCCTGCCCGGGTTCGTCTTTCGCCATGTTCTCCCCTCCCGGCGCCTAGGCAGCCTGAAGCTTCACGAGACATGAACGACGAGTGAACCCGCCAAGGCGCGGCCCGTTTAGGTAGCGAGCCAGCCCGAGTCAACCATGCCAGGGACCAAGCCCTGCGCATCGAGCCCGAGCGGTGCCAGCAGGCCAAGCCCGTCGCCCGCTCCGCGCCGTTCAGGCCGGGCAGTTGGCCGGCAACTGCACCGGCGCGCTTCCTGCACGCACCTGCCATGTGCCGTCGAGCAGGCGATAGGCCTGCCCCGGCCCCACACGGGTCGCCAAGGTGCGGCAGCCGGTGGCGGCGGCCGCCGCGGCCACGCTCACGCCGCGCTTGGCGGCCAGATCGGTGTAGGCATCGCGCCGCTTGATGTTGATCGATTCGACCTCGGCGCGCACATCCGCACCCACCGTTCCGCGTACGCCCAGATAGCCGTCGGCCTGCTCGCCGACCGTGCCGGCGGAAATCGCCGCGGCGACGGCGCCCGACTGCGCATAGGCGATGCCGCCGATACCCGCCGCCATCGCCAGCGCGATGCCTGCCACGGCCGTGATGATCGTCCTGTTGGTCATTGCGGGAACAGCTCCGGATTGTCCTCGATGAGTTTCTCGGCGTCCTGCTGGAGCTTCACGAGAACCTCCTGCTTGACGTTGATGTTCAGGTTTATCTCGATCGGCTTTTCGGGCGCGGTCACCTGGATGCATCCCGGGACCGCGACCACCAGGCCGCCGAGGGTTGCGGCGCGTACCGCCAAATCGATCCATGCCATCGCCGGACGGGTCGCACCGCATCGCTTGCTCGTCAATATCGAACGCTTCATGGCATGGAATCGCTTTCCTTTGGCTGAACGCCTTCGACCTTTGGCTGGCCGCCCGCAGGAACAGCCGGTGCCGGTGCCGTCACTGGTGTGTCGGCAGGATCGGCATTGTCGGCCGGCACCGCGCCCGGCGGCAGGGCGTCGCGCACGAGGATGGAAGGGTCGTAGAACGATTTTGCGGTGGTCATCAGCCCGCGGAACGGCGCCTTGATCTTGATATTGAAGATGAACTGACGGCCGAGGATCTGTTCGAACAGCCCGCCCTTCCCTTTCTCGATACCCTGCTGGTTGACGCCATCGAACCGGATATCGCTAACAAGTTCGCCATCGATTGCGCCGTTGAGGCCGATCGTCAGCCTTTTGTAGCGAATCGATTTCAGCGCATCGAACGCGATCTTGGCGAAGAAGTTGAGGTCCGCATTGCTGACCTCGCCGATGTAGGACAGCGTGCCGCCCTCCTCGCGCACCTTGAGATAGCCGCCCTCGATGCGGCCGCCCTGTTGATCGAAGATCATCGGCAGCACGCCATCGAACTTGCCCGACGCATTGAGGTTGTCGAATTCGAACTTGTTGATGAAGGGCCCGGCATCGAGCCCGACGACACGGAAGGTTAGCCGTCGCTCGGGCGCGGACAGGTCGATGGTATCCGGGTCGAGGATCAGTTCGCCGCCCGCGAACGGCCAGCGCCCGCTTTCGATCTTTACCCGCTGCCCGGCGAGCAGTTGGTAACGGATTTCGCCATCGTTCACCGCAACACCGGGATTGGCCTCACCGATCCGCACCAGTTGCCCCGGCGCGGTCTCCAGCGCGAGAAGATCGGTGAAGCGGACCTCCCCCGTGAGACCGCTAACAGGGCCGAATGCCGCAGCGAGCGCGGTATCAGTGGTGCGGAAGGTGCCGCCGCTGGTTACACCTTTGGGCGACCAGTCGATCCGGCCCTGCCCGCTGACCGTGCCGCGTACATTGGCGATAACGCCCAGCGTCAACGTCGTCAGTTCCTCAGGCTGCAATTTTTCGCCAAAGGTGATACCCGGCACGTCGAGCGCGGCACGGCCGGTGCCGGTCGACAGGCGGTGATCGATCGTCACCTTCGTCACCGTCGAGCCGTTCTTGGGTTCGACCAGGGTGCCCCCCGCCGCTATTTCGCCATTGGCCAGCACCAATACGAAATCGGGCGAACGTAGCGGCTGGAATCGCGGGGGGGTGGCTTCGTCGTCGACGCGCAACGCGGCGCCCAGCCCCAATATTCCATTGCGCAGCCGCCATTTGCCCTCCCCCTCGGAGACAAGCAGCGGAATCGCGCCGATCTTCCCGGAAAGTGCAGCGAAGGTGCCGGCGAGCCCACCGCCATCGATTCGGCCATCGAGCCGACCGATGTCGAGCCGGGTCTGGCTGTCCGCATCGCCGAGCCGCACCGCGATATCAGACAGCCCCAGCGTGCCGTCGCCCAGCTTCACCCGCGCGCCGCTCGCCGCCAATGTCACCGGGCTGCTGCCCAGCCGCCCGGCGAGCCGCGGCGCATTGATCGAGGCGCCGCCGCGCAGCCGGCCGCCGGTCAGCACCAGCAGTGCGCCGCCTTCAACCGGGCACAGCCCAAGCCGCGCCGGGCGCAGCACCAGCCCCGCGGCGCTGACCGAACGCCAATCGAGCGGCGCACAGGCGCGATTGACCACCAGATTTCCGCGCGTGTCGATCAGCCCGCTGACCGGCAGGCTCAGCCCTTCCACGCGGCCGTCGGCCAGTGGCCCATCCAGCGTGATCCGCGTCTCGAAGCGGGCGCCGTCCGGCAGCGCGGAGAAGGTAATGGGCGCCAATGTCAGCTTCGCACCGCCGGCGGCATAGGGCGCGAAGCGCGCCTCGCCGGTCAGCGGCCCGCCGGGGCTGGCCTGCGCCAGCCGGATCTCCCCGTTGGGCAGCCCGCCGCCGCCGATGCCGAGCACGCCATCGATGCGCGCATCGCCCTGCGGCCAGCGCAACTGCACGCCCGCCCCATCGTTCAACTCAAGCCGCGCGCCGCTCGCGCTGTCGAGCGCCAACCGCGAAAGCGTGACCGCGCCGCCATCCGGCCCAAACGCCAATGACAGCCGCGCATCGACTGCGGCTTCACGCGCGGCGTTGGCAAGCGCAGTGCCTAGCGCGCTTGCCAGCGGCCCCGCCGGCGTACCGGCCGCGCCGGCGCCAATGCCGCGCAGTTGCGCAATTGTCGCATCCGCGAGCCGGGCGGACGCCGCGCCCGCCCCGCCGTTGAAGCGCAGCCGATCGCCGGCGAACTCATAATCGCCATCGATCCCGAAATCACGCACCGCCCCCTGGGGGGCTGTGATTTGCGCCGCGGTCAGGCGCAGCATGCCGTGCGTCCGCGCGGCCTTGCCGCCGAAATCCAGCTTGCCACCGATTCGCGCCGCGCGAATATCCGCATAGCGCGCCGCCACCATTGCCAGCCGCGCGTCGCCCGACCAGGCATCCAGCGCCTCGGACAACGCCGCGGTGATACGAAGATCCGCATGGCCGGTGCGTAGCGCCAAAGCGGGGCAATCGAGCGTGTCGGTGCGCACCGGGCCGCTCAGCGCCGGGCTGCGATCGACGATCTTGAGATCGACATAGGCGGTCGTCCGCGCGAGCGTGCAGCCGGCAATCGCGAGTCGCGGCGCAACCGCCGCCAGCCGGCCGCGAAAGCCGTTGCGCAGATTGCCGCTGCCATCGAGCTTCAGCCCAATCGGCCCGGTCGGCGCATCGAGCCGCATCCGGGCATCCTGCAGCATCACGCGCAGATCTGGCAGGCTAAAGGGCGCACCGCTGGGCGCCGGCATCAGCTTGTCGAGATCACCCAGCGAGAGCGTTCCGTTGACGATCCGGCCGCGCAGTCGCACCCCGCTGGCGCGTATCTCCGCGATGCGCGGCGTGCCGAGCCGATAGGTGATGCGTAGTTCCGCCCAGTCCGCGGTCAGGTCCGGTTGCGCCGGATCGCCGAGCACCAGATGCTCGATGCGCTGCCGCCCCGGGGCGAGTTCGACGAGGTCGTAGCTGCCGCGCACGCCGCGGCGCGCCAATTCGGCATCGATATAGTTGCGGGCGATCGGCTTGCGCTGGAACCACAGAACCGCCAGCGCCACCAGCAGGAGCGCAAAGACCAGCAGCAACGTCCGGCGCAACACGGCGGTCATCGCCGCTCCGCGGAAGAAGGCTCCGATATGGTCATCCTTCCCGCCGGCTCCCAATCATGCGCCCACAACGCGGGCCTAAGGATATGGTTCGTCGGTGGCAACACAATGCGTTTGCCGCCGAATGAGCGCCTGCTGCGGAATGCCGTCGCTTGCCACATTTCGAGCGGTGGACGCGGCCCGCCCGCTCCCATAAGGCTGGCGATGTGGGAGAAACGAAGGGGCAAGGCGGCGAAAAGCCCGAACGCAAGGATGGCGAAGGCCATCGCGCGCGCTTGCGCGGCAGGCTGCTCGCCGATGCCGATGGGCTGCTCGACCATGAATTGGTCGAATATCTGCTCGCGCTGGCGATGCCGCGGATCGACACCAAACCACATGCCAAACGGCTGCTTGCCGAATTCGGCGGCCTTGGCTCGCTGTTCGCCGCCGATGCCGAATCGCTGCGCCGGGTAAGCGGCATCGGCGACAGTTCGATTGCCGCGCTCAAGATCGTCAATGCGGTCGCCGCGCGCATGCTGCGAAGCACCGCGGAAGCACGGCCGATCCTCTCCAATTGGCAGGCACTGCTCGACTATCTCCATGTCGATATGGCGCATAGCGCGATCGAGCGCGTTCGCGTGCTCCATCTCAACGCCAAGAACATGCTGATTCGCGACGAACTGATGAGCGAAGGTTCGATCGACCAGGCAGCGGTGCATGTTCGCGAGGTGATTCGCCGCGCGATCGAACTGGGATCGAGCGCGCTGATCCTGGTCCACAACCACCCTAGCGGCGACCCGCAACCGAGCCGCGCGGACATCACCCTTACCCGCGACATCATCGAGGCGGGGCGGCGGATGGACATCCAGGTGCATGATCATGTCATCATCGGCACGCAGGGCCATGCCAGCATGCGGGCGCTCGGGCTGATCTAGCGGCGGCGTACGCCAAAAAAGAAAAGGCGGACCGGAAACCGGTCCGCCTTTCCCTGCGACCCCGAAAGGGCTGTTGCGTCAGCCGCCGAGGAAACTCGTCAATTCGGTCTGGGTCACCGCCGCACTCTTGTCGGCATCCGCCTGGGCGAAGGCCTGACCCGCCCAGGTGCTGAGCGCGGTCTGGTCGGCAGCGGCGCTCGGATCCGACTTGGTCTTGAGCGCGATCAGCCAGGTGCTGAATTCGTCCTTGCTGAGATCGCCGGTGCTGTCCTTGTCATAGGCCGGGAACTCGGCCTTCACGATTTCGGCGACCGACGTCGGCTGCGCTGTCGCAGCGGGCGCTGCCGGGGCAGCTTCCTGCGGTGCAGCCGCCTCCGGCGTGGTCTGCGGGGCGGTAGCCGCCGCGGTCGCAGGATCAGCCGACTGCGGCGTCATTTCCTGCGCAAGTACCGGAGCAGAAAAGGCAAGAGCGCTGGCCAGAAGAGCATAACGTAGCATACAGAATACTCCTGTTAATTTCGCGTCGCTTCGGCAGTGAAGGGATACCGAAACTGTAAGTAATTAACCCTGACAGCGGCAAGTCCGTTCCACACGCGACTCGGTTGCCGGCTCGGTTCATCTCTGCTAGCGCGCGGCTCGCCGCGTCGGCCTGCCCGATCGACCTCTCCTCCTGCCACAAGGTCTCGACCATGATTTCCCGTTACAGCCGCCCGGCCATGACCGCGCTCTGGGCGCCCGAAGCGAAGTTCCGCATCTGGTTCGAGATCGAGGCGCACGCCACCGACGCGCTCGCCGAACTGGGCGTGGTGCCGAAGGAAGCGGCCGCGGCGATCTGGGAACGCGGCGCGTTCGAGGTAGATCGCATCGATGCGATCGAGGCCGAGGTGAAGCATGACGTGATCGCCTTCCTCACCAACGTCGCGGAGCATGTCGGACCCGAGGCGCGCTTCATGCACCAGGGCATGACCAGCAGCGACGTGCTCGACACCTGCCTCGCGGTGCAACTCGCGCGGGCCACCGACATCCTGCTGGAGGATCTCGACAAGCTTCTCGAGGTGATCAAGCGGCGCGCCTATGAGCACAGGCTGACCCCGACGATCGGCCGCAGCCACGGCATCCATGCCGAGCCGGTCACCTTCGGCCTCAAGCTGGCGCAGGCCTATGCCGAATTTGCGCGCAACCGCGACCGCCTGATCGCCGCGCGCGCAGACGTCGCCACCTGCGCGATCTCCGGCGCGGTCGGCACCTTCGCCAACATCGATCCGCGCGTCGAGGCGCATGTCGCGGAGAAGATGGGGCTGACGGTGGAGCCGGTTTCGACGCAGGTGATCCCGCGTGATCGCCATGCGATGTATTTCGCCACGCTCGGCGTCATCGCCAGCTCGATCGAGCGCCTTGCCACCGAGATCCGCCATCTGCAGCGAACCGAGGTGCTCGAGGCCGAGGAATATTTCTCGCCCGGCCAGAAGGGCTCGTCGGCGATGCCGCACAAGCGCAACCCGGTGCTGACCGAGAACCTCACCGGCCTCGCCCGCATGGTGCGTGGCTATGTCACCCCGGCGCTGGAGAATGTGGCGCTATGGCATGAGCGCGACATCAGCCACTCCTCGGTCGAGCGCTATATCGGCCCCGACGCCACGATCACGCTCGACTTCGCGCTCGCGCGCCTGACCGGCGTCGTCGACAAGCTCGTCGTCTACCCGGTGCGGATGCAGAAGAATCTCGATCGGATGGGCGGCCTCGTCCATTCGCAGCGGGTGCTGCTGGCGCTGACCCAGGCCGGCGTGAGCCGCGAGGACGCGTATCGACTTGTCCAGCGCAACGCGATGAAGGTGTGGGATTCGGACGGCGAACTCTCGCTGCTCGACCTGCTCAAGGCCGACCCCGAGGTCACCGCGGCGCTCGGCGAGCAGGAAATCGAGGAGAAGTTCGACCTCGATTACCATTTCAAGCATGTGGATACCATTTTCGCACGCGTGTTCGGCGCGGCGGTCTGAACGGCGGACTTTGCTGCGTCACGGCGGGCTGCTAGTCAGTCCGCTATGAGCAAGATCCATCTCGTTTTCGGCGGTCGCGTCAAGGACCCCCAGACCCTCGACTTCGCCGACCTCTCGTCGCTCGACGTGGTCGGCTTTTTCCCCGATTATAACAGCGCTGAAAAGGCCTGGCGGGGCGCGGCACAGCGCACCGTGGACGACGCCGAGATGAAGTATGTCGTCGTCCACCTCCACCGCCTGCTCGAGCCGGACGTGCTGGAGCCCAGCAAGAGCTGATCTCTGGTCGCTTCCCTGGCGCGGTTTAGGGAGAGAATCATTTGCACAGCAGATGTTGGAGCGGCGGGCTTAGGCTCGCCGCTCCTGCTTTCGTTTGTGCGCGATGGTTTTGGGCTCAGGCCGAATTGTCCGCCCCGGCGGGCAGCGTCGCGGAGGGCGACCGCTGGCGAAGCCAGTGGTGGAGGGGCCGGCCCCGACTTAATCGCTTGAACGGCAGTGGGATCGGCTGCCTCGGCAGCACCACGCGCCGAGCGCGTGGTCCCCCTCCCCGTTCCGGGGAGGACAACACCGCGGCGCCTTGGTCCCTTACTTGAACTCGATCTTGTCGACGACGTAGTAGCGGTCGCCCGACGGCACCGTCACCTCGACCTCATCGCCCACCTGCCGACCGATCAGCGCGCGGCCCAGCGGCGAATTATACGAAATCCGGCCGGTCTTCGCGTCCGCCTCGGTCTGGCCGACGAGCTGGTAGGTGATCGGATGATCATCCTCGTCCAGCAGGGTCACCGTCGCGCCGAACACGACCTTATCACCGCTCAGTTCTGTCGGATCGATCACCTGCGCGCGGCTGAGCTTGTCCTCTATGTCGGCGATCATTGCCTCGATCTGGCCCTGGCGCTCCTTGGCAGCGTGATATTCGGCGTTTTCCGAAAGGTCACCGTGCGCCCGCGCTTCCTCGATCGCGTCGATGATCAGCGGGCGCTCGGCGCGCAGCCGGCCAAGCTCGTCGTTGAGCATCCGCTGGCCCTCGGCCAGCATCGGCAGCTTGTCGACGGTCGCCATTAAAATTCTTCCTCGTCAAAAACCCACTTTCGGCGCCCCTCCCTGAAGAGGCGCCCTCGGCTTGAACTGAAATTTCGGGATCAGCCGTGCGAAAGAGAATAATATGACTGCAAGGGGCGTACTTCAAGGGGCTGCTGTTGCAGCGCCGCAATCGCGCGGGTTGCAGCGACGCTCGCCGCCGCCGTGGTGAAATAGGGAATCTTCCCCGTCACGGCGGTCGCGCGGATCGACTGGCTGTCCTTCAGAGACTGCCAGCCCTCGGTGGTGTTGAACACCAGCGCGATACCGCCGTCGATCATCCGGTCAACGATATGCGGCCGGCCCTCGGCCACCTTGTTGACCCGCTCCACCGGCAGGCCATGCTGCTCGAGATAGGCGGCGGTGCCGTCGGTCGCGACGAGGGTGAAGCCGAGCGAGACGAGTTCGCGCACCGCCGGCAGGATCACCGGCTTGTCGCCATCCTTGACGCTGACGAACACCGCGCCCTCGGTAGGCAACACCAGCCCGGCACCGAGCTGCGCCTTGGCGAAGGCGGTGGCGAAATCGCGGTCCAGGCCCATGACCTCGCCGGTCGACTTCATCTCGGGCGAGAGCACCGGATCGACGCCGGGGAAGCGGCCCCACGGGAACACCGCTTCCTTGACCGCGATGTGCGGCACGTCGCGGTTGATCGCCGGCAGGTTGGCGAGCTTCTCACCCGCCATCACCCGCGACGCGATCTTGGCGATAGGGCTGCCCACCGCCTTGGCGACGAAGGGCACGGTGCGGCTGGCGCGCGGATTGACCTCGATCAGATAGACCTGGCCATCCTTCACCGCGAACTGGATGTTCATCAGGCCGATGACGTTGAGCGCATTGGCCAGCGCCACCGTCTGCCGCTCGATCTCCGCCACGATCTCGGCGGAAAGGCTGTAGGGCGGCAGCGAGCAGGCGCTGTCACCCGAATGGACGCCCGCTTCCTCGATATGCTGCATCACCCCGGCGACGACGACGTCGGTGCCGTCGCGGATCGCGTCGACATCCACTTCCACCGCGTCACGCAGATACTGGTCGATCAGCACGGGCGATTCGCCCGACACCTGCACCGCGGTCTGGATATAGTCGTCGAGCTGCTGGATGCCGTCGACGATCTCCATCGCACGGCCGCCCAGCACGTAGGACGGGCGCATCAGCACCGGGTAACCGATGCGCTCCGCCACCGCGACCGCCTCGTCGCGGCTGCGCGCGATGCCGTTCAGCGGCTGCCTGAGGCCCAGCTTCTCGACCAGCGCGGCGAAGCGCTCACGGTCTTCCGCCAGGTCGATCGCGTCTGGGCTGGTGCCGAGGATCGGGATGCCGGCCTCTTCCAGCGCCTTGGCGAGGTTCAGCGGGGTCTGCCCGCCGAACTGGACGATCACGCCCACCAGCTCGCCCGTGCTCGCCTCGACGTGCAGGATCTCCAGCACGTCCTCGGCGGTCAGCGGTTCGAAATAGAGGCGGTCCGACGTGTCATAGTCGGTGGAGACGGTTTCGGGGTTGCAGTTGACCATGATGGTCTCGAACCCGGCGTCCGCCAGCGCGAAGCAGGCGTGGACGCAGCAATAGTCGAACTCGATGCCCTGGCCGATGCGGTTGGGGCCGCCGCCGAGGATCACGACCTTGCGGCGGTTGGAAGGCATGCTCTCGCACTCGGGCTCACCGAACACCGGCGCCTCATAGGTCGAGTACATGTAGGGCGTCTTCGCCTCGAACTCGGCGGCGCAGGTATCGATGCGCTTGAACACCGGGCGCACGCCCAGCTTGTGGCGCAGCGCGCGCACTTCCGCTTCCGTCACCCCACCGGTCATCGCGACCACCGCGTCACGGACGAGGCCCGAGCCGCGCGGCAGTGCGCCCGCCATGCCCGGCGCGACATTGGCGGATTGCAACGCCAGCCAGGCGAGGCGCTTGTCGGAGAAGCCCATCGCCTTGAGCTTGCGCATCGCCGCCGCGTCACGCGGCAGGCCGTTGCGACAGATCTGCTCCTCGGCGGCGACGATCTCGGCCAGCCGCTCGAGGAACCAGGGATCGAACTTGGCGATCGCGTGGATCTCGCCCACAGTCAGGCCCTCGCGCAGCGCCTGCGCGGCAACCAGCAGCCGGTCCGGCGTCGGCTTGGAAAGCGCGGCGATGATGTCGTCCTTGGGCGCGCCCACCAGCCGGTCGACCTGGTTGAAGCCGGAGAGGCCGGTTTCCAGCCCCCGCAGCGCCTTCTGCAGGCTCTCATGGATGTTGCGGCCGATCGCCATGACCTCGCCGACCGATTTCATCGCGGTGCCGAGCACATTCTCGGCGCCCTTGAACTTCTCGAATGCAAAGCGCGGGATCTTGGTGACGACATAGTCGATCGTCGGCTCGAACGACGCCGGCGTGGCGCCGGTAATGTCATTGTCGATCTCGTCGAGCGTGTAGCCCACCGCCAGCTTGGCGGCGACCTTGGCGATCGGGAAGCCGGTGGCCTTCGACGCCAGCGCCGAGGAGCGGCTGACGCGCGGATTCATCTCGATCACGATCAGGCGGCCATCCTTGGGATTGACCGCGAACTGGACGTTGGAGCCACCCGTTTCGACGCCGATCTCGCGCAGCACCGCGATGCTGGCGTTGCGCATGATCTGATATTCCTTGTCGGTCAGCGTCAGCGCCGGCGCGACGGTGATGGAATCACCCGTATGGACGCCCATCGGATCGATATTCTCGATCGAACAGATGATGATGGCGTTGTCGTTGCGATCCCGCACGACCTCCATCTCATACTCCTTCCAGCCGAGCAGCGATTCCTCGATCAGCACCTCGGTGGTGGGGGATGCGGCGAGGCCGCCGGTCACGATGTTGCGGAACTCGTCCTTGTTGTAGGCGACGCCGCCGCCGGTGCCGCCCATGGTGAAGCTGGGGCGGATGATCGCCGGCAGGCCGGTATATTCGAGCGCGTCCATCGCCTCGTCGATGGTGTGGGCGATGCGCGAACGCGCGCTCTCAAGCCCGATCTTGTCCATCGCGTCGCGGAACTTCAGCCGGTCCTCGGCCTTGTCGATCGCCTCGGCATCGGCGCCGATCATCTTGACGCCATACTTCTCCAAGGTGCCGTCGCGGAACAGCGCCAGCGCGGTGTTGAGCGCGGTCTGCCCGCCCATCGTCGGCAGCACCGCATCGGGGCGCTCCTTCTCGATGATGCGCGCGACGATCTCGGGCGTGATCGGCTCGACATAGGTCGCGTCCGCCATCTCCGGATCGGTCATGATCGTCGCCGGGTTGGAATTGACCAGGATGATCCGGTAGCCCTCCTCGCGCAGCGCCTTGCAGGCCTGGGTGCCGGAATAGTCGAACTCGCAGGCCTGGCCGATGATGATCGGGCCGGCGCCGATGACGAGGATGGAGGAGATGTCGGTGCGTTTGGGCATCTTATTGGTTCACTTCAGCGAGAGCGTACGGGAATGAGCGAGGCGGGCGCGCGAGGCGCCGTCCCTCACCGGAGCGAATTCACGAACTTCTCGAACAGATAATGGCTGTCCTGCGGGCCTGGCGACGCCTCTGGGTGGTACTGCACCGAGAAGGCCGGCCGGTCGGTCAGTTCGAGGCCGGCGAGCGAGCCGTCGAACAGGCTGATGTGAGTCGGGCGGGCATTGGCGGGGAGCGTATCCGCATCCACCGCGAAACCGTGGTTCATGCTGGTGATCTCGACGCGGCCGTCGTCGGTGCGCTTCACCGGATGGTTCGCGCCGCGATGGCCCTGGTGCATCTTGATCGTCTTCGCGCCCGCCGCGATGCCGAGGAGCTGGTGGCCGAGGCAGATGCCGAAGATCGGCTTAGCCATTTCCAGCAGCGCCTTGATCACCGGCACCGCATATTCGCCGGTCGCGGCGGGATCGCCGGGGCCGTTGGAGAGGAAGATGCCGTCCGGCTCATGGCGCAGCACGTCTTCGACCGTCGCGGTCGCGGGCACCACCGTCACCCGCGCACCGGCGGCGACGAGGTTGCGCAATATATTGCGCTTCAAGCCATAGTCGATCGCGACGACGTGCGGACCCTCGGGATTAGCGCTGCTGGTGGCATAGCCTTGACCCAGCGTCCACAGCCCGTCGTCCCACGCATAGGTCTGCAATGTCGAGACATCCTTGGCGAGGTCCATGCCCTCGAGGCCAGGCCAGGCGCGCGCCTGTTCGAGCAACGCGGGGATGTCGAACTCACCGGCGGCGCTGTGCGCGATCACCGCGTTGGGAGCACCCTTGACGCGGATCGTGCGGGTCAGCGCGCGGGTGTCGATGCCGGAAAGACCGATGCGACCGTTGACCGCCATCCATTGCGCAAAATGTTGGGCTGCGCGGAAATTGCTCGGGTCGGTGACGTCCTCGCGGACGACGCAGCCCAGCGCGTGCGGATTGATCGCCTCGATATCGTCGCCGTTGGCGCCGACATTGCCGATGTGCGGGAAGGTGAAGTTCACGATCTGCCCGGCGTAGGAGGGATCGGTCATCACCTCCTGATAGCCCGTCATCGCGGTGTTGAAGCACAGCTCACCCACCGCGGCGCCCTCGGCACCGAAACCCCGCCCCCAGATCACCGAACCATCGGCCAAAACGAGGACTCCCGTCGCTCCTTCAGGTGGACGCGCGGAAGTGTATTCGGCCATGGACTGGCGCTCCTCATAATGACTGCGGACGGGCAAACGGCGGGGTACGTAGGGACGGCCCTCCGGCGGGTCAATCTATTAAAATGCGCGGGCCGCGGCTATGGGGATCGTTTCCCTGCAAGATGCGAAAGAGACCCATGATCCGGGACGACATCAAGGCCGCGCTCGTGACGGCGATGAAGGGCGGCGACAAGCCGTCCACCGCGACGATCCGCCTGATCCAGGCCGCCATCAAGAATCGCGACATCGAGGCGCGCACCGGCAAGGCCCCCGCGGACGACGACGCGCTGGTGGTCGAGGTGCTGCAGAAGATGGTGAAGCAGCGCCGCGAATCGATCGAGCTTTACGAGAAAGGCGGCCGCACCGAACTGGCCGAGGTCGAGAAGGCCGAGGTGGTGGTGATCGAACGCTTCCTGCCCCGCCAGATGGACGAGGCCGAGACCCGCGCTGCGATCGAGGCGATCAAGACGGAGCTGGGCGCGAGCTCGGTAAAGGATATGGGCCGGGTGATGGCGGTGCTGAAGGAACGCCATGGCACCACGCTCGACATGAGCAAGGCGAGCGCGGCGGTGAAGGCGGCGCTGAGCTGATCTGTGGATAAGTCGGGAATATCCTGTGGATAAGGATATGCTTCTGGCTGACGCTCAACCGCGCTAGGCTCGTGCCCCTTCCCTCCGTTCGTCCCGAGCGAAGTCGAGGGACGAGGGGACACGAAGACCGCGTGGCATTCTGGGCCTATATCCTGCGCTGCGCCGATGGCCGGTATTATACCGGCCACACCGACGCGCTTGATCGCCGGATAGCCGAACATCAGACTGGCGGGTTCTGCCTCTTCACGTCGCAGCGCCTGCCGGTCGAGCTCGTCTGGGCGCAGGATTTTCCGACTCGCATCGAGGCGCTCGAAGCCGAGCGCCGCATCAAGCCCTGGTCGCGCGCCAAGAAGGAAGCGCTGATCCGGCAGGATTGGACCGCGTTGAAATTCTTTTCCCGCCCGCCGGGCGAGCTTTCTTCGCTCCCCCAATGTCCCTCGACTTCGCTCGGGACGAACGGTGGGGGGGATGGTCCGCGTGAAACGAGGAATATCGAAGGCTTGGCGGAGATCGAGCGGGTTTTGAGGGACAGGCCCTCCCCCAACCCCTCCCGCGAGCGGGAGGGGAGCCTTTAAGATGGCCCTTTCCCCGCAATTCCTCGACGAACTGCGCGACCGCACCACGCTGTCGACCCTGATCGGGCGCACGGTGAAGCTCATCCGCAAGGGGCGCGAATATGCCGCCTGCTGCCCGTTCCACCAGGAGAAGAGCCCGAGTTTCTACGTCAATGACGAGAAGGGCTTCTACCATTGCTTCGGCTGCTCCGCGCATGGCGACGCGATCAAGTGGCTGACCGAGGCGCGCGGCCTGCCGTTCATGGATGCGGTGAAGGAACTCGCCGCGACCGCCGGCATGGAGATGCCCGCGCCCGATCCCCGCGCCGCCGCGAAGGCGGAGCGGGCGGTGGGGCTCACCGATGCGATGGAGGCGGCAGCGCGCTGGTTTCAGGACCAGCTGGCCGGCATCGAGGGCAGCGAGGCCCGCGCCTATCTCGACAAGCGCGGCATCACCGCCGCCACGATCAAGATGTTCGGCTTCGGCTTCGCGCCCGACAGCCGCGGCAAGCTGCGCAAGGCGCTTGACAGCTTCGGCGACCAGATGCTGGTCGATTGCGGCCTGCTGATCGCGCCCGAGGACAATCGCGAGCCGTATGACCGCTTCCGCGGCCGTCTGATGATCCCGATCCGCGACCAGCGCGGGCGGACGATCGCGTTCGGCGGGCGCATCATCGGCCAGGGCGAGCCCAAATATCTGAACTCGCCGGAAACCGCGCTCTTCGACAAGGGCCGCACGCTCTACAATCTCGATCGCGCCGCCCCCGCTGCCCGCCGCACCGGCCGGGTGATCGTGGTCGAGGGCTATCTGGACGTGATCGCGCTGGCGCAGGCCGGCATCGAGGAGGCGGTGGCGCCGCTCGGCACCGCGCTCACCGAGGCGCAGCTCGAACGGCTGTGGAAGCTGGTCGACGTGCCGACCTTGTGCTTCGACGGCGACAAGCCCGGCCAGAAGGCGGCGATGCGCGCCGCCGAGCGTGCCTATGCCGCGATGGTTCCCGGCCAGTCGCTGCGCTTCGTCACATTGCCCGGCGGCAAGGATCCCGACGATGTAATCCGTGAGGGCGGCGCCGCGGCGTTCGAAGCGGTGGCGACCAGCCCGCGCCTGCTCGTCGACCTGTTGTGGGACACCGCCGCGGCGGGGCTCGACCTTGCCGGACCGGACGGCCGCGCGGCGCTGCGCCACCGGCTGGACGAGGTGGCGAACGGCCACAAAGTGAAGGTGATCGCGGAGGAGTATCGCCGCGCCTTCCGCGACCGCTTCTACCAAGACTTCGGTTGGAAACGCGGCGGTGACCGTGACAACAACCGCGATGGTCGCGGCGGCGGAGCCGGCGGTCCTCGACGACTCCCTCCCGGGCAGCGCGCGGTGGAGGAAGCGGTGCTGCGCGCGGTGCTGGTGGGGCTTGCACTGTGGCCCCGCGCGATCGCCGCGGTGGCCGAGCCGCTTTCCGACCTGCTGATCGACGATCCGCTGCTTTCGGAGGTCCGCGACGCGCTGCTCAGCACCGCGATTACGCGGCCAGCCCTTGATGATGGCGCCCTCCGATCCATATTGGACATGCTGCGAAATCCGTCGAAAGGCGATCGCAGTGCGGCGCCGGAGCTCGGCTATGCGTTTCTCAAATCGGCGGACGACACCGAATCGGCAGAATATCAGCTGCGCGAACTGGTCGAACTGCTGGCCCGGGAACAGGCGCTGACGCAGGAATTTGAACGAGTCGCGCAGCGTCTGATTGAAGATTTATCGCCGTCGAACTACGAGGCGTTAGAATCCCGGCGTCAGGCGTTACGCGAAGCGAGGGCGGCGCTTCTAGGCAGGGCCTATGAAATAGGGTCCGGCCCCGAGGAACAGGTTTAGAACGTATGGCGAAGGCGAATTCCCAGGAAATGACGGACAAGACCGACGGTAGCGGCGATGCGCCGCTCATCGACCTCAACGAGGCGTCGCTCAAGAAGCTGATCGCGCGCGCCAAGAAGCGCGGCTACATCACTTATGATCAGCTGAACGAGGCGCTGCCGCAGGATCAGATGTCGTCGGATCAGCTCGAAGACGTCATGTCGGCGCTCAACGAAATGGGCGTCAACATCGTCGAGAACGAGGATGCCGGCGAGGACGCGGAGCCCGAGGACCAGGCCGACGATGAGGTCGAGGCCACCGATGCCGCCGATGGCCCTTCCGCCAATGTCGCCGAGAAGAAGCGCGAGAGCGTCGATCGCACCGACGATCCCGTGCGCATGTATCTGCGCGAGATGGGCGCCGTCGAACTGCTCAGCCGCGAGGGCGAAATCGCCATCGCCAAGCGCATCGAGGCCGGCCGCGACACGATGATCCTGGGCCTCTGCGAGAGCCCGATCACTTTCAACGCGATCATCGACTGGTCGAACGCGCTCAACGAAGGCACGATGCAGCTCCGCGAGATCCTCGATCTCGACGCGATGCTCTCCAAGGATCCGGCGCCGGAAAGCCTCACCGAGGATGGCGAGGAAGCCGATGGCGAGATTTCCGAGAAGACCGCCGGCCCGTCCTACAAGGAAGAAGAGGACGTCGAGGAAGCCCCGGCGGACGATGACGACGAGTCGATGACCGAGCGCCGCGCCAAGCGCCCGTCGGACGATGAGGAGGAGGACAACACCCTCAGCCTCGCGCAGATGGAAGAGACGCTGAAGCCGGCCGCGCTCGAAAAATTCGCGACGATCACCTCGCTCTACAAGAAGTTCACCAAGCTGCAGCAGGCGCGCATCGAGGTGCTCGGCGTCGGCAATGACTTCGGCGCGGCCGAGGAGAAGAAATATCAGAAGCTGCGCGAGGATCTCACCGCCGAGGTCGAGAGCGTGCAGTTCCATGGCGCGAAGATCGAATATCTTGTCGACCAGCTCTACAGCTACAACCGCCGGCTGACCGCTCTGGGCGGCCAGATGCTGCGCCTGGCCGAGCGCCACAAGGTGCCGCGCAAGGACTTCCTCGACCGTTATCTCGACCATGAGCTGGACGAGGGTTGGACGGCTTCGGTCGCTACCATCGACAAGAAGTGGGGCAATTTCGTCGCCAACGAAGGCGCCGCGGTCGACCGCATCCGTGCCGAGATCGGCGAGATCGCGCAGGCGACCGGCATGGCGCTCGCCGAGTTCCGCCGCATCGTCAACATGGTGCAGAAGGGCGAGCGCGAGGCGCGCATCGCAAAGAAGGAGATGGTCGAGGCCAATCTCCGCCTCGTGATCTCGATCGCCAAGAAATATACGAACCGCGGCCTGCAGTTCCTGGATCTCATCCAGGAGGGCAATATCGGCCTGATGAAGGCCGTGGATAAGTTCGAATATCGCCGCGGCTATAAGTTCTCGACGTACGCTACCTGGTGGATCCGGCAGGCGATCACGCGCTCGATCGCCGATCAGGCACGCACGATCCGCATTCCGGTGCACATGATCGAGACGATCAACAAGCTGGTTCGCACCAGCCGCCAATTCCTCCACGAGCAGGGCCGCGAGCCCACGCCCGAGGAGATGGCGGAGCGGCTTTCGATGCCGCTCGAAAAGGTTCGCAAGGTGATGAAGATCGCCAAGGAGCCGATCAGCCTCGAAACGCCGATCGGCGACGAGGAGGATTCGCACCTGGGCGACTTCATCGAGGACAAGAACGCGATCATCCCGGTGGATGCCGCGATCCAGGCCAACCTGAAGGAAACCGTCACCCGCGTGCTCGCCTCGCTCACGCCGCGTGAGGAACGCGTGCTGCGCATGCGCTTCGGCATCGGCATGAACACCGATCACACGCTGGAAGAAGTCGGCCAGCAATTCTCGGTGACCCGCGAACGCATCCGCCAGATCGAGGCGAAGGCACTGCGCAAGCTCAAGCATCCGAGCCGCAGCCGCAAGATGCGCAGCTTCCTCGACCAATAAGCGCCTGTCCGCCCTCTTCCTTCGGGAAGGGGGCGCATGCCGGGCTGCGTCGAGCCCACCCACGTCGGAATGGCAGGGAGCATCCTGTCCCGGCGCGCGGCCTGAAAAGCCCCGCCCCGAATTTCCCACTCTCGTAAACCTCGCCTTTACGCAAAAGCACTTAAAGCGACGCTCGATGATCGAGGCGATTCGAAAAGACGGTCTGGACAGCATGGCGGTCACGCTGTCCGCCATGGCCCGTGACGAAGGCAGCGCGGCCCACCGCTGGTGCCGCCCCGCGGCGCTGACCGCCGGCAAACATGCCGCACGCAACCTGGCCGATGCCATCCACTATCTCGTCCAGCTTCATGGCAGCCACCCCGCGCTGATCGATCAGGTGCAGCTCACCGCACAGCCCGCCCCCGTGCGCGCTTGGCTGGAGCAGGCAGCCGCCGGTTTCGTCGAGGAACGCGCCAACCTCGCCAATCTGGTCGGCGCCGCCGGGCCCATGCCCAGCACCCCCGGCCAGGCCGAATGCGAGACGGCGATCCAGGCCCAGCGCCACGCGTTCAGCATCCTCGCCGAATCCGGCCGCACCGGCTGCGCGATCGGCGCGGCGGCGGCGCTTCTGCTCGATTGGGTCGCGATCCGCGCGCTGCTGGACGATGCCGCCGAGCGGCTGGGCGTTACCCCCCTGCCCGTGAGCCTGCCCGGCACCGGGGATACACTGGCGCTGGTCGACAGCGTCGCCGAAACGCAGGGCATCGCCCGGGCGATGCTGTTCGGCGCGCGCCAGTTGCTCGGCCAGCAGCGCGGCCTGTGGGATCTGCTGGAAGCACGCCGCGCCGCCCGCGACCGCGGCTGACGCCGACCCCGATCGCACGCGCGGTATGCTTGCGCGTCCGGCACGGCGGCCTTATCCCGAAAAGTGGGAATGGTCGGCGAGAGGGACGCGATGCGGTTCGAAGGCACCAGCAATTATGTCGCCACCGATGATCTGAAGGTCGCGGTCAACGCCGCGGTGACGCTGAGGCGCCCGCTGCTGGTGAAGGGCGAACCCGGTACCGGCAAGACGGTGCTCGCGCACGAGATCGCCAAGGCCGCCAACGCGCCGCTGATCGAATGGAACATCAAGTCGACCACCAAGGCGCAGCAGGGCCTGTACGAATATGACGCGGTGGCGCGGCTGCGCGACGGCCAGCTGGGCGATCCGCGCGTCCACGACATCGGCAATTATATCCGCCGCGGCAAATTGTGGGAGGCGTTCACCGCCCCCGAACTGCCGGTGCTGCTGATCGACGAGATCGACAAGGCCGACATCGAATTCCCCAACGACCTGTTGCAGGAACTCGATCGCATGGAGTTCCACGTCTACGAAACGCGCGAGACGGTGAAGGCGGTGGAGCGGCCGATCGTGGTCATCACCTCCAACAATGAGAAGGAGCTGCCGGACGCCTTCCTGCGCCGCTGCTTTTTCCACTACATCAAATTCCCCGACCGCGAGACGATGCGCGACATCATCGAGGTCCACTTCCCCGGCATCCAGAAGATCCTCGTCAGCAAGGCGCTGGAGCTGTTCTACGACGTGCGCGAGGTGCCCGGCCTCAAGAAGAAGCCTTCCACATCCGAACTGCTCGACTGGCTGAAGCTGCTGCTGGTGGAGGATCTGCCGCTCGACGTGCTGCAGTCGCGGGACGTGACCAAGGCGATCCCGCCGCTCCATGGCGCGCTGCTGAAGAACGAGCAGGATGTGATGCTGTTCGAGCGGCTGGCGTTCATGGCGCGGCGGCAGAAGGGGTGAACATGATTGCCGAGTGCGAGGGGGGCTGCCGCCGCGCGCCCTCTCCCCTCGGGGGAGAGGGGCAGTTGCGCTTGGCGTACCGCCTCGTCGGGAATGGCGACGGAGCCAGTTTGCTGCCGCCATTCCGCTTTGCGCGACTACCCCTCTCCCCGGAGGGGAGAGGGAGAAGGTAGAAGATGTTCCTCGCCTTTCTCGATGCTCTGCGCGCCGCTGGCATCCCGGCTTCGCTCAAGGAGCATCTCATCCTTCTCGAAGCGCTCGACCGCGACGTGATCGAGCGGCGGCCCGAGGAATTCTACTATCTCGCCCGCGCCACCTTCGTGAAGGATGAGAGCCTGCTCGACCGGTTCGATCAGGTCTTCGCCAAGGTGTTTAAGGGGATCGAGATCAGCTTCGGCACCGCTCCCGCCGAGATCCCCGAGGACTGGCTGCGCGCGATCGCCGAACTCTACCTCACCGACGAGCAGAAGAAGGAAATCGAGGCGCTCGGAAGTTGGGACGAGATCATGGATACGCTGAAGAAGCGGCTCGAGGAGCAGCAGGGCAAGCATCAGGGCGGCAGCAAGTGGATCGGCACCGGCGGCACCAGCCCCTATGGCCATTCGGGCTATAATCCCGAGGGCGTGCGAATCGGCGGCGAGGGCAGGCAGGGTCGTGCGATCAAGGTTTGGGAGCAGCGCAATTTCAAGAATCTCGATTCCACCCGCGAACTTGGCACGCGCAACATCAAGGTGGCGCTGCGCCGCCTGCGCCGCTTCGCGCGCGAGGGTGCCGCGGACGAACTCGACATCGACGGTACGATCGACGGCACCGCACGCCAGGGCTGGCTCGACATCCGCATGCGGCCGGAGCGGCACAATGCGGTGAAATTGCTGCTGTTCCTCGACGTCGGCGGATCGATGGATCCGCATGTGAAGCTCTGCGAGGAACTCTTCTCGGCCGCGACCACCGAGTTTAAGAATCTTGAATTCTTCTATTTCCACAACTGCCTCTACGAAGGCGTGTGGAAGGACAATCGCCGCCGCTTCGCCGAACGCACCCCGACTTGGGACGTGCTCCACAAATATGGCCACGACTATAAGGTAGTGTTCGTCGGCGATGCCGCGATGAGCCCCTATGAGATCAGCCACCCCGGCGGATCGGTGGAGCATTTCAACGAGGAAGCGGGCGCGGTGTGGCTGCAGCGCGTGACCGGCATCTATCCCGCGACGGTGTGGCTCAACCCGGTCGACCAGTCGCACTGGGACTATGCGCATTCGACGCGGCTGGTGCGCGAGTTGATGAACGACCGGATGTATCCGCTGACATTGGGCGGGCTGGACAACGCAATGCGCGAATTGACCCGCAAGCGCTGATCTGTCGACCTACTGATCGTGCATTCCTTTCATTTCATCGCATGTTTGGTTTCCGTGACATGCTCATCTAATCGCGCGCCAGCGCACGCCGCTGACCATCTATCCGATTGCCGAGGTGAAGGATGAGGCGGCGGCCGAGCTGTTACTTGCGATCCGCGATGCTAATACTTGCAACCTGTTCAGCGGTATAGCGGAAGGTTATTCCAGCCTCGGCATATTCCAGGCAGAGCTGGTCGAGCGCACCGCGCCGCCGCAACTCATCGCCGGCCTGCTTAGCTCAGGGGCACGCCCGCCCGCTTCGTCTAGATCGAATGCAATCCGGGCAGGCCGGGCCCGCGGGCCACGCGGTCACCGGTGATGATGGCGACTTCCGCTTTTCGCTACCGCGCGCCCCAAATTTTCTTCTGGTGGCGAGATGCCGCTCGTCATCCGCGGCCGCTGCCAAGGCACATGTCATGCGCGTGCCGTTCAAGCAGATCGGCTCGGCGGGGCTTGCCGGCACGATCGCGCTGCCGGAGTTCGTGCCGCAACTGCCGCGCTCGCCTCGCTGATCGCGGGGGGCACCGCGGCCGCTGGAGGAGGAGCCCGATCCCCTGCGACCAACAAGCCGCAACAGCCAATCGCGAAGGTGGGCGAGTGCGACGATTCCTGCTGCAGTTTCGATCGAACAGGTCGATCGACAAAATCCCCTTTGGCGTGTTCTTCCGCCTTGTCGAGCCGCGGGCAAGCGTCACCACCGCGGTGCGCCGCTTTGATCGCGGCAACCGGAATTTCGGCTTCCTGACTTATTATCTGAACGGGCAGGTCAGCGGTTCGGCCGGACAGGTGAGCTATGTCGATCGCATGCCGGTGGAACGGCCGACATCTGGCAGCGCGTCACCCGGGCAACGCATTCGCCGCCTAAAGCGCCGCTTCCGCCCGCCGATCCACCTCGCGCACCGGCACGCGGACCGGATCGGTCACTGTGGCACTGACCGTCGCACCGCTGGTGATGCTGGGGCAGCTCCTGGCGACCTTGGGCTTCCTGCCGAAGCCTCCCCTCCCGCTACCGGCGGGCGCAGGCGCCAACGACTGGGCGAAGTTCGTCAAGATCGGCGAGCTGCTGCTTGAGCGCGACCGAGATCGCCGGGAGCGCGCTGGCGGGGCAACAGCTGGAGGTGGAACGGGGCCATGAGTGAAAAAAGCGATAGTCGACACCACCTCCTGATCGCTGCCGACCATGCAAGACCGGCTCAGAACCTGAAATTGCCCAGAAAAATGTCAGGCTGCTTCGCGTCGCACGGCGTGTCCAGCGGCGTCGGGAACAACTCGTCCGTTTCCTCGAATTCGTAGATCGCGCGATTGGCGAACGTGACCTCGAGCACATTGGGAAAAACCACGTTCGAGATGTTGGACAGCCCCCCGTAGACATTGGCGTGCACATGCACGACCGCATAGTGCTGATGGAGCTTGGTCAGGCTGTCATACATCCAGCGTCGCCAATCAGGGTGATCGAGCGCCTGGAAATAATGTAGCTCGCACACAATCTGCGAGAAACGGGACAGATCCTCTGCGCTCGTGGAATGCATGACTTCCCACTCATGCGCCTCGATATCCATCTTCAGCATCATATTAGGCCGCTGAAGGCCCTTATCGAGCCGCCGCACAAGGCCCGCGATGTTCTGCGTGGTCTCGCTTTCGTTTGGCGTGATCATCTTCTTGTGGAAAATCATCCTGCCGTCGGTCGGCGCAGGGTCCTCAACGGTGTGATCGAACTGATGGATGGTCATGCCGCGATCGGCGGCCGCGCAATCCCACGTGATGTCGTCATTGATGCCAAACGATAGCGCTGTATCCAATCCAGCGAAATCATCGACGCAAACATAGCCACCATCGCAGAGATTGCCGAGACGGATCTTGCCGACGCCCTTCAATGCATAGGGCCGCAGCAAGCGCAGCACCGCGCGCACCTGATGGCCGATCTCTACAGGATCGTTGCTGTGCTTGTAGACATCGATCTCCGGCATCGCGCCAGCCTCGCCGAGGTGCTCGACACGCGCCTCGCCGCTAATAGTCAGCGCTGCCGCACCGGTCGCATAGACGCGATATTCAAGCTCCCGAAGAGCGTGCAGGGTGAAATCAAGATCAAACCGGCCGAGCTGCGTATCGAGTTCGGACTGGCGCAACTCCCGCTGCGCCAAGGTGACGGCGCCGTTATGCGTCGTCACGTCAAGCACGACGCAAACAGGATCGTCTTCGCTTGTAACGCGGGTGCGCAGCGCCACCTCGAACGACACGCGATACTGGCCGGGCAGGACTTTTTCATAGGGTCCGGTAAGCGCGTGGCCGGCGTCGCCCCGCTTCGTCAACAAACATTGCTTGCCATCAACAGAATCGTGATGGCCGAGATTTCCACTGAGCACAGACTCTCCAATCCTCATCGAATAGCGCCATGAATAGCACAGACGTTGCGCTATCCATCGACCCGCAGGAGATGCGATCCCGCGAGCCATGGCTGGTTAGCTGATCCGGCGCAACACCTGCATGGGATTTTCGATGAAGAGCCCGCCACGCCGGTCCACCAAACTGCGCAGGTCGTTAGGCGACTTTCCGTTTCTGAATGACGTGTTTACAAGCTCCCGCTCCGGCTTCAGCATGAGCGCGCATCGAACTAGGAGTTTGGGTTGAGTTCCACCATGGGGCGTTCACCGGCGGCGTTTCTCGACCGGGACGGAGTGTTGAACATCGATCGCGGCTACGTCTACCGTCCGCAGGACCTGGAATTCACGCGGACGGCCGTGCAGGCGGTGCGTCTGCTCAACGCCGCCGGATATCGGGTGATCGTCATCACCAACCAGTCAGGCGTTGCGAGGGGACTGTTCGGAGAAGAGGACGTCAAGTTGTTTCACGAGCATATGAATGCAGTCCTGGCAGATAACGCCGCACATATCGACGATTTCTATTATTGCCCATTTCATCCTGACGGCAGCGTTCCGCGCTTTGCTACCGAACATTTCGATCGCAAACCCCAGCCCGGAATGATTCTGCGCGCGATGAAGGAATGGAGCATCGACGTGCAGCGCAGCTTCATGATCGGCGATCACCCGCGAGACATCGCCGCGGCCGAGGCAGCGGGCATAGCAGGCATCCTCGTCGATACCAACACCTGCGATCTCGCGGCGACCGTGCGCCACGCCCTCGCCAGCCACGCCGCCCCTGCCGGCACGCGGGCTTGATGCGATGACGAACAAGGCACCAGTAACGGAAGCAAGGTCGCCGCGCGACCCGATCGCAGGCTATGTCCATTGGGTGCGCAACGTGGCGATCCCGCGTTGGGCAGTACTGGGTTTCGATGCGGATAAGGGCCGCTTTCACGAACGGCTCGATCTGAATGGACGTCCCGTATCGGTGCCGCATCGTGCCATGGTGCAGGCTCGACAGATCTACGTCTATGCAGACGCCGCCCGACGCGGCTGGTATGCTGACGGGGCGCCGCTTGCCGAACGCGCGATGCGCCATGTTCTAGACGAATTTGCGCTCCGCGATGGCAGAATCACCAGCGTCAGCTTCTCTTTGGCGGAAGGGTCCACCGCCGGATCGAGCGTCCGCGATGCCTATGCACACGCCTTCATCCTGTTCGCGCTGGCCGCACTTTTCCGGCTCGACGGCAACAAGGCATGGCTCGACGAAGCCGATGCGGTGCTGCGCTTCATAGACAGCCGGTTGACCGACCCTGTTCATGGCGGCCTGTTCGATGCGGTGCCTTCGGCGGACGGGACGAAGCGGCAGAATCCATTGATGCATCTGCTCGAATCCTGCCTGTTTCTGCACCAGGCGGCATCGGACCGCGGATATCTTGCGCGTGCCGATGCGCTGATCGACTTGTTCAATACCCGCCTGTTCGACCGGCGGCACGACGTGCTGCTGGAATATTTCGGTGAGGACTGGGCGCCGCACCAGGATGAAGCCAAGCGCGACGCGGTCGAGCCCGGTCATCATTTCGAATGGGTCTGGCTGCTTGCCGAGTATCGACGCCTGGGGGGCATGCGGTCGATCGCATTCGCCGAACCGCTCTACGCCGTGGCGCGAGCGCACGGTGTCCTCGCCGGCGGCGTCATCGTCGATGAACTGCGCGGGGTCGACCGGAGCATCGCCAAATCCTCCCACCGCATCTGGCCGCACACCGAGGCAATCAAGGCCGCAGGCGTCCGTTACCAGGCCGGCGATCACGAAGCGCGCGGCCTTGCCGATGCGGCGGCGGGGGCATTGCTCGCCCATTTCTTGGACAAGCCGTTCACCGGTGGCTGGATCGACCAGCTCGATTCAATGCTCGAACCGACGGTCTCCCACATCCCGGCGAGTTCGCTCTATCATCTGACACTCGCCGCCACCGAAGCCGATGCGCTGTTCGCGAATGAACCCCTCGCGACTGTCGCGGCCGAATAATCCATCATGTCCGGATCCGTCATGAATATCCATTTGGACCAGTTCCCCTCCATTCGCGTTGCCGTCATCGGTGACGTCATGCTCGACTGCTACATGTCAGGCGAAGTCAGTCGCATCTCGCCGGAGGCGCCCGTTCCGGTCATGCGGGTGCTTTCCGAAAAATCCGTGCCGGGCGGCGCGGCGAACGTCGCGGCGAACCTTGCCGCGCTTGACGTTCGCACGAGCCTGGTGGGCCTAGTCGGGCAGGATGCGATCCGCGAAGACCTGCTGCGCTGCCTTGAAATCGTCGGCGAAGTGGATTGCAGCGGGCTCGTCGCCACCGACGATCGACGCACTACGCGCAAGCTGCGCGTGATCGGCGCGCATCAGCAGATCGTGCGCGTCGATCATGAGGATATCGTCGCGCTCACGCCCCGCGTCGAACAGAGACTCATCGCGGCGGCGCGCGATGCGATCGACCGGACCGACATCGTTCTCGTTTCCGACTACGGCAAGGGCGTGTGTTCGCCCGGCCTGCTGCGTGCCGTGATCGACCATTGCAACGCGGCCGGGAAGAAGGTTCTGGTCGATCCCAAGCGAAGGGATTTCGCAGCCTATCGGGGCGCGACCATCCTCACCCCGAATCGCAAGGAGCTGAGCGACGCCACCCAGCATCCGTGCGAAACCGACGAGCAGGCAGCTGCCGCCTCTGCGCGCGCGCATGAAGCGACAGGCGCCGATATCCTTCTCACGCGGTCGGAGAAGGGCATGTCATTCTTCCCGCGGCAGGGCACACCGATCCATCTGCCGACGGTCGCACAGGACGTGTTCGACGTTTCAGGTGCCGGCGACACCGTCGTCGCGGTGCTGGCCGCGGCGCTGGCCGCGGGCACGCCCGTGACCGAGGCAATGCGGATGGCCAATCACGCCGCCGGCATTGTCGTGTCGAAGCTCGGTACGGCGACGGTGAGCCGGGACGAGCTCGCGGCGACCCAGTTGTCCGACGGCGGCGGTTCGGACATCGCTGATGGCCGGCTGCTCTCTCTCGAGGATGCGGCTGCGCTGCGGCGGCGGTGGGAGGCGGAGAAACTGACCGTCGGCTTCACCAACGGCTGTTTCGACCTGCTCCATCCGGGGCATGTGTCGCTGCTCGCCCAGGCCTCGGCCAATTGCGACCGCCTGATCGTCGCGCTCAATGCGGACACCTCCGTGCGCCGGCTGAAGGGCAGCACCCGTCCGATCCAGGACGAACGCGCGCGCGCGGCGGTGATGGGCGCGATCAAGGGGGTCGCCGCAGTCATCCTCTTCAGCGAGGACACACCGCGCGAGGTGATCGAGGCGCTCCAACCCGACCTTCTTGTGAAAGGCAGCGACTATTCCGAGGATCAGGTGGTCGGTGCCGATATCGTGAAGGCGCGGGGCGGCCGGGTGCTGCTTTCCAGCTTCGCCGATGGCCATTCTACCAGCTCGCTGATCGCGCGCAGCGGACCACCCGCCCGTCAGGAAGTCGCTCGATGATCCGCCAGATCGCTCAACGCCTGCCGCTCAGCACGCGCAAGCTCTCACGACAGCTGATCGCGCGCGGCGATGCCGCCCGCGATGCCGGCCGCCATGCCGAGGCGGCAGCGCTGTTCGAGGAAGCCTCGCGGCTGCGGCCAAGCCATGCCCATCTCCGCGTGCAGTGCGGCCATATGCGCAAGGAATCCGGGGATCTCGAAGCGGCGCTGCGGCACTACAAGGCGGCCTGCGAACAATTGCCCAAGGATGCCGATCTCGCGTTGCAGATGGGGCATTTCTACAAGACGTTCGGCGATATCGAGCAGGCGGCCGAAGAATATGGCCGCGCAGCGGCGCTGTCACCAGACTGGGCGGAGCCGAAGACCGAACTGGCCAATCTGCAGGAACAGGGCTGGTCCGGTGGCGGCGCCATGCCCTCGGCAACTGATATCGACTATGCCCATCCTGCCGCGCTGGACGCGTTGTCCAGCTTCCGAGGCGAGGTTCTGGCGCTGAGCCGGGCCGATCAGATCGGCCGGCTGGCGCCCAACTTGGCGCCGAAATCGCCTGATGAACTGCTGACGATGCATGCGGAGCGCATCGCCCTCAAGCGGCTGGGACGGCGCGAATCGGGCTTCTGGGGCATCCGCCGGACCATGCGGGGTATCGAGGCGATCCATGGCTTCGCGATCGCGCGCGAACCGATCGTGGAGGCGCAGATCCTGCTGGACGGGCTGGCGATCTATCGCGGCCCGGTGAAGGGCGGGTTCAAGGTCCATCTGGAGCGTGACGAGCAGCGCACGCGCAAATATGTGTTCAACATCTGGCTCGACTTCACGCGCTTTACGCGCGGGCTGCACGCCCTGGAAATCCGGCTGTTCACCGCCGACGGCAAGACGCGCTCACACCACGACCGCATCGTCGTCGCTGATCCGGTGGCGGAATCAGACTATCCTAATTCTGACGCCCTCGTGAATGTCGATCGCAACGATTCGCGGTTGATCGACGAACAGATCCGCACACGGCCGAGCATGGTCCGTGATGCCAGGCGCACGCTGTTCCCGAACGGCGTACGCAATATTCTGGTGCTCAGGACAGACCAGCTCGGCGACATGGTGGCGTCCGTGCCGGCGATGCGGCGGCTTCGCGAGATCGCGCCGGGCGCGCGCATCGTGGGTTTGCTGACCGGCGCCAACGCCGAACTCGCCCGCACGCTCGACCTGTTCGACGAGATCATCGTCGTCGACTTCCCGGACGACACCGTCGAGCGGCGGCGCTTGATGCCGATCGCAGCGCAGGAGGCCCTGCGCTCGCAATTGGCGCCCTATGCGTTCGATATCGCGATGGATCTCGCCCAGTCGAACGTTTCCCGCGAATTGCTGATGCTGTCTGGCGCGGCCTTCACCTATGGCCCTGGCGGCGGCGACTGGCCGTGGCTGACGACGGATTTCACGTTCAACAGCCACGATCGCTGGAGCGGCCTCGATATCGTGCCGCATTCAACGAAGGTGCTGGCGATGATCGAGGCTCTGGGTGCGGCGTTGAAGGAATCAGCGCCCGTTATCCGGCGCGAGGATCTCACACGTGAAATGCTCACGTCCTACGGCCTCGATGTCGCCGAGGATTATGCAGTTCTGCATATGGGCGCGCGCATCATCTTCAGCCGGTGGCCGCATTACGCCGCGCTGGCGGCCATGCTGCTTGCTAAAACTGACTTGAAGATCGTCATGATGACGGAAGATCCCGCTGTCAGGGCGACATTTTCACCCGAACTGCTTGCGTCGTCGCGCGTGATCTACCTAGATCAACGCTTGCCCTTCGCCCATTTTGACGCCTTCGTCAGCTTTGCGAAAGTGCTGGTCGGCAACGATTCCGGGCCGAAGCATCTGGCCTCCTTGCGCGGTGTGCCGGCCGTGACGCTGTTCACCGCACGGATCAACTGGACAGAATGGGGGCAGGAGAACCTCGGATCGATCATCAGCCGCAAGGTGCCCTGCCAGGGTTGCCTGATCTTCCACGAGGCCGACGAATGTGGCAAGGATTTCACGTGTATTGCCGACATCCGCACGCAGGAAGTCTATGACGCCGTGATGAAGCACCTCTGAAGGCGCAGGCTCATTTTCCATGCCATGTTGCGCGACCTGCCCGATCGGCCGAACCCCATGATGAAATCAGTGCGCGCAGCAGCCCTGCGCCTCTTCGCGTTGACACCCTGGGGCGTCGCCCATGGCCTTTCGAAACGCGCGGGTCTCGCGCGAGACCAAGGGCGGATGGATATCGCGGCAGCGCTTTATCAAGAAGCGCTCCGCTTCGCCCCGCGCCGTGCCCGCATTCATATGCAATGCGGGCATATGATGAAGGAGATGGGCGATCTGGCGGGCGCCGAGCATCATTATCTCGCCGCGAAGCGGCTCACGCCAAACAATCCCGATGTCGCGCTGCAGCTCGGCCATTTCTACAAGGTTGCACGACGTCCCGACCTCTCCGTCGAGGCCTATCGCCGCGCACTTGAACTGAAGCCCGATTTCGCTGACGCCGAGCGCGAGCTTGCCGCCGCCGAACCGGACCCGACCGATACCGCTGCGGCGGTCACACCGGTTGATATCAGTCAGCTCGCGCCTGAACTTTTCCCGCGGGAAAAGTTATCTTCCGGCATGCGCATGCCCGGAATCCAAATGCTGCATGTAGGGGCGCGCCACGTACGCGGCCATTGGGGCGCGCGCGTCATGCGCGGAGTGGAAGCGGTGCGCGGCCACTGCATCGGCGCCGGAAGCGACATGGCGGTCGTCATGCTGATCGATGGCGAAACAGTGTTCGATTCCGCCGAAGCGGGGGCAGGATCGGTCGGCGTGGAGGTGACGGACAAAACCACCTTCAATATCTGGCACGATTTCTCGCAGTACGGCTCCGGCTGCTACAATCTCGAAATTCGATGCAGAGGCAAAGCGGGCGCCTTTTCGTGGAAAGACATGATCGTGGTGCACCCGGCACTGCATTCGGCGGATCATCCCGACTCGGATGCCGTGGTCGGCCCGCTCGACGACCTTGGCGAAGGCCTGGAAGTAGCGATCAACGCCGCCCCAAGCGCAATCCGTTCAGCCCGCCGATCGATTTTCGCCGAAGCGCCGCGCAACGTGCTGATCCAGCGGGTCGACCAACTCGGTGATCTCGTCATTTCCGTGCCAGCGCTCAGAAAGCTGAGAGCGTTGCTGCCCGATGCGCAATTGGTCGGGCTGCTGACCGGCGCCAATGCTGACCTCGCCCGTTCGTTGGGGCTATTTGATCACATCATCCTGATAGACTTTCCCGAGGTACCCGGTGGAGGCCGCCGCGTGATGTCTCCCCAAGACCAAGTGGCATTGAAATCCCGGCTCGCCGCCTTCGATTTCGATTTGGCCATCGACCTCAGCGAGAGTTCCGCTTCCCGGCCGCTGCTCAAACTCTCCGGAGCGCGTTTTCTCTACGGTTTCAACGAGCGAATCTCGCCATGGCTGTCGGCCGGCTATGAGAGTCATGCGCGCGATCCCGTCAACGCGCTGGAACGCACGCCGCCATCAGGCAATACGGTGGCACTGATCGACCGGCTGGCGACGATGATCGACAGCGGGACGGTTCCCGTCCAACGCGACGATCTGTCCCGCTCGATCTTGAAGCGGTTCGGCATCGGTCGGGCAGACGAATATGTCGTCCTGCATACGGGCGCCCGTCTGGCATTCAGTCGCTGGCCGCATTTTGCCGCGCTGGTGGCATTGATCCTTGAGCGCACAGCGTTGAAGATTGTCGTCATGGCGGACGATGCTGCGGCCTATGATTCTTTTTCCGAGACGCAGCTGTCGCACCCGCGATTGCTGCGCATCGTCGGCAAGATGTCATTCGACGAGTTTGATGCGATGTTGAGCTTCGCACAGGGCTTCGTCGGCAATGATTCCGGGCCAAAGCATCTTGCTGCATTGCGCGGCACGCATGCCGTCAGCCTGCACATGGCGCGGCTGAACTGGAACGAGTGGGGGCAGGAAAACGCCGGATCAATCATCAGCCGCCGCATTCCGTGCGCGGGCTGCGCCATCACCCGGGCTGAAGAATGTGCAAAGGACTTCGCCTGCCTTCGCCACATCAAGCCGGAAGAGGTGTTCGCCGCGCTGATGGCGGAGAAACCCATAGCCGAAGGCGCCGCGGCATGATTCTACCGGTTTGGCCGGCGTGATGCCCTCCCTTCCCTTGGCGACGCGTACCGATATGTCGGCAACTCTACCGGCGAGACACGCTGTGGAAGCGATCGGCGCGCTCCCTCAACTTTTGGCCGCGCTCGATCGCCCACGTGACGTCCAGACACTGCTCGATTGTGCGGCAGTGGCGGAACAACGTGGCATGGACGCCGAAGCGGACCTGCTGCTTCATATCGCTTTCATTCATCGCGGCTTCGGGCAGGAGGATCGCCGCTGGCAATCCGCTACAGCATTGGCGTACGGTGTTCCGGGATTCGATCCGGTTCCAGCCGTGATCTCCGTGCCATCGTCCGCGATTGAGGCCGCGGTCTATGAATTGACCGATCTGGCCAGCATCGCAGCGCATGACCCGGAGTCGGAACGGGTGATGGAGGTGGCGCCATTATCTGCCACCGACCCCCTCGTGGCGCGTGACGAAGCACGAACTGCGTGTAAAGATCTGATCAATGCGCTGCTGCAGCCTTTCGACGCCAACCGCCTGAGATCCGCACTGCATGACGTCGAAGCCGCCGGGCAAAAGCTTGGCGCGATCGATGCCCGCGCTAATGCCGAGGATGCACAGACGCTCGCGCTGGGGCTGGCCGGAGTCTCGCTGGTCAGGTTTATCGAGATCGTCGCGTCCGCACGGTTCGGACCTGCCGGCTCGCTAAGCATGTTCCATCGCCTCGCGCGCGCTGAGCGTCATGGCTTGGGCGCGTATTTCGGCAATGTCGCAAACATCATTAGACATGGGAGGGACATATTCTGGTTGATCAGCGCCGCCATGGGCGACGATTTCGGTGCGCGCTTCGACGACTGGGCGGCCCTGATCGGCACGCGCCTTCCTGACGACCTGTTGATCGATCTGGTCGACGAACTCGCGGATCTTCATCGGTTGCCGGCCATTCAGTCGATCTGGACGATCAAATCGCGGGAACTGGAATGCGCGCGCGGGGTGGCACTCGTCATCCGCGACGCGGCACTCGATCTTCGTGACCTCAATCTCGCAACCGATGCTCAGCGCATGGCAGTGTCGAAGAACCTGTTCGATCCATTGGACTGGATGATCCTCGGCGATATCCACATCAACGCCGGCCAGCCGGATTCCGCGGAACTTGCCTATCGATCCGCGTTGAAATTGGCGCCCAGAAACGAAGTGATCAATGCTCGGCGGCAGGCTGTCCTTACGGGCTTACATGATCACTTAGCGATCAACCGCGGTTTCGGACATCGAAGCGTTCTGCGGAGCCTTCAGGACTCCGTGAAGGACGGTGCCAAAAACATATGACCCGCAATGCAGCGGCGCTTCGCGCAACTGCACTGCGGGTCGTCGTCACGCCTTCGACGTCTCCACCTTCTTGCCCCCGCCCTTCTTGGGCATCTTGGGGGCGGCCGACACGATTTCGAATGCCAGCGCATCGTCCTTCAGGTGGACCTTCACCTCGCCGCCATGGACGAGCTTGCCGAACAGCAGTTCCTCCGCCAGCGGCTGCTTGATCTTCTCCTGGATCAGGCGGCCCATCGGGCGAGCGCCATAGAGCTTGTCATAGCCCCGGGCGGTGAGCCACGCCTTGGCGTCGTCGTCGAGGTTGATGTGGACGTTGCGGTCCGCCAGCTGCAGTTCGAGCTGGAGGATGAACTTGTCCACCACGCGGGCGACCACCTCGGGCGGCAGATAGCCGAACGGCACGACCGCATCGAGACGGTTGCGGAATTCCGGCGTGAACATCCGCTTGATCGCCTCGTCACCCGCATCCTCGCGGCTCATCGCGCCGAAGCCGATGCCTTCGCTGGCCATTTCGGCAGCACCGGCATTGGTCGTCATGATGAGGATCACGTTGCGGAAGTCGACGGTCTTGCCGTGGTGGTCGGTCAGCTTGCCGTTGTCCATCACCTGCAGCAGGATGTTGAACAGGTCCGGATGCGCCTTCTCGATCTCGTCGAGCAGCAGCACCGAATGTGGCTGCTGGTCGACGGCGTCGGTCAGCAGGCCACCCTGATCATAGCCGACATAGCCCGGAGGCGCGCCGATCAGCCGGCTGACCGAATGGCGCTCCATATATTCGGACATGTCGAAGCGCTGCAGCGGAATGCCCAGGATCGTGGCGAGCTGGCGGGCAACCTCGGTCTTGCCGACGCCGGTGGGGCCGGTGAACAGGTAGTTGCCGATCGGCTTGTCCGGGTCGCGCAGCCCCGCGCGGCTGAGCTTGATCGCGCTCGACAGCTTCTCGATCGCGAGATTCTGGCCGAACACGACACGCTTCAGATCGGCGTCCAACGTCTCCAGCGTCTTCTTGTCGTCGGTGGATACGGACTTCGGCGGTATGCGCGCCATCGTCGCGATCACCGCCTCGATCTCCTTGGAGGTGATCGTCTTCTTGCGCTTGCTGGGCGCCACCAGCATCTGCATCGCGCCGACTTCGTCGATCACGTCGATCGCCTTGTCCGGCAGCTTGCGGTCGTTGATGTAGCGGGCCGACAGCTCCACCGCCGACTTGATCGCATCGGGGGTGTATTTGACGTTGTGGTGCCCCTCGAACGCCGAGCGCAGGCCGGCGAGAATCTTGATCGTATCCTCGATGCTGGGCTCGTTGACGTCGATCTTCTGGAAGCGCCGCAGCAGCGCGCGGTCCTTCTCGAAGTGGTTGCGGAACTCCTTGTAGGTGGTCGATCCGATGCAGCGGATCGTGCCGCCCGACAGCGCGGGCTTCAGCAGGTTGGACGCGTCCATCGCACCGCCGGACGTGGCGCCGGCACCGATCACCGTGTGGATCTCATCGATGAAGAGCACCGCGTGCGGCAGCTTCTCAAGTTCAGAGACGACCGCCTTCAGCCGTTCCTCGAAGTCACCGCGATAGCGGGTGCCCGCGAGCAGCGCACCCATGTCGAGCGAGTAGATCACCGCCTGCTGCAGCACCTCGGGCACGTCGCCCTCGACGATCTTGCGGGCCAGGCCTTCCGCGATCGCGGTCTTGCCGACGCCGGGATCGCCGACATAGAGCGGGTTGTTCTTCGAGCGGCGGCACAGGATCTGGACGGTGCGGTCCACCTCCGGCCCGCGGCCGATCAGCGGATCGACCTTGCCCTTCTTCGCCTTCTCGTTGAGATCGACGGTGAATTGCTTGAGCGCGCTTTCGGCCTTGCCGCCCTTGGCCTCGGACTTCTGCGTCTTCTCCTCCTCGGCGCCCTTGACCTCGCGCGGCTCGGGGGCGGTGCCGCCCTTGCCAACGCCATGGCTGATGAAGCTCACCGCATCGAGGCGGCTCATATCCTGCTGCTGCAGGAAATAGACGGCATAGCTCTCACGCTCGCTGAACAGGGCGACGAGCACGTTTGCGCCGGTCACCTCGTCGCGGCCCGAGGACTGGACGTGAAGGATGGCGCGCTGGACAACGCGCTGGAAACCGGCGGTGGGCGACGGATCGGTCTGCCCTTCGACCTTGAGCGAATCGAGCTCGGTATCGAGGTAGAGCGTCACCGCATCCTTGAGCTCGCCCATGTTCACGCCGCACGCGCCCATCACCTTGGAGGCATGCTCGTCACCGATCAGCGCGAGCAGCAGATGCTCGAGCGTCGCATATTCGTGGCGACGATCGGAGGCATGGCGCAGCGCATTGTGCAAAGTGGTTTCGAGCTCAGTGGCGAATGAAGGCATCAAATCACTCCAAGCGGGCCGGGATAGGGGCGGCCCGTAGCATCTATGTCGTGTGCCGGTGCCGCGACATCAAGCGCAGCCGGTTCGATCGCAGCCGAACCGGATCCGTTCGAAGCGCACGCGGCGCATCCGGATCCGGCGACGCTCATCGCCTGAACAGCGCCTCGGCGCTGGAGCGATGGCTGATCGCGCCTTCGATCTTGCGCTTCGTGCGGGCGATTTCCGCTTCCAGCGCGGCCACCCGCAACTGCAGTTCGTCGACCGACAGCGGGTCGAGATCCTGGCGTACCAGAGCGACCAGAGGGTCGTCGGGCCGCCGCGCGGCGAGATCGTCCAGATCCATGCCCACAACCTTGATCGTGCCGCCCGTCCTGTCAATAAGCCCCTGCGTGCAAAAACAGGAGCAGTGATGCAGACCCGGACGATGCTGGCGATCGATCCCGCCGAGGCCGGCGGCCCCGAGGTTCTCGTGGCCGTCGAGCGGCCGGTGCCGCTGCCCGGCGCGGGCGAGGTGCTGATCCGAGTCGCCGCCGCGGGGGTGAACCGTCCGGACGTGCTCCAGCGCCGCGGCATGTATCCGCCGCCCAAGGGCGCGCCCTCGATTCTCGGCCTGGAGGTCGCGGGCGAGGTGGTCGCGGTCGGCGGCGGCGGCGATTCGGCGCTGGTCGGCACGCGCGTCTGCGCGCTTGTCGCGGGCGGCGGCTATGCCGAATTTTGCGTGGCGCCGGCGGCGCAGTGCCTGCCGGTGCCGGACGGGTTCGATATCGTCGAGGCGGCGGCGCTGCCCGAAACCCTGTTCACGGTGTGGAGCAACCTGTTCCAGCGCGCCCGCGCGGTGACGGGCGAGCATGTCCTCGTCCATGGCGGCACCAGCGGCATCGGCACGATGGCGATCGCGCTCGGCAAGCTGTTCGGGCTGACGATGATCGTCACCTGCGGATCGGCCGCCAAATGCGATGCGGCGCGCGCGCTGGGCGCCGATCATGCGATCGACTATTCGGCCGATGATTTCGTCGCGGCGGTGAAGGACATCACCGGCGGCACCGGCGTGCAGGTGGTGCTCGACATGGTCGGCGGTGACTATCTGCCGCGCAACATGAAGGCGATGGCCGATGACGGCCGCCACGTCTCGATCGCGGTGCAGCGCGGCGCGAAGGCGGAGATCAGCGTCGCCGAAGTGATGATGCGCCGGCTGGTGCTGACCGGATCGACGCTGCGCGCGCGGCCGGTGGCGTTCAAGGCGGCGGTGGCGGAGGAATTGAAGCAGCGCGTGTGGCCTCTGGTCGCGGAAGGCCGCCTGCGCCCGGTGATGGACCGCAGTTTCTCCCTGACCGAGGCCGCCGCCGCGCATGCTCGCATGGAAGCGGGCGACCATATCGGCAAGATCGTACTGAAGGCGTAAAACCGCCCACAGTGCCGGGAAGGGCTGGACCGCCCCCCGCCACGCCACGACCGGCTAGCGCTCCCCCCGGACATTCCTCGGGGGGAAGAACATGATCAACATCATCCGTTGGGGTTTCGCGACCCTTTTGTTCGGCATCATCATCCTGTCGTTCGCGCTGCATCCGCTGCCGCTGCTGCGCACCGACGCGCCGGCTGTGCATCATATCGAGGATCTGAAACCGGGCACCGAGTTCGCCAGGCTGCAGTTCGTGATGGACTATGGCGGCGGCGTGATCATGCCGGTAACAGGCGATCCCGTTTCGGGAAAGGGCGGGAAGCCGACACTTCCCTCGATCGGCTATTCCTGTCGCGAGATAAGCATACTCGGTCGGCTACAGGGATATGGCGCCGGGCTCTATTCGCGGGGCCACAACCGCATCGATTTCACACCGCTCAATCTCGACAACCTCGATGTGCTTCTGGATGCACATCTGGGGCTGGCTGGTGCTGGCGATCGGACGCGGCTGGGCGTGGTGGGAATGGCGCGATGCTGAACGACGCAAGGATGAGGGTAGCATCATCTGATCGAGATGCCCTCTCCCCAGCGTGGAGAGAGAGCATCACGATCAATTCTCGCGGCTGAGATTGTCGACGTCGTCCATGATAGCCTCGAGCGCGGTCTTGCCCGGGGCGTTGGAGTGCGTGCGGCGAGACGGCAAGGCGCCATCAGTCATCAGCGCTTCCAGCGCGGCACGGCCACGGGCGACACGGCTCTTGATCGTGCCGACGGCGACGCCGCAGATTTCTGCGGCTTCCTCATAGGCGAAGCCACCGGCGCCAACGAGAATCAACGCCTCGCGCTGCGCTTCGGGCAGGTGCATCAACGCGCGTTGGATGTCGCCCAGTTCGACATGCTTGTCCTGCCCCGCGGGCGCCGCCAACAGCCGGTCCGCCGTCAGATCGTCCCACTCGCCCTTGAAGCGCGCGCGGCGCATCTGGGAAAGATAGAGGTTGCGCAGAATGATGAAGGTCCAGGCGCGCATGTTCGTGCCCGCCTGGAAGCGGTGGCGCGCAGCCCACGCCTTCATCAGCGTTTCCTGGACGAGGTCGTCGGCAAGGTCGCGGCTGCCCGAGACCGAACGGCCGAAGGCGCGCAGGTGCGGGATCACCCGCGCAAGCTCTTCCTTGAACTCGGCGTCCGACAGCGGAACGGGCTCGGGCGCAACGCCCTCGTCCAGGCCGTCCTCATCATCATGTCCGCGCGATTGGTTCAAAGCAGTACGTCCCCCGGGGTGTTTCGCGCGCTCGGCACAATAGCCGGCCGCATCGGAGATGACCAGCGAAGCCGCCGTTGCCATATTTAGTTGCCGCCCCACATTGTGATGCCAATGAAGGCCAGGATCACGAGCGTGAGCGAAATGATCAGGATGTAGCGCACGACATGCGGGGTCGACCCGGCACGTGCTTCTTCCTTATCGACATGAATTTCTTCGTCCGCCACCATCCGCCTCCCGGCCATCTGTCGTTACAAGAACGCAATGGCCGCGAAGTCGGTTCCGCCCATACGTCAGTTTGCCGGAACAGTCGCCTGATCGAAGAACAAAGCCTGTGCGATCGCCGCCTTCACCGTCGAACGCTGGAACGGCTTGGTGATCAGGAAGGTCGGCTCGGGCCGCTCGCCGGTCAGCAGGCGTTCGGGGAAAGCGGTGATGAAGATCACCGGCACGTTGAATTCGGCCAGGATGTCCTTCACCGCGTCGATGCCCGAACTGTCGTCGGCGAGTTGGATATCCGCAAGCACCAGGCCGGGGCGCTGGGCAAGCGCCTGCGTCACCGCCTCTTCGCGGGTAACGGCAACGCCGCTGACGTCGTGCCCCAGATCGCGCACGATCGTTTCGAGGTCCATCGCGATGATCGGTTCATCCTCGATGATCAGAACGTCGGCGCGCGTCTGCGATTCGATTTCCGCAAGCGCCTCGGCCACCAGCGAGTCGACATCTTCGGGCGACGCGTCGATCAGATAGCCGGCATCTTCGGGCGAGAAACCTTCCATCGCGGTCAGCAGCAGCGCCTGGCGCGACAGCGGCGTCACACGCGCAAGACGAGCAGATGCGATCGTCTCCGGCGCATGCGCCGCGCCGCCGACCTCTCCATCGATGTCGATATTGGTCGACGCCCAGATCGCCTGGAAGGTGCGATAGAGCCCCATGCGCGGATCGACATCGCGGGGGAACTGATCGGGCGCCTGAACGATTGCCTCCAGCGTGGCACGCACATAGGCATCACCATGGCCCTGGCTGCCCGTCAGCGCACGCGCATAACGGCGCAGGAACGGAAGATGTGGGACCAACTGCTGACCGAGCGACATGGGATGGATAACTCCTGCGGTTCCAAAACTGTGTGGGAGCCCGGACGCCACATGACAACCCCGCCCCCGCGCAAGCCGCCAAGAAAGAGCGACCGGTACGGGGAACCAACGAACGACTTTTTTGTTTCATACACCGATGCGGACTTTATACGCATGTCGCAGCGCGGATGGGCCGTGCGCGATTACGGATCAACTGGTCCCGCAGTCGCGAGCGGGCGTGCATTGTTGTTGAAGGGGGCGCGGCTTGGGATCGGGCACGGACAATACGGTATCACGGGGTACGCCGGCCGCGGCCCCGGATGCGGGCTCGACCGCGCCCGACACGAGGCGCAGTACGGGTGACGGCAAGGATGTCGGTCGCGCGCTGCGCACCGTCTATGATAGCGCGCTCGGCGAATCGATTCCGAAAGAGATGCTCGATCTCCTGGGCAAGCTCGATTAATCGCGTGAGATGACCGCACCCCTCCCGCGCGATGATGGAGCGGCTCCACCATCGCTGGGTGGGCGCCTGAGCCGGATATCGACCGGCTTCAAGATGTTCGTCATCCTCAGCATCGCCCTGCTGCCGCTAGGGCTGATCGCCTTTCTCGCATCCGCACAGTCCAGCCGCACCGCTGATCTCGAGCGGCGCGCGATCGTGCGGATAGCGCTCACAGAAAGCGCGCGGACGCTGGGTGCCGAGATCGCCGCCGATGTGTCCGCGCTTCAGCAGGCGGCGGATTCGATCCAGGCCGATCCGCTCAACCCGCAGGCCTGCGCCCTCGCCATCTCGGTGCTGCAAACGCAAAGCGGCCGCGCGCCGCGGTTCGCGGTGTTCACATCGCTCGGCGAACTGCGCTGCGCCAGTCCCCGCTTTGCCCCGCCGCGCCCCCTCGTCACTACCCGCGATCCCCCGCTAACCGCCATGATCGATCCCGGGTCGGCATCGCTGCGTCTGGTGATCCGCAGCGGCAGCGGCGCGGCGGTGGCGGTTGCCGAATATCCCCGCTCGCAACTGAGCGAGGCGGTGCGACCGGTTGGATACGTGCCGCCGCACATGCTGACATTGGCGCAGGAGGAAGGCGACGGCGTGTCGATCGACCTTAGCGACAATCTCGTCCGCACCCCGCTGATGCGCACCGACACTGTCGTCCATGCCACGGGCATCGCCGACCTTGCGCTGGTGATGACGGTGGGCCGCGTGCCCTTCACATCTGCCGAGATCCTCTCGCTGCTGACGCCGCTGCTGATGTGGCTGGCGGCGGCGACGATCGGCTGGCTGGTGGTCGACCGGTTGCTGATCGCACCGCTGAAGCGGCTCGAGAGTGAGGTTTCCGCCTATCAGCCGGGCGACACGATGACGTTCGAGCGGGTCAGGGGCCCCTCCGAAGAGCTGCGCCAGCTTGGCCAGAGCTTCCGGACGCTGGGCGATGCGGTTTCCGAGCACGAAACCGAGATGGCGGAGGGGCTCGCCCGGCAGACCAAGCTGACGCGCGAAGTCCATCATCGCGTGAAGAACAATCTGCAGGTGGTCGCCAGCCTGATCAACCTGCACGCCCGCTCTGCCAAGTCCGAGGACGCGACTGCGGCCTATGCCTCGATCCAGCGCCGCGTCGATGCGCTGTCGGTGGTCCACCGCAACCATTATGCCGAGCTGGAAGAGAATCTGGGGCTCGCGCTCCGTCCGCTGATCGCCGAGATCGCTTCCAACTTCCGCGCCAGCGCGCCAGAGACCGGCCCCAAACCGACGATCACGCTCGAGATCAGCCCGCTCCATATCAGTCAGGACGTCGCAGTTGCGGTGGCCTTCCTCATCACCGAACTGCTCGAACTCGCGCTGCTGGTCGATCGTGCCGCCGCCATCGCGATCACCGCGACGCGCGCCGATGCGCCCGGGAGGGCCACCCTCACCATTCGGTCGCGCGCGCTCATCGTCACGCCGCGCTTCGAAGAGATCAACCTGCAAGGATTCGGCCGTGTCATCGAGGGGCTATCACGGCAGCTCCGCTCGCCGATTGCGCGCGATGCCGAAGAAGGCGGCTTCGCGATCCAGATCGCCGTGCTGGACGATGACGCGAAAAAATAATCGCGCCCCACATTTTTCGCGGAACCGATCGCGAAGGTGGTGGTTCTACACTTCGGATAGCGACCTTTTGCCCCCCCGCTCTCGCTATCCACGACATAGGCCCGGATGCGTCCACCCCCCCGAGACGCATCCGGGCCTTATTTTTTTCCAAATTCTGCCAACAACTTGATCGTTTCCCCGGTGGAACATCCGCCGTGTTTGCGCATTGAGTCAGCCGGTCGCGCGCCAGAGCGCGCCGCTTATTTGGTTCAGGAGACGTCGCATGGTTCGCAAATATCTTGGCATCGTGATGGTCGCCGGTGCGCTGCTGGTCAGTGCCTGCAACACGGTTGAGGGCGCCGGCCGCGACGTCCAGTCGGCTGGCAAGGCCGTTGAGGACGCCGCCGACTGAGCATTGCCGGCAAATCCCCTGGGCAAGCCCGCGCCATCAGGTGCGGGCTTGGAGAGCGATGATTTCCCACCGAAATCCCCCGGCGCAGGCCGGGGCCCAGGGGTTCTGGCAGCAATCAAAGCCTGGAGGGCTGCAGATAGGTCAGCGGATCGATGATACACCACGCCGCAGCCGTTATGCTCCCTCCCGTTCGCAGCGGTACCAGCCGAAGCATGAAGGGGTCTCCCGAAGGCTGCATTGCTATAGACCCGCACTGAGCCCATGCCGGCTCAACAGCGCCCTTCGCCGCAGGAGCGATGAGGCAGCGTCGAAGCTCTTGCTTCCGGGAAAGGGATCATCAGAGAGCAGATCGACGCAGAACAGTCTCGTTCAGCGCTTCAACCTCACCCACTTCGCATAAGCCGACGGTCGCCCGCCGAATGGTCAAACCAGATCGTCGGGCACGAACCAGTAGGGACGGCCGAAGCGGCGCGCACGGCCGATCTGATAGGGAACGACGAAGCCCTTGCGTGTTTCCGGCGTGGCATCGACATTGGCGAGCGCGGTGCGGCGCCAATCGTCAAGCGTCGCGTTGCCATCCAGATGATTCGCGAACAATTGCCGCCACAGATGGTCGCGGAACGCCGCGATGCCTTCATCGTCATGCGCCCACAGCATTCCGAATTCGGTATCCCATTCGAAGCTGCGGCCGTTGATGTTCGCCGACGAGAGCAAGCAGGCATCGCCGTCGGCAATCAGCAGCTTGGCGTGGATGTGGATCAGCCCCGATCCGAACGCCGTACCACGATCCTCGACGAAATCCTGCTCATCGCGCCGCACGCCTTCGCGCTTGGCGAGCGTGAACAGCCCCACCCGGTCGCGCCCGCCGGACCGCACGACGCGCTTGAGCGCGCGGGCCTGGAGATACTCGCCATGGCGATGCGCGGGATTATCGCCCTGCCCCTCGAACGCGATTTCCTCGGGCACGTTGGCGACGAGAATGATCACTTCGAGTTCGGGCGACGCGCGCAGCGCCTGCACCACCCAGCGCGCCGCCGCCGCCGAACGGAAGAACTGCGCTTCGATATAAAGCTGTCGGCGCGCGCCCACGATCAAGCTGCGATGCGCCGCCTTCAGTTCGCGCACATGCGCGCGTGGGCCGAATGCAACGGGCGAGGTCGACAAGCGCGAACGCGTACGCAGGAACTGCACGCGCGCATGCCCACCAGGCGCGGGGGCCGGCAACTCGACCGCGTCCGTCAATGGATCGAGCTGCAGCGTCTCTCCCGCCCCGTTCGACCATTCGGCGACGACGGCGCGGTAGCGCGGCAGTTCGGCATTCCACAGCGTCGCGAAATGGCGGGCGGCGTCCGCAACCGCCGGGCCGCGCACGATCGCCGAAACATCGTGCCAGGTCTGGTCGGCACGCTGGCGATGACGGCGATCGTCCCAGCGGCGCTCGTCAAGATCGAGGCCGCCGGCAACCGCGACGGTACCATCGATCACCGCGAATTTCTGATGATAGGTCGCGGGCCACAGCCGCGGCAGCAGCGGCAGCGCGCGGATCCGCGCCGGCTTGCCCGAACGCCACAATACATAGCGCCACAGCCCCGGCCGAACGCTGAGCCCACCATCGGCGGCATCGCCTTCGAGCAGCTTCGCTACCACCTTGCGCGCGCGCACGCCCACTGCCAGCCGCAGCGCCTGCCGCCACACCCAGCCGAGTTCGCCTTCGTGCATCACGATCATGATCTCGAGCCGTGCGGCGATCACCGGGTCGAGCGGCGCTGCGGCATCGCGCAGCCGCCGGAAGCTCGCCCAGGATCCGGCATGGAGATAATCCGCCATCACCGGTTCGAAGTCGGCGATCATCACGCGCACCGAAACGCCGCGCTGCAAGGCATCGACGATCAACGCCGTCCAGTCGGCCAGTCCCCGCGCCTTCGCCTCGTTCGACCGCGTGCGGGTATCGGGATCGAAGACGCGAAACGCCAGCCACACGCTTTCGCGCGCGTCCAGCACCAGCCGCTCCATCGCCGGATACATCTCGGCCGCCTCGACCAGCGGCTCGACGGCGCAACCATCATGAACGGCAAAGGGCTGGCAATCGGGGCCTTCGACCCGCATCGCGTTCGCCGCGTCGATGAACGGCGCGGCCACGCCCGTCATGCGTCGCTAACCGCCTCGGCGCGCACACGGCGGCGTTCGGTGAACCAGATCGCAATCAGCGCGAATTCATAAAGCAGCATTAGCGGGATCGCGAGCAGGAGCTGCGAGACGATATCCGGAGGCGTCAGCACCGCGGCGATCGCGAAGGCGCCGACGATCGCATAGCGCCGGCCGCTGACGAGCTGCTGACGGGTGACGATGCCGGCTCGCTCGAGCAGCATCAGCACAACTGGCAGCAGGAAGCTGACGCCAAAGCCGAACAGGAACTTGGTGATGAAGTTCAGATAATTGCCGATCGCCGGCAGCGCCTCACGCTCGACGCCGCCGACATTGCCCTCGAATCCGCCGAGCAGGAAGTGCAGCGCCACTGGAATCGCGAAGAAATAGGCAAGCGAGGCGCCCATCGCGAACAGGATTGGCGTCATCAGCAAGAAGGGCAGGAAGGCGCGCTTCTCGTTCGCATAGAGACCGGGCGCCACGAAGCGCCAAAGCTGCGTCGCGATGACCGGAAAAGCGAGCATGATCGCGGCGAAGAAGGCCACCTTCACATTGACGAAGAACGCTTCGAAAATGTCGGTGTAGATCAGCTTGCCCTGCCCCGCCTTGAGCAGCGGCTGCACCAGCACGCCGAAGATCGGCTCGGCGAAATAGAGGCACAGCGCGAAACCGATCGCGAAGGCGCCGACGCACCAGAGGAGGCGCTTGCGCAGCTCGATCAGATGGTCGAGCAGCGGCGCGCGGCTGTCGTCAATGTCCTTCATGCTTGCTTGTCGAGCCAGTACGGGCGTTCTTCGGGTGCGGGCGGTGGCGGTGCGGCATCAGATCCGTCGGTTGCCGGAGACGGCGCCGCCGCCGTGGCCTCGTGAGGCTGAGCCGGCGCGGCGTCCGCGTCACCCCGTGCATCGGTCGACGCGCTATCCTCCGCCTTTTCCAGCGACGGGCCCTTATCGAGCGAGGGGCCTTTTCCCAGCGAGGGCACGTCGGGCACCGGATCCGCGGTCAGCGCCAATGGCTGCTGCTGCGGCGTGGTATCGTCCAGCTCGGGAAAGGAGGTTGCGGCGGAATGCTCACGCATGATCCGCTCATTCTCTTCCTTCCACTTCTTCTCCATTTCCTCCAGCTCGGCCTCACGCACCATCGCGTCGAAGCCGGAGCGGAACTGGCGCGCGACACCACGCGCACGGCCGACCCAATAGCCGACCACCCGCATCGCCTTGGGCAGATCCTTGGGGCCGATCACGATCAGCGCGACGAACGCGACGAGGAGGAGTTCAGTGGGAGCGACGTCGAACATCGCGCGCTTCTAACGCCTTTCCGGGCGATGGACATCCGAAACCGACGCCGGGCACGGCCCGGCGCGGCAAATCCAGCTTGGCAATCCGATCAGGCGTCGCGCTTCAGCGGCTCACGCTCACGGTCCGCAGCGAAATCGCCCGCCGGACGGCCTTCGATCTGGGTCGGCTTGGCCGCTTCGTCTTCCTCGGAGAGCCCCTTCTTGAAGCTCTTGAGGCCCTTGGCGACGTCACCCATCATGTCGGAGAAGCGGCCCTTGCCGAACAGCAGCAGGATCACGACACCAACGACGAGCCAATGCCAGAGGCTCAGACCACCCATAACAATCTCCTTTGCCGGCAGCCTCGCCGCCGCTTTTCAAGCCCAAACCAGCCCGTGTTATGCGCCCTATCTAGTCGCTGTCGCCGGGACTTTCCAGTTCCCGCGATTCAAGCGCCAGATCGAGCGGGTCGAGCAGCCCCGCCGCCTTCAGATCGTCGATCCCGGGAAGGTCGCGCCGGCTCTTGAGCCCGAAATGTGACAGGAACGCTGCGGTCGTCGCATAAGTCAGCGGCCGGCCGGGAGATTCCCGCCTTCCCGCCGGGCGAATCCACCCCGCTTCCATCAGGACGTCGAGCGTGCCCTTTGCGGTCTGCACGCCGCGAATCGTCTCGATCTCCGCGCGGCTGACGGGCTCATGATAGGCGATGATCGCCAATGTCTCGACGCCGGCGCGGCTCAGCCTGCGCGGTTCCTCGCGCTCGCGGCGCAGCACATGGGCGAGATCGCCGGCGGTCTGGAAATGCCAGCGACCGCCGCGTTCAACCAGTTCGAAGCCGCGCCCGGCATAGCGCGCGGCGAGTCGCCTGAGCACTGCGCGGATATCCAGCCCCTCGCCCAGATAGAAGGCAATGTCACCCGGGGTGAGCGGTTCGGACGCGGCGAAGAGCACTGCCTCCACCGCGCGATCGATTGCGATGAACGCATCCTCATCCCGTACCGCCGGCACCCCATCTTCGCTCACGCCGCCTTCACCATCAGCGGCGCGAAGGCGCCATCCTGCTGAAGCTCAACCCTGCCGAGGCGCGCGAGTTCGAGGATGGCGAGGAAACTGGAGGCGAGTGCGGAGCGGCGATATTCGGGATCGGGGCTGTCGGGAATGAAGCTCTGCAGTTCGGACCATTCGATGCGGACGCCGAGCAGCGATTCGATGCGCAACAGTGCCTGCTCAAGCGTCATCACCGGCCGGCGCGAGACCATGTGGACCACGGGCGCGGTGCGCGCCTTGATCATGCCATAGGCCTGGATCAGTTCGAACAGGTCGGCGTCCCAGGCGAGCCGCCGGACGGTGCGCAAGCCCTCGGGCGCACCGCGCAGGAACACATCGCGGCCCAGCCGATCGCGCGCGAGCAGCCGTGCCCCCGCCTCGCGCATTGCATCGAGCCGCTGAAGCCGCAATTGCAGCCGCAGCGCCAATTCCTCTGGACTGGGATCGGCCTCGGCATCCTTGGGCAGCAGCAGGCAGGATTTGAGATAAGCGAGCCACGCCGCCATCACGAGATAGTCCGCGGCGATCTCCAGCTTGAGCGCCTTGGCGTCGTTGATGAAGGTCAGATATTGCTCGACCAGCGCGAGGATCGAGATTTCGCGCAGATCCACTTTTTGCGTCCGCGCCAGTGCCAGCAACAGATCGAGCGGGCCTTCCCAGCCATCGATGTCGATGGTCAGCCGATCCTCCGCCGGCGGCTCGGCGCGGGGCGGCAATTCGCCGAAGTCGAAGGAATCGTCCTGTTGCACCATCGCGAGAGTCTGCCGTGGTGGGGGCTGGAAGTCGAGGAGGAGGAGGAGGAGGAGGAAGTCAGGCCGCTTTACGCCGCCGCCAGCAACGCGTCCCGCTTCGCCACCAATGCCCCGAAATCGCCGTTCGCGCCGCCTGCCACTGTTGCCATCGCGCGCGCCAGCCGATCAACCGACTCGGCGCGCATGTCCGGTAGCGCATCCGCGATCGCGACCATCTCCTCGAAGCGACCCCAGCAGTCGAGCGCGACGTCGCAGCCGGCGGCCACCGCGGCGCAGGCCTTGTCCGCGGGCGTGCCGGCGAGCGCCTTCATATCGATATCATCGCTCATCAGGAAACCGTCGAAGCCGATGCGGCCGCGGATCACATCGCGGATGATGGTGGGCGACAATGTCGCGCAGCGGTCCGCATCCCAGGGGGTGTAGAGGACGTGCGCGGTCATTCCCATCGGCGCGTCTGCCAGCCGCGCGAACGGCGCCAGATCTTCCGCCAGCGCATCCTCGGGCGCATCGACCACGGGGAGCGCCAAGTGGCTGTCGACCAGTGCCCGGCCATGGCCCGGCATATGCTTGACGATGCCGACAACGCCACCGCGCCGAAGCCCGTCGATCACCGCGCGGCCAAGCGCGGCGACGCGCATCGGTTCCGCCCCCAGCGAACGGTCGCCGATCACATTGCTGCCTTCCGGCCGGCGCACGTCGAGCAGCGGCAGCGCGTCGACGGTGATACCGCACTCGGCGAGCATCAGCGCGATCGCCTGCGCGTTGACCCGCGCCGCCTCGATCGCCGCCAGCGGCGACGCGTCATAGAGCGCGTCGAAGCGCCCCTGCGGCGGGAAGGCGGGCCACTCGGGCGGCTGCATCCGCGCGACGCGGCCGCCTTCCTGGTCGATCAGGATCGGCAGGTCGGCGCGGCCGTGGAGATCGCGCAGGCTGTCGGTCAGTGCGCGAAGCTGCCCGCGATCGACGATGTTGCGCTTGAACAGGATATAGCCGGCGGGATGCGCATCGGCGAACAGCGCACGCTCGTCTGCGGTAAGGCTGTCGCCGGCGAGGCCGAAGATCACGGGCTTCATGGCGCGGCGATAGCCGCCGCCGGGCGCTCCTGTCGAGAGGCGCGCCCAGCAGACGGAATCAGCGGCCGAGCTTTTCGATCTGCGCCTGGAGGCTGGCGAGTTGCGCCTTCAGCGCGTCAATCTCACCATCCTTGGCCTCAGCGGCTCCGCCCGTGGGAGCGGCCCCACCGCGTTTGGGGGAAAAGGCGCTGGTCGCGGCCTCGAACATCGCCATGTTGCGCTTGGCGAGATCGGCGAACGGGCCACCCCCGAACGCACCTTCCATGGCGCTGCGGAACTGTTCCTGGTTGCGGCGGAATGCCTCCATCGAGGCTTCCAGATATTGCGGCACCATCGCCTGCATCGAATCGCCATACATCGAGATCAGCTGGCGCAGGAAGCTGACGGGCAGCATGTTCTGCCCGCGGGATTCCTCTTCCATGATGATCTGGGTGAGGACATTATGCGTGATGTCCTCGTCATTCTTGGCGTCGACGACCTTGAACTCGCGACCCTCGCGGGTCATCGCCGCGAGATGATCGAGGGTGATATAGCTGGACGTCTCGGTATTGTAGAGGCGACGATTGGCGTACTTCTTGATGATGACGACATCCGACTCGCCCGAAGCGCGGGCAGCGGCGGCTTTGGACATTTTCTCTCTCTCCCGCGGTGTACATGGTAAACATAACATCAGTTGATGCCGCACCGCAACACGGCCCCCGCCCTCTCCCGCTGTTTTTGGACATGGTGCGTACACTGGCTGCGAAAGACCCGCAGCATGCGGGCAAGGTACTGGCCGGGCTTGCAGCGTATCAACAGGCCGAACGCGATGAAATCCATGGAAAAACGGATGTCGTTTCGCAGGTGGAGCGGGTATCTTTGATCGACTATGGCGGCAGCGGGCCGCCGGTCGTCTTCATCCCTTCGCTGATCAATCCCGCGCATATCCTCGACATCGCGCCGCACAATTCAATGTTGCGCTGGCTGAGCGGGCACGGAATCCGCCCCCTGTTGGTCGATTGGGGCACGCCGACGCCCGCGGAATCAGCGCGCGACATCGCCCGCCATATCGAAGATCTGCTGGTGCCGCTGGTAGAGGCGCTGGGCGAGCGGCCGGTGCTCGCCGGCTATTGCCTAGGCGGGACGATCGCGGTCGCAGCGGCGACGATGCTGCGACCGCGCGGGCTGGCGCTGATTGCGACTCCGTGGCACTTTGCCGGCTTCCCCGCACAGAGTCGCGAAGACATGTCCGCCTTGTGGTCGGATGTGCATGACGCGGCGGGTGCGATGGGCCTGTTGCCGATCGAGGTTCTGCAGGCCGCGTTCTGGCGGCTCGATCCCGATCGGGTGATGCAGAAATATGCCGACTTCGGCGAACTCGACCCCGCGAGCGACGCCGCACGATCCTTCGTCACGCTCGAAGATTGGGCGAATGCGGGAGCGCCGCTGACCTGGGCGGCGGGCCGCGACCTTTTCGACGATCTGTTCTATGCCGACCTGCCGGGCCGCCGCCGCTGGCGGGTAGGCGGCGGCTACGTCGACCCTGAGACGATCGACGCCCCGATCCTCGACATCGTTTCCACCTGCGACCGGATCGTGCCCGCCGCGACCGCGCTGGGGCGCGGCACCACGCGGCTGCTCGACGCCGGCCATGTCGGCATGGTGGTGGGGCGCCGCGCGCGCGAGCAGCTTTGGCAACCGCTGCTGCAGTGGCTTTCGCAGCTTCCGGCTAGCTGATAGGAGCGCGGCGCACTGAACCTTCCGCTTCCTGTACCTGGAAAGGATTTGCCGCATGTCCGACATCGTCATTACCGCCGCCAAGCGCACGCCAGTAGGGAGTTTCCTGGGCTCGTTCGGTGCGGTCCCCGCGCATGAACTCGGTCGCGTCGCGATCATGGCCGCGCTGGAACAGGCGGGAGTGGCCCCGGAAGATGTATCCGAAGTAATTCTTGGCCAGGTGCTCACCGCCGCGCAGGGCCAGAACCCGGCGCGCCAGGCCTCGATGGCGGCCGGGATTCCGAAGGAAGTGCCCGCCTGGGGCGTCAACCAGGTCTGCGGTTCGGGGCTGCGCGCGGTCGCGCTCGGCGCGCAGGCGATCGCGAACGGCGACGCCACGATCATCGTCGCCGGCGGTCAAGAGAGCATGTCGCTTTCCAACCATGCGCAGGCGCTGCGCGCCGGCCAGAAGATGGGCGCCGTCAGCCTCGTCGATACGATGATCGTCGATGGCCTGACCGACGCGTTCAACAATTACCACATGGGTATCACCGCCGAGAATGTCGCCGAACAGTGCCAGGTGACGCGCGAGCAGCAGGACGTGTTCGCCGTTCGCTCACAGAACCTCGCCTCGGCGGCGCGCGCCGCCGGCCGCTTCAAGGATGAGATAGCGCCGGTGACGGTGAAGGGCCGCAAGGGCGACACCGTCGTCGAGAATGACGAATATATCCGCGACAACGCCTCGATTGAGACGATGTCCGGCCTGCGTCCGGCGTTCAAGAAGGATGGTTCGGTGACCGCCGCCAACGCCAGCGGCCTCAACGACGGTGCCGCGGCGCTGGTGCTGATGACCCGCGAGGAAGCCGAAAAGCGCGGCGCCAAGGTGCTGGCGCGCATCGCGAGCTGGGCCTCGGCCGGCGTCGATCCGGCGGTGATGGGCCTCGGCCCGGTGCCCGCCACCAAGCGCGCGCTGGAAAAGGCCGGCTGGACGGTCGGCGATCTCGACCTCATCGAAGCCAACGAAGCCTTCGCCGCGCAGGCGCTGGCCGTGGGCAAGGAACTCGGCCTGGATCCCGAGAAGGTCAACGTCAATGGCGGCGCGATCGCCATCGGCCACCCGATCGGCGCCTCGGGCGCGCGCGTGCTGACCACCTTGCTCTATGAAATGGAGAAACGCGACGCGAAGAAGGGCCTGGCCACGCTGTGCATCGGCGGCGGCATGGGCATCGCGATGTGCGTGGAGCGCTGAGCTGACCTAATCTCCTCCCCGAGCTTCGCTCGGGGAGGAAAATCTCTTTATCCCCACAATCGCTGATAGCGCCGGCCGAGCATTGTCAGCAGCTCATATTGCGACTGGCCGGACTGTGCCGCAGCGCCCGGCAGGTCGAAGTCGATCGCCACCCAGTCGCCCTCGGCGAGCCTCGGCGCAGCATCGACGCAGAAGGTGGTGAGATCCATCGAGACCCGGCCGGTGACCGGCAGCACCGCATCGCCAGCACGCGCGGCGCCGGTGCCCGAAAAGCCGCGCAGATAGCCGTCGGCATAGCCGAGATTGACCACCGCCAGTTCCATCGGCCGATCAGCGACGAAGGTGGAATTATAACCGACCGGATCGCCGGGGCCGATGCGCCGCCGCTGCAATATTTGCGCCTCGGGCGTCACCACTTGGCGGATCCCGCCCGTCGCCTCGGCGCGCGGCAGGCCGCCATAGAGCGCGAGGCCGGGGCGGGTAAGATCGAACGCATAATCCGCCCCAAGACAGATGCCCGCCGAATTGGCGAGGCTCAGCCGCTTGGCACCGGTGCGGCCGGCGAGCGCAGCGAAGGCGCTTCGCTGCGCAGCATTCAACGGCACATCCTCATCCGCGCAGGCAAGGTGGCTCATCAGCGTGTCGATCGCGAGACCGTCGAGCAGGCCGGCGGCGACATCCGCCGCCGCCACGCCCAGCCGGTTCATGCCGGTATCGACCATCACGTCGCACGCGCCGCCGCCGGCATCGCGCCAGCGCCGCACCTGTTCGGGCGTCGCGAGCACCGGGCGCGCCGGCATCGCCAGCGCGGTCGGCATATCCTCTTCGCGCACGCCGTGCAGCACCGCGACTGACAGGCCGGCCGCGGCATCAGCGATCTGCACCGCCTCCCCCCAGGTCGCGACGAAGAAATCCCGGCAGCCCGCCGCCGCCAGCCGTTCGACGACGCCCGCCGCCCCCAGGCCATAGCCATCGGCCTTGACCGCGGCACCGCAACGGGCCGCGCCGCTGCGCGCCGCCAGCCACCGCCAATTGGCGATCAGGGCTGCGGAATCGAGGCGGAGGCGCAGCGGTGCGGGAGGAAGCTGGAACACGCCGCGGTGCCTACGCCGCGCCCGTCCGCACGGCAAGGCGCGCGGCGCCCCGCACGCTATTCCAGTCGGCGGCCCGCCGTTTCCGGCAGCCAGATCGCCGCGACCACCAGCCCCATCGCCACCACCGCGATCACATACCAGATGCCGGCGAACGGATCGCCCGTCCGCGCCACGATATACTGGGTGATGAAGGGCAGGAAGCCGCCGAAATAGCCGGTGCCGAGATGATAGGGGATAGAGAGCGAGGTATAGCGGACGCGCGCCGGAAAAAGCTCGACGAGCAAGGCCGCGGCGGGGCCATAGGTCATCCCCGCGAGCCCGCCGATCAGCAGGATCGCGCCGATGATCGTCAGCGCCTGCGGCAAGGTCGGCACGATCTTGTCGAGGCGATAGCCGGCGGCCGCGAGCGCGGCATCGATCCCCTCCGCATCGGCCACCGCCACCGCCGTGCCGCCGATCGTCACCTGCGGCGGCGCCCCTGCGGGTGCCTCGATCTTGCGATAGGCGATGCCCTTTTTCGAGAGCAGATCGAGGATGCGGCCGCAGGCCGTGGCCTGGGTGCCGGCGAACGGATCATAGCGGCAGTCGCTGCCGCTGACCACGACCGGCGCGCGCGCCGACGCCGCCTGCAGTGCCGGATTGGCAGCGCCGGCGATGATGTGGAAAGTCGGGAAGATCATGATCAGCGCGAGCACATAACCGATCAGCAGTAGCCGCTTGCGCCCGAACCGGTCGGAGAGCCAGCCGAACAGGATGAACCAGCCGATGCTCAGCATCGCGCCGGTGCCGGCGATGATACGCGCGGCATCATCCTGCACGCGCATCGAATTCTGGAGGAAATAGAGCGTCTGGAACTGCGCCGAATACCAGATCACGGTCAGCCCGCCCGCCACGCCGAACAGTGCCACCAGCAGCCGGCCAATCTTGGCGCGGCTGTCGAAACTCTCGCGCAGCGGGTTGCGCGCCACCTCTCCCGCCGCCTTCATCGCCTTGAACACCGGGCTTTCGCTGAGTTTCAGCCGGATCCACAGCGAGATCGCCAGCAGCACGATCGAAAAGAGGAATGGCAGGCGCCAGCCCCAGGCTTCGAGTGCGGCATCGTCGAGCAGCGCGCCGCACAGGAGGACGACGGCAAGGCTCATCATGAAGCCGCCGACGACGCTCGCCTGGATGAAGCTGGTGTAGAAGCCCCGCCGCCCGTCCGGCGCATGTTCGGCGACATAGACCGCCGCCCCACCATATTCGCCGCCCAGCGCCAGCCCCTGCGTCAACCGGCAGATGACCAGCAGCACCGGCGCGAGGATCCCCGCCTGCGCGAAGGTAGGCAGCAGGCCGACCGCGGCGGTGGCGCCGCCCATCAATGTGATGGTGACGAGGAAGGTATATTTGCGCCCCAGCCGGTCCCCCAGATAGCCGAACAGCACCGCACCCAGCGGTCGCACGCCGAAACCGGCGCCGAAGGTGGCGAGCGCGAGCAGGAAACCGGCGGTTTCGTTGGCAGCGGGGAAGAACAGCCGCGCAATCAGCGTGGCAAGTGTGCCGTAGACGAAGAAATCATACCATTCGAACATCGTGCCGAGCGACGATGCGGTGATGACGAGGCCGATCTCACGCCGCGTCGGTTGATATGCTGGTTCGTCCATGCGGTTGCCCCCTGCCCGGCCGCGAGACTGGCGCGGAATATCGGATGCGGCAAGCGCACTCCCTTCCCTACCGCCGCCGATCTTCCTTCGGTCGCCGCAGCACCAGATAAAGCGCGCCGGTGCCGCCATGGCGCGGGTGCGCGGCGCGGATGGCGGCGATGGCGCCGGCGTGGCGGGAGACTTCGAGCCAGTCGAGCAGCTTGGCGCGGATGGTGCCGCGCGCCGCAACACCCGATCCGCCGCGCACCACCGGCCGCGGCTTGCCGGCGATCAGCAGCACCAGCCGCGCGCCGCTGGCGATCGCCTCGTCCAGCCCCTGCTGCAACCGATCATGCGCATCGGCGACGGTATAGCCGTGCAGATCGATCACCCGGTCGGGCGCGACGATGCCCTGCCGCAGCCTTTTGTCCCAGCCGGCATCGAGCGTGGTGCCGGGACGCGGCGCTGCGGCGACCGGCTTGGCGGCGGGTGCGGAGCGACGGGCCGGCATCGTCACCGCGCGACGGGCGGGCGCGGGTTCGGCTTCGGGCAGAATCGGGATGACAGGCCGAGCGCGGCGGGGATCGATGGGGCGGACCGACTGGGTGACGCGCGCCCACAGCGCGCGTTCCTCGGCGTCCAGCCGCCGGCCGCTCACCGGCCCATGCGGGCAAGGCTGCCCTTGGGGAGCAGCAGGAAGGCGGTGCCGCGGGCGGACATGCCGCCGGCGGTCGCGCGCGCCTCCGGACCCGCGCCCCAGAACGTATCGAAGCGGTTGGCACCCTTGATCGCGCCGCCCGTATCCTGCGCCACCCACAGCCCGGCGGCGTCGGTGCGATCCATCGAGAGGAAGACCGGCGCGCCCAGCGGCACGAAGGCTGGATCGGCCGCGGCGCTGACCCTGCCGGTCACCGGCAGCCCGAGCGCGCCCAGCGGCCCCGGCCCGGTCAAGGTGCGGAAGAACACCCAGCTCTTGTTCTCGCGCATCAGCGCGTCGCCTTCCGCCGGGTTGGCGCGCAGCCACGCCATGATGCCCTGCATCGAGGCCTGCCCAGGCTGGAGCAGCCCGCGCTCGCGCATCAGCGCGCCGATGCCGGTATAGTCGCGGCCGTTCTGGCTGTCATAGCCGATGCGGACGATCGATCCGTCAGGCAGGCGCAGCCGCCCCGATCCCTGGATCTGGAGGAAGAAAAGTTCGACCGGATCCGCCGCCCAGGCAAGTTCCAGCCCGCGGCCGGCCAGGGCGCCATCCTCGATCTGACCGCGATCATAATAGGGCACCAGTGCCGCGCCCTCGACGCGGCCGCGCACCTTCTTGCCGCGCAGGCTGTCGGTGAACTGGCCAAGATCGGCCTCGATCAGATCGGGCGGCCGACGATAGATCGGCACCTCATAGCCTGAACGCTTGTGCAGCGACGCGGCGATCTCGGGCTCGAAATACCCCGTCGCGAGCGCGCTGCCGGTGCCGATCTGCGCGGTTTCGAACCAGGTGGCAAAGAAATCCGCGGCATTGCCGCCGGTGAAACGCTGCGCGGCATCGCAGGCGGGTTTCCATTCGTCCTGCGTCGTAAGCCCCGAGGCATCGGTGCGGCGGAGCAATGTGGGGCAGCTCAACTTGAACGCGGTCAGCGCGGCGGCGGCGCGCGTTGCATCGATGCCCAGGCTGGAGACAGGCGGTCCGGCGACGACGCCGGCGGCACGGGCGGTGGCTGCCCCCTTCACCTCGGTAACCGGCACCGCCGGCAGCGGGCGCGCCGCGGTCGGCCGGATCACGGGATCGGGCGCCTCGACAATCGACACCGGCGATGGCCGCGGCGCGGGCCGGGGCCGCGGTGGCGCGGGGCGCGGGGTCGCCGCAGGCGCGTCGGGGGCCCGCGGCGCGCCTGCCGGCGGAACGATGCCGCCCGAGCACGCGGTGGTGAACAGGATCAGCGCGAGGGCAGTGGCCCCGCGAGAGAGGGGCGTCACGCCGCCTCGTCGGTATCGACCAGCGTCCAGTTCGGATCGGCGGAGCGCAACACCCGCTCGAAGGTCCAAAGATCATGCGTCTGCACCGCATCGGTCAGCGATCCGGCGACGACATGATCCTCCGCATCGCGCGTCACCGCGGCGATATCGGCATCGAAACGCACGGTGATCCGCGCGGTGCGGCCCTCGACGACGGCATTGGCGATGGTCGCACGCTCGACCGCGATCAGGCGGTTGTCGAGGCGAAGACCGGCCGCCTCGCGTTCGGCGATCGCGGTGGTGAAGCTCCGGCCAACGTCATCGCTAACCAGCCAGCCCAATTCCTTGGCATCGCCCTTCCAGAACGCTTCCAGCACCATGCGATAGGCTTCGCGCGCACCATCGAGGAAACGCGCGACATCGAACCCCGGCTCGGCTGCGACGACGGCGCGAACGCCGGCGCGTGCGGGCGGCTCGATGATGCTATCGGCAAGGCTCGAGGATTCGGGCTGAACCTCGGGCGTCGGCCGCGGCGGCGCGCCCATGCCCACCCGCTCCTCGGCCGGCTTGGCGACCTGCTGCTCGTGCCCGGTGCGCTTGCCCAGCACGGAATACAGCCTGACTGCCAGAACACCGGCAATCACAGCCAGCAGGATGATCTCGAGGTACAACATCATTCTCCGAACCTATGGAGGTAACATAGGCCTGCTTGCGTCAGGATTCAAATGCCGCGACCCATCTCGACCCACCACGACAACGCGTGATGGGGCAGAAGCGTTGCGCAAGGGGCCCGACCATTGCCCTGCCCCCGCCCCCCTGCTAGTCGCGCCGACGCGCATGCCGGCAGAAACCGGCACCTGAAACCGCATGAAAAGGTAGTTCTAATGGCCGAGGAAGAAGGCTTCAACGCCGGCACCGAACCGCAGTCCAACGGCGCCGACACGACGCCGCAGGTCGGCGTGATCTCGCAGTACGTCAAGGATCTGTCGTTCGAGAACCCGAATTCTCCGGCGGTCTATCAGTGGCAGGGCCAGCCGCGCATCGACGTGCAGTTCAACATCGGATCGCAGGCGGTTGCCGACGACGTGTTCGAGGTCGTGCTGAAGATCGAGGTGCGTGCCGACACCGACAATGGCGTCGCCTTCCTCGTCGACCTTTCCTATGCCGGGCTCTTCGGCCTGCGCAACATTCCGGCCGACCAGCTCCAGCCCTTCCTGCTGGCCGAAGCGCCGCGCATCATCTTCCCCTTCGCCCGCCGCATCCTGGCGGACACGGTGCGCGACGGCGGCTTCCCGCCGCTGATGCTTGAGCCGATCGATTTCACTGGTCTCTATCTGCAGCAGGCGCAGGCCAACCAGATGGAAGACCTGGAGGTCGTCGGGCGCGCGTGATCACGCTCGGGGGGGCGGCTGACGCAACGCCGGCGCGGTCAACGGGACGGGGCCGGCGATGAACCTGGTTCGCGCGATGGGCACGATCGGCGGGCTGACGCTCGTCAGCCGGCTGCTCGGCATGGCCCGCGACATGATGATGGCGACCTATGTGGGCGCCGGCTTCGCGTCGGACGCCTTCCTGATCGCCTGGCGGCTGCCCAACCTGTTCCGCGCGCTGTTCGCGGAAGGCGCGTTCGCTTCGGTGTTCGTGCCGCTGTTCAACCGCCGCATCGCCGAGGGTGATGCGGCGGAACCCGGCACCGGCATGGCCGTGGCGACCGCCTTCGCGGGCCAGGTGCTGTCGGTGCTGTTCCCCTTCCTGGTGCTGTTCACCGCGGTGATGATGGTGGCCGCATTTCCGGTGGTGCTGGCGATGACCGGCGGCTTTCCGGAAGGCGGCGGTGAAGCCAAGCTCGCGCTCGCCACCCACCTCACCCGCATCACCTTTCCCTATCTGGCGCTGATCTCTCTGGTGTCGCTGCTGGGCGGCATCCTCAATTCGATCGGCCGTTTCTGGGTGAACGCCGCCGCGCCGATCCTGCTCAACATCGCGATGATCGGCGCGCTGCTGTTCTTCCGCGGCGACAACAGCGTCGACACCGCCGAGACGCAGGCCATCGCTGTCACCGTCTCGGGCGCGCTGCAGCTCGCCTGGCTGGTCTTCGCGTGCCGGCAGGCCGGCATTGTCCTCAAGCTTGGCTGGCCGCGCCTTTCGCCCGACGTCAAGCGTATGCTGGCGCTGATCGGCCCCGCCGCGATCGGCCAGGGCGCGATCCAGATCAACCTGTTGATCTCCACCTCACTCGCCGCGCGCTTCCTGCCGCAGGGCGCGGTTTCCTACCTCTATTATGCCGACCGCCTGAACCAGTTGCCGCTGGGGCTGATCGGCATCGGCGTGGGTACCGCGATCCTGCCGACGCTCTCGCGCAATATCGGCGGGGGTGACGAGGCGGCTGCCGCGCGCACGCAAAACCGCGCGCTCGAACTCGCCATGCTACTGGCGCTGCCGGCGGCGGTCGCGCTGGTGATCTCGGCGACGCCGCTCATTCGCGGCGTCTTCCAGCACGGCGCGTTCACCGCCGCCGACACGATCGGCGCCGCCGGCGCGCTCGCCGCCTTCTCGCTGGGCGTGCCAGCCTATGTGCTGATCAAGGTGCTGACGCCGGGCTTCTATGCGCGGCAGGACACGAAAACGCCGGTGCGCATCGCGATGTATTCGATGCTGGTGAACCTCGTCGGCAACCTCACATTGATCTGGCCGTTCGGCCATGTCGGCGTCGCGATCGCGACCGCGGCGGCCGCCTGGGTCAACCTGATCTGGCTCTATGTCGCGCTCCACAAGCGCGGGCATCTGCAGATGGATGCGCGGCTAAAGGCGCGCGGCATCCGCATCATCGCCGCCAGCGCGGCGATGGGCGTGGTGCTGTGGCTGCTCAATCCATATTTCGATCCGCACATGGCCGCGGGCACCGTCGAGCGGGTCGTTGCGCTGATCCTGCTGTGCGGCGCGGGCGGATTGGTCTACGCCGCGGCCACGGTGCTGCTTGGCGCGGTCAAGCCCGGCGAGCTGCGCCGTGAAATTCTGAGGAAGGGTTAAGAGGAAGACATGCGCATCGTTTCGGGCATCCAGCCCACCGGAAACCTCCATCTCGGCAATTATCTTGGGGCGATCCGCAACTGGGTGAAGATGCAGGACGCGGCCGCCGCGGCCGGCGACGACTGCCTGTTCTTCCTGGCCGATCTCCACGCGATCACCGTCTACAACGATCCGGCGGCGCTCGCCTCCAACATCCGCCAGATGGCGGCGGCGCTGATCGCCTGCGGCATCGATCCGGCGAAATCGATCCTGTTCCGCCAGGCGATGGTGCCGGCCCATGCCGAGCTGTGCTGGCTCCTCAATGGCACCGCACGCATCGGCTGGCTGAACCGCATGACGCAGTTCAAGGAAAAGTCCGGCAAGAACCGCGAAGGCGCCAGCGTCGGCCTGTTCGCCTACCCGGTGCTGCAGGCCGCCGACGTGCTGCTCTACAACGCCACCCACGTGCCGGTGGGCGACGATCAGAAGCAGCACCTGGAACTGGCCCGCGACATCGCGATCAAGTTCAACACCGATTATGGCGTCGAGCTGTTCACCCTGCCCGATCCCTATATTGGCGCCACCGCCGCACGGATCATGAGCTTGCGCGACGGCACCGCCAAGATGTCCAAATCCGACCCATCGGACATGAGCCGCATCAACCTGACCGACGATGCCGACACGGTGCTGCAGAAGGTCCGCAAGGCAAAGACCGATCCGGAGCCGCTGCCGTCGGAGCTCGCCGGGCTCGAGGGCCGGCCGGAAGCGAAGAACCTCGTCGGCATCTTCGCAGCGCTGTCGGACGAGTCGAGCGAGCAGGTGCTCGCGCGCTTCGCCGGACAAGGCTTCGGCGCGTTCAAGCCGGCGCTGGCCGAACTGATGGTGGAAACGCTGCGCCCGATCAAGGCGCGGCTCGACGATCTCGGCGCCGATCCCGCCGCGCTCGACGTCATCCTGGCGGATGGCGCGGAGCGGGCCGCGGTGATCGCAAAACCGACGCTGGCCGCCGCCTATGCTGCTCTGGGCCTTGCGAAATAGACCAACGGAGCGATATCGTCGGCCAAGCGTTCAAGCGTGGTTCAGTGATCGGCTGTTAGGTGACGTCATAAAGATGTCGGCTTACCGCCGATCCAATTTTCGAGGGTCCGTTTTCATGTCCATCGGCAAAACCCTGCTCGCCCTGACCGCTCCGGTCGCGCTGCTTTCGCTCGGTGCCTGCGCCACGCCGTTCAAGGCGGACGTGTCGCGCTTCCAGCGCCTGCCGGCGCCGCAGGGCGAAACCTTCGCCATCGTCGCCACCGATCCCAAGCTGCAGGGTGGGCTGGAATTCAGCCAGTACGCCTCGCTCGTCGCCCAGCGGCTCGAAGCGGTCGGCTATCGCGCCGCTTCCGATCCGTCTTCGGCGAGCCTGATCGTGAAGATGGACTATGATGTCGATAACGGTCGCGAGCGCGTCGTCAGCGAACCGGGCTTCGGCGGTTGGGGCGGTGGTTGGGGCGGCGGCTGGCCCTATGGCGGCTTCTACGGCCCGCGCCGCCGCGGCTTCATCTACGGTTTCAACGACCCGTTCCTGTATGGCGCGGGCTGGAACAACCAGGTGAGCAGCTACACGATCTTTTCGAGCGAACTCGACATGCAGATCGAGCGTCGCGACGGCCAGCGTCTGTTCGAGGGCACCGCCAAGGCGGTCTCACGCGACAACAACCTAACCTACATCGTGCCGAACCTCGTCGATGCGATGTTCACCGGCTTCCCTGGCAACAGCGGCGAGACCGTGCGGATCTCGATCGCACCCGAGAAGAAGTAACGGTAACGGGGTTTCCCGGCTGACGGACGAGAAAAAGGCTCCGGCGGAAACGCTCGGGGCCTTTTTCTTATCCTAGGCCCCTCCTCTTCAGAGGAGCGGTTGGGGTGGAGGCGAGCGCAGCGAGCTTGCGGCAACGCCGGACAGAGCGTCAACGGGGGCATTGAGCCCCCGTTGACGCTCCCCTCCCCTGAAGGGGAGGGGCATTTCCCGTCATCCCCCCAGTGCCTGCAGCAGCGTCCGCACGTCGGCGTCGATCTCGGCGTCGCTGGCGCGCAGCTTTTCGACCTGGCGTACCGCGTGGATCACCGTGGTGTGGTCACGCCCGCCGAAGCGCCGGCCAATCTCCGGCAACGAGCGCGGGGTCAGGCGCTTCGCGAGGTACATCGCGATCTGGCGCGGACGGGCGACCGCGCGGGCGCGCCGCGCCGAGGTCATTTCCGCGAGCCGGATCTCGAAATGCTCGGAGACCTTGCGCTGGATCTCCTCGATCGACACGCGGCGGCGGTTGGCGCTGAACGATTCGGCCAGCACCTCCTCGGCAAAGGCGAGATCGATCGGGCGGCTGGTCAGCGTCGCATAGGCGACCAGCCGGTTGAGGGCGCCCTCCAGTTCACGGACGTTGGACGAGATGCGCTGTGCAAGGCTGTCGAGCACGATATCGGGCACGATCGTGCCACCGGGCAGCGTCGCCGCCTTCGCGGCCAGGATCGCGCGCCGCAGTTCGAGGTCGGCCGGCTTGACGTCGACCACCAGCCCCTGCGTCAGCCGCGACTGCAGCTTGGCGTCGATATCGGCCAGCGCATGCGGGCTGCGGTCGGCGCTCACCACCAGCCGGCTGCCCATCGCGATCAGTTCGTCGATCGTGTGCAGGAATTCCTGCTGCGTCGAATCCTTGCCGGCGATGAACTGGATATCGTCGATCAGCAGCAGATCCGCCGAGCGCAGCCGCGTCTTGAAGCTCAGCGTGTCGTTCGCGCGCATCGCGGCGATGAACTCGACCATGAATTTTTCGGCCGACATGTAGAGAACGACCGCATCGGGATCATGCGCCAGACGGGCGTTGCCGATCGCGTGCATCAGGTGGGTCTTGCCCTGACCCGTCGCGCCCTGGAGGTAGAGCGCGCTGAACGGCAGCCGTGCGGACGATGCCATCGTCTCCGCCGCGGTGCGCGCGACCTGGTTCGAACCGCCGACGACGAACCGCTCGAAAGTGTAGCGCGCATCGAAGGTGGAGGAGAGGCGCGGACGCTCCGCTTCGGCCGGCGTTGATGCTTCCACCATGGGAGCCGCCTCGGCCTCGACCGAATAGAGCCGGGTCGCGGAGGGTGAGGCACGCTCGATCTGCACGTCGCGCACCGCGGGGTTCGCCGCGCGCCATGCGAGCGCGAGCCGCTCCGCATAATGGGTGTTCACCCAGTTTGCCATGAAGTCCGACGGCACGACGAGTCGGACCACGCCAGGGGACGCGAAGCCGGCGAGCGCCAGCGGCTTGAGCCAATGATCGAACAGGCGCGCACCGCAGTCACGCCGCAACCCTTCGCGGATCACGGACCAGGCGCGTGCCAGCTCCGCTTCTTCGGATGGCTCGACGACAACGCTACGCAACTCTGCCACCCTCAATTTACCCCCTCGTTGCCGCGCCGGAACGTGCGCGATCCCCGCTTCGAAAATGCGCAAAAACTTCCCCCACCGAAGACAGTGCCTTCGGAAAAGCCGGTCGCGCTATACTGCTGTCCCCCGCGAAGTGAGTCGTTGCCGCGGGTACTTCCGATTTCTGTGAGCCAAACGACCCCCGATCAAGGGGCCTTCCGGTCAAAAAAATGAAATAAAGGCGGTTGACTCGTTCAACCCCTAGTAAGTCCTAGAAAAGCACCTCATCTCCCTGAAAACACTAGATTATTTCACTAACGTTTCGGATCGGTGACGTCCGAATCGCGGGAAAACCTAGGGTTTCGGGATTCGGTACGAATTGCCTCTATGACAGGCATCGCGGCAGCGCATTTCATGCTGCACATGCGAAAAAAGCCCGCCGGCGCGTGCCGACGGGCTTAATTCTTAACGAAAGACGAAGAGGTCAGCCGAGTGCGGCGACCGCCTTGGTCAGCCGCGCGAACTTGCGCGACGCGGTGTTCTTGTGAAGCACGCCCTTGGCGACGCCGCGCGCCAGCTCCGGCTGCGCTTCCGACAGAGCAGCGACCGCCGCGGTCTTGTCACCGGCGGTCAGCGCGGCCTCGACCTTCTTCACGAAGGTGCGGATACGCGAAACGCGATTGCCGTTGACCACCGCGCGACGCCCGTTGCGCCGGATACGCTTCTTTGCCTGGGGCGTGTTCGCCATGCTCGTCCTCAAATTTCACAATAATGGGAGCGGCGCGGGAAGCACCCACACCGTGAAGGCGGCGCTATTGGCAGCTTTGAGAGATTCGGTCAACCATCAGCGCTGGCATTTCGCGCAGAAGAAGGTCGATCGCCCGCTATCCACGCGCCGACTGACGATCGTGCCGCACGCACACGCCTCGCCCTCGCGGCCATAGACGAGCCATTGCTTCTGGAAATAGCCCAGTTCGCCGTCGGGCCGGGCATAATCCCGCAGGGTGGATCCGCCCGCCGCGATCGCCGCTTCCAGCACCTGGCGGACCGCTACCACCAACGCCTTGAGCTTTGCACGCGGGATCAGCCCGCCCGCCTTGTCCGGCGCGATCCTCGCAATGTGCAGCGCCTCGCAGACATAGATATTGCCAAGGCCCGCGACGATTCGCTGATCGAGCAGCAGCGCCTTCACCGGCGCGATTCGGCCGGCGAAGGCATCGGCCAGATGCGCGGCGTCGAACGCGTCGCCAAGCGGCTCGGGGCCGAGCGCGGCGAACGGCGCGAAATCCGCCAGCGCATCGGTACGGACGATGTCGAGCGAGCCGAAGCGGCGCGGATCGTTGAGCGCGAGGCGGCGGCCGCTGTCCGTCTCGATCAGCAAATGGTCGTGTCGCCCGATCTCCTCGGGCTCGACCCGCCAGCGACCCGACATGCCGAGGTGGAAGATCAAGGTGTCGCCGCGATCGGTATCGATCAGCCCATATTTGGCACGGCGGCCGAGCGACGTGACAGTGGCACCGGTCAACCGCTGGCGCAGGTCCGCGGGGATCGGGCGGCGCAGATCGGCACGGCGCGGCTCGACGCGCGCCAGCCGCTCGCCCAGCAGCACCGACCGCAGGCCGGCGACAGTGGTTTCGACTTCTGGAAGCTCGGGCATCGCGCAGCGCTAGCCGATCCGGGCATGCTGAGGGAAGAGAGGCGCAAGGTTCGGTTTGCCGCCCGTCCCGCGCACGGCTAAGGGCATGCGATGACCGACACCGTATCCTTCGGCTATGAGAATATCGACGCTTCGGAAAAGACCGGGCGCGTCGGTGAAGTCTTCTCAAACGTCGCCCGCCGCTATGACCTGATGAACGACGCCATGTCGGGCGGCATGCACCGGCTGTGGAAGGATCGCTTTGTGCGCCGGCTGAAGCCGCGCGCTAGCGAGCAGATTCTCGACATGGCCGGCGGCACCGGCGACATCGCCTTCCGCATCCAGAAATCGGGCGCGCAGGTAACCGTGTCGGACATCAATGCGGACATGCTGGCCGTCGGCATGAAGCGCGCGCAGAAGAAGGGCCTCACCGGTCTCGTCTGGTCCGAGCAGAATGCCGAGACGCTGACGTTCCCCGACCGCCAGTTCGACGCCTATACGATCGCATTTGGCATCCGCAACGTGACCCATATTCAGCAGGCGCTGGGCGAGGCGCATCGCGTGCTCAAGCGCGGCGGCCGTTTCTTCTGCCTCGAATTCTCGACGACGCTGTGGCCGGGCTTCGCCGAAGTCTACGATGCTTATTCGCATCACATGGTGCCCAAGCTGGGCAAGCTGCTGGCGAACGATGCGGACAGCTATCGCTATCTGATCGAATCGATTCGCCGCTTTCCCGACATGCCGACCTTCGAGGGCATGATCGGCAAGGCCGGCTTCGTGAACACGCAGGTTGAGCCGCTGCTCGGCGGCCTCGTCGCGATCCACAGCGGCTGGAAGATCTGATGCGCGTGTCCTTCGCCGGAGGCGCATCCGCTTGACTCGTCCTGCCGTCCACGTCTGGCGCCTCCTGAAATGGGGCCGCATCCTTGCGCGCCACGGCGCGCTCCAGGGCATCGAGCGCGATCCCTTGACCCCGCCGCCGGTCCGCCGGCTGGCGCGCATCGCCCGCTTCGGCGCGCGGGTGCCTGCGCAGCCGGCCTATGCGGACGCCTTCCAGGCGATCGGCCCCGCCGCGATCAAGCTCGGCCAGACGCTGGCTACCCGCCCCGACCTCGTCGGTGAGGAAGCCGCGCACGACCTGCTGCGGCTGCAGGATGCGCTGCCGCCGCTGCCGTTCGCGGCGATCGAGCAGCAGATCGTGCAATCCTTCGGCCGGCCGTGGCAGGATCTGTTCGCCAGCCTCGATCCGGCGCCGGTCGGCGCCGCCTCGATCGCGCAGGTCCACCGCGCTGTCACCACCGATGGCCGCAACGTGGCGGTCAAGGTGCTGCGTCCGGGCGTGGAGAAGGATTTTGCGCGCGCGATCGACACCTATGAGTGGGCCGCCGCGCAGGTCGAGGCGATGGGCGGCGAGGCGTCGCGTCTGCGCCCCCGCCTCGTCATCGCCACCTTCAAGCGCTGGACCGCGCGTGAGCTCGACCTGCGCCGCGAGGCTGCCTCCGCCTCCGAACTGGCGGAAGGCATGCAGGCGGAGCCCGGCTTCGTCATTCCCGCGATCGACTGGCAGCGCACCACCGGCAAGGTGCTGACCCTGGAATGGCTGGACGGCATCAAGCTTTCCAACCGCGAGGGGCTGATCGCGGCAGGGCACGACCCTGCGGCGCTCGCGCACCGGCTGGTCCGCGCCTTCCTGCGCCAGGCGATCGCCGAGGGCTTCTTCCATGCCGACATGCACCAGGGCAATCTCTTCGCCCTGCCCGACGGCAATCTGGCGGCGATCGACTTCGGCATCATGGGCCGCATCGACCGACGCGCGCGGCTGTGGCTGGCCGAGATCCTGTACGGGCTCATCACCGGCAATTATCGCCGCGTCGCCGAGATTCATTTCGAGGCGCAATATGTGCCCGCGCACCACAATGTCGCTGAGTTCGCAACCGCACTGCGCGCAGTGGGTGAGCCGATGCGCGGGCGGCCGGTGAAGGAGCTGTCGGTCGGCCAAATGCTCGACGGGCTGTTCGCGATCACCCGCGACTTCGACATGCAGACCCAGCCGCATCTGCTGCTGCTGCAGAAGACGATGGTGATGGTGGAGGGCGTCGCGACCGCGCTCGATCCCGACATCAACATGTGGGAAACCGCCGCCCCGTTCGTCCAGCAATGGCTGCGCGACGAGCTCGGCCCCGAAGCCGCCATCGCCGACCGGCTGCGCGAGGATGTGAAGACGCTGGTGCGCCTGCCCGACCTCATCCGCCGCATCGAGGCGCGCTTCCCGCCCGCAGGCGGTGCCCCGCCCTCCCCGCCGCTGGCCGAGGTGCAGGTGGTGCGGCTGGGCGGCGGCTGGCGCTATGGCGCGGTGGCCGTGGTCGCGGCGGTCGTGGGGGCCGCTGCGATGTGGCTGGTGGGCTAGGGCACCCAGCGGCGATGCTGCGGACGATTCCCGACGCGTTCGATCGCGGCAAGCTGGCCGAGGTCGACGGCCGGCTCGACGCCATCACGGCCGACGAGCATGTCGACATCCGGCTCGCGATCGAGAGCGGCAGCCGCGCCTGGGGCTTCCCCTCGCCCGACAGCGACTATGATTGCCGCTTCCTGTTCGTGCGACGGGCCGAGGATTATCTGTCGCCCTGGCAGAAGCGCGACGTGATCGAGACGCCGCTGGTCGACGACATGGATCTGAACGGCTGGGAATTGGGCAAGGCGCTCAAGCTGCTGCTCAAGGGCAATGCGGTGGTGATCGAGTGGCTGAGGTCGCCGATCGTCTATCGCGGCGATGCCACCTTCCGGGACGGGATGCTGGCATTGGCCGAGCGACATACCGATCGCGTCGCGATTGCGCGCCACTATCTCCACTTGGGGGAGCGGCAGCGGAACACCTATTTCGCCGATCACAAGCATGTCGCGCTGAAGAAACTGTTCTATTCGCTGAGACCGGCCGCCGCGCTGCGCTGGTTGCGGCTGCATCCCGATGCCCGGATCGCGCCGATGCATTTCCCGACCCTGCTCGACGAATGCGAGCCGCCGGCGGAGGTGCGGGAGATCGCGGGCGAACTGATCGCACGCAAGGCCGTGACACGCGAACTGGGCGCCGGCCCGCTGCCGGATCCGATCCGCATCTTCATCGACGCGGAGTTCGAAACCGCCCACCAGCATTTCGAGAAGCGCCCCAACCGGTTGTCCGCCGAGGCAAAGGCGGACGCGGAGGCGCTTTTCCGGACAATGGTGAGTGAGCGGGGCTAAAAAGACTTGCAACCTCGGGAGGCAGATCGATGACCAAGCGCAAGACTCCGCCGACCGATCGCTCCGCTGACTGGCAGGCACGCTGGCTCGCCGAGAACGACCATTCACTTCAGTCCTCCAATGACTATGTCGAGAAGCACGGCCTTCCGCTCGCGGAATATTCCTGGTTCGCGAAGGAGAAGGCCGCGGAGCCTGATGCATGACCCAGCGCAAGATCCTGCTCATCATCGGCGGCGGTATCGCTGCCTACAAGGCGTGCGAGTTGATCCGGCTGATCCGCAAAGCGGGCATGTCCGTGCGCTGCGTCGTGACCGCGGGCGGCCAGCATTTCGTGACGCCGATGACGCTCGCGGCGCTTTCCGAACAGCCCGTCCATACCAGTCTGTGGGATCTGAAGGATGAGGCCGAGATGGGCCATATCCAGCTCAGCCGCGAGGCGGATCTGGTGGTGGTGGCGCCCGCGACGGCGGACCTGATGGCGAAGATGGCCGCCGGCATCGCCGACGATCTCGCCACCACCCTTCTGCTCGCCACCGACAAGCCGGTGCTCGCCGCCCCCGCGATGAACGTGCGGATGTGGCAGCATGCCGCCACCCGCCGCAACGTCGCGCAACTGAAGGCGGACGGCATCATCCTGCTCGACCCCGACGAGGGGCCGATGGCGTGCGGCGAGTTCGGCCCCGGCCGCCTGCCCGAGCCGGTCGCGATCATGGCGGCGATCGAGGCGCATTTCGCGGGCACGGTGCGCGCAGCGGCGCCCGCTGTTTCCAGCGCCGGCCTTTCGCCGCTGCACGAAGCCGAAGACCCTTCCGGCCAGCCCGATTTCGCGCCCGATGCGCACCGCGCCTTGTTCGGCCGACATATCGTCGTGACCGCCGGCCCCACCCGCGAGCCGATCGATCCGGTGCGCTACATCGCCAATCGCAGTTCGGGCCAGCAGGGGTTCGCCATCGCCGGCGCACTCGCTGCGCTGGGCGCGCGGGTGACGCTGGTCGCCGGCCCGGTCTCGCTGGCGACGCCCGCCGGGGTCGAGCGGATCGATGTGGAAACCGCGCGCGAGATGGCGGCGGCGGTGGATGGCGCGCTGCCCGCCGATGCCGCGGTGATGGTCGCCGCGGTCGCCGACTGGCGCGCCGAGGCGGCAGCGGCGCACAAGATCAAGAAGACCGGCGATGCGCCGCCGACATTGGCGCTCACCGAGAATCCGGACATCCTCGCACGCGTCTCGGCGGCCGGGCCGCGGCGGCCGGCGCTGGTCGTCGGCTTCGCGGCGGAGACCGACCATGTGCTGGACCATGCCCGCGCCAAGCTGGCGAGGAAGGGCTGCGACTGGATCGTCGCCAATGACGTCTCCGGCGATGTGATGGGCGGCGCCGAGAATGCGGTGCATCTGGTGACCGCCGATGGCGTGGAGAGCTGGGACCGGATGCCCAAGGGTGCGGTCGCCACGCGGCTGGCGGAGCGGATCGCGGCGGCGCTCGGCTAAACCTTCTCCCCTTGTGGGAGAAGGATACGGAGCCTTATGAGCGAAGCGGAATAGACGAAGTTGGATGAGGGTGCGCGCCGGAGGCGCGCGCGGCGCATGCGGCGCCGCTTACCCCTCACCCAGCTCCGACCAGGGCGCTGCTTCGCACCGCCCAAGTCTGCGCAACCCTCTCCCCTTCCGGGGCGAGGGAAAGTTAGGGAACCCCATGACCATCACCATCGCCATCAAGCGCCTCCCCCACGGCGAAGGCCTCCCCCTCCCCGCCTACGCCACCGAGGGTGCTGCCGGGCTGGACGTGGTCTCCGCCGAGGATCTTACCCTCGCGCCCGGCGCGCGCCATGCGGTCGCCACCGGCTTCGCGATCGCGATCCCCAATGGCTATGAGGTGCAGGTGCGGCCGCGGTCGGGGCTGGCGCTCAAGCATGGCATTTCGCTGGCCAACACGCCGGGGACGATCGACGCCGATTATCGTGGCGAGGTGAAGGTGATCATGATCAACCTAGGCACCGAGCCTTTCGCGATCGCGCGCGGCGACCGCATCGCGCAACTCGTCCCCGGACCCGTGCTCACCGCCGAGTTCGAAGAGGTCGCCGATCTCGACGACACCGTGCGCGGCGCGGGCGGCTTCGGATCGACCGGGATCGGGTTCTGATCGCATGGCGCTGAGCGACGACCAGCTCGACCGTTACGCGCGCCATATCATCCTCAAGGAGATTGGCGGCGCGGGCCAGCAGGCGCTGCTCGGCGCACATGTGGTGGTGATCGGCGCGGGCGGGATCGGCAGCCCGGCGATCCAGTATCTCGCGGCGGCCGGGGTCGGGCGGCTGACCTTGATCGACGACGACATCGTCTCGCTCTCCAACCTCCAGCGCCAGACCTTGTTCGCGACCGCCGATGTCGGCGCGCCCAAGGTGGAAACCGCCGCCGCTGCGGTGGCGCGGCTCAACCCCGATGTCAGCGTCGTCACGGTGCGCGAGCGGATCACGGCCGACAACGCCGCGGCACTGCTCGCCGGCGCCGACGTGGTGCTGGACGGTTGCGACAATTTCGCCACCCGCCTCGTGGTGGCGGATGCGGCGCTCGCCCTGCGCGTGCCGCTGGTTTCGGCGGCGGTCGGCCAGTTCGAGGGGCAGCTCGGCCTGTTCCGCGGCTGGGAGGCGGAGCGGCCCTGCTATCGCTGCTTCGTCGGCGGCAATCCCGACCGGCCCGATATCTCCTGCGCCGACCAGGGCGTGCTCGGCGCGCTGACCGGGGTGATGGGCAGCCTCGCCGCACTGGAGGCGGTACGCGCGATCACCGGCTTCGGGGAGGACAGCGCCGGCAAGCTGCTGCTGGTCGACGCGCTCGCCTTCCGCTTCCGCACCCTCACATTGCCCAAGGATCCCGGCTGCCCGGCCTGCGGGACGCGATGAGCGGCGTCACCATCATCCTCGCGACGCCCGATGGCGCGAAATTCCGCACCGCGCTGATGATCGCGGCGGCGAGCGCGGTGCTGGGGGATCCGGCGCGGATCTTCTTCAGCGAGGCCGCGGTGGCGCTGCTCGGCGTGCCGCCGACGGATCCCGCCGACGAATGGTACGCATCCGAAGGCCTGCCGACCCTGGGCCTGCTCTATGAGGAAGCGCTGGACGCGGGCGTGGTGCTGATCGCGTGCCAGAGCGGGCTGGCGCTGATCGGGCTCGATGCCGACCGGCTTGACCCGCGGGTGGAGGCCGGCGGGCTGCTGGGCGCGCTGGCGGCGGACCGTGAGGCGCGGCTGGTGGCGCTGTAGGCGCGGAACGCTCGCAAGTTTCGGGGACATAATACTAAACTCGATCCATACGGATCGGCGGCTTCGCATTGAGATCGAGTTTAGTATTGTGTCCCCGAAACTTGGGCGCCGCGGTCTTGGCTTCGCTCGACCTGATCCCTCGACTTCGCTCGGGACGAACGGGGAGGGTGTGGAGCAGCCTTATCTGTCCCGAACCATCCAGCTCCACGCCGCGCCTCCCACCCTCTCCGTTCGCCCCGAGCGAAGTCGAGGGGGTGTTCGAGCGCAGCCGAGAACACGAGACCCGCTCGGGGTAAACGGTAGGGGAGCGGAGACCCGCTCCCCGCCCCCTACTCCGCTGCCTTCTTCTTCGGTGCGGCCTTCTTCGGTGCCGCTTTCTTGGCCGCCGGTGCCTTCTTTGCCGCCGCCGGCTTCTTCTTCGCCTTGCCCTTTGACGGGCCGGCTGCCGCGCGGGCGTCGATCAGTTGCGCGGCTTCCTCAAGCGTCAGCGCTTCGGGCTGGACCGTCTTGGGCAGAGTCGCGTTGGTCTCGCCATCGGTCACATAGGGGCCGAAGCGGCCTTCCATCAGCTTGATCTCGGCCTCGGTGCGCGGGTGCTTGCCGAGCATGCGGAGCGGTTCGCGCGCGGCGCCGCGGGCCGGGCGGCCGCCCGCGGCGGCCTCCGCCAGCTTGACCACCGCGGCGTTCATGCCGGTCTCGAACACCTCGGCGGTGGACTTCAGACGGGCATATTTGCCGTCATGCGCCAGATAGGGGCCATAGCGGCCGATGCTCGCGGTGATCGGGTTGCCCGTTTCCGGATGCTTGCCCACCTCGCGCGGCAGCGACAGCAGCTTGACCGCCCAGTCGAGATCGAAATCGTCGCCCGGGATGTCCTTGGGAATGGAGGCGCGCTTGGCCTCCTTGCCCTCGCCCATCTGGATATAGGGACCGAAGCGGCCGGAGCGCTTGCTGATCTCCTGCCCCGTTTCCGGATCGGTGCCCATCAGTTCGGGGCCGGTATCGGCACCGGCGCCATCCGCACCGGCCTGCGCGAAGCGGCGGGTGAATTTGCATTCCGGATAGTTGGAGCAAGCGATGAACGCGCCGAAGCGGCCGCCGCGCAGCGACAGCCGGCCTTCGCCGCAGTTCGGGCAGAGCCGCGGATCGCTGCCGTCGCCCTTGTCCGGGAACAGATAGGGTCCGAGGAACTCATCGAGCGCTGCCGTCACTTCGGACGGCTTCTGCTCCATCACCTGCGCGGTCTTCGGCTTGAAATCGCGCCAGAAGGCTTCGAGCACTTCCTGCCAGCCGGCCCGCCCGCCCGACACATCGTCGAGGCTCTCCTCGAGCCCGGCGGTATAATCGTAGCTGACATAGCGTTCGAAGAAACGCTCGAGGAACGCCGTCACCAGCCGCCCGCTCTCGTTGGGCGTGAAGCGGTTCTTCTCCACCGTCACATAGTCGCGATCCTTCAGCGTCTGCAGGATCGAGGCGTAGGTGGAGGGGCGGCCGATGCCGAGTTCCTCCATCTTCTTGACGAGGCTGGCCTCCGAATAGCGCGGCGGCGGCTGGGTGAAATGCTGTTCGGCACGCACCGCCTTCTTCGCCGGCGTATCGCCGGTGGAAAGCTTGGGCAGGCGCTTGCTGTCCTCATCCGCCTCGTCGTCGCGACCTTCTTCGTAGAGCGCGAGATAGCCGGAGAAGAGCACGACCTGGCCGGTGGCGCGCAGCCCGTGGCGGCCGGAGCCGTCCTCCAGTTCCGCGGTGGTCCGCTCCAGCCGCGCCGAGGCCATCTGGCTGGCGAGCGCGCGCTTGAAGATGAGATCATAGAGTCGCGCATGGTCGCCCGAACCCGCGCGATCCCTGTTGAAGTCGGTCGGGCGTATCGCTTCGTGCGCTTCCTGCGCGTTCTTCGCCTTCGCCTGATACTGGCGCGGCTTGTCCGGCACGTAGCTGGCGTCATAGCGGTTGGCGATTGCACCGCGCGCCGCGGAGATCGCGCTCGGGTCCATCTGGACGCCGTCGGTCCGCATATAGGTGATCGAGCCGTCCTCGTAGAGCGCCTGCGCCAGCCGCATCGTGTGGCTGGCGGAGAAACCGAGCTTGCGCGCGGCTTCCTGCTGCAGTGTCGAGGTGGTGAAGGGCGGCGGCGGGTTGCGCGTCAGCGGCTTCGTCTCGACCGAGACGACGCTGAAGCGGCCGTCCTCGACCGCCTTCTTCGCGGCCTCGGCATCGCCGGCCTTGCCGATCGTCAGCCGATCGACCTTGTTGCCGTTCCAGCGGACAAGGCGCGCGGCAAAGCCGGTGCCGTCCTGCTCCATGTCGGCGGTGACCGACCAATATTCCTGCGCGACGAACGCCTCGATCTCGCGCTCGCGCTCCACCACCAGCCGCAGCGCGACCGACTGCACGCGACCGGCCGACTTGGCGCCGGGCAGCTTGCGCCACAGCACCGGCGAAAGCGTGAAGCCGACGAGATAGTCGAGCGCGCGGCGCGCCCGATAGGCGTCGATCAGATCCTCGTCCAGCGCGCGCGGATTCGCCATCGCCTGCGTGACCGCGGGCTTGGTGATCGCGTTGAAGGTCACGCGGCGGACGTCCTTCGGCAGCGCGCGGCGCTTCCTCAGCACCTCCTGCACATGCCAGCTGATCGCCTCGCCCTCGCGATCGGGGTCGGTGGCGAGGATCAGCGTGTCGGCGTCCTTCGCCTCGTCGGTGATCGCCTTCAGCTGCTTCGCCTTGTCGGCGTAATTTTCCCACTCCATCGCGAATCCCTCATCGGGATTCACCGATCCGTCCTTGGCCGGCAGATCGCGGACATGGCCGTAGGACGCCAGGACGCGATGCCCCGGGCCCAGATATTTCTCGATGGTTTTCGCCTTGGCGGGCGATTCGACGATCACGAGATTCATCAGTCGCGCTTTTCCTTCATACGTACGCGCGAGGGTGGCGGCGCGGTCTCTAGGGCGTCAAGTGGTTGCGACGCAATGGCGGAACGGATGGTTGCACCTCAGGCGAAGATATCGACGATGCCGCGATTGCCCACTTGGCCGATTTGTGTAGCCGAATAGAGCGCGACCTGCAGATGCCAGCCGGCGATGATGACCACATCCAGCGCCACGTTGAGCGCCGCTTCCACCGGCCAGGGCAGCTCGCTCACCACCACGATCGGGACGGCGATCAGAAGGATCGGACCATAGACGACGGCAAGCGCGCCGAGCACCCCGCCGAAATTGCCGTCGGTCAGCGCCCAGCTCCGGCTCATCGCCCCGCTGGGGCCGACATCCTCGGCAAACAAGACCGCGGCCGACATCGACCAGCGAACCAACAGGAAGATCCCCGGTACCACCAGCAGGACGAGGCCAAGCAGGATGCAGGCGTTGGTGAGAATGCCGAGGCCGAACAATGCCGCAAGCCCGCCTCTCGCGTGCGGATCGCGCAGGCCAAGCGTATCGAGCAGGCCGCGCATGATCTGCACCTGGAAAACCAGCGCGAGCACGCCGCTGACAAAGCTCAGCAGCACGGCGGCGTCGCCCAGCGCCACGCTCAGCGCGTCGATCGTGCCGAGAATCGCGAGCGCAACCAGCGCCCGCATCGGCGACTGGCGCAACATGTCCCAGGTCTGCGCCAGCACCGGGCTGGCATCGATCCGCAATACGTCCATCCCCACCCCTCAGTTGAGGCTCACACGGCTCCCCGCATGGCGTTCCAGCCGCCCCGCCAGTTCGAGTTCCAGCAGCACGAGCTGCACGATCGCCGGCGCGATGCCGGACAGGCGGATGAGTTCATCGACCGGCACCGGCACCGGACCCAACAGTTCGGTGACCACCGTGCGGTCCGCTGCCCCGGCATCATAGATCGCAGGCGGGCCGCTCCACGCCGCGCGCTCCTGGCGCATGCGCGGGTCGATCGGGCGCACCGCCTCGATGATGTCCGCGGCCGACTGGACGAGCGTCGCGCCCTCGCGGATCAGCAGGTTGCAGCCCTGCGCGCGCTGGTCGAGCGGGGAACCGGGCACCGCCATCACCTCTCGCCCGACATCCGCCGCCATCCGCGCGGTGATCAGCGATCCAGACTTGGGCGCTGCCTCCACCACCACCGTACCCAGCGCCAGCCCGGCGATGATGCGGTTGCGGCGGGGAAAATGGCGCGCCAGCGGCTCGCGCCCCGGCGGCTGTTCCGCCACGACCAGCCCCTCGCGTGCCATCCGCTCCTGCAGCTCGGCGTTCTCGGGCGGATAGGCGATATCGATGCCGCTCGCGATGATGCCCACGGTACCGCCTTCGATCGCACCCAGATGCGCCGCGGTATCGATGCCGCGCGCAAGCCCCGAAACCACCGTTACCCCCTCGTCGGCCAGACCGCGCGCCAGCATCCGCGCGAAGCGGCAGGCGGCGGCGGACGCATTGCGCGCGCCGACCATCGCCACCACCGGGCGATCGAGCAGCGCGAGGCTGCCGCGCAGGATCAGCCCCGGGGGCGCATCGTCGAGTTCGGCGAGCGGTGCCGGATAGTCGGGCTCGCCAAGGAACAGGTGGCGTGCCCCGATCGTCGCGACGCGCGCGAATTCACGCTCCGCATCCTCGCGCGGGCACAGCACCGGGGCACGGCCGCCGCCCCGCGCGGCGAGATCGGGAATCGCCGCGAGCGCCGTTACCGCGTCGCCGAAGCGACGAAGCAACTGCCGGTAGCTGACCGGGCCGATATTGGCTGTGCGCGCCAGCCGCAGCCGCGCGATCCGATCCTCGTCGGGCCCGCCATCAGCCACGCTTGGCGCCGCCCACTTTCGGTTCGGTTCCGTCGATCAGCCGGCCTATATTCTCGCGATGCTTCCACAGCACCATCAGTGCGAACAGCAGCAGCAATGCGGCGAGGCCAAACGCGCCCAGCGCTGCCGCGGCGATCGGCGCCGCGATCGCCGCGGACATGCCGCCCACTGACGAGATGCGGGAGAGCGCCAGCGCGCCGAGCCAGGCCACCGCATAGACCAGCCCCACCATCCAGTTCAGCGCCAGCGCAAGCCCGAGCAAGGTCGCAACGCCTTTGCCACCGTGGAACTTGAGCCAAACCGGATAGAGATGGCCGAAAAAGGCGCCGATCGCCGCGAGATTCTCCGTCCCCGGCAGCAGCCATGCCGCCAGCAGCACCGCCGCCGCGCCCTTAGCCGCGTCGAGGATCAAGGTCGCTGCGGCCAAACCCTTGCGGCCGGTGCGCAGCACGTTGGTGGCGCCGATATTGCCCGAACCGATCTTGCGCAGATCGCCTGCGCCGCCGAACTGCGTCAGCAGCACACCGAAAGGGATCGAACCCAGCAGATAGCCGACGATCAGCGCGAGGGCCGCGCCGAACCAAGGTTGAGACAACAACGCGAACACCCCAAGGCAGCGCCGGCGCAGTCGTTTGCCGGCATCCAGTGCTGCTCGTCTTAGCCTGATCGAAAGGCCGGGCAATGACATTCGCGCGGCCAAGGGCTTCAAACATCGCACGCATCGCCCTACAGCCGCGCCGATGGATGCCCGCCGCCCCCTGCTGTTCTTCGACTCGGGCGTCGGCGGTCTTTCGGTCCTCGCGCCGACACGCGCGCTGCTGCCGCATGCACCGATCGTCTACGCCGCCGACTCGGCCGGCTATCCCTATGGCACGCGTAGCGAAGCCGAGATCGCCGCGCGCGTGCCGGCGCTGCTCGGCCGCCTCGTCGAGCGCTTTCACCCGCTATTGGTGGTGATCGCGTGCAATACCGCCTCCACTATCGCGCTGGCGCATGTTCGCGCCGCGCTCGACCTGCCGATCGTCGGCACCGTCCCCGCGATCAAGCCCGCCGCGCTTGCTTCCAAGACCCGCGCGATCGGCGTGCTCGGTACCGATGCCACGGTGCGCCAGCGCTATGTCGACAATCTCACGGCCGAGTGGGCCGCGGACTGCCTGGTGCTGCGCCATGGCTCGGCGGCGCTCGTCGATCTCGCCGAGGCGCGGCTGCGCGGCGAATCGCCGCCGGCGGCCGCTTTCGCCGCGGCGTTGGACGGCCTGTTGTCGCAGCCCGGCGGCGACCGCATCGATACGGTGGTACTCGCCTGCACGCATTTCCCGCTTGTGGCGGAGGATCTCGCCGCGGCCAGCCCGCGCCCGCTGGGTTTCGTCCATGGCGGCGAAGGCATCGCCCGGCGCGTCGCGTTCCTGACCGCGGGCCAGCCCTGGCCGACCGAGCCGGCGCCCGGCATCGCCGTGTTCACGCGGTTGGGAGAGGCTGAACGTAAGCTTGCCCCCTCGCTCGCGCGCTTCGGCCTGGAGATGCTGATCGAGCTGTGATCGACTGAGCCGATCACACAGGGTTGGACAATCCGTCCCATTGAGAATCGTTTGCGCTGGCGTATCTGCCCACACGGATATATGCCTCCATCAAAGATAAATTGGGGGCGCGACAGTCAACGGCCCGCGGGGATTGGACTTGGATTACCAGCGTATCTTCACCCAGGCGATCGACCGGCTTCATGCCGAAGGACGTTACCGGGTGTTCATCGACATCCTTCGCAACAAGGGCATGTTCCCCAACGCGCGGTGCTTCGCCGGCCATAACGGGCCGAAGCCGATCACCGTCTGGTGCTCGAACGACTATCTCGCGATGGGCCAGCACCCCAAGGTGATCGCGGCGATGGAAGAGGCGCTGCACGATGTCGGCGCCGGCTCCGGCGGCACCCGCAACATCGGCGGCAACACCCACTATCACGTCGATCTCGAGGCCGAGCTGGCCGATCTGCACGGCAAGGAAGGCGCGCTGCTGTTCACCAGCGGCTATGTCTCCAACGATGCGACGCTCTCCACGCTCGCCAAGCTGCTGCCCGGCTGCATCGTCTATTCGGACGAGCTCAACCACGCCTCGATGATCGCCGGCATCCGCAACGCGGGCTGCGAGAAGCGCGTGTTCCGCCACAATGATCTCGCGCATCTCGAGGAACTGCTGGCGGCCGACGACCCCGCGGTGCCCAAGCTCATCGCGTTCGAGAGTGTCTATTCGATGGAAGGCGATGTCGCGCCGATCCACGGCATCTGTGACCTTGCTGCCAAATATAATGCGCTGACCTATCTCGACGAAGTTCACGCGGTCGGCATGTACGGCCCGCGCGGCGGCGGCATCTCCGACCGTGACGAGGCCGCGAGCCGGCTGACGATCATCGAGGGCACACTCGCCAAGGCGATCGGCGTGATGGGCGGCTATATCGCCGCCGACCAGGTGATCATCGACGTGATCCGCAGCTATGCGCCGGGCTTCATCTTCACCACCAGCCTGTCGCCCGTGCTCGTCGCGGGCGCGCTCGCCAGCATCCGCCACCTGAAATCGTCGAGCGAGGAGCGCGATGGCCAGCAGGCGTCCGCCGCGATGCTGAAGGCCAAGTTCCGCGATGCAGGGCTGCCGGTGATGGAGTCGACCACGCACATCGTGCCGCTGATGGTCGGCGATCCGGTGAAGGCCAAGCGGATCAGTGACATCCTGCTCGCCGAATATGGCGTGTATGTGCAGCCGATCAATTATCCCACCGTGCCACGCGGCACCGAGCGCCTGCGCTTCACCCCCGGCCCCGCGCATACCGAAGCGATGATGGTCGAACTGACCAACGCGCTGGTGGAAATCTGGGGCCGGCTGGACATGCGCAAGGCGGCGTGAGGGCGAGAGCTTGCGAGCGAATTGCCTCGCTCGCTCCGCCCGTAAATCACTGAGCTTGTCCAACTGATTATCACCGGGCCAGGCGCCGTACTGGCCTGTCGATCCACATCGCCAAGCCTGCCTTCGGCAACAGTGCCGCGCTCGGTCGCTACTCGGCGCCGCGCTACCGCAGCTCTGCCGCAACGGCGTCGAGATGCCGCCTCATGTCGGCCGCGCTATAGGCTCCGCCTCTTGCGATCGAGCCGTTCAACATGTCACGCAACGCCGATAGCTTCGCTTCGCGCGCCTCGATCGCATGCAGGGACTGGACCTGGTTCCGACGTACCAGCGTACAGCCTATCATAGGATCAGCACGCGATCGGTGCCCGGCACCGTCAGCGGCGCGCCGAACTTGATCGAAAGGACATCGGCATAATCGCCGTTCAGTGGCTCGGCGAAGAGGTGCACAACGCGCCGTTCGCCATCGACGACCCAATAATGCGGCACGCCGGCGCGGGCGTAATCGATCCGTTTCGCGCCCATGTCGCGCTCGATCGTCGTCAACCCGATCTCGATGAGCAGCGCCACATCTTCCGGACGTAGCAACCGATTCGCATCGAGCGGAGCGGACAGCACCGCGGCGTCGCAGCTCCGCACCGTCTGCTCGCCAAGATCGATGCCGGTCTCACCCAGCACGACCATGCTGGTGCCCGCAAGCGCGTGGCGCAGGAGATAAGTCAATTCACCCTGCAGCCGGCCATGCTCGCTCATCGGCGGGTTCATCCGCTCCAATTCTCCATCGACAAGCTCAATACTCATATCGTCGAACGCGCCGAGGGACGCCATCGCAAGGAACTCTTCCTTGCTGAAGCGTGCCTTTGCGGCCGACTCCGGAGTCATTGGGGCGGGCGGCTTGTTCATCCGGGTAGCAAAATAGCCATTGCCGCCGTTCCGGACAATCATTTCACCGCCGCCTTGAAATCACCATGATTGCCCATCATATGGGACATAGCGGGTGACACCGCCCTATCCGGTTGGTCCGGTACCTCCGGCCCTCTCAAGCACAAGCTGCCATCCCGGCGCTCATCGATGGGCACCGATTTCGCACATCAGCGATGCAGCAGGCCGCAAGCCGACAGGCATAGTCCCCTGCACGTCCGTCCGCGCATAGGGCGCGGGCAAAGCAACGATAAAGAGAAACGGAACCATGAACATCCAAAGCGTTCAGAATCCCACCGCCAACGGCATGTCGCTGTTCAGCCCGATCTTCGGACTGGCCTTCGGCAAGACGCCCCCGGCACCCAAGCGCGGCACGCTGTCGCGCCGCGAACTCCGCAAGATCGTCGCCGACCTGATCGGTTGAACGATCGCGCGGTTGCCGGCGTTCAGGCGCCGGTGACCGGCCTGCGGAGCACCGCGCTCCACGCATAGCCGCGCAGCAGCGGCTTGAACTCCATCATCATCCCGTGCGCCTCGGCGAGGCGCGTCAGCGCGTCCTTCAGGGCGGCGCGCGGGGTGACCTGGTACATCGCGACCCAGCCAAACAGGAAGCGCTTCCACCAGCCGGGCAGCCGTTCCTGCTGCCCGAAATCGACGACGTGGATCGCGCCACCGGGCGCTAGAACACGCGCAGCTTGGTCGAGCGCGCCCTGCCAGTCGGGGATCATCGACAAGGTGTAGGACATGAAGATGCGGTCGAACGCCGGGCGGCCGAACAGCGCCTGCGCGTCGAACGCGGTGGCATCGCCCTGCGCCAATATCACGCGCTGCCCGAGACCCGCGCGCGCCACCGACTTGTCCGCGGTTTCCAGCATCGCCGCCGAAATATCGACGCCGAACAACTGCGTGCCGGGATGCCGGCGCGCGGCGAGGATAAGGTTGCGGCCGGTGCCGCAACCGACCTCGAGGATCGAGCCGCCCGGCGGGGGCGCCATGCCGGCGATGCAGGCATCGCGCCCCAGCAGGTAGAATTTGCGCGTCAGATCATAGAAATGGCGCTGGACGCGGTAGACCCCGTCCATCCGCTCGGCATGGGTGCCGACGGTGGTAGCCATGATCAGTCCTTCAGCGTGTAGAGATGCACGCCGCCATAGATGGACGACCGATCCGCCGCCGTGAAGCCCTTCGATTCAGCCTCGGCATAGTGCCAGCGGCCGAGAATCTCCTCCGGCACGCGGCCGGGCAATAGGGTCGGCTCGGCGGCGGTGCGGAACAGCACCCGCGAGCCGGGGCGCGCGGTGCGGGTGATCTCACGCCACAGCCGGGTCAACACTGCGTCCGTCATCCAGTCCTGCGCGTCTAGCAGCACGTAGCGATCGAGGCTGCCGGCCGGCTGGCTTTCGAGGAAATCGATGAAATTCTGGTGCCGCACCTCGACGCGATCGACCCGGTCGACCACCGCGCGATAATTGTCCGGCTGCAGATAGGGCGGCAGCGGCGCTTCCGGCCCCTTGCCATAGCCGCGGCCGAACGCCTGCCAGGCGAAATAATTGTTGCGGATGTCGAAGTCGCAGGAGAGCTTTTCGAGCCGCTGGCGCAGCACCGCGGCCATGCCGTCGGGCTCGTCTCCAGCCAGTGCAATATATTGCGCAGGCGGGATGCCGAGGCCGAACAGGCTCGCCGGCTGGCCGGTCAGCCAGCGCACGAAGCGCTTGTCGAACACCGGCGCGAAATCCTCGTCGAAGATCCGGCGCTGTTCCTCGAGGCTGGTCGCCGCCAGCATCCGCTTCGGATCGACGCCATAGACCTTGGCGATGAGATGCGCCGCGCCGATGAAGCCGCCGAGCAGGCCACGGCGGTAGATGCCCTTGGCGAAGCCGCCGATGCGGCGCCGGCCGGTGAGGTCGCGGCCTTCCCAGTAGCGGCGCGATACCTCGTCGAGATGCGGCGCGACATGGGTGCGATAGGTCGCGATGTTCGCCTTGCTGTCGGCCTGGCCGAAGAAGCGATGGAAGGTCGCGTGATCGGGCAGCTTGCGCGCCGCGATCAGCTTGAGCTTGTTGAGCGCGACATGTGCCGTGTTGAGATCCACCGCGACGATGCGCTCGGGACCGTCCGTGAGGTAGGACAGCACGTTGCAGCCGCCGCTGGCGATCGTCACCAGGCGCGAGTCGGAGCGAAGCTGCAGCGCTTCGAGGTCGACGACCGGATCTTCCCAGATCTGGGCATAGACCAGACCCTTGAAAGCGAACGCAAAAGCCCGATCGAGCAGCCGCTGCTTGCCGCTCTCGCCATCGCGCAGCACTGCTTTCTTTACCGCATCCGTCGCCATCAAAATCCTCCGGTCACCTCCGCGCCACTACTGGCGGGCGATGACGGCTTGGTGACGATTCAGCGAGCGATTGTCATAATTGAGACACGGGGAAGCCCTCCTCCCGCGCGCGGGAGGGGACTGGCGATTTACCCCCGACAGAAGCCTTCGGCCTGCTTGATCATCAGGCAGTTCGTCTTGCCGGCAAGATATTTGAGTCCGGTCTCGTCACCCGTGGCCTTGCGGATGGTCTCGGTCTTGCCATCGCGGGTGAAGGCGATCGTGTCGCCCCTGGCGCTGCCCTCGTAATTCTCGGTGCCATCCATCAGCGTCACCGCCAGCGCATATTTGCCGGGGCCGTCGCCGGGCTGAATGTCGAGCACCAGACCTTCGACGCCGACCCATTTGCCGACCCAGGCGTCGGTGGGCAGCGCCGCGCCGGTGGCGTTCAGTCCTGTATCTCCCTCATTGCTCATCGCGCCACCTTCGACGGGAACCTCGGTCACGTCGGGCACGTCGGCGACATTCGCGGCATTGTCCGCGTCGGCGGTGTTGGCTGAGGGTTCACCGCCGCAGCCGGCCAGCCCGAGCGCAAGCGCCAGTACGATGGGGGAAATGGACTTCATGGGTAAACACTCCCGGTCATTGATCGTCCCAGCCCCCAACGCATGCGATGCCCGGAGCGGCCCATGTCCGGCAAGAGGGATATCGACGGATCGAGCGGAGATGCGCCCGGACGCGGCATCAGATGCGGGTGACGCGCCCTGCCGCCACCACCGGCCCTGTCGGCTGGCCGGTCGGCGATCCGCCGGAGGGTTCGATCGAGATCGCCAACGTCGCCTCGCCGTTGATCATCGGGCGAATTTCGGCGCGGATGGTGAGCGTGTTCATCTCGCCCGGCCGCACGAGCCCCAGCGACACCGGCTGGCCGCCGGCGGGGATCACCCACAATTCGGCGCTCTTGCCCTCGCCCGCCATCGGCCCCGGCGCGATCTTGAGCGCGCCATCGGGCATCACCGCGGCCATCGCCATCGGCATCGGCTGGCGTTCCGGCGGCGCGAGTTGCGCGATCATCATCGGCGCGGCCGCGGCGTCCTCCGCAGGTGCCGCGGCGACGGCCGGCGGCGGTTCGCGCTGCGCCAGTTCGGCATCCCCCGCCTCGTCCATCGAGCGCTCGACCGCGGCGGGCGGCAGCACCGGATCCGGCATGCCGGCGGGATTGATCGCGATCCAGCCGATCGCGCTCGCTGCGACCAGAGAGGCAGCGGCCGTGAAGCTGCGCCAGCGCGTGACGCTGGCCTTCAGCGCGCGCGCCTCACCGCCGCCGTCGATGCGCTTCTCGATGCGCTGCCAAAGCGTGGCGGGCGGCGCCTGCTCGGGCACGGTGTCGATCAGCGGCGCCAGCCGTTCGCGCCAGTCATCCACCTCGCGGCCGAAGGCGGGATCGGCGAGCAATCGGCGCAGCGCGGCGGCGCGTTCAGGCCCGTCGAGCACGCCCAGCGCGAGCTCGGCAGCCAGCATGTCGGGATCCTCGCCGGGGAGCGCATCAGCCACGGTCAAGGCACTCCCTGAGCTTGAGGAGGCCACGGCGGATCCAGCTCTTCATCGTGCCCAGCGGCACACCATCGCGCTCGGCGAGCTCGGCATAAGTGGCGCCGCCGATGAAGGCGGCGCGGATCGCGGTCGCCTGCCGGCCCTCGATCTCGTCGAGGCAGCCATGCAGCCGGCGCGCTTCCTGCTCCGCCTCGATTCGCTCGGGCGCGAGCGCGGCGTCGTCGGCGATCGCCTCCGCTTCCTCGACACCGACATTGTCCACCGGGCGGCGCGCGCGGCGCCAGTCGATCGCGCGGTTGCGGGCGATGGTGGCGAGCCAGGTGACGGGGCTCGCGCGCTCGGGATCATATCCCGCCGCCCGGTTCCACACCGTCACATAGACTTCCTGCAACACATCCTCCGCAGCCTCGCGTTCCTGGCAGATACGCAGCACGATGCCGAAAAGCTTCGCGGAGGTGCGGTCATAGACGTCGCGCAGCGCCAGCCTGTCTCCGGCCGCGACTCGTGAGAGCGCGGCGACCAGCAGGGCGCGCGCTTCATCCCGCGTGGATGTGGAGGACAGTCCCGTCACGGCGCCTTGGTTATCGGGTTTGCCCGGCGACGCAAGCCGGTGCTTTGGTTGGGGCTTCGGTCGATCCGCTGCTCTGCCGGTTTCTGCGGGGTGGCGATCCGCGCGCTCTGGCTGTAGGGGAGCGCGCATACGACTCATTTGTGACAGGAACAGGCGCCGACGATGCGCATCGCTTTCGCTTCAGATCATGCCGCGGTCGAGCTCAAGTCCGTTCTCGTCGCCTGGGCGCGCGAGCAGGGCCATGAGGTGACCGACCTCGGCCCGGCCGACACCGCCTCGGTCGACTATCCCGACTATGGCTACAAGCTGGCTGCGCGCGTTGCCGCCGGCGAGGCCGATCGCGGCGTCGCGATCTGCGGTTCGGGCATCGGCATCTCGATCGCGGTCAACCGCAACCCCGGCTGCCGCTGCGCGCTGGTTTCGGATGGTCTCGCCGCACGCCTCTCTCGCGAGCATAACGACGCCAACGTCATCGCGCTAGGCGCGCGGCTGATCGGCGTGGACACCGCGAAGGACTGCCTCGCCGCCTTCATCGCCACCGAGTTCGGCGGCGGCCGCCACGCGCGCCGCGTCGAGAAGCTCGGCCAACCCGATCTTGCCCCCGTCTCAGCCAAGGAGCCTGCATGAGCACGAACCCCGCCACCCTGTCGGACGTTCAGCCCGACGGCTTCTTCACCCGTACGCTCGCCGATGCCGATCCCGCGGTGTTCGCCGGCGTTCGTCATGAGCTGGGCCGCGAACAGGGCCAGATCGAGCTGATCGCCAGCGAAAACATCGTGAGCCGCGCCGTTCTGGAAGCGCAGGGCAGCGTGTTCACCAACAAATATGCCGAGGGCTATCCCGGCAAGCGTTACTATCAGGGTTGCGCGCCTTCGGATGAGGTCGAGCAGCTCGCGATCGACCGCGCCAAGGAATTGTTCGGCTGCAACTTCGTCAACGTGCAGCCGCATTCGGGCGCGCAGGCGAACGGCGCGGTGATGCTGGCGCTGGCCAAGCCCGGCGACACGATCATGGGCCTCAGCCTCGATGCCGGCGGCCACCTGACGCACGGCGCGCGCGCGGCGCTTTCGGGCAAATGGTTCAACGCCGTGCAATACGGCGTGCGCCGCGAGGATCATCTGATCGACTTCGACCAGGTCGAAGCGATGGCGAAGGAGCACAAGCCTCGCGTCATCATCACCGGCGGCTCCGCCTATCCGCGCCACATCGATTTCGCCCGCTTCCGCGCGATCGCGGATGAGGTGGGCGCGATCTTCATGGTCGACATGGCGCATTTCGCCGGCCTCGTTGCCGGCGGCGTCCACCCCACTCCGTTCGGCCATGCACATGTCGTGACCACCACCACGCACAAGACGCTGCGCGGCCCGCGCGGCGGCATGATCCTCACCGATGACGAGGCCATCGCAAAGAAGATCAACTCGGCGGTGTTCCCGGGTCTTCAGGGCGGCCCGCTGATGCACGTAATCGCCGCCAAGGCGGTCGCCTTCGGCGAGGCGCTGCGCCCCGAGTTCAAGACCTACGCCGCCGCGGTGGTCGAGAATGCCAAGGTGCTCGCGGCGACGTTGAAGGAACGCGGCGCGGACGTGGTTTCGGGGGGCACCGACACCCACCTCGCGCTCATCGACCTGACGCCGCTGGGCGTCACCGGCCGCGACGCGGACGAGGCGCTGGAGCGGTCGGCGATCACCTGCAACAAGAATGGCGTGCCGTTCGATCCGTTGCCCCCGGTGAAGACCAGCGGCATTCGCGTCGGCTCCCCCGCCGGCACGACCCGCGGTTTCGGCCCCGCCGAGTTCCGCGAGATCGGCAACATGGTGGCGGACGTACTCGACGGGCTTGCGAAGAATGGCGAGGCGGGCGACGGCCAGATCGAGGCCAATGTTCGCGAGCGAGTAGCGGCCCTGTGCGCGCGCTTCCCGATCTATCCGGGATACTGATCCTTGCGCTGCCCGTTTTGCGGCCATGAGGACAGCCAGGTAAAGGATAGCCGCCCGACCGAGGATGGCGCCGCGATCCGGCGGCGCCGCCAGTGCGAGGGCTGCGCCGCGCGTTTCACCACGTTCGAACGCATCCAGCTGCGCGAACTGACTGTGCTCAAGGCCGAGGGCCGCCGCGAACCGTTCGAGCGCGAGAAGCTCGACCGATCGGTGCGCATCGCGTGCCGCAAGCGCTCGATCGAGCCGGCACGGATCGAGAAGCTAGTCTCGGGCATCCAGCGCCAGCTCGAAACCGCGGGTGAGGGCGAAGTGCCTTCCAAGCGCATCGGCGAGATGGTGATGGAGGGGCTGAAGGGGCTGGATACGGTCGCCTATATCCGCTTCGCCAGCGTCTATAAGGACTTCACCGAGGCGCGCGACTTCGAGGAAATTGCCGGCGCGATGAACGAGGCGGCGAAAGGGTGAGCGCAATGATCACCACTCCACCCCCCGTCATCATCCTCGTCCGCCCCCAGCTCGGCGAGAATATCGGCAAGGCCGCGCGTGCCATGCTGAACTTCGGCCTCACCGAGTTGCGTCTCGTCGCCCCGCGCGATGGCTGGCCCAACCCGCAGGCCGGCCCCGCCGCTTCGGGGGCAGACGTCGTGCTGGAGAAGACGGCGGTGTTCGACAGCGTTGCCGAGGCGACGGCGGATTGCACGCATGTCTATGCGACAACCGTGCGGAAGCGAGGCGTGACCAAGCCGGTGGTGACGCCGGAAGAAGCCGCGCGCGCGATCCATGCCGAGCCCGGCCGCTCCGCCTTGCTGTTCGGCCCCGAGCGCTCGGGGCTGGAGACCGACGACGTCGCCGTCGCGCGGACGATCCTGACGGTGCCGATCAACCCGGATTTCGGCAGCCTCAACCTCGCGCAGGCGGTGATCCTCACCGCCTATGAATGGTCGAAGGGCCAAGTTCTGGCGCAGCCCACCGCTGTCGAGATCGATCCGCCGGCGCCGCAGAAAGAGTTGGACGGCATGATCGGCCAGCTTGAGTCGATGCTAGACGAGGCCGGCTTCTTCTTTCCCCCGGACCGCACGCCGACGACCAAGCGGACGTTGCGCACGATGCTGACCAAGCCGGGCTGGTCGAGCCAGGAAGTGCGGACCTTCCGCGGCGTGCTTTCGCAACTGGCGCGGCCGAGGCCGCGCTGAGGGCGTCAGCCTAGCGTGCGTCGAACCGCGTCAGTTCATACGCGATCGAGCCCTCGACCAGCACTTCATAGATCTCGCGTACCAGCGCTTCGGGGAAATCCACTTGCGCCGCCACCGCCGCGGCATGGTCGATCACCGCCGCCTTGCGGGGTTCGTCACGCACCGCATTGCGGGTGGGTTTGATGCGCGCGGCGGCTTCCATGTAGCGCATGCGTTCGCCGAGCAGCGTCACGATCCGCGCATCGAGCGCGTCGACGCCGGCGCGGACCTCCTGCATCGTCGTGCAGTCCGGGGCGGGGATAATAACAGCCATGGCGCGCCGGGTGCCGATGATCGCGCCCGCGGTCAAGGCCGCAGCCACACCAGCAGTCGGCCCGCCCGACATGCGCGACAGCCGCGGCGGCGCCCCCCAAGCTGTCGGTCGGCTTGCGTCCGGATCGCCCAGGATGCGGTGCGTGCGCAAAGATGGCATATGGCGGTTCAATGACGCTTCGCGCTTGACTCTCCGCCTGTCGCCTTTATTAGCGCCGCCTTCGCAATTGGCCCCGCACCCCGGTGCAGCGGTGGCCCTGCCATGCCCATCGTGGCGGAGCGGATCCGGGAATTTCCGCGACATCGTCGCAACGCAATTGAAGGAAAGACATATGTCGAAGCGCAACAGCGCCAAGCACAAGCTCGATCGCCGGATGGGCGAGAACATCTGGGGTCGTCCGAAGAGCCCGGTCAACAAGCGCGAATATGGCCCCGGCCAGCACGGCCAGCGCCGCAAGGGCAAGGTCTCCGACTATGGCCTGCAGCTCAAGGCGAAGCAGAAGCTCAAGGGCTATTACGGCGACGTCACCGAGAAGCAGTTCAAGAAGGCCTATGTCGAGGCCAGCCGTCTGAAGGGCGATACCTCGCAGAACCTGATCGGCCTGCTCGAGCGCCGCCTGGACGCCATTGTCTATCGCGCCAAGTTCGCGCCGACGATCTTCGCCGCCCGCCAGCTCGTCAGCCACGGCCACATCCGCGTCAACGGCGTGAAGTGCAATATCGCGTCGCGCCAGGTGAAGCCGGGCGACGAGATCACGCTGGGCACCAAGGCGCAGGAAATGGCGCTGGTCCTGGAGGCGCAGAGCCTCTCCGAGCGTGACATTCCGGAATATGTGGCGCCGGACGGTGCCGCGAAGGTCACCTTCGTCCGCGTCCCCACGCTGGACGAGGTTCCCTACCCGGTGAAGATGGAACCGAACCTGGTCGTCGAGTTCTACTCGCGCTGATCGGATCCGTTACGGATTTCAGGAAGGGCGGCCCCGCCGGGGCCGCCCTTTTTGTTTGGTCAACGACGGCGCCGGTCGCGGTCAGCGCTTCTCCACACCGAGTGCCGCACCGATGAACGCCGCGCTCTTCCTCAGCAGCTCGGTGCGCGCCACGCTATCGTCGAGATAATGGTCGAGCCCCTCATATTCGATGTAGGTCACCGGCTTTCCCGCCGCCTTGAGCCGCGCCTCCATCGCCCGCGCATGGCCGACCGAGACGTTGCGATCGAGCGTGCCGTGGACAAGCATCACCGGTGCCGCGATCCGCGCTGCCTGCCGGACGGGTGATCCCTCCTCGATGTGAGGGCCGGAACCGACGAACTCGCTGACGATCAGAAAATCGACCCAGTTGCGCCGATCCTCCTTGAGCTTCTGGAGATCGGTGACCGGCGCCACCGCCACGACCGCCTTGAACAATCCCGGCTCGGTCGCGGCGGACTGCAGGGCGGCATAGCCGCCATAGGACCAGCCGAAGACAGCGAGCTTGCCCGGTGCGGCGATGCCCTGCTTTTCCAGCCAGCGCGCACCATCGTTGACGTCTCCGATCGCGGTACGCCAGCTCTTGAAGCCATTGTCCTTGAACCACTGGTCACCATAGCCGGCAGAGCCACGGAAATTGGGCTGGAGCACCGCATAGCCCTGATTGGCGAGGAACTGGGCCAACCAATCGAAACCCCATTCGTCGCGCGCGCCCGGGCCGCCATGCGGCATCACGATCGCGGGCAGCCCCTTCCTGGCGCCACCCGGCGGCAGCGACAGATAGCCAGGGATCATCGTGCCATCGGCGGCCGGATAGGTCACCGGCACCATCTCGGAGAGCGCGGCATTCTCAAGCGCGGGCCGCACCAACAGCAACTCATTGAGTGACCGGGCGGTGCGATCGAACAGATAATAGCGCCCCGGATCGGTGTCGCTGCCCGCCCACAGCAACAATTTGGTCTCGTCCTGGCTCGAATCGACGAAGCGGACGAGCGGCAGCTTGGGCAGTGCCTTCGACAGCGACTTGGCGAGCTTTTCCAGTTCGGGATCGAAATAGCGCGCCTCGCGCCGGTCGGTGGCGAAGCTCACCCCGATCACGCGGCGATTGCGGCCGATCCGGATAAAATCGTCGACATCGACGGCGTCATGCTTGAACAGCAAGGTTGCGGTGCCGCTGCCATCGAGCGCCACCTTATACGCCGCGAGCAGGCCGTTCTTGCGCACGGTGCCATAGGCGACGTTCGACGCGCCATCGACCGCGGCCGGCTCGAATTCACCGCCATCGACCGCCCCCAGCCGTTCCCATGTCCGGCTGCCGGGTTTGCGGAAATACCAGACCTCGTCGGCGCGGGAATAGCCGCCGGTCGTCGTGCCGCGCGTCCCCATCAGGCGGATATTGCCCTTGCCGTCGCTGACATAGGCGAACGCGTCCGGCCGCGCGCGTTCGACCTGCGTGCGGGTGAGCGTGACCGTGTTGATATCGTCGACGCCCAGCCCGTCCTGCGTCTGCGCCAGTCGCGTGCCGGTGTCGCTTTCGGGCACATAATCCTGGGCCATCAGCACATGGCCGTCGCTACCCGGATTCCAGTCGACGACGCTGCCGCCGAACAATGTGTAGCCGAGTGCGGTGCCGGAACCGGTGCGCTGGCGGACGAGCTTCAATTTGCTGCCATCGGCGTCGAGCGCGACCATGCGCGTGAAATAGCCGAAGCCGCCGTCCGCCACGGTGGTGATGCCGTAGACGCCGCAGAGCAGGCGCGTGTTGCTCGCCCAGCGGCACCAGTTGATCCGTTCGGGTTTGCCTGGGGCATGGAGAATGCCCTTGGAGGTCTTCCCGCCCGGCGCCGCGAGGTCGGAAACGAGCACGGCCGATGCCTGCCCCGCCATCGGCTGGACGAAGACGACGCGAGTGCCGTCCGGCGACAAGGCCACCTGCTCCACCGACTCGCGCGCGCCGAAGACCGCCGCCTGATCCGCGCTCTGCGCGTCGGCGGTGCTGCCGACGCACAACGCAAATGCTCCCGAGGTGACAACGACCAACCGCCGCGCCATCCACAAACCGCCTCGCATGAATCCCCCATCTTCCTCTTGACCCCGCGGGGAGGTGAACCGGTTGCGCTTGTCATAGTCCAGTGCAAAAAGGCGCCATTTCCGATGCCAATCGGACTTTTCTCCTGTTCGGACACCGCCTCATGCGTATCTCAAAAACCCTGTTTTCGCTGCCGCTTGCCCTTGCCCTGTGCGCCGCGGGCGGCGCGCAGGCTCCGGCCAAGCCTGCCATTTCGGTGGAAACGATGAAGCGGCTCGTCGCCGAGCTTTCCTCCGACGCGTTCGGCGGCCGGGCGCCAGGCTCCGAGGGTGAGAAGAAGACGCTCGACCTGCTCGTGGCCGAATTCAGCAAGCTGGGGCTGAAGCCCGGCAACAAGGGCAGCTGGTTCCAGGACGTGCCGCTGGTGGAAATCACCGCGAAGAACGTCTCCCCGATGACCTTCACCGGCGGCAAGCAGGCGATCAGCGCCGCGTTCGGCCCGGAACTGGTGGTCGGCACCTATCGCGTCGCCCCGCACATCGAGGTGAAGGACAGCCCGGTGGTGTTCGTCGGCTATGGCATCAACGCGCCCGAGAAGGGCTGGAACGACTATGCCGGCGTCGATGTGAAGGGGAAAACCGTCATCATCCTCGTCAACGACCCCGATTATGAGAATGAGGGGCTGGACGGGCCGTTCGGCGGCCGCGCGATGACCTATTATGGCCGCTGGACCTACAAGTTCGAGGAGGCCGCGCGCCAGGGTGCCGCGGCTGCGATCATCGTGCATGATACGGTGCCGGCCGCCTATGGCTGGAACGTCGTCCAGTCGAGCTGGACGGGCACGCAGCAGGTGGCGGATTCGCCCAACGGCAATATGGATCAGGCGCCCGCGGTCGGCTGGATCAATGGCGACGTCGCGACGCGGCTGATGGCAAGCGCAGGGCAGGATCTGGTCGCGCTGAAGGCGGCGGCGAAGCGGAAGGGCTTCAAGGCGGTCGACCTCGGCGTGAAGGCGTCGGTCTCGTTCGACAATGAGCTGCGCAAACACGCCTCGAAGAATGTCGTCGCGGTGCTGCCGGGCAAGAAAAGGCCGGACGAATATGTGCTCTACACCGCGCACTGGGACCATCTCGGCACCTGCGAGGCGGCGCCGGACGGCGACAAGATCTGCAACGGCGCGGTCGACAATGCCACCGGCACCGCGGCTTTGGTCGCGCTGGCCGAGGCCAATGTGAAGGCCGGCATCCCCGATCGCAGCCTCGCCTTCGTGGCGGTGACCGCCGAGGAATCGGGGCTGCTCGGCTCCAAATATTATGGCGAGCATCCGGTGCTGCCGCTGAAGCAGACCGTGGCGGGCGTGAATATGGATGCGCTCTCGATGGCCGGCCCCGCGAAGAATGTGATCGTGATCGGCAAGGGCAAGTCCGAGCTGGACGCCTATCTCGACCGCGCGCTCGCCGTCGAGGGCCGGGTGGCGACGCCCGAACCGACGCCGGAGAAGGGCTTCTATTACCGTTCCGACCATTTCAGCCTCGCCAAGCAGGGCGTGCCGATGCTCTATTTCGAGGGCGGCGACGATTTGGTGACCGGCGGCAAGGCGGCGGGCGCGGCGGCGGCCAAGGATTATGAAGAGCATCGCTATCACGGGCCCAAGGACGAATATGATCCGAACTGGGACTGGACGGGTGTTCTCTCCGACCTCGGCCTTTACTACATGATCGGCCGTGAGCTCGCGACCACGGCGGCCTGGCCGAACTGGGTGGCGGGCGACGAGTTTCGCGGCATCCGCGACCGGTCCCGCGCCGGGCGCTGACGCCCCCTTCCCTTCATTATCGATCAAGAGAGACGCATGACGCTGCTTCGCCAGCCCGCCGAGTGGGCGCCGCATGACTGGGTGTGGATCGGCTTCCCGAGCCATCCCGACCTGTGGGAAGAGGATCTCGCGCCCGCGCGCGCCGAGGTTGCCGCCTTCGCCAACGCCGTCCATGCCGATGGGCGCGGCGAGCAGGTGCGCCTCGTCGTCGGCGATCTCGAATCCTCCGAGGCTGCGCTGGCGCTGGTCGACGATGGCGTGATCGTGGAGATCGCGCCGTTTGGCGACATCTGGCTGCGCGATACTGGGCCGATCCTCGTCACCCATGCCACCGAGCGGATGGCGCGGGACTTCGACTTCAACTGGTGGGGCAATAAATATGAACTGCCCGGCGACGAGGATATCGGCGCACGGCTGGCCGATGCGGCGAAGCTGCCCGCCACCCGCCATGGCTGGGTGCTGGAAGGTGGCGCGATCGACACCGACGGCACCGGCCTGGCGGTGACCACCGAGCAATGCCTGCTCAACCCCAACCGCAACCCGGAGCTGAGCCGCGAGGAGATCGAGGCGCGGCTGGCGAGCGATCTGGGGCTCGACCGAGTGCTGTGGCTGGGCGAGGGCCTGGCCAACGATCATACCGACGGCCATGTCGACAATCTCGCGCGCTTCGTGGCGCCGGGCGTGCTGGCCCTGCCGGTGGCGACGGGCGAGGACGATCCCAATGCGGACGTCTATGCCGACGCCTGGGCGCGCGCCCGCGCCTTCGGTCTCGAACCCGCCCCCATCCCCTCCCCCGGCCTGGTCGAGGTGGAGGGTGAGGCGATCCCGGCGAGCTACATGAATTTCTATATCGGCAATGCCAGCGTCGTCGTTCCGCAATATGGCGCTGCCAATGATGAGGCGGCGGTGCAGGCGATCGCGGCGCTGTTTCCCGGACGGGTTGTCGTCGGCCAGCGCGCCGACCATATCCTGACGGGCGGCGGCAGCTTCCACTGCATCAGCCAGCAGGCGCCGTCGGTTTAAGCAGATTTGGTGAAGCCCCCTCCCGCCCGTGCGGGGGGCGGCTTCATTTTTGAGGAACAGGCATGACGAAGGTGAAGGTGGCTGCGCTGCAGCTTGCATTCGGTGACGATATCGACGCGAACATCGCGGCGGTGAGCGCGCTGGTGCGCGAGGCGGCGGCGCAGGGTGCGAAGATCATTCTGCCGCCCGAACTGTTCGAAGGCCCCTATTTCTGCCGCGTCGAGGATGAGAGCCTGTTCGCCAACGCCAAGCCGGTGGGCGAGCACAAGGCGGTGCGGGCGATGCAGGCGCTCGCGAAGGAATTGCAGGTCTATATCCCGACCAGCTTCTTCGAGGCGGATGGCCCGCACCACTACAACAGCCTGGCGATGATCGACGATGCCGGCGAGGTGATGGGCGTCTATCGCAAGAGCCACATCCCCGATGGCCCGGGCTATGAGGAGAAATTCTACTTCCGCCCCGGCAACACCGGCTTCAAGGTGTGGAACACGCGCTACGGCACGATCGGCGTCGGCATCTGCTGGGATCAATGGTATCCCGAAACGGCGCGCGCGATGATGCTGATGGGCGCGCAGATCCTGTTCTACCCGACGGCGATCGGCAACGAACCGCACGACCCGGATCTCGACACCAGCCGGCTGTGGCAGCGCGCGATGATCGGCCACGCCGTTTCCAACGTCGTGCCGGTGGTCGCGTCCAACCGCGTCGGCACCGAATGCGGCCAGACCTTCTATGGCCACAGCTTCATCACCGACCAGCGCGGCGACTTCATCGCCGACTATAAGCGCGACGAGACCGGCGTGCTGGTGGCCGAAGTCGACATCGCCCTGGCGAAGAAGCACCGCGCGGCGTTCGGCTTCTTCCGCGATCGGCGGCCGGAGCTGTACGGGCGGCTGGCGCAGGATATCTGAGCTTTCTTCCGCCCGAAACATCCCGCAATCCATAGACACACCACAGACACCTCCCGGGCGCCCTAGGGCAGCGGGCGCGCATCCGTTGACCCCCCGCTCCGAGATCCGGTTGGAGCGGCCCCGCGGGTGCGCGTCCACCACGCGACCCAGGGAGTTTCAATGCGCAAGCTGCTGGCAGGCACCTGCCTGCTGCCCCTCACCACGCTGCCCGGCGTGGCCTTCGCCCAGACGACGATCAGCACCACCCGGACGACGCCGGTCCTGACCTCCACCGCGGGCGACGTCACCATCAGCGAGGATGGCGCGATCGAACTGGACAGCGGCACCGCGGTGACGGTGGACAGCAACAACAGCATCTCCGGCGCGGGCGACATCACGATCACCGACGCGGACGGCGCCACCGGCATCCTCGCCAATGCCGGCATCAGCAGCAACATCACCAGCAGCGGCACGATCACGCTCGACGAGAGCTATGAGGCCGAGGATTCGGACGATGATGACGATCTCGACGGCCCCTTCGCCGAGGGCAGCAGCCGTTACGGCATTCGCACATTGGGCACGTTCACCGGCGCGATCGACAATAGCGGCACGATCACGGTGCAGGGCAATGACTCCGCCGGCATCTATCTCGGCGGCACGCTCGACGGATCGCTGACCAGCAGCGGCACGATCAGCGTCGTCGGCGACCATGGCTATGGCGTGCGCACCGCCGACGTCACCGGATCGGTCACGCTGGAAGGATCGATCTCGGTCACCGGCGAAGGCAGCATCGGCTATGCGTCCGAAGGCGATATCGGCGGCGCGCTGGTGATCCAGGGATCGGTCTACGCCACCGGCTATCGCTATACGAGTTCGCCCGCCGACACATCGGTGCTGGAGGCGGACGATCTGCTGCAGGGCGGCCCGGCGGTGTGGGTGCAGGGCAATGTCGGCGGCGGCATCCTGCTCGCGGCGCCCCCCAGCGACGATGACGAGGATGAGGATGACGAGGATGGCGACGGCGTCACCGACAGCGAGGAGGGCACCGCGGTCGTCACCGCCTATGGCGGCCAGCCGGCGCTGCTCGTCGGCTCGACCCAAGCGATCGATATCGGCGCGATCGCGGGCGATGCCGCGGGCGCCGGGCTCGCGATCGACGGCACCGTCATCGGCTATGGCATCTATGAGGGCATCGACGGCACCGGCGTGCGGATCGGCGGCGAGGGCGGTACCGTCTCGATCGAGGGCGGCATTCGGATCGGCGGTTCGGTCGCCGCGTATTCGCTGAGCGACGCCACCGGCCTCGCCATCGCCGATGGCGCCACCGTGCCGCTGCTCACCAACAGCGGCACGATCGCGGCGGCGGGCGGCTATGATGAGGGCGAGCTTTCGCGTGCGCTGCTGATCACCGCGGGCGGCAGCCTGCCGACCCTGGTCAACAGCGGCGCGATCGGCGCCACGACCTATACCGATGGCACCGCCTACACGATCCAGGACCTGTCCGGCACGCTCTCGACGATCAGCAACAGCGGCACGATCACCGCCAGTTCGGGCAGCGCCGGCAATTCGATCGCGATCGACGTCAGTGCCAACACCAGCGGCGTCACGCTGACCCAGTTCCAGTCGGACGTCGAGGATTCGGCGGCGCCGGGGATCGTCGGCGACATCCGCTTCGGCAGCGGCAGCGACGTGCTGACCGTCTCCGCCGGCACGGTGAGCGGCGATATCGGCTTCGGCGCGGGCGACAATGTCGCGGCGCTGAGCGGCACCAGCCAGACCGCCGGCGACATCGCGTTCGGCGCCGGCGATGACCGGCTGACATTGGCGGACAGCGCCAGCCTGAAGGGCGACGTCGATTTCGGTGGTGGCGCGGATGTGATGATCTTGTCGGGCAGCGCCAGCTTCGCGGGCGCGGTCGCCAACAGCTCCGGGCTGACGCTGAACGTCGATGGCGGCAGCTTCCTGCCGACCAACACCGGCACGCTCGCGCTTTCCTCGCTGACCGTCGGCAGTGGCGGCACCATCGGCGTGACCATTGGCGCCGACGGCAGCAGCACCGGCTATGCCGTGGCGGGCGCCGCTAGCTTCGCGACCGGATCGACGCTGGACGTCAGCCTGTCGAGCGTGCTGGGGTCGGAGGGCAGCTTCACCGTCGTCACCGCCGGTTCGCTGACCGGCACGCCGACCGCGACATTGCCCTATCTGTTCGACAGCAGCCTCAGCGCCGACGCCAACAGCCTGACCTTGACGATCGAACGCAAGACCGCGTCCGCGCTGGGCCTCAACCGCTGGGAGGGCGCCGCCTATGACGCGATCCTCTCGGTGATCGACAGCGACGCGGACGTCGCTTCGGTGCTGCTCGACAAGACCGACCAGGCCGGGGTGCGATCGGTGTTCCGCCAGATGCTGCCCGACCATGCCGGCGGCACCTTCGAGACGGTGACCGCAGGCTCACGCGCGGCGATGCGCTTCCTGGAGGACCAGGGCGGCCCGAAGGACGATCGCGGCTTCCGCCTGCTCATCCAGCAGGTCGGTTGGAGCGGATCGAAGGGCGCGGGGCAGACCGCGGCCTATGACATCCTCGGCTGGGGCATGGTCGGCGGTGCGGAGATCGACACCGGCATCGGCACGGTCGGCGGCACCCTGGCCTACCTGATCGGCCGCAACAGCGATGGCGGCACCGCCAACGAGGTGCTGGCGAACCAGTTCGAGACCAGCCTGTTCTGGCGACTGCGACGCGGCGGCTTCGCCTCCTATGCGCGCGCATCGGCGGGCTGGATCAGCTTCGACAGCCGCCGCTTCTTCGTGGGCGATATCGACGGCAGCGCGGTGGAGCGCACCGCCAAGGCCAATTGGGGAGGCACCCTGCTCTCCGGCGCGGTCGGCGCCTCCTACATCTTGCAGACCGGCCGCCTCAGCCTGCGCCCGATCGCCGCGATCGACTATTACCGGCTGAGCGAGGACGCCCGCACCGAAACCGGCGGCGGCACCGCGTTCGACCTCAGCGTGGCGGCACGCAAGAGCGACGAGCTCGCCGCGACGACGAGCCTCGCGATCGGCTTCGACCTGAAGAAGCCGGATGCCGATGGCGGCTATTTCCGGATCGAGGCGGAAGGCGGCCTGCGCACCATCCTCGGCGGCACGATCGACAGCACCGTGGCGAGCTTTTCCTCGGGCGCCAGCTTCACGCTCGACCCCGAACAGCGCGCCGACGGCTGGCTGGCGCGGCTGCGGCTGAGCGGGGGCGATTCCAGCTTCGGGATCAGCGGTGAGGCGAGTGCCGAGGAGCGGCAGGGGAGCGTTGGTGTGGGGGTAAGGGCGGTGCTGCGGTCGGCGTTTTAGTCGCCCTCTGCCCCGAGGTCAGAAGGCATCGCAGCGGCCGCCAGCAGGCTTTCCAGCGTGACCCGGTAGACTGCGTCCTTCGTCCAGCAGACAGCGGTGCCTGCCCGGCAATTGACGCGATGCTGAAGTACCAGCGGCACCGCATGCTGGTCCAGCAATTGCACCTGCGTCCGTGCGCCGGTTCGAAGATCGACGATCGTGACGATGCTTTCCTTCGCCGATTCCACGAAATCTTCAGGCACGAGCGGCAGATGGGAAGCCGTGCCGTCAACATTCCAACCGATCACGGCGCCGCCATCATGCGGGAATTCCATTCCGCCCACGAACCCGAGATGCTTGGCACTGACCAGCAGCCCCCAGGCAAGCGACACTGGCGCCTTAGGCATCACCATGCGCACGTCGTCGTCGGTGATCGCTGCGACGAAGAACTCGGTATAGGGGCAGATCCACGCCCGACCGCTCTCGTCGAGGGTCAAGGCGTAGCAATCGATGATGGGACTGTGGGGCCTGTAATCCCATTGATATTCGAGCCGCCCGCTCTAGCTGAAGCGAGAGAGCCCGGCGAGAGAGAGCGGATCATCGCCGCAGGTGCCCTCGTCAAAATAGCCGACCCAGATGCGGCCCTGATCATCGACTGCCATATGCTCGATCGCGTCGCCCGCCGGGAAACGCGTTGCGAGCTTGCCGCGATCGTCGAAAAGCTGGAGGTTCTTCTTGCCTGCCGCGGACCGTGATGAGGCGAGCGCATAGCCTCCGCCCGGCAAACGTTGCGCGTGGGTCCACCTCCAGTCGATGTCGGGCCGATCATGCAGCGTTATGGCGGCAAGCGTTTCGTCGAGCAGGATGCGACCGCGATCCTTCAGGATCAGGGCACGATCCTTTCCCGTGGGAAAGCAGGCTTCCACATCGCCTGTCTTCAACCAGGGCTCAAGCTGGATGGTGCGGGTAGGGATCGCGTCGGTCACCGGCGTTTTATGCCGCTTGCGCCGAGGGCGCGCCAGTGCAGGGGACATGCGCCGAACAGCCCCTCGCCCCTATGGGGGGAGGGAAAGGTCCGTAGCGGACCAGGGAGAGGGGCAGTCGCGCGACGCGTAAAGGTCTCACGGGTTCGCTCTGAACCAGGCCGACCACGCAGGAGCCTCCGAACCTTTACGCGTCGCGCGACTCCCCCCCCCCCCAGCCCTCTCCCCGGAGGGGAGAGGGGGCTATTCTTTCACTCGATCCACAGCGTATGCGCGTCGATCCGCAGCTTCGCCAGCAGCCGCGCCGCCGTCACCCTCGCCGCGATTTCCTGCGCGCGGGATTCGTTCGCCTGGCGTTCGGCGTAGAGCCGGTCGGTCAGGTCGATCGCGCCCAGTTGCTGGCCGCGGCCGGAGAGCGCTGCGCTGGCCTCCGCGCTTTGCACCGCCTGCGCGCTGGCGCGCCAGGCGGCGAGGCGGCCGCGGGTTTCGGCGACGTCGGCGGCAGCGTTGCCGGCGATTTCGCGTTCCACGCCGATGCGTTCGGCATAAGCGGCGCGGGCTTCGGCCTCGGCCTGGCTGGAGAGCGCGCGGCGGTGGCCGCCGCCCAGCGGCAGCGAGGCGTAGAGGCCGGCGCCCTGTTCCTCGCCGCCGCGTTCGCTGAACAGGCGGAAGCCCAGCGACGGATCGGCGATGCGATCGGCGCGGGCGCGGCGGGCGAGGATGGCCTGGCGATCGGCAGTGCCCACCGCGGCGCCGATCTCATGGCTGCGCTCGACGATCAGCGCCTGCAGCCGATCGAACCCCTCCGCCGGGATGGCGGGCTCACGCAGGCGCGGCGGTTCGACGGGCAGGCTGAGTTCGGGGAAGCGCGCGGCGAGCAAGGTGCGTGCGCGGTCCCGCTCCGCCGCGGCGTCGCCGGCCTGCGCCTCGGCGAGCGCGAGCGCGGCATTGGCCTGTTCGAGATCGAGTTGCGCGGCATCGCGCAGTTCCACCCGCCGGCCGGTCGCCCCGACCAGCGCGCGCTGGGTTTCGACCAGCGCCAGCGCGTTGCGGTGCTGTTCGCCGGCGCCCAGCCAGTCATACCAGAGCGTCGCCAATGTCAGCGCGGCCTGGTGGCGGGCATCCTCCATGCGGTTCTGCGCGATATCGACGCCCAATGTGCCGGCGCGCCGATCGAGCGCGGCCTTGCCGGGCAGGCGGAAGGCACGGCTGACGGTGGTGTCATATTCCACATAGTCGCGGTCATGATCGACCGAGCGGCGCGAGAGCGTGCCCTGCGCGGTGATCTCATGCGGGCCGCGGCGCAGCGCATCCTCCTCGGCACGCGCGGCGCCGACGCGGGCGACCGCGGCCTCCACCCCCGGCGCGCCATCGAGCGCGCGGATGACCAGTTCGGGTGGCGGCAGATCGCTGCCGCCATCCGCCTGGGCGAGCGCCGGGGCGGCGATGCCCGCCAGCAGGAGCCAGGCCCATTTCATTCCACCCGTCCTCCATCCAGCACCGCGGTCGTCCGCCAGCGGAACGACAGGCGCCGCCGCGCGGTGCGCGCGGCCTCCACCGCCGACGCGACCTGCGCCGCCGCCAGTTCAACCTCGATCGCGGCCCGCGCGAGGCTGCCGGCCACGCGCTCCCCGGTCGCGGCATCGTCGAAATCGCGGCCCAGCACCTCCTCACGGCGCAGATGCACCGGCGCGTGGAGATGATCGCGCAGCACCTCGGCGATCATATCGGCGTCCCCCGCCGCGCAGCTCAGCCGCAGCACCACCCTCATGACCGCGCCTCCCCCCGGCTTTCGCCAAAGCGTTCGTAGAGGATCGGCAGCAGCACCAAGGTCAGCAAGGTCGAGGTGACGAGCCCGCCGATCACCACGATCGCGAGCGGCCGCTGGATCTCCGACCCCGGGCCGGTGGCGAACAGCAGGGGAACGAGGCCGAAGGCGGTGATGCTCGCGGTCATCAGCACCGGGCGCAGCCGGCGCTCGGCACCCACGCGCACCACCTCCGCCATCGGCCGACCTTCCTCGCGCAACTGGCGGAAATAGGCCACGAGGACGAGGCCGTTGAGCACCGCGATGCCGAGCAGGGCGATGAAGCCGACTGAAGCGGGTACCGAGAGATATTCGCCGGTGAACCACAAGGCAATGATGCCGCCCACTGCCGCGAAAGGGATGTTGGCGAGGATCAGCAGCGATCCGCGCAGCGAGCGCAAGGTGGCATAGAGCACCATCAGGATCAGCAGCAGCGCCACCGGGATCACCAGCATCAGCCGCGCCGAGGCGCGCTGCTGGTTTTCGAACTGGCCGCCCCAGACGAGGCGGTAGCCGGCGGGCAGCGGGATTTCCGCCGCCACCTTCGCCCGCGCCTCATCGACATAGCCGACGAGATCGCGGCCCGAAACGAACGCCTGCACCAGCGCGTAGCGCGATCCGCTTTCATGATCGAGGCGGATCGGCCCCTGGGTATGTTCGACGCGGGCGAGATCGCTGACCCGCGCGAGTTCGCCGGTGGGCGTCGTCACCTGCAGGTCGGCGAAGCGGGTGGCATCGTCGCGCACGCCATCATTGCCGCGGATCACCACCGGCACGCGCTTCTGCCCTTCCGCGACGATGCCGGCGGGCAGCCCCTCAAGCTGCGCGCGCAACGCATCCTGGAAGGTATCGACCGGAATGCCGGCGCGGCCGGCGGCGGCGCGATCGATTTCGAGCTGGACATAGTCGATCGTGTCGTTGGCGACGGTGGTCACCTCGGCGGCGCCGCGCGTCGTCTGCAGCACCTGCTGCACCTTGCCCGCAAGGTCGGACAGGGTGGCGAGATCCGGCCCGAAGATCTTCACCGCCAGGTCGCCACGCGCGCCGGTGAGCATTTCCGCCACGCGCATCTCGATCGGCTGGGTGAAGGTGGGTTCGATGCCGGGCATGCCGGCGATCGCCTTGCGCATCTCCTGCACCACGAAATCGCGGTCGCCGCGCCATTCGCCGGAGGGCCTGAGCGTGACGAACAGGTCGGTTTCGTTGAGCCCCATCGGGTCGAGGCCGATCTCATCGGTGCCGGTGCGGGAGATCACGCCGGTCACCTCCGGTACCTGGCGCATCAATTGTTGCTCGATGCGACCAGCCATCGCCAGCGAGCGATCGAGGCCCACGGTGGGCAGCTTGGTGACCTGGATCACCACCGAACCCTCGTCCATGGTCGGCATGAAGGTCTTGCCGACCGCGCCATAGGCCAGCCCCGCGAGCACCAGCCCGATCCCGGCGAGCGCATAGACCAGCTTGCGCCGCGCGAAGGCGCCGCCGAGCAGCGCCGCATAGCGCGGTGCCAGCTTGCGCATGATCCACGGATCGCCATGCTGCCCGCTCCTGAGCCCATAGGAAGACAGCACCGGCACCAATGTGAGCGCGAGCAGCAGCGCGCCGGCGAGCGCGAACATGATGGTGAGCGCGACGGGGGCGAACAGCTTGCCCTCCAGCCCTTCCAGCGAGAGCAAAGGCAGGAACACCAAAGCGATGATGACGAGGCCGGCGGAGACCGGCACGATCACCTCGGCCGTGGCGCGGAACATGATGTTGAGCCGCGGTGGCCCGCCTTCCTTCGCATGGCCGAGCCGATCGACGATATTCTCGACGACCACCACCGCGCCATCCACCAGCATGCCGATCGCGATGGCGAGCCCGCCGAGGCTCATCAGGTTGGCGGTGAGCCCCATGCCGCGCATCAGCAGGAAGGTGGTGAGCGCCGCCATCGGCAAGGTCGCCGCGACGATCGCCGCCGCGCGCCAATCCCCCAGGAACAGCACCAGCAGCACGACCACCAGCACCGTCGCCTCGATCAGCGCCTTCTGCACGGTGTGCAGCGCGCGTTCGATCAGGTCGGAGCGGTTGTAGAACACCGTCAGCCTTGTGCCTTCGGGCAGCGTCTTCTGGATCTCATCGAGCCGTTCGCGGACGCCATCGACCACCTGGCGCGCATCGGCGCCGCGCAGCGCGATGACGAGGCCCTGCACCGCCTCTCCCCTGCCATGCGCGGTGACGCCGCCATAGCGGGTCAGCGATCCGGTGCCGACGCTGGCGACATCGCCCACCCGCACGACCCGGCCGTCGCGCGCGACGATCGCCATCTGCGCGATATCGTCCGCATCGCGCACCGCGCCCACCGCGCGCACGATCAGCGCCTCCTCCCCCGCCGCCAGCCGGCCGGCGCCGTCATTGCGATTGCCGCGCTCGATCGCCTGCTGGAGATCGTCGATCGACAGCCGCGCGGCGGCGAGCGCGACGGGATCGGGCCGCACCTCGAAGGTGCGGACATGGCCGCCGAGCGCGTTGACATCCGCCACGCCGGGCACGGTGCGCAGCGCGGGGCGGATCGTCCAGTCGAGCAGGTCGCGCTTTTCGGTGAGCGACAGGGGCCCGTCGATGGTGAACATGAACAGGTCGGACAAGGGGGTGGAGATCGGCGCCATGCCGCCTTCCACGCCCTCCGGCAGATCGCCGGTGACGCCGGCGAGCCGTTCGCCGACCTGCTGGCGCGCCCAGTAGATGTCCGTCCCGTCGGTGAAATCGATGGTGATGTCGGCGATCGCATATTTGGCGGTGGAGCGCAGCATCGCCTGGTTGGGCAGGCCGAGCATCTCCAACTCGATCGGCGCGATCACCCGCGTCTCGACCTCTTCAGGGGTCATGCCCGGGGCCTTGAGGATGATCTTGACCTGCGTCTGCGCAATGTTCGGATAGGCATCGACCGGCAAGGTCGAATAGGCCCAGGCACCGAGCCCGCCGACGACCAATGTCAGCGCGAGCACGAACAGCCGGTAGGACAGCGAGAAGGCGACCAGCGAGCGCAGCATCAGTTCTGCCCCGCAACCGCCTTGAGATCGCTGACGCCGGCAACCGCGATGCGATCCCCCGCCTTCAGCCCCGATCGGATGACGATGCGGCCATCGGCGCGATCACCCGGCTCCACCGCGCGCACCGCGACGCCGCTGGCCACGCGCACGAAGACGCTGGGCTTGCCGTCGACCTCGGTCACCGCCTGTGCCGGCACAGCGATCGCACCGGCAGGAGCCGGCATGAAGATGGTGACGGGCACCGCGCGCCCGGAAACCACGCCGGGGGCCGCGGGGATGCGCGCGCGCAGCGTGGCCGATCGCGTCGCCGGATCGATCGCGCTGCCGACGCTGGTCACCTCGCCGCGCACGTCGCCCGCCAGCCGCACCGCCATCCCGGTCTGGACACGGCCGACGAGCCGTTCTGGAAGCTGCGCGGTCACCTCATAGCGGCTGGTCGCGTCGATCACATAGGCGGCGGTGGTGCCGTCGACCGGGCTGCCGGTCTGGATCGCGGCGCTGGTGACCTTGCCGGCGATCGGCGCGGTCAGGGTATAGGTGCCCTGGTGCGGCGCGCCATTGACCAGCCTGACGACGCGCTGCTGCTCATTGAGTTCGGCCTCCGCCTCGCGCAGCGCGGCGCGTGCCTCGTCCGCCCGCGCGCCAGCGATCACGCCTTCGCGCGCGAGCTGGCCGAGGCGACGATCATTGGCGCGCGCCATCGCCGCGCGGGCGGACGCCTGCTCGACGCCGGCGGCGAGCGTGAACATCTCCCGCGCGGCGACCACCGCGAGCGGCTGGCCCCGCGCCACGCTGTCGCCCTCCACGACCAAGGTCTTTGTCACGACGCCGGGGATCACTGCGGCGACGGCGACGCGGGCGTTGGGCGGCGGCGCCAATGTGCCGGGCACGGTCGCCAGCGGCAACTCGGTCGCGGCCTCGACCACGGCGAAGCGAATGCCCAGCCGTTCGAGTTCACCACCATCCAGGGTGAGCCTGCCCTTGGGTGCGGCGGGCCTGGCCGGCGCGGCGTCCGCCGCCGCGTTGCCCTCATCGCCGTCGCCCCCCGAACAGGCGGCAACGCCGCACAGCAACAGCAGCGGCAATGCCAGCCGGCCGATCGCATCCATGTTCGCACTTCCCCCGGATTGGTGTTCGCAAACGCAGCATCTAGCTTTGCAACCTGTCAAAATCCTGTCAGGGGGCGGCGATGCGGATCCTGCTGGTCGAGGACGAAGCCGAGCTGGCGCAACGCGTCGCCGCCAATCTGGCGCGGCACGGGTTGACCTGCGAATGGCTGGCCAATGGCGAGGATGCGCTTGGCTTCGTGACCGACGGCTTCACCGTGCTGGTGGTGGATATCGGGCTGCCGGGGATGAGCGGCATCGATCTCGTCCGCGCGCTGCGCGCCCGCGCGATCGCCACGCCGATCCTGATCCTCACCGCGCGCGGAAGCTGGCAGGAGAAAGTGGAAGGGCTGAACGCCGGCGCGGACGACTTCATCGTCAAGCCGGTGCGCACCGAGGAACTGATCGCCCGCCTCCACGCTCTGGCCCGCCGCGCCGCCGGCTACAGCGCGACGCGGATCACCGCCGGGCCGCTGGCGCTCGACCCGGCGAGCAGCGAGGCATGGCTGGACGGCGCGGCGCTGGCGCTGACCGCCAGCGAGTTCCGGCTGCTGCAATTGCTGCTCTACAATGCCGGCCGCACGCTGACCCGCCAGACCATCCTCGACAATCTCTATCGGCTGGACAGCGACCGCGATGCCAATGCGATCGAGGTGCTGGTCGGCCGGCTGCGCCGCAAGATCGGGCGTGAGCGGGTCATCACGGTGCGCGGCCTGGGTTACCGGCTGGTGCCATGACCGGCCCGGCGCGACACAGCCTGTGGCTCCGCCTGCTGGTCGGCTCCGCCGCGGCGGTGGTGGTGGCGATGCTGCTTGCCGGGCTGTTCATCGCCAATCTCTATCGCGTGCACACCACCGATCGCTTCAAGAGCGAGCTGGACCATCATCTCGACGAGCTGATCGCGATGACCAGCGTCGCGCCGGACGGGGCGCTGCTTGTGGCGCAGCCGCTGTCGGACCCGTTGTTCAACGTCGGCGGATCGGGGCTTTACTGGCAGGTCGATGCCGGCGACGGCCGGGTGACGCGATCACGCTCGCTGCACGGCCGCGCGCTCGCGGCGGGTGACGCGGGTGCCGCCGACGGCACCTGGCGGGAGGGCGGAGATGCGCGCGAGCCTTTGCTCCAGCGCAGCGCCCGCGTTGGGCTGGGCGACGGCCGCACCGCCATCTTCACCATCGCTTCGGCGCGCGCGCTGATCGACGAGCAGATCGCGCAGTTCCGCAGCGACCTGACCCTGTCGATGATCGCGGTGGGGCTGCTGCTGCTGGGCGGTGCGGCCGCGCTCGTCCGCTTCGGGCTGGCGCCGGTGCGCCGGCTGGGCGAGGAGGTGGACCGGCTGCGCCATGGCGAGGTCGACCGGCTGGACCCGGCGGTGCCGGCCGAATTCTCCCCCGTGGTCAACCGCTTCAATGCGCTGCTGGAGGGGCAGGCGAGCCTGATCGCGCGCGCGCGCACCGAATCCGGCAACCTCGCGCACAATCTGCGCACGCCGCTGGCGCTGATCATCGACGAGGCCGAACAGCTCCGCCTCGCCGGCCACATCGACAGCGCCGATTTCCTGCTGGCGCGCTGCGCGGTGATGCAGCACCAGATCGACCACCACCTCGCCCGCGCCGCCGCCGCCGGCACCCGCGGCGCCGGCACATTGACCGAGGTCGCGCCGCTGGTGGAGGCGATTGCCGAGGCGATGCGCCGCCTGCACGTGGCACGCGGCCTCAGCATCGAGATCGCGCTGCCACCTGGCCTGAAACTGCCCTGCGATCGCGGCGACCTCGCCGAGATCCTGTCCAACCTCATCGACAACGCCTGCAAATGGGCCGCGCACCGGGTGATCGTGGCGGGCGGCCCCAACCATGTCGAAGTTCGCGACGACGGCCCCGGCGTGCAAGAAGCGATGCGCGAGGCCGTGCTGACGATCGGCACACGGCTCGACCCGTCCATCCCTGGCACCGGCCTGGGGCTGGCCGCGACGGGGGACATCTTGCGCTTCTACGACGCGCGGCTGGAACTGGGCACCGCGCCGGAAGGCGGGTTGCTGGCGCGGGCGCGATTTCTGGGAGAGGATTAAGGGAGTGGCCGCGCGCAATGCCGGAGTGGCGTGCCGAGGATGCTGCTGCCTTAAGGTTCGCGCGCCGGCTGTTTTACGGTCTTGCCGAGATCCTGAATGGCGGCGGAGATTTCGCCGGGGATCAGCGCCTCCTTTCCCGAGGTCATCGACGACCAAAGCGTGACCCCGGCCGCGTTCTCAGCGGACAGCATCGCTGTCGGACGGCCTTCCCACAAGATCAGGCGCGTGCGGAGCATGACGTCGTTTTCGGCCGGTCGCGCTTTGCGGGAGCGAAGCATATGAACGCCTTCGAGCCTTTGTGTGTCGAGTGCGATCACTTCGCTCGTGGCGGCCGCGAGGGGTTGGTAGTGAGCGCTTCCGGTGGCGTTCTCGACATCGGCGACGATCAATCGGACGGTTTTTCCTTCACCCAGGCCGTTTTTGTTCGCAAAGCCCGTTGCCACTACGAGGAGCGCGAGGGCGGCCGCGGTCAGATAGATGACCAGCGATCGACGTGATGAGCGCCTGACCGTGCCTACCGAAAGGCCATCGTCGGACCCGAGCCGGGCGGCATCTCCTCGAAGCCGGTAGCCGCGCTTCGAGATGGTCTCGATATGCGATGGGTTCCGCGCATCGTCGCCGAGCGCTTTGCGAATATCCCTGATGACGACCGGTACGCTGTTCGCGCTGACGCTGCGACCGTTCCAAACCTCCGCAACAATGTCTCCGTGCGACACAATCTCGCCGCGACGCCGGCAGAGCAGTTCGAGCGCCCGGGCGGCGCGATGTTCGAGCCGCCGCACATGGACGCCACAGCACAGTTCATGGCTTCCCGGAAAGAAGATCCACTTTCCGATCCTGTGCTCTTCGCAAGCGCGCCGGTTTCCGCCTGTCTGCAATCGATCTCTTTCCCCGGTTCGTGGAGCGATGGCGCGGGTCCGGACCGTGCCGCACGCCGATGCTATGAGCGGTTCAGAACATCTTCAACTTTTCCTTATTCGACTTCCGTGCCGAATTTCCGCCCTGTCGCGCCACGATTCACCGTTGACCGATCCACACGATCATCCACACCGAGGAGTTGTTCCCGATGAGCAGAATCGCAAGACTGTGCTGGTGCCTGCCGATAGCGTGCATTGTGCCATTTTCGGCTGCAGCCAATGCCGGTCTCGAAGCCGACAAGGAGATCGGCAAACCAAGTTCCGTTTCCCTGGGCAAGGCGATGTTCAAGGGACAGGTTGCCTTGCACGTGAGCGACGTGACGCCAGACGGCACAGCGGCAATCATCCCGCTGAACGTCGGCACTTTCAGCAATGGCACGATCATGGCCGATATCCTGGGCCAGCCTCGCGAGGGGGCGGCTGATAGTGCGCGCGGCTTTGTCGGCATCGCTTTTCGCTTGGCGGACGATAAGCATTACGAGGCCATCTACATAAGGCCGACCAATGGACGGGCGGAAGACCAGCTTCGTCGCAATCACACCATTCAATATATCAGTATGCCGGATTTCGATTGGGAGCGGCTGCGTGCGTTATATCCTGGAAAATATGAGAGCTATGCCGATGTCGCGCCGGGAGAGTGGATCAGGGTGCGGATCGTCGTTCACGGGCAGACGGCGCGCCTCTTCGTGAATGGCGAGGAGCAGCCGGCCCTGATCGTCGACGATCTCAAACGCGGCAGCGGTGCGAGCGGGGGCGTGGCGCTATGGATCGGGCCGAGCACGGACGCCTATTTCGCGAATGTAACGATCGACGATGAGCACGACGCGACAAACGGGAACTCGCCGTGACTGAAACGAGCATCTTCGGCTCGCACCCCGCGTCGCGGTCTCACCGGATCAGAGCCTTCAGCGACACGCCGTGCCCAGCGAAGTTCGCGGCATTCTTCGCTGCGTCGAAGAGAACTTCGCGCGCCCATTAAATCACGCCTGCCGATGTGACCGCTCTCATCATCGCTTCCCAATCGCAGCGCCGGCAGCATAGGCTCGCGCCCGGATCGCATCGATGGCCCACCGTCCGTTCATTTGGCGGTCAGGCCGTTTGGCTCCATAAGGCGACATGACCATGCCGTTGCCCATGCGCCGCCGCGCCCGCCCGATCGCGCTTGCCCTTGCTGCCTGGAACGTTGCCGGGGCGGCCTGCTTGTCGACGGCGGCGTTGGCACAATCGCCGGAACCGGTAACGGCGGCCGAGCCCACTCCATCCGCTACCGCTACCGCTGCCCCCCGTACGGTGCAGCTGACCGAGGCGCAGCGGGAGGCGATCCTGAACGCGAGCACCGAGGAAAGCGCCGCCGCCGCGCGCGGGGAACGGACCGCGTCGGATCGGCCGGACCGGCGCATCCATGGCGAAATGGGGTTCATGGTCGGTTCGCATGGCACGCGCAGCGTCTATGGCACGGCCGACATCCCGCTGGGCGAAAACGCCGGGGCGACGGTCTCGTTCGAGAGCAGCCGCTTCGGCTACGGCGGTCGTGGCGGCAGGGTCGTCGATCCCCGGCTGCGCGAGGATTTCCGCTAGACGCGCCTCAACCCGCCGCGCGGCGCGCGTCCGCCGCCGCGAAATGCGCAAGCTGATCGTCATGCGCCTTTTTGAACGCCGGCCGGGCGAGGACGCGCTGGAGATAGGCTTCGGTCGCAGGGCGATCGCCGCGGCCCCGCACGTCCGGCACGCGCAGCACATCCGCCATCATCAGGTCGGCGGCGGTGAACCGGTCTTCCACCAGCCATTCGCGATCGCTGAATATGCCCTCGATATGCGCCAGGCGGCTGTCCAGCCAGCCCGCCATGCCATTCTCACGATCGCCCGAAAGCTGGAGGAACCACCAGGGCACGCTGACCATCTCGATCGAATTGAGCGCGGCGATCACCCATTGCAGCGTTTCGGCCGCGCCGCGCGCGCCCGGCGGCATCAGCGCCTCGCTCTTGGCCGCGAGATGGAGCAGGCAGGCGCCACTTTCGAAGAGGGTGATGTCGCCATCGGTCAGGAACGGCACCTGGCCGAAGGGCTGGCGTTCGAAATGACTGGCCTGCCTGGTCTCGAACGGCACGGTGCCGACCGCATAATCAAGCCCGGCCTCTTCGGCGGCCCAGCGCAGGCGCAGATCGCGGACGAACCCGCGCGGACCCGGCGGCACCCAGTCGAAGCTCCAGATGGTCAGCGTCCCGCTCATCGATCTTCATCCTCTCGCCTCGCGCGCGCGCCCCTGTGCCATCCCGTCCGATGATCACTGATAGCGCAGCGTCTTTTCGAACCCCTCGTTCGCCTTGGCCATCTTGATCAGCTTGCGGATGTAGGACCGCACATGCCGGTCGAAGCGGCCGTCGTCATAAACGCCACGCCAGATATAGGTCTCGCGATCGAGCAAGCCGCGCAGCGCCTCCATGAACGCCTTCTGGTCGTCGGGCGCGTCCTTGTCCTTCGTTCGGAAATGGGAGCAGACCAGTTCCTCGGCGGAGGCCTTGTCGCAATCATCTTGCTCGTCACGGCCGCCCCGCTGGGCTGCCACCTGATCCGCGCGCGCGGCGGCGATCCGGCTTTCCAGCCATGCGCGGACGGTTGCGCCCTTCCATTCGTTCGACACGTTCTTTCCCGCCACGCTGGATCCTTCCGCCCCTGATCTCGACGACATTCAGAAGGCCGTCAATCGGTCCGCCGGCACGCAGGCAGGATCGCGGGCCGGTCCCTCCCCCGGGCGCCCCCACAGAAAGCGCTGCGCCTCGCCGCATTGCTCATCGCGCAGCAACTGGAGCTGGCTCTCGGTTTCCAGGCCGTCAGCACCGGCATGTCGAGGCTGTGGCCGCGCGCCAGAATGGCGCGAGCTTATGGTTCTCATCCGCGTTTATCAGAAAGGAGCCGTCGATCTTGATCTTGTCGAACGGGAAGGAGTTCAGCGTGTCGAGCGACGAATAGCCGGTGCCGAAATCGTCGATCGCGATCGACAGGCCCAACGCCTTGATCTGCCGCAGCATGTCGAGCGCGCGCACTTTGTCGGCGACGAAGGCAGTCTCGGTGATTTCAAGCTCCAGCCGTTCGGCGGGCAGGCCACTGTCTTGCAATGCCGCGGCGATGATGCCTGCAAGGTCGGCGCGCATGAGTTGGACCGGCGAAAGGTTGACCGCGACACGCCAGGGCGCTGGCCAGCGTGCCACCGCTATATGGTGCTAGCGTGTTGGGGGGCAGGTCGGTCCCGTACCCCGCCCTCCCCCGGTTTGACCCCTTCCGGTCCCATCGCTACCCCGCACCGCCATGACCACAGCCAAATCCTCCGCCATCGTGATCGGCGCATCGGGCGGTATCGGCGCCGCGTTCGAGACCGCCCTGATCGATGAAGGAACGTTCGATATCGTCCATGGCTTTGCACGCTCACGCGGCGGCGCGCAGCATCTCGACCTGCTCGACGAACCGACCATCGCCGCTGCCGCCGCGACCGTCGCCAAGGGGCCGCCGCCGACGCTGGTGATCGTCGCCACCGGCATCCTTCATGATGGCGACCACGGCCCCGAAAAGGCGCTCGCCCAGCTCGATCCGGCGTGGCTGGCGCATGTTCATGCGGTCAACGCGATCGGCCCCGCGCTGGTCGCGAAACATTTCCTTCCGCTGATGCCCGCCAGCGGCCGCACGGTGTTTGCCACGCTTTCCGCGCGGGTCGGGTCGATCGGTGACAACCGGCTCGGCGGCTGGCACGGTTATCGCGCGTCGAAGGCCGCCCTCAACATGCTGGTGCGCAACCTCTCGATCGAGGAGCGCCGCCGCAATGACCGCGCGATCGTCGTCGCGCTTCACCCCGGCACGGTCGACACCGCGCTCTCGCGCCCGTTTCAGGGCAATGTCCAGGCCGGGCGGCTGTTCACGCCGGAACGCGCAGCGTTGCAACTGCTCGACGTCATCGAGGAATTGAAGGTGATCGACAGCGGCAAGCTGTTCGATTTTGAGGGCAAGGAAGTGCCCTTCTGAGGTGTCACTGGACCTCCAGCCGGGAAGCGAACCAGATCGTGTGGCGCGGCCCCGCGCGGCCGCCATTCGGCCGCATCTTCATGTCATCCGCCGCGGAACCTGCCGCGTCGAGACGTTCGACGAAGGCGTCGTCATCATAGGCCGGCCAGACGGCGAGCAGGCCCCAGCGCCGCATGCGCCGCGCGCAGGCCCCAGCTGCAGCACAGGCGCGCATCGGCAAGCTGGATGACGTCATCCGGACAATTGTCGACGTCGAGCATGATGCCATCATAGCCCCCAGGGAGAATCGGCGATGGAGGCGATCACCCGCGCCTAGCGGACGTTCAGCCCGACTTCGCCCAGCAATATCGCCGCCTGCTCGCGCGAGATCGTCGCACCGCGGAACCGCGATGCGTCGCCCAGGCGAACGCCGCCGAGATCGGCGCCGCGCAGGTCTGCGCCTTCGAAGCGAGCGCCGTCGACGATCGCTTCGCGCAGGCTGCAACCATCGAACGACGACATCCGGAAATCGCATTTGCGCAGGTCCGCCTGCGAGAAATCGACGCGCACCAGATTGGCCTTGCGGAACGAGTGCCCGGCCAGCCTGGCGTTGATCAGCAGCACTTCTTCGAACTGGAGATCGATCGCCTTCACCTCTGAAAGATCCGCGCCGGTCAGCTTGCAGCCGGAGAAGCGCGCGCCTTCCAGCGTGGCGCGCTTCAGCACCGCATTGTTCAGGTCGCAAGCGCTGAACATCGCCTCTGACAAATCGACGCCGGCAAAGCCCGCGAACGCACCCCGGCAGGATCGCCATACCGTCCGCGTCAGCGCCGCGCCGGTCAGTTCGGCGCGGCGCAGGTTGCATTGCTCTAACGTCCAGCCCGACAGGTCGAGGCGAGACAGATCCGCCTCTTCCAGATCGCAACCGATCAAGGTCTGTGGGCCGCGCAAAATCTGCAGCGCCTCGCGCGTGAGGCGGCGGTCGCGGATCGGCATGTCGGCGAAAAGATCATCCATGGACGGCTGGTAGCGCGCGCCCGCGGATGCGCCTAGCGCCACCGGAACGCCAGCCGGAGCGTCGAAACGAGGAAGGAGAACTGCCGAACGCGGCACAAGCACGACATCGACGAGGCCGGACACCTCGGTGCCAAGCGCGCGGACGATGAAGTGGCCGCCCGCCGGTGGCGAGCGGCATCAGCCCGGCGACGATCGGCCAAAGGCCGAGGATGCCGATCACAGCGTTGATATTGCCGATCATGATCGCGACCGCAGCCGGGGCCGCGGTACCGACGCTCATCGCAAGATTGATCGTCAGGGTGCGACTGCGGTGAAGAGGGTCAGCCCCGCCGCACCGCCCGGACCTTCCGCGTGGGCCCGCCGCCGCAGAAGAAGCGCTCTACGCCGTCCGACTCCAGCCCGGTGATGAAGGCGCCCGCCGGCATCTCGATGCGTTCGAGCACCGCTCCCGTTGCGCGGTCGATGCGGCGGATGTCGCTCTGATCCCCTTCCCAGGTGGCGTGCCATAGCTCGCCGTCGAGCCAGGTGACCCCCGTCACCATCCGCTGCGCGTCGATGCTGCGCAGGATATTGCCCGTCTCCGGGTCGATCTCAAGGATGCGGCGGGCGCGGTGCTGGCCGACCCACAAGGATCCCTCCGCCCACGCCATGCCGGCCGCGCCGCCTTCCGGCGCCGGGATGCTGCCGACGACCCGGCCCTCGACCGGATCGATCCGGTCGATGCGATCCTCGGCGATCTGGAAGAGGTGCGTGCCGTCGAACGCGGTGCCGGCATGCGCCGCGACCGGCAGCGTGCAGACGATCTCGCCGGTTTCCGGATCGAGCGCCTTGAGGGCGTCACCTCCGGCGAACCAGACATGGCTGCCATCGAAACTGACCCCGTGAATGGCATCGACATCCGTGAACGGGCCATATTCGCGGAGGATTTCGGCCTTGCTCTGCTTCATGAGGTGCATCGTAGCGCGGACAGGAATGCAGGGTGAGTGACATCTCTGTCGCGATACACCAGCACATGAAGAAGGGCGTCAGGACCCCGGCAGGAGCAAGCTCGTCGCGAAGGCCGGTGGCACCGGAATCAGCCAGCGCCGCGCGCGGCCGTCGCCCACAGGCTCTACCCGGCCCAGCCGCGCCAACGCATCGAGCGCGCGCTGCACGCTGCGCTGGCTGGTGCCGAGCGCCAGCGCGAGCGCGGAGCTGGACCAGGATTCTCCGTCCGCGAGCAGCGCCAGCACCGCGCCGTGCGGTTCGTCGACCGGCGGCGCCAGCACGACCATATCACCGCAATGCACCTTGAGCGCGAAGCCGGCGCGGGTCGCGACGATGGCGGCAACTGGCTTCAGCGCCGCACGCAGCCGGCCGATCTCGACACGCAGCCGCATACGATGCGATTCATCCGCCTCCCGCCCGCCAAAGCCGCGCGCGATCAATAGCTCGCGCGGAACATCGCCCGGCCAAGCCTCACCCAGCGCGCGGGCGAGCGCGAACAGAACCGGCCGACCGGCGAGCGCGACATGGTGATCGGCGCCCCGGATCGCATAGCGGCAGGCGTCGATCACCAGCGCATCGGAGGAGAGCAGTGCCGCAACCTCTTCCAGCCGCAGCACGCGCTCGCCCGCCGGGCTAATGGTCCGCGCCGCGGGCAAAGTGAGTACCGCCGCAGCCCGCGCGACCTCAACGGCGAGCGCGGGAATGCCTGCTTCGGCGGCGGCGGACGTGGCATCGGTAAGCGCGGCACGAGCCGCCACCACCTTGAGTCGACTGAGCGCGATGCCGGCGGCGGCAAGCGCATGAACCGCGCGCGCAGCCGGACGCAGCGCCGCGCCGTCTATACCGTCGAGCGCATGCGCGGCAGCGTCGAGCCGGCCGATCAGCAGCAGCCGGCGCACCTCGATCAACCGCGCCTGCGCCGCGTTGGCGGTGTCGCCTTGGCGATCGAGCAGGTCGCGCGCGCGGGCGAGTTGCTCGGCCGGCCAGCCGAGATCGCGCGACACCAGGGCAATCTCTGCCTCGGCGACGATGCAGCGCGCACGGGCGACCGCCTCGCGTGGCCCGAAGGCGCGGCCCGCCTCCCGCAGCAGCGCGCGGGCACGATCGAGATCCCCAAGCTGCGCCATCGCAATGCCACGCAGCGCCAGCGCGGGCGCATCATCCCGTAGCGCGACCCGGTTGAGCGCGGTAAGCGGCGCTCCGGCGGCGAGCGCGCGGGCGGCGGCGGTGATCAATGAATCCACGGCGGGGCAGTGCTAGGGCATTTTCCTTCCCATGCCCAACCTGCACCCATCCCGGGCGAGGATCGAGGGTTCAGGCGGGCCCAACCGCCGCTACAGGCCGCGCGGGCAAGGCGCGGCGCCCTGAGATGGGGCGGATGCACATCTGGTTCCGGCCACCGCGCTTGGCCTCGTAAAGCGCCGCATCCGCGGCGGCGAGCAGCGCGGCCAGATCGATGATGCGATCGAACGGCACCGCGCCCAGGCTGATGGAGGTCTGCGCGGGCAGATCGGGCATTCCGGCGGCCAGTGCGCCGAAATGCGTGCGTATCGCGTCGCCCAGAATGTAGAGCTGGGCGCGACTGCAGCCCGGCAGCAGGATGGCGAATTCGTCACCCCCCAGCCGCGCCGCCAGCGCCTCGGCGGGCAGCACCGTGTGCAACAGTCGAGCAAGGCCGATCAGCAACCGGTCTCCCGCCTCATGCCCCCAGCCATCATTGACCGCCTTGAAATGGTCGACGTCGAGCAGCAGCAGCGCCCCGGGCCGCCCGCTCCGCGCCGCGGCCGCGACCAGCGCGCCTGCGCGCGCATCGAAGGCGCGGCGATTGTAGACACCGGTCAGATGGTCGCGATCGGCAAGCCAGGCGACCTGAGCCTCGCGCCGGCGGCGGACCGATCCGGTCATCGACAGGGCAATCAGCACCTCGATCAATATGCCATGGAACAACGAGACCTGGATGAGCACACCCTGGAAGGCGACGAGGCTGGTCTGCGCGCCGGGCGCGCACACCAGCATGGTCTTCAGCGCGTAGAAAAGGCCGTGATAGAGGAAGACATAGCCGAGGCGGCTCGTATCCGATTCATCTGCACGCTTCGCAGGGAAGATCAGCAGCGCTGACGCCCGCAACGCTGGCACCGCCACCAGCGCCGCGTTGACGACACCGAAGATCTCGGCGCGGCTGCCGCCTTCGGGCAGCGCGAGCAGGGGCAGCCAGAGCAGCAGGATCGCCCACCACATACGCTGCGGGCGGTGCCCCGAAAAATGCGCGGCACCTTCGAGGAACAGCAGGTGCGCGATCACCAATATGCCGTTGGCGCCCCAGACGCCGACGAGGAAGGAGCCGCCGAGCCGCACGGGCGACAGCGAGCAGCCGATGACGATCGCGGCGAACCCCGCGCTCCACAACAGCAGCGCGCGATCGCGAACGGCGCGCCATTCGAGCGCAAGATATCCCGCAACGACGGCCGCGATGCCGAGCGTCAGCATCAGCATCGTCCGTGAATCGATCAGCATTCCGCCCCTGCGCCCTGGTCTTGCGAACGAAAAAGGCCGTCTAGGCGCCGAATCTGAACAAAGTCTTGCGGCGCGTGGCGTTCAGGCGTCGCGCAGCGCCACAGCGCGCGCGAACACCGCCTCGAACATCTCCGGTGTCAGTCGGCCGGTGTTCTGGTTGTAGCGCGAGCAGTGATAGCTATCGATCAACATGCGCCCATCGGGCATGCGATGTTCCGCCAGATGCGCGAAGCGCGCCTTGGGCAGCCGGCCGCCGAGCACCTTCACCGCGCTCTGGTGCGCGATCTGGCCGAGCGCCACGAACACCCGGGCGTTGGGCAGCTGCGCCACCGCATCGTCGAGAAAGGGGCGGCACGCGTGGATCTCGGCCGGCACCGGCTTGTTCTCAGGCGGCAGGCATTTCACCGAGTTGATGATGATCGCACCGTTGAGTGCAAAGCCATCGTCGATGCGCGCATCATAGGTGCCGGTGGCGAGGCCGAACTTGGCCAGTGTTCCGAACATCAGGTGGCCGGCATGGTCCCCGGTGAAGGGCCGCCCGGTGCGGTTGGCGCCATGCTTGCCCGGCGCGAGGCCGATGATGCCGAGCCAGCCATCGGGGTCGCCGAAGGCGGGCACCGGCGCGTTCCACCAGTCCGGATGCTCGGCGCGGCAATCCTCGCGCAGCGCCACGAGCCGCGGGCAGCGCGGGCAATCATGCGGCGGCTCGCTGGATGGCAGGGGGCTGGCGGGCTGCATAAGGGGCGCGATAGGCCGCGCGATGGGTGGGGGCAAGGTTGAGCGCTTAGCCCCTCTTCTTCAAAGGAGGGGTTGAAGACGGACCGGGCCAGAGCGTGCCCGCCGGGCGCCCAACCGCCCCGCATCTACACGAATCGATTATGTCCCCGTCCACACCGCGATGCGAAACTCCCGCCACCCGCAAGGAACTGAAGGAAGGCCGGAGAGATGGTGCATCAGATCGATGGCGGCAGCGTCAGCCAGGTCCAGCAGCAGCAGGCGCCTGCGCAGACCGCGCCCGATCCCGTCGTCGAGGCGAAGGTCGAGGAGACCGCGCTGTTCGCCCAGCATTATCATGGCGATCCCGCCTATGTCATCGAACAGACGATGGCTGACCCCAGCCTTACCCAGGCGCAGAAGGATGAATATCTCGCCCGCGTGATCGACCTCGCCAGCGGCAGCGACGGCAATTATCGCACCGACATGGGCACGCTCGACGATCGCGCGCGGCAGGAGCTGATCGACGCGGTGGAGCAGATCGGCGTCGCCTATACCGGCCCCGCCACGCCGCAGTTGCGCGAGCAGGCGACGGCATCGATGGGCCGCCTCGTCGATTCGGGCCGCGTCACCCGCGACCAGCTTGGCGAATTGCTCGATCCGGCGAAAAACCCCGCGTCCGACGGGGTACGCGAGTTGCTCAGCACGGTCACCGATGGCGCGGTGCTGCAGAACCTTGCCTATGACCTGCATGACGAGGCGGTCCGCGCCGGGATCGACCTGAATTCGGATCAGGGCGCGCAAGGCCAGTTCTCGCTGATCGCAGCCGCCGATCTCGCCGGCATGGCCGCAAAGCAGGGCTTCGTCGGTGCCGCGAACGAAGTCAGTTCCTATATCGCCGACCATCCTGAGGTGCTGGAGACGATCGATAATCTGCCGCAGAACGCCTATGGCGTCGCCCCGCCAGGGCGCGGCGGGTTCGATGCGGTGGCCTCAGCGTTGGCCGGCACCAGCAACAGCGCCGACCAGGCGAAATATGACCAGCTCTTCGGCAAGCTCGTCGACATGGCCGGGGAGAGCACCGCGCTGGACCGCTCCGCCGGGCTCAACAGCCTGGGCGATTATTATTCCGACAACATCCAGCGGCTGAACGAGGAAACCACCTATGCCGGCGGCTGGGACAACAGCCGCGAGGATGCCGAGCCGCCGACCGTCTATCATTCGCTGACCGAGCGGTTCGTGCGCAACGTGATGCTGAACGAGGATTTCGACAATCCGGCGACGCAGGCCGCGATCGCCGACGAGTTGACCCGCCTCGGCAACGTCGTTGGCGCGCAGGATGGCGCCGGCGCTCCCAACGAGGCCCAGCGCACCGAGGCGGCAATGCAGTTCGGCACCTTGATCGGATCGCTGCAGGGCGCCGCGGCCGATTATGAGAATAGCAGCCACGCCAGCGCCGAGGAGAAGGTAGAGACGATCCGCACGGTCACCGACCTGCTGACCGATCAGGTGCTGAGCAAGACCGGTCCGCTGGGCGAAGCGTTCGGCGGCGAGTTGGTCGACCGGCTGTGGGAACTCTATCCGGAGAACGCCCGCTCCGGCGCGGAGAATGATGTCGACGCCGCGCTGGGCGAGCTGAACCGGCTGGGTGAGGCGATCGACCAGGCGATGACGCAGGCACTGCGCGACACCTATCCGCCTGAGACCGCCGACGACACCGGCGTGAACGGCCCCGGCATCGTCGCGGATTATGAGACGACGGTGACGACGCATCGCACGAACCCGTCCGAGTAATAGCCTTCCGTTCGGTCTGCGATCGATCGGGCGAGGGTTGAGCCGGGATCAGCGCACGCCCGCGCGGGCGAGGTGTGGCGCGAGCCGGCCCGATGCCCACAGGAAGAACATCCGGAAATCGCTGACCAACGACCAAATCGGATAGGTGAAGGTGGCCGGGCGGTTATGCTCGACCGCGAAATGGCCGATCCAGGCGAAGCCATAGCCTGCCAGCGGCACCGCCAACCACCACCATCCGCCCTGGATGATTGCAAAACCGAGGAACAACAGCGTCAGCGTGGTCCCGGCATAATGCAGCGCACGCGTCTGCGGCAGCGCATGTTCGCGCAGATAATACGGCCAGAATTCCGCATAGCGGGTGATCGTGCGCGCCATGATGCAAGGCTAATCCGCGCCTGCGGCATCGGCAAGCTTGTCTGATGCCCGCCCGCACGGCATGCTCCGCCACGATCACAGGAGGGCGCATGACCGCGGGTTATTCTGGCACCCCGCTCGCTACGAAGCTGGGCTACAAGCGCGGCATGCGGCTGTGGTTCTGCGGCATGCCCGACAGCGTGCGCGCCGAGATCGACCCGGCCGGCATCGGCGTGGAGGAGTATGACGTTGCGACCGCGGGGCTGCAGGCGGCCCATATCTTCGTCACCGAACGCGCCGAGATGCAGCGCGAATTGATCGCGCTGCGGCTGCTGATCGAACCGGGCGCGATGATTTGGGTTTCCTGGCCCAAGCAGGCGGCGAAGGTAGCGACGGACATCACCGAGGATGTCGTGCGCGCGGTGGCGCTGCCGATGGGCTTCGTCGACGTGAAGGTCTGCGCCGTCGATGCGGTCTGGTCCGGCCTCAAGCTGGTGATCCGCAAGGAATTGCGCGCGGCGCAATGACCGACAGCCAAGGCCAGCCCGGTGCAGGCGCCGCCGCGCCTGCCCCCGCTCATTCGGCCGCTGCCCTCCCCGGCCGCATCGCCACGCTGGATATCGTCCGCGGCGTAGCGGTGATGGGCATCCTGCTGATGAACATCGTCGCCTTCGCGATGCCGCAGGCCGCCTATTTCAACCCGGCCGCCTATGGCGGCGCGCAGGGGCTGGACCTTGCGGCGTGGGGCGTGATGTTCGTGGCGATCGACGGCAAGATGCGCGGGCTGTTCGCGATGTTGTTCGGCGCGTCGATGCTGCTGGTGATCGAGCGTGCGGACGCGCGCGGCGAGAATGGCACGCGGATCCACCTGATGCGCATGGCCTGGCTGTTGCTGCTGGGCCTTGCGCATCTCTACCTCGTCTGGCCCGGCGACATATTGGTGCATTATGCGCTGGTCGGGCTGATCGCCTTCTTGTTCCGCCACCAGCCGACGCGCGGGCTGGTGGTGATCGGCCTGCTCAGCCTGCTGCTGGGGATCGCGATGGCGGCCATGCTCGGCACCGGCGCGCTGGAGCTTCATGCCGCGGCGTTCGGCCCCGACGGATCGGAGGCCGCCCAACGGAGCTGGCAGGCCTATGAAGAGATTTACGGCGTTCCCGATCCCACCTTCATTGCGCGCGATCTGGCGGCGCATCGCGGCTCCTTTGCCGACCTGCTGACCTATCGCCGGTTGAACGAGGTCACCCCGCCGCTGGCCCTGCTCGGCGTGTTCGGCCCCGAGACGCTCGGCTACATGCTCTTGGGCATGGCAGGGCTGCGCAGCGGGCTGCTGACCGGCGCATGGCCGCCGCGCCGCTACGCCCGCTGGGCGGCGATCGGCTTCGCGATCAGCCTGCCGCCGTCGCTGGCGCTCGCCATGCTGATCGTCGCCAGCGATTTCAACACGCGCATGGTGATCATGGCCGCGGCGGTGGCAGCGGTGGCGCTGCATCCGATAATGACTGTCGCCTGGGCGGCGCTGATCATCCGCCTCACCCGCCACGGCGGCGCGCTGGTTGATCGGATCGCGGCGGCGGGGCGGATGGCACTTTCCAACTATCTCGGCACCAGCCTGATCTGCGCGACGCTGTTCTACGGTTTCGGGCTCTACGGATCATTGGGCCGCATCACGCTCTATTTTGTCGTCGCCGCAATCTGGGGCATGATGCTGTTGTGGTCGCGCCCATGGCTCGACCGATTCGTTTTCGGGCCGTTCGAATGGCTGTGGCGCAGCCTGGCACGTGGACGGATACAGCCGCTGATCCGCAAGCAGGCTATTGCGACTTAGTCTCACACACGCTATCTGATCATCGGAGCGGAGGAATCGCCTGATGGTCGTTTGCATTTGCAACGCTATTCGTGAACGGGACGTGCGAACGGCTGCACGGCAGGGCGCATCATGCCCGAAGGCGGCTTATGCCTCGATGGGGCTGCGTCCGAAATGCGGGCAATGCGTGCCATTCGCACGTGAGATCATCGCCGAAGAGCGGGCTATTGCTTAGCGCTCGCAGCGCCGCAAACCCGCAGAAAACTGCCATTTTTTGAATGATTTGCTGCGCCTGCGCAGCTATACTCCGTCGGCATTTTTATTGACGGAGAAGCACCCATGAAGGGCGACCCCAAGGTCATCGATTATCTCAACGGGGCTCTCAAGAACGAGCTGACCGCGATCAACCAGTATTGGCTGCACTATCGCCTGCTCGACCATTGGGGTGTGCGCAAGCTGGCCGCTTTCGAGCGCCATGAGTCGATCGACGAGATGAAGCATGCCGACAAGCTGGCGGAACGCATCCTGTTCCTCGACGGCCTGCCCAATTTCCAGATGCTCGGCCGCCTTAAGATCGGCGAGACCGTCGAAGAGGTGATCAAGGCCGACCTCGCGCTGGAATATGAAGCGCTGCCGCTGCTGAAGGACGGCATCGCGCATTGCGAATCCGTGCGCGACTTCGTGAGCCGCGATCTGCTGACCGATATCCTCGACAGCGAGGAAGAGCATGTCGATGCGCTTGAGCGCCAGCTCGACATGATCAAGCAGATGGGCATCCAGAACTACATCCAGCTCCAGTCGGAGCCGGCCGAGAGCTGAACCTTTGCTCTCCCCTCCCCTTCAGGGGAGGGCATGGGGGGTGGGCAGCGGCGGCGCGGGGTCGATGCCCCCGGTTGACGCTCTTTCCAGCTTCGCAGGAAGCTCGCTTCGCTCGCCTCCACCCCAACCCGGCATTGGGATGGGCTGCCCCGGCAGTCCAAGTCCAGTCCGGGGGACTGGACGACCCGGTGCCCTGAAGAGGAGGGGCGTAACGCCATCACACCAGTGCCGAATAGATCAGCGTCTTCAGCTCGCGCCGGATCGGCCACAGGCTCGACGGGCTGAGCTGCGTCATGAACACCATCGTCAGCCGCTCGACCGGATCGACGAAGAAGGCGGTCGAGAACATCCCGCCCCAATAATATTCGCCCGGCGATCCCGGCATCATCAGCCGCACCGGATCCTGCGTCACCGCGAAGCCCAGGCCGAAACCGACGCCGGCATTCTGCGTCTCGCTGAACAGCGAGGTTGACAGTGAGGCGAGGTCGCCTCGACCGGGCAGGTGGTTGAGTGTCATCAACTCCACCGTCTTGCGGCCAAGGATGCGGACGCCGTCGAGCGTGCCGCGGTTGAGCATCATCTGGCAGAAGCGATGATAGTCCGCGCTCGACGAGACCAGCCCGCCGCCCCCCGAGCAGAAGCGGGTCGGCTGTGACCACAGGCTGTCGCCGCCGCGATCGAAGACCGTCATCCCCTGCCCCGGCGTCCATGCCCAGGCATCGACCAGCCGGTCGCGCTTGTCCGCAGGCACGACAAAGCCGGTATCGATCATGCCCAGCGGAGCGAAGATGCGGCTTTCGAGGAAGGCATCGAACGGCTCGCCCGACAGGCGCGCGACGATCACGCCCAGCACGTCGGTGGCCAACGAGTAGTTCCAGGCGGCGCCCGGCGAGAATTCCAGCGGCGCATCGGCAAGCGCGGCGATGAAGCTGTCATCGTCATGCACAGTGCGCCAGTTCTCCACCTTCGCCTTGCGAATATAGGCATCGACATTGGTGCGATACTGGAAGCCGTAGGTGAGGCCCGAGGTGTGGCGGAGCAGATCGACCATGCGCATCGGCGCATTGACCGGGCGGCTCGCGAAGGGGGCGCCGCCACCGCCCCCGGCATAGACGCCCAGCCTGGCGAATTCGGGAATGACGCGTTCCACCGGGTCGTCGAGCGCGACCTTGCCCTCTTCGACCAGCATCATGAACGCCACCGAGGTGATCGGCTTGGTCATCGAGGCGATACGGAACAGCGCATGTTCGTCGACCACCGCATCGCTGCCGCTGCGCGCCGGCCCGACGCTGGCGAAATGCGCGATCTTGTTTTCACGACCGATCAGGATCTGCGCGTGCGGCAGGCGGCCGGCACCGACGTAGCGATCCGCCAGCAACGCATCGATCCGCTGCAGCCGGCCGGGATCGAATCCCAGCGCTTCGGGCGTGTCGAACTCCATGCGCGATCCTCCGGTCAAGCGGCTGAGGGCGTTGCTATTGCTGCGCGGCGGAGCGGAATCAACCGGCGATCGGCTGCGGCGACGAATGGAGCGTATCCGCATGTCGGCGGCGCTTGAGCACAAAAAGCAGCGGAGCCGAAACTCCGCCGCCAAGGCTATGTGGGGGGCCGACGAAGATTTCCGTCGGCACCCGGCCATCATTCCGATCGCCCGCGGCCTGCCGCACCAACATATGTTTATAGACCCGATCTGGATCGAGTTTCGATGGCCCAGCGATGCGCGCGATCCGCTCGCGCCCTGCTACCCCGAAACGCAAAAACCCCGCCGGTTTTGGCCGGCGGGGTTTTCGATGGTGGGCGTGGCAAGGATTGAACTTGCGACCCCTGCGATGTCAACACAGTGCTCTACCACTGAGCTACACGCCCACGGGGGAGGCGCGCTATTAGCCTCGCCTATCGGACTGTGCAAGCATGAATCGTCATTGCGGATCGCGCGTCGTGCTGATCCCGAAAAGTCGGTCGATCTGCATCACCAGATCGCGCAGGTGGAAGGGCTTGGAGAGCAGCCGCGCCTGCGGCATCGCTTGCCCCGCTTCCAGCGTGACCGCGGCGAAGCCGGTGATGAACATCACCTGCAGCGCCGGCATCCGCTCGGTCGCGCGGCGGGCGAGTTCGATGCCGTCGATCTCTGGCATGACGATATCCGTCAGCAGCAAATCATGCTCCTGCGCGTCGAGCAGCGGCAGCGCCTCGGTGCCGGAGCCCACCGCATTGACCTGATAGCCGGACGTTTCGAGCGCGCGGGTAAGATAGTGTCGCATCGCCGGATCATCTTCGGCGAGCAGAATCCGAATCATCCAACCCCCAACGCGCAGCGGGCCCAAACATACACCGGGTGATGCGCCGCTTGCGGCAACGCCCGACGGACGCAGGAATGATTATGGGGACGTCTCCACGATTTTCCACACCCGCGTTGCCCCGTCGCCGCGCCCGGCCTAGCATGACGTGATGGCCGATCCCCAGCCATTCCGCCGCATCGGCCCCGCATTGCTGACCTCCCCGGTCGTGCTTTCGGTGCCGCATGCCGGCCGCGACTATCCCGCCGATCTCGCGGCGATGCTGCGCATTCCGGTGCAGGCAGCCGAATCGCTGGAAGACCGGCACGCCGACCTGCTGGCGCGGCAGGCGGCCGAATCGGGCGGCGTCGCCGGGTTGGTGGCGCGCGTGCCGCGGCTGCTGATCGACCTCAACCGCGCCGAGCAGGAAATCGATCCCGAGATGACGGATCCGCCGCTGCGCGGCACCGCCCTCATCCCGTCCGCCAAGGTGCGCGGCGGGCTCGGCCTCGTTCCGCGACGGCTGCATCCCTATGGCGACATCTGGCGCCAGACGCTGTCCGTCGACGCGCTCGCCACGCGCATCCGCACCGTCCACCGTCCCTATCATGAGGCGCTGGCGCAATTGCTGGCACAGGCACGCATGCGCTTCGGCGTGGCGGTGCTGATCGACCTTCATTCGATGCCGCCGATCCGCCCCATCGGCAGCCACGCACCGGCGCGGATTGTGATCGGCGACCGCTTCGGTCGGTCGGCGGCGGCACGCATTACGGCGCGCGCGGTGGCAGAGGCGCGTGTGGCCGGGCTGCCGGCGGCGATCAACGCGCCCTATGCTGGGGCGCATATGCTCGATCGCCACGGCAACCCGCGCGGCGGCATCCATGCGATCCAGCTCGAGATCGACCGCAGCCTCTATCTCGCCTCGGGATTACGGGAGCCGGGCGAGGCACTGCCGCACATTGCCGGCTTCGTCGCAGCACTGGCGGCGGGGCTGGCGGAGGAAGTCACCGGCTGGCGGGATTCCGCAGCCGCGGAGTGAATCGTAACCAACCGCGAGTCGGGCCACGGGCAAGACACGGCACATACACGCCGAATAAAGGCCCAAGAAAAAACCGCCCCGTGCAAGCACGAGGCGGCCAAGGTTCAGGGAGGAAACACGCCCGAAGGCGTGGACACGGATGCGAAAGGGGGAAACACATCCGGTGTCAAAGAAACAGATAGGCCCCCGGTCACAGCCTTTCAAGGCCATGGCCGTCAATTCATCCGATTTGGGAACGAATTAACCCCTGCGCGGCGTAACGATCGGCAGAATCCGCTGCATCGTCGCATCGCCGTCGAAGAACTGATGCTTGAGCGCACCGGCAATGTGCAGCGCGATCAGCCCGATCATCGCCAACCCCATGATCTCATGGAATTCGTGCGACGCCTCATAAAGCGCACCACCGCGCGTGATCGGCAGATAGGGAATATCGAACAGCCCGAACCATTCGAGCGGACGGGGCTTCGGCGAGCCCGAACTCATCGCCCATCCCGAAAGCGGAATGAGCACGATCAGCAGATAGAAGGCCCAGTGCAGCGCGTGCGCAAGTCCCTTTTCCCAGGGCCTGACGCTTGCGGGCAACGGCGGCGGCCGGTGGCCCAGCCGCCACGCCCAGCGCAGCAGGCTGAGCACCAGCACGGTGATGCCGATCGACTTGTGCCAAGGCATCGGCCCACCGGCGAGGACGAGCGCGATGTTGGCGATGATGAGCAGGCCGATCAACCAATGCAGCGTGATCGCCACGCTGGAGTAGGTTGAGCGGCCTGCCCGGATCATCGGATCAGGCCTCGATCACGGCCGGCGCGGGCTGGCCGACACGCGGCCCCTTGCCCTGCTGGACCTGGCGGCCGAAGATTTCGCGCATCACCTGCAGCGAGAAGAGATGCGCGTAGAGCAGCGGCAACATGCCCGAGCGCGCCATCTTGCGGAGCTGGTCACCGCGCAGGTCGCGCAGCTTTTCCTCCGAGACCATCTGGAAACCGCGATACACGAAGGGCTGCTCGCTGCCTTCGGGTTGGATCGAGACTTCGCCGTCGATCAGGATGTTGAGCTCGATCAGTTCCTTCATGAACGCGGAGGTGCGCTGGCCCGCTTCCTCGAACTGACGGCAGAACTCCAGGATCGCGTTGGTCGCGGCGCTGGGCTTGCCATCCTCGAACAGCGGCTGGCCATCCTCGAACGGGCCGATCGCCTCGGCGGTCGGATCGAAGCACAGCGACAGCTCATCGCTATCCGGACGCAGCCGGGCGAGCATGAACGGATAGCGGCGCACCCATGCTGGGACATACACATTGTCGATCAGCTTGCCGGTGTCGTCGACGAACGTGTTGATGCCTTCGTTCATGCCCATCAGCGCGATCGGCACGGCATCCTTGCCCTGCGTAAAGACGATCGGAAAGAAGCGCTGCGCGGCAGCGAACTCGTCGATCGTGACCGGAATGGCGTGCTGCGAGACCAGCCAGGGTGCGGTATCGATGTTGCGCGCCTTCCAGGTTGCATGCTCGCTGCTCGAAAGCGGCTGCAGGCCGTTGTAGAAAAGCGGAAGATTGTTCGCCGGCGCGGTCGCCATGAAAAGACTCCAGTGGAATAAGCTGCGCCCGGGCCCCCCGCGCGCGTGGGCAGGCTGTATTTCCCGCAGCGAATGGACGCAAGCCCGTCAGGGCAGCAGCTTGCCCGGATTCAGGAGCCCGTGCGGATCGAGCGCCGACTTGATGGCGCGCAGCGCGGCGATGCGACTCGGTTCGGTCAATCGGCCGAAGGATTTGCGCTTCATCTGGCCGATGCCATGCTCGGCGGAAAGTGATCCGCCTGCGGCATCGACGAGATCATAGACGAAATCGCTGATCGCAGGCCCATTGCTGGCAACCCAGTCCGTCCCTGCCCCATCACCCGCCCGAACGTGGAAATGGACATTGCCGTCGCCCAGATGGCCGAACGCGCTGGCATGGGTGCCGGGAAAGGCGCGCTCCGCCGCCGCGGCGGCCTCGACCATGAAGCGCGGCATCGCCGCCACCGGTACTGAAATGTCGTGCTGCACGGCCGGGCCGGAGGCGCGTTCCGCCTCCGAGATCGATTCGCGCAGCTTCCAGAAGGCCTCGGCCTGCGCCTCGCTGGCGGCGATCACCGCATCCTCGATCAGCCCCGCCTCGATCGCGCGGACCAGCAGCGGCTCGATCAACGGCCGCGCGCTGCCCGCCGTCTTGCCGACGACCTCGATCAGCACGTGCCAGCCATGGTTCCCGGCGAGCGGCGCGCGCGTGCCTGGGATGTGGCGCAGCACCGCCGCCAGCGATTCGGCGGGCAGGATCTCGAAGCTCTCGATCGCGTCGCCCGTTTCCGCCTCCAGCCGCCGCAGCAGATCGAGCCCGGTCTGCGGATCGGCCACGCCCGCCCATGCCACCGCGCGGTCGGCAGCGGCGGGCACCAACGTGAGCGTAGCCGCGGTGACGATGCCCAGCGTACCTTCGGCGCCGATCAGCAGATGGCGCAGATCATAGCCGCGATTGTCCTTCTTGAGCGCTGACAGGCCATGATAGATCGAGCCATCCGGCAACACTGCCTCCAGCCCTGCGACCAGCGCGCGCATTGTCCCGAAGCGCAACACCTGCGTGCCGCCGGCATTGGTGGAGACGAGCCCGCCGATCGTCGCCGAACCCTTGGCTGCCAGCGACAGCGGGAAGCGCCAGCCCGCCGCTGCGGCGGCATCGTGCAGGTCTGACAGGATTACCCCGGCCTCGGCAATCGCCGTGCCCGCGGCAGCGTCCAGTCCACGCAGCCGGTTCATCCGGCGGGTCGAGAGGATCAGCGCAGATCCGTCCGCGGGCGGGGTTGCGCCGCCGACCATTGAGGTGTTGCCACCCTGCGGCACCAGCGGCACGCTGGCAGCGGCGGCCATCGCCATTGCGGCCGCGGTTTCCTCGGTATCCGCTGGTGCGACGATCGCCGGGCTGGCGCCGTGGTAACGCCCGCGCCAGTCGCTGAGCCAGGGTGCAAGCGCATCGGCATCGGTGATGACGCCCTTGGGCCCCAGCCGTTCACGCAGCTGGTCGATGAGACGGGCGGGTTGCGGATTTGCCATGGCCGGGCAACTAGTACGGGATTAATCCGCCGTTCAACCGCTTAAGGGCATCGCCTGCGCCCGACATGGATAACCGCCTGTGATTTTCACGACGTTCCTGCTGTTCTTCATGCAGGGCGGCGATCCGCCGCCGCCGCCCGGCCGCGGTGCGCCCGTTATCCAGTTTCGTTCGCGCGTGGTGATCCGGGTGCCGGCGATCGCGCCCTTGCCGCGCACCGCGCGCCCTGCCCCGCCGGTACAGTGGAAGGAAAGCAAGGGGCCGCGCTGCGTGCCGTCCCGCGCGATCCGCGGTTTCGCGATTTCGGCGGAACGCAGCCTCGACATGGTGCTGATGGATGGCAACAGGTTGCGCGCGCGCTTCGACGGCGACTGCGGCGGGCCGGATTTCCGTTCGGGCATCTACGTCCATCTCGACGAGGACCGCATGATCTGCGCGGATCGCGATGCGATCCACGCCCGATCGGGCGGATCATGCGAGATCGAGCGCTTCCGCAAGCTGAGCGTAAAGCGATAAACACCCGATTCGCTTGACATTGTCGTCCACAGCGACCAAGCGCGAGCAATCGTGCGACGCGGCATGAGTTCGCACTCTTAACCGGATCGCCAATGACGTTCGCCGACCTCGGCCTTTCTGACGAATTGCTCCGCTCGCTCGATGATTCGGGCTACAGCTCACCGACGCCCATTCAGGCGGCGGCGATCCCGCCCGTGCTGATGATGCGCGACCTGATCGGGATCGCGCAGACCGGCACCGGCAAGACGGCCAGCTTCGTGCTGCCGATGATCGACATTTTAGCGCATGGCCGCGCGCGCGCGCGCATGCCGCGCTCGCTGATCCTTGAGCCGACGCGCGAACTCGCCGCGCAGGTCGCCGAGAATTTCGAGAAATACGGCAAGTATCACAAGCTCTCGATGGCGCTGCTTATCGGTGGCGTGCAGATGGGCGATCAGGTGAAGGCGCTGGAAAAGGGTGTTGACGTGCTGATCGCCACGCCCGGCCGGCTGATGGACCTATTCGAGCGCGGCAAGATCCTGCTCACCGGCTGCTCGATGCTGGTGATCGACGAGGCGGATCGTATGCTCGACATGGGGTTCATCCCCGATATCGAGCAGATCTGTACCAAGCTGCCCAAGACCCGCCAGACATTGCTGTTCAGCGCGACGATGCCGCCGCCGATCAAGAAGCTGGCCGACAAGTTCCTCTCGAACCCGAAGCAGATCGAGGTCGCGCGGCCCGCCAGCACCAACACCAATATCGACCAGAAGCTGGTCGAGGTGTCGTCGCGCGGCAAGCGGCGTGCGCTCGATACGCTGCTGCGTGGCGAAGGCGTCAACACCGCAATCATCTTCTCCAACCGCAAGACGACGGTTCGCGAGCTGGCGCGCAACCTTAAGCGCGACGGTTTCCGCGCTGGGGAGATCCATGGCGACATGGAACAGCCCGAGCGGCTGCGCGAGCTTGAGCGCTTCAAGACTGGCGAGATCAACATCCTCGTCGCCTCCGACGTCGCGGCGCGCGGGCTCGACATCAAGGGCGTAAGCCACGTCGTCAATTATGACGTGCCCTGGCATCCCGACGACTATGTCCACCGCATCGGCCGCACCGGCCGCGCGGGTGCGACCGGCACCGCCTATACGCTGGCGACGCCCGACGACGCCGAGTCGGTCGCCAATATCGAGAAGCTGACCGGGCAGAAGATTCCGCGCCTCGCCGCCGAAGCGGTCGAGGCCGAAGTGGAAACGGGCGCGGCCGATGCTCCTGCCAAGCCTGAAAAGGCGCGGTCGGAAAAGCCCCGAACCCGCGCGCGCAAGAGCAAGGAGCCCCGCGAGGCCGCCCCTGCGCCGGTCGAGGCTCGGCAGCCCGAGACGCCGCAGCCCCGCGCACCGCAGCCGGAAGGCGCACGCCCAGCACCGCGCGACCAGCGCCGTGGCCGCGGTACGTCGCGTGACGACGGCCCGGACGATGGCGGCTGGAACGGCCCGATCCCGAGCTTCCTCGACGTCAAGCTCTGCAGCTGAAGCCGCGGCGGCGGCGATCATCCATCGCCGCGGCCGACATGCTTTTGCCGATCGATGTGGCCTAGGCCCGCCTCGCGATCGCGTGCTGTTCATCGTCCGCATCGGCGCGGTCAAACCGTTCCCGTTCCAGAAATGCGAGCGTCTGACGAATCGTCTCGCGGTCATGCGGCATCGCGCTGTGGCCGACGGGCAGGACGATATGATCGCTCTGGCCGGGCAAGTGCGTTGCGCTCACCGCGACCTTGCCATCATTGGGCTCGCCCATCAGCCGGCTGGTGACGAAAGGCAGGATCGATCGCGTGCCAGCGATGATACCAACCGGAAAGTCGATCGCCCCCAACGCGCTTTCCAGCAGCGCGTTGCGGCGGCGATCGAGCAGGTCGGCAGAAGGGCCGAGGCAAAGGCCGGAGACGCGCAGCCCGCGCGCAAGATCGACCCACGGGCTGCCGGCATGCGGCGGCCCCAGCATCACCGCCCGGCCGATCCACGCCGGACGATGGCGGGTGACATAGGCGCGCAGCACGAGCGACCCCATCGAATGGGTAACGAAATGGATCGGTCCGGGATTGGCGGCGGCGAACCGCTCGAAGCGCGGGTGAAGCGCCGCGACGATACGATCGACGCTGTGCGCGCGTGAACGGTACATCGGGTTGAACGTGCGATAGCCACGCCGCCGCAGCGCCCATTCCATCGGCGCCATCATCACCGGCAACGCCCAGATACCATGGAGCAGGATCACGCTGCCGCGCGGAGGCGTTGCCGTCATGCACGCACCTGTCGCATCGGACGCGGGTGGCGGCAAGCCCGTCAGGCGTCGAGCGCGCCTGTCAGATACCGAGCGTAGGCGAACAGCGCCAAGGCAAGCAGGATCACCACGACCAGTACGACGCGGCTGCGTCGTCCGGTGGCGATCTGCCACAGCCCGGTGAGCGTGGCGACCAATCCGAACGCGATCACCATGCTGAACAGGGTTAGCGCCATGCGCCCCTGTTCGGCGGTGCCGTTCCAGATGCTGCCGCCGATCTCCTGCCCCGGATGCAGCATTTGCGGCGCGATGTTCAGCGTGATCGTGCCCATCAGCCCGATCAGGAAGAGCCCGCAGGCCAGCATCAGGCCGCCGAGGATGCGGATGGTCTTCGAGGTGCGCATCTTCGATCCGCACTTCGGGCAGGTCGCGACGCTGCCCGGGACGACATGGCCGCAGGTCAGCGAGAAACAGGTGCTGGTTTTCGTCATGCCGCGCAGAATACCGAGTCGGCGCCCGCCGCGCAGTGCGGGAAAGCACAGGCCGGCACGCGCTTTGTAAAACCTATTTCCCCCCGCGATAGCGCAGGCGAAACGCATCTGCCCATGCCGTCAGCCGCCCTTCGGCGATCGCCCCGCGCAGCCCGGCCATTACCTGCTGGTAGAACCACAGATTATGTTCGGTCATCAGCATCGCGCCGAGCATCTCGCCCGACTTCACGAGGTGGTGCAGATAGGCGCGCGACCATCCCGCGATCGGCGAATCCGGATCGATAGGCGTCAGATCCTCGGCATATCTGGCGTTGCGGATGTTGACCGGCCCATCCCAGGTGAAGGCCTGGCCGTTGCGGCCGCTGCGCGTGGGCAGCACGCAATCGAACATGTCGATGCCGCGTTCCACTGCGCCGACGATGTCGTCCGGCTTGCCGACGCCCATCAGGTAGCGCGGCCGATCCGCAGGCAGCATCGCCGGCGCATAGTCGAGCACGCCGAACATGGTCTCCTGACCCTCGCCCACCGCAAGGCCGCCGACGGCATAGCCATCGAACCCGACCTCCATCAGCGCGTCGGACGAAACCTGCCGCAGATCGCGGAACATCGATCCCTGCTGGATGCCGAACAAGGCCGAGCGCGCGGCATGCGCCTCGCCGCTGTCGAACCCGTCGCGCGAGCGCTGCGCCCAGCGCATCGAGCGCTCCATCGAGGCCTTGGCCTGCTCCCAGGTCGCCGGAAAGCTGGTGCATTCATCGAACGCCATGACGATGTCCGACCCCAGCAATCGCTGGATCTCCATTGAGCGCTCGGGCGTGAGCATGTGGCGCGAACCATCGAGATGGCTGCGGAAGGCGACGCCCTCCTCGCTTTTCTTGGTGAGCGCGGACAGGCTCATCACCTGATAGCCGCCGCTGTCCGTCAGGATCGGCCGGTCCCACTGCATGAAATCGTGCAGCCCGCCGAGGCGATCCATCCGCTCCGCGCCGGGACGCAGCATCAGATGATAGGTGTTGCCGAGGATGATGTCCGCGCCGATCGCGCGAACCGCATCGGGCTTCATCGCCTTGACGGTGGCGGCGGTGCCCACTGGCATGAAGGCGGGCGTGCGGATCTCGCCGCGCAGCATCCGGATGCTGCCCGTGCGCGCCGCGCCGTCCGTGGCGGTGATCGAGAAGGAAAAGCGTTCGGTCATGAAGCGCGGGCCTATAGCGGGACACGGCCACGGAGTCAGGCCCATCGACGCGGTTGCATCGCAGCAAACTTGTTGAGAGCGAATCGCATTAATATTGCGAATGCCTCGCGCTTGCCCTAGTGGCGCCCCCACTTCACGAAAAACCGCAGGCAGGGTCGTTACATGGGGTCGAAATTCAATTGGTTCGTGGGCGCAGCGCTGTGCGCAATGGCCTGTCCCACCGCGGCACAGACCGCGGACGAGGCGGCGGCACCCGCTTCCGAGGACATCGTCGTCACCGGCACCTATACGATCCCGGACAAGATCGACACGGCGACCGGTCTAGGCCTCACCATTCGGGAAACCCCGCAATCGGTCAGCATCATGACCGCGCAACGCATCCTCGATCAGAACCTGATCAGCGTCGCCGACGTTCTGGTGAACAGCGTTGGCGTGTCGGTCAACGAGGTCGACGACGTCCGCAACAATTTTTACGCGCGCGGCTTCGAAATCCGCAATACGCAGATTGACGGCGTGCCGGCGGCGTGGACCCTGGCCGGTTCCAACGGCGAGACCAATATCGACGTCTCGATCTACGAGCGCGTCGAGATCGTGCGTGGCGCGACTGGCCTGCTCTCGGGTGCGGGCGATCCGTCCGCCTCGGTCAACCTCGTGCGCAAGCATGCCGATGCCACCGAGCTGACCGGCTATGTCAACGCCAGCTTCGGAAGCTGGAACACCTGGCGCGTTTCGGGCGATGTCGGCGGCGCGCTCACCTCGGATGGCCGCGTGCGCGTCCGCGCGGTCGGCCGCTATGAAGAGGGCGAAAGCTATATCGACCTCTACGACAACAAGAAGTTCGTGCTCTACGGCGTGATCGATGCGGACGTGACCGACACCACCATGGTCCGCGCCGGCATCAGCCATCAGGACAGCAAGCCCAAGGGCGCGTCATGGGGCGCGCTACCGACCTTTTATACCGACGGCACCACCACCGATCTCGCGCGGTCGCAGACCACCGCTGCCGACTGGACCTATTGGAACACCACCAACCAGAACATTTTCACCACGCTCCGCCAGGAGATCGGCGAGAAGTGGAGCGTCACGCTCAACTACAACCGCCTGCGCAACACCGGAAAGAGCCAGCTGCTCTATCTCTATGGCGCGGTCGACAAGGCAACGGGCGCGATCCAGTACAGCAACCCTTACAAGGCTGACGGCATCAGCATACAGAACAGCTTCGACGGGCAGATCAAGGGCGCCGTCAGCCTGTTCGGCCGCGACCATGAGGTCGTGCTGGGCGCGCTGCACAGCGTGCTCAAGCGCCACACCGACAATTATGAGGCACCCCTGCCCTGGGCGCCGAACGTTCCCGTGATCGGCCCGGGCGGCGCCGATTTTCCCGAGCCGACCTGGGGCACCACCCCGATCCGCAACGAGGAAGAGCGCATCGAACAGACCGGCTATTATGGCGCGGTGCGCTTCGACGTCGCCGATCCGCTCAAGCTGATCGTCGGCGGCCGGCTCGCGAGCTGGAAGCAGAAGGGCTTCGCCTGGAGCGGCCCCAGCGATTATGGCGATGACGACGTGTTCATCCCCTATGTCGGCGCGCTGTTCGACGTGACGCCCAACCACCGCATTTATGCGAGCTTCACCAAGATCTTCCAGCCGCAGAACCTGCGCGACCGCAATCTCGACCTGCTCGATCCGCTCAACGGCAAGGCATATGAAATCGGCCTGAAGAGCAGCTTCTTCGACGACAAGCTGCAGACCTCGGTCGCGCTGTTTCGCATCGAGCAGGACAATGTCGGCCAGCTCGGCGAGATGATCATTCCCCCCGAAGGCGGACTGCCGCAGCAGACCTACATCGCCGCCCAGGGCGTCACCAGCCAGGGCTTCGAACTGGAAGTCACCGGCCAGCCGCAACCGGGCTGGAACGTCAATGCCAGCTACAGCCAGTTCAAGGCCGAGGATGGCGACGATGTCGCGGCGAACACCGATCAGCCGCGCAAGCTGCTGAAGCTGTTCACCACCTATGACATGCCAGGCCCGCTCGAAGGGCTGACGGTGGGCGGCGGCGTCAATTATCGCAGCAAGGCCTATGTCGGCGGGCTCCACCCGATCCTCTCGACGCCGTCCGACCCGGTGCCGTTCCGCTTCCAGCAGGATGGCTTTACGTTGGTCAGCCTGATGGCGCGCTATGCGGTGACCGAGAATTTGCAGCTGCAGGCCAATCTCGAGAATCTGTTCGACAAGAAATATTACAGCCAGATGGGCTTCTTCGAGCAGTATCGCTACGGCGCGCCGCGTAACTACACGATCAGCGCCGGCTATCGGTTCTGAGATGGACTGAGCCCCTCCTCTTTAGAGGCATCGGGTCGTCCAGTCCCCCGGACTGGACTTGGACTGCCGGGGGCAGTCCAACCCGATGCCGGGTTGGGGTGAGGCGAGCGCAGCGAGCTTTCGCGCAAGCGGAAGCAACAGCGTCAACGGGAGCATCGAGCCCCCGTCGCCGCTCCCCACCCCCGTTCCCTGCCCTGAAGGCGAGCGGCTTCCGATGCGCCCTCAATCCCGAAAGCGCAACTCCCAGTCCTCGCCCTCCTGGGGCGCGCCAAACGCGTGGTGGACCGTCATCGCGGTCCGCACGAAGCCGCAACCGGCATAGATACGCCGTGCGCTTTCGAGCACGCTGTGCGTCCATAGCCAGATCTGGTCATAGCCGGCCTCGCGCGCGAACCCGATCGCGGTGTTGACCAGCGCCTCGCCAATGCCGAGGCCGCGCGCCTCGGGCTCGACATAGAGCAGCCGCAACTGCGCACCCCGCTCCCCCGAATCGCAGACGAACACCGAACCGACCATCCGGCCGCCGCGCTCGGCGACCCAGCATTGCTCACGCCCCGGCTGGAAATCGCGCAGGAAGCGGCCGGTGATGTCGAGCAGCAGCGCCTCCATCGGCCGCCCCCAGCCATGCAACGCAGCGTAAAGTTCGGCCTGGCGCGTCGCGATGCGGCCCATATCGCCGGTTTCGAAGCTGCGCATCGTCCACGGTGGCAGGTCACTGTCGGCAAGCAGCATCCGCGCGGTGCCCAGCGCCTCCACCAGCGCCTTGCGGCCCGCGACGCCGATCGGCGCCAACCGGGCCGCCACGTCCGCCCGCGTCACCGCATCAAGCGCCTCATAGGCCGCGCGCCCGGCCGCCGTCACATGGATCGGCCGCTGCCGGGCATCCTCCGCCCCTCGCCGCCGTTCGATCCAGCCCTCCGCCTCGAACCGGCGCAGCAGGCGGCTGGCATAGCCGGCGTCAAGATCGAGCCGGGCCTGCAGTTCGGCGGCCAGCAAGCCTTCGCGATGGATGATCTCGTAGAAGAGCCGCGCCTCGATTAGGCTCATGTCGCTGCCCATGTAGCGCGGCGCGAGCGCGCCGGCGAAACGGGTGTGGAAGCGATTGAATGCGCGCACTGCGCGGATCGTGTCGTCGGTCTCGGTCATCATGCGCTGAGGGATGCGGCACTTTACTTGACGATGTCAACTATATGCCCAAAAATCACCCCGCCGGCACGCGACCGGCGGGGTGATCGAACTCAGTCGTTGAAGCCGGTCAGTTCGTCTCCGACGAGCTTCACGACGTGCAGCACGTTGGTGGAGCCGGCGACCCCGAACGGCACGCCCGCCATCACGATGATCGCGTCGCCCGCCTTGGCGATGCCGTGGCGCAGCGCCATCCGCTTTGCCTTGGCGACCATCTCTTCGAACGAGCCGACATCGCGGGTGCGCACTGCGTGGACGCCCCACAGCAGGCCCAGGCGCCGCGCCGTCTCGCGGCTCGGCGTCAGCACCATCAGCGGCACCGTAGGGCGTTCCCGCGCCACGCGCCGTGCGGTCGATCCTGAGATCGTGAAGCACACGATAGCCGCGGCCGACACGGTCTGCGCGATCCCCGCCGCGGCTTCGGAAAGCGCATCGGCGGTGGTCGAATCGGGTCGCGTCTCGGTAAAGTGGACGCGGGCGTGATAGCCCGGATCGCGCTCCACCGCGTCGGCGATGGCGTTCATCATCGACACCGACTGTTCGGGCCAATCACCTGCGGCGCTTTCCGCCGAGAGCATGATCGCGTCGGCGCCGTCGTAAACCGCGGTCGCCACGTCGCTCACCTCCGCGCGCGTCGGACTGGGCGATTTGATCATCGATTCGAGCATCTGCGTCGCAACCACCACCGGCTTCCCCAGCCGGCGCGCGGTTTCGACGATGCGCTTCTGCAGCGGCGGCACGGTCTGCGGCGGCAGTTCAACGCCGAGATCGCCACGCGCCACCATCACCGCATCGGCGATGCCGAGAATGTCCTCGAGCCGCTCGACCGCGGCCGGCTTTTCGATCTTGGCAAGCAGCGCCGCACGGCCAGCGATCAGCCGGCGCGCCTCGGCGACATCCTCGGCGCGCTGCACGAAGCTCAGCGCGATCCAGTCGACATCCTGTTCAAGCGCGAAATCGAGATCCTTGCGGTCCTTGTCGGTCAACGCGGCCATCGGCACCACGACGTCCGGCACGTTCAGCCCCTTGTTGTTGCTGAGCGCGCCGCCGACCTCGACCGTGGTGACGATCCGGTCCGGCTCGGCGGAGGTCACGCGCAGCACCAGCTTGCCGTCATCCAGCAGCAGGCGGGCGCCTTCCTCCATCGCCATAAACAGTTCGCGGTGCGGCAGATTGACGCGGGTCGCATCACCGGGAGCGGTATCACGATCGAGCACGAAGGTGGCACCCGGCTTCAGCGTCACCATGCTTTCGGCGAACCGGCCAACACGAAGCTTGGGGCCCTGCAGGTCGACGAGGATCGTCGTCGGGCGGTTGAACTCGGTCTCCATCTCGCGGATCGCGGCGATGACCTTGGCATGATCCTCATGCGAGCCGTGGCTCATATTGACACGGAAGGCGTCGGCGCCGGCGCGGAACAATGTCTTGATCATGTCCGGCGAGCGGCTGGCGGGACCAAGCGTTGCAAGAACGCGAACCTTGCGCGAACGCGGGGCCAGATAACGCGACATCACGGAGCTCCTCTGCCCGTTTTCACTCATGCTTTGGGCCTCGGCTGGATAGCGGCTAATCCGTCGAGATCAACCGTGGAAGGATGACGAACTATGGCCATAGAAGCGATCGATGACGCAACCGCGGCAAAGGTATTACGCCGCCTTGTCGCCCACCTGCAGCACCGTACCGATGCACAGAACGTCGATCTTATGGGGCTGGCCGGCTTCTGCCGCAACTGCCTGGGTGACTGGCTGGCCGAGGCATCGGACGGAAAGCTGACTCGCGACGAGGGCCGCGAGGCGGTTTACGGCATGCCCTATGCCGATTGGAAAGCCGCGCACCAGCAGCCCGCAACCGCCGAACAGCTCCGCCGGATGGACGAAAGCGTCGCTCGGAACGCCCGGCAGCCTTGAGCCGCGGCGCCGGCTGCCCTAGACGCCTCCCCTTGATTCATCCGGGAGTACCAGAATGAGCGACGTCGTCGCCGCAGAACAGCTACGTCTTTTCATCGAGCGCATCGAGCGGCTGGAGGAAGAAAAAAAGGGCATCGCCGACGATATCCGCGACGTCTATGCCGAATCCAAGTCGAACGGCTTCGACGTGAAGACGATGCGGTCGATCGTCCGCCTGCGCCGCATGGAAAAGAACGCCCGCGACGAAGCCGAAGCGCTGCTCGAAACCTACAAGGCGGCGCTCGGCCTCGACTGAGCCGTTTCGCCCGATCCGGAAGGGAATGCCGATGATCCTCACCACCACGCCGACCATCTCGGGACGGGTGATCGCCGAATATCGCGGCATCGTCACCGGTGAGGTCATCGTCGGCGCGAACATCTTCCGCGATCTGTTCGCGTCAATCACCGATATCGTCGGTGGCCGCTCGGGCGCCTATGAAAGCAAGCTGCGCCAGGCGCGCGAGCAGGCGTTCCGCGAACTCGAGGGCGAGGCGCATGACAAGGGTGCGGATGCCGTGGTCGGCATCGACATCGATTATGAAGTGCTGGGCAAGGACGGGTCGATGCTGATGGTCACCGCCTCCGGCACCGCGGTGAAGCTCGCCTGAGCGGATCCCGCCAGCGATTTTGGAGGAGCGGCCATGGCCGGCCATAGCAAATTCAAGAACATCATGCGGCGCAAGGGCGCGCAGGACAAGAAGCGCGCTTCCTTGTTCTCCAAGCTCAGCCGCGAAATCACCGTCGCCGCGAAGATGGGCATGCCCGATCCGGCGATGAACGCGCGCCTGCGCGCCGCGGTGCTCGCCGCGCGTGCCGGCGGCATGCCCAAGGACAATATCGAGCGTTCGATCAAGAAGGCCGAGGGCAGCGATGGCGCGATCTTCGAAGAGATCCGCTATGAGGGCTTCGGCCCCGGCGGCGTCGCGCTGATCATCGAGACGCTGACCGACAACCGCAACCGCACCGCCACCAATGTGCGCCTCGCCATGTCGAAGAATGGCGGCAATCTGGGCGCACCCGGCGCGGTCAGCCACGGCTTCGATCGGCTGGGGCTGATCAACTATCCGGCCAGCGCGGGCGATGCCGACAAGGTGTTCGAAGCGGCGCTGGAAGCCGGTGCGGAAGACGTGCAGTCGTCCGAGGAAGGCCATGAGATCTGGACCGCGCAGGATGCGCTCCACGAAGTCGCCAAGACGCTGGAGCCGGTATTGGGCGAGGCCGAGGGCACCAAGCTCGCTTGGCGCCCGCAGACGATGGTCGCGGTCGAGGAAGGCGATGCCGAACAGCTCTTCAAGCTGCTCGACGCGCTCGACGACGATGACGACGTGCAGACCGTTTGGGGCAATTACGAAATCTCCGACGAGGTGATGGAGAAATTGGGCTGATCATCCTCGGCCTGGACCCCGGCCTCGGCACCACCGGCTGGGGGATCATCGCCGCGGTCGGCAACCGGCTGAGCCATATCGGCAACGGCCAGATTTCCACCGACACCAAGGCCGCTCTGCCGGAGCGGCTGGTGGTGCTCGATGCGGCGCTCACCGACCTTCTCCTTCTCCACCGCCCGGACGCCGCGGCGGTCGAGGAGGTGTTCGTCAACGCCAACCCGCGCTCCACGCTCAAGCTGGGCCAGGCGCGCGGCGTGGTGCTGCTGGCGGCGGCGCGGACCGGGATCGCCGTCGGTGAATATGCCGCGAGCGTGGTCAAGAAGGCGACGGTGGGCGTCGGCGGTGCGGACAAGGCGCAGGTGCACGCCATGGTGAAGCGGCTGCTGCCGGGTGCCTCGATCACCGGCGCCGACGCCGCGGACGCGCTTGCCGTGGCGATCACCCACGCCCATCATCTCGCATCGAACCGGATATTGGGGGGCTGATGATCGCAAGACTGACCGGAACGCTTGCCGAGACCACCGCCGACCATGCGGTGATCGACGTCGGCGGCGTCGGCTATCTCGTCCAGGCCTCGTCGCGCACCTTGACCGCGATCGGCGCAATCGGGGGTCATGTGATGCTGTTCACCGAAATGCAGGTGCGCGAGGATGCGATCACATTGTTCGGCTTCGGATCGGCCGACGAGCGCGACTGGTTCCGGCTGCTGACCAGCGTTCAGGGCGTCGGTGGCCGCGTCGCGCTCGCCATTCTCTCGGTGCTCGACCCCGCCGAACTGCTACGCGCCGTCGCCAATGCCGACAAGGCGATGATCGCACGCGCCAACGGCGTCGGCCCCAAGCTGGCGATGCGCATCGTCAACGAATTGAAGGACAAGGCTGGCGGCATCGCGCTCGGCCCCGGCGGCGCATCCGCACCGGCGGCGAAGGCCGGCGGCGCGGGGGCGGACGCCGTCTCCGCGCTCATCAACCTCGGCTTTCGGCCGGGCGAGGCGAGCAGCGCGGTCGCCGCAGCGGACGAGGAACTTGGCCCCGGCGCAACGCTGGATGCCCTGGTGCGGCTGGCATTGCGAAAGGCATCCAAGGCCTAGCCGCCGCCCAGCACGTTGATCGTAAACGCGATCACGCCCAGGTTGAACACGAACGCCGCCAGACAATGCAGCGTCACCACGCGGCGCATCAAACCGTTGCCGATCGTGACGTCCGAGGTCTGGAAGGTCATGCCGAGGCAGTAGGCGAAATAGACGAAGTCCCAATAATCGGGCTCTTGCGTGCCCGGGAAGCTCAGCCCCCCGCTGTCGCTCGCCCCGCCGCGGGGCAAGTAGAAGAGATGCGCATAATGCAGCGCATAGACGAGGTTGCTGAACAGCCAGCTCAGCGCCAAGGTCGCGACGATGATCGCGGCGGTCAGCGGCGTGGTGCTGCCGCGCTGCATCAGTTCGCTCGCGACCGCGGTCAGGATCGCGATCGAGACCGCGCCGGTCACCACCAGCATCATCGTGCGGTTGGCGTCGTTGCGCCGCGCCGATTCGCGCATGGCCTCCGCCTCCCGGTCCATCAGCGGGATGCACGACAGCAGGAAGACGGCGGCGGCGATGTCGAAGCCGATCATCACGCTCTCGCGCCAATCGGCCCAGGCGCGCAAGCCCAGCGCCCCGAGCGTGAACAGCAACAGGAATGCCAGGAAACGTGGCGGCGCCACGCGATTGCCGATGCCAGGCATGAAGCGCATGACGCATGCTAGAGCAGGCGCGCAGCCTCGGCTATGGACCCTCTGCACGAAAAAGGGGTTCGCCAATGGCGTGGCTGTTGCTGATATTGGGCGGTTGTTTCGAGGTGGGGTTCACCACCTGCCTTCGCTATGTCGACGGCTTCCGCAACCTGCCCTGGACCTTGGGCTTCCTCGTTTCAGTGATCCTGTCGATGGGGCTGCTCGAAATCGCGTCGCGCTCGATCCCGATGGGCACGGCCTATGCGGTGTGGGGCGGCATCGGTGCGCTCGGCACGGTGATCGTCGGCATGATCTGGTTCGGCGAGCCGGTGAACCTCGCGCGGCTGGCGCTCATCGGCGGGCTGGTCGGCTGCATCGCCGGCCTGAAGCTTGTGCACTGATGGCGTTTGACCGCGGGCTGGTGGAGTGGGTGGTCGAGGCGCTGGAGCCACTCGGCACGGTGTCGCAGCGGCGGATGATGGGCGGCGCTACGCTTTATCTGGATGGCACGATCTTCGCGCTCGTTGTCGGCGACGGGCTCTATTTCAAGGCGGATGCTCAGAGCGATGCACAATGGGACGAGGCCGGCTGCGCGCGCTTCACCTATGAGGCGAAAGGCAAGGTCAACACGTTCAACTATCGGGCCGCGCCCGATGGGGTGCATGACGATGCCGATACGATGCGCGAATGGGCGTCTCTGGCGGTCGAGGCGGGGCACCGCGCGCCCCCGCCCCGCCGCAGGAAAAGCCCAGCCCCGAAGGGCTGAGCCGTAACGGTCAGGCGCCCTTGGCTGCCTTGTCCGCCTGATAGCGATCGATCGCCTCAAGCAGGATCTGGCGGGCTTCCGAGGCATCGCCCCAGTTGCCGATCCGCACCCACTTCTTGGCTTCCAGATCCTTGTAGTGGGTGAAGAAGTGCTCGATCTGCTGCATCACGATCTCGGGCAGATGGTCCTTCTCGTCGACCTTCGAATAATAAGGGAAGGTCGAATCCACCGGCACCGTCAGCAGCTTCTCATCGCCGCCGGCCTCGTCTTCCAGCTTCAGCACCGCGATCGGACGCGCGCGGACGACGCAGCCCGGAACGAAGGGCGAGCGGGCGACGACGAGCGCGTCGAGCGGGTCGCCGTCGGGCGACAGCGTGTGCGGCACGAAGCCATAATTCGCCGGATAGCGCATCGGCGTGTGCAGGATGCGATCGACGAACAACGCGCCCGACTTCTTGTCGAACTCATACTTCACCGGCTCACCGCCCACCGGCACCTCGATGATGACGTTGAGGCTGTGGGGGGGATCATCACCAACGGGAATCAGATCGATGTTCATATTGAATTCGGCTCCGACGAAGTCTCGGCCTCTCCCTGAGGTTGTGGTTTGCTGCGCCGCGATAGCGGAACGCGCGCGCCGCGTCGATGACCTTCATCATGGCCGAAGGCCATCGCAGCAGCGCATGCGATCAGCCCTTTATCACCGCGCTTCCAGCAGCTTGTCGAGCGCTGTCGACTGCGTGCCGGTCTTGCGGAAACGCGGGTAGCGCAGGCCGTCATGATAGTCGATCGCGACCTCGCGGAAGCGATCGCCGGAGCGCACCAGCAGCCGGATCGGATCTTTCCCGGTCTTCGCCGCGGTGATCGCCGCCTTCAGCTCTTCCGCCGAATAGGCATGGCCGTTGACCGCGATCAGCTCATCGCTGACCGTCACGCCCTGCTTGAACGCCGGACCATCCCACAGCACCGCGTTGACCTTGTTGCCCTTCGCCACGTTCAGCCCCAGCGAATAGAAGAAGTCGGTATAGTCACCGGTCTTCTGCTGGTTGTTGATCACGGGTGTCGGCTCCTCGGTATAGACGAGGCTGTAGCCGCTGTTGGTGAAGCCCTTGAGCGGCGCGCCGGCGGCGTTCTCGTTCAGTCGCTGCTGGAGGAAGGCCAGCCAGTCATAGGGCGCGATGCCATTGAGCGTCGCCGCGACATCCTCGATCGTATAGGGTGACACGCCCCAGTCGCCATCCTTCTGGCCGAAGAAAGCCTTGGCGAAATCGTCGAGCCCGCGCGCGCCCCTGGTCTGCGCGCGCAGCATGGAATCGACCTCCATCCACACCAGCAGCCCTTCATTGTAGTAATCCTCGGAGCGCTGGTAGCTCAGCCAGCCCTTCGGCCGGCGCGCGCTGATCACCGGGTCGTTGGTGGTATCCTCCAGATCCCGCCAGCCCCGCGCCGGGCGATTGTCGAGCTGGGCCGCGATCACCGCATAGGCATCAAGCGTGTCCTGCTTGCTGACAAGGCCGGAGCGCGCCTGCAGCACATAGCCCCAGAACTGCGTCTGGCCTTCATAGACCCACAGCAGGCTGTTGCGCATCGGCGTGCGGAAGTCCGGCGTGAACAGGTCGGCGCCGCGGCGATACTTGCCGTTCCAGCTGTGGGTAAATTCGTGCGGCAGCAGGTTGCGGCTGCCGGGGCCGGCATCCCAATCGAGGAAATAGCCGGGCTTCACGCCATTTTCGGAACTGCGGTGATGCTCGAGGCCGATGCCGCCAAGCTCGTCGCTGAGTGACAGCAGGAATTCATAATTGTCGTAATGCTGCGCGCCAAACAGCTTCACCGCCTGGTCGACCAGCTTCCTGTGCGCCTCGATCTGCTCGGGCTTGGCGGCGAGATAGCGCGCCTCGTCCGCGACGATGTTGAGTCGCACCTTGGGCGAAAGCTGCTCCTGGCGCATGTAGCGGCCGGCGAACACCGGCGAGTCGATCAACGTCTCATAGCTGGTCGTTTCATATTGGTAGACGCCGCCGACGAAGCGCGACGGCAGCCCCGAAGCGGCCTTCCAGCCGCTCGGATAGCGCACATTCGCCTTCACCGGGATGCGGCGCGTGTACCAGCCGGCGGGATAGAGCGAGACCTTTTCCCACTGCAGGTTGATGATCGCGGGCGTCATCACCACGCGGCCCTGATCGGAATTGGTGGCGGAGATGAAGCGGAAGCGAACGTCGAGGCTGCGGGCCCCCTCCGGCACATCGATATGAAAGGCATAGACGTCGACATCGTCGCGTTCCCAGTTGAGCTTCTTGCCGTTGGCATGGATCTCAAGCCCGGCCAGCTTCTCGATCTCGCCACGGGGCGCGTGGTTGCCCGGCAGCCATTTGGGGAACAGCAGCGCCATCGGCCCCGCGGCGGCGACGGGGATGGTCTGCTTCACCTCGAAAATGCCGCGCTGGGTGTCGGTCGCGTCGATATCGAGCAGCATCGTGCCGGGATAGTCCACGTCACGCGCGGCCGGGATCGTGTCGACGATCGGCAATGGCTGCGGCGCGCTGTTCTGGGCGATGGCGGGGGAAACGGAAGCAAGCAGCAGCCCGATCGGCAGCAACGCGGATTTCATCGAACGCGAACCCTTTCACGAAAAATCGGATGGATGGCTGGATAGGCGGGCGCGGTAGCCCGCGTCCACCCCGCTTGGCGCTTCGGCGAATCGCCGTTATGCGGCGCTTTTGCTCATCCTCGGGAGAATCCGTCTTGTCCGCAGCCACCTATGACGTTGTCGCAATCGGCAACGCCATCGTCGACGTCCTGTCGAAGGCCGATGATGCCTTCATCGCCCAGGAAGGGCTGGTCAAGAATACGATGCAGCTGCTGTTCTCCACGGAAGCGGCCGAGGCGCTCTATGCCAAGATGGCACCCGGCATCGAGGTGAGCGGGGGGTCGGCCGCCAACACCGTCGCCGGCATCGCCGCGCTCGGCGGCAAATGCGGCTTCATCGGCCAGGTAGCGGACGACCAGCTCGGCAAGGTGTTCAGCCATGACATCCGTGCGCAGGGGGTAACCTTCACCACCACCGCACGCACCGAGGCGGATCCCACCACCGCGCGCTGCCTGATCCTGATCACGCCCGATGGCCATCGCACGATGAACACCTATCTCGGCGCCTCCCAATTCCTGCCGGCGGCTGCGCTCGATCGCGACATGATCGCCGCCGGTGCGATCCTCTATCTCGAAGGCTATCTGTGGGATCCGGCCGAGCCCCGCGCGGCGATGCGCGAGGCGATCCGCATCGCGCGCGACGCCGGCCGCAAGGTCGCCTTCACCCTTTCGGACACCTTCTGCATCTCGCGCCACCGCGACGACTTCCTGAAGCTGATCGACGATGGCGACATCGACATCCTGTTCGCCAACGAGGCGGAGATCCTGTCGCTGACCCTGCTCGACGATTTCGACAAGGCGGTGGCGAAGGTGGCGGAGAAGCTGCCGGTGCTGGTCTGCACGCGCAGCGAGCATGGCGCCATCGCGGTGAAGGATGGCGAGCGTTTCACCGTGCCGGCGCAGCCGGTGGACGCGGTGGTTGACACCACCGGCGCGGGTGACCTGTTCGCTGCCGGCTTTCTGGCTGGCCAGGCGCAGGGCCGTTCGGTGGAGGCGAGCCTGACGATGGGCGCGGTGTGCGCCGCCGAGATCATCTCGCACGTCGGTGCGCGCCCCCAGGTCGATCTCAAGGAACTCGTCGCCAAGGCGCTCTGATCGCGATCGACCCGCCCCGAAAGAAGAAGGGCGGCGCGACCATCGGTCGCGCCGCCCTTTTCTTATCCGTCAGCGCCGATCAGTGACTGCCGGGCACCGGCGGGACCGGTTTCGGCGGCAGGTCGCTGTCGCTCTCATGAACCTCGATCAGCCCGCGGCCGACATGGCTCTTGCGATAGCCGTAGAGGAAATAGATCACGAGGCCGATGCCGCCCCAGATCGGCAGCACGAGCATCGCATCGACCGGCAGGTTGAAGAACAGGGCGACGCAGCCGACCACGGAGAGCGGCCCGACCACCCACACCAGCGGCGTGCGGAACGGCCGGTGGCGGCTGGGATCCTTCACGCGCAGCACCATCACCGCGATCGCCACCATGAAGAAGGCGAAAAGCGTGCCGGAATTGGAGATGTCGGCAAGCTGGCCGACCGGCAGCAGCGCCGCGGCGATCGCCACGAACAGGCCGGTCACCATCGTCACGATGTGCGGCGTCTTCCACTTCGGGTGGATGGTCGCCAGTTTCTCTGGCAGCAGGCCGTCACGCGCCATCACGAAGAAGATGCGGGTCTGGCCGAACATCATCATCAGGATGACGGAAGGCAGCGCGATATTGGCGGCGAAGCCCAGCCAATTGCCCATCTGGTTCCAGTCGATCGCACGCAGCACATGCGCCAGCGCTTCGTTCGAGCAGACCAGCTTCCCGGCATTCTCGGCAAGACCGCAGGCGGCGACGAAGCCCGCCGAGCCCGGCTGCACCGCCGAACCGTCGAGGCCCAGCACCGGCTGCGCGCCCATCGCACCGATCGCGCCGGCGGCGACGAGAATGTAGAATATGGTGCACAGCGCCAGGCTGCCGATCAGGCCGATCGGGACGTTGCGCTGCGGGTTCTTGGTTTCCTCGGCGGCGGTGGAGACCGCATCGAAACCGACATAGGCGAAGAAGATCGAGGCAGCGGCGCCGACGATGCCCATGCCGCTGGTGCCATCCGGGCCGAACCAGCCATTGGGCGCGAAGGGCGAGAAATTGCCACCGTCCATCACCGGCAGGGTCAGTGCGATGAAGATGGTGAGCGCGGTGACCTTGACTGCGACCAGCACCGCATTGACGCGCGCGCTTTCGGTGGTGCCGATGACCAGCAGCGCGGTTACCGCCAGCGCGACGAAGATCGCCGGCACATTGATCACGCCATGGCTGATATCGGCATGCGGCATCCAGCCGTTCATCGTCCAGACCGGCCCGGCGGATAATGCTGCTGGTAACTCAAGCCCTGTCGCGTTCTTGAGCAATCCCATGAAATAGCCGGACCAGCCGGCCGAGACCGCGCTTGCCGCCACCGCATATTCCAGGATCAGCGCCCAGCCGACCATCCACGCCAGCAATTCGCCGACCACGGCGTAGGTATAGGTATAGGCGGAGCCGGAAACCGGCACCATCGAGGCGAGTTCGGAATAGCAGAGCGCGGCGACGGCGCAGACCGCGCCGGCGATGATGAAGCTCCACATCATGCCCGGCCCCGCCTTCTGCGCGGCGGCGGCGGTGAGCACGAAGATGCCGGTGCCGATGATCGCGCCGACGCCGAGCAGCGTGAGCTGCACCGGCCCCAGCGTTCGGACGAGCGATTTCTTTTCGGCTGTCGCCAGTATTGCGTCGAGAGGCTTGACGCGACCAAAAATCATGAAGGTGGCCCCCAGGGTGCGGCGGCTTCCTGGCCGCCGAGTTCAAATCTGGGAGGCGAGCCTATACGCTAATCTCCGGTGCGCAATGCCCAATCGCGTTTCAACCTGACGGGTTGAGCCGATCCGAAACGACCTTCTCCGCCGCCTTGCGCTTCTTGCGCCGGTCCCACAGCATCTTGCCTGCCACAGCGGCGCCGACCGCGGCGAGCCCCGCCGGACCCGCGCGGCTGACCGCGCGTGCGGCGACCGCGCCGATCACAGCGCCCTTCAGGCCGCCCTTGCCGTCGCTCCGGTCGATCGCGCCACCCACCATCGCGCCCATAATCCGTCGCAGCATATCCCTGTTCCTTCTCCAAATCCCCATCGGCATCGAACCGCATCGATGTCCTAGCATATCGCGCCATGCTTGGCCTAAGTTCCCGACATGGCTCATGATCATGCGCATCACGAACACGACCATGTCGAAGACCATCGGCACGATCATGTACATGACGATCGTAGGCATGAGGCGCATGAGGCAGATGGCCGCCAGTCCTTCGGCCACAGCCATTCGCACAGCCATCACGGCCACAGCCACGCGCCCGCCGATTTCGGCCGCGCCTTCGCGATCGGCGTCGGTTTGAACCTGGCCTTCGTCGTCGCCGAGGCGGCGGCAGGATTGATAACCGGTTCCCTCTCGCTGCTCGCCGACGCCGGCCACAACATGTCGGATGTACTGGGTCTGCTCATCGCCTGGGGTGGTGCGGCGCTGGCACGGCGGCCGCCGAACAAGCGCTTCACCTATGGCTACAAGGGATCGACGATCCTGGCCGCGATGTTCAATGGCCTGTTCCTGATGTTCGCGCTGGGCGCGATCACCCTGGGCGCGATCGATCGGATCGGCCATCCGCGGCCAGTGGACGGCGTGCCGGTGATCATCGTCGCCGCCATCGGCATCCTCGTGAACGGCGCCACCGCCTTACTGTTCATGTCCGGCCGCGACCATGACATCAACATCCGCGGCGCCTGGCTGCACATGATCGCCGACGCCGCGGTTTCCGCAGGCGTCGTCATCGCGGGCGTCGCGATCATGACGACGGGGGCGGTCTGGATCGATCCGTTCGTCAGCCTGACGATCGTGACATTGATCTTTTGGAGCACCTGGGCACTGCTACGCGAGGCGGTCAACATGCTACTCGCTGCGGTGCCGAGCGATCTCGACCGCGACAATGTCGAGGCGGAGTTGCTTTGCTCACCGGGTGTCACCCGCGTCCACGATCTTCACATCTGGCCGATGAGCACCACCGAAACCGCGCTGACGGCGCATCTGCTGGTGCCGTCAGGCCACCCCGGCGACGTGTTTCTGGAGGATATCCGGGTACGGCTCAAGCGGCGCTTCGGGATCGATCACGTCACGATCCAGGTGGAAATCGCGCCACGCGGGCATGTCCACTGCGGCTAGTTCACCTCCCGTTTGCGGAAGGGGGCTTGGACGTCAGAGGCCCAGCCGTCGCAACTCGATCGCCGGGCAGCGATCCATCACCACCTTGAGCCCCGCGGCCTCGGCGCGCGCCGCAGCGTCCTCGTTAACAACGCCCAGTTGCATCCATACCGCCTTCGCGCCCGCCGCGATCGCCTGATCGACCGCCTCACCCGCCGCAGCGGAATTGCGGAAGATGTCCACGAGGTCGATCGGATCGCCCAGCTGCGACAGGTCGCGCCAGACGAACTCGCCATGGACATGCTCGCCGGTGATCTGCGGATTGACCGGAATCACGCGATAGCCATGGTTCTGCAGCACCTTCATCACGCCATAGCTTGGCCGGTCAGGCCGATCGGAGGCGCCGACCATCGCGATCGTGCGGGTTTCCTGCAGCAGATTGCGGATATCGTCGTCAGAGGTCAGCGGCATCGCGGGGCTCCTTGTTGAATCCGCTTCAACCCGTCAGTCGGCGGGTTGATCCAGCCAGTCGCCCAGTTTTGCCGCGATCGCGCGGAAGGCATCCCCCTCCGCCACGTCCATCGCGGCCGGCGGGTGGCCCGCGTCGGAAGCGCGGCGGATCGCGATGTCGAGCGGCACGCGGCCGAGGAAGGGATGGTCCATTGCCCCCGCCGCCGCCTCGGCGCCGCCATTCCCGAACGGGTCGGAGACCTCGCCGCAATGCGGGCAGACATAGCCCGCCATATTCTCGACGAGGCCGATGATCGGCACGCCCGACTGGTTGAAAAGGTCGATTGCGCGGGTGGCGTCGATCAGCGCCAGGTCCTGCGGCGTGGAGACGATCACCGCACCCGCCGGCTTCTGCTTCTGGATCATCGAAAGCTGGACGTCGCCGGTGCCCGGCGGCAGATCGACGATGATCACGTCGGTCATGCCCCAATCGGCATCGATGAGTTGGCCGAGCGCATTGCCCGCCATCGGCCCACGCCACGCCACCGCCTGGCCCGGCTTGAGCAATTGGCCCATCGACAGCATCGGCACGCCGAAATCGGTCTGCACCGGAATCAGCTTCTGCCCCTCTGCGGTCGGGCGCCGTCCCTCGGCCGCCATCAGTCGCGGCTGGGAGGGGCCGTAGATGTCGGCATCGATCAGCCCGACATTGCGACCGGCACGGCGCAGCGCCACCGCGAGATTGGCCGCAAGCGTCGATTTGCCGACGCCGCCCTTGCCGCTGCCCACCGCGATGAGCCGGCGGCCCTGTTTCTCACTGGTCTGGGCGATGCGCACCTCGTCCACGCCCGGCAGCACCTTGAGCACGCGGCGGATATCCGCCTCCAGCAAGGCACGGCGATCGGTGTCGAGCCCGGTCACGTCAAGAATCAGGCTGACCCGGCCGTCAGTAAAGCGGGGGGCGGCGGCGCGCTTGCCGGCAATCGGCTCCAGCGCCTGGCGGATCGCATCGATATCGGTCATCGCCGCGGCCATAGAGCAAAGCGGCCAAGGCTGGGAAACAGTTTCGATTTATTGCCGACAAGTCCTGTCTTGCCTAACGAAACGCCAATTCGACTGCCGGCACTGTTTTTCCCCGTTCGTCCACCTATAAAGGTTGAATGAGCAGATTTCCGGAGTGGATAGCGTCGATCGGAATCCTCAAGGCCGACGCTGGCGGCCCTTGGGGCGGCCGCGGTGGTGGTGATGGCGGAGAGGGCGGCAGCGGCGGCGGAAGCGGCGGCGGCGGTGGTCCTCGCAATCCGTGGAATCAGCCCCCCGAAGGTGGCCGCCCGCGTGGTGGTGGCAATGGTCGACGCGGGCCGACCCAGCTCGACGAACTGATCCGGCGCATGCGCGCCGGCGGTGGCGGCGGTGGTCGCGGCGGCTTGCCGCCGGCGTTCAATCCCGCCCGGGTCTGGCGTTATGTGCTCGCGCTGTTCGTCGTGATCTGGCTGCTGTTCACCAGCATCCACCGCATCGGACCGCAGGAACAGGGCGTCGTTTCGCTGTTCGGTCGCTATTGGTACACGTTGCGCCCGGGCGTGAGCTTCACGCCGCCGGCGCCGATCGTCACTGTGCGCAAGATCGATGTCGCGGAAATCCGTACGGTCGATATCGGCACCACCGCCGCGCAGCAGGAAAACCTGATGCTCACGGGTGACCAGAACGTGATCGATCTTGCCTATTCGGTGCGCTGGAACATCAGCGATCCCGTCCGCTACATGTTCCAGCTCGAGGATCCCGACGAGACGATCAGCGAAGCCGCGGAAAGCGCGATGCGCGAGGTGATCGCCGAGGTGTCGCTCAACGATGCGATCGGCTCCGGCCGTAACGCCATCGAAGCGCGCGTCCAGCAGCGTACGCAGGAACTGCTCAACGACTATCGCGCCGGCGTCCGGATCCAGGGTGTGGCGGTCAAGCAGGCGGATCCGCCCGCCGCCGTCAACGACGCGTTCAAGGAAGTGTCGGCCGCGCAGCAGACCGCGCAAACCTATCTCAACGAAGCGCGTGCCTACGCGCAGCAGCTCAACGCCAAGGCGCAGGGCGAGGCGGCCGCGTTCGACCAGGTTTATGGCGAGTATAAGCTGGCGCCCGAAGTGACCCGCCGGCGCATGTATTACGAGACGATGGAGCGTGTTCTGTCGAAGGTTGACAAGACGATCGTCGAGGCCCCGGGCGTGACGCCCTATCTGCCGCTGCCCGAGGTCGCCAAGCGACCGGCTCCGGCCGCGGAGGCGCAACGATGACCGGCGTTCCCCGTCAGCTTATCGCGATCACGATAGGATCGCTTCTGCTGCTCATCATCCTGCTGAGCTCGCTGGTCGTGGTGCCGGAGGACCGGCAGGGCGTCATCGTTCGCTTCGGTGAGCCCCAGAAGCTGATCAACCCCTATCGCGCCGACCAGGACTTCGGTCGCTCGGGCGCCGGGCTGATCGCCAAGGTGCCGTTCATCGATCAGGTCGTGTGGATCGACAAGCGCGTGCTCGACATCGAGATGGACCGCCAGCAGGTGCTCTCGACCGACCAGCTCCGCCTAAACGTCGATGCCTATGCGCGCTACCGCATCGTCAATCCGCTGCAGATGTACATCTCGGCGGGGACCGAGGAGCGCGTGTCCGACCAGCTTCGCCCGATCCTCGGCTCGCAGCTCCGCAACGAGCTGGGCAAGGTGCAGTTCTCGGCGCTGCTCAGCCCGGAACGCAGCCAAGTGATGGACAACATCCAGACCGGCCTCAACCGTGTCGCCCGCCAATATGGCGCGGAGATCGTGGACGTACGGATCAAGCGGGCCGACCTGCCGGACGGCACGCCACTGGAATCGGCCTATGAACGGATGCGCACCGCTCGCCGCCAGGAGGCACTGACGATCCGCGCCAACGGCGCGCGCGATGCACAGATCATCCGCGCGGAGGCTGATGCCGCCGCGGCGCGCACCTATGCCGCCAGCTTCGGCAAGGATCCGGGCTTCTACGATTTCTACCGGGCGATGAAATCCTACGAACATACGTTCGGCACGGATGGAACCCAGCCGGAGGGCCGTGCGTCGATCATCTTGTCGCCCCAAAACGATTATCTGCGCGAGTTCCGCGGCAAGCCCTGACAGACTGGGTGGCCGCCGCGGATCGGCTGCGAAGGACCATTAAAGCTGCGTTCAGGCGCAGGCTCACAGCGTCGCAAGCGCCTTTCGGCGCGCCCAATGGAGGAAGATCTCAGTGCGTTACGCCTATGCCTTGACCACCGCCTTGCTGCTCGGGGGAACGGCCGCGACCCTCGTAACCAACCCGCTCGGGGCGCAGGTTGCACAGAATGATCCCCAGGCGCTGGCGTCTGCGCCGCGCGCTGGCGCGCCGATGAGCTTCGCCGATCTTGCCGCCAAGCTGCAGCCCGCCGTCGTCAACATCTCGACTACCCAGCGCGTGCAGGTCAGCAACAACCCGTTCGAGGGCACGCCGTTCGGCGGACTGTTCGGTGGTCTTCAGGGCGGCCGTCCGGTCACCCGCCAGGCGACCTCGCTCGGCTCGGGCTTCATCATCTCGCCCGACGGCTATATCGTCACCAACAACCACGTGATCTCGCCCGATCGCCGTGGCAACGGCACGGTCGAATCAATCACCGTGATCATGCCCGATCGCAAGGAGTACAAGGCCAAGCTGATCGGCCGCGATCCGCAGTCGGATCTGGCGGTGCTCAAGATCGAGGCCGCCAACCTGCCCTTCGTGCGTTTCGGCGATTCGACGCGGACGCGCGTGGGTGACTGGGTGATGGCGATCGGCAATCCGTTCGGCCTGGGCGGCACCGTGACCGCCGGCATCGTCTCGGCGCTCCACCGCAACACTGGTTCGGGCGGCGCCTATGACCGCTACATCCAGACCGACGCGTCGATCAACCAGGGCAATTCGGGCGGGCCGATGTTCGACCTGGCCGGCAATGTCATCGGCATCAATACCGCAATCTTCTCTCCGACCGGCGGCAATGTCGGCATCGGCTTCGCGATCCCGGCCGAACAGGCCAAGCCGATCGTCGATACGCTGATGAAGGGCGGCTCGGTGGAGCGCGGCTATCTCGGCGTCGAGATCCAGCAGCTCGACGATGACAGCGCCGGCGCGCTCGGCCTCAGCAAGAATGAGGGCGAATTGATCGCGCGCACCGTGCCGGGCGAAGCCGCCGACAAGGCGGGCATCCGTCAGGGTGACGTGATCGTCAAGGTCAACGGTCGCACCGTCAATCCGGACCAGACGCTGTCGTTCATCGTCGCCAATCTGCCGGTGGGCACGCGTGTGCCGATCGAACTGATCCGTGACGGCAAGCGCATGACCTTGACCGCCACCGTCGGCAAGCGCCCGCCGGACGATCAGCTCGCAGGCTTCGCGCGCGGCGAGGATGACGAAGGCTTCGGTGAGGATTCGAGCCCGGGCGACAGCGAGCAGGCAACGCGCGGTGCGCTCGGCATCGCGGTAGTGCCGATGACGCCGGTGATCGCGCGGCAACTGGGTGTCGATCCCGCGATGCAGGGCGTGGTCGTCAGTTCGGTCGATCCATCGAGCGAAGCGGCAGGCAAGGGCCTGCGTCGCGGCGACATCATCAGCGCGGTAAATTCGGTGACCCGCGTCGCCGTGCGCACCCCGGCCGACCTCGACAACGCCATCGCCGCGGCGCGGCGCGCCGGCCGCAACAGCGTGCTGCTGCTTGTCACGCGCGGCAATCAGTCAACCTATGTTGGCGTGCCGATCAAGCCGTAAGAAAGCCTTGGGATCCGGCCGGATCACCCGGCCTGGATTTTATAGCAGGAATGCGGGCCACGAACCTCAAAGGTTCGTGGCCCGTTTACGTTCTACTTCGCGTGTGCTGTCGGCGGCAGTGCGCCGCGGATCAGGGTGTATGCTCGACGGAATCAAACGTCGAACAGACCGTCCTGTGACCCTGCGGGCGGATTGAGCCCGAGATGTTTCCAGCCCCGCGCGTTGAGGCACCGGCCGCGCGCGGTACGGGCGACCAGGCCCAGCTGGATCAGATAGGGCTCGATCACTTCCTCGATCGTGTCGCGCGGCTCGCTGAGGCCGGCAGCCAGCGTTTCGACGCCCACCGGGCCGCCGCGATAAATGTCAGCGATCATGTGAAGGTAGCGCCGGTCCATCGCGTCGAGTCCGAGCGCGTCGACCTCCAGCCGGGTGAGTGCGAGATCGGCGGCCTTGCGGTCCACCGTGATCACGCCCGCGACATTGGCGAAATCGCGCACGCGCCGCAGCAGGCGGCCAGCGATACGCGGAGTCCCCCGTGCGCGGCGCGCGATCTCGGCGGCGCCATCGGGGGCAATGTGCAGATCGAGCAGGCGGGCTGCGCGGCTCACCACCTTTTCCAGTTCATCGACCGTGTAGAAATTGAGCCTTACCGGGATGCCGAAGCGGTCGCGGAGCGGCGTCGTCAGCAGGCCCTGGCGGGTGGTGGCACCGACCAATGTGAAGCGCGGCAGATCGATGCGCACCGAGCGCGCCGAAGGCCCCTCCCCGATCATGAGGTCGAGCGCGCGATCCTCCATCGCCGGATAAAGCACTTCCTCGACCGCCGGATTGAGGCGGTGGATTTCGTCGATGAAGAGGACGTCACCGTCTTCGAGATTGGTCAGCAGCGCCGCGAGATCGCCCGACTTGACGATCACCGGGCCCGACGTGGAGCGGAACCCCACCCCCATCTCGCGCGCGATGATCTGCGCGAGCGTGGTCTTGCCGAGACCGGGCGGGCCGAAGAAGAGCACATGATCCAGTGCATCGCCGCGCGACTTCGCGGCATCGATGAACACGCGCAGATTCTCGCGCGCCGCCTGCTGGCCGACAAACTCGTCGAGCGAGCGCGGGCGCAACGCGGCGTCCACGTCCTCGGGCCGGCGGGCGGGGGTGATGAGGCGTTCGGCGTCGGTCACACTATGTTCCGTAGCGCCGCCACCCGCCGGATGTCGAGCGCGACGCGCGGTTGCCGCGCGCCGATCACAGCGCGTCCAGCGCCTCGCCCTCCAGGCGCCAGACCTCCCAGCCGGTCGTCGGCTTGGCGCCGATATGGCTGTAGAAGCCCTTGGCTTTCTCATTCCAGTCGAGCACCGACCAGTCGATCCGGCCGCAGCCAAGGCCCCGCGCCGCTTCCGCCAGCGCGCGGAACAGCGCCAATCCGGCGCCCGAGCCACGTGCGCTTTCCTCGACGAACAGATCCTCGAGATAGAGCGTCGGCTTGCCCGTCCAAGTCGAGTAGGTGAGGAACCATAGCGCCAGCCCGACCGGCTTGCCGTCCAACTCCGCCAAGTGCGCCCACACACGGGCGGGTTCGTCGAACAGGGTCGCGCGTAGCGATGCCTCAGTCGCCTTCACCGCATCCGGTTCGCGCTCATAATCGGCCAGCGCCTTCACCAGGCGGAGGATCTCGGCTTCGTCGCCTGGAACGGCGGGGCGGATCGTCAATGTCATAGGGCGGCTTCCGTGGTCGGCATTGGGGGCGGGCGGCGGCGTGCCGCCCAAAGGCAGCCGGCGACGATCATCGCCGCGCCGACTAAGGTCAAGGGTGAGACCGCCTCGCCGAACGCCCACCAGCCGAGCAATGCCGCCCAGATGAACGCCGTATACTCCACCGGCAGCAGGTAATTGGCCTCGGCGCGGGCATAGGCCCAGGCGAGCAGCATGATCGAGACCAGCGAAAAGATCGCGCACAGCAGCAGCCGCGGCAGTTGGCCCATGCTCGGCAGCACCGCCAGCCAGGGCGACGCCATGCCGTACATGCCGATCGCAATGACGTTGAAAAAGAAGCCGACCTCGATCGGGCTCGCAACCTGACTCTGCTTGCGGCCGAGGATCAGGCTGCCTGCATAAAGCACCGCCGCAACGAGAATCGCGACTGCGCCGCGAAAAGCTTCGGGGCCCATTTCTTCACGCGATTGGCCGATCAGGATGACGATGACGCCGGCGAAGGCGAGCAGTGACGCGGCGATGGCCCCCTTCCCCACCGTCTCCTTGAGCACCACTGCGGCGAGATAGAGCGCGATCAGCGGAGCGATGAACGACAATGCGACGCCCTGCGCGATCGGCATCCGCGCGATGCCCCAGAAGAACATCAGCACGGACGCCGCCGCGGCGATCCCGCGCCACAGATGTAGCCGGAACACCGACCGGCTCGGCCAGCGCCCGCCCGAACCGAGGAATAGCGTACCGCTGATGCCGAACGCGATTATCGTGCGCCACAACATCGCGTTGTAGGCGCCGATCTCGATCGACAATTGCTTCATCATCGCGTCCATCGCCGAAAAGATGGCGATGCCGAGGACGGCGACCGCGAAGGCGATCGCTGGATTGGCCCTGGTCACTTACTCGGCGGCGATCGGCGCCCGGCTGTTGGCAGCCGCGATCTCGGCGGCCTTCGCCTCGACCAGCTTGACGATATGCTCGACCATGTCGTCGTCCTGGATATGATGGTCGGTGACGCCCGACAGATAGACCATGTGCTTGCCGTTGCCGCCGCCGGTGATGCCGATGTCGGTTTCGCGCGCCTCGCCGGGGCCGTTGACGACGCAGCCCAGCACCGAAAGCGAGATCGGCGTCGCGATGTGCTTCAGCCGGTCTTCCAATGTCTGGACGGTGCGGATCACGTCAAAGCCCTGCCGCGCGCAGCTCGGGCAGGAAACGACGCGGACGCCGCGGGTGCGGATGCCCAGGGTCTTGAGGATCTCATAGCCGACGCGGATCTCATCCTCGGGCTCGGCGGAGAGCGAGACGCGGATCGTGTCGCCGATGCCGAACCACAGCAGCGAACCGATGCCGATCGCCGACTTCACGGTGCCGCCGACGAAGCCGCCCGCCTCGGTGATGCCCAGGTGCAGCGGGCAATCGACCGCCTCGGCGAGCTGCTGATAGGCAGCGACCGCGAGGAAATGGTCGCTGGCCTTCACCGCCACCTTGAACTCGTGGAAATCATGGTCCTGCAGCAGCTTGATATGGTCGAGCGCGCTTTCGACCAGCGCTTCCGGGCAGGGCTCGCCATATTTTTCGAGCAGGTCGCGCTCAAGGCTGCCGCCGTTGACGCCGATGCGGATCGAGCAGCCATTGGCCTTGGCCGCACGCACCACTTCCGCCACGCGATCGGCCGAGCCGATGTTGCCGGGGTTGATGCGCAGGCAGGCGGCGCCGGCATCGGCGGCTTCCAGCGCGCGCTTGTAGTGGAAGTGGATGTCGGCAACGATCGGCACGCGCGCGGCGCGGGTAATCTGGCGAAAAGCCGCGGTCGATTCGACGTCCGGGCACGAAACGCGGATGATGTCCGCGCCTACCTCTTCACAGCGCCGGATCTGGTTGATCGTCGCCTTTGCGTCCGTGGTCGGCGTGTTGGTCATCGTCTGCACGGTGACGGGCGCGTCGCCGCCGACGGGCACGTTGCCGACCATGATCTGGCGGGACTTGCGGCGGGCGATGTCGCGCCACGGACGGATCGAGGACATGAACTTACTCTCGGGCTAAGCGATGCCCGCGCCTATAGCGCGCTTCCGCCGCAGCCGATAGGGCGGCGCTGAATGGGCGAGCGGGTCGTTGCCGCCTTTGAATGGAGACAAGGCATGAAGGCATTGCGCATCGCCCTCGCGCTGCTGACGTCCGCGTTGGTCGCAGCGCCGGCATCGGCCTGGTGGGATTTTGGCCATGAGGCGGTCGCCGGCATCGCCATGCACGAGGTGCGGCCCGAAACGCGGGCGGCCATCCGGCAGTTGCTGCGCCACGCGCCCGATCTCGCGACGCCCACCTGCAAGCTGCGCACGATCGAGGATGCCAGCGTCTGGCCGGACTGCATCAAGATGCTTGGCGAGCGGTTCAGCTATGCCTATTCCTGGCACTATCAGAACATCGACATCTGCAAGCCGTTCGACCTCAAGGCGCCCTGCCGCGACGGCAATTGCGTCTCGGCCCAGATCGACCGCAACCGCAAGCTGCTGGCCGACAAGAGCCTGCCGGCGCGCGAGCGGCTGATGGCGCTGGCCTTTCTCGTTCATTTCGTCGGCGATCTGCACCAGCCGATGCATGCGGGCGATCATGGCGATCTCGGGGGCAATCGCGTGAAGGCCGATTATGGCATCGCCCAGGGCCGCATCAACCTGCACAGCATCTGGGACGGCTATCTTGCCGAGCGCGCGATCACCACGCCGCCCGCGGGCGTAGCCGGGTTGATATCGGACATCGCACCGGCCGACCGCGCCGCTGTGGCGGCGGGCAGCACCGAGGACTGGTCCCGCGAAAATTGGCAGATCGCGCATGATGTCGCCTATGGCGGGCTCTACGGCGGCGATCCCTGCCTGCCCGCCCCGGATGCCAAGCCGGTGCTGAGCAACGCAGCGATCGAGGCGGCGATTCCGGTGGTCCGCAAACAGGTGGAGCGTGGCGGGCTGCGGCTGGCGCGGCTGCTGGACGAGGCGCTGGGGTGAGGCGAAAAGGGGCGAAAAACCACCCCCTTCTCGCCCCTCATTCTCCCCTGTTTACCCCCGATCTTCCCCACCCCAACGCCATCGCCACCCGCCGCGCGTCTTCGCCGCGTAGATCGGCAGCGCAACGACGATGATCGTCGCCAGCCACGCCGCGCGCGTGACGCCGACCAGGAAGAAAATGCCGAGGCCGATGAGCAGCAGATGCGCCGCGATGAAGACCCAGCCCGCGGTCGCGATCGGCAGGCCGGCGCCGTAACCGAAGCGCTTGGGCGCGAACCAGGGTTTGCCGAATTCGTCCATCTCGAACCTCCGTTCAGTCATCGCGCGAAGCCGGCGGCCGCCCGCGCGGGCGATGCTCGGGTGGGGCGACCTTCACGCCGCGGCGCGCCAGCGCCTCGCGCAGCAGGATCTCCACCTCGGCATTGACGCTGCGCAGGTCGGTCGCCGCCGCGCGCTCGATCGCGGCGTGGAGCGCCGGATCGAGCCGCAGCGCGAACGCTTTCTTGGGGGGCACCGTCACGCCGGCGCCTTACTGATAGAGCGACCCGGCGTTGACCACCGGCTGGGTGTCGCGCTCCGAGCACAGCACAACCATCAGGTTGGAGACCATCGCCGCGCGCCGCTCGTCGTCCAGTTCGACGACATTCTTCGCCGAGAGCTGCTCCAGCGCAAGTTCGACCATGCCGACAGCGCCTTCGACCAGCTTCTGCCGCGCCGCGATCACCGCATCCGCCTGCTGGCGCCGCAGCATCGCGCCCGCAATCTCCTGCGCGTAAGCGAGGTGAGTCAGCCCGCATTCGTCGATGGTGATGCCCGCCACCTTCAGCCGGTCGATCAGCTCGACGCGCAACTCGCTGTTCACCACCTCATGATTGCCGCGCAAGGTGACCTCGGCCTGGGCGATATCGTCATAGGCGTAGCGCGAGCCGATCGTGCGCACCGCGGCCTCGATCTGCACCTCGACGAACTCACGATAATCATCGACGTCGAACAGCGCCTGCGCGCTGTCGGTCACGCGCCACACCACTTGCGCGGCGATCTCTATGGGGTTGCCGCGCAGGTCGTTGACCTTGAGCTTGTCCGACACGAGGTTGTTGGCGCGCGCAGAGATCTTGCGCTTGCCCATCCACGGCCAAGTCCAGCGCAGCCCGGTGGCACGGTCGGTGCCGCGATAGTCGCCGAACAGGGTGATCGCCACCGCCTGGTTGGGCTGCAGCATGAAGAAACCCGGTGCGATGAGCGCGAGCAGCAGCACCGCGACCACCATTACCACCACCCCGAGGAGCGCGTTCAGCGCCGCAGCGACGAAGCCGAACAACACCGCCACCAGCAGGACGAGCAGGAGCAGCAGCATCAGATAGCCATTGCGGGTCTGCGCAGGCCGTTCTCGACTGATGTTGAAGCCGGGGCCGTGGGGCGATTCGATCGTCATCACCATCCTCCATAATTATGATATCATCATTATATTGTTTTGAGGCGAAGGCAAGCGACGATCCCATTGATGGGAAGCACGGCGTGCCCGCGCAGCCTTTCGCCCGCATCCATTTGGGTTTAGGCGTGACCCTGGCCATGGATCTGTATCTTCCGATCGCCAATCTGTCGGTAAATGCGCTCGTCATCATCTCGTTGGGCGGGCTGGTCGGGCTGTTGTCCGGCATGTTCGGGGTCGGCGGCGGATTCCTGACGACGCCGCTGCTGATCTTCTACGGCATCCCGCCCACGGTCGCTGCGGCCTCAGCCGCGACGCAGGTGACCGGCGCCAGCGTCTCCGGCGCGCTCGCGCATTACCGCCGTGGCGGCGTCGACGTGCATATGGGGCTGGTGCTGGTCGCCGGCGGTATCGTCGGATCGCTTGCGGGCGCCTTCATCTTCCGCGAGCTGCAGACGACCGGCCAGATCGATACGGTGATCGGCATCCTTTATGTGCTGCTGCTGGGCAGCGTCGGCTGGCTGATGGCCAAGGAAAGCTGGGTGAGCATCCGCGCCGCCCGCCGCGGCGAAGCGCTGCCGGCGCGCACACGGCGCCACCACCCGCTGGTCGCCGCACTGCCGCTGCGCTGGCGCTTCTACCGCTCCGGCCTCTACATCTCGCCGCTCGCGCCGCTGTTGCTGGGCTTCGCCACCGGCGTGCTGACGATCCTGCTGGGCGTCGGCGGCGGCTTCGTGATGGTGCCGGCAATGATCTACCTGCTTGGCATGGCGACGCAGGTGGTGGTCGGCACATCGCTGTTCCAGATCCTGTTCGTGACCGCGGCGGCCACGATGGTCCACGCCTCTACCACCAAATCGGTCGATATCGTGCTCGCCGCGCTGCTGCTGATCGGCAGCGTCACAGGCGCGCAGCTCGGCGCGCGGCTCGCGCAGAAGCTGAAGCCCGAATATCTGCGCTTCCTGCTCGCCTTCATCGTCCTTGCGGTTGCGCTGCGCATGGCGCTGGGGCTCGGCTGGCGCCCCGACGAGATCTACACGGTCCAACCATGGTGAGCCGGCTGCACGGCCTGGGGCTGATCGCGCTCGCAGCACCGCTGCTGATGGCGCAGGAAAAGCCGCGGCTGGTGCCGGACGTGTCGCAGCGGGACGTGGAGATCCGCTACAGCTTCACCGGCGCCGAACTGCTGCTGTTCGGCGCGATCATCTATCCTGGCGGGCGCGCGCCGGAAAAGCGCGCGGACATCGTTGTGGTGCTCAAGGGCCCAACCGAATCCGTAATCGTGCGCGAGAAGCAAAAGATCGCCGGCATCTGGATGAACGCGGACAGCGCCCGCTTCCGATCCGCCCCCAGTTTCTATGCGGTCGCCGCATCCCGCCCGATCAAGGCGCTCGTCGATGAGCGCACCGCCGCGATCTACGAGCTGGGGCTGGACAATCTCCAGCTCTCCCCCGCCAGCGCGCGGCCTACCGACGAGCAGCGCCGCTTCGCCGCCGGGCTGGTCGACCTCAACAAGCGCGTGGGCCTTTACGGCGAGGTGGTGGGCGAGGTCGAGATTACCGACGACGTGCTCTATCGCGCCCGGCTGCGCATCCCCGCGCGGGTGCCGGTGGGAACCTTCACCGCCGAGACCTTCCTGATCCAGGACGGCAAGGTGCTGGCCGCCGCGGTGCGGCCGATCGAGATCCGGAAATCGGGGTTCGAACGCTTCGTCGCCGAGGCGGCGGACCGGTGGTCGTTCGTCTATGGACTGGTTGCGGTGGCGCTGTCGCTGGCGCTGGGCTGGGCGGCGGGAGCGCTGTTCCGGCGGGTTTGAGGCCCCACTTCCAAAAACCCGGGGGGGGTCTCGATTCTCGGCTGCGCTCGAACCACCCCTCGACTTCGCTGGGGGCGAACGGAGGGGGAGTGTGGCGGATGCCGCGGGGCTTACTGCCCCGCGTGCGGATCCATGCCGGCGCCGCCCATGTCGGGCGCGCCGCCGGCGCCACCGGCGCCGCCCATCATCATCTGCTGGCGCAGTTCGGCGATGCTGGCGAACTGGAGCATGTCGACCTCGAAGACGAGGACCGAGTTGGCCGGGATCTGCGGCGACGGCGACTGTTCGCCATAGCCGAGCTTCGGCGGCAGCCAGAGCTGGAATTTCGAACCGCGCGGCATCAGCTTCAGCGCTTCGGAGAAGCCCGGTACCATCTGCGCGACGGGAAGCTGGATGCTCGGCGCCTGATCGAAGACGGTGCCGTCACGCAGCGAGCCTTTATAGGCGATGGTGACGACATCCTCGTCGGTCGGCGTCGGGCCACTGCCGGGCTTGAGGATCTTGTACTGCAGGCCCGAGGCGGTGGTCACCACGCCGTCCTGACCGGCGTTCCACGCGAGGAACTGCTCCGGCGTGCCGGTTTCGCTCGGCGCGTAGGCGGTCGTGCCCACATAGGCGAGGCCACCCGCGGCCAGCACCAGCGCCGCCACACCGACCCACAGCTTCGTCAGCGAACCCTTGGTGATCGGACGGAGCGGAACGGCGGTGACGGACGACATGAAGCAACCTCGCGGGCAGTGGACCGCGCCGGTCTAGAGAATCACCGGCGAAAAGCAATCGGGCCGCCGAAGCGGCCCGATGGGCATCTTACTTGACGCCGTCGCGCTCGGCGCGCTTGCGCTCCAGCTTGCGCGCGCGGCGGATCGCCGCCGCACGCTCACGGGCGCGCTTTTCCGAGGGCTTCTCGTAGTGGCGACGGAGCTTCATCTCGCGATAGACGCCCTCACGCTGCAGCTTCTTCTTCAGGGCGCGCAGCGCCTGGTCGACGTTATTGTCGCGAACGATGATTTGCATAAACCGTCAGTCTCCAGTCTCTCGTGGCGCCGCAACATCCACCCGAAGGGCCGGACGACACGATCGCTATGCGTGCAAATTTGGTGCCGCGAAGCAGGGCATCCGCGGCGGAAGCGGCGCACCTAGCAGCGGATCAGCGATTCTTCAAGGCCGAAGGCGCTGAATCTGCACACCCCTCAGGCGGCCCGCGAACCCAGCGCCTTCTGGCGCCGGCGCTGCACCGAAGAACCGATGCCCATCGCCTCGCGATACTTGGCGACGGTGCGCCGCGCGATGTCGAAGCCCTTGGCGCGCAGCAGATCGACCAGCGTATCGTCCGACAGGATCTTGGCTGGATCCTCCGCGGTGATCAGCGCCTTGATCTGGCTCTTCACCGCCTCCGCCGACACCGCATCGCCGCCATCGGCCGCCTGGATCGCGCTGGTGAAGAAATATTTCAGCTCGAACAGCCCGCGCGCGCAGCTCAGATATTTGTTGCTGGTGACGCGGCTGACGGTCGATTCGTGCATGCCGATGGCATCGGCGATCGTCTTCAGGGTCAGCGGCTTCAGATGCGCGACGCCCCTCAGGAAAAAGGCCTCCTGATGGGTGACCAGTTCGGTCGCCACCTTGATGATCGTGCGCTGGCGCTGATCGAGCGCCTTCACCAGCCAGTTCGCGCTCGCCAGCTTGTCCGCCAGCCACGCGCGCGAGTCGCGATCCTGCTTGCCCGACGAAAGCTCGACATAATAGCTGCGGTTGACGAGCAGCCGCGGCAGAGTCGCCGCATTGATCTCCACCGCCCAGCCGCCGGGGCGGCGCGCGACGAACAGATCCGGCACGACCACCTGCGCGCGTTCGCCGCCGAAGCGCAGCCCAGGCTTGGGATCATAGCCACGCAATTCGCGGATCATGTCCGCCATGTCTTCCTCGTCGACGCCGGTCATCCGGCGCAGCTGGGCGATCTTGCCCTGCGCAAGCATGTCGAGATTGTCGATCAGCCGCGCCATCGCCGGATCATAGCGATCGGCCTCGCGCGCCTGCAGCGCGATGCATTCGGCGAGCGAGCGCGCGCCGACGCCGGTGGGATCGAAACCCTGGATGACCGCCAGCACAGCTTCGGCCTCCGCCATCGACACGCCCAGTCGGTCGGCGATCTCAGCGAGCGGCGCGGCAAGATAGCCGGCCTCGTCGATCTGATCGATGATCTGTTCGCCGATCAGCAGGCCGAGCCCCGAAAGCTCCGCGCCCGCCTGCGCCAGCAGGTGATCGTGGAGCGACGGCGCATCCGCCGCCATGGCATCGAAGTCCGGCCCATCCTCCGGCATGGCAGCACCGCCGCCGACGCCATCGAGACCGAGCCCGCCATCCATGCCCGGGCCATCGGCCATCGGGCGGTCAACCATGCTGTCGATCGCGCTGTCATGGTGGAAGGTCTCGACGGCATAGTCCACGTCGAGCGGATTATCATTGCCGGCATCGCCGCCGGCGATCAGCCGATCGGCCGTGACGGGATCGGGCGCGTCGAACCCGTCGGACTCGCCCGAATCGCCAAAATCGCCATCACCATTATCGCCGCCGCCACGGTCGGCCCCGCGCTCGTCATCGCCCCCGCCGCCGGACTCCAGCAGCGGGTTCTTTTCGATTTCCTCGGCGATGAAGCTTTCGATCTCGAGGTTGGACAGCGTCAGCAGGCGAATCGCCTGCTGCAACTGCGGCGTCATCACCAGCGACTGGCTCTGCCTGAGATCGAGGCGAGGTCCGAGCGCCATCGGAGTGGTTCCTAGAGTTCGAAGCCCTCGCCGAGATAAAGCCGGCGCACGTTCGGATCGGCAACGAGATCGCGCGGGCTGCCGGCGAACAGCACCCGGCCATCATAGATGATGCAGGCGCGATCGACGATATCCAGCGTTTCGCGGACGTTGTGATCGGTGATCAGCACGCCGATGTCGCGCTTCTTCAATTCCTTGATGAGATCGCGAATGTCGGCGATCGACAGCGGATCGATGCCGGCGAACGGCTCGTCGAGCAGCATGATGGATGGGTCGGCCGCCAGCGCGCGCGCAATTTCGCAACGCCGCCGCTCCCCCCCCGACAGCGCCATCGCCGGCGAGTCGCGCAGGCGGGTGAGGCCGAACTCCTCGAGCAAGGTTTCCAGCCGCGCGGCGCGCGCCGTCCTGTCGGGCTCGGCCAGTTCGAGCACCGCCGAGATGTTCTGCGCGACGCTCATGCCGCGGAAGATCGAGGTTTCCTGCGGCAGATAGCCCAGGCCCAGAATCGCGCGACGATACATCGGCAGGCCGGTGATATCGTCCCCATCCAGCATGATGCGGCCGGCATCGGGGCGCACCAGGCCCATGATCGAATAGAAGCAGGTCGTCTTGCCCGCGCCGTTAGGGCCGAGCAGACCGACCACCTCGCCGCGCGCGACCGACAGCGACACATCGGCCAGCACCGTGCGCTTTTCATAGGATTTGGCGATCGAGACGACCGAAAGTCCGCGCGCAACCATGTCGGGCACCGGCGGCGCGATCGGCGGCTCCATCGTGACGACATCGTTCATGGCAGTCCTTTCCACGCTCTGCCGCCATGTATCGCGACGCGGCGATCAAGCAAACCGGGTTTGGCAGGATTTATGCATGCAACGCCGGTACGCCGCACATGCGCGGATGCGAATCAGCGCCGGCGGCGGCGCCAGAAGTCCAGGGCCGCGGCCGAATCCAGCGGCGGTGCGTACAGGAAGCCTTGGCCATAGGTGCAGCCGAGCGCGGCCAGCGTCTGCGACAGTTCGACCGTCTCGATGCCTTCCGCGGTCGTTTCCATCCCCAGCGCATGCGCAAGGCTGAGCACCGCGCGCACGATCGCCACCTTGTCGCGATCGGCCAGCATCGTCGTCACGAAGCTGCGATCGATCTTGAGGACGTCGACGGGCAGGCTCTGCAGCAGGGCGAGGTTGGAATAGCCCGTGCCGAAATCGTCCATCGCCAGCCGTGCATCGAGATCCTTCAGCGCGCCCATTACGCGTGCAGCCCGATCGGGATCGTCGACGACCGCGCTTTCGGTCAGTTCCAGCGTGAAGCGGTGACCGCTCAACCCGTGCCGACGCAACACCTCGTCAAGCTGGCGTGGCACATCGTCACGGATGAGTTGGATCGCGGAGAGATTGACGCTGAGTGACAGCGGCAACACCCGCCCGGCTTCCGCCTCCCACCGGGCGAGCGTGCGGCCGGCCGCCTCGAGCGCCCAGCGCCCAAGCGGAATGATAAGCCCTGATTCCTCGGCCACTGGAATGAAATCGCTCGGCGGGATGTCCTCCCCCGCCTCGGTGCGCCAACGCGCGAGTGCCTCGAAACCGACCAGCCGATCCTCGTTCAGGCCGACGATCGGCTGGAAGGCGAGGTGCAGTTTGTCATTCTCGATCGCGCGGCGCAGTTCGGTCTCGATGCTGAAGCGCCGCCGCGCTTCGGTGAAGGCGCGGTTCAGGTAGACCTCGACGCGCCCCGTTTCCTTGGCCCGGCGCAGGGCGAATTGCGCATGGCGGACGATATCCTCATCCTCCTCATTAGATTCGGTCGAGATCGCGACGCCGATGGCGCAATCGACGCGAATCTCGAAGTCGGAGAGGCTGAACGGCTCGGCGAGGATCTCCTCGATGCGTCGGGCGACGTGCAAGGCGTCGCCCGGGCCGTCGATGAGGTGGAGCAGGATCGCGAACTCGTCGCCGCCGATCCGCGCGAGTTGATCATAGGCGCGCAATGCGCCGCGCAGTCGCTTGCCGACCATGACGATCAGCGCGTCGCCGATATCGGCGCCCATGCAGACATTGATGCGACTGAACCGGCTGAGATCAACCACCAGCACCGCAAGGTCGCCGGCGCGGTCCTCACGCTGGAGCAGCGACACGGCTTCGGCGAAACCGGCGCGGTTGAGCAGTCCGGTCAGCTTATCGCGCATCATGTCGCCGCGTCGATGGACCGCGGTTTCCGCCTCGATGGTGCGATCGACCAGCGAAACCAATGCGGGCGGGACATCGGCCCTGCCGCCATCGACCAGCCGCGCGAACCGCACGCGATAATGGCGGCGATCGGTACCGCGATCGTCGAGCCAGCCGAACTGGCTGATCGGATCGGACGAGTCCAGGAAGGCGCGCACGCGATCGCCGAGCCGCGCCGGATCGAAAAGCGATCCGCGCCCGCCCTCGCTGACACCCCGAAACAGCGCGTTGGACGCCGCCTCGGAGAGGCGCCCCTCGGCGAGTTCGACCACCGCAGCCGGGATTGGCAGCGCTTCAAGCCAAGCCTCGATCCTATCCGGCCCCAACAGCATGACCACGCCAGCCTCCGAAACGGCGGGCACAATAACATCCTTCGCCGGCAAAGGCGCATTCGGGCTGGGAGCACGCATCAGGGCCCAGCTTGCTCCGAAAAATGTAAATTCTTCGTTTCTTAGTTACGGAAATATCAGTCAAAACGGTTCGATCGGGGGAAACCGGTGGGCGGCATCCGCCCTGCCGCACCCCGCGCGACCCGCCATGCGGTGAGATCGCTTTCCGTGCGCGTCCGGCCGGTCTCGCCCCCCATCGTCCAGCTCAGCCCATCCGCAAAACGGAAAGCGATGGCGTCGCTGAGGCCGCCGTCGCGATACCGCTGCAGCGCGACGCCCTGCCCGCGCGTCATTTCGGGCAGTTCATCAAGCGGGAAGACGACCAGTTTACGATTATCACCGATCGCCGCGACATAATCGGCCTCGGCGGGGACGAAGCGCACGATCTTGAGCTTCGCCTTGTCCTTCAGATTGACGACCTGGCGGCCCTTGCGCGTCTCGGCGATGACTTCCCCGGTCTGCGCAATGAAGCCACGCCCATCCGATGCGGCGAGCAGCAGCTTCGTGTCCGGACGGGCGGGCAGCAGACTGAGGATCTCGGCCCCCTGATCGAGATCGACCATCAGCCCGACCGGTTCGCCGAAGCCGCGGCCGCCGGGCAGCTTGTCTCCTCCCAAGGTGAAGAAGCGACCGTTGTCGAGCGCGAGCAGCAATTTATCCGTGGTATAGGAATGGAAAGCGAAGGCCGGGCCGTCGCCTTCCTTGAACTTCAGCGTATCCGCGGCGGCGAGATCGCGATGGCCGCTCATAGCGCGGATCCAGCCACGCTGCGAAAGAATCACAGTGATCGGCTCGCGCTCGATCATCGCTTCCAGCGGGATTTCGCGCGCCGGGCCAGCTTCCTCGATCAAGGTGCGGCGGCGGCCGAGCGCGGTCTCCGGCCCATATTTCACCAGCAACCCGGCAAGATCGCGCTTCAGCCGCGTACGCTGGCGCGCGGGGCTGTCGATCAGCGCGATCAGCGACTTGCGCTCGTCGGCAAGCTGGTCGCGCTCGCGCTTGAGCTCCATTTCCTCCAGCCGGCGCAGCGAGCGCAGCCGCATGTTGAGGATCGCCTCGGCCTGCCGGTCGCTGAGCTGGAATTCCTCCATCATCACCGGCTTGGGCTCATCCTCGGTGCGGATGATCTCGATCACCCGGTCGAGGTTGAGATAGGCGATGATATAGCCATCGAGCAGTTCGATGCGGTCGTCGATCCTGGCGAGCCGGTGCTGCGAGCGGCGGACGAGCACCTCGATCTGGTGCGCATTCCAGGCGAGCAGCACCTGGCGCAGGCTCATCACCCGTGGCGTGCGCGTGGCATCGAGCACGTTGAGGTTCAGCGACACGCGCGTTTCGAGCTCGGTCAGTCGGAACAGGCTGTCCATCAGCACGTCCGGATCGACGGTGCGGCTGCGCGGTTCGAGTACCAGCCGGATCTGCTCGTCCGATTCGTCGCGCACATCCGCGAGGATCGGCAGCTTCTTCTCGTTCACCAGCGCCGCGATCTGCTCGATCAGTTTGGACTTCTGAACGCCGTAGGGGATTTCGGAGACGACGATCGTCCAGGTGCCGCGCCCTTCCTCCTGCTTTTCCCAACGTGAGCGGACGCGGAAACCGCCGCGGCCGGTGGCATAGGCCTCAGCAATCGCCGCCTTGCTGTCGGCGACGACACCGCCGGTCGGGAAGTCGGGCCCAGTGACATGGTCCAGCAGTTGCGCGTCGCTCGCCTCGGGCTGATCGATCAGCAATGTCGCAGCGCCGACGATCTCGGCGACATTGTGCGGGGGAATGCTCGTCGCCATGCCCACCGCGATGCCGCTGGCGCCGTTGGCGAGCAGGTTGGGGAAGATGCCTGGGAAGATTTCCGGCTCTTCCTCCTCGCCATTGTAGGTCGGGCGGAAATCGACCGTGCCCTCGTCGAGCCCTGCCATCAGCTCGGTCGCCGCCGCGGTCAGCCGCGCCTCGGTGTAGCGCATCGCCGCGGCATTATCGCCATCGACATTGCCGAAATTGCCCTGGCCATCGACCAGCGGGTAGCGGAGCGAGAAGGTCTGCGCGAGGCGGACCATCGCGTCGTAGACGGACTGGTCGCCATGCGGATGATATTTGCCGATCACGTCACCGACGACGCGCGCACATTTCTTGTAGCCGCTCGCCGGATCGAGCCGCAGCAGCCGCATCGCCCACAACAGCCGGCGATGCACCGGTTTCAGCCCGTCGCGCACGTCCGGCAGCGACCGCGCGGTGATCGTCGACATCGCGTAGACGAGGTAGCGCTCGGACAGGGCGGAATCGAACGGCGCATCGACGATGGCGTCGAAGGGGTCGTTGGGATCGGCAGTCATCGCTTCGGCGAATAGCAGCGCCGCGGCACGCTGGCGAGGGGCAGGCTCACCCCACCCGTTCGACGCGAACGGCGCCGCAGGGCGGATCGACCTTGCCGGTGATGCGCCGGCCATCGACCGACACGGTCAGCCCGACCATGACGAAGCCGGGCGGGCGCTGTTCCCAACGCAGCGGACGCAGATAGAAGCGGCCATTCCCCTGCGGCTCGACCGTCAGCGTATAGGATCCGCGCGGCACCCCGTCATTGCCGCCGAAGCGTGTCCGCGCACGCTGGCTGCCGCCCGAAGGCGGGTTGAAGTCCAACGTTACATTGGTCCAGCCCTGCGCGCACAAATAGGTGCCGGCATAGGATCCGGCGGGAATGGTGCTGGCGGAGAGGCTGGATGAAGGGCTCGACGTGGGCGTTGGCGGCGGCGCGAGCGTGGGCTTGGGGATCGGTATCGAGGTGGGGGCGATGGTCGGCGTCGCCTCCGGCGTTTCGACGATGTTCACCGCATTCCCGGCGGGCGTCGTTGCCGGGGCGGGCCCGGGCTGCGTCGCGGCGACCTCCGTGCTTGCGACGCCATGGCCCTCCTTATCCCGCGCGAGCAGCAGCCAGACGATGGCTGCGCCTGCCAGCAGCAGCAATACGCCGGTCGCGATCGCCGCGCCGATCAGCATCGATCCCCGGTTGGACGCCATGCCCGTCTCACCCTCGTCTCGTTCAGCGGGGTTCTAGCCGAGTTCGATGCCGGGCCAAGCCCCGATGTTATGCGCTAGGTGCCGTCCGGCTCCACCAGCACATGGTCCGGATCGTCGGCGAATTCGGCGCGGACCTCGGCGATCAACCAGTCGCGAAAGGCGCGGACCTTCGCCGTGTGGCGAAGGGCCTCGGGGTAGACGAGCCAATAATGTCGCCGGCCATAGGCGAGGCCCGGCAGCGGACGCACCAGCAGCCCGTCGCGCAGTTCGGCGCGCCACAGTGCCGGGTTGAGGATGGCGATGCCCTGCCCGGCGATGGCCGCGCGCCCTTCCATCATCTGCGAATCGAGCCGGAGCCCGCTGCTGCGCTCCGCCGCCGGCGACACGCCCACCGCTTCCGCCCAGGCGGTCCACCAGACATCGTCGGGCGAGAGACGCGGCACGCGGAACACATCCGCCGGCTCGCCGATCGGCGGATGCCGGGCGAGGAAGGATGGACTGGCGAGCGGCACGATCGGCACGCGCATCAGGAAATGACTGACCAGCCCCGGCCAGGGCGCGGGGCTGTTGCGGATCGCGACGTCGACGTCGGACGACGTGAAATCGACGACATTGTCATCGGTGTGCAGCCTGACCGCGAGCCCCGGTCGCGCGACCTGGAAGCCGCCGAGCCGCACCGCCAGCCAGTTGGAGGCGAAGGTGTTGGAGCAACTGATCGTCAGCACCGCCTCATTCTCGGTGCGGGCGCGGGCGAAGGCATCGTCCAGCGTATCGAACGCAGTCGATACCAGCGGCGCGATGCGCTGGCCCGCCTCGGTCAGCACCACCTGCCGGCGGACGCGGTGGAACAGGCCGAGCCCCAGCCGTTCCTCGAGCAGCTTCACCTGATAGCTGACTGCCGCCTGCGTCATCCCGAGTTCCTCGGCGGCGCGGGTGAAGTTGCCGAGGCGGGCGGCAGCCTCGAACACGCGGACGGCAGCGAGCGGCGGGATCTGGCGCATGGCCTAATCATAAGTCACGCTTTTTGATCACGCCAGGCCTTTTGTTGGCGGATGATCCAAGCAGCCTGTATTCCGATGCCCACGGGACGATGATTTCAACCCCAATCAATCAAGGAACATGGGCATGCGCGACGAATTGGACGGCCGGCTCTGGGCCGATCACCATGAAAGCTTCACCAACAGCGTCACTGATGGATTGCGTGCCTTCGGACGCCTTTATGTGCAGGCGATGTGTAAGCTGACCGAGATCGAATATGCGGCGCCATGGCGGGTGGACGCGGCGCGGCGGCGGAAGGGGCGGTGCTGACCCCGCCTAGAGCCGTGGATTGAAGATCGACCAGCCGGTCGCTTCCGACAGCCGTTCGAGCGCGAGGCTGCCGAGTTGCGAATTGCCGCGCTCGTTGAGGCCGGGGGACCAGACCGCGATCGAGGCCTCCCCCGGCACGACCGCCAGAATTCCGCCGCCGACCCCGGACTTGCCCGGAATGCCGACGCGATAGGCGAACTCGCCCGAGCCATCATAGTGGCCGCAGGTCAGCATCACCGCGTTGATCCGCCGCGCGCGCCTGGCCGTCACCACCTGCTGGCCGGTCGCGGGGTGGCGACCGTCGAGCATCAGGTAGCGGCCGGCGGCGGCGAGCTGGCGGCAGCTCATCGCGATGCCGCACTGGTTGAAATAGAGCTGGAGCGTCTGTTCGACCGGGTTGCGGAGATTGCCGAACGCCTTGATGTAATTGCCGAGCGCATAGTTGCGAAAGCCGGTCTGCGCTTCGGATTCGGCGACCTCCTTGTCGATCACGATGCTGTCGTCATCCGAAAGGAAGCGCATGAAGCGCAGCAGGTCACCCGCTGCCGAGCGCACGTCGCTGCCCTGGAGGACGATGTCCGATACCACGATCGCGCCCGCGTTGATGAACGGGTTGCGCGGAATGCCCTGTTCGCTTTCAAGCTGGACGATCGAGTTGAACGCCGAGCCGGAGGGTTCGCGCCCCACCCGCCGCCACAGCGCATCGCCGACGCGGCCGAGCGCCATCGTCAGCATGAACACCTTGGAGACCGACTGGATCGAGAAGGCGGTCTCGGCATCGCCGCCCATATGCACAGTGCCGTCCGCCAGGATCACCGCGATGCCGAAATGGCCAATATCGACGCGCGCGAGGGCAGGGATATAGTCGGCCACCTTGCCGCGATCCGGCGCTGCCGCCATTTCCGCCGCAATGTCGGCGACGATTTTCGCGATGTCTGCCATTGGCCCCTCCCGCCCCGCGCATAGCCGCTCGCCAGCATCCGCGCCATCGCCTAGCATCCGCCGATGCGCACCGCCCGCCTGCTGATGATGATCGCCGCCATGACCGCTCCGCTTTCCACCGCCTGTTCCGCGCCTGCCGAACGCGCCGCGTTGATGGCGTGGCCAGACCTGCTCGACCGGCCGCAGCCGAAGCCGAGTCGAACGATCGCCTATGGCACGGATGCACTGCAGGTCGTCGACCTGTGGCTGCCTGCCGGCAAGGCGCCGCACCCGGTGGTGCTGATGATTCATGGCGGCTGCTGGCTGACCGACGTCGCCGACCGCAGCATCATGAACTGGATCGCCGACGACCTCGCCAAGCGTGGGATCGCGGTGTGGAATGTCGAATATCGTGGGGTGGACCGGCCGGGCGGCGGCTATCCGGGGACATTCGAGGATGTCGCGGCGGCGGCGGACCTGCTGGTGCGCGATGGGCCGAAGCTCGGGCTCGCCACCGATCAGGCGGTCGTCATCGGCCATTCGGCGGGCGGACATCTGGCGCTATGGCTGGCGGCACGGCCGGCGCTGCCTGCGACCAGCCCGTTCCACGCAACAGCGCCCTTCCGCGCGCGCACCGTGATCAGCCAAGGCGGCATTCCCGACCTCAAGATGATCGCCGGCCTGCCCGATCATGGCTGCGGCACCGAGGGCGCGGTGGCGATGGCGGGGACTGCGTCGGCGGCGCGAACAGACGTTTATGCCGATACCTCGCCGCCCGCGATGCCGGCCTCCGGCGTCGACGAGGTGCAGGTCAATGGCGAGCGCGACACGATCGCGCCGCCGGCGTTTGCGGCGGACTATGCGGCAAAGCGCAAGGCGAAGGGTCAGGCTGTGCGGTCGGTCACGGTGGCGGGCAGCGGCCATGTCGAACTGATCGCGCCGGATACGAAGGCATGGGCCGAGCAGGTGAAGGTCATCGAGGGCGCGCTGGGGCGTTGATCCGCCCGCCCCTCTGGGACGAGAAAATGGCCAGCCGCTCGGGGAGGAGAGCGGCTGGCCAGAGTGCTACGCCCGGAGCAGGGAAGATCAGAAGGCGTAGCGGACCCCGAAATTGAACTGTCGACCGCTGTGCGTCAGCACGCTCAGGCGGTTGGTCTCGTCGACGAACTGGTCGTTCTCCTCATCGGTCAGGTTGATGCCCTCGATGCTGAGCTTGAGCTTCTCGGTGAGGTTGTAGCTGATCTGCGCGTCGACATTGATGGTGCGGTTGGTGCCGTTATAGGCGTTGCCCTCGGTGCCCGGCACTGCGGTCAGATATTTGGAGCGGTAGGCGACCGAGCCGCGGATCGCGAAGCGCTTGGTCTCATAATAGAGCGTGCCGTTGGCGGCGTGCCTGGAGAGGCCGACCAGCGGCGCGGTGACCGATGAGCTGCCGTCCGCCGCGGTGAGATATTCGATGTTCGAGGTGACATAGGTATAGTTCGCCAGCACGCCGAAATTGGCGAGGAAGCCCGGCAGGAAGCTGAAGGGCTGCTGGATGTTGACCTCGAACCCCTTGAGGATGCCGCCCGACGAATTGACCGGCTGGTTGACGATGAAGATGTCGCTGGGCGAAGCGGTGGTGCCGTTGAGCAGCGAATCCGGCAGGCCGAGGCTGGCATAGGGCACGCCCACGCTGAGCGACTGGACGAAGGTGCCGATATCCTTGCGGAAGCCGGACACCGCATAGATCGCGCCGGGCGTGGGATACCATTCGATCGAGACGTCGAGATTCTTGGACGAGATCGGCTGCAGATCCGGATTGCCGGTGCTGAAGCTGCGATTGCCGCCCGAGACGTTGAGGTTGCCGCCAGGACTGAGCGAGGAGATGCCGGCACGGGCCAAGGTCTTGGCGGCGGCGAAGCGCACCTGCAGATCTTCGGTGATGTTGCCGACGAGGTTCAGCGAGGGCAGCCAGCGATCATAGCTGCGATCGGCCTGGACGAGGTTGATCGACGTGCCCTGGCTGGCATAGCCGGTCGAGACCTGATCGGTATTGACGTAGCGCAGGCCGATGTCGCCGCGGATCGGCACGCCGACGCTGTCGAGGTTGAACTGCGCCATGCCCCAGGCGCCGGTGTCTTCCTCCGTCACCGTGATGTAGGAGCCGCGCGCGGTGGCGTTCTCGATGCCGCCGGTCGCGTAGAGCGGATCGGTGTAGATGCCGCCCTGGTTGATGAAGGCGTTGAGATCCGGGATGATCCACGCGGTCGGGGTGCCGCCTGGCACGTTCAGCCCCTTGCCGAAGCCGTCGAACAAGGTGGTCATGTTCGCAAGCTGCGCGCCGGTGAGCGGGGAGACCACGGTCTCGCCCGACAGGCGGCGCCGCTCGGTCGAGTCATATTCGAACTTGCGCCAGTCGACGCCGGCCTTGAGCGTCACCACGTCGGCAGCCTTCCACTCGACGAAGCCCTTGGCGGTGGTGAAGGCGTTGGTCACCGTCTGCGGACGGATGCGCACTTCGGATGTGCCGCTGGTGAAGGCGAAGGTCGCGGGGTTGGTGACGTCCACGCCCGGCGCGATCGTCGGGAAGCGTGTCGAGAAATCATATTGGAAGCCGGGGGTGTTGATCGCGTCGATCGTCACCGTCGTCTGGATCGGGTTGGTGAAGTCCGACTTGGCATAGCCGCCCATCAGGCCGATCTTGAAGCGATCGCTGAACTCGTGATCGACCGAGCCGGTGAGCTGGTAGAATTCGGTCTTGAGGATATCGTAGCGGGCCTGCGAGCGCAGGTCGACGCGGTCGAAGGTGCCCGAGATGATGTTGTTGTTCCCGTCGACCACGCCGTCGCGGATGATCGTCTGCGGCTTGCCGCTGCCCGAGCGGCTGAAGCTGATCGCCTGGAGCTGCGCTTCCTTGCGGGTGCCGTCGAGCCGTGAATAGAGGCCGTCGATCGACACCAATGTGCGGTCGGTGGGCTTGAACTGGATCGAGCCGGCGCCGCCGAGGCGCTTCTGCGAGATATCGTAGCTGACGAGGCCGGGGATGCGCGGGTGGAAGAGCGCGGTTTCGGGATTGTTGTTGTTGATCTGGCCGATCGTATAGCCGGGCAATGTCGAGGCCGGGTTGAAGCCGCCGTTGAAGCCGCCATAGGTCCAGCGCGTGATGTTCGCACCTTCCTCGATCAGCCGGCGTTCCTCATAGGCGACCGACAGCAGCACGCCGAAGGTGCCATCCTCGGTCTGGGTGGTGACGAGGCCTGACAGCCGCGGCGTCACCTTCTGCTTGAGATCATTGTAGCTGGCCGCGGCGGAGAGCACCGCGGTGGGCTTGCGATAGTCGAGCGGCCGCGACGTCTGGAGGTCGACCGTGCCGCCCAGCGATCCTTCCTCCACGTCGGCCGTTGCCGTCTTGCGAACCGAGAGGTTGTTGAACAGATCCGACGAGAAGATGTTGAAATCGAAGCCGCGGCCGCGGTTGACGCCACCCGAATTGTCAGTGCCGCCAGTGGTGCCGATCGCTTCCATGCCGTTGATGCGGACGCGCGTATATTCGGGCCCGAGGCCGCGGACGGAGATGTTGCGGCCCTCGCCATTGACGCGGCTGATCGCGACGCCCGGGATGCGCTGCAGCGATTCCGCAAGGTTGAGATCGGGGAATTCGGCGATGTCCTCCGCCTTGATCGCGTCGATCGTCGCGGTCTCGTTGCGCTTGAGGTTGAGCGCGCTGTTGAGGCTGGCGCGGAAGCCGGTGACGACGATGTCCTGCGCGGCTTCCTGCGGCAAGGATGCGTCGGCCGCGGCATCCGGCGATGCGGCTGCCGCATCGTCCTGCGCCCAGGCCGGCGCCGCCGCGGCGATCGCCGCCAGCGCACCCGAAAGGCCAAGGATCCTCTTCAGTCGACGCGTGCCATTCATGGCCTCACTCCCCTATTTCTGTGCGCGTTGCGCTTATGCTGCCCGGCCTTGGAGCCGGATCGGACCATGAATCGATAGCGCCGCTTCGCCGCCGGAGGCCAACCTCAATGCGGCATGGATCGATGCACGAGTTGCACTGATCCCCGGAAGGCTTTGATCCGCACCCTCGGATCAAGCCAAGATATGGATTGATCATGCCCGATTTGGACTTGGACCCGGCACAAGGCGGGGTCTAGCGTCAGACCCGAGTTGGTCCGACCGCCCCGACAGATGGGCGGCATGATGAGGAGAGCCCGATCTTGAACCGAGCCGCCGCCGCAGACGTCGCCGACAAACCGAGCCACGTCCGCCACCGGATCATTGCGCTGATCTTCATCATCACCACGATCAACTATGCCGATCGCGCAACCTTCTCGATCGCCGGCAACGCCGCCGCGGGCGAGCTGGGGCTGAGCCCCGTCCAGATCGGCTTCATCCTTTCCGCCTTCGCCTGGGCCTATGTGCTGGCGCAGATTCCCGGCGGCGCGCTGCTCGACCGGTTCGGCACCAAACGCATCTATGCCGGCGCGATCGCGCTCTGGTCCGTCTTCACCGCGCTGCAGGGCACGGTGGGCTTCCTGTTCGGCCTGCCGATCGTCGCCACCTTGTTCGCGCTGCGCTTCCTCGTCGGGCTCGCCGAGGCGCCCTCCTTCCCCGGCAACGCGCGGCTGGTCGCGGCCTGGTTTCCGGGGCCGGAGCGCGGCACCGCCTCCGCCATCTTCAATTCCTCGCAATATTTCGCGCTGGTCGCCTTCGCGCCGCTGATGGGATGGCTGGTGCACAGCTTCGGCTGGCGCGCGGTGTTCTGGGTGATGGGCGGGCTCGGCCTCGTCGCGACCGCGGCGTTCCTGCGCTATATCCACAGCCCGGCGAGGCACCCCTCGATCAACGCCGCCGAGCTTGCGCATATCGAGGCGGGCGGCGGGCTGATCCACATGGAGGATCAGGGCGCCGGCCCCGACAAGGCCCCCACCTTCACCTGGGCCAATATCCGCCAGCTGCTCGCCAACCGGATGATGCTGGGCATCTATCTCGGCCAATATTGCATCAATGTGCTGACCTATTTCTTCGTCACCTGGTTCCCGATCTACCTGGTCAAGGAACGCGGCCTCAACATCTTGGAGGCGGGTTTCGCCGCGGCGGCGCCGGCGCTGTGCGGCTTTGCCGGCGGCCTCGTCGGCGGCTTCGCCTCCGACTATCTGCTCAGGCGCACCGGCTCGCTCAACGTCGCGCGCAAGGGCCCGCTGGTGTTCGGCATGCTGCTTGCCACCTTGATCATCGCCTGCGTGTGGGTGGAGCAGGAGTGGCTGGTGGTGACGTTGATGGCCATCGCCTTCTTCGGCAAGGGCGTCGCCTCGCTCGGCTGGGCGGTGATGGCGGACGTCGCGCCCAAGCAGCTCGCGGGGCTTTCCGGCGGCGTGTTCAACATGTTCGGCAACATCGCCGGCATCGTCACCCCGATCGTGGTCGGCTATATCGTCGGCGTGACCGGATCCTTCGACCTCGCGCTCGTCTTCGTCGGCGCGCATTGCCTGCTGACCATCTTCGCCTTCATGGTCATCGTCGGTCCGATCCGCCGGCTGGAGCTGAAATAATGCGGATCGACAGGCGCGGTTTCCTTGCCGGCGCGGCGGCGCTCGCCTTGCCCGCGCAGGCGCGCGCGGCGGCGCCCCTGCTGACCGTCTCCACGCCGATGGCGGCGCCGCGCTGGGCGGTGATGCAGCGCCGGCTGCTCGCCGCCAATGCCGAGGCGTGCGCCGCCTTCTACGCAAAATATGTCGACGCCCGCGATCATCTGAAGGTGTTCGAGCGCTGGGGCGCCAATGACGGGCCGGACGATGCGGCGGAGGCGACCAACGACTGGTTCCTGCTGCACGCGCTGGGCGGCAGCGACCGCATCCGCGACCTCGCCAGCCGGTTCTGGGAAGGCCATATCCGCCAGTTCACCGCGGCGAAGACGGTGGATGTGCCGATCGCGCGCGCCGGCATGTATCATCGCGAATTCCCCGTGCAGATGGATTGGCAGCACAATGCGGAAGGGTTGACCAGCTTCAACCTGATGGGCCTCTCGATGCCCGGCGACGCGCGGTTGCGCCAGCGCACGCGCCGCTTCGCCGATTTCTACACCGGCCGCGATCCCGCCGTGCGCAACTATGATCCCGCGCGGCGGATGATGCGCAGCCTGCTCAACGGCAGCCGCGGCCCGATGCTGCGCGCGGCGACGCCGCTCGACTGGGCGGGCGATCCGTTCGATCCCACGCCTTTCCACATGGAGCATGGCGAGACCAGCTATCAGCAGACGCTGGACCATTATGCCGAATATGGCGATGTGATCGGCGACAATCCGCTGAACCTGCAATCGACCACCTTGGGCCTCAACGCCTATGCGCTGGGCGGCGGCGAACGCTATCGCCGCTGGGCGCTCGATTATCTCGGCGCCTGGGCCGAGCGGGCGGCGAAAAACAACGACATATTGCCCAGCTATGTGCGGCCCGACGGCAGCGTCGGCGCCGACTGGTGGAAGAGCGTCTATGGCTGGGGCTTCTCACCGGTGGTGCCGCAGACCGGGGCGCGCGAGAATCGCAACCGGGTGCCGCGATCGATCACCGCCTTCATGGGCGCGGTGGTGATGAGCGGCGACATGGGATTCATCGACCTGTGGCGCCGCCAGACCGCGCGGATCAACGACGCCTCGCGCAGCATCGACGGCACGCTCTCTGCCCCCAGCATGTATGGCGCGGAGGGCTGGTATGGCTGGAAGCCGGGCCCGTATCGCGCGAGCGGGTTCGAGATCTGGTATATGTCGCAGCGCGCCGACGATCGCGCGGCGGCGGGCGACCATCCCTGGCTGGATTTCCTCGAGGGCCGCAACCCGGCCTATCCCGAGACCGCGATGGCCGCCGACCTCGCGCGGATCGCCGCGCGGGTGAAGCTGCGCGAGGAGGATGACACCACCCCCGAAACGCGCCTCGCCGACTGGCCGATCGGCATCAACCCGGCGAGCGTCGCCAGCCTGGTCCAGACGATGACCGGCGGCCTCCACATCGCCCGCCCGCCCTGGTCGAAGACGTCACCGCCGCAGGGCGGCGTGCCGCTGCACAGCCGGCTGCGCTATTTCGACCCCACCGCCCGCCGCGCCGGCGTGCCCGAGGATGTCGCCGCGCTGGTCCACAGCCTGTCGACGGACACGACCGAGGTGACGCTCGTCAACCTCAGCGCCGGCAGCGAGCGCCGCGTGGTGATCCGCGGCGGCGCCTATGGCGAGCATCGCATCGACATGGTGACGATCGACGGCCGCACCACCCCGGTCGGCGGGCGTGACCTGACTCTGGCGCTGGCGCCGGGCAGCGGCGCAAGGCTGGCGCTGAAGATGGCGCGCTATGCGCTGCGCCCGACATTGGCGTTTCCCTGGGCGGGCTGATCCCCGCCCCAGCCCAGCTTTTCGCCCGCAAACAGGAAGTTGCTTTATTCTCGATTCAATCAATAGAGAATGAGCCGTGGTGGTTCCGGCGCTCACCCCCTTGCGCACCGGGCCTCCGGGCAGAGGATCCTCTCCTTTTTCGCTCTGACTGGGTCGCGTCCCAATGGCCAGGGACGCGGCCCGTTTTTCGGGGGGTGTGTCAGGCGATTGGCAACCTAGCCTTTTGCTTGAAATTGCCGTTCGTCCGTGACGAATGCGATCAGAGCAACGTCGAATATTGCGACAAACCGGTCGTTCTCGGCCAAAGCTTGCACGTCTGCTCCTGTCAGAAACTGACGTTCAGCGCTGTCCAGGCGGCGTCGCGGGAAGACCTATGCTGGGCCGGCTACCGACAGGCAGATTTTAGCGGAACAGGATGGCGAATCTGACAATGATCTATAGGTAACGACGAAGTTAAGCTATTAATCGTCTTTAATATGGGGCGCGCGTTTTTGTATCCAGCCATAAGATCGCGGGTCGGCAAATCGGGTCTCCGCAGTTTGTTACTTTCGATTCTGCATAACGCTTAACTGGAAGTCATGCTTGCAGTGCCCATGCCGCCCATGACAATTGCACCGTGTCCGACAAGGGTAGTCCGCGCTCGAAGCGATGGTAGTGGGCATTATGCTTGATATGCGCGAGCGCGCGACACGCAATGAGGTTGCCGACGCGGTGAAGACTTTACCACCTGATGAGAGCCGCCAATCAATCTTGCGATGCTGATCAGTCGACCGCTGATCGTCGCAGTGAAATGAACACGACTACCGCCGTCACGAGCGTTACAGCGGCGAGGCAAATGGTCAGCACGCTGAATGCTTGACCATAGCCTGCGAGCAGTATCGGCGGCGGAACTTGAGGAGCGAGCGCCGATGCGCCAGGAAGGTCGCCCGTAGCAAGCCGCAGCGCGACCGCCGACGAGATTGCGGGCTGCGGAATGCGGTCTGACACTTGCGACTGCGCCAGGCCGTTCAGCAGAGCCGTGACCAGCGCTAAAGCAATGCACTCTCCGGCCACGCGAACGGTCCCAAAGATGCCTGCAGCCATGCCGGCACGTTCCTTCGGTACAACGCTGACCGCAAGACCGTCCATCAGTCCCCATGGGAAGCTGATGCCGACGCCGATCGCAAGGAGAGCCGGCGCGATCGCGGCGATGCCTGCACCGATCGGGACCTGACCTAGCCAGAAGACTCCCGCGCTGGCGACTACGAGGCCAAGGCCGCAAAGTGTCGCAGGTGACAGCCAACGGGTCAGCGAGCCCGCAAGAAGCGGCAGGATCAGCAAGGGCGCTGACATGGCGAGCATCGTTCGGCCGGCTTCTGAGGCAGTCATCCCATCGATACCAACGAGGCGGATTGGCAGCAGTATAAGAAGCACGACGAAGCCATAGGCGGGCGCGGCGGCAAGAACTTGTACGCCCACAAATTTCCGATAGCGAAACAAGCTCAGGTCGAGCATGGGGCGAGCAACGCGTCGTTCAATCACAATGAACACGGTCAGAAGCGCGATCGCTAATCCAAACAAGATCAGCACCATTGGGTGGGACCAGCCGCGGTCGGGACCGTCAAGTATTGCCGACGTCAAAGCCGCAAGCGCCAGCGTAAAGCTGAAGCATCCCCACCAGTCGACCGCTTTAGCTTCAGGGTCCCGCGTTTCCAAGATAGAGAACACGCCGATTACGAAAGCAAGTAAATCGAAGCCGACGACCACCGCGAAGATGCTTCTCCAGCCGAACGCCTCGAATAGATGGCCGGAGGCGACCGGCGCGATTGACAGGCCGATCCCAAAGCTCGCTCCCACGAAGCTGAACGCCCGCAGCCGTCCAGGGCCATCAAACTCCTGCGCGAGAACCGCCATCCCGGCAGACATCGCAGCAGCGGCGGTGACACCTTCTGCTGCGCGGATCAGATTGAAGCTGGTCATGTCCGGCACGAGGGCGAGCATAACCGACAGGATCGCGAACCCGCCAGTTCCGATCGAGAATACCCGTTTGCGACCGTAGCGGTCAGCCAGCGACCCGGCCGCGAGGAGCAGGCTTCCGAAGGTCAGCAGATAGGCGTTGGTGGCCCAACTGATCGAAACCGGCGAGCCGCCAAGCGCCATGCCGATGCTCGGCAGGGCTACAGTTGGCCCCGTAAAGGCCAGTGGCATGGACGCTGAAGCGAAGCACACAGCCACAAGCACAGCCACCGAACGCAGCCTTGAATAATCGTTTGTCATGATGGTTCCCTGGATGTCTGTCGGGCACCGGAGTTCGGCGCAGACGTGTGATCCGCCGTCGATCGTCAATTGAACTGGCTACGCCACCAGCGCCTATGGTTCGGCCAAAGGCCGAGACCCCGGCGATGGTTGGATTTTGCAATTTATTTAGTGCGCGCTAAATATCTCGCCGCACGTCTTATGCAAGGAGTTTTTTAGTGCGCGATAAAAAATCTGGCCGATCGGGCCGACCTCGGTCATTTAACGTCAATGCAGCGCTTGAGGTGGGACAGCGGCTCTTTCATGAGCGTGGCTATGACGGCGTATCCCTCGCGGACCTGACGCACGCGCTGGGCATCGCTGCTCCGAGCTTTTACGCCGCATTTGGGAGTAAGGCGGCGTTCTTCCAAAAGATTCTAGATCGTCACGCCAGCGCTGCGCTGCCGATCGATGAGTTTTTGATCGAGGGGCGCCCTATCGCCGCTGCGATCGAGCAGTTCTTGGTCGCGCGTGCCGTCACCTACAGCGAGCAGGCTCTGGCAAAGGGCTGCCTGGTGTTGGACGCCACACGCAACTGCAGCGACCCGAATGCATCGTCCGCCGCCGAACAGATTGCGGAGGACGGCCGTCTGCGTATGCGCGACCTCATAGCCAAGTCGCGACCGGATCTGTCGGAGCCCATCAGCGATCTGGTAGCCTCCATAATGCACGGGCTGTCGGCACTCGCACGTCAGGGGTGGGCAACCGACCGTCTGGTCATGGCCGCGAGAAATGCAGCTCTTTCGGTTCGAGTGCTGGCCGAGAGCACGAAGCTCAGCGCGCCGGTCGGAAGCGCTGCTACTTGAAGCCAAATCTCTGCCAAGTTGACGCGTGCCTTGAGCTGGTCGGAAGCCGTCGTCAACGCTGCGCCAGAACGGTCAACCACAATTGATCTGATACTCCCTCCACAGCTTCGTTCCGGCAGCGCCCACCCCGGTCAGATCGCGCTACTCGCGTAACAACGCCAAGCTGGAAGGTTGACGGTGAGACATCCCGCAACAAGGATCGTGAGCGACCTTGCGATGATCGGCGATGCAAACTGCGAGAACAGAAGTCTTACCGCGGTCTGCATAGGCCGCCAGCTTCGGCGCAGCGTCCATCCTATCCTCGTCGCCCAGATTTTAGTCGGAGCCCGTTCTCATGAGTATCTTGGTCGCGTCGATCGCGCTTCTCTTGTCAGTGGGCGATGGGGGCATGCACCCGGATGCAGCCACCGCCGCATCCGACACCGCGACGGCCGATCAGACCCCATCGCGCGCACCAACAGGCGCGCCTCTGGTCGAGGGCCGGGTCAGCACCGGCGGCGCCGACATCTGGTACGGCTCTGTCGGCGAGGGCACGCCGATCCTGCTTCTTCACGGCGGTCGTTCGAGCAGCCGCGCCTGGGATCGGCAGGTGCCTGCGCTGGTCGCGGCGGGCTTTCGCGTGATCCTGATCGATACGCGCGGCCATGGGCGCAGCACGCTCGGCCAGCAGTCGCTGAGCTATGATCTGTTCGCGCGGGACGTGCTGGCGGTGATGGATCATCTGCGCGTGGAGCGCGCCCATGTGGTGGGATGGAGCGATGGTGGGATCACCGCGCTCGTCCTCGCGATGCGTGCGCCGCAGCGGTTCGACCGCATCTATGCCTATGGTGCCAACATGGATCCGCAGGGGGTGCGCGCGGACGCCCAGCAGGCGCCAATCCTGAAGGAGATCGGGCCGCGCCTGATCGCGGACTATCGCGCCTTGTCTCCCACGCCGGACGGGTTTGGGGCGTTGCATGACGCCGTGCGCAGGCTGCAAGCGAACGAGCCGCGCTATACGGCCGCGGCGCTCTCCGCGATCGAGGGGCCGCGGGTGCGGATCGCGGCGGGCGCGCGCGACGAGTTCATTACATCCGAACATCCGGCCTATCTCGCGCGGACGATCCCCGGCGCCACGCTGACGGTCTTCCCACAGGTCGGGCATTTCGCGCCGTGGATGGCGGCGGACCGCTTCAACCGCGACGTTGTGGCGTTCATGAGAACCCCGGCACCGGCCAACCGTCACCGTCCCGGGCGCTGAGGCGCGGGCCGCTTCGCGGCATCGCCCTGCCCTTCCCCGCCGCCCTACTGTTGCGGGTGCAATTCTTGTCGCGCGCGCTGGCATGGCCCGGTAGCCGCGCCGGCCTCTCTCTGCCGGCTCCATCCATCGTCGGCAGAGAGCCATGAGCATCAACGCTTTACCGTCAGATCCTCCCCTCGTTCGGGCCGGAGAGGTTCCGGCGCTGCCGGGAGGTGTTGCGGGTGGGCTCAGCCTGCCGATGATGGCGGCCTATATTCCGATGATGGCGGCAAGCGCGATCGCCAGTGCGGGGCGGCTCGGCCTGTTCGAAGCGCTGGCGGGCGGGCCCAGCACCCCGGCCGATCTCGCGGCGCGGTTGCGGCTCGATCCCGAAGCCGTCGTCCGCCTAACCGATTTTCTCGTCGCGATCGGCCACCTGCGCCGCGACCAGCGGATGGTCGCCAACGCGCCGCATATGACGCAGTGGTTCAGCAGCCACGGCGCGGTCGATTATCGGGCCGGGCTCGACTGGACGATGGACGCATGGCGGATCATGCAGGATCTGCCCGATGCGGTGGCGCGCGGCGGGCCCGATCGCCCGTTGTGGGACAGGATGGACGCGGAGCCCGCGCTGGGGACGCGCTTTTCACGCTACATGCAGGCCTTCGCCAGCCATTTGCTGCCCGACCTACTCGACCGCGTCGAGCTGCCGGACAAGGCGGCGCGGCTGCTCGATCTGGGCGGATCGCATGGCTGCCATGCCGCCGGCTTCTGCCAGGCCTATCCCGGGATGAGCGCGGTGATCGTCGATCTGGAGAGCGCGCTGGGCGAGACCGAAGGACGCATCGCGCAGGCGGGGCTGGCCGATCGCGTGCGGACGCGGCCCGGGGACATCCGCGCGCTCGACTGGGGCAGCGGCTATGACGTCGCGCTCTACCTTGGCGTCGCGCACAACATGCGGCCGGACGAGAACCAGCGGATCTTCGCGCATCTGGCGCGCGTGCTGCGGCCGAGGGGTGTGCTGGTCATCCACGACTATCCGCGCGAGACGACGCCGGATGTGTTCGAGGCGGCGTTCCGGCTGACCCTGCTGGTCGAAACCGGCACCCGGACCTATGCCTTCGCAGAACTGCACGCGATGCTGCGCGCGGCCGGCTTCGCCGATTGCCGTCTGGAGACGCTGCAGCCGGCGGAGAAGGGCGCGTTGATCATCGCGCGTCGGTAGCGTGGCGCGCGCCTTACAGCAGCGGGCGGATCCACGGCTCCCCCGCCTCCACCGCGCTGTCGGGCGGTACATCGCGGCTCAGCCAGACATTGGCGCCGATGCGCGAGCGTTCGCCGATCGTGATCGGGCCCAGCAGCACGGCGCCGGCGAAGATCGCGACATCGTCTCCGATCGCGGGGTGGCGGCGGGGGAATTCGCCCTTCTCGTGCGCGGCGCCGGGGCGGCGGGGTTCGCCGCCCAAGGTGACGCCCTGGTAGACACGCACGCGGTTGCCCAAGGTCGCGGTCTCGCCGATGACGATGCCGGTGCCGTGATCGATGAAGAAGCTGTGGCCGATGCGCGCGCCGGGGTGGATGTCTATGCCGGTTTCGGCGTGCGCGGTCTCCGAGATCACCCGCGCGGTCAGCGGCGCGCCCAATGTGTAGAGCCGGTGCGCGAGGCGGTGATGGATGATCGCGGCGATCGACGGGTAGGAAAGCAGCACCTCGTCCACGCTCTGCGCGGCGGGATCATTGTCATATCCGGCGCGGACGTCGGTATCGAGCAACTGGCGGATCTCGGGCAGGCTGGCCGCGAAGGCGCCGATGATCCGCTCGACTTCCAGCCCCTCTTCCTCGGCGGAGAGGGCGCGGTTTTCGAGGCGGAGTTCGATGGCGATCTGCGCGCCGAGCTGCGACAGCGTCGATTCGAGCGTCGCTTCCACCCAGGCATTCTCATTCCCCGCGGTCAGTTCCGGCGGGCCGAGCCGCAGCGGGAACAACGCCGCGCCCAGTTCGCGCAGCAGCCGCGCGAGCACCCGGCGCGAGGGGAATTCGACGCCGCGTTCGGCGTGGCGGGCATGGCTCGTCCGCCAGGCGATCCGCGCCGCTTTCAAGCCGTCGACAACCACCGAAAGATCTCGCGGAAACTGGATCGGCGGCACGTCTAGCGGGTCGGTCATCGGGCATCCTCGGTACGCGACTTTGGGGTCGCAGGATGATTACCCGGAATATTTCCCTAGTGAGATACTAGAAAAATCATGACGCCGCCAATGCAGGCTTGTCTGCCCCGAACGTGTCGATGGCGCCGGTTCCGGCGTTGAAGCGCTCCGGATCGAGCAGGCCCGCACGGCGCGCGACGATCGCCGGGACCAGCGCCTGGCCGGCGACGTTCACCGCCGTCCGCCCCATGTCGAGGATCGGGTCGATCGCCAGCAGCAGGCCGACGCCTTCCAGCGGCAGGCCCAATGTCGACAATGTCAGCGTGAGCATCACGGTGGCGCCGGTCAGCCCCGCGGTCGCCGCCGATCCCAGCACCGCCACCAGCACGATCAGGCCATAATCGGTGATGCCCAGCGGCAGGCCGAAGAATTGTGCGACGAAGATCGCCGAAATCGCGGGATAGATCGCGGCGCAGCCATCCATCTTGGTGGTCGCCGCCAGCGGCACCGCGAAGGCGGCATAGGCGCGCGGCACGCCCAGCCGCTCTTCCACGACCGCCTCCGTCACCGGCAAGGTGCCGACCGAGGAGCGCGAGACGAAACCGAGTTGGATCGCCGGCCACGCCGCCGCGAAGAAGCGCCGCGGGCTGAGGCCGTGGGCGAGCAGCAGCAGCGGATAGACCAGCAGCAGCACCAGCAGCAGGCCGATGTAGATCGCGGCGGAAAAGGTACCGAGCGCGGCGAGCGTCGACCAGCCATAGCGCACCACGGCATTGCCGATCAGCGCGGCGGTGCCGATCGGGGTCAGCGCGATCACCCAGTTGAGCAGGCGGCGGAAGATGGCGAGGGCGGAGGCATTGAAGGCGAGGAAAGGCTCCCCCTTCTCCCCCACCTTCACCGCGGCCGCGCCCACGGCGATCGCCGCGACGAGGATCTGCAGCACGTTGAACGACACCGTCGTCGCCGCCTTGCCATCCGCCAAGGTGGTGCTGGCGCCGATGCCGAGCAGGTTGGTGGGCACCACGCCCTTCAGGAAATCGAGCCAGCCACCGCGCGTGGCGGGGGCGACCGCGGCGCTCGCCTCCACGCCGGTGTGCAGGCCGGGCTGGAGGATGAGGCCGAGCGCGATGCCGATCGAGACGGCGATCAGCGCGGTCAGCGCGAACCACAGCAAGGTGCTGGCGACCAGCCGGCCGGCATTGCCGAGTTCGCGGATCGACGCGATCGAGGCGACGATTGCGGTGAACACCAGCGGCGGCACCAGCGCCTTGAGAAGCTGGACGAAGATCTGCCCGATGAGCTGCAGCGCGGTGCCCAGCGCCTCAGCCGCGGCCGATTGCGGATCGAGCCGGGTGCACAGCAGGCCGAGCAGCAGCCCCACCACCATGCCGATCAGCACGCGCATGCCGAAGCCGCTCCATAAAGGTGCGGCGGGGCGCGACGGGTTGAGGCTCTGTTCCGTTGTGGCGGCGTGGTGCGGCGGCGACCCTGGTTTTCCCATGGCCCCAAGATAGTCGACCGCGTTACAGGAGAAATGAAGTTTTGCTTGGGCGACGCGAAGGGCCAGGCCTCAGCGGTTCCATTCCTGGCGGCGGCCGCGGTGGCGGCCATAATCGATCAGGCAGGCCATGTAGCGCGGGAAGAATTGGACCGGATCGAGCTCCGCCTCGTCCAGATCGTGCCAGCCCGTGCAACTGGTGCCGCGATAGACATGGTCGTCGGGCTGGACGCCGCCGGGGATGTTCTGGTTGCTGATGAAGGCCATGCGCAAATTGGGCGCCTGCCCCTCGATCGTGGCGACGGACAGGTGATAGACCTGGTTCTCGAGGATGCTGACGGTGCGCAGCCCCAGCGTGGTGAGCAGCCAGCCCTTCTTGGGCGCGGTGAGATCGCCGCTGTGCCAGGGGCGGATCGCGAGGCGGGTGTTGACGACCATTGTCACCGCGCCCGGCCGCGCGGTGCGGCGCATCGTCTCGCTCTGCGCCTCCTGCAATTCCTGCAGGAACACGCCGAAGCGCGCGCCGCCATCCACGAACAGGTTGATGCGGTGCTGCTCCAGCAACGGCCGATCGAAATCGCGGATGCGCAAGGTGACCGGCTTGGCGCCGACCGGCACCGAGGAGGAGGCGATCAGCGATTCGACATAGGCCTTGCGCACCAGGGTCATGAGATTGTCGGTGGCGTTGCCGTCATAGGCGCGCAGCGCGAGCAAGGTGAGGTCGAGCGCATAGCCATAGCCATCGTCGACATCGGTGACGCCGACGAGCAATTTACGGCCGCGGCATGCCTGAAACGCGACCGCCTCGATTGTGCCGGGGCTGATCAGCGCCATCAGTCGGTGTCGCAGCGGCGCGAGGCTGCCCTTGGCGCCATTGATCAGCATGCCGATGCCGCCGCCCGGGGCCGGACGCAGGATGTCCGCCTCACGCCGGATCGAATAAGCGAGCGCGAGATCGCCGATATTGCTGCTGTTGGGTTTCAGCGCGGGCAGGCCGCCGCCTTCCTCGGTGGCGATGCCGCCCTGCCATGCATAGTCGCGATCCTGCGGCACCGGCTGGCGCGCGAGGAACAGGAAGGTCGCCTGCAGCGCGCCGGTGCTGACGCCGGTGACGACGCGGGGTTCCGCAGGCAGCGCGCCCGCTTCCTCCAGCCCCAGGAAGAAGCCCGCGCCGAACGCGCCGTTGAGGCTGCCGCCGGAGAGAACGAGATGGTCGGCCGAGGGAGAGCGCTGGCCCGCCGCCGCCGCGAAACGCGGCTGGGCGCAGTTGGGCGGCATGTCCGTCGCGGATTCGGCCATGCGGTTGACGAAGGCGGAGGGCGGCGGGCTGCTCTCCCCCGGCATATGGCCGAAGCTGCTCGCCTGGATCTGGGTGGCGGGCACCGCGACCGAGCTTTGCAATCTGGGCCGCGGATGCGCGCACGCGCCAAGCGTGACGGCGAGTAGCAGCAGGATCGAGCAAATGCGCATAAGCCATCCCCCGGTGGAGCGACCCTCACGGTTCTGTCTTACGCAATCCTGTTCGAATCCGGCCGCCCGTTGCCGGTAGATTTTCGTGTGTGAGGATGATCCTGACGCGGATGAGTGTCAAGAACAGGCGAGATGCGCGACAGCGTCCGCCATGTTTGTCGTCGCATCTGCTTCGGGGGAATCTGCGCACGGCCTTCGGCTGGATTGTGTCATGTACCGACATCACCTAGACTTTTGCGATGCCGACCACGCCCCTGCCCGCCACCACCAGCGCGCTGCTTGAGGAAAGGCAGCATGCTCGCTTCGCGGCTCGCGCGACCGATCATGTGCGGATGGCGGCGAGCGTGCGGGTGACGAGCGGCGGCATCCTCGCAATCGGCGTGATGGTCTCCTGCATCCTGCTGTCGACCAGCGTGCTGGTGGGGACCGCGGTGCGCGAAAGCCGCCGGCGTCGAGAATAACATAGGATAGGCGGCGCAACCCCACAGGCCGGCTGCAGTTGACAAATACAGGCGCGCGGGATTCGCTGCGGCCACGATCGAGCGAGGGGGCACCGCTGAATGACCGAAGCGCAACCGGGACCAGTTCGCGCCTCACGCCGCATCGCTGCGGTCAACCGGCTGCTCGAAACCTTGTGGGCACAGGGGCTGGCAACCGATCCGCCGCTCGATCCAGATGCGCTTGAGGCTGCCGCGCGCAAGGCGGCTGGGCCGGCCTTTGCCCATCAGCCCTGGGAAGCGCGGTTCGATGATGGCTGGCGGCGGCGGCTGACGCTGCTGAGTGAAGAGTTGGTGGGCACCGCACGGCTGACCGCGCTTGGCCGCACGATCGCGCATGGCCAGATCGTCGCCGCGCTCGCCACGCGGCTGCGCGCCGAGGCGCTGTGGCGGCGGCATCCTGAGATCTTGGAAGCACCCTTGCCGGCACCGATCATCATCGTCGGCCAGATGCGATCGGGCAGCACGCGGATGCAGCGGCTGCTCGCCTGCGATCCGCGGCTCGACTTCACCCGCTTCTATGAAAGCTGGAACCCGGTACCGCGCCGGCCGGGCGGGCGCCCGGACGACCGCCGGCTGCGCACCTTTGCGGGGCTGAGCTGCGCGCGGCTGCTCAACCCGGGGTTCGCGGCGATCCATCCGACCGGGATTGCGCAGCCGGATGAGGAAATCGGCTTCTACAGTCCTTCGATCTTCGGCTCCGCGTTCGAGGCGCAGTGGCGCGTGCCCTTCTTCGCACGGCATTGCGAAACGACGGATCGCCAGCCGGTCTACGCCAGCTTCCGCCGGATGGTGCAGACGATCCGCTGGCTGCGCCGCGGGGTGCGGCGCGACGATCGCCCGTGGATCCTCAAGACGCCGCAGTTCAGCCAGGATCTCGCCGCGGTCGCCGCCGCCTTTCCCGATGCCCGGCTGATCCTGCTCCGGCGTGACGAGTCGGCGACGATCGCGTCGGCGGTGTCGCTGGTGGGTAACCAGGTGGCGCTGCAGTCGTCGGTCGTCGATCGCGGCTGGATCACCGCCGAATGGACTCGCAAGGTGCGGCTGCGCGAAGAGCGGATGGCAGCCGATACCGTCGCATGCAGGCTGCCGCAGGTGATGGTCGACTTCACGGCAATGGAGGCGGACTGGGAAACGCAGATGGCGCGGATCTATCCGCTGCTCGGCCTCGGCTTCGACGCGGAGGTGCGGGGGCGCATGAAGCGCTACGTTCGCAGCGTGCCGCACCGGCGGCTGGAGAGGCAGCGCAATGCGGCGCTGGCCGCGGCGACCGCGGGATGACGCCGGGGTTCAGTCCTCGTCGCCTTCTTCCTCGCGCATCTCGCGTTCGGCCTGGTCCATGAAGTCGCGTGCGGCCTCGCGATCTTCCTCTTCTTCGAATGCAACGTCGAGATCGGGGGCGACGCCCAGCAGGTACATCAGCGACCAGAGCGCGAAGCGTCGACCGCGGTCACGCTCCAGCCCGAACTGGAGCCTCAGACGATCGACGCCGGCGAGCAGCGCCGGCTCTTCGAGGTCGGTGATGTCCGCGGTTCCGAAGAAGCGGATGAGGAGCTGATCGAAATCCATGCGCCAGCCTCCTAGCGGCTTGGCGGCCGGCTGTCATGCAATCAGCGGCCCGCGTGCGGGTCGGCGAGCATCGCGCGCAGCGCGTTCAAGGCCGCCGCATAGGCTTCCTGATCCTCCGGGTCTTCCGAACGGCGCAGACGATCGAGATCGCTGCGTAATTGGGAAATGCGCTGGACGGCGAGGTCCGCCTTTACGCGATCGATCCGTTGCTTGAGATCCTTGACCTCGGTGAATGCCTTCGTGCCGGCACCGCAGTCAGGCTGCAGCGCCACCAGCGCATCCACCGCGTCGAGCAGCTTGCCGATCTGGCGCCCATAGCTTTCGCGGGCGAGGATTGCCTGTTCGGTCTGCGGCGCGCTCGAATTCTGTTCGTTGACGATGATGTTGCCGAAGCTCCAGCCCTGGTTGATCGACTGCCAGAGCTTCTGCGGCGCGAGCGCCAGTTCGGCCCACGGCCGCATCATGTTGGCCCAGGGATCTGTCGAGGGAAAGTCGCTCATCGGCGCATGCCTTTCGCGGAGAATCGCAGCGATGCGACGATAGTCCCGGCAGCAGACACAAAAAAGCCGCCGGCGAGAGGCCGGCGGCTAATTGCTTCGAGACATTGGTTGCGGGAGTAGGATTTGAACCTACGACCTTCAGGTTATGAGCCTGACGAGCTACCGGGCTGCTCCATCCCGCGCCAATGTCGAACCTCCTGAAAGGAGGATAAGGAAGTGAATGGGTTCTGGTGCACCGTTGTGATTGCGCTGGCTTCAAAGCCTGGCGACGACCTACTCTTCCATCGCTTAAGCGATAGTACCATCGGCGC
>NZ_JBNPXQ010000007.1:0-364300 GCF_050433225.1 Sphingomonas zeicaulis | reverse complement strand
GCCGATGGTACTATCGCTTAAGCGATGGAAGAGTAGGTCGTCGCCAGGCTTTGAAGCCAGCGCAATCACAACGGTGCACCAGAACCCATTCACCCCCTCGCCTCGTCCAGAGGCTCGAAACGGCCGCCGATCTCACAATCGGCGGCCGTTTTCGTTTGTCGCCAAATGCCCTGCGGCATCCAGCATCAGAGGCGCAGCGGCCACGCGGTTTCCGATTGTGGAGATTTCGTCCTCTGCAGTCATCACAGCATGTCCTCGTTGCGATGGATGTTGGCCATCACGCCGCCGTCCGTGCGGCGGCAGCGCGATCGGTGCTTGTCGGCGGCGGTCGATCACCCCTAAGCATCGGGCAGACCAAGCGAGGGGAGAGCAGATGCAGCTTTCACGGGGCGCCAACGCGCCGGTGCCGTCCGGCACGCTCGATATCGCCGTGACATTCGATACGCGCCCGGCCCGGCTCGACGTCGATATATCGGCCTATCTGCTCGATGCCGCGGGCAAGGTCCGCGGCGACGCAGACATGATCTTCTACAACCAGCCTGCGAGCCCGGAAGGCGGTGTGCGGCTCGATGCCGCGGCAGGACGGTTCGCCATAGACCCGGCGCGGCTACCCGCGGCGATCGAACGGATTGCGATCTGCGTGGTCGTGGACGGCGGTTCGGCAGGCAGCCTGGGCGCGATCACCCTCGCGGTCAGCGGCGGTCCCTCCTTCCGCCACGACGTGGCCGGCACCGCGGAGGCGGCGATCATCGTCGCCGATCTCTATCTGCGCCAAGGCCAGTGGAAGCTGCGCGCCGTGGGGCAGGGCTTTGCCGGCGGGCTTGGACCGCTCGCGCGCTCGTTTGGCATCGACGTGGCGGACGAACCCCCGGCAGCGCCTGCCTCACCGGCTGCGCCTCCCGCGTCGCCCAAGGTCGATCTTCACAAGGCCAAGGTCGAACAGCGGCTGGTCAATCTGGAGAAGCAGGACAAGAAGCTCGTCAGCCTTGCCAAGGCGGCCGGCGTCAGCCTCGCCAAGCAGAAGGGCGCCGCGCGGCCCGCCAAGGTGTGGCTGATTCTCGACGTCTCGGGTTCGATGCGCGGGCTGTTCAAGTCCGGCGCGGTCGATCGGCTGGCGCAGCGTGCACTCGCCTACGGCCTCAACCTCGACGATGATGGCGAAATCGGCGTGATCCTGTTCGATCATCGCGCGACGATGTTCGGCAGCGTCAACGCCGGCAATTATCAGAGCTTCGCCAAGGACATCCAGAAGCGAAAGGATGTGTGGGGCACCACCGATTATGGCAATGCAATGCAGATGCTGCGCGAGACCGCGGCGCGCGAGGGCGATTTCGGTCGCACCCCGGTCTATGTGATCTTCGTGACCGATGGCGGCACCGAGAACCGCAAGCTCGCCGAACAGCAGATCAAGGATGCCTCCGGCGAGGCGATCTTCTGGAAGTTCATGGCGATCGGTCCGATGCCCTCGGGCGCGAAATCGGGTGGGCGCACGCTGCCCCGCGGCTTCGACTTCCTCGCCTATCTCGACGACATGCCGGACCGCGTGGTCGACAATGCCGATTTCTTTGCGGTCGAGGATCCCGACGGCCCCAGCGACATCGAGTTCTTCGACCTGATGTCGACCGAATATGGCGGCTGGCTGGAGGCCGCGACGAGAGCCGGCGTGCTGAAGGGCTGATCCACCGAAGTGGTTCAGAACGGAGCGAAATCTGCTCCGATCCGGACCACATTCGCATTGCTGCCGACCCTTCGCGCGGGCAGGTTGCGCGGCAAGGGGGATGCGGCGATGGCGAGACGTTGGTTGATGGCGGCAGCGGCTATGATCGTCGCCATGCCGCCCTGCGGAGCGGCACCGGCGCAGCCACCGCCCAAAGGCAGCGTGGTGCCGCCGCCGGACGAGCAGCGCGCGGTTGACGAGGCCGCCTATCGCGGCATGTTCCTCTATGCCTATGACCAGGCGAGCTGGAAGGCGACGGATGACATGCTGACGAAGATCGGGCCCGCGCGGTCCGATGTCGGCGGCTGGCTGGTCGACGGTGACCCGTTGTCGCCTGAAGTCGTATTCTATGACAAGGATGCGGCCGGTCCCAAGGCGCTCTATGTCGCGCGCTTCCGCGAAGGGGAGTTGGTGCAAGGCCGCGTGCTCGGCACGGGCGAGGATCGCCGGCTGAGCGCCGCGCGCAGGCAGTTGATCGCGGCAACGAACGTGGCACTCGAAAAGCTCAAGGGGAGCGGGGTGACACGTTGCTCGCACCAGCCGTTCAACATCGTCGCGATTCCACCAATCGACGAGGGCGAGCCGATATCGGTCTATTTCCTGATCCCGCGCACCGACATGGCGACGATGCCGATGGGAGGGCATTTCATGGTTCCGGTGTCGGCGACGGACGGAAAGCCCGGTCCGGTACAGTCGTTCACCATCGACTGTGCGGAGGTGCCGTTGACGCCGGTCAAAGGCACGGAAACCAAGGTGATTCTCGCCTCGCACGACCTGACCCCGACACCCACCGAGATTCACATCTACTCCTCGCTCACCGCGCAGGTCGCGGTCGGCGTGACGACCACGACCAATCGGCGGGTGTGGTTGGTGGAGGGGGCGGAGGTCGATTTGATCGACACGATTTCGGAATGATGGGGATGAAAGGGCGCGATCGGCGAATGCCCCTCCCTCGTCTTGTCTTGCCCGTTCGTAGCCGCTGTTGGGCCCGTATGAGGCGCGTTCCGTGCAACGATGAGCGGGCAGGGCGCGAACTTGGCGGGTCGGCGCGGGAGGCTGCGGCAGCATGGATCGCGCGATGGTTCAGCCCGGCGATCGTCGCCGTGACGATCGCGCTGGGATCGGCTGCACCCGCTGCGACGCGAACGAATGAGAATGGCATCGACATCTCGCTCGCAGCCGATGCCGGCGTTCGTCTTCATCGCATCGACCAGATGGGCTGGGCTGGCGACCGACGATATGCTGACGAAGATCGGCAGCGCCCGGGATCGGCTGGGCGGGTGGATCGTCGATGCGGATTCGTCGGATACCCGGCTCATCTATTACGACAATGATCCGCGCGAGCCAAAGGCGCTGTATGTCGCGCAGTTCGACGGCGGCGGCCGACTGTTGTCAGGCCGGGTGCTCGGCCGCGCTGACGATCGCGTGCTCAGTCCGGCAAACCGCAGGATGATCGCCGCGAAGGATGCCGCGATCCGGCGGTTCGCGGCGACGCCGGTTACGGCCTGCTCATCCCAGCCCTATAACATCATCCCGATCCGGGGCGTGCTCTACACCAGCGTCTACTTCCTCGTGCCCCGGACGGACATGAAGACGATGCCGATGGGCGGACATTATGTGGTGCGTGTATGGCCTGACGGAAGCGCCAGCGCGCCGGAGGCATTCACGCGCACCTGCGCCGAGGTGCCGATCGCGCAGACCGGCGGCGACCGGACCAGGGCGCTGGTGGTGACCCATGATCTTACGCCGACGCCGACCGAAATCCATGTCTACGCGTCGTTGAGCATGAAGCTGCCGATCGCGGTCTCGACGACGCAGAACCAGAAGACCTGGTGGGTCGAGGGGGAGAGGATCGAGCGGCTCGATCCGACAGCAAGTCGCGCGCCGCCGCCCGCACCTTCGCCTCCGCCGCAGTCCGCCCCGATGACCGTGCGCGCCGCGCCATCGGCCAGCGTCTGGCGTGGCCAGTTGCTGCACGCCTATGATGCGGCGGCTGCGCTGGCGACGGCGGATTTCCTGAAGAAGGCGCCCGACGCGGCAGAACTGACCGCGGGCTGGATCGTCGACGGCACGGTCGAAGCGATGGACGTGATCTTCGCCAATGAAGACCGGCACAATCCGCGCACGGTCTACAGCGCGCGGATCGAGCGCGGGGTGCTGGTCCGCTCGCGCGTCTATCGCGAGGGCAGCGCCATCGGCATGACGCCGACCCGCCGCCGCATGCTCGAGGCGCGCTACACTGCGGCGGCTGCGCTTCGGGCGCATGGCCGCAAATATTGTTCGCCGGGGCCGCCCAACACGGTGGTGCTGCCGCCGGAGCGGGATGACGAGCCGATGCTGGTCTATTTCCTCAGCCCGCGACCCGAGCGGGACATGGTGCCGATGGGCGGTCACTATCGGGTGCCGGTCTCGACCGTGGATGGCCGCGCCGGCCAGGTCGAGAGCTTCCCGGGCTGCGACCTGATCGATGCGCGAAAACGCCCTCTGCAGGGCGATGTGCCGACGCTGACGTTCGACACCGACGAGCATAATTCCCTTCCCAACGAGTTCCACGTCTATGCGGCGATCGCGCTGGGCGACGAATTGCACGTCCACACGACGCGCAACGGCATGAACTGGACCGTGACCCGCGACCGGATCCGTCCCGATGGTGCCCCCGAGCCGCGCCCCAAGCCCGTCGACCCGCGCGCCCGCCGCATCATCTCGCGGCGGTAAAGCGGGGCGCCTGCCAAAATGGATGTTTTCCAGACGGATGCGCCGGTCCGGGCCGCTTGTGCGCGGCGATCGGCCGTGTGACATTGTAACCGGGCAATGGGGGATCCTATGGAGAGGATGGTTCGACATCTGCTGATCGGCCTGGCGGCGTGTGGGCTGCTGCCGGTGGCGGCGCAGGCACAGCAATCGCAGCCATTGGCGGTGAAGCCGGGCAAGGCCTTCACGCACAAGCATACGAAGCTGCAATTCCCACCCGAACTCTATGGCATGCAGCGCTCACGGGCATCGATGCTGGAAGCCGGGGAACTCGATGTTTCGGCTGCCTATGAAACGCAGAGCGAAGCGATCACCATCTATATCTATCGCGACGTCAGCCGGGCGCTGCCGGTCTGGTTCGATCGGGCGATCTGGTCGATCGAGAACCGGCCGAAGGTCTATGGGGCGCTGCAACGTTCGCCGCGGCCATTGCCGTTCGTGCCACCGCACCAATCGGCTGCGGCGGGATTGATCGCGACCTACACCGTCACCGATTCACCGTTCCGCAGCACCGGTATCGCGCTGATGCCGCTCGATGGCTGGTTCGTGAAGATCCGCTATTCTTCCGCCAGCCTCGATGCCGATGCGCTTGATGCGCGAATTCGCGAACTGGTCACCGGCCTCAGATGGCCGAAGACGGTTCGGCCCGAGCCCGCCGTCACACCAGTCGCGGTCTGCCCCGATTCGCTCAGGTTCGATGGCACCGCCGTGCCGCTTCCGAACACGGCGGAGTCGGCGCTAATCGGTAGCGTCTTCGCGATCCCCATGGCGGAGAACGGTAAGGCGGCGTCGGCGCGGAAGCCGGTCGTCTGGTGCCGGGACGACGGCGTGGAACCCAAGGGGATCGTCTATCGTCCGGACGGCGCGAAGGATGCCTATATGCTTGCCCCGTCCGATGCGGGGCGCGGCATCATGGTCGCGACCGATCCATTGCAGCAGATTCTGGCCAAGGACAGTCCGGCGGGCTGGTCGATCAAGTTCCAGCATCTGTCGCGGACGCTCAACTATCAGTTGATGGACCGCTTACCCGCGCCGACGCAGGTCATCGACCATGTGAACAGGACGCGGCCGATCTCCAGCGTGACGACCTGGGGCAAGAACAGCAGCGTCCAGATCAACACGGATGCGCTGGAGAAGAAATAGGCCGGGGTCGGATGGGCGCCCGGCGCGCTCGTCGGCGCTTTCGTCGCGCGCAATCTCGGCCTAAAGCGCCCCGCCATGAACGATCCAACGACGATCCGCCGGCTCTATGGCCGCGCCAAGGGCCACAAGCTGCGCGACGGGCAGGCGCGGCTGGTGGAGGAATTGCTCCCGGCGCTGAGCGTGCCCGAAGAAGGCGCACTGAACGCGCCGCTGCTGTTCGGCGATGATCGCCCGCTTCATTTCGAGATCGGCTTCGGCGCCGGCGAGCATCTCGCCTATCGCGCGGACCTGCTGCCCGACCATGGCTTCATCGGTTGCGAGCCCTTCCTCAACGGCGTCGTCGGCGCGCTGCTGCACATCCGCGACAAGCATCTGCCCAATGTGCGGCTGCATATGGGCGACGCGCTGGAGGTGCTGGAACGGCTGCCCGATGCGTCGCTGCGCTTCGTCTATCTGCTGCACCCCGATCCCTGGCCCAAGGCGCGCCATGCCAAGCGCCGGATGATGAACCACGGCCCGCTCGACCTGATCGCCGCCAAGCTGCAACCGGGGGGCGAGTTCCGCTTGGGCACCGACGACCCCACCTATTGCCGCTGGTCGATGATGGTGATGAACCAGCGCCGCGATTTCGAATGGCTGGCGGAAAAGTCCGCCGACTTCCTCGTCCGCCCCGGCGGCTGGCCGCAGACGCGCTATGAAGCAAAGGCGCGGCGCGAGGGCCGCGAGGTCTGGTACTTCCGCTATCGGCGCGCCGGGGGCTGATCCGGCGCGGGCCGGGCGTCAGGCGACCAGCGACTCGGGCATCGCCGCCTCGGTTTCCTCGATCCAGCCGCCGCCCAGCACGCGTTCGCCGCCATAGAGCACCGCGGCCTGCCCGGGCGACACGCCATATTCCGGCTGGTCGAAGAGCACGCGATCGCCGTCGAGCCGCGCGGGCACCGGCTTGGCGAGCGAGCGCACCTTGGCGGTGACGGGGCCGTCATGTGGTCCGCCGATCCAGTTGAAGCCCGAGATGCGCGCGGCGGCGACGGCGAGTGCGCGGCGCGGCCCCACCACCACCCGGCGCGTCTCCGGCTCGAGCCGCACGACATAGAGCGGCTCGGCGAGGCCGCCGATCTCCAGCCCGCGGCGCTGGCCGACGGTGAAATGGATGAAGCCGCGATGCGTGCCGAGCACGCGGCCCCCCAGATCGACGATCTCGCCCGCGGTCTCGGCATCGGGGCGCACCTTGCGGACGATCGAGGCATAATCGCCGTCGGGCACGAAGCAGATATCCTGGCTGTCGGGTTTGGCGGCAACGCCGAGACCAATCTCGGCGGCGATGCGGCGCACCTCGGGCTTGGGCATGCCGCCCAGCGGAAAGCGCAGATAATCGAGCTGTTCGGTGGTGGTCGCGAACAGAAAATAGCTCTGGTCGCGCGCCGGATCGAGCGCGCGGTGCAGTTCGGGCCCGGCGGCACCTTCGACGCGCCGGACATAATGGCCGGTGGCGAGGCAATCGGCCCCGAGATCGCGCGCCAGCCGGAACAGATCGGTGAACTTCACGCCCATATTGCAGCGAACGCAAGGAATCGGCGTGCGCCCGGCCATATACTCATCGGCGAAATCATCGATCACCGACTCGCGGAATGCGCTTTCATGGTCGAACACATAATGGGCGATGCCCAGCGTATCGGCGACGGCGCGGGCGTCGCGGATGTCCTGCCCGGCGCAGCAACTGCCGGCGCGCTTGATCGCGGCGCCATGATCGTAAAGCTGCAGAGTGATGCCGATCGTCTCGGCGCCCGATCGCGCGGCGAGCGCCGCCACCACCGAGCTGTCGACGCCGCCGGACATGGCAACGACGATGCGCCGCGCGTTGAGCGGCTGGGCAAGCTGAAATTCGGGGGTCATGATCGTCGCCCTTTACCCCCGATGACCCCTCTGCGGCTAGTGCCGGTCTCGCACTCAAGTAAACGTCGTGTTTACCTGATGCTTCTATCGCGTTTTCAAGCACCGGCCACGCGACCGGGCACGCTGGCGGCCGCTGCCGACCGCCGTTCGAGGACGTTGATGAACGAGAACCCCATTGTGCGCCCGGCGCAGATCGTGGGACCGCTGGGTGAACCGCTGACGCTGGAGTCGCTGCCGCCGCCCGGCACCAAGCGCTGGGTCGTGCGCCGCAAGGCGGAAGTGGTGGCGGCGGTGGCCGGCGGGCTGCTGTCGGTGGATGAAGCCTGTGATCGCTACGGGCTGACGATCGAGGAGTTCGCCGGCTGGCAGCGCGCGGTCGATCGGTCGGGCATGCCCGGCCTCAGGGTCACCCGCATCCAGCATTATAAATCGCTTTATGAGCGCCAGCAGAAATATTGATCGGAACCAATCGGCATTCATGTTTTCGTCGATCGGTCAAGAGGGCAGGCGTGGAATGCTGGAACCTGTTTGCGCTTCAAGAGTCTAGTTATCGTACGCCGCCACGCGGGCGGCCGTTCAGGAGGCTAGACAATGAATCTCATTCTTTGGCTCGTGATTGGCGGTGTGATCGGTTGGCTTGCGAGCCTCATCATGCGCACCGACGCACAGCAGGGCATTTTCCTCAACATCGTGGTCGGCATCGTCGGCGCCTTTATTGGGGGCCTGATCTTCAGTGGTGGCACGATCAACGCTTATAACTTCTCGCTGACGTCGATCCTCGTCTCGCTCGTGGGCGCGGTCGTCTTGCTCGGCATCGTCAATCTGTTCCGTCGCGGTTCGCTGCGTTAACGCAGCATCCGTCGAACGGCAGCGAAAGGGCCGCGCCAATGGGGCGGCCCTTTTTCGTTATGCGCGCGGTTGTTTCCCGCAGCGCCGAATCACTCTAGGCAGCGGCATGACTGCGATCGATCCCATCCGCGCCGCCGCGCTCGGCGATGTTCCTCATGGCTTTCTCGGTCGGCAGGGCGGGGTTTCCACCGGCGCCGTGGCCGGGCTGAACGTCGGCATCGGCAGCGCTGACGATCCCGCCGCCGTCACCGAGAATCGCCGCCGGGCGGTGGCGGCGGTGCTGCCCGGCGCGGCGCTCGCCAGCGCCTATCAGATCCATTCCGCCGACGTCGTCACCGTCACCGGCGGGATCGCCGACGATCAGCGGCCGCGGGCCGATGCGCTCGTCACTGCGACACCTGGCGTCCTGCTCGGCATTCTCACCGCGGATTGCGTGCCTGTACTGCTGGCGGACTTCGCCGCAGGCGTGGTGGGCGCGGCGCATGCCGGTTGGCGCGGCGCGATCGGCGGCGTCACCGATGCGACGATCGCGGCGATGGTCGCGATCGGTGCGAGTCGCGACCGGATCGCGGCCGCCACCGGCCCCTGCATCGGTCGCACATCCTATGAAGTGAGCGACGCGTTCGTCGCGCGCTTCGCCGAGGCCGATCCCGAGAATGAGCGCTTCTTCAATGCCGGCCGGCCGGACCACGCCTGGTTCGACATCGAGGCTTATGTCGCGGCGCGGCTCGCTGCCGCTGGCATCGGCCATGTCGAGATGCTGGGGCTCGACACCTGCCGCGACGAGGCGCGCTTCTACAGCTTTCGCCGTGCGACCTTGCGCGGCGAGGCCGATTATGGTCGGCAGATCAGCTTGATCGGCCTGCCGAACTGAGCGGCGCATGGGTGTCATCACCATGGGTTACAGGCTAGGCTAATAATATTGCTCAGTCCTGGAGAGGACCCTGATGACCGACAAGCCGAACGAAGCCGACCTGACCGGTGTGACGCCGCGCAAGAACCCCAAGCCGCCGGTCGACGATATTGGCGGGCGCGCGTTAAAGCCCGCGACGCTGATGATGGGGCATGGCTATGATCCGATGCTGTCCGAAGGATCGCTGAAGCCGCCGATCTTCCTGACCTCCACCTTCGTCTTTCCCAACGCCGCCGCGGGCAAGCGCCATTTCGAAGGGGTCACCGGCAAGCGGCCGGGCGGTGCCGAGGGGCTGGTCTATTCGCGCTTCAACGGTCCCAACCAGGAGATCCTGGAGGATCGGCTGGGCGTGTGGGAGGATGCCGAGGACGCGCTGACCTTCTCGTCCGGCATGTCCGCGATTGCCACCCTGTTCCTGTCGATGGTACGGCCGGGCGACACGATCGTCCATTCGGGGCCGCTCTATGCCGCGACCGAGACGCTGATCGCGCGCGTGCTCGGGCGCTTCGGTATCCACTGGCTCGATTTCCCTGCCGGTGCGACACAGGAGGAGATCGAAGCGGTGCTCGGCAAGGCCGCGTCGGGCCGCGTTGCGCTGATCTATCTCGAAAGCCCGGCGAACCCCACGAACGCGCTGGTCGATGTCGAGGCGGTCGTCGCGGCGCGCAAGGCGGTGTTCGGCGATGCCGCGGAGCAGCCGCCGATCGCGATCGACAACACCTTCCTCGGGCCGTTGTGGCACAAGCCGTTGGCGCATGGCGCCGATCTCGTCGTCTATTCGCTGACCAAATATGCCGGCGGCCACAGCGATCTCGTCGCGGGCGGCGTGCTCGGTCGCAAGAGCCTGATCGATACGATCCGCGCGATGCGCAACACGATCGGCACGATCACCGATCCCAACACCGCCTGGATGCTGCTGCGTAGCCTGGAGACGCTCGAATTGCGGATGACGCGCGCGGGCGAGAACGCCGCCAAGGTCTGCGCTTTCCTGCGCGATCATCCCAAGGTCGAACGCGTCGGCTATCTTGGTTTCCTTCAGGACGAGCCCGGGCAGGAACGGCAGGCGGACATCTATCGCCGCCACTGCAGCGGCGCCGGCTCAACCTTCTCGCTGTTCCTGAAGGGGGGCGAGAAAGAGAGCTTCGCGTTTCTCGATGCGCTACGCATTGCCAAGCTGGCGGTGAGCCTCGGCGGCACCGAGACCTTGGCCAGCCATCCTGCGGCGATGACGCACCTCTCCGTACCCGACGCCCGCAAGCGCGCGCTGGGCATCACCGACAATCTCGTGAGGATCTCGATCGGCGTCGAGGATGCCGACGACCTGATTGCCGACTTCGCGCAGGCGCTTGAGCGCGCGTAAAGCGCCCCATGCCCTCCCCGACGCCCAGAGACGGGGAGGGCACCGGGTCAGAACCGCATGTCCACGCCCAGCCGCACCGTGCGTGGGCGCAGCGGGGTGATCTGTTCTTCGCGGGTGTAGGTGAAGGGGCTGCCCAGCGAAAAGCGGTTGCCGACGGCATCGAACAGGTTGCTGACGGTCAGCGAGAGGCCGAACCGCTCCCAGCCGAGCCGGCCGAACAGTTGCGTGTCGACATAGTTGCCCTGCGCGATGTCGAGCAGCGGGCCGACGCCCAGCCGAGACTTGCCGACATAACGCACCGAGCCCGAGAGCTTGAGATCGAGATTGTCGCTGAGCGCCGCCCGGTACTCGGCGGCACCACGCGCGCCGAAGCGCGCGACGTTGGGCAGTGACCCCGATGTGGACGAGAGCAGGCCGAGCGTCGGTTCGGTGACTAGACTGTCGTTGAAGAACAATGCCCCGTCGATCTGCAGCCCGGTCGTCAGGCGCCAGCCGATCCGCGCGTCGATGCTGTAGATGCGGCCGTCGCCGATGTTGACGGTAGCGGGCAGCCCCTGATTGTCGATCAGGTCGGCCTGGATGTTCCTCCAACGGGTGTAGGCGAAGGCCAGGCTGGCGTGGACGCTGGTGAGACCGGGGGCGCCGTAGCGGACACCCGTTTCCATCGTCGCCACCTCATCATTGCGGTAGCGCTCGATATAATCGTCGCGGATCGCAAGGCCGCCGGGGCGGAAGCCTTCCTGATAGCGCGCGTAGAGGATGATGTCCGTCATCGGCCGTACCGAGACCGAGACCGAGGGCAAGAAGCTGGAAACGTTGCGCTCGGTGCTCGCCATGTGCGCCGCCATCAGCTTCTCGATCGAGGCTTCCTGCAGGTCGAGGCCCTCGCCGGCGAGGCGGACATGGTTGAAACGCGCACCGCCGGTCAACGTCACGCCCGTCACCGGCTCGACCGAGACTTCGCCGAACGCGGTCAGTTCGGTGGCGAGGTTGCGCACGCCGGTGCGTGGCGACAGATCGCCGAGGTCGCCGAACTGGCGGGTGATGCGCGCGCGGTTGCGGATCACGCTGGCGCCGATCAGCCAGCCATAGCCGCCGTCCATTGCACGGCTGAGCCGCGTCTCGGCAGTGAGCAAACGGGTGCGGTTGCTCTGGTCGAACGCGCGCGCGATGCCATCCTCTGCCGTGCCCACCGGCAGCGGCAGGCTGTCGAGCGGGAAGCGCGTCGGCCAGGTGACAAGGGAGCCGCGCATCGGCAGGGTTGCGTCATAGGTTTCGTCGATGCGGTGGCTGACGATGCCGCCGGTCAGGGTGAAGCGCAGCAGGTCCCATTCGCGCGCGATCGTGACGTCGCCCAGCAGGAAATCATTGCTGAACGGCTGCGCGATGCCGCTGCGCCGGCTGAGCGATGCGCCCCCGCGCGTGGCATATTGGCTGTCTTTGCCATCGATGCGCTGCCAGATGCCGCTGAGGTCGATCGTCCATTCGTCGCCGATCTGCGCCCGCAGCGCGCCGCGCGCGCCATAGGTGCGCGTGCGGTTCACATTGTCTGCGCCGCGCTGGAGGTCGTCGATATAGCCGCCGTCGCTCGCGGCGTAGCCGACGAGGCGCGCGCCGAGCTGGTCATAGACCAGCGGAATGTTGAGCATCGCCGATCCATCGATGCTTTCAGCGCCATGTGCGGTGGCGGAAACGCCCGCCGAGGCCGAGCCCTCGAACAGTTCGAGCTGTGGCGCGTTGCCGACGATGCGAATGATGCCGCCCAGCGATCCGGCACCGTAGAGCGTGCCCTGCGGCCCTTCCAGTACTTCGACGCTGCTGACGTCGTAGAGCCGAAGGTCGGGGTCGGGCGCGTTGTAGTTGAGCCGGGTGTCGCCGAAATATTGCCCCGAGGTCGCCTGCGTCGGCCCGGTGAAGCTAGAATCGGCGATGCCGCGGATGAACAGCTTGTTGCGCCCTGGGCCGATATGCGTGGAGGTGACGGTCGGCACCTGCGCGGCGAGCGCATCGCTGCCGCCGGCAGCGCCGTTCGCCTCGAACACACTGCCCGCCACCACCGTTGCGGTGCCGGGAAAGGCGGGAACCGAAATGTTGCGCTTGCTGGCGGTGACGACGAGATCGGCGATCGGCGCGGTCGGCAGCGCGACCTCCTCCTCGGCGGCCGTGCGCAGCGGGGCCGGGGCGGGGGGCGCGAGCGGCTGCATGCGCCGGATGATCCGCCAGCTCGTGCCGTCGATCGGCACCGCCGCCGCCGTGGTGCCCTCCAGCATCCGCTGCAGCGCTTCCGCAGGGGCCATCCGCCCCTTCACCGCGCGCACGCGGCGGTTGGCGATCACGGGGTCGGCGATGCCGATGCTGATGCCGGTCTGCTGGCCAAGCGCGATCGCCGCGTCGGCCAGCCGGCCCGCGGGGAGATCCACCGGCCGCCGGCCGGAGGACGCATGCGCCGCGGTCGCGCCGGTCAGCGCGACGGCGGTGGCAAGGACGAGCGAGAGGGGTTTCACGGCTTGTTCGTCAGCGTCCACCCTTGATCGTTGCGCTGCACATCGACCCCCAGCAGCGGCCCAAGCCTCGTGAACAGCCGGTCATTGCCGCCTTCCAGCGTGATCACGCCGGTGAAGGGGCGTTCGGCCACGGCGGGTGCTGCGGAAACGCGCAGCCCGGTATTGCGCTGGAGGTCGGCGGCGACCTCGGTCATGCTGGCGCCATCATAGACGAGCCGTCCGCCGCGCCAGCCGGCGACGGCGTCGACCGCGACATCGCCCACCACCGGCGCCCGGCCATCGGCGACGCGCAATTGCTTGCCCGGCGGCAGGCGCACCGCCTCTGCGGCGGGATTGTAGATCACGAGACCCTCGGACACCGCCACCTCCGTGCGCGCGTCGTTCCGGCGCACGTTGAATGCGGTGCCGGCATCCTGCAGCGTCGCGCCACCCGCTTCGACGACGAACGGGTCGCGCGCGTTGTGGACGACGAAGAATGCGGCCTCGCCGGTTTCGAGCCGCGCGAAACGCGGGCGATCCCGATCGGTGACGAGCGTGGTGCCGCCGTTGATCGCGATACGGCTGCCATCGGCGAGTTCGATCGTGCGGCGCTGGCCGGGTTCGGTGCGCACCGTTTCCAACGCGCCGCCGCCGGGCTGCAGCACCGCGTAAGTGGTGACCGCCAGCAGAGACGCCGCGACCATGCCGCCCAGCAGCCGCCGCCGCCCGAAGCGCGCCGGCTCGTCATTGGCGGGCTCGGGCAATGGGGCAGGGGGGGGAACCGGCGCGGGCACGGTTTCGAGCAACGCCGCCGCATCCTCGGCCGCGAGCAGGGCCCGCTCATAGGCGATGTTGTGCGCGCGATCCGCTTCCAGCCACGCGATGAAGCCGTCCCAGTCGGCGAAATCGGAGTCGCGCGTGCGCACGGCCCAGAGGGCCGCTTCGTCGCTGATGCGCTGTTCGCTGATGTTCATCGCCATAACCTTGATGGCGAGACGCCGCCGCCGCGCTCAACCCGCATCCCGTTGCTCCGGATTTTCCGAGTCCGCCTTCAGCGCGGCGAGCGCGCGATACGCTTTCTGCAGATGCTTCTCCACCGCGCTGAGGCTGATCCCCGATTCGGTTGCGATGTCGCGCTGGCCGATGCCGTCGACGCGGTGGCGCCGGAAGATCGCGGAGGTGCGCTCACCCAGCGCATCGAGCGCGGCCTGCACGCGGCGCAATTCGTCCCGCCCGGTCAGCACGCGTTCGGCCGACGGCGCGTCGGACACGCCGGGCTCGGCCCCGTCCGCCGCCTCGCCCCACGCATCCTCGCGCGCGATCCGGCGCACCGCGGACCGGCGGCGATCGAGCATCAGATTGTCGGCGGCGCGATAGAGATATGCGAGCGGCTCGGCGACGGGCACCGCGGGCGGCGCGCCTTCCAGCTTCAGCCACAGATCCTGCAGCAGATCCTCGGCGTCGTCGCCCGCGCCCCGCGCACGCAGAAAGCGCAGCAGCGCCGGCCGCTGCGCCATGAACACGGCCTGCAACCCACCCCCGCTCATGCCGGCACCGATAGGAAATGAGCGGAGACCATGACTGCCGTTACGCGATCCTGCCAAGGGGGTCGAGGCGGCGCCGGGCGGGGGCTGAGACCGCGGGCGAGGCCTGCTCGTTGCGAAGCGGCGGCCCCTTTAGCCGATCCGGAAGCCGTCGCCTAGCCGCCCAAAAGGGCGCCTATCGATCGCGCTGCGCAAGCAATGTTGCGTTTCGGTTAGACCCCGGTCGCGTCAGGCCGGGCATAAGTGCGCCCGACAGGCAGGTGCTGGCTATGTTTGGGGGGCATCGCTGGCATCCCCGTCATCTTAACTGGACCACGCCTCGCTCAATGCCCACAGCCGGTCTGCCAAAGCCGGATCCGCCGCCCATGGCTTCACGCCGCGATGCACATCCGACTCGGCCGACGTCGCCGCCGCGACATCACAATCCTCGCAATAGACGCCGCCCATTTCGTCGAGCTGCGGCGAAACCGCGCACCACACTTGCGTCGCGGCGCCCTGCGCGATCGTCTTCTTGTCGTTCTCGGGGTCGATCACCGGCCGGCCCTCATCGTCCACCGCGCCATAGCGGCGGATGACCTTGATCGGCAGATGGCTCGACAGCGGCGTTATGATCGATCCGGGGTGGACCGAGAAGCCGCGGATACCCTCCGCCCGGCCGCGATCGTCGACGCCGATCGCGAACAGCGCGTTGGCGGACTTGGACTGGGCATAGGCCGCCACCGGATCATAGTCGCGCGCGGTGAAGTCGACATCGTCGAAGTCGATGCCGCCATAGAAATGGCCGCGGGAGGAAACCGACACGATGCGCGCGCCCTCCGCGCGCACCAAAGCCGGCCACAGCGCGCGGGCAAGGCGGAAATGGCCGAGATGGTTGGCAACGAACTGCATCTCATGGCCATCGGCATCGCGCGCCAGCGGCACCGCCATGATGCCGGCGCTGTTGATCAGCATGTGGAGCGGCCGGCCCGAGGCAAGAAACGCCGCGGCGAACGCCTCGATCGAGGCGCGGTCGCCGAGTTCGAGCGGCGCGATCTCCACGCCGGCGACGCCCGCCAGCGCGTCGCGCGCCTTCACCATCGTCCGCGCCGGCACCACGACCTGCGCGCCGGCGCCGGCAAGGCGCCGCACCGTCTCGAGGCCCAGCCCCGATCCGCCGCCGGTGACGATCGCCACCTTGCCGCTGAGGTCATGGCCCGCGATCACCTTCTCGGCGGTGGTGGCGGGGCCGAAACCCGATCCGATGGGCTGCTGTGGGGTCTGCATCTTCAATCTCCTGATCACCGATGAGGCGGAGATAGAAGCGCGTCTGCGAACGACACATGCTTGATCGGCCATGATTATAGCGCGATAGTTCAGAAATGCAGAGTGACCCGCTGTCCGACATCCTCGTCCTGCTCGAAGCGCACAGCCTCGTCACCAACGGCCTCCAGGCCGGCGGCGACTGGGCGTTCAGTTGCCCCGCGCCGGAAGGGCTGAAGTTCGTGGTCGTCGTCGAGGGCCATGCCTGGATCCGGTCGGCGGAGACCGAAGCGCTGCGGCTGGCGCCGGGAGACGTGCTGCTGCTCAACGGCTTCAGCCCCTATGTGCTGGCGAGCGATCCCGCCATCGAGCCGGTCGACGCCGCGCTGATCTTCCAGGATTCTCCCGACGGCATCGGCCGCCATGGCGACACGCCCGACGTGCTGATGCTCGGCGGCCGGGTGCTGCTCGATCGCGCGCGGGGAGACCTGCTGCTGGATGTGTTGCCGCCGCTCGTCCATGTGCCGGCCGAACGCGGCGATGCGGAGGTGGTGCGCTGGCTGGTCGCGCGGCTCGATGCCGAGCTTGCCCGCGGCCGCCCCGGCGCCTCGCTGGCGGCAACGCAGTTCGCCCAACTCATCGTCATCCACATCATCCGCGCGCATCTGGAGGCGGGCGGCGCGGCGGTGAGCGGTTGGCTGCGCGCGCTTGCCGACCGGCGGCTCGCGCCCGCGCTCGATCTGATGCACCGCGAACCCGCGCATGGCTGGCGGCTTGACGAACTGGCGCGCGCGGTCGGCATGTCGCGCACCGCCTTCGCCGTGCGTTTCCGCTCGGTCACCGGAATGACCCCGCTCGCCTATCTGGCGCGCTGGCGGATGCATCTCGCGGATCGCGCGCTGCGCAACGGCGGCCGCACCGTGGCCGATATCGGCCACATGCTCGGCTATGCCTCAGAGAGCGCGTTCGGTGCGGCGTTCAAGCGCGAGATGGGCGTGTCACCCCGCGCTTCGCTCAAGCTCAGTCGAGCTGGCTGACGTCGCGCACCGCGCCGCGGGCGGCGTTGGTGGTGAGCGCGGCATAGGCACGCAGCGCCGCGGACACCTCACGCTTGCGGCCGAACGGCTTCCACGCCTTGGTGCCGCGCGCTTCCATCGCCGCGCGGCGCTCGGCGAGCACCGCATCGTCGAGGTCGAGCTTGATGACCCGCGCCGGGATGTCGATCACGATCGGATCGCCGGTCTCGACCAGCGCGATCAGCCCGCCTTCCGCCGCTTCCGGCGAGACATGGCCGATCGACAGGCCCGAAGTGCCGCCGGAGAAGCGGCCATCGGTGATCAGCGCGCACGCCTTGCCGAGCCCCTTCGATTTCAGATAGCTGGTGGGGTACAGCATTTCCTGCATGCCCGGCCCGCCCTTCGGCCCCTCATAGCGGATGACGACGACGTCGCCGGCCTCCACCTGGTTGCCGAGGATGCCGGCGACCGCCGCGTCCTGGCTCTCATAGACGCGCGCACGGCCGTTGAAGATGAGGATCGATTCGTCGACACCGGCGGTCTTTACGATGCAGCCCTCGGGCGCGAGGTTGCCGAACAGCACGGCGAGGCCGCCGTCCTTGGAGAAGGGATGTTCGGCGGAGCGGATCACGCCCTTCTCGCGGTCGGTATCCAGATCGACCCAGCGTTCGGACTGGCTGAACGCCGTCTGCGTCGGCACGCCGCCGGGCGCCGCGCGATAGAAATCGCGCACTTCGGTGCTGTTGGTGCGGCCGATGTCCCAGCGCGCCAGCGCGTCCGCCATGGTCGGTGCGTGGACGGTCGGCAGCGTGGCGTCGATCAGCCCGCCGCGCTCCAGTTCGCCGAGGATCGCCATGATCCCGCCGGCGCGGTGAACATCTTCCATATGGACGTCGGACTTTGCGGGCGCCACCTTGCACAGGCAGGGTACGCGGCGGGAAAGCCGGTCGATATCCGCCATCGTGAACTCGACGCCGCCCTCGATCGCCGCGGCGAGCAGGTGGAGCACGGTGTTGGTCGAGCCGCCCATCGCGATATCGAGGCTCATCGCATTCTCGAACGCGCCGAAGCTGGCGATCGTGCGCGGCAGCGCGGTGACGTCATCCTGCTCGTACCACCGCTTGGCGAGATCGACGATCAGATGCCCGGCCTCGCGGAACAGCTTCTCGCGATCGGCATGGGTGGCGAGCACCGAACCGTTACCGGGCAGCGACAGGCCCAGCGCCTCGGTGAGGCAATTCATCGAATTGGCGGTGAACATGCCCGAGCAGGAGCCGCAGGTGGGGCAGGCGGCGCGCTCCACCGCCTTCACTTCCTCGTCGGTATAGCTGTCGTCGGCGGCGACGACCATCGCATCGACCAGATCGAGCGCGCGCTTCTCGCCCTTCACCACGACCTTGCCGGCCTCCATCGGGCCGCCCGACACGAATACGACGGGGATGTTGATCCGCATCGCCGCCATCAGCATGCCTGGCGTGATCTTGTCGCAGTTGGAGATGCAGACGATCGCGTCCGCGCAATGCGCATTGACCATATACTCGACGCTGTCGGCGATTAGTTCGCGGCTCGGCAGCGAATAGAGCATGCCGCCATGGCCCATCGCGATACCGTCATCGACGGCGATCGTGTTGAACTCCTTGGCGACGCCGCCCGCCGCTTCGATCTCGCGCGCGACGAGCTGGCCCAGATCCTTCAGATGAACGTGGCCGGGCACGAACTGGGTGAAGCTGTTGGCGACGGCGATGATCGGCTTGCCGAAATCCTCATCCTTCATCCCTGTCGCGCGCCAGAGCCCGCGGGCACCCGCCATGTTGCGGCCGTGGGTGGTGGTGCGGGAACGGTAGGCGGGCATGACGGACTTCCTCGAGCGGCTGGGCCTGCGGCCGAATCACATGTTTCGAATCACACGACGCCGCGTGCGGACGCCCGCACACGGAATCGGCGCCTTTTGGACCCCGCCGGATGCGACTGCAAGCGGCGCAGACCCAAGCATCTCTTGGGTTCCGCAAAGCTCAGGCTGCCAAATCATGCTGCCGCCCGATGCAGCGTTGACACTGGCTGCGGTTCTGCCTATTCGGCCCGCCTTCGACACTGCCCTGTCGTCTAATGGTAAGACTACGGACTCTGACTCCGTCAATCGAGGTTCGAATCCTCGCGGGGCATCCATCGCTTCAGCGCTGATGACCGAGATCGCCCCAGCCGTGTTGCGCGCAACTTCGGTCCAGCGGAAAAGCCCGACCTGCGCGTTCCAGCCAGCGACGATTTAGCGCACGCGAAAGTGCCGGGCATCAGGCGCTCTCCGGCACAACCCCGATATCGCATTGTCGTGAGAAGTGCTTGCGATCTTCACAACGCGCAGGGGCGTCGCGCCACGAGTACCGTACGGCGCGCGCATCCGCAGCGGAAAGACGTATCCCGGCGGCTCAGTAAGGGCGTGAGCGCATGTTCCCGGTATCGGGATCGACAGGATCTTCGCCGGCCATGGCCTGCCAGGCCTTGCGGGCGCCGTATTGAACCGCCCAACCGAGCGCGAAGGTGGCGACGATCGGCACGAGGCCGCGGATCACGCTCTCCGCCACGCTGCCGGCGATCGCTCCCTTGATGCCGCTGTCACCATCCTGCCGGTCGATTGCCGCTCCGATGAGGGCGCCGAGTAGATTGGCCATTGTTCGTCTCCTTCGATTCGCAAGCGGGCAATCGCACCTGCGGGAAAGGCTCTCGCGTGCCGAACGCCGGCTGCTGCTGCCATCGGCCTAGGGAAACCCGCGATCGGCAAAGAAGCTCCATCCTCAGCGACGTCGCGTCTCGTCGATGCCGCGGACCTTCACGTCGGCGCATCCGCACATCGGCAATCGACAGCCAGCCGCCGCCGTGGGGCAGCCGCCGGCCGCCCCACCTTGCTCCCCCCGCTCCCACAGGATACGCTTGCAACCAAGTACCGGCGGGATCTGTCCCGTCGGAGAGCAGAAGTGATGCACGGCATGGTCAAGCCCTGGGCTCCCGCGCCGCGTTTTGCCGGCAGCGGGCCGGCGGCAGCGGTAAGGTCGTCGGCGGTGCCGACGGCAGCTCCGGTTTCGATGGGGCGGCGAACCTACGCCGCGCTCGATCTCGGCACCAACAATTGCAGGCTGTTGATCGCGCGCCCGGCGAAGGACGGGTTCGTCGTGGTCGATGCCTTTTCGCGAATCGTTCGGCTGGGTGAGGGGCTGGCGGCGACCGGCCGCCTGTCCGACGCGGCGATGGATCGCGCGGTCGCGGCGCTTTCGATCTGTGCGGACAAGCTCAGGCGGCGGCATGTCCATCTCGCCCGCTCGGTCGCGACCGAGGCGTGCCGGCAGGCAAAGAATGGCCAGGAGTTCGTCGAACGGGTGCGACGGGAAACCGGCATCGCGCTGGGCGTGATCAGCGCCGAGGAAGAGGCGCGGCTGGCGGTGCTCGGCTGCCACGCGCTTCTGGAGCCCGGCGAAGGCCATGCGCTGGTGTTCGACATCGGCGGCGGCTCGACCGAGCTCGTGCTGATCGATCCGCGCACGCCGGTGCCGACCGTGCTCGATTGGTTCAGCGCGCCGTGGGGCGTGGTTTCGCTCACCGAGAGTGAACCCTGCTCCTCGGATGCGCGCGAGGACCGGCTGGCCGCCTATGAGCGCATGCGCGAGCGCGTCCGCAAGAGTTTCTCCCGCTTCGCGCCGCGGCTGCCGCAGTATGAGGAGGGCCGCAATCCCGGGCGCCTGCTCGGCACCAGCGGCACGGTGACGACACTCGCCAGTCTCCATCTCGGCCTTTCCAGCTATGATCGCGCCGCGGTCGACGGGCTGATCGTGCCGGCAGAGGCGATGCGCGCGATCAGCGGGCGGCTGGCCGGCATGGGTGCGAAGGAACGTGCAACCTTGCCCTGCATCGGGCAGGAGCGTGCCGATCTGGTGGTCGCCGGGTGCGCGATCCTCGATGAGATTCTCGCGATCTGGCCGGCGCACCGTCTAGGCGTCGCAGATCGCGGCATAAGAGAAGGCATATTAAGGTCACTGATGGCGAACGACGGTAACGCGGCATGAGCAGAGGCGGAGGGATGGGGCGTCAGCGCGTCCGCACCGCGCGGGGCCGCACGGCGCAATCGACGCGCTGGCTCGAACGCCAACTCAACGACCCCTATGTGCGCAAGGCCAAGGCGGAAGGGTATCGCAGCCGCGCGGCCTACAAGCTGATCGAGCTCGACGAGCGCTTCAACCTGCTGCGCGGCGCGCATCGCGTGCTCGATCTCGGTATCGCGCCGGGGGGCTGGTCGCAGGTGGTGCGCAAGCGCATCCCCAAGGCGCGGGTGGTCGGCATCGATCTGCTGCCGACCGATCCGATCGAGGGCGTGGAGATCATGCAGCTCGACTTCATGGCAGACAATGCGCCGGCGCTGCTCTCCGAAGCGCTCGGCGGCCCGGCCGATCTGGTGCTGTCGGACATGGCGGCGAATACCGTCGGCCACCCCCAGACGGATCATCTGCGCACGATGGCGCTCGTCGAGGCCGCGGCGGAATTCTGCGCCGAGATCTTGGCGCCCGGCGGCGCCTTCGTCGCCAAGGTGTTTGCGGGCGGCACCGATCATGCGCTGCTCGCGCAGCTCAAGCGTGACTTTACCACAGTCAAGCACGCCAAGCCCCCGGCAAGCCGCAAGGACAGCTCTGAATGGTATGTCATTGCGCAGGGATTCAAGGGGCGGCCTGAACCGCAGACGACGGAAGAATAGCGGGATGGCGCTGTGCACATGGGCCATTGCCGTCCGCCGCAATTCGTGATGTTATCTCATTCCACAACAGGTGGGAGAGACGATATGCGTGCCCGCACCATGGCTTCTGACCCGTTCGCCCCGCTCGGCGGGATCAACACAACACCCTTGATCGACGTGATGCTGGTGCTGCTGGTGATGTTCATCATCATCATGCCGCGCGCGACGCATGAGGTTCCGATGAACCTGCCGCAGGGGTCAGGCAAGGCGGACGACGCACCCACCCATATGCTGCAGCTCGACGCGGCGGGGGCCTTGCAGTGGGACGGTCAGGCGATCACGCCTCAGGCATTGCCCGCGAAGCTCGCGGCGATGAAAGCCGGTCCGACAGCGCCCAAGCTGATGATCAAAACCGATGGCGACACGCCTTATCTGCGCTTCGACCAGACATTGTCGGTAGTCGACAAGGCCGGCATCGACCGGCTGGGCTTCATCGGAAACGAGCGCTTCGCGCACGCGATCGATTGATCCCGAGACGATCGCAGCAATACGTGGCGACCGGCGACACGCGCCGGCCGCCACCTAAGTATTAACCGCAGCGCAGGTTTCCGCGATCGATCTCGCGACCGATCAGAGCGCCGAGACCGGCGCCGGCAATCGTACCGCCCGAACGGTCATAGCCGCCATCGACGCTGCGACCCAGCAGCGCGCCCAGCGCGGCGCCGGCGATCAGGCCGGTGGTGCCATTGGAGCGGCGGCAATAATAGCGTCCGTCACGTCCGCGCCAGTAGCGTCCGCCATAGCTCGCACCGTAATAGCCGCGGTTGTAGCCGCCGCCATAATAGCCCCGGCCATAATAGCCGCGGTTATAATAGCCGCGCCCGTAATAACCCCGGTCGCGCCAGCGCCGATCACGCCAGCGATCATTGCGCCAGCCATCGCGATAGCCGCGACGGTAGTTGCGATAATCACGCCGGTTGTCGCGGCGATAATCGCGTCGGAAGTCCCGGCGATCGCGTCGCCAATCGCGGCGGTCGCCGCGGTCACCCCGCCAGTGGCGGTCACGGGTCTGTTGATAATAACCCCTCGCTGGAGGGTCGGCGAGTGCAGGCGTTGCCGGCACCGCCATCACCGCAATTAACGCAGCGATGAATGTCTTGCGCATGACCATACTCCTTCGCACGCATGACTGGAACAACGGCGACACTTTGCGACAGGTTGCATGAACCTGAAACTACGGCACGTTCAGCCATTGTAAGGGGAACGGCCGTCGATCCTGCTTGTTGGTGCTCGGCAGCAAGAAGGAACTGACCATGGCAGGCCCTGAAGATTTTGACGAAGACGCGCCGGAAACCAACAGCGAACAGGCAGATGAAGGCCAGGCGCAGGACGTCGCCGACGATGCGCGCTACGTCGATACCGACCTTTCGGAAGAGAGCGAACATGGCGGCCGGCCCAATCCCGGCGCCGTAATTCCCGACGACACGCCCGATCTGGTCGACAAGATGAATGAGATGGTCCGCAGTGGCCGCATCGACAATGATGCCTATGCCGGCGAACCGCAGCATGATGACGAGGAAGATATCCTCGGCGAGACGGATGACGAGGATGAGGATTGAGTGAAGCAAACCCCCTCCCCTCCAGGGGAGGGGCTTGTTTTCACACCAACAACCCGATCGCGTGCAGCGTCAGCCCCACCAGTCCGCCGACCAACGTGCCGTTCACCCGGATATATTGCAGATCGCGCCCGACCGCGTTTTCGAGTCGGTTGGTGATCGTCTGCGCATCCCAGCCGCGCACCGTGTCCGACACGAGCCGGACGATGCCGTCGCCATAGCTGGCGGTCGCGCCCACCGCGGCGCGGCGGGCGAAGCGATTGATCGTGCGGCCGAGGTCGGCGTCCTGCTGCAGGGTCGTGCCCAGCTGGGCTAGCGCCTCACCGAGCTTGCCTGCCAGCGCCGCATCGGGATCACGCGCGGCCCTGAGCATCGCCTGGCGCGCCTGTTCCCACAATCCGTCGATCCAGCGTTGCATTGCCGGATTGGCGATCATCTCCTCCTTGATCGCGGCGACGCGCTCCCTGAGTGCCGGATCACGCTGCAGGTCATGGGCAAGGTCGGCCAGCGCGTCCTCGGCGCGGATGCGCAGCGGATGGCCGCTCTGCTCGCTCATTTCCGTCAACAGCCGTTGCAGCCCGTCGACGATCGCATTCGACAATTTTTCGTCGAGCCCGGTCCAGCGCATGATCGAGCCGGCACGGTCGTGTACCATCGCCCGAATCAGATGCTCATTGGCGTCGAGCGCGCGTGAGGCCCAGCGGATGAAGCCGTCGAGCAGCGGCACGTGGCGGTCGTCGGCGATCGCGGCGGCCAGCGCCTGGCCCAGCACCGGCGCTGCGTCGAATGCACTCAGCCGTTGCGCCAGCATCGATCGCACCATCCCGCCCAGCCGCGCCTGATCGAGCGCCTCGAGGATGTCGGCAGCCAGGCGAGAAGCGCCGCGGCGCAGCCGGCCCTCGCCACCGACATCGGGATTGGCGAGGAAGCGGCCGGCGGCGGCGGCGATATCCAGCTTCACCATCCGGCGCGCGACCACAGATGGGGTGAGGAAATTATCCTTGAGGAACAGGGCCAGCGTGTCGCCGATACGGTCCTTGTTCCGCGGAATGATTGCGGTGTGGGGGATCGGCAGGCCCAGCGGGTGACGGAACAGCGCGGTCACCGCGAACCAGTCGGCAAGCCCGCCGACCATCGCCGCTTCCGCAAAGGCGCGGACGAAGCCCCAGGCGGGGTGGCCGGCCTCGAGGCTGCGCGCGGCGACGTAGACCGCCGCCATCACCACCAGCAATCCGGTTGCCACCATGCGCATCCGCGTCGCCCCGTTCTGGGCGAGACCGCGCCGGTCGAGGCGGGGGGACGAGGATGCGCTCACGCGGTCAAGAATGAACCGCAGGCGAAATGGTTCACTCTGCGGGGTGGGCCTGCGGCGATTCTTCGCCGCCATTGGTCAGCAGCTTGCGCAGCTTCGGCCCCAGCCAGTTCTCGAAGCCTACGGCCAGGCTGAAACCGGCCGGCACGATCACCAGCGTGAGGAAGGTCGACAGGATCAGGCCGCCGATCACGAAGATGCCCATCGGCGCGCGCCAGCTGCCGTCTCCGGACAGGCTCAGCGCGATCGGCAGCATGCCCGCCACCATCGCGACCGTGGTCATCACGATGGGCTGCGCGCGCTTGTGGCCGGCATCGTTGATCGCGTCCTTCTTTGGCACGCCCGCCGCCATTTCCTCCAGCGCGAAATCGACCAGCAGGATCGAGTTCTTGGCGACGATGCCGAGCAGCATCAGGAAACCGATCATCACCGGCATCGACAGCGGGTTGCCGGTGATGTGCAGCGCGAGCAGGCCGCCGAGCGGGGCGAGCGCCAGCGATCCCATGTTCACCAGCGGCGGCAGCACGCGCTTGTAGAGCAGCACCAGCACCGCGAAGACCAGGAAGATGCCCGATGCCAGCGCGATGAAGAAATTGGTCAGCATCTCCGCCTGGAACTTGGCATCGCCCAGCTTGGCGCGTTCGACGCCCTGCGGCAGGTTGGCGACTGACGGCAGCGCATCGATCTTGGGCTGCGCGTCGCCGCTGACGAGGCCGGGGGCGAGGTCGGCACCGATCGAGATGCGGCGTTCCTGGTTGTAGCGGCGAATCGCGCTTGGGCCGGCGCCGAAGCCGATGTCGGCGACCACTTTCAGCGGCACCGATCCGCCGTTGGCGGTCGGCACCGGCAGGTTCTCGATCGTCGAGAGGCTGCGCCGACTGTCTTCCGCCAGCGCGACGCGGATCGGGATCTGCCGGTCGGAGAGCGAGAATTTGGCGACGTTCTGGTCGATGTCGCCCAGAGTCGCGATACGGATCGTCTGGCTGAGCGCAGAGGTCGTGACCCCGAGGTCGGCCGCGAGGTCGAGGCGCGGCTTGATCGTGATCTCGGGGCGCTGGACGTCGCCGTTGATCCGAGGCGCGCGGACCTCGCGCAACGTGCCGAGTTCCTCGACCACCTTCAGCGCGTGGTTATAGAGCTTTTCGGGGTCGCTGCCGACAAGCGTGATGTTCAGGTCACGCCCGTTGAAGCCGCCCTGCGACTGGAAATTCACGCGGGCATCGGGAATGTCGGCGAGCAGCGGCGCGGTCTCGCGCTCGAATTCCACGCTCGTCCGCTTGCGATCCTTGTGCAGGGTCAGGAAGATATTGGCCTCGCCGACCTCCTCGATGTCGGCAAAGGCAGCCGCGACCTCGGGCTGTTCGCGCAGCAGCGCGGAAACGCGGTTGGCGGTGTCGAGCGTCTGCTTGAGCGTAGAACCCGGCGGCATTTCGATCGACACCTGGCTGTAGTCGGTGTTGATCGAGGGCTGGAAGGTCATCGGCAATGTCGCGATCGCCGCCGCGGTAGCGAGCAGCGCGCCGACGCCGATGCCCATCGTCGCCCACCGGTAGCGCAAGGTCCACCCGAGCACCGCCATGTACCAATCCATCAGGCGGCCTTCGCCATGGCTGGCGCTGCCGTGCGCCTTCAGGAAATAGGCCGCGACCATCGGCGTGATCATGCGCGCAACGGCAAGGCTCATCAGCACCGCGACGACCACGGTGAGGCCGAAATTCTTGAAGAACTGGCCGGAGATGCCGGGCATCAGCCCCACCGGCAGGAACACCGCGACGATCGACATCGTCGTCGCCAGCACCGCGAGGCCGATCTCGTCGGCGGCATCGATCGAGGCCTGGTATGCCGATTTGCCCATGCGCATGTGGCGCACGATATTCTCGATCTCCACGATCGCATCGTCTACCAGCACACCGGCGACGAGGCTGAGCGCGAGCAGGCTGATGCCGTTCAGCGACAGCCCCATCAGGTCCATGAACCAGAAGGCGGGGATCGCCGAGAGCGGGATGGCGAGCGCGGAAATCACTGTCGCGCGCCAGTCCCGCAGGAACAGGAACACGACGAGCACAGCGAGGACCGCGCCTTCCCACATTGCGCTCATCGCGGAATGGTACTGGCTCTTCACATAGTCGACGGTGGTGAAGAGCTGGGTGAACTTGACCTTGGGGTTCTCCTTACGGAGCTTGTCGATCACCTTCATCGCATTGTCGTAGACGGTGACGTCGGAGAAGCCCTTCGACTTGATGATCGCGAAGCTCAGCACCTGGCGGCCGTTCATCGTCGAAAGCGCGCGCTGCTCCGCATAGAGATCGCGAACGTCGGCGATGTCCTTGAGCTTCACCGTGCGGCCGCCGCCGATCGCGATCTGCCGCTCGCCCAGCGCATAGGCATTCTCGGCATTGCCCAGCACGCGCACCGACTGCTCGGATCCCGCGATCTCGGCGCGGCCGCCGGCGGCGTTGAGGTTCATCTGGCGGAGCTGCGCATTGACCTCCACCGCGGTGATGCCGAACGATTGCAGCTTGGCGGGATCGAGGATGATGCGGATCTCGCGGCTGACGCCGCCGCCGCGGCGCACCTGCGCCATGCCCTCGACGTTGAGGAGCCGCTTGGCGACGGTATCGTCGACGAACCAGCTCAATTCCTCCAGCGTCATGTCGACGGCTTCCACCGACATATAGGCCAGTGGCCCGCCGGAGATATCGATGCGTACGACCTGCGGTTCGAGGATGCCGTCGGGCAGGTCACCCCGAACCCGCGACACCGCCTCGCGTACGTCGTTCACCGCACGGTCGACCGGGGTACCGATCACGAACTGCACGGTCGTGTTGGAGGTGCCTTCACCGACGTAGGAGGTGATCTCATCCACGCCGGTGATGCCGCGCACCGCCGCCTCGATCCGCTGGGTTACCTGCGTCTCGAGTTCGGTCGGCGCGGCGCCCGGCTGGCTGATGATGATCTGCGCGGCGGGGAATTCGATGTCGGGATTGTCGTTCACGTCCATCCGCATGAACGCGACGATGCCCGCCAGTGTCAGCGCGACGAACAGCACGATCGGCGGAACCGGGTTCCGGATCGACCAGGCGGAGATGTTACGAAAGTTCATGATCGACCGCCTTTGCCCCGCCTGTCGTTCTTCAACCCGCCGCCTTCGCGCGGACCGGTTCCACCTTGTCGCCCGGATTGAGGAAGGCGCCCGCGGAGAGCACCACCTTCTCTGTGCCGTTCAGCCCCGAAAGCACGGCGATGCCGGTGTCGGTAACGCCGCCGGTGGTCACGTCACGCCGGGCCACCGTGTTGTCTGGATTGACGATATAGACGTAATTGCCCTTCTGGTCGCTCAGCACCGCCGATTCCGGCAGCAGCGGCGCTTCGGTCGAACCGCTGCTGATCGAGGCATGCGCGAAGCCTCCCGGGCGCAGCGCCTGGTTGTAGGGCAGCGCGATGCGCACCGTGCCCTGCCGGGTCTGCGCATCGATGATCGGCGCGAGCTGCCAGATCTTGCCGGAAAAGCTGGTGCTGGTGCCGACGGGGGTGACGGTGGCGCCGAGGCCTACCGACATGCGCGCGAGATCGCCCTCGGCTAGCCGTGCGAGCAATTCCATCTCGCCGCCCTTCGCCATGCGGAACAGCGCGCCCGAGCCGGAGCTGACGACCATGCCCGGCTCGGTCGCGCGGGTCAGCACGAGGCCGGCGGCAGGCGCGCGAATGTCGAGGCGGCCGGTGCGCGCACGCGATTCGCCGAGCTGCGCGCGGGCGACGCGGACGCGGGCGACCTCGGCGTCGCGCGTCGCGGTCAGCCGGTCGACGTCGGCGGTGGAGATGAAGCCGCGCTTCACCAGCCGCTCGGCGCGTTCGAGGTTGGATTGGGCGAGGCGGGCATTGGCGTCCGCCACCGACACCGAGGCGGCAAGCTGGCTGTTCTGCTGGGCGAGTACCGCGCGGTCGATCGTCGCCAGCACCTGGCCGGCGGCAACCCACTGGCCGGGCTCGACATAGACCGCGGTCACCATGCCGCCTTCGCCCTGCACGCCCACCGGCATCTCACGGCGCGCGGCCAGCGTGCCGGTGGTCGAGATCATGCGATCGACGGTCTGGCGACCGGGAACGACCACGGTGACGGTGGGCACCTGCTTGGCGTTCGGCTTGTCCGCCGCGGTGCCATCCTTCTTGCCGGTGAACGCCATCACCGCCGCGATCACGGCGATCACCGCCAGCGCGGCGACGATCCATGGCCAGCGGCGACGCGGCCGTGGGCCTGCATCGACAGCATCGTCGCCACCGACCCCACGGTCGAAATTCCGCTCGAAATTCATGCCGCTCACTTCCCGCCCTGTCTAACCGGATGACGCTGGATCATCGGCGACTGTATTACCGTAATAACTCACCGGTCTCAAGCCGCCATCAAGCGCGCCATATTCGGCGTTCTTAAGCGGCTTGCCTACGGCAACACGGCCGCTCAAGCGTGGCTCGACGAACGACGGGCTTTTCTGCGAACGGCATTGGAGCGGCCGGGGCGGAACCGCACGGGGGCGGGGGCGTTGGCCAGGCGATGGTCGCGAATCGGGAAAAATCCGGATGCTGCTCTACCCGGATGGCACCGTCACAGGCGGGCGGCATCATGCGCATGCTATGGCTGAACGCCGGCCGACGAGCATGTTCAGAAAGGGTGCAGCACGCCGGCGCCACAGCGGGCCGGTGATCGCAACGGGGCCCGTCCGGGTCGAAACCGAAGGAAGTCATGCCATGAAGTCCCTCTCTTCCGCCTTGTTCGCACCCCTGATGTTCGGGGTCGCGGCGGTGTCTTTGGGCGCCGTTCCGGCGGCGGCGCAGACGGTGAATGTTCCGATCCAGACAATTTCCGGCACGCGGCTCGACGTCTCGGCGCGCGGTGCCGTCACCCGGGTGCCCGATCTCGCGACGATCAGTGCAGGCGTCGTTACCCAGGCGGCCACAGCCGACGTGGCGATGCGGGACAATGCGACAAAGATGGCGGGCGTGCTCGCCGCGCTCAAGAAGGCCGGCATCGCCGAGCGCGACGTCGCCACTGCGACGCTCAGCCTCAACCCGCAATATCGCTATGCCGAAAACCAGCCGCCGGTGATCACCGGCTACCAAGCCTCGAACAGCGTCACCATCCGCTTCCGTGACCTGACCAAGGCCGGCTCGATCCTCGACGCGCTGGTGCGCCAGGGCGCAAACCAGATCAACGGCCCGAGCCTGTCGATCGACAAGCCCGAGGCGGCGCTCGACGAGGCGCGCCGCGCCGCGATCAAGGACGCCCGCGCCCGCGCCGAGCTTTATGCGGCCGCAGCGGGTCTGCGGGTGAAGCGCATCCTGACGATCAGCGAATCGGCGGATTACGGCCCGCCGGTGCCGATGTACGCGGCGCGTGCGATGAAGGCCGAAGCTGCCGACACCCAGGTGGTTCCGGGTGAGCAGGACGTGTCGGTGGTCGTCAACCTGAGCTTCGAGCTGGAATAAGCCGCTAAAACCCCGCAGGCTGCGGCCATCCGGGGGCGGTGAGGGCGAGCGCCTTGAACAGCGTTCCCATCGCCTCCCCCCCGGTCAGCCGCGCGCGGGCGGCAGCGATCTCCGCCGCGCGTGCCGGCTGGGCGCGGCCAAGCGCGGCGCTGCGCGCACCGATTCCCAGCGCCTCCAGCCATCCGCCCTGGCTGACCACTCCGCTCGCCGTCACGCCAGCCCGGCGCGCGGCCGTGGCGAGCGACGCGAAATCGACATGCGCGGTCAGGTCGCGCTCGCCGGGCGCCTCGAACGGGTCGGCGAAGCGGTGCGCGCTCAGCGCCTGCAGCGTGTCGCCCGCCGCCGGCCCCTCATAGCCATAGTCGATCGCGATCATCGCGCCGCCCTGCGCGGCCAGCCGCCGCGCCAGCGCATCGATGATCGCCACCGCGGCGGGGCAGGATTCGACGATGCTGCCCTCGCCCGCGCCCAGCAGCCCGGCGGGCACCGCGCTGTCGAACGGCACCGTGCCGGGCAGCGGCACGAAGCGGCCTTCGCGGCGACCGACCAGCAGTTCGCGCCAGCCGGCAGCGGTGCGCATCAATTGGCGGATCGGCAGCGCGTCGAAAAATTCATTGGCGACGATCAGCAGCGGCCGGTCGTCGGGCAGGCTCTCCACCCCTTCGTGCCAGGTCGCGTCAGGCAGCCGGCTGTGTTGCGCGGCGATCAGGGTCGGGCTGGTCTCGACGAGATGGACGGGGGGCGCGAGCCCCGCCGCGCGCGCGGCGCGCAGCGCATCCACCGCCAGCGTGCCGCGCCCCGGCCCCAGCTCCACATAATGCGCCGCGGGGCGCCCGGCGCGATCCCACAGGTCGGCGAGCCACAGCCCGGTCAGTTCGCCGAACATCTGGCTGATCTCGGGCGCGGTGGTGAAATCGCCCGCAGCCCCCAGCGGATCGCGCGTCGCGTAATAATGGGTATTGGCCGCCGCCATGAACTGCGCAACCGGGATCGGCCCGGCCCTGTCGATCATCTGCGCCAGCCGGTCGGCCAGCGATGTGCCGCTTCCCGCGCTCATCGCCGCCCGATCAGGCGACGCTCGTCGTCCCGGCGACCGGCTCCACCCGCTTGCGGCGCCCCTTGGCGGTCACGATCAGGAAGAGGCCGCCCAGGATCATCGGCACGCACAAGGTTTGCCCCATAGAAAGGCCCCAGGAGAGATTCTCCAGCCCCGCGTCGGGCTGGCGGAAATATTCAACGAAGAAGCGGAACGCGCCATAGCCGGTCAGGAAGATGCCGGTGAGCTTGCCCGGCTGGTAGCGCGCGTCGGTCTTCCAGAAGAACAGCGCCAGGATCAGGAACAGCACAACGCCCTCCAGCCCCGCCTCGTAGAGCTGGCTGGGGTGGCGCGGGATCGGGCCGCCCTCGGGAAACACGATCGCCCACGGCACGTCGGTGGGGCCGCGGCCCCACAGTTCGCCGTTCACGAAATTGGCGAGGCGGCCGAAGAACAGCCCGAACGGCGCGCAGCAGGCGACATAATCATGCACGCGCAGCCAATCGAGCTTCTGCCGCCACGACATCCAGATGATCGCCAATGTCACGCCGAGCACGCCGCCGTGGAACGACATGCCGCCTTCCCACAGCTTCAGCACTTGCAGCGGATAGACCAGCATCTCGGGCTTGTAGAACAGCACATAGCCCAGCCGGCCGCCCAGGATGATGCCCAGCGTGGCGTAAAACACGAAGTCATCGGCATGGCGCCGCGTCATCGGTGCGCCGGGCTGCGCTAACAGCCTCAGCAGATACCACCAGCCGATGACGATGCCGGCGATATAGGCCAGCGAATACCATTTGATCTGGAAGATACCGAGATCGAGCGCCACCTTGCTCAGCCCCAGCGATTCGAACTGGATGGCGGAACTGGCGGCGGCGGTGAGCGACAGGATCAAGGCTTTTCCCTTCGATTTCGCGCCTTCATAGTGGCGCCAAACGACAAGACCAAGAGGAAGGAGAGGGATATGCCTTCTGCACTCGACCTGCGGATCGAGTCGGCTGCCGACGCGCTGACCGCGGCGGACGGCCCGCTGCCGGTGGCGACGCTGCCGACACGCTTCGGCGTGGCGCTGCCCGTGATCGCGGCGGCCCCGCCCACGCTCACCGCCTATTTCGCCCATTTCTGCGGGCTCCACGGCGATGCCGACTTCCTCGTCAACGGTGAGGAGCGGGTCAGCTTCGCGGCCGCTCATGCCGCCGCTAGCCGCGCCGCGCACGCGCTCGCCGGGCGCTTCGGCGTGCGCAAGGGCGATCGCGTGGCGATCGCGGCGCGCAATGGCAGCGCCTGGATCATCCTCTACATGGCGGCCCTGATGGCAGGCGGCGTCGCGACCTTGCTCAACGCGTGGTGGCAGGGCGACGAACTGGCCGACGCGATCGAGGATGCCGGCGCGGTGCTGCTGTTCGCCGATCCGGCCCGTGCCCGCCGAATTGCCGATGCCGGCCGTGGCGCGCCGGTGACCGTCGTCATCGACATGGCGCTGCCGCTCGATGACGCGCTCGCGCCGTTGTTCAACGGGGCAGACGCGGCGACTGCTGCATTGCCCGCGCTCGCACCGGAGGATGATGCGACGATCCTGTTCACCTCGGGCTCCACCGGGCGCAGCCGGGGTGCGATCAGCGACCATCGCGCGGTGGTGCAGGCGACCTTCTCCTACCTCGCGCAGACATTGATCGTGCTGCAGATCGCGACCGAGGACGGCGATGCGCCGACCCGGCCGCCCGCGACCCTGCTCAACCTGCCGCTGTTCCACGTCACCGCCGAGGTGCCGGTGATGCTGCAGAGCTTCGCGCTCGGCCGCAAGCTTGTGCTGATGCCGCGATGGGATGCTGCGGAGGCGATGCGGCTGATCGAGGCGGAGCGGATCACCTATTTTGTCGGCGTGCCGCTGATGAGCTTTGAGATCATGACGCATCCCAACCGGCATCGTTATGACCTGTCGTCCTGCCGCGATTTCGCCGCAGGCGGTGCACCGCGCCCGCCCGAACATGTCGGTCGCATCGCGCGCGAGATCGCCGGTGCACGCCCGCTGATCGGCTATGGGCTGACTGAGACCAACGCGGTCGGCTGCGGCAATTTCCGCAGCAATTATCTCGACAAGCCGCAAAGCACCGGCCGCGCCTCCCGCCCGCTGGTCGACATGGCGATCCTCGACGATGCCGGCCGGCCGGTGCCGCAGGGCCACCGCGGCGAGGTGTGCTTTCGTACGATCTGCAACATCCGCGGCTATTGGGGCGATGCGGCGGCGAGCGCGGCTCTGTTCACCGACGATGGCTATCTGCGCACCGGCGATATCGGATTCGTCGATCCGGATGGCTATCTATTCATCGTCGATCGCAAGAAGGACATCATCATCCGCGGTGGCGAGAATGTGAGCTGCCAGGAGGTGGAGGCCGCGCTTTACGGCCATCCCGACGTTGCCGAGGTGGCGGTGTTCGCGGTGCCCGACGAGCGGCTGGGCGAGGCGCCGGCGGCGGCGGTACATCTGCGCAAGGGCACCACAGTCGATGCGGCGGGGCTGGTCGCCTTCCTCGAACCCCGCCTCGCGGCGTTCAAGATCCCGTGCCGAATCTGGATCGAGCCCGATCCGCTGCCGCGTCTGGGCACCGAAAAGATCGATCGGGTGGCGCTGAAGGCGCGCTACGCCTCGGTTCCTGCCTGATCGGCAGGACAAGCGGCTTCATTTGCCCGGCGCATCCGCCTATCTGGCAGCGATGACCTCTCTTTTTCGCCGCCGCCGATGCCGATCGACCGCCGCCGGCTGCTGATCGGCGGCGGCGCGGGTGTTGGCCTGCTCGTCGGCTGGCTCGCCTGGCCGCGGCGCTATCCGCCCAACCTCACGGCCGGTCCGGGAGAGGCCGTGCTCAACGCCTGGCTGAAGATCGGCGTCGACGGGCGCGTGATGGTGGCGGTGCCGCAGGCCGAATTCGGGCAGGGCAGCTATACCAGCCTCGCGCAGATCGTCGCGGACGAACTGGGGGCGGACTGGCGGACGATCGGCGTCGAGGCCGCGCCACTCAACCCGCTCTATGCGAATCCGCTGCTCGCCGCCAGGTTCGGGCTCGTACCGGGCGCGGATCTCGCCGCCCGCCTCGGCAGCGCCGCGGCGGACGAATATGCCGAGACGGTGGCGGAGCGCGAACTGCTGATGCTGTCCGGCGCGGGTACCACCATCCGCGGGTTCGAGGCGCGCTGCCGCGCGGCGGGCGCCGGCGCGCGGGCGCTGCTCTGCAAGGCGGCGGCGAACCGCTGGAAGGTGGATTGGCAGGCTTGCGACACGCTCGAAGGGTTTGTCGTGCGCGGTGAGGATCGCATCCGTTTCGCCGATCTTGCCGCCGAGGCGGCGACGCTTGGCCTGCCCGATCCGATTCCTCTGCGCGAAGGCGATGAGAATCGGCTGACCGGCAAGCGCGTGCCGCGCATCGACCTGCCGGCGAAGGTCGATGGATCTGCCAATTATGCCGGCGATGTCCGCCTGCCGGGGCTGGTGCATTGCGCGGTGCGTCGCGGCCCGCGCGGCGACACGCGATTGGCGGCGATCGACAAGACAGCGGGCGAACGCATCACCGGTGTGCTCTCAGTGATCGAGCATGAGCGCTGGGTGGCGGCGGCGGGCACCAACTGGTGGGCGGCCAACCGCGCGCTCGATGCGATGCGGCCGCGCTTCGAAACGCACGGGCCTCTGGCGAATAGCGGCGCGATCGAGGCCGCACTGGCGACCGCGCTCGGTGGCGCCGGTCACCGCATTGCGGAGAAGGGTGATCTGTCGGCCGCCTTCCGGGGGCAGCAGGTACTGACCGGCGAATATCGTGCGCTGCTGGGGGTGCATGCCGCCGCCGAGCCGCCGGCGGCCACCGCCGAACTGGCCGATGGCACGCTGCGGCTGTGGATCGCCACGCAGGCTCCTGCCGCTGTCCGCCGCGCCGCGGCCGTCGCTGCCGGGCTTGCCGAAGAGGCGGTGGTCGTCCACCCGATGCTTGGCGCCGGCGGCTTCGGCGACGGTTATGAGGTCGAGCTCGCCGGCCAGGCCGCCCATCTGGCGCTGCAACTCAAGCGCCCGGTGCAGGTGCGCTGGTCGCGCGTCGAGGAATTTCTGCAAGACAATTATCGCCCCGCCGCGTCGGCGCGGATGGCGGCGCGGCTCGACGATCGGGGCCAGATCCTCGGCTGGCAGGCGAAGATCGCGATGCCGGCCACGGTGCGCCAGTTGCGCGCGCGGATGGGTGGCCTGCCGGCGCACGCTGCACTCGTCGAAGCCCGGACCAGGGCAGACGCGCTGGCGATCGAGGGCGCAGTGCCGCCCTATGCCATGGGGGCGTTCGCGATCGACCATCATCCGGCGGATATCGGTGTGCCGGCGGGCTATTGGCGTGGCGGCGGCCATGCGCTGACCAGCTTCTTCACCGAATGCTTCATCGATGAGCTGGCGCGGGCACGCGGGATGGACCCGTTCGACTTCCGCCTGCCGCTGCTCGCCGGGGAGCGGCGGCTCGCGCATTGCCTCTCCACCGTCGCCGCGCTGGGCGGATGGGATGGCGGCGGCGCGGGGTCGCACCACGGCATCGCCTGCCACAGCATGCGGGGCAGCCATGTCGCGTTGTTCGCGGAGGCGCATCTCGAAGGCGCGCGGCGTATCAGGGTGGACCGGCTGGTTGCCGTGGTCGATTGCGGACGGATGATCCATCCTGATCTCGTCCGTCAGCAGGTGGAAAGCGGGCTGGTGACCGGCATGGCCGACGCGCTGGGTATGGCGACCTATATCGAGGGCGGGCTGGCGACGGCACGGCGGTTGCGCGATCTCGCAATGCCGCGGCTGGCGGACATGCCCGAAATCCAGGTGGAACTGGTGATGAGCAATGCATTGCCGGGCGGCGTCAGCGACATCGTCGCCCCAGCGGTGGCGCCGGCGATCGCCAATGCGCTGCGCGCCGCAACCGGGCGGCGTGCGCGCACCTTGCCCCTGATCATGATGGAGAATGCGAAATGACGGCGGGCAAGATCGGGGTGCTGCTCACCAATCTGGGCACGCCCGATGCGCCGGAACCGGCGGCGGTGAAGCGCTATCTGCGCGAATTCCTGTCAGACCGTCGCGTCGTCGAGATCCCGCCGATCGCGTGGCAGCCGATCCTGCGCGGCATCATCCTCAACACCCGCCCGGCCAAGTCGGCACGCGCTTATCGGGAAGTGTGGACCGAGGCCGGCTCGCCGCTGGCGGCGATCACCCGCGCACAGGCCGAAGCGTTGCAGGCGATGTTCGGCGATGCAGTGGTCGTCGATTGGGCGATGCGCTATGGCCAACCGCCGATCGCTGCGCGGATCGATGCGCTCATGGCGAAGGGGTGTGACCGGATCCTGCTCGCGCCGCTCTATCCGCAATATTGCGCGGCGACGACCGCGACCGCCAACGATGCGGCATTTCGCGCACTCGGGGCGCTGAGGCTCCAGCCAGCGGTGCGCACGGTGCCGCCCTGGTATGACGATCGCGCCTATATCGACGCGCTCAAGGCATCGGTGGAACAGGAACTCGCCGCGCTCGATTTCGCGCCGGACCTGATTCTCGCCAGCTTCCACGGCATGCCCCAGCGCACGCTGGATCTCGGCGATCCCTATTATCATCAATGCGTCGAAACCACGCGGCTGTTGGCGGCAGCGCTCGACCGACCGGTGGAGATCGCCTTCCAGTCACGCTTCGGCCGCTCGAAATGGCTGGAGCCTGCTACCGACGCGACGCTGGAGGCGCTGCCCGCGCGCGGCATCCGCCGGGTGGCGGTGCTCTGCCCCGGCTTCGTCGCCGACTGCCTGGAGACGCTGGAAGAGATCGCGCTGCGGGGCCGCGACAGCTTCCTTGAGGCGGGCGGGGAACGCTTCGCCTATCTTGCGTGCATGAATGACACCCAGTTTGGAATGAATTTATTACACGCAGTGGTGATGCGTCAGCTTGAAGGCTGGATTGGTCCTTCGTAGAGCCGCGCTGCTGGGGGGAATATCGAAGGCGCGGAGACGGCAGGCCCTGCCGTTTTCGTGCACCATGCAGGAGGCAGACTGATGGCCAAAGTCGCGATCGTAACTGGTGGAACCCGCGGCATCGGCGAGGCGATCAGCCTCGCGCTCAAAGATGCCGGGGTGACCGTCGCCGCCAACTATGCCGGCAACGAGGAAAAGGCGAAGGCTTTCACCGAAAAGACCGGCATCGCTGCCTACAAATGGGACGTGGGCGATTATGACGCCTGCCAGGAAGGCGTGAAGCAGGTTCAGGCGGAACTCGGCCCCGTTGACATCCTCGTCAACAATGCGGGCATCACCCGGGATGGCACCATCCTGAAGATGACCTACGAAATGTGGGACGATGTGATGCGGATCAACCTCGGTGGTTGCTTCAACATGAGCAAGGCCGTGTTCCCCGGCATGCGTGAGCGCAAATGGGGCCGCATCGTCAACATCGGCTCGATCAACGGCCAGGCCGGCCAATATGGCCAGGTCAACTACGCCGCCGCCAAATCGGGCATCCACGGCTTCACCAAGGCGCTGGCGCAGGAAGGCGCACGTGCCGGCGTTACCGTCAACGCGCTCGCGCCGGGCTATATCGATACGGACATGGTCGCGGCGGTGCCGGCGGACGTGCTCGAGAAGATCGTCGCCAAGATTCCGGTCGGCCGCCTCGGCCAGGCACATGAGATCGCGCGCGGCGTTGCCTTCCTGTGCTCGGACGATGCCGGCTTCATCACCGGTACCACGCTGTCGCTCAACGGCGGCCAGCACATGTATTGAGGCCTTGGGGCGCGTGCCGCAAAGGCCGCGCCCCTTTGCCGCCGGCATATCATGTCGGGCACTGCCGCTGCGCTCGGGTGAACGCATGTGGCGCCAACATGTCCGTCATCCCGGGTTGAGCCGGGATCCCGCTTCTTCGATCTCTGAACGGATTGATCGCCCCCAATAAGTCGCGTCTGCGCGCATCCGCCCACTTTGCAAAACAGAAGAAGCGGACCTCGGCTGAAGGTCGGGGCAGCGAATTGGAGGTTTTGTATCCAGCTCACGCTGGTACTCACGGGCTTTCGTCGGCGAGCAACGGCACTGAAAGCTGCGCAAAGATGAGAGGATGCCGCCGTCATGACCGACTTTGACTGGCGCGGCCCGATCAAGCGCTCGGTGACGATTGCCGGCCACCAGACCTCGATCAGCCTCGAGCCGATCTTCTGGACGGCACTGCGCGATGCCGCGGAAGCCGAGGCACTTCCGCTCAACGCCTTGATCGCGCGCATAGATGCCGATCGCATCCGCGCCGATGATCCCCCAAACCTCGCCAGCGCGATCCGTATCTGGCTCTTGATTAAAGCGAACTCCTCGCAATAAGCGCTTGACGGATGTGCGAATAAGTATCAATAGCGGTGCTAGGCCTTACAGGCTTCTGACCCTGAACGGGGTGGATTGAGAGCCCCGCGTCGAATGGCTGGCGACGCGCTTGTTCTTATCCCATAGCTCCCGGGTCGTGGGGGCGGTCGGCATCCTGGGCCGGCCGCCCCTTTTTTTATGACCCCGCGGCCGCCCATCCAAGCATTTGGGAACGTCGGCAACGACGTCGCTCGGATAGTGGCCCTCGCAAGCAGGCGCTGCGCCGCATTGTTCTTCGAAAACAACAGCTGAATACAAAAGCGAAGCAGTCGCATTAGCTGGATTGACAAGGTTGCGAGTCACTATCAATAGCGCCCTCACGTCGACAGAAACACTATGAGACGAAGGGGAAAACATGCTTCGATCCGAACTTTGGGCGTCCGTGTCCGCTAGTGCGACTCCGGCCTTGCTCGCCCTCTCCTGCGTTGCGCTCGCCGCGCCCGCGCATGCCGAAGAGGCCGCCGCTCGGCAGCAGACTGAACAGGATCGTGAAAACCCCATCGTCGTCGACGGCGCGCGTGAGCGCGAAGTCGAATCGCCAAAGGCGACTGCGCCGCTGCTTGATACGCCGCAGACTATCACTGTGATCTCGGCGCAAACGATCCAGAAGCAGAACCTGCTTACGTTGCGCGACGCGCTGTCGACGGTGCCCGGCATCACCTTCGGCGCCGGCGAAGGCGGCGGCGGTTACGGCGACTCGATCAACCTGCGTGGCTATTCCGCCAACAATGACATCACGATCGACGGCATTCGCGATAGCGCGCAATATACGCGCTCCGATCCGTTCAACCTGCAGCAGATCGAAGTCTATAACGGCGCCAACAGCGTCAATAATGGCTCGGGCTCGCTGGGCGGTACCATCAATCTCGCCTCGAAGACGCCGACCTCGGAAAACCTCACGGTGATCCAGGCCGGCATCGGCACCGACAATTATTATCGCGGCACCGTCGATTCGAACATCGTCGTGAATGACCTGATCGCGGTCCGCCTCAACGCGATGTATCACCACAACGACATTCCCGGCCGCGACGTCGAGAAGAATGAGCGTTGGGGCGTCGCGCCGTCGATCACGATCGGGGTCGACGGGCCGACCAGCCTGACGCTGGCCTATGTCCACCAGTCCGACAACAATGTGCCGGTCTATGGCGTGCCCTATTATGCGGTTGCCGGCGGCCCGCTGCAGGGCGTCGACGACAGCAACTATTTCGGCATCGAGAATCTCGATTCGCAGAAGCTGCGGCTCGATCGCGTGACCGCGACCTTCAGCCATGAGATCAGCGACAATGTCACGATCCGCAACCTGACCCGCTACCAGCGCGTCTACCAGCCGACCGTGACCAGCGCCCCGCAGGGGACTTATTGCCTCGCCAACGGTCGGACGCCGCTCGGCGTCGCCTGTACCGCACCCGGCTTCTACACGCCCAGCGGCCCGCGCGGGCTGGTGCGCGACCAGACCAATGATCTGCTCTACGATCAGGTCGATCTGCGCGTCGTTTCGGGCTCGGCCGAAGGCATCCGCAACACGATGGTGATCGGCGCTTCCTACGCGCAGGAGGATTACAAGATCGAGAATGCGCAGCTCCTGCGCAATCCCGGCGGCGCGCTGCCCGTCCCCGTCCAGCCGAACATCTCGATCACCGATCCCAATACGACGTGGACAGGGCCGGTGAACCGGATTCTGACGGGCCAGTCCTTCGGCGACACTCGCAACATGGCGATCTACGGCTTCGACACGCTCGAACTGAACCAGATGTTCGAGGTCAATGTCGGCCTGCGCTACGAAGATGTCCGCACCGTCTTCCGCGCCGATACGGTTACAACGCCGGTCACGGGCTCGGTCTATACCCGTGGCGCCGACCAGATCAGCGATGAGAGCCTGTTCTCCTATCGCGGCGGATTGGTGTTCAAGCCATTGCCCAACGCCAGCCTCTACGTCTCCTACGCCAACTCGAAGACGCCCTCCTCGGCAACGGTGCGCGCGGGCTGCGGCACCAACTGCGATGTCGCGCCGGAAAAGGGCCGCAGCTACGAAGTGGGCGGCAAGCTCGACTTGTTCGGCCGCAAGCTACAGCTCACCGCAGCGCTGTTCCGCAACGAACGAACCAATTTCCGTATCGCTTCCAACGACCCGATCGCGCCAACCATTCAGGTGCTCGACGGCCATTCGCGCGTAGACGGCATCGCGCTCGGCGCGTCGGGCAACATCACCCCCAACTGGACGGTGTTCGCCAACTACACCTACCTGGATGCGTCGATCCGACAGAGCGTGTCGGACTTCTGCCTGGCCAATCCGGGCACCACGGGCTGCGCCAACAGCACGGCGAACCCCGACCCGCAGCGTGGCAATGATCTGATCCAGACGCCCAAGCATGCGGGCAGCCTGTTCACCACCTACAGCTTCCCGTTCGGGCTGCAGATCGGTTACGGCTTCACCTATCAGGGCAGCTTCGCGCTCAATCAGTCGACGCTCGCGGACAGCACCCAGTTCCGCTCCAAGGACTGGATGACGCACCGCGCCTTCGCGTCCTATGCGCTGGGCAAGGGCATCACCGCGCAGGTCAACGTCCAGAACTTCACCAACGAGCGCTATTTCACCAGCATCCGCAACAATGGCTGGGCGGCACCGGCCGAGGATCGCTCGGCGGTGGCGAGCATCTATTACAGCTTCTGACCCGATAAGGGCCGTCATCATCGACCAGCAGTCGGATCCGAACAAAGGGGTGGTCGGCACGGCGCCGGCCACCCCTTTTTTTCGTCTATGCGGCGATCAACCGCACATCGCGGCGAGCGCCGTCGACATGAACTCTTCCGGCCGCGGGTCGCGCACCAGCATGCGCACTGCCAACCCCCGCTTTTCCGCTAACGCCATGCCCGCCTCCGCGCCGAGCACGGTCAGCGCGGTCGCCCAGGCGTCGGCATACATGCAATGTCGATGGAGCACGGTGACCGAGGCGACGCCATTGGTCACGGGCGTGCCCGTGCGCGGATCGATGCTGTGCGCATGGCGCTGGCCGTCATGCTCGAACCAGCGGCGATAATCGCCCGAAGTCGCGATCGACAGGCCATGCAGCGCGATGCGCAGCGGCGTCGCCTCGGTGAAATCCGGATGCGGCTCGGCGTCGACCCACCATGGCTGGCCGTCGTCGCGAATGCCGGCGCCATTGAGTTCGCCGCCGATCTCAACCAGCGCATGGCCGATGCCAAGTCGCCGCAGCGCCTCGGCGACCGCATCGACCGCATAGCCCTTGCCGATGCCCGAGAAATCGAGCGCGACGTCCGCTGTGCGCCGGGCGAACTGGCCGCGCCGTTCGATCGCCCGCCAGCCGCGCGGCGCCAGCATCGCGGCAAGGCGGCGCGGTTCCGGCGGGGCGGGTTGGCGGCCTTCGGGGCCGAAGCCCCAGGCGGCGGCCAGCCGCCCGATCGCCGGGTCGAACGCGCCCGCGCTGGCATGCGCCACCTCCAACCCGGCAGCGAGCACGCGGTCGAGCGCGGGCGTCATCGCCTGCCAGGTGCCGGGGGCGGTGCGGTTGAAGCGACTGATCTCGGTATCGGATCGCCAATGGCTGAGTTCATCGACGACCCGCGCGAGCGTCGCCTTGATCGCAGCCTCGACATCGGCCGCGTCCATCCGGTTGCCCGGATAGGCCTTTACGGACCAGTTCGTCCCCATGGTTTCGCCGGCGAGCGCCATGACCGGGCCGGATGGCCGGTCAGCGAACGCACGCGGCGAAACGATCGGGGGAATCGCGATCCGTGGTTCGAGGCGCGGTCCGGGCGTCAGGGCGCCAGAACCTCCAGCGTCGTCACATAGCTCATCCGCCGCTCGGTCGCGCCGGGCAGCGTAGCGCCCTTGTCGGATGTGCTGGCGTTCAGCCAGTACATGCCCGGCTGCGCCCAGTTGACCTGCACCTTGCCTTGCGCGTCGGTCTTCAGGTCCATCTGGCCCAGATCGCTGCGATAGCGGATGCCACCGGGGATCACCGTCACCGCCAGCCCCGCGGCGGGCTTGCCGTCGACCAGGAACTGGAAGGTGGCGGCCTCGCCCGCGACAAGATCATTGGGGTGCGTGACCGGCACGAGCTCGAGTCCCTTGCCCGTCGGTTTGAGCACGGTGTCGGTGGGGGCGCCGACCGTCACGAACACCTCGTTGCGGTTGACTGTTTCCATCAGTTTCACGTCGGTCGCGCCCGCCGGGATCGCGCCCGCCAGCTTGTCCGCCGAAAGCCCGCGCGGCAGGCGTTTTTCCTCGCCGTTCAGCTTGTACGAACCGAACGCGCCCTGCCCGCCCGATACGATCTTGTAGGTGCCGGGCTTGGTCAGGTGAACGTCGAAGGTGGAGCGGTAGCGGCCGGTGGCGCCATTCTCGATCGCCACCTCGGTGCCATCGGGCGCAACCGCCTTCACATTGTTCAGCCGCATCGGCTGATGCTCGAAATAGAAGAGGTCATTGGAAACGGCGGCATCCACCGTCACCCACACATCATTGCCCGACAGCACTGTGGCCGAGGGCATCATCCATTGCCGGTGAGCCTGCAGCGCCACCGGCGTCACGAAGGCAGCACCTGCGGCGACCAGCGCCAGCGTCCGCATCATCCTGTTCTTCATCTCCCGCTTCCCTTCCCGCTCACTTTACCTTGAGAGTGACCGCACCGAGCTCGGTCGTGCCCGCGGCGCGCAGCACCTGCCCGGACTTGATCGGCCAGGTGAACGGCACCCTGACGAGCTCGCGGCCGCCCACCTCGCGCGCGGCCTCGATCACCAGCGTGTAGCTGCCCGGCGCGATCGGCCCGAAGGGCGGGCGCGCGGCGGGGAAGGCGATGGTCTGCACGCCCGGTGCACGCGTCGCACCGGTCACGCCGTTCGCCGGGAAGGTCATCGTGCGGCCCGAGACGCGCCACCACTGGCGCACGTCGCGCAGCCACTTGGTGCCCTCGTTGTTGCGCATGTCATAATCATACCAGACCGAGACGGTCTTCGCGGGCGTACCCTGCTTTTCCAGCCACATTGCCACATAGGGGCGGTGATATTCGGCCACGGTCAGCCGCGGGATGGTGACGGCGATCTCCACCGTCTGCGCCGCGGCCGGCACGGCGAGGCCGGCGGCGCCTGCGGCCAGCGCCGGTCCGGTGACCATGATCCTGTGTGCGATCTGCATGTCTCGACCCCCTAGTGGATGAAGATGATGGCGATGAGCGCCGGTATGGCGAGGCCGGCGGCGACCAGCGGCCAGGTGCTCGGTCGCTTCGCCGCGTGGAGCTGCAGCAGCACCAGCCCGGTAAGCGCGAACACCAGGCATGCGCCGGCGAAGATGTCGATGAACCATTTCCATGCGGTGCCGGCGTTGCGGCCCTTGTGGAGGTCGTTGAGGTAGGAAATCCAGCCGCGGTCGGTCGCCTCGCCGGTGACGTCGCCGGTGGCGCGGTCGATTGAGACCCAGCCGTCGCCGCCGGGGCGCGGCAGCGGCACGTAGATCTCGGCGGCAGACCATTCGGCGTCACCCGCCGGGCGCTGGCCATAACGCCCTGACACCCATATCGCCACCGCGTCGGGCAGCGGCTTCTTGGTGTCGGCTTCGTCGGGGCTAGCGGCCGCGATCGACGGGCGCAGCGACGCCGGCAGGGCGGCCTTCTGCTCGGTCACGATGGGCGCCGCCTCGATCTCGGCGGCATGGTTCAGCGTAAAGCCGGTAATCGCGAACAGCAGCAGCCCGATCAGGCTGATCGCCGAGCTGATCCAATGCCATGTATGGAGTTGCTTGAGCCAGAAGGCTTTGCGGGTGCGCGACTTCCTGCCCTGAACCGGCGCTTTCATACTGCTCATCAGGGGCTCAGCGATTCCCATACGGTTGATGGGCACGCTATATCGAGAACGATTCGCAGTTTCAATGTGAAGCGCGCGATGAAATGTCGCGCCCGTGCGCCCAATCGCGGGCTCATGCCGTGGGCGAATAAGGGAAATCCGCCGCGCTAATGGCAGCGGGTGCCGCCCCCCCCCCCCCCCCGCGGGGGGTGACGGGGCGCCAAGCTTACTGACGCGTTCCGATCATCGGAAAGCTGCCGAACGCACCGGCGCTCACGGTGCCTTTCAGGCTGTCGCCTTCCACCGTCGCAGTGCAGTCCAGAGTCATCGGGAAGGGCGAGGTCATCTGCATCTTCCAGCTCAGCTGGTTGCCGTCGACCTTGCCGTCCTGCACCTCCAGCGTGCCCGGATCGCCGGCATTGGTGCCGGAGAAACTGTCGCCATCGGTCACCACCGTGAACACAGACTTCATTTCGCCCATCGGGGACTTGGTGATGCAATCATATGCGCCGTCGAGCGACATGGTCTGTTCTCCTGCAGGGCGGCTTTCGTGCCGCCAGGGGGTTTTAGAGGGGGTGGGGCCGCGGCGAAAGGGGGGCGGAAGAGGGGTGAACATAGCCCCTTTTCCGCCCGTCCGATCCTTACTTGCCCTGGATTTCCACCACCTCGACCGGCAGCCCGAGCCCGTCGAGCTGCGGCTTCACCTTGGCGGCATCGCCCACGACCACCCACAGGAACTTGTCTGGCTTGATCGCGGCACGCGCGGCGGCGTCCATCTGCGCGGCGCTCATGCGACGATACTTGCCAGCCAGCGTGTCGTAATAATCGTCCGAGCGGCCATAGAGATCATTGGCCTGCATTGCGCCGAGCACCGCCGCCGAGGTCTCGAAGCTACCCGGAAGCTCGCGAGTCAGCCCGTTGATCGTGCGCTCATGCTCTTCCGCGCTCACCCCCTTGGGGCCCAGGAAGCTGGCAAGCTGCTCGCGCAGCGCCTTGATCGCATCGCCGGTGCGATCTGCCTGCACGGGCGCGCGGATGGCATACATCGGTTCGCCCACCAGCCGCGTGACGCCGCCAGCCACGCCATAGGACCAGCCCTTGGTCTCGCGCAGATCCATGTTCATCCGCGAGAGGAAGCTGCCGCCGAGCACATCATTGGCGGCGGTGAGCAGATCGAGATCGTCGGTGCCCTTCCCCGGCAGCAATTCGCCAGCATAGATCATCGACTGCGGCGAATCCGGCCGGTTGACCAGCACGATGCGCGGCTGTGTGGCCGGCGGAGTCGCACCGACATTCTTGGTGCCGGCGGTGCCCACGCCCTTCCAGCTGCCGAAGCTGTTCTCCAGCTCTGCCTTCACCTCGGCGATCGGCCGGTCGCTGGTCACGAAGATCTTGACCTTGTCCGGGCGGATCCAGGCGTTGTGGAAGGCGACCAGCTCGTCGCGCGTCACCGCCGCGACCGCCTTGGGATCACCGCTGCCAGTGAAAGGGATGCCATAGGGATGCTGCGTGCCGTAGAGCAAAGGCGGCAAGGTGCGCAGCGCCAGCGATCGCGGATCGGTCATTTCCTGCGCGATGCCGGCGAGTTGCTGGCCGCGCAGCCGCTCCACTTCGGCCGGCGCGAAGGCCGGGTTGCGCACGATGTCCGCAAAAAGGTCCAACGAACCGCCGAGATTGGCAGAGAGCGACGACATGGTGAGCGTGGTACGGTCCATCGACGCGCGCGGGCTGAACGACGCCCCCAACCGCTCGAGCTGTTCGGCGATCTGCACCGAGTTGCGCGTCTTCGTGCCCTCGTCCAGCAGCGACAGCATCAGCGCCTGCGTGCCGAGTCGCGCCTTGGGATCGGCGGCGTTGCCGGCGTCGAAGCTCAGCGACACCCAGCTCATCGGCACCGCGGTGCGCTGCGCATAGACCAACTCCACACCGTTGGAGAGGCGGGTGCGCTCGACCGCCGGGAACTGAAGATCGGCGATCGTGCCGACCTCGGGCAGTTTCGAGCGGTCGACCGCGGCAACCGGCGCGCGGCCGGCGCCGCCTTCCAGCGAGCCGCGGGTTTCCGCCGCGGCGTCGGCCGCCGGGATTTTGGACGGCGGCGCCAGCGGCTTCTCGCTCGGTGCGGGCACGCGATAATAGGAGGGCGCGAAGGAAGAGGGCTTCTTGTCCGCGGCCTCCTCATAGGCGCCGCGTTCGCCCGGGCTCACCGTCAGCGCATAGACCGGCCGCGAAAGCCACTTTTGCAGCGCCGCCTGCACCGTCGCCGGGCTGGTCGTGCCATAGGCGGCGAGGTTCTTCTTATAGAAGCCCGGATCGTTGGAATAGAGCAGACCCTGTGCCAGCGCGGTCGCCTTGCCGCCGAAGCCGCCCACCGATTCCAGCCCGCCGATGCGGCCGGCAACCTCGGTGGTCGCCACGCGCTTCACCTCGTCAGCGGTCGGCCCCTTTTTGATGTAATCGGCCAGGATCGCGTCGAGACGCTTCTCGACCGTCGCCGCGTCGACGCCGGGCTTCACGTCGACGGTGATTTCGAACATGCTGATCTGCGCGAACTGCTGCAGGCCAGCGGTGACGCCGACCGCGAGCTTGTCGTTACGCACCAGGATATTGTCGAGGCGGGAGCTGGCGAGGCCGCCGAGCACCGAGGCGCCGATGTCCAGCGGCACCGTATCCGTGTCGTTGAGGCCGGGCACGATCCAGTCACGATAAATCCGCGTTGTGGCGACACGATCCTTCATCTCCTCGCGGACCGGCGCGGGCAGGGTCGGCACCGGCGCGTTGACCGCGCCCTGCTGCGGACCTTGGGCGATGTCGCCGAAATATTTCTCGACCAGCGGGCGCGCTGTTTTCGCGTCGATGTCACCGGCCAGCACGAGGATCGCGTTGTTGGGGCCGTAATGCTGGCGGAACCAGTTCTTCACATCCTCGAGGCTGGCACCGTCCAAGTCCGCCATCGAGCCGATCGTCGAGTGGCGATAGGGATGGCCCTCGGGGAAAAGCGCCGCGAGCTGGGCATATTCGACGAGGCCATACGGCTGGTTATCGCCCTGTCGCTTCTCGTTCTGGACGACGCCGCGTTGGTTATCGAGCTTCTCCTGCGTCACTGCGCCGAGCAGATGGCCCATGCGGTCGCTTTCGAGGAACAGCGCGCGCTCCAGCGCGGGCGTCGGCACCGTCTCGAAATAATTGGTGCGGTCGAACCAGGTGGTGCCGTTGAAGTCGGTCGCGCCGACTTGCTGCAGCGGCTCGAAGAAGTCGCCCGGCGCATTCTCCGATCCGTTGAACATCAGATGCTCGAAGAGATGCGCGAATCCGGTCTTGCCCTTGGGCTCATGCTTCGACCCGACATTGTACCACACCGACACCGCGACGATCGGCGCCTTGCGATCGGTATGGACGAGCACCTTGAGCCCATTAGGCAGGGTGAACGCCTCATAGGGGATGTTCACCGCCTGCGCGAGCTGGCCGACCGGCGCCTGCGCGACCACGGGGGTCATCGCGCTGGTGCCGAGCAACAATACGGGTGCAAGCAGCAAAGCTGCGGCGGTACGACGCATGTACGGGGATCCTTCTGAAAGGCAGCCATGGGCAATGGCCCAGCATAGCCGTGACGGTTACGCACGCAACGATCGGCGTGCATAGCGGTTGCGGATGTCGCTGGGACGGGCATTGACGACAGTCAGCCAGGGATGTCGCAGACGCCTGCAATTGCCGTTCGACCAACGGCGCTTGGAGGTCGACGAAGGGCGGTTGCGGCGCCGGGCTGCGGGGCGTCACAAGAATTTCGCACCCAACCCCTTCTTGTTGCATAATTGCAACACTACATCTCGCCTAACCGAAGGGAGGCATGATGAACCTCGAGAAATTTACCGACCGGGCGAAGGGGTTCCTTCAGTCCGCACAGACCGTGGCGATCCGCATGAGCCATCAGCGGATCAGCCCCGAACATCTATTGAAGGCGCTGCTTGAAGATGAGCAGGGCATGGCATCCGGCTTGATCCGCGCAGCGGGCGGTTTGCCCGAAACCGCGCTGCGTGAGACCGACGCCGCACTGGCGCGCGTGCCCTCCGTCTCCGGCAGCGGCGCGCAGTCGACGCCGGGGCTCGACAATGATCTCGTCCGCGTGCTCGATCAGGCCGAACAGATCGCGCAGAAGGCGGGCGACTCCTTCGTCACCGTCGAGCGGCTGCTGCTCGCGCTGGCGCTGGCTTCCACCAGCACCGCCGGCAAGGCGCTGGCTGCCGCGGGCATGAAGCCCGAGGCGCTGAACGCGGCGATCAACCAGATCCGCAAGGGCCGCACCGCCGACACCGCGGGCGCGGAGGATCGCTATGACGCGCTCAAGAAGTTCGCGCGCGACCTCACCGAGGCGGCGCGCGACGGCAAGCTCGATCCGGTCATCGGTCGCGACGAGGAGATCCGCCGCACCATCCAGATCCTCGCCCGGCGCACCAAGAACAACCCGGTGCTGATCGGCGAACCCGGCGTCGGCAAGACCGCCATCGCGGAAGGGCTGGCGCTGCGCATCGCCAATGGCGACGTGCCCGACGGCCTCAAGGACCGCACCTTGATGGCGCTCGATATGGGCAGCCTGATCGCCGGCGCGAAATATCGCGGTGAGTTCGAGGAACGGCTGAAAGGCGTGCTCGACGAGGTGAAAGCTGGCGAGGGCGACATCATCCTGTTCATCGACGAGATGCACACGCTGGTTGGCGCGGGCAAGTCCGAGGGCGCGATGGATGCCAGCAACCTGCTCAAGCCCGCGCTGGCGCGGGGCGAACTGCATTGCATCGGCGCGACCACGCTCGATGAGTATCGCAAGCATGTCGAAAAGGATCCGGCGCTGCAGCGGCGGTTCCAGCCGGTGTTCGTCGGCGAGCCGACGGTCGAGGATACGATCTCGATCCTGCGCGGGCTGAAGGAAAAATATGAGCTGCACCATGGCGTGCGGATCACCGATGGCGCGCTGGTTTCCGCCGCCACGCTCTCCAACCGCTACATCACCGATCGCTTCCTGCCGGACAAGGCGATCGACCTGATGGACGAGGCGGCGAGCCGCCTGCGCATGGAGGTCGAATCCAAGCCCGAGGAGATCGAGAATCTCGATCGCCGCATCATCCAGCTCAAGATCGAGCGGGAAGCGCTGAAGAAGGAAAGCGACGACGCCTCGCGCGATCGCCTCGCAACCCTTGAAGGCGAACTTGCCAATCTGGAGCAGCAGTCGGCCGAAATCACCACCCGCTGGCAGGCGGAAAAGGAGAAGATCAACGCCGAGGCCAAGCTCAAGGAGCAACTCGACGCCGCGCGCGTCCAGCTCGAACAGGCGCAGCGGCAGGGCGATCTCGGCAAGGCCGGGGAACTCAGCTACGGCGTGATTCCCGGTTTGGAGCGCCAGCTTGCCGAGGCGGAAAACGCCGCGGCCGGCGCGATGCTGCGCGAGGAGGTGACCGCTGAGGACATCGCCTCGGTGGTCAGCCGCTGGACCGGCATCCCCGTCGACAAGATGCTGGAGGGCGAGCGCGAGAAGCTGCTGGCGATGGAGCAGATGCTCGGCAAGCGCGTGATCGGCCAGGCCGACGCGGTCTCCGCGGTCAGCCGTGCAGTGCGGCGTGCCCGCGCCGGCCTGCAGGATCCCAACCGGCCGCTCGGCAGCTTCCTGTTCCTCGGGCCGACGGGTGTCGGCAAGACGGAACTGACCAAGGCGCTCGCCGGCTTCCTGTTCGACGATGACAGCGCGATGGTGCGCATCGACATGAGCGAGTTCATGGAGAAGCATGCGGTTGCGCGGTTGATCGGTGCCCCGCCGGGCTATGTCGGCTATGAGGAAGGCGGCGTGCTGACCGAGGCCGTGCGGCGGCGGCCCTATCAGGTCGTGCTGTTCGACGAGGTCGAGAAGGCGCATGGTGACGTCTTCAACGTGCTGCTGCAGGTGCTCGACGATGGCCGCCTTACCGATGGCCAGGGCCGCACGGTCGACTTCTCGAACACCTTGATCGTGCTGACGTCGAATCTCGGCAGCCAGTATCTTGCGAACCTGCCGGACGGCGCGAGCGCGGACAGTGTCGAGCCGCAGGTGATGGAGGTGGTGCGGGCGCATTTCCGCCCCGAATTCCTCAACCGGCTGGACGAGATCATTCTCTTCCACCGGCTCGCGGCGGACCATATGGGCCCGATCGTCGACATCCAGGTGGCGCGCGTCGGCAAGCTGCTCAAGGATCGCAAGATCCGCCTCGACCTGACCGACGCCGCCCGCGCCTGGCTGGGCCGGGTCGGATATGATCCGGTCTATGGCGCGCGACCGCTGAAGCGGGCGGTGCAGAAATATCTGCAGGACCCGCTCGCCGACCTCATCCTGCGCGGCGACGTGCGGGACGGCGGCGCGGTGCAGGTTGACGAAGGTGACGGCGCTTTGATGCTGTCGCCGGAGTAAAGGCTAAACCCGAAGGGGCGGCGTGACGGGCTCGCGCCGCCCTTTTTCTATGCGGATGCGCGCGCCGAAGCGTCGACCCAGTCGGGCGCCGGCTGGTCGAGATCATAATATTCGAAGATCAGGTGGATGCGATCGGTGGTCCCCCGATTCTCCACCGAATGAAAGCCCATATTGTTGACCTCGGCGGCTTCTCCCTCGGGCAGATGGAAATGCGCGCCATCGACGGTGAAGCGGACATCCTGGTTGGTCAGCAGTGGCACATGGATCTTGTGCGGCCATTTCGCAGCAGGATTGGCATCCCGATGCGGCTGGATGATGCCACCGGCGCGCATCCGGGCGAGCATCACCCGCGGATACCCGCCACGGACATAGCCATAGGCCGCGGTCGCCTGTGCCAGTACGGGTTCGAGCAGGGCGCGCCATTCCGCCCAGAGCGGGCGATCATAGGATTGACGCCAGTCGCGATAGCCCGAGACGAAGCGGAAGACGATATGACGGGTGACGTCCAGCGCCTCGAAGCGGTTGGGCTTGTCGGCATTTTCGGCGTCCCACAGCGCCTCGGGGATGGCGAGCACCGCAGCGGTGAGCGCGGCGGCGTCGACGCCGCCGAGCCGGCGGATCGAAGCGGTCTTGCGCGGATTGGGAAACATCGCGCCCTCCCTAGAAATCATAGCCGAACAGTTCGAGGTCGCGCGCGTAGAGCGCGGCGACGCCATCGATCAGTTCCTGGTCATAATAAGCGCGATAGTCGCCGCGACGCGAACTATTCTCCCGCCCGAGCGTAGTGGTCGGAATGCTCAAACGGCCGCAAATGCCATCATAGCTCGCCTGCATCTCCTCCACCTTGCCCAACATGTCCGCCTGAAGGTTGCCGTTGGGGTCGACGAGGAAGCTGTGTTGCGGGCGGAACACCATGTGGTGATGGGGCGGCGCCACGAACAGGAAGTGGCGCATCACGCCTTGCGGATCGCGGTCGAAGCTGCCCTGTTTGCTGGTCGCGAAGGCGCAGTAGGAGATGAAGCGGTCGAACGGATTGCGGACGAAAGCGAACTTCAGATATCGCGCGAACGCCTCATCACCGATGAAGGGGCGCACCTCCTCGAAGCTCAAATGACCATGGCCGACGCGCGCCAGTTCAGGAAAGGGGAACTGTTTCTCAACGAATAGCCGCGCCTGCTCGATATCATCTGGGCCCATGTGCGCGCGCAGCGCATGGCGCACCGAATGGGTTCCGGTCTTGGGCACGGCAACGAAGATGAAGCGGTGGCGATGGGAAACGATCATTGGCTCAGGCTGCGGGATTCAACGATGCGCGGCAAGGGCAATCGAAGGTGGAACTGCTGGCACTGCAACCTGAAAGACGAGTTCGGCAAGCGCCCGATCGAGCGGCACGAGGTTAGGCAGAACGATGGTCGAGGCCCGCAACGCCTTCAATTCCTTGCGCACATCATCGATCAGCCGACGAAATTCGGCAATGCCCGCGTCGCTCCCGCCATGTTGCGCCCATGCGGCCATCCAGCCATGGGCGAAACGATCGAGCCGAGCAGATATCGCGTCGAGCTCAGCACTGGCGGGGGCCTGCCGGACAAGATAGTCGATATGGCTGCGCACCTCCCAGCCCGACATGATGTGCGGGAGGTTATGCTGTTCGAAGGCCAGTGGCGCCGCAGATAACGTCCCAGGCTTTACGAAGCGCACTTCCGGGGGGGCACTCGTCTGTGCTTCGGCAACCAGGTCCCACAATGTTTCACCGCCCACCGTATCAAGCACCAGATGGACGCGCTTGTCGTCGCCGCCGTTGCGCACGCAGTGCATCTGGAAAGTGTCAAACACCCAGCATTCGCCCGCCGCCATGTGAACGGTCTCGCCTGCGCAGGAGAAAGACACTGCCGGGCTGGTAATGATCGGCACGTGCACACGCACATGCGTTCGCCAGTAATAGCCGACATCGACATGCTCCGGCACTTCGGCCGCGGCCGCGAGCCCCATCAGTCGGCTGCGCCCCCAGACAGCGCCGAGATCCGCCATCACCTCCATGATATAGGGGCAGGCGAGCAATGCTTCGGTCGGCGCCATCGGGCCAGCGAAACCATTGACCATCTGGCCGCCGGGCGTGATCAGCGGTACCGCATCATTGCCGGCTAGGCGGCCCGGATGCGGTAGCCACGCTGCGCGCGGCAGTGCGGCGATTTCGGCGGCGAGCGTTTCGGCGCAATAGCGGCGCGGCAGCCGGAGCAGGGGTCGGTTGAGACGCATGTCGGGCGGTGGCCTTCAGCCCGGGTTGCCATCGCCGCTGCGTGTCTCGACGATGCCGCGGTTGATCTGCTCTGCTGCGGCACGGCGGCTGTCTTCGGCGATCTTCTCCCATTCGGCGGCGGTGCGGCAGGTCTGCTTCTTGAAGCGCGTGCCGGTCTGCGGCCGCGTCTTGCAGACGCGCTTCTCGCCTGCGGCCGTGGAATCGGCGGGAGCTTGAGCAAGTGTGGGTGTTGCAGCGATCAGTGCAGCGACCGTGAAGCCGAGGTGCATCGAACGGACGAGAAGAATCATGCCATACTCCGAGAATATTGATCGGTTTCTAACCATGCGTTGCTGCTGTATCAACGGCGCCGCATAACGATGATGGCAGAAGAGAAGCAGCCCCGCATGACGATGCCGCAAGACGGATCGGGACATCGTTTCACCGTCTCGCCGAACCTTGATATCATTGCGTTGCAAGCAGCGTTTCGCCGGACCGGTCGCGTGGAGATCGTCGATTTCATCGCGCCGGCCGACGCACAGGCGTTGCGCGCGCATTTGCAGGCACGGGCCGACTGGCGGCTGGTTCTTAATGCCGGCGTTGCCGTCTATGAATTTCCGCGCGCCGGTGTCGCCCAGTTTACCGAGGCGCAGCGGCGCGAACTCGATTCACGCATTGCGGTCGCAGCGCGCGATGGTTTCCAATATCGGTACGAGACCATTCGTGTACCCGATGCATCAGAAAATCGTGGCACGACGATGCTCGATTCTTTCGTCGCTTTTATGGGATCGCCACCGGTGCTAGCGGTGGTTCGCGCCATCCTGGGTGAGGACCGCGTTGCTTTTGCCGATGGGCAAGCCACGGCCTATTCACCTGGGGACTTCCTGACGCGGCACGATGACGACGTCTCCGGCAAGCATCGCCATGCCGCATACGTACTGGGGTTAAGCCCCGGCTGGCGCGCCGAATGGGGCGGGTTGCTGATGTTCCATCGCGATGACGGCAATATTGACGAAGGCTTTGTGCCGGCGCTCGGCGCGTTACGCCTGTTTGCGGTGCCTGCGCTGCACAGCGTCAGCTATGTTACACCCTCCGCCTCCGAACCCCGATTGGCCGTAACTGGATGGTTCCGTGAACATCCCGGTCTAAGCGATTGATCGCAGTGGGATTTCGCTATCAACATCTCTGATAGTTGAATCTGGGTATTTTACTGCCGCGATGAGATCAGCGCACGTATCATCTCAGGTAAAAGACGCTCTTTCCTTTCCCCTGATCTGTGTTAAATTGACTTCGCAGTTTGCGGAAAAGCCGCGGTGCGTATCGTCGAAGATGACATGGTGGATACCGCCACGCTTTCCGACGTTGTCGTAGCCGGTTTCGAGTCGAACAACGGAATCGAGATAAATCTTCCTCGGCTTAACTTTTTTAATAGGATCGGCGCGCGAGCCTTGGTGGATAACGATGTTACCGTGAAAAAAAAGGTAACGTAGGAAGGGACCTGGATTAATGGGGATGCAGACCATCCTGTCGCCGCAGGATTGCTCAAGGCTGATGAAGCTGGCCAGCACATTGGCGGCACGTCATAACGTGGGTTCGGCGGAAGCGGTCAATCTCATCGAAGCAGCACTCATGCAGGCTGAGGCTGCGCCGCGACGGCGCTCGATCGCCGATTTCGCGGCGGGAATGCTGGCCGTGCGCAGCCGGCGCAACGACGCTATCGGTGCCGACATATTTCGCGATCCGGCGTGGGACATGATGCTCGACCTGCTCGCGGCGGCACATCAAGGCCGGCAGGTCTCGGTATCAAGCCTGTGTTACGCCTCGGGCGTGCCCAATTCGACGGCGCTGCGCCATATCGAGCATCTCGATCAACTCGGCCTCGTCGAGCGGACGCCCGACCCCGAGGATCATCGGCGCGCCTTCATCCGTGCGACCGACACGGCGATCGAGCGGATGTCGGCGTTGCTTGCCCGCATGCAGGATGCCGCGGTCGGCATCGAACGCACGCGGCCGCATCCCACCGAAGTCCAGCCCGTGCAAGGCGAGCCAGCCGCGATCCAACTCGATGCGGCAATGCTGCAAGCGGTGATCGCAGGCGGCCGCGCCTGAGACGCGGGCCGGCGCAACCGGCCTGCTGACCTCCATTTCTGTTTAAGCGCGGCTTGGGGCAGAGCCTCGGCCAGGCAGCGCTCACTTACCCTCCGCCTCCTACCACGCGGCAGAACCCCGGATGAATGACGGAGCCACAATCCGTTCAGCGGCGTTGTGCGACCAACGCTCTACATTCTTGTCCCAAAGACTTGGGGAGTGGGGGCGAACTGGAGGGATTGGTTGCCAATGTCGAGGCTCCGTCACCATTTGCGCGCAACCGTCGCGCTGTCCGTCGCAGTCGCGGCGGCACTTTCGCTAGCCGGCTGCAACAAGGAGCCGGCAACGATCGAAGATCAGCTCGCGCTGGCCAACGAGTCGTTGCCGGCGTTGCCCAAGTCGCTGCCGCTCGAGGCAGGCACGCCGCCGGCGCCGCTTGTCGCCGCGCCCGCCGCTGAGGCGCTGCCGGCTCCAGCGCAGCCGATCGCGCATGGTCGGGTCGCGGACGCAGGCGACAGCTATGGCTATATCGATCGAGCCACCGCATTCGTCGATGCGATCGGCGATGCCCCGCCTGACTATGCCTATGATGACTCGAGCGATGTCGAACCTTGGGCGTGGGAGGGCAGTGACGACTCGGTCTATTTTGCCGAACCGGTCGACGACGGTTATCGCGGCTATTTCTATGAGGCCGGTGCGGACGAACCCTATCTCGTGCGGGATGATGATTATAGCTATGGCTATGACGATGGTCGCCTGGTTGCGGTCTATGACAGCTATGGGCAGGTGCTTCCCTATGATCGGTGGCCGCGCAACGACTATGCCGGGCGCTATTATGCGCGCGGGCGCGACCTCTATCGCCTGTCGCGCCAGCGCGAGCGTCGCGGCGTCTATGCGGGACGCTGGGCGGAGCGCCGCCGGACGCTGGCAGAGGACCGTCGGCGCTGGCAGCAGACTCGTCGCGAGAATGCGGCGTGGCAACGCTATCATGCGGCGCGGGCCGACCGCATCGACCGCCATTGGCGCGACGAGCGCGTGCTCCGTCAGGCCGAGGCACGGCGTTATGATGCATGGGCGGCGCGCGATTTCCGCGGTGACCGGCCGACGCTGATCGCTGCGGCGGCGCGCGACGACCGCAACAACGCGCTGATCGAACGCCGCGCCGAGCAGGAACGGCGCTATGCCGAACGCCAGCGGCTCTTGATCGAGCGACGCCAGCAGCAGGTTGCTGAGCAGCGGCGGAATGCAGAGCGGCAACAGCGCGAGGCGCTGGCCGGCCGGCGCGACGCCATTCGCGAGCAGCAGCGTGATCGTACCCAGGCGGTGCAGGCGCAGCGTGCTGCCGAGCAGCGCCAGCGGCAGGCCGAAGCGCGTCAGGCGCAGCAACAGCAACGTCGGGATACGCAGCAGGATCGCCAGCAAGCGCAGCGGCAGGCGCAGGTCGAACGCCAGCAGGCGCAACGGCAGGAGCAACTCCGCCAACGACAGCAGGCGCAACGCCAGACACAGGTCGAACGTCAGCAGGCCCAGCGCGAGGCGCAGGTCCGCCAGCGTGCCGAAGCGCAGCGTCAGCAGCAGGCGCAACGCGCCGAGGCCAGCCGTCAGGCTCAGCAGCAGCAGCGCGAACGCGCAGCGGCACAGCGTCGCGACGCGGCCCAGCAGCGTCAGCAGCAACAACAGCAGCAGCGCGCTGCCGCGACGGAACAGCGCCAGCGTCAGCAGGCGGAGTCGCAAGCCGCTGCGCGACGCCAGGCGACCGAGCAGCGCCAGCAGGCGGCTCGCGCCCAGGCGGAGCAACGCGCCTCAGCCGCGCGCGAGCAGGCGCAGGAACGCGCCCGGGCGCAGCAACAGGCGCGTGCCGAACAGCAACGCGCGCAACAGCAGGCACGTTCTGAACAGGCACAGCAGGCGCGTGCCGAGCAGCAGCGCGCCCAACAGCAGGCTCGCGCAGAACAACAGCGTGCGCAGCAGCAAGCGCGTGCCGAACAGGCGCAGCAGGCGCGCGCCGAGCAGCAGCGCGCCCAGCAACAGGCCCGGGCGGAACAGGCTCAGCAGGCACGGGCACAGGCGCAGCAGGCCCGTGCCGAAGCACAAGCCCGTGCGCGCCAGGCGCGTCAGGCGCCGAACTAAGCGCTGTCGACCTTGGTCGATCGTCGCGAGAGGGGCGCCCGCACCACGGTGCGGGCGCCCTCTTGCATCACCGCGCGCCGGCGCCAGCGCCAGGTTGCGCCTGCGTTTCAGCGAGGCTGGTGAGCCGCAGGAATTCCTGCCGCCAATAATTGCTCTGCGGCCCGGCGAGCGCGCGAATGTCTGCGAAGCTGAAGCTGCCGAGATATTTGTCGTCGCGCAGCCGCTGGCCGAACGCAGCCACCGCCACCGCGAACGCCATGTCGCCACGCGGCGCGCGCGCACCAGCGACGAGTCTGGCAGGCACCGCGCGCTCGATCAATGTCGAGTCGCTGGCAGCCGGCCGTTTGTAGCGCAGCTTGACGAAGGCCAGTTCGCTGCCCGTGCCTGCCGCAGCAGCGGGGCGATTGCCTCCATAGCGGCGCTCGGGCAACCAGCCGGGGGCACCAGCGGGGACGATCTCGTAAAGCGCCGTGACCTGATGGCCCGCGCCGATATCTCCCGCATCGACCGCGTCATTGGCGAAATCCTCTTCCGCCAGCGCGCGATTTTCATAGCCGATCAGACGATATTCGCTGACCTGCGCGGGATTGAACTCCACCTGCACCTTCACATCCTTGGCGATGGTGAAGAGCGTGGAGGCCAGTTCGTCGTCGAGCACCTTCTGTGCCTCGCTGGCGCTGTCGATATAGGCATAATTGCCGTTGCCGACATCGGCCATGCGCTCCATGCCGGCCTCGTTGTAATTGCCTTGGCCGAAGCCGAGCGCGGTCAACGTGATGCCGTCGTCGCGGTTGCGTTTGACGAGATCCTCAAGCTCCTTCGTGCTCGAAACGCCGACGTTGAAGTCGCCATCGGTCGCCAGGATCACGCGGTTGATGCCGCCTTCGATGCGATTGGCCCGCGCGGTGGCATAAGCAAGTTGGATGCCGGCACCGCCCGCGGTCGATCCGCCGGCCTGCAGCCGGGCGAGCGCCCCGCGGATCTTCGCTGGATCACTGGTCGGCTCCAGCACGACGCCCGCCGCGCCCGCATAAACGACGATCGACACGCGGTCGCGTGCCGTCACCTTGTCGGCAACCATGCCGAGCGCCGCCTGTACCAGCGGCAGCTTGTCCGGGCTGTTCATCGATCCCGAGACATCGACGAGGAAGACAAGGTTGGCCGCCGGCCGCTGATCGCGCGCGATATCATAGCCGCGAATGCCGATCCGCAGCAGCCGGGTGTTCGGGTTCCACGGCGTCGTCGAAAGGTCGGTGGTGACGGAAAAGGGCGTGTTGCGGTCCGCCGGCCGGGCATAATCATAGCGGAAATAGTTGATCATCTCCTCGGTGCGCACCGCGTCCACGGGCGGCAGCCGGCCGGCGTTGAGGAAGCGACGCGCGTTCGAATAGGCGCCGGTGTCGACATCCACCGAGAAGGTCGAAACCGGTGCGTCGGCGACGCTGGCGATCGCGGCGACCGCCTTGCCGTCATAGCGTTCGCGCGGCTGTGGGCGAGGCATCGGGATTGGCCGCCGCACCAGCAGTCGCGTTCCGTGCGCCGCGAAACTGTCGCTCTCGCGGGTCCGGCCGGAGGGCGGCGGAGGAGCGGGCGTGGGCGGCATCGCTAAGGGTTCAGCCGGCGGAGGTGGTGGTGGAGCTTCCGCCGCGGGATCGCTCGGCGTGGCCGCGCAGCCGGCCAGCAGCAGCGCCCAGGCGGCAGCAAGGGAAAGGCTGTGCTTCGTATCCCCAATCATCCCGGCACTCCCTCATGTGACGATGTCACATGAGGTACGAAGCGCACTGAATTATGGATGAACTGGCCGGGGAAGACGCGATCAGCCGTCCTCGCGCTCGCGCGCGACCTCACGCCAGCCGATGTCGCGGCGGCAGAAACCGGTCGGGAAATCGATCGCATCGACAGCGCGATAGGCGGCCGCCTGCGCCTCGGCCACGGTGCCGCCGGTCGCGGTCACCGCGAGCACGCGACCGCCGCTCGCGGTCAGCGCGCCGCCGTAGAGCGCAGTGCCGGCATGGAACACCTTGGCGCCATCCGCCTCGGCGGCGGCGATGCCCTCGATCGTGCCGCCCTTCGCAGGCGTGCCGGGATAGCCATTGGCGGCCATCACCACGGTCAGTGCCGCATCGGCGATCATCCGCGGCGCCTCGGCACCCGCCAGGCGACCCTCGGCGACAGCGCGCAGCAGCACCAGCAGATCGCCATCGAAGCGCATCATCAGTACCTGGCATTCGGGATCGCCGAAGCGGACATTATATTCGATCAGCTTGGGGCCGCTCGCGGTCAGCATCAGCCCGGCGAACAGCACGCCGCCGCAGGGCGTGCCTTCCGCCGCCATCGTCCGCACGGTCGGCTCGATGATCTCGGCCATCACCTGCGCCTCGATCTCGGGCGTCAGCACCCGCGCCGGGCTATAGGCGCCCATGCCGCCGGTGTTGGGACCGACATCGCCGTCACCCACCCGCTTGTGATCCTGCGCCGAACCGAAGCGCAGCGCGGAAATGCCGTCGGTCAGCGCGAAGAAGCTGATCTCCTCGCCTTCGAGGAATTCCTCGATGACCACCTCGGCGCCGGCCTCGCCGAAGGCGCCGCCGAAGATGGTGTGGCATGCCTCCTCCGCCTCCTCGGCGGTGGTGGCGATGATCACGCCCTTGCCGGCCGCGAGGCCATCGGCCTTCACCACCACTGGCAGCCCGAACTGCGGCAGCGCTGCCAGTGCCTCGTCCAGCGTGGCGGCGCGCGCATAGCCGGCGGTCGGGATGTTGGCACGGTCGCACAAACCCTTTGTGAAACCCTTCGACCCTTCAAGCTGTGCTGCCGCCTTGCCGGGGCCGAACACCGCGACGCCGGCGGCGCGCAGATCGTCCGCCACGCCCGCGACCAGCGGCGCTTCCGGCCCGACGATGACGAGGCCGATGTCATGCTCGGCGCAGAAGGCGGTCACCGCCGCCCCATCGGTCGGCTCGAGGGAGACGATCGTCGCATGGTCGGCGAGGCCGGGGTTGCCCGGCGCGGCGAACAGCGTATCGAGCAGCGGCGATTGCGTGAGCCGCCAGGCCAGCGCATGTTCGCGCCCGCCCGACCCAAGCAGCAGGACATTCATGGTCGACCCCTTTTTTCCCGACGAAACCGGGCGGCTGTTAGCCGACGTACCGCCGGGCGACAACGCAGCGCCGCTCAGCGTCAGTGAACTCTCGCAAAGTCTGAAGCGCGTCGTCGAGGATCGGTTCGGCCATGTTCGTCTGCGCGGCGAGATTTCGGGGTGGAAGCGCGCGGCCTCCGGCCATGCCTATCTGGCGCTGAAGGATGACCGTGCGGTAATCGACGCGGTGATCTGGAAGGGCAGCGCCAGCGGGCTTGCTTTCTCGCCGCAGGACGGCGTGGAGGTGATCGCCAGCGGGCGGCTGACCACCTATCCGGGTCGCTCCAAATATCAGATCATCATCGATCGCATGGAATTGGCCGGCGAAGGCGCGCTGATGGCGCTTCTGGAAAAGCTGAAGGCGAAGCTGGCGGCCGAGGGACTGTTCGACCGCGAGCGCAAGCGCCCCTTGCCTTTCCTGCCAAAGGTGATCGGCGTCGTCACCTCGCCGACCGGCGCCGTGATCCGCGACATCCTTCACCGGCTGGAGGATCGCTGCCCGACGCGCGTGCTGGTGTGGCCGGTGCAGGTGCAGGGCGAGGGCGCCGCAGCGCAGGTGGCGGCGGCCGTGCGTGGCTTCGATGCGATCCAACCGGGCGGGCCGGTGCCGCGTCCCGACCTCGTCATCGTCGCGCGCGGCGGCGGCTCGATCGAGGATCTCTGGGCGTTCAACGAGGAGGTCGTCGTCCGTGCGGTGGCCGCCTGTTCGATCCCGACGATCTCGGCGGTCGGCCATGAGACCGACACCACCTTGTGCGATCATGCCGCCGACGTCCGTGCGCCGACGCCGACCGCCGCCGCCGAGATCGCGGTGCCGGTGCGCGCCGACCTGCGCCAGCAGTTGCGCGAGATGGGGCTTCGCTCCGAACGATGCGCGCGCCGCTATCACCAGCGCGGGCAGGAACGGCTGACCGCGCTCGCCCGGTTGTTGCCGACGCCCGACCGGCTGCTCCAACCGCAACGCCAGCGCGTCGACGATCTGGGGGACCGGCTGCGGCGCGGGCTCGGCCGGCGATTGGCGGATGCGCGCGGCGAGCTGGCACGCGCATCGGGCGCGCTGCGGCCGGCGATGCTCGACCAGCGGCTCGATCGCGCGCGGGAGCGGCTGAACGCGACTTGGCGGCTCGTCCAGTCGCTCAACCCGGAAAAGCCGCTGGAGCGCGGCTATGTGTTCGTCACTCGCCGGGTGGGCGGTGCGGTGGTCAAGGATTCCACCGACGCGCGCGCCGCGGGCGCGCTCGTGCTGCACTTCGCTGACGGCCCCGTCGACGCGAAGGTTGAGCGGCCGGGGGGGGGCGCCTATGTTCCGCAGGGAGACCGGCAGCCCAAGCTGCTCTAGCGCGACACCGGTTCAATGGGATTGTTCGATATGCTGATGTCACAGGCCAGCCGCCCGGCGCGGCTCCACTATATGGCCAACGGGTTTCGCGTGCTGGCAGCGGGCGACCATGTCGTCTGCGCAGTGAGCGGTGATAAGATCCCGCTGGAAGCGCTCCGCTACTGGAGCGTCACGCGCCAGGAGCCCTATGCGTCCGCAGAGATCTCGGTTCAGCGCGAGCTTGCGCAGTGAGGCATGGCGGCTGGTTGCTTGCCCACTGGCCGCTGATCCTGTTGACACTTTGGCCTGCGATCCCCGCAGCCGCACAAAATTCGCCGCGCATCGAGGCGGGGGTTCTGCCGCCGACGCCGCCGACTCTGTCGCAGCGGGCCACCGAGGGGCCGGAGACGGCCGACTTTGCGCTTGAGGGCGCGGTTAGCCAAGGCGGCGTCGTACTCGGCACCGCGCCCGCCGGCACCACCGCGCTGACATTGGACGGCAAACCGATCCCGCTGGCGAAGGACGGCCGCTTCCTGATCGCGTTCGGCAGGGATTTCGGCACCAGCGCCGAACTGGTCGCAACCACCGTCGCCGGCCGCACCCTGCGGCAGACGCTTTCCGTCGCGCCGCGCGCATGGCGGATCGAGAACCTCTCGACACTGCCCAAGGTTTCGCAGCCCAGCGCAGAATTCCAGCGCCGCCGCCCACCGGAACTGGCGCGGATCAACGCCGCGCGTTCGGTCGATCATGATGTCGATGGCTGGCGCCAACGCTTCCTGTGGCCGGCGCGCGGGCGCATCTCCGGCCTGTTCGGGGCGCAGCGCATCTATCGCGGCGAGCCCGGATCCTTCCACAGCGGCGTCGATGTGGCGGGCGGCGCCGGCGCGCCGGTGGTGGCGCCCGCGGATGGCGTCGTCACGCTGGCGGCAGAGAGCGATTTTACGCTTGAGGGCCGGCTGCTGATGCTGGATCATGGCATGGGCCTCAACAGCGCCTTCCTCCACCTCTCCAAGATCGACGTGAAAGAGGGCGATGTGGTGCGGCGTGGTCAGAAGATCGGTGAGATCGGCAGCACCGGCCGCGCTACCGGTCCGCATTTGCATTGGAGCATGAAGTGGCGCGACGCGCGTATCGATCCACTGCTGCTGGCGGGACCGATGGCGCGCTGAGATCTGGCGCGGAATTTGAAGCAGAATTTGATCGATTTTTATCCACTTTGGATAGGAAGTTATTATTAATCCAGGATTGCGTTTATTTGCTGGTTCTAATTTGTTATACTTAAAGCGCCGGTCGCCAAGTGTTCAATGTGCACGTAATATAATTACAAAGATGCGCCGGTCCTGTTGCACATTCGTCACAGGTCGTAACCAATGTCACGGTTTTTGTTCGAAACCGTTTACAGCATGGAACCATTCCGCGCACACACCCCGCATCCGTGGTCTCCAACACAAAAATGTCGCAGCGGCCGCGGTCCGAAAGGGGGCGGCAGGTAAGCCGCGCCTCGGAACTATGTTTTGAGGGTTTAGCGTAGAATGAATGCTATGAGTTTGAAGGGCCGGCTGGGCGCGGGTGTTGCGCCGCTGGTCCTCGGTTTCGCGTTGGTTGCGTCTCCCGTTTTCGCCCAGGAAGCCCCGGCTTCGGATCCCGCCGCCACTGGCGGTGAGGAAATCATCGTCACCGGATCGCGCATCCGCCGCACGGATCTTGAATCGGCGTCGCCGGTTGCCGTGCTCGGCCAGGAAGCGCTGCGTTCAACCGGCGCGACCAACGTGCAGGATCTGCTGAACCAGCAGCCGCAGGTCGGCATCGGCAACAGCCGCACCAACTCCAACTTCCTCACCTCGGGCAACGGCGTCGCCACGATCGACCTGCGCAACCTGGGTGAAAGCCGCACGTTGGTGCTGGTCAACGGCCGCCGCTTCGTTGCGGGCCTCGCCGGCACCTCCGCGGTGGACATCAACAACATCCCGACCGACTTCATCGATCGCGTCGAGATCGTCACCGGCGGCGCCTCGGCCGTTTATGGGTCGGACGCGATCGCGGGCGTCGTCAACTTTGTCCTCAAGGATGAGTTCGAGGGCTTCTCGGCGCGTGCGCAATATGGCCTCACCAGCCGCGGCGACAATGCGCGCTACCTCGCGAGCCTGACCGGCGGCACCAGCTTCGGCGCCGACGATCGCGGCCATGTGATCGTGAACTTCTCCTACGACAAGGATGAGGGCCTGCTGTCGCGCAAGCGCCGTATCTCGTCGCAGGATTGCCTGTATGACCTCTGCGGCCCAGCAGCCTACAGCAGCTACTCGGCCCAGGGGCGCTATGAGTTCCTCGACAGCGCGGGTGATCCCGTCTCGCTGCTCAACGGTGGCTCGCTCTTCTCCTTCGACCCGCAGAACAATGTGGTCGCGGGCGGTGGTGCCGGCTTCAACCGCAATGGCGTGCGTCGCATTTCGACCCCGGTCGAGCGTTACCTGACCAGCGCGATCCTGAACTATGACGTGACGGACAACATCCGCGCCTATGCGGAAGTCACTTACGCCAAGGTGAAGTCGAGCTCGCAGCTTGAGCCGACCGCACTCGACTATACCGATCTCTATTCGGATGGTCAGGGCATTCCGATCACCAATGCCTTCATTCCCACCGAGATCCAGGCACTGATCGCGGCCCGCAACGGCGATGCGGATCCGAGCAACGACGTGACGTCGCTGGGCTTCCGTCGTCGCCAGAACGAGGTGTTCAACCGCAGCAACACCAACGATCGCGACACGTGGCGCGTCGCCACCGGCTTGACCGGCGACATCAGCGAAAGCTGGAAGTTCGACGTCGGCTATGTCTTCGGCCAGCTCAAGGATTCGACGCGCAGCCAGGACATCGACAGCGCGCGCTATCGCAACGCGCTCGATTCGATCATGGTCAACGGTCAGGCCGTCTGCCGCAGCGAAGCGGCGCGTGCCGAGGGCTGCGTGCCGATCAACATCTTCGGCTACAACACCGCGTCGGCGGCCGCCTCCTCCTATGTGCAAGCGGTGGTTCCGAAGTCCGAAGACATCAAGAACACCCAGCATGTCGTGACCGCCAGCGTCTCGGGCACGCTCGCCAAGCTGCCCGCGGGTGACCTCGCGGTCGCGCTCGGTGGCGAATATCGCCGCGAGTCGAGCGTCGACGATCTCGACATCCTGACGAACACCGGCGGCAATTCGGGCAACATGATTCCCGACACGCGCGGCAAGTTCGACGTCTGGGAAGCCTTTGGCGAAGTCAATGTGCCGTTGCTCGCGGATCGGCCCTTCTTCAACTATCTCGGCCTGACCGGCGCGGCGCGCTATTCCGACTATTCGACGGTCGGCGGCGTGTTCAGCTGGAATGCCGGTGCAGAATGGTCACCGGTCGAAGGCCTGCGCTTCCGTGGCAACTATGCCGAAGCAAACCGTGCGCCGAACATCTTCGAGCTGTTCTCCGCGGCCTCGGAAACCTTCCCGACCGGTATTTCCGATCCCTGCATCGGCGTGTCGGCGAATGGTCGCCCCGGCGGGACGACGGACGCACAGGCGGCGGCTTGCCGTGCCCTCCCGGGCTTTTCGGCTAACCTCGCACAGTCGGCCAATGGCACCTTCTTCTACAACCAGGCCGATCTGCAGAGCATCAACGGCTTCGACGGCGGCAACCTCAACCTGAAGGAAGAGACTGCCAAGACGCTGACTCTGGGTGCTGTCATCGCGCCGCGCGCGATTCCGGGTCTCAGCCTGACGCTCGACTATTTCGACATCAAGGTCGAGAACGCGATCGACACCGTGCCGCGCACCGTTTCGATCGGCAGCTGCCTTGAAACCGGCGATCCGGCGTTCTGCAACAACGTCATTCGCGACGCGCGCAATGGCCGCCTGCTGACGATCAACTCGCAGCTGATCAACGTGGCTGATCTGCGTACCAGCGGCGTCGACGCCAACCTGCGCTACATGCGCGGGCTGGGCCTCGTCGAGAACGACCGCATCGACTTCAACCTGGGCTACACCTACCTGATCAAGCTCGAAAAGCGTTCCTTCCCGGGTTCGCCGCTCGAGGAGAACAAGGGGCAGCTCGACGGGGACGGCCGTCTGGGCGCGGGCTTCAAGCACAAGGCGACGGCGCGGACGGTCTATTCGGCCGGCCCGTACACCGTCAGCTGGACCGCAACCTACCTCAGCAAGATCCAGGATACGCTGGGCGGCTATGGCGATGCGGCGCTCGACGAACTGAACAGCGTGAAGGCGAAGCTTTACAACGACGTGCAGTTCCGCGCCGGCATCGGCGAAGATCGCAAGTTCGAGTTCTTCATCGGCGTCGACAACCTGTTCGACGTCAATGCGCCGTTCCTGCCGAGCGGTTTCGCTTCGGACATCACCGGCACGGAAACCGCCGCGGATACTTATGATCCGTTCGGTCGCCGTTATTATGCGGGCTTCCAGGTCAAGTTCTGATCTGAACCTGCATAATCGAACTCCTGAAGGGAGGCGGCGTTGCCGCCTCCCTTTTTTGTTCACTGCGGCCGTTGCTCCGACTGGGGAACGTCTCAGCCAGTCCGGCGTGCGGGAATCAGTCGGCCACCGCCGACCTTGACGAAGTAGTTCGTCACTGCGCCGCGAGTGATCACGATCGACTGGCTTTTGCGCGGCACGAAGTTTGCAATATTCTCTGTCGTTTCCCACACGGCCCCGTCCTCGATGACGATGCGCCAGCGGCCGAAGCCGGTCTGCGAGACGCTCGTGATCTTCGACTCGATCTTCTTGGGCGTTTCCTTCTCGTCGTCGCCGTTGCCAAAGAAGGGTAGGCGAACCGTGCCAAAGCCGAACAGGCCGCGTCGGGTGCGGCGCATGTCCTCGCGATCGAGGATGACGACCTCCTTGCGGTCGCGCGCCTCAGTAAGCGCATCCCACGCACCATCATAGCAAGCGGCACGTTCTGCGACGTCTGTGATGGCGCGGCAGCGCGCCATCACGTCGATCAGCGGCGAGGGCTTTGCCGAATCTTCCGCAACCGCCGGAGACGACAGCGTCGCGCAAGCAATCAGCACCGTTCCGGCCAGCCTTTTCAGCATCATATCCTCCTTATCGGGGCGAATAGTTGTGCCGATCGGCCCCCGAAGCGCAATACTGTGGCAAACGCGCTACAGTCCCGCCGCTTTGTGCGGTGCAACCCTCGGGGATCATTGCCAAGCGCTTTCGGCAGACTCTAGACCTTAACCCATGACGAACGCGCGACTGCGTTCGACGAAATGCTTTGACCTAGGGGGGCAGCCCGTTGGTCGAAAAGGGGATGACAATGCTGAACAAGTCTCTGCGCGAGAAGCTTCTCGCGTCTACCGTCTTGACGTGCGCGATTCTGGGCGCGGCTCCTGCCGCCGCGCAGGAAGTCACGTCGCCCGAGGCGGCCGATGAATCGAGCGATACGATCATCGTCACCGGTTCGCGCATTGTGCGCCCGAACCTCGAATCCAACAGCCCGGTCGCTGTGGTGACTGGTGAGCAGGTCGTCGCCAACGCTGACATCACGCTCGACACCTTCCTGAATACTCTGCCGCAGGTGAATCCGGCGGGTACAACCACGTCGAACAACCCCGGCAACAACGGCCAGTCGAACATCAACCTTCGTGGCCTGGGTTCGAACCGCAACCTGGTGCTGGTCAACGGTCGCCGCCCGATGGTGTCGGCATCGGACCAGACGGTCGACCTCAACACCATCCCGCAGGGCCTGATCGAGCGCATCGACGTGACCACCGGTGGTGCCGGCGCCGCGTATGGCGCGGATGCCATCGCGGGTGTCGTCAACGTCATCATGAAGGATGATTTCGAAGGGCTCGATCTGCGTGCCACCTATTCGAACTCGATCCCGAAAACCGACGCGCGCGAATATCAGATCAGCGGCACGATCGGTGGCAACTTCGCCGATGGTCGCGGCAACCTCGCTTTCTCGGTCGAATATTCGAAGCGTGAATCGCTGATCAAGGCGCAGCGCGCCTTCGCCTCGCAGGCGACCTCGACTACGGGCACCTTCCCCACCGGCCGCTACACGGCGGTTGCCGGCAACCCGATCGCGCAGTCCGCGATCAACGCGCTGTTCGCCGGTTACGGCGTTGCCGCGAAGGACATTCCGACCGAGGGCCTGATCGGCTTCAACTCCGATCAGTCGGTGTTCGGCATCGGTACGTTCAACAATCCGCGCGATGTGGCGAACTTCCGGTATGACCTCGCTTCGGCAGCTAACCCGAACCTGAACTTCTTCCCGGATTTCTACACCTACAACTTCGATATCGTGAACATCCTGGTCCTGCCGCTGGAGCGCAAATCTGCGTTCCTGCAGGGCCATTATGAGATCAGCCCCTCGTTCGATTTCTTCGTCCAGGCCGGCTACACCGACTACACGTCGTTCAGCGCGCTCGCGCCGACGCCGCTTGGCACCAATATCAAGGCGCCCGGCGAGAATTCCGCGCTGCAGGCGAGTTCTGCGCTTGTGTTGCCCGGCGGTACGTTCTCGGGTCTTGTCGTCCCGACGACCAATCCGTTTATTCCGACCGATCTTCGCACGCTGTTGAACACCCGTACCGGCGATAACGCGTTCCTGGCCGGTTCAGGTGCGAACGAGGCTTTCCCGCTCAGCTACCGCTTCCTCGGCACCGGCCTGCGCGAGCAGCAGTTCGACAACGAGGTTCTCCAGGGCCTCGTCGGTCTGCGCGGCGAAATCGCCCAGGGCTGGCGCTACGAGGCGTATTACAGCTGGGGCGAAACCACGATCGACCAGCAGGCGAGCGGCAATGTCAACGTGCAGCGCGTGCAGGAACTGCTCGAGGCGCCCGATGGCGGTGCCAGCATCTGCGAAGGCGGCTTTAACCCCTTCGGTATCCAGCCGCTTTCGGCAGAGTGCGTTGCCTATGTCGATGAGACCGGCTTCACCTCTACGAAGTTCACCCAGAAGATCGCCCAGGCCTATGTCTCGGGTGAACTCGCCCAGCTTCCCGCCGGCGCTCTCTCTATGGTGCTAGGCTTCGAGCAGCGTCAGTTCCGCTACTCCTTCGATCCGGGTGCACTGTTCGGCCCGATCGCCGGCTTCAACACCAGCACGCCCGACCTCGGCACCAACAAGTTCACCGACTTCTTCGGCGAATTGCTGGTTCCGATCGCCAAGGACCAGAGCTGGGCCGACACGCTCGAACTGTCTCTGACCGCGCGCCATTCGAAGAGCGACTTCAACGACATCCAGAACGGTGTCGATGGCGCGCCCTCGAAGGATTGGGCTTACGGCGGCACGCTCACTTGGGCGCCGATCCGCGAGGTTCGCTTCCGCGGCAGCTACCAGCATTCGGTTCGCGCACCGAACTTCGGCGAGTTGTTCTCGGGCGGCGGTGGCTTCCCGCAGATCTTCGATCCCTGCTCGACCAACACCCAGTTCCGCCAGAATGGCGGTACGGCGGCCGCCGCGCTCTGCCAGGCGACCGGTCTCAACTCGTCCCTGCTTAGCAGCTTCGTTGCAACGCCGGGCGCGCAGGCGTTCATCACCACCACCGGCAACCCGAACCTTAAGCCGGAAACCTCCGATGCGTTCACCATCGGTACTGTGTTCACCGCGCTCGGCTTCACCGGCTCGATTGATTATTACAACATCAAGATCAAGGACACGATCTTCCAGCCGGACGTGAACGAGATCATCGCGTCCTGCTACGGGTACAACAACATCAACGCAGATCTTGATACCGAAAGCGACTTCTGCAGTGGTATCTTCCGTCAGGGTGGCAACATCGCTGCGATCTTCCTGCCGGAGGCGCTTGGCGGCGATCCGGCAACGGGTTACTTCCAGAATGTCAACCAGGGGTCGGTTAAGACCTCGGGTATCGACTTCCAGCTGGGTTATCGTCTCCCGACGGCTTTCGTGAACGAGGATTCGGCGCTGAACCTCAGCCTGATGGTCAACTACCTGATCGACTATAAGGTCGAGGGTCTGGGTGGCTTGAAGACCGACTATGCCGGCACCGCTTCCTACTTCGGCGCTGGTCTCGGCACGAGCTTCCCGCGCTGGCGCGGTACGGCGAACGTCGCCTGGGCGCTCAACCCGATCACGCTTAGCAGCCGCATCCGCTACATCGACTCGATGCAGAACCGCGCTGCCAAGCAGTTCATCGGGGAGAGCTTCGACGGACCTGGCACCGTCTGGTATTTCGACTTCGCCGCGGAGACGACGATCGACAACCTGACCTTCCGCATCGGCGTCAACAATGCGTTCAACCGCCAGCCGCCGACCTATGCGCCCAACGTGCAGTCGGGTACCGACCCGTCGCTGTACGACGTTATCGGCCGTCGCGGCTATGTGTCGGCGCGCCTGCGCTTCTGATCGCAGCCGGACGTGAATACCGTTGGGGGTGGGGACTGGTTCTCCGCCCCCTTTTTTATTAGGGCCGAAGCATGACATTGACTTCCGACCGGCTGACGGCGGCGATCGCAGCCTTCAACCGCGGCGATATCCGTACCGCCCGCATCGAGGGGGAGGCGGCGCTGCGTGATCGGCCTCGCGATGCTGCGGTGCTGCAGCTGCTCGGTGTTGCTTGTGCGACCGCTGGCGATGCCGCAGCGGGAATCGATTATTTTCGCCGCGCTATCGCTGCCGGCGCTGACACGCCCGACAACCGGATCAATCTCGCCAAGGCGCTCGCCGCGCTCGACCGCTTCGACGAAGCGCTTGCTCTTTGCCCGGTGACACCGGGTACATCGCCCCAATTGCTGCGGCTGCGCGCCGAATTGCTCAAGGCGCAGGGACGACAATACGAGAGCGCGGCCAGCTATGAACAGTTTGTCGATGCCAATCCAGGCGATGTAGAGGGCTGGAACAACCTGGGCAATGCGCGGCATGAGATGGGCGATCTGGAAGGTGCGCTGGCGGCGCTGAAGCAAGCGCGAGTTCTTCAGCCGGCATCGTCGCTGATTCATCTCAACATGGCGCGCGTGCTTGTTTCGATGGACCGGCATCAGGATGCGTGCCTCGTCTATGAGGAGGCTGCCAAGCTCGCGCCCAAGGATCCGGTGCCGTTGCTTGAACTCGGGCGGACGTTGATCGCGCTCGATCACGCGCCAACGGGGTTGCGTGCGCTCGGCGCGGCGGCGCGTCTCGATCCGCAGAACCCCAAAATCTTCCTGGCGATCGGCCTTGCCTTTGCGGACCTTTCGGATTTCGCCCAGGCCGAGAAGGTCTATCGCATCGCGTTGCAGTTCGCGCCGCGCTTCACGCCTGCCTATCTCAACCTCGGCATTCTGCTTGAACGGGGCAATCGCGTCACCGAACTCGACGCGCTGATTGCGCAGGCCGTGGCCGCAGGCGCCGTGGGTGGTGAGATCGACTATTTGCGTGCGCTGTCCTTGCGGCGGCGCGGCGCTCTTGCAGAGGCGCTTGCGCTGGCAAGCAGCATCCGCACAGATGCGCTCGATCCGACGATGCTGTTTCATTTCATTGGCGAACTCGCCGATCGTATGGGCGAGGTCGGTAAGGCCTATCAGGCGTTCGACGAGATGAACCGCGCGGCGGCGCAGAGCCCGCTCGGCATGGCGGTCGATCGCGGCGCCTATCAGCGCGATATCGAGCGGATCGAGCGACTGATCACACCCGAATGGTTCGGGTCATGGCAGCCCGCCGCACCGGCTGCGGTGCCGCCGTCGCCGGTTTTCCTCGTCGGCTTCCCCCGTTCGGGCACCACCTTGCTGGATACGATGCTGATGGGCCACAGCGCGACGCATGTGCTGGAAGAGGTTCCGATCCTCGACCATATTGCCGCAAAAGTGGACGACGTCAGCAGTATCCCCGCGCTGGATGCAGCGGCCGTCGCTTCGCTGCGCGCGAGCTACTTCACCGAACTGGAAAAGCGCGCGCCCGGTGCCTCGGCCAAGCTGGTGATCGACAAGAATCCGCTGTCGATGCTGCGGCTGCCGCTGATCCACCGCCTGTTCCCGGATGCCCGCATCATCCTGGCGTTGCGCCATCCTTGTGACGTCGTGCTGAGCTGCTTCATGCAGAACTTCAAGCCAACCGAGGCGATGGCGAGCTTCCTCGACCTTACCAACGCCAGCCGAACCTATGACCGTGTGTTCCGGCATTGGGAGACGTGCCGGTCGATCCTTCCGGTTGATGTCCATGTGCTGCGTTACGAGGATATGGTTGCGGATACGGAAGGCACGCTGCGGCCTTTGATCGACTTCCTCGGTCTTGACTGGGAGGAGCGGGCGATGAACCATCGCCAGACCGCGCGCGATCGCGGCCATATTCGTACGCCTAGTTACGCGCAGGTCACCGAGGCGGTCTACGCGCGCGCCAGCGGGCGGTGGACGCGCTATCGGGATCAGATGCGTTATGCGCTGCCAATTCTCGCACCCTGGGTGGAGCGTTTCGGCTACAGCCTCGACTGACCGCTACGGATCACCGGAACAGCCTCACGGCCACACCACTGCTCGACCGGTGCGCATCTGGGCCGCGCGGTCGGCGCTTCCGCAGCGATCATGTCGGCCTGTTCCTGCGTTGCGGCATCGTCGCCGCCATCGGAGTTGCCCCCATCGGGTTGGAGCGCCAATGCCCGCTCCAGCCCATAGGCCTCGACATCATCCGCCGATAGGCCGACCTCGTGCGGCACGGCGGGGCCGTGCCCCGTTTCGCTGCACGCCCCGAGCAGCACCAGCGGCGTCGCGAGACAGAGAATACGCACCATGCGGGAAGCCTACCGCCGACGGCGCGGCACGGCCGGTGATTCAGATCACAGCAGTGCTGCGATCTGTGTCGTGCCATAGGGTTTGGAGAGCGTCCGGACTCCGGGGAATCGCGTCTCGTCCGACACCGCCTCGCCATAGCCGGTGGCGAAGATGAAGGGCAGGCCCGCGGCCACCAGCCGCTCGGCGACCGGGGCGCTGGTCTCGCTGCCCAGATTATAGTCGAGCACGGCAAAATCGATGGTCTCCGTGTCGAGCACTGCCATCGCTTGGCGGACGTTGGCGGCGGTGAGCACGCGGGCGGCGCCCAGCGCGCGCAACGCATCCTCGCCATCGAGCGCGATGATCATGCTGTCCTCGATCAGCAGCACCGTCTTGCCGCCCAGCGGTCGCGCTACCGGTTGCGGCGCGGCCGGCGCGCGACGTACATCGGTTGCGGGAACGACGCCGGCGATGTGGCGCGGGGGGATCATGAACGATGCCTCCAGCCCCTGCAGCCGATAGGTCAGGCTGGCCTCGCCGCCGAGATCATAGGGCACCGACCGTTCGATGATCGTGCTGCCGAAGCCGCGGCGCTTGGGGGCCTGCACCGGCGGGCCATCTCGCTCGGTCCAGTCCAACCGCATCGCGCCCTCGCCGTCCACCGTCCAGCGGATCGTCACCGTGCCATTGTCGCACAATGCGCCATATTTGGCGGCGTTGGTCATCAGTTCGTGAATGACCAGCGCCAGCGTCGTGAATGCGGTCGGGTGGAGCAGCACGTTCGGCCCATCGAGATGGACATGGTCGCGCCGCAGCCCCGCATAGGCGCCCAGCTCGATCTCGATCAGATCGGTCAGCCGCGCCGGGCCCCAGCGATCGGCGGTCACCTGGTCATGCGCGCGCGCCAGCGCCTGCACCCGATGCTCCAGCGTCGCGGTGAACTGCTCGACCGTCTCGGCGCTGCCGCGGGTCTGCGAGATCAGCCCGCGGATCAGCGAAAGAATGTTGCGCACGCGGTGGTTGAGTTCGGCGATCAGCAATTCCTGCCGCTCATGCGCGCGCTGGCGCTCGCTGCCGGCCTCCTCACTCATCCGGATGAGCACTTCGAGCATGCCGGTGCGCAAGGTTTCCGCCACGCGCCGCTCGGCGACAGTGAACGGTTGGCTGCTGCCGCGGACCAGCTCGCTCCACGCGTCGAAGCTTTTCCGTGGCGTCAGGCGCGGGCCGTTGGGGCCGAAGTCGAGCGCCTTTTCGGGCTTGCCCGCCCAACGAACCGAGCGGAGCCGCTCGCTGCGGAACAGCAGGATATAGTCGCGCGGGCTGCGTGACAGCGGGATCGCGATCAGCCCCGCGGCGACGTCCGCATAGTCCGCCGCTTCTGGCAGGATGGTCTGGATGCTGTCGGTGGCGAACACTTCGCCTGAGGCGAGCTGGTTGAGCCGCTGGATGAGCCGGGTGAACTGCGCGGCGTTGGGGGTGAGCCCGCTCAGCGCCGCGGCGCCGTTGAGATAGACGCCGACACCGTCCGAAGGGATCGTATCCGCCACGATCTCGCCCAGCCAGTCGGCGTTGGCGAGCAGATCGCCATGTTCGGCGACGGTCGCCATCAGCCGGTCGGTGACGCTGCGCGCGCGGGTTTCATAGTCCGCCGCTTCGCGCCGCTCGCGGCTCTCCAGCATCAGCGCGAACATCTGCCCGAACAGCTCGGCCGCCGTCCGGTTGGCAAAGCTGGGCAGGCGAGGGGCATGATGGTGGCAGGCGAACAGCCCCCACAATTTGCCTTCGACCACGATCGAGATCGAGAGCGAGGCAGCCACGCCCATATTCCTCAGATATTCGACATGGATCGGCGAGACTGCGCGCAGCACCGACAATGACTGGTCGAGCGGCCTGCCCAGCGCGTCCAGCGTTGGCGTGATCGGCGCCGGCGTGGCGCCGACATCTGCGATAATCCGGAAGATGCTGCGCAGATAGAGCGTGCGCGCCTGCGCCGGAATGTCGCTGGCCGGATAATGCAACCCCAGGAAGCTGTCGACACCGGGGCGCAGCGCCTCCGCCACCACTTCGCCGGCTGCCTGTTCGTCGAAGCGATAAACCATCACCCGGTCGAAGCCGGTGACCGCACGCACCTGTCGTGCGCCTTCGCGCAGGAAAGCGTTCATCCCATCGGCCTGCGCCAGCCGGCCCACCATGGCGCGTACCAGCCCGGCCGCCTCGACATCCTCGGGGATCGCCGGTTCGGCCTCTATCACGATCGTGCCGGCGGAAAAATGGATCGCGACGTCGAAGGGCGGCCGGTCCGCCGCGAACTCGACGTCGAACAGCCGCTCCACCGCGTCGGGCCCGCGCAGCATCGACATGCGGTTACGGATCGCGTGGATTGCCTCGGGCTCGATCACCGCGGTAACCGGCTGTCCGAGCACTGCTTCGGCATCGATGTCGAGAAAGTCGCCGATATTGGCGGAAACGCGCGCAACCAGCCAGTCAGCGGTGAGCGCGATCAGGAAACCGAAGGGCTGGACGAGCGCAGGGATGTGGATGGGCTCGCGGTCGCAATTGGTCAGGTCGACCTGGAAGCCGGCGGCAATCTCAGCCACTGAGATCATCCATCAGCGCGGCGCGGGCATATGCGCCGAACATTGCATGCGCGCCTCGGGTCGCGGCCGCGCGCCAAGCCGGGCCATCGTCCGCAGCGTCGAGCGTCGCGAGCAGGTGCTTCCAGCTGCCGGACGGGTGTGCGGCCGAGAGATAGGCGGCCGGCAAGCCTTCGGGCACCGATCGTGCCAGCATCACGCCGCCCAGCCGCGATCCCTCGATCACATAGAGCGCACCCCAGCGCTCGGCGGTGCCGGCGGGCGGCGGCAGATCGATCGGCGCGGGCATCGCGGCGCCCAGGTCGGCGAGATCGGCCGCGAGCCGATCGGCGCGCGGCTGCCAACCCGGCACCAGCGACGCGGGGTCTATCAGCCGTTCGGCGATGGGCAGGATGCGAGCATGCGCGATCAGGAAGCGGCGATAGGCGTCAGCCGTCTCGAACCCGAACGCGCCAAAGGCGGCATCCACCGCATCATGGTCCGCGCGGGTCGCCTGACGCAGGTGGAGGTGGCAGGCTATCGGGGCGGCATCCCCACCGTCATGTCCAGATCTGTTACGCGCCGCAGCCATCTCGTTCATCGCGGCGGACCCTAGCAGAGGCGCCTGACGTGTAAACCGCGGCGGCCTTGATCGTGATCAAGGGGGTAAACCGCGATGGCAGGATCATGCTTGTTCCGGAGCCTAGCTCCGGTTAACATCTTGCGACAAAGATCGGAGGTGCAGCCATGGCCTACACGATTCACGTAAATGGGACCGAACGGACGGTGGATGCGGAGGATGACACGCCTCTGCTTTGGGTGCTTCGCGATGAACTCGGGCTGACGGGCACTAAGTTCGGCTGTGGCGTTGCACAATGCGGTGCGTGCACCGTCCACCTCGATGGCAAGCCGTTGCGCTCCTGCGCGCTGCCGGTGTCGATGCTGGGCGATCGCAAGGTCATCACCATCGAGGGCGCGAAAGACAGGGAGGCCGAGGCGGTGAAGCGCGCCTGGGTCGCGCTCGACGTACCGCAGTGCGGCTATTGCCAGTCTGGCCAGGTGATGAGCGCTGCGGCGCTGCTGCGCCGCATCCCCAAGCCCAGCGACCGCGACATCGATCTCGCGATGAACGGCAACATCTGCCGTTGCGCCACCTATGTCCGCATCCGCGCCGCGATCCACGCGGCCGCGAAATCGCTGGAGGGCTGATCGATGCGCATGCTCATCGAAGCCGAACTCAGCCGCCGCGCGGTCATCGCGGGTGCGGGCGGGCTGGTCATCGCGCTCAGCCTGCCGCCGATGGCGGCGCGTGCGCAGGCGCCAAAGGCGCCGCCGCCGCCCGATCCCAACGCCTTCGTCCGCATCGGCACCGACGACAGCGTGACGGTGATCGTCAAGCATATCGAATTTGGGCAGGGCCCCTATACCGGCCTCGCGACCTTGCTTGCCGAGGAACTGGATGCGGACTGGTCGAAGGTGAGCGCCGTCTCCGCACCCGCCGATGTGCGGCTCTATGCCAATCTCAACATGGGCATTCAGGGCACCGGCGGCTCCTCGGCGATCGCCAACAGCTTCGATCAGATGCGCCGCGCCGGCGCGATGGCGCGCGCGATGCTGGTCGCGGCCGCTGCGGCGAAATGGCAGGTCGATGCGGCGTCGATCAGCGTCGCCAACGGCGTGATCCGCCATGCGGCATCGGGCCGCCAGTCCGGCTTCGGCAACTTCGCCGAGGCCGCGGCGAAGTTGCCGCCCCCGCCCCACGTCACGCTGAAGGATCCCGCGCGGTTCGCGCTGATCGGCAAGGATCGCACGGGCATCAAGCTGGACAGTGCGGCCAAGAGCGATGGCAGCGCAAAGTTCGGGATCGACATCCAGGAACCGGGCATGCTCACCGTGGTCGTTGCCCGGCCGGACCGCTTCGGCGGCAAGCTGGCGCGCTTCGATGGGGCCGCGGCGCTCGCGGTGAAGGGCGTCGTCGCGGTCAAGCCGATCCCCAGCGGCGTCGCGGTCTATGCCCGCAACAGCTGGGCGGCGCTGAAGGGCCGCGCCGCACTGACCGTCGAATGGAATGATGCTGCCGCCGAGACGCGGGACAGCGGCGCGATGTTCGCCGACTATTCCGCCTTGTGCCGCACCCCCGGCCGCCAGGTGAGCGCGCATGGCGATGTCGAGGCGGCGCTCGCCACCGGCGAGGTGATTGAGGTGGAATATCAATTCCCCTTCCTCGCCCACGCCCCGATGGAGCCGCTTGACGGCGTTCTGAACTGGGATGGCAAGCGTGCGCGTGTGCGCACCGGCAGCCAGCTCCAGACCGGCGATCAGGGCACGGTCGCCAGGGTGCTCGGGCTCAACCCGGAGCAGGTTGAGATCGAGACCTTGCTGACCGGCGGCAGCTTCGGCCGCCGCGCGCAGCCCGATTGCGAACTCGCGGCCGAGCTGGCGGAGGCGGCCAAGGCCTATGGTCCGGGCACACCGATCAAACTCATCCGCACGCGCGAGGATGACATCCGCGGCGGCTATTACCGGCCGATGTTCGTCCATCGCCTGCGCGGCAAGGTGGAGGGCGGCAGAATCGCCGCCTGGTCGAGCACGCTTGCCGGCCACAGCTTCATCAAGGGATCGCCCTTCGAGGGGATGATGAAGGACGGGCTGGATCCGACGATGACCGAGGGCGCCTCGAAGCCGCCCTATGCAATCCCGGCGTTCCGCTGCGGAGTCCACGCGCCGGAAACGAAGGTGCCGACGCTCTGGTGGCGTTCGGTGGGGCACACCCACACCGGTTACGCCGTGGAATGCTTCGTCGACCAGTTGCTCGCCGCTGCAGGCAGGGACCCGGTCGAGGGGCGGCTGGAGATGATGGCTGAGGAACCGCGCGCCGCCGGCGTGCTGCGCGCAGTCGCGAAGCTCGCCGGCTGGAAGGGCCCGAAGCGTGGTGAGGGTCGCGCGGCGGGGGTCGCGGTGGTCGAAAGTTTCGGCAGCTTCGTCGCGCAGATCGCCGAGGTGTCGCTCGACGCCGATGGCACCCCCAAGGTCCATAAGGTCTGGTGCGCGGTCGATTGCGGGATTGCGGTCAATCCGGACGTTATTCGCGCGCAGATGGAAGGTGGCATCGGCTATGGGCTCGGCCATGCGCTGTTTGGTGAGATCAGCCTCTCCAGCGGCCGGGTCGAGCAGGGCAATTTCAACGATTATCGCTCGCTGCGCATCCATGAGATGCCGGAGGTGGAGGTGGTGATTCTCCCCTCGACCGAGAAGCCGACCGGGGTCGGCGAACCCGGTGTGCCTTGCACCGCCCCCGCGGTCGCCAACGCAATGGCGGCGCTGGGACGACCGAGACCCAGCCGCCTACCGATGGTGAGGCAGGCATGATGGCGCCCCGCATCATCGCGCTCATGGCCATGACTCTTGGCCTGGGTCTCGCCGGTGCCGGGATCGCGCGGCAGGCGGCGGCGCCCGTTCCCGCGGCGGGGCTCAAGCCGGTCTCTGCCTTTTCCGGCATATCCGATCGCAAGGCGCGCTCGCTGGCGCTGTTCGAGGAGGCCGGCAAGGTCATCCAACACCCGCGCTGCGTGAACTGCCATCCGCGCACCGATCGCCCGCTGCAGACCGATGCCGGCACGCCGCACCAGCCGCTGGTGGTGCGCGGCGCGGACGGCCATGGCGCGCCCGGGCTGGAGTGCCAGACCTGCCACCAGGTCGCCAATGTCGATTCCGCACGCGTCCCCGGCAATCCGAACTGGCACCTCGCGCCCGCCTCGATGGCGTGGGAGGGCAAGTCGCTCGGCGACATCTGCCGCCAGATCAAGGATCGCGCGCGCAACGGCAACAAGTCGCTGGCGGAGATCCACCATCACATGGCGGAGGATTCTCTCGTCGGCTGGGGCTGGGATCCAGGCGCCGGCCGCACCCCGGCGCCGGGCACGCAGGCGGAGTTCGGGACGCTGATCAAGGCGTGGATCGATACCGGAGCGGTCTGCCCGGCGTGAGCCAATCCCCTCCCGCTAGCGGGAGGGGAGTAAGGGTCAAACCAACGCCAGAAACCGTGCGCCCGCGTCGAAATCGCCCCGCCGCGCGGCGCGGGCGCGGGTGGCGAGTTCGTCCTCGCCCCATTGTTCTTCCTGCCACAGTTCGTCGAGATGCGTGGCGTTCCACGCGCTTTCGGCGTCGATCACGCCCTCATCGAGCGCAAGCGCGGTCACCAGCGAGCCGCCGATCGTGATGATCGGGGAGAGCGCCGCGAGGCGGAAGGCATCGCGCGCGCGAATCGCGTCGGCGAGGCGCTCGACCGTGGCCGGCGGTTGCGCGCGATGGACGATGCCGGTCGCGCGCGTGAAGCCGATGTCGTAGCGACCCGCCGCCCAGTCGAGCAAAGGATCCCACACCGCTGCCTGTCGCGCGACGAGCGCGGCGGGGCTGTCGGCGCGGTAGCAGAGCAGGTCGGTCTCGGCATAGTCGGCGAGACCGTCGGCGAAGCTGCGCGGGTTGGGCGCAATGCGCTCGACCGCGGCGTTGGCGAGGCCGGTCAATCGCATCGCGCGTGGGTCGATCTCGCCGGTCACCGCGCGCCACTCCGCGGCGATCGCTTCGGCGAGGGCGGGGGTCGGCACGATCAGCGGCAGGCGGCCGGGGGTGCGCACCGGCCGGCCGTCGAGCCTGATGCCATGGCCGCTCTCGTCGGTGGCAACCGCCACGTCGGTCCAGAAGCGCTTCATGGCTGGCGCTTCCAGTTCCGGACAAGGATGGCGGGCAGCAGGATCACCTCGAATGCGCCCAGCGCGAGCATCAGCCCGCCGATGATTTCCGCGGGCTCGATCAGCCGCCGTCCGACCACCACCGCGCCGGCAAGCGCGATGATCGCGCCGCTGAAGCGGATCAGGCTGAGCAGCACGAAGCGCGCGCGCGCGCGCATCTCGGCCTCGGCGGCGGTGTCTTTCGGGCTGTTCATCGTTGGTCCAGCAGATCGGCGAGTTGGGCGGGATGGTCGGCAACGGCGTGCGCGCCGAGCGCGGTAAGTTCGGCGGGCGCATGATAGCCCCAGCTCACCCCCAGCGCTTGCGTGCCGGCGGCCAGCGCCATCAGCACATCATAGCTGGTGTCGCCGATCATCGCGCTCGTCTCCGGCGTGGCGCCGGCATCCGCCATCGCCTGCGCAATCATCGACGGATGCGGCTTGGAGGGGTGGCGATCGGCGGTCTGCAGCGAGATGAAGTGGCCGGTCAGGCCATGATGGTCGAGCACGTGCGCGAGGCCGCGATCGGACTTGCCGGTCGCCACCGCGAGCAGCCAGCCATCGTCGCGCAGCCGGTCGAGCAGGTCGGCGATGCCGTCGAACAGGGGCTCTTCCACCAGCCCCTCGGCGCGCAGCCGCCAGAACGCCGCCTTGTAGTCGGCGGCCAGCGCGAGATGCAGCGCATCCTCCGCATCGGGCAGCAGCGCCTGCATCGCCTCGACGAGGCTCAGGCCGACGATGCGGCGCGTTGCCTGCCGCGCGGGCGCGGGCAGGCCGGCGCTGGCGAAGGCTGCTTCCATCGCGAGGCAAATATTGGCCTGGCTGTCGACGAGCGTGCCGTCGCAGTCGAAAATCGCGAGCCGGTTCACTTCTTCCTGCCGCTCCCGGTCTCGCTGCCCGACCCGCGCGAGCGACGCTCGCCGCGCCGTTCCTTGCGCACCGTCTTGGCGTGCGCCTTGGCCTTGGCCTTCACCTGCGCCCGCGTGGGCGCCGGCGGCCCGTCGTCGAGCGGGATGTCGCCCAGCGTGATGTCGAAGCCCAGGCTGGACAGCGTCTCGGCGAAATGGTGCGGCAGATTCGCGGTGACGTCGACGCGGCCCTCATCGGGATGGTCGACGCGGATGCGGCGCGCATGAAGGTGCATCTTGCGGCTGATCGAGCCGCTGAGAAACGCTTCCGGGCCGCCATATTTGCCGTCGCCGACGATCGGATGGCCAATCGCCGCCATGTGGACGCGCAACTGGTGAGTGCGGCCGGTGAAGGGCTGCAGCTCCACCCAGGCGGCACGATTGCCGGCGCGCTCGATCACGCGATAGCGGGTGCGCGCCGGGCTGCCTTCCTTCTCGTCGACATGCATCTTTTCGCCGCCGCTGCCCGGCTGCTTGGCGATCGGGAGTTCGACCATGCCGTCCTCGATCGAGGGCACGCCGGTGATGATCGCCCAATAGACCTTGCGCGCGGTGCGGCTGGAAAAGGCCTTGGCGAAATGCGCCGCCGCGCGCGCCGTCCGCGCGATCAGCAGCGCGCCCGACGTGTCCTTGTCGAGCCGGTGGACCAGCTTGGGGCGGCCCTCGAGGTCATAGCACAGCGCGTCGAGCAGGCCGTCGACATGCTCATGCGTCTTGGTGCCGCCCTGGGTCGCGAGGCCGGGCGGCTTGTTGAGCACGATCGCCTGCTTGTCCTTGTGGATCACCATCGACTGCGCGAGTTCGATCTGCTCCGGACTCAGCGGCGTGCGTACACGCTTTGGCCGTGCGCTCCCCGCGGCCGCGACGGGCTCCGCCGGGGGAACGCGGATGGTCTGGCCGGCCTCGATGCGGTCGCCTTCCTTGGCACGCTTGCCATCGACGCGAAGCTGGCCGGTGCGCGCCCAGCGCGAAACCGTGCCGAAGCTGATGTCGGGCAGATGCCGCTTGAACCAGCGGTCGAGCCGGATGCCGTCATCGTCGTCATTGACGGTGAACTGGCGGACGTCGCTGCTGTTCGGGGTCGTGGCGCCGCTCATGCCAGCGCCCTCGTCGCCTGAAGGCCGACGAACAGCGCGACGAGCGCGCCCGCGACCGAAAGCAGTGCATAGCCGATCGCGGCGCCGGTCTGCCCTCGCATGATCATGTTGGCAGTCTCCAGAGTGAACGCCGAAAAAGTGGTGAAGCCGCCGAGCACGCCGACGCCGAGCAGCAGCCGCCACGGTTCCGCCGCCGCCGTGCCGCGCGCGAGGACGCCCGCCAGCATCCCCATCAGCAGTCCGCCGATGAGGTTGGCAGCGAGCGTGCCCAGAGGATAGCCGGGGCCGAACCAGCCGAGCGTGAGGCGGCCGAGATGATAGCGGGCAGCGGATCCGATCGCGCCGCCCAGCATGACGAGTAATGTGGCCTGCATCCCTGGCCCTTAGAGCAAGTTGTGCAAGAAATGAACAAGCTCGGCGCACAAGCGTCGGTCGCGGCCTTGCCACCCGTGTCGTCAGCCGTCATTGCCTCGGTGCGATGGCGGTGGCGGACACATCCGAACCCGGGGGCGAACCTTGGTTCACGGTCGACGGCAACCGGCTGCGGCTGCTCGACAACGGGCCGTTGCGGCTAGCCGCGCTGCTGCGACTGATCGCCGGCGCGCGCGAGTCGCTGCGGATCCTCTATTACATCTATGAGGATGACGATGCCGGGCGGCAGGTGCGCGATGCGCTGTTCGAGGCCCGCAACCGCAACGTGCAGGTTTCGCTGATCGTCGACGGCTTCGGCAGCGATGCCGCATCGGATGCCGATTTCTTCGATCCGCTGCAGGAGGCGGGCGTCCTCGTCTGCCGCTTCATCCCGCGCTTCGGCCGCCGCTATCTGCTGCGCAACCACCAGAAGCTGGCGCTGGCCGATGGCGAACGCGTGATCGTCGGCGGGTTCAACATCTCCAGCGATTACTTCGGCACCCCCGAACAGCAGGCGTGGCGGGATCTGGGATTGTGGCTGGAAGGGCCGGCGGCGGGACGGCTGGCGGGCTATTTCGATGCGCTGGCGGATTGGTCCCGCCGGCCGAAGCCGCGGCTGCGGGATCTGGGCGCTGCGCTGGAAGGGTGGAGCGAGCCGAGCGGGCAGGTGCGCTGGCTGCTGGGTGGCCCGATGCGACGCCTGAGCCCCTGGGCGCGCGCGGTGAAGCGCGACATGAAGCGCGCGCGCCGACTGGACATGATCGCGGCTTATTTCGCGCCCAACCCGGCGATGCTGCGGCGGCTCGATCGGATCGGCAAGCGCGGTCAGGCACGGGTGGTGACGGCGGCGAAGTCCGACAACACCGCAACCGTCGCGGCGTCGCGCTTCACCTATGCGGGGCTGCTGCGCAAGGGCGTACGGATCTATGAGTATCAGCGCACCAAGCTGCACACCAAGCTCTTCGTGATCGAGAACGTGGTCTATCTGGGCTCGGCCAATTTCGACATGCGCAGCCTCTATATCAATCTCGAACTGATGCTGCGGATCGACGACAAGGTCTTCGCCGATCGGATGCGCGCCTATGTCGATCAGGAGATCGCGTCGAGCGCGCCGGTCGATCCGGGATGGATGAAAGCCAACGGCGGGCCGCTCAATCATGTCAAATGGGCGATCGCCTATTTCCTGGTGGCCGTACTCGACTACAATGTCACCCGGCGGCTCAACTTCCGGGTCTCCGGCAAGCCGGGGGATGAAGGCTGAAGCTCCTGCGGGAGCATGAGGTAAAGGTGTTGGTCATGAACGGAACTGGTCGTCGCATCCTGCCGCTGGCGGCGCTTGGCATTGCGGCCGTGCTGCTGTCCGCCTGCGTCGTGCGCACCGCGGCGAACGTCGTCACATTGCCGGTCCGCGCCGGCGCGAAAGCGGTCGACTGGACGACGACCAGTCGGGACGAGGCCGATCGCAATCGCGGCCGCGAGATGCGCAAGCAGGAAGAACGCGAGGCCAAGGAGCGCAAGCGCGCCGAGCGCGAAGCCCGTAAGGCGCGGGAACGTGACGAGGATTATTGACGCGGGCCGGCGAAGGCGGCACCATCGCTGGCTCCATCATCATTCGTCGCGTGGCGCTTGACAGACTCAGAACCGGGCTATAACGCCCCCTGACCCCGAAACTCCGGCCTACCCGGCGGCGACTCCGTGCGCCCGTCGGTCGTTCGTGCTGGATGGCTTCGGGGTGGCAAAGCGTCGAGATGGAGTGGTCGCCAACCGCTCCGTGGAGCAGGAGAAGTATACAGTGGCACGTATTGCGGGTGTCAATATCCCGACCAACAAGCGCGTTCTGATCGCGCTGACCTATATTCACGGCATCGGCCCGGCGAAGGCCAAGGAAATCACGGCGAAGCTGGGCATCACGCCCGAGCGTCGCGTGCAGGACCTGTCTGACCAGGAAGTCCTCCAGATCCGCGAAGCGATCGACGCGGGTTACACCGTGGAAGGCGACCTGCGTCGCCAGACCGCGATGAACATCAAGCGTCTGATGGACCTGGCCTGCTATCGCGGCCTGCGCCATCGCAAGGGGCTCCCGGTCCGCGGCCAGCGCACGCACACCAATGCGCGCACCCGCAAGGGCAAGGCGAAGCCGATCGCCGGCAAGAAGAAGTAAGCCGCCCCAGGGTGGCTTACTGCGCCGGACACAGGATTTCCGGCTCTCCAGAGATATAGGTAGGACCGAAAAATGGCACGCGAACCCCAGCGCATCAAGCGCCGCGAGCGGAAGAACATCACCTCGGGCGTCGCGCATGTGAACGCCAGCTTCAACAACACCATGATCACCATCACCGACGCGCAGGGCAATGCGATCAGCTGGTCGTCCGCCGGCATGATGGGCTTCAAGGGCAGCCGCAAGTCGACCCCGTACGCTGCGCAGGTCGCCGCCGAGGACGCTGGCAAGAAGGCCGCCGAACATGGCGTCCGCACGCTCGAAGTCGAGGTCAAGGGCCCGGGTTCGGGCCGTGAGTCGGCTCTGCGCGCGCTGCAGGCCGTCGGCTTCCAGATCACCTCGATCCGCGACGTGACCCCGATCCCGCACAACGGCGTGCGGCCGTCGAAGCGCCGCCGCGTCTGATCTGAACCTTGAGGGGGCCATGTATGGCCCCCATTTTCCCGTATCCGGCCGGTGTCCGCCCAACCCCGGCCCAACCCCAAGGGGAAGCCAATGTCCGTGAACGCCAAGAATTGGCAGGAACTGAAGAAGCCGAACAGCCTGGAGAAGAAGGCCGGCGGGGGTGATTCCCGTCGCAAGGCCACCTTCATCGCCGAGCCGCTCGAGCGTGGCTTCGGTCTGACGCTCGGCAACGCGCTGCGTCGCGTGCTGCTGTCGTCGCTGCAGGGGGCCGCCGTCACCTCGATCAAGATCGAGAACGTGCTGCACGAGTTCTCGTCGCTGGCCGGCGTGCGCGAGGACGTGACGGACATCGTCCTGAACGTCAAGCAGATTGCGCTCAAGATGCAGGGCGAGGGGCCGAAGCGGCTCCAGCTCTCGGCGACCGGCCCGGCCGAGGTGACTGCGGGCATGATCGCGGTTTCGGGCGACATCGAGGTGATGAACCCCGAACTGGTCGTCTGCCATCTCGACGAGGGTGCGACGCTCAACATGGAGCTGACCGCCGACATCGGTAAGGGCTATGTGCCCGCCGCTGCCAACCGCCCGGCCGATGCGCCGATCGGTCTGGTGCCGGTGGACGCGCTCTACTCGCCGGTGCGCCAGGTGGCCTACAAGGTGGAAAACACCCGCGTCGGCCAGGAACTGGACTATGACAAGCTGACGCTGACGGTCGAGACCGACGGCACCGTCACGCCGGAGGACGCGGTCGCCTATGCCGCGCGCATCCTGCAGGACCAGCTCCAGCTCTTCGTCCACTTCGACGACGCGATCGCGCCCGTCTCGCAGCCGGTCGGCGTTGCCGCGCAGGCTTCGGGCGAGACCGAAGGCGACAGCAACCAGCTCAACCGCTACCTTCTCAAGAAGGTGGACGAGCTCGAACTGTCGGTGCGCAGCGCGAACTGCCTCAAGAACGACAACATCATCTATATCGGCGATCTGGTTCAGAAGACCGAGGCGGAGATGCTGCGGACCCCGAATTTCGGCCGCAAGTCGCTCAACGAGATCAAGGAAGTCCTCTCCAGCATGGGCCTGCGCCTCGGCATGGAGATCCCCGGCTGGCCGCCCGAGAACATCGAGGAAATGGCCAAGAAGCTGGAACAGGACATCATGGCCTGATCGGATCGGACCGGAGGCCGCGCGTCCGGTCCGGTTCAAAAGGGGTTTGGGCGGCACCCCATATTGCCGCCTGGCCGGGCGTACCTGATACGGCTCCCGGACGAACGTGAAGGAAGAAGACCATGCGTCATCGCGTTGGCGGCCGTAAGCTGCAGCGTACCTCGTCCCATCGCGCGGCCCTGTTCCGCAACATGGCGGCGTCGCTCATCAAGCATGAGCAGATCACCACCACCGTGGCGAAGGCGAAGGAACTCCGTCCCTACGTCGAAAAGCTCGTCACCCTCGCCAAGAAGGGTGGCCTTGCCAACCGTCGCCTGGCCCATGCGCGCCTCCTCGACGACGCCCAGCTCGTGAAGCTGTTCGACGTCCTGGCGACCCGCTATGCGGACCGCGCCGGTGGCTACACCCGCGTCATTAAGGCCGGCATCCGCGCGTCGGACGCCTCGCCGATGGCGATCATCGAGTTCGTCGATCGTGACGTCAGCGCCAAGGGCCAGGATTCCGGCCCGGTGCAGAACGACGAGGAGCTGGACGAAGCGGCCTGATCCGCATCGTCGGCTTTACGAACAGGAAAAGGGGTGTCGCGAAAGCGGCGCCCCTTTTTCGTTGCGGAGCGCGGGGCATTCAATCCCCGAACCGGACCACCACATTCGACCCAGGTCGTTCCCCGTTTCGCACCGTGGAAACCCCCTCAACACCCTCCCATCGCCCCGTTCCAAGCCGCCCGAGATCGCGATAGCGGCCCTCCAGCCGGAACCGGTCGATCACGAACGGCAAGCCCTCGCCGCCCAACGGGTCCGCCCGGTCAGCGACGTGGAAATGCAGATGCGGCCCGGTTGAATCGCCGGTGAAGCCCAACGCCCCCATTATGGCCCCGCGCCGTACCCGATCGCCGACCCGAACGCGCGGGCTGCCCGGCTTCAGATGCTCGTAGATCGCATAGCGACCCGGCCCGATCTCCAGCGCGACATAATTGCCCGGAGCATCCTCCAGCGAATGCGCCGGGTTGGCGGAGACCGTCGCACTCTCCCGAACATCGCCGCGAACGGCGGCGACGACGCCATCGGCGACCGCGAGCACCGGCGCGCCATAGCCGAGCGCGGCATCGGTGCGGTCGACATCGCCCGCCGCGATCCGGCCATCGGCGTCGAGGCGGACCCAGTCAATCGCGAAGCGGCCGGGGATGCGCGCGCGGCCGTCAACGGCGTAGACGACGCGGCGATGGCCGCGCGGCCAGTCCGGATGATGGATCGCCACCCAGGGTCCGCCAGCGAGGGGCGGGCCGACGATGATCGGCGCGGCCTGCTCGACCGGGATGTCGGGCGGGGTGATGGACGAAGGGGAGGCCTCCTCGACGATGCTGTGGCGCAGCCGCCGGGGCGCAGTGCCTTTCGGTCGGTCGATCTCGATGTAGACAATCGCCCTGCCGCCCGGCGGGATCGCTTCGCCACCCCCCACCACCTGGATGCGCGCGGCAAGCGCCTTGCCCGCGAAATGCGCGAGCGGGGCGCCGCTGTCCGCGTCGCTCACGGTGAGGCTGCGCAGCCTCGCTGGCCGGTCGCCGAACTGGGTGACGTGAAGCTCGTAGACGAGCTGGTCGCGACCCTCGACCGTCACGGGTGCTGGGGGCTGGGGGACGGCGACATCCAGCGACTGGCGCACCTCCGCACCGGCGGGTGCAGCGAGCAATGCAATCGCCGGCAGCAGAAAAGGGCGGATCGGCATCGCGGGTCTCCGGTCAGGCTTGCTGCAACAGGATCTCGAATGCGGCGCCCGTGCCGGCATCGACCAGCCCGATCTCGCCGCGCGCCGCCTCGATCAGCGAGCGGGCGATCGGCAGGCCGAGGCCGGTGCCGCCACCGGTGCGGCGGCTGGTGAAGAAGGGTTCGAAGATGCGGTCGCGGTCGCCGGGCGGGATGCCGGGGCCATTGTCCGACACGGCGATCCGCAGCCGGCGGGGCAGCGCGGTCGCCGCGATCCGTGCTTCGGTGGCGCCCGCCTGCCGGCTGTTCTCGACGAGGCTGACCAGCACCGCGGAGAGCGCGCCCTCGGGGATCGCGGCCAGCGGCAGCCCGTCGTCGACGGCGAGATGCACGGCGAAGTTCGGCGTCGTACAGGCATCGGCGACGCGGTGGAGGACGGGGCCGAGCGCGGCTGCCTCGTCCTGCCCCGGCCGCGCCATGTCGGCACGCGCGAGGTCGAGCAGGCGGGTGACGAGCAGTGACAGCCGCTGCGCGTCGGCGGAGGCATTAGCGAGGAAACGCTGGCGATCGGCGTCGCTCATCGTGTCCTGATGGTCCTGCAGCAGTTCGATGGCGCCGGCGATGCCCGCCAGCGGCGTCTTGAACTCATGGCTCACCGCGTGGGCGAAGTCGCGGAGATAGCGGGAGCGGCGCTCGATAGCCGCCGCCATTTCGGCGAAATCGGCATAGAGCGCCCGGATCTCGATCGCGGCGGTGGCGGGGGGCGCGGGCACGGTGCCGCCGCCATGCGCCACTTCGCGCGTCGCCTGGCCAAGCACCTCGATCGGCCGGGCGATGGCGCGGCTGAGCAGGCCGGCGAGGCCGAGCAGCACGAGGAAGATGAGGACAATGCCGAGCAGGATCTTGCCGCGATCCTGATAGATGCCGACGAACAGCCCGCGCGGGCTGCGCGAGAGCAGCAGCACGCCGACCACCTTGCCATCGACGATCACCGGCCGCGCATGATGGACGCGGATCCCGGCGGCGCGGCTCAGCAACTCGCCCATATAGCGCGGCTGATAGCCGGCATTGGCGCGCAACAGGGTCAGGGTGCGGCCGGCGAGCGCTGCCTTCACCTCGGGCAGGTCGCCGAGCCGGATGCCGCGATCGGGGCCACCGGCGGCGACCACGCCGGCGCGGTCGAGGAGCCGGATCGAGGCGAGCGTCGTGCGGCTGGTGGCGCGCATCGAGGGGGCAACCTCTGCCGCCGCCGCCGCTGCATCGGGCGCAGGCTCGGCATCCGGGCGGCGGCGCGGGCGTTCGGGGAAGACGCGGCTCGATCGCAGGTCGATGGTCAGCGGCTCGGGGCGGTAATAGTCGGTCTGCAGACCGCGCCGGTCATAGGAAAGGCTGGCGGTTACCGGCACGGCGGGCGGGCTGGCCGGATCGGGGCTGGCGCCGGGCCAGCGGCTGGCGGCAAAGGCGCCGATCGCCGCCCCCTGCGCGATCAGTTCCGCTTCGGTCTGGCGGACCAGCGTGTTTTCATAGACCCGCAGGAAGACCGCGCCGACGCCGGGCAGCGCCGCGGCGAAGACGAGCACGGACAGCAGGATCATCCGCAGCCGGATCGGCGGCCAGCGCCGCTTCGCCCAGGCCTTGGCGGCGCGGATCACGGCACCTCGCCGACGCAGGCTCCCAGCCGGTAGCCGATGCCCGGGCGCGTTTCGATCAGGTCATGCCCGCCCGCGCGTGCGAACTTGGCGCGCAGGTTGCGGACATGGCTGTCGATCGTGCGGTCGGTGATCGCGAAGCCGGGGCCATGCAGCCGATCGATGATCGCGTCGCGGCTGAAGACCTTGGCCGGCATCGTCGCCAAGGTGCGCAGCAGCGCAAACTCGGTCACCGTCAGTGGCACCTCGCCCCCGGCCCAGTCGGCACGCCAGCCTTCGACATCGAGCTGCAGCAGGCCGTGGCGGATCGGTTGCGCGCCATCTTCCACCACCGGCGGCCGCGCGGCGGTACGGCGCAGGATCGCCATCACCCGCGCGACCACCTCGCGCGGGCTGAACGGCTTCACGACATAATCGTCCGCGCCCAGTTCGATGCCGAGCACGCGATCGATCTCGTCGTCGCGCGAGGAGAGGAACAGGATCGGGATCTCCCCGGTCGCGCGCAGCCGGCGGCAGACCTCCAGCCCGTCCATCCGCGGCATGTTGATGTCGAGGACAACAAGGTCGGGCGCGTGCGCCGCCACCTGCGTCAATGTCGCCTCGCCATCCTCCGCCTCGCAGATGTCTAGCCCGGCCTTGGCGAGCGCGAAGGCCAGCAACTGGCGGATGTGGGGATCGTCGTCGGCGATGAGGATCGTGCGGGGCATGGGGCACTGAATCATTGCCGCGGCTCCTGCGTCAACGGGCGATGGGCGGGCGACGGGGCTTCGCGCGGCGTGGCGAGGGTGGGTGGGGGCGCGGGCGTGACGGTTGGGGTTGGCGTTGCCGCTGGTTGCGCTGCCGGTGCCGGTGCCAGTGTCGATTGCGCAGGCGCGGGCTGCGGCGTGGGTTCGGTGCGCGATTCTTCTAGCCAGTCGAGGCACGCCGCGCGTGGGGCGACAGGCGCCGGGTCGGGGCCGAGCAGCGCTCGCGCCTGGGCGAGGCGGCGGGCATTGCGCCAGGTCCAGGTCTTCCAGTTTTCCTGCGTGCGTTTGAGGTTGGCGATGCTGATCACGCGCTGGCCGGCGACTTCGGTGCGAAAGCCGGTGCTCATCGCGCCTTGCTCGAGCCGGATTAGCGGCACCACCGCGGCGTCGCCGAGCCGGGCGAGATAGCAGATGTCGGCCGCGGGACCGTTGCCGCCGGCCTCGCGGGCGTGGCTGACATTCCAGTGCGCGGCGACGGCGCCGAGATCGACGAAGCAGGCGCCGGTCAGCAAAAGTCCCGCTGTGGCCACATTGGCGTTGACCAGCCACGCCACCGTTCTGCCGCGCAGGATCGTCCAGCAGATCAGCACCAGCCCGACCCCGACCAGCAGCATCCACAGCAACGCCGAGATGCGCAGTTCGGTGAGCGAGAAGGCTTGGACATAGTCGATCGTGCGCAGCATCGAGGAGGCGACGAGCAGCAGGTTCTGCACCACCCACAGCACCAGCAGTGCGCGCGCCTTGCCATTGGCGGCGACGGCGCTGCCCGGCCGCAGCATCCATAGCGAGAGGACGCCGGCGATGAGGGCGGTGGCGATCAGCGAATAGGCGCCGCGATGGGCATAGTCGGCCAAGGTGACTTTGCCCGGGAGCGGCGCGCCGCTCCACAGGAAGGCGATGTCGAGGCCGTTCTGCACCGCGAAGATCACGTTGAAGGTGGCCAGCGCGAGCAGGACGGAGGTCAGCGACGCGCTGGGCAGGTCGATCGCGGGCGCCGTTCCCGGTGCCACGCGCAGGCTGAATGCCCAGGGGCGCAAGAGCGGCCAAGCCGCGCAGAAGGCGGCCGCGATGAAAACGAAATGGACCGGGCCGGGCAGGCGGATGGTGCGCAGCCCGGTTTCGATCACCGGGTTGGCGATGGTGAACAGCGCGAGGAACAGCAGGCCGCCGACCACCGGCAGCGCCAAAGTCGCGACCAGCCGGAACGCGCCGGCACCGCGCTTGCGGCGGCGCAGCCGGGTCAGCGCGATCAGGTCGCGCAGCGGACGGAACGGGCCGGCGAGCGTGTGGACGAGCAGGGACGGGATCCAGCCCAGCGCACTGGCCGGCCGGTGCCGCACCGCCAGCACCGCAATCGACAGCGCCAGCCAGCCCAGCGCCCACGCGAGCGGGCCGGGGTTATCGAACAGGGCCGCGGCATAGATCAAAGCCAAGGCCGCGGCGGCAAGCACCGGGCGGTGGCGCAGGGTCGGCGCCCGGGCGAGCAGCACGAGCACCGTGCCGACGGCGGCAAAGGCGCCGAGCGTCGAGCCGGGGTTGGTGTTGATGAAGATCTGATCGGCGAGCAGCGCGATCAGGATGGCGGCGGCCAGCTTCAGGAACAGGCTGTGTCGCGCTGAAAGGCTCGGGAACATGAACGTCTCCTTCGCCCGCCGGTATCGCGGCGGGGCGTGGACGACGTGTCGTGATGGGGGTGAGGCTTTGGTGGGGCGGTCGTGCAGATTTGGTGCAGGGGCGTGCCGTCCTCTCACACGAATCGTGGATAGATTGAGAGGGGCTGCCGCCGCGCCCCCTCGCCCCTACGGGGAGAGGGACGGGGAGAGGGGAAAGTCGCGCGAGGCGTAATGGCTTGGAGGGCTCAGTAATGCTGCTCGGCCGGCTCGTTTTCAGAGCGAACGCGTCGGACCTTTACGCTTGGCGCGACTGCCCCTCTCCCTGGTCCGCTGCGCGGACCGGTCCCTCTCCCCGTAGGGGCGAGGGCAAAGGGCGTCGCGAGCGAGATGTATGAATGGCGGGAGGGACAGAAGTTCAGCCTTCCGCCCGCGCGTCGAACGCTGCCTGCGCGGCCTCGATCTCGCCGACATGCGCGCTGGCCCATTGACCGAGCGCGATTACCGGGCCGCACAAGGATCGGCCGAGGTCGGTCAATGCATAGTCCACGCGCGGCGGCACGCTGGGCGTTACCGTGCGCAGGACCAGCCCGTCGCGCTCCAGCCCGCGCAGCGTCAGGGTCAGCATGCGTTGCGAGATTCCGTCGATGCGGCGCTTGAGTTCGTTGAACCGGCAGGGCTCGCGGGAGAGCAGCATCACCACCAGCACGCTCCATTTGTCGCCGATGCGCGCCAGCACGGGGGCGACGACGCGGCAGCCTTGATGCGTCGGCTCATGCTCGAGCAGCGCGTCATCGGTCACATCCATGTGCCCCTGTATCAAAATTGTGCCTCCTTGCGGCCGATTGGGGCAGTCACATATCCCGCCCTGGTTACTATCCTATACCGGAAGGTCGGGTTCCATGAAACTGCTCCACATCGACTCCAGCATCCTCGGCGACAACTCGGTCAGCCGCACGCTCAGCGCCGCGATCGTCGGGCGGTTGCGCGGCGAGAACCCCGCGATAGAGATCACCCAGCGCGACCTCGTTGCTGCTCCGCTCGGCCATCTGACGCTCGCCGGCCTTCCCGCCGACGCCGCTGAACCCGGCACCGACAGCGCCGCCAGCCGCGACGTGCTCGACGAATTTCTCGCCGCCGACATCGTCGTGATCGGCGCGCCGATGTATAATTTCACCATTCCCAGCCAGTTGAAGGCGTGGATTGACCGCATTCTCGTTGCCGGCAAGACGTTCAGCTATTCCGCCGAGGGCCCCAAGGGGCTGGCGGGCGGCAAGCGCGTGATCCTCGCGCTCTCGCGCGGCGGCCTCTACGGCGCCGGCACCCCGGCGCAGGCCTTGGAGCATCTGGAAACCTATCTCGGCCATGTCTTCGGCTTCATCGGCATCCAGCCGGAGGTGATCATCGCCGAAGGCATCGCAATCAGCGCCGAAGCGCGCGAGGCCGCGGTCAACGACGCGCTGGACAGTGTCGCGGCCCTCAAGGCGGCGTGATGAAGCGGGGGCCCGCCGATGCGGGCCCCTGTTTTCGCTCAGCGGGTGAGCGGCGCCGTCAGATCGAGGCGACGGAGTTCGCGGATGCTACCCGCCTCCACCTTGGCTTCGACCAACTCGCTGCCGATCAAGCCAAAGGTGCGACCATCGGTGAAGATCGGTCGTGCATTGCCGTACCAATCGATGCACGACACCTCGCACTCATAATCTTCGTGGGTGTCCTGCTCGCCCTCTTTCATCCGTGCGACGATCTCGCCGACCGATGCCAGCTTCATGCGCCGGCTGAGCGACAGGAAACTGATGTCGGATGCGTTACTGTGCCAGGGCAACCGATCCGCATCGCCCCCGCGTAGCACCGTCGGGATTCCGATCAGCCCGTTGCCCTTCTCGTCAACATTGCTGTTGAAGGCATGGCTGCGGCTTTCGCTTTCGTAGCGCGATTTGAGGAACAGGCTCGCACCGAGCCGCGGATCGCCTGAGAGGTTGACCAGCGTCACCTTGAGGCCGCGATGGTCGCGATAGCCATTCAGGATGATATCGTTGCCCATCCGTTCCGTCCGGATGATGTTGTGCGGCAGGCTCAGTTCGACCGCGTCGGCCGGGTGATCGACAGGGACCGCGACGGCGGTCGTCGACAACGGCCGATCTCCTTCGTCAGGTACGCTGCCCGACCAACTGTCGCGGCCGCCATAGACCAGCCAATTGTCGGCAAACCTGTTCTCTACATAGCGATTGGGCAGGGATGGAACGGCAGTGATGCGGTGATCGGGAACCTTGAGGAATCGCGTGCCGAACGCCGACATGGGAAGATCGAGGAAGGCGGCGTGCCGAACCTCGTAGTCGGGATCGCAGCGAAACATTTGCCAGTTCGCCAGCGCATGAAGATTGCCGCCAAAATCGTCCATCGAGAATTGATCGAACGGCGCGCCGTTGACGCCGGCCACGGCCACGTCGCCGCTCTCGATCACCAGCCGGACAATCGCCGACGGTACGACATCGGTACGCCTGGGGCGGCGGTGATTGGTGCAGTCGCGATATGTGCCAGTTTCGTCCCAACCCGGTGACATCCACAGAAAGACGGCGTCCGGCGATACATACATTTCGGCTTCCGAAGGCCCGACGAATCCGGTCGTCCGGCAATTCAGATCGCGGCCGGCAGACCATTCGCCCAGTGGGCAGATCGAGACGGTGTGGATGGCCGGATCGGAGGTGCGAAGAACCGGCCGGAAAATATCCTTCGCGTTCAGGAGGTTTTTGCCGGTTTTGTTGGCCTCGTTGCGTTGGTCCTCGGGCAGCCAGCGCCGAATGGTGGGGCGATCGTCCGGATCTTCCAGAGAATCGATGTCATAGGGTGTGTAGATGACGAGCTTGTCGCCGACGATGCGCGTCGCATAGTTATCAGTATCATAATAATCGTCTGACGAGATGAGAAAGACTCCTTGGCCAGTCAGGCGGCCGGTGTCGCGCGCGAGCCGAAACACCGACACTTCGGTCGCATCTTCCTCATAGCTGTAGGCGGTGATGATCACATGGTCACCTTGGACCAGCATCTCGTCATACCAGGTGTCGCTGTCAGATTCTCGGTACACATTCACCCGATCGGCAAGGCGCAGGCCGTTGCGCGTATCGATCGAGAAAATTCTGCCGTCCTGTAGAACAAGCAGGAACGGACCGATCTGTTTGACGATGTCGCCTTCATCGACACCGGCGGTCTGATTGTTCGTGATCGATTTGGGCGCCGTCGCCCGAGAGCCGGTGACGATGACATTGCCGACGTCGGATTCGGTTTCTGGGCAGTCAATACCGGGCGTGCACGGCACGTCCTGTGCTTGCGCATAACGGAGTTCGCGGCGATTGCGGCCAACCCAGCGGTCCTTGCGTCCTCGCTGGATCACCCCAAGCATTTCGATGTAGCGTTCGAACGCGTCGTCATCTGAAAACCGCGACAGGATGGGCGCGGTCACAAGATCGAGCGATCGATCCTCAAAACTATAGATCTTTTCATCGCCGGCTGCAGATGCCGGCGTTGCCACCGCCCCCAGCAGCGCCAGCACCGTAATCGCAAAGCGCCTGATCATCTTTCCCCACTCCCTGTAGAGCGGACATTAGGGCAGGGTGGCGGCATAGAAAATCCATACGGCATGGAGTTTTAAAACCGCTTCGGAGCCAATCCCCTCCGATCCGGAGCAGCCCGCCGCCACCCGACGCTCGTCGAAACGGTGCTTATCGTCGGCGGATCGGGGGTCTAGGCTGGGTGCAATTTCCCTATCTTGCGGAGTCACCCCGTCCATGCGCAAGGCGCTGATCTTGTCCTCTCTTTCGATCGCAGCATCCATGACATTCGCCCACGCCGCTGAGGCGCAGACCGCGGCGACCGCCGCGGCCAAGCTCAACTATCCGGTCACCGCCAAGGGCGAGGTCGTCGACGAGCAGTTCGGCATCAAGGTGGCCGATCCCTATCGCTGGCTGGAGAATGACGTTCGCGTCGACCCGAAGGTGCGGGAGTGGGTGACCGCCGAGAATGCGGTGACCGACGCCTATCTGGCGAGCCTGCCGGGTCGTGACATCTTCAAGGCGCGGATGGCCGAACTGTTCAATTATGAGCGGTTCGGGCTGCCGGTGAAGAAGGGCAAACGCTATTTCTACGCGCGCAACGACGGGCTGCAGAACCAGTCCGCGCTGTTCGTGCGCGACGGGCTCAACGGTACGCCGCGGCTGCTGATCGATCCCAATCGCTGGGCGACCGACGGCGCCACCGCGGTGGGCGACTGGGTGCCGTCCGACGACGGCAAGCTGCTGCTCTATTCGGTGCAGGATGGCGGCACCGACTGGCGGACGGTCAAGCTGATCGACGTCAACACCGGTAAGGACCTGCCGGACATGCTGGAGTGGGTGAAATTCTCCGGCTTCTCCTGGGCGAAGGATGGATCGGGCTTCTATTATTCGCGCTTCCCGGCGACGAAGGAGGGCGAGAAGTTCCAGGCGCTGAACGAGAACCAGGCGATCTATTTCCACCGGGTCGGCGATCCGCAGAGCGCGGACAGGCTCGTCTATGCGACGCCGGATGCGCCGCGCCGCGGCCATGGCGGCACGGTGAGCGACGACGGCAAATGGCTGGTCGTCACCTCCACCGAGGGCACCGACGATCGCTATGAGATCACGCTGATCGATCTCGCCACGCCCGATGCGAAGCCGCGCACATTGGTGCCGGGGCTGGTCAACAACTGGTCCTATATCGGCAACCAGGGGAGCAAGTTCTTCTGGATCACCAACAAGGATGCGCCGCGGCTGCGGGTGGTGACGCTCGACATCGCCGAGGCGGATCCGAAGCCCATCGAGATCGTCGCCGAGGATAAGGCGACGCTGGATGGCGCCGCGATCATCGGCGGCACCTTGATCGCCAATTATCTGGTCGATGCCCGCACCGAGGTCCGCCAGTTCGCGCTCGACGGCACGCCGAAGCCCAAGCTGGCGTTGCCGGGGATCGGCACCGCGGGCGGCTTCAACGGCAAGGCCGACGATGCCGAGACCTTCTACAGCTTCACCAGCTTCGCGACGCCCACCGCGATCTACCGCTATGATGTGAAGAGCGGAAAATCGAAGCTGTGGGCACAGCCCAAGGTGGCGTTCGATCCGGCCAACTTTACTGTCGAGCAGCGCTTCTACACGTCGAAGGACGGCACCCGCGTGCCCATGTTCCTCGTCCACAGGAAGGGGCTGGACCTGTCTGCGGGCGCGCCGACGCTTCTGTACGGCTATGGCGGGTTCAACATCTCGTTGACCCCCGGCTTCTCGGCGACGCGCCTTGCCTGGATCGAGCAAGGCGGCGTACTCGCAGTCGCCAATCTTCGCGGCGGCGGCGAATATGGCAAGGCGTGGCACGATGCCGGCCGGCTCGCCAACAAGCAGAACGTGTTCGACGATTTCATCGCCGCTGGCGAATATCTGGTGAAGGAAGGCATCACCACCAAGGAGAAGCTGACCATCCAGGGCGGCTCCAACGGCGGTCTGCTGGTCGGCGCGGTGGTCAACCAGCGTCCGGACCTGTTCGCTGCGGCGCTGCCCGCGGTGGGGGTGATGGACATGTTGCGCTTCGACCGCTTCACCGCCGGGCGCTATTGGGTGGACGATTATGGCTATCCCGCGAAGGAGGCCGATTTCAAGGCGCTCTACGCCTATTCGCCCTACCACAACATCAAGGCGGGCACCGACTATCCCGCGATCCTGGTGACCACTGCGGACACCGATGATCGCGTCGTGCCGGGGCACAGCTTCAAATATGCAGCGGCGCTGCAGGCAGCCAACATCGGCGACAAGCCCCATCTGATCCGTATCGAGACGCGCGCGGGCCATGGCAGCGGCAAGCCGACCGACAAGATCATCGAGGAAGCGGCAGACCTGTGGGCCTTCGCGGCGCGGTGGACGGGGATGGTGGTGACGCCGCCGGCGACGGCGGCGGTGAAAGCGGTGCGGTAAGGGGGGCTGCTCCCTCTTCCCCGAGGGGAAGGGGGTTTTCGATCACCATCTGTCGCATGCCTGGGGCAGCTCGTGGCGCGTCGTGGTGCGTCGTGGTATCGGCAGCATTAGCTTCGATATCACCTCATGCCGCCCTCTCCTTCCATCGATCGTCGCTCCCTGCTTATCGGCTCGCTCGGCGGGGCGGTGGCGCTTGCCTTTCCGCGGCTGGCCTTCTCGAAGACCGAGGTTGAGCGCGTCGATGCGCTGATCGGGCGGATGACGGTGGAGGAGAAGGCAGGGCAGATGAGCTGCCTTGCCGACAGCTTCCGGCCGTACAATCCGCCCAATCCTGTGGTAGGCGTGCAGGACAAGGGGCGGCTGTCGGAGATTATCCGCACGTCGGGGGTCGGCTGCCTGTTCAACGGCATCGGCGCCGCCGGCGCGCGTGAGGCGCAGGATCTGGCGGTGAAGGAGAACCGGCTCGGCATCCCGATCCTGTTCGCCGGCGACGTGATCCATGGACTGCGCACGATCTTCCCGGTGCCGCTGGGCGAGGCAGCGAGCTTCGATCCCGAGCTGGCGCAACGCACCGCCCGCGCCGCCGCGCTGGAGGCGACCGCCGCCGGGCTGCATCTCACCTATGCGCCGGTGGTGGACGTCGCGCGCGACGAGCGCTGGGGCCGGGTGGTCGAGGGCGCCGGCGAGGATGTCTATCTTGGGCGGCTGTTCGCCGCCGCCCGCGTGCGCGGCTTTCAGGGCCGCAACCTGCGGCGCGACGACAGCCTGCTCGCCGCACCCAAACATTTCGCCGCCTATGGCGCGGTGCTCGCCGGGCTCGACTATAACAATGTCGACATCTCCGACGAGACGCTGCGCGAAACGCACCTGCCGCCGTTCCGCGCTGCCTTCGATGCCGGCGCGCTTGCGGTGATGTCTGCCTTCACCGAGATCAACGGCATCCCTGCTACCGCCGACCGCGCGCTGATGACCGACCTGCTGCGCGGCGAGATGAAATTCGGCGGCTTCGTCTGTTCGGATTACACCGCCGATGCGGAACTGATCGCGCACGGCTTTGCTGAAGACGAGCGGGATGCTGCGCGCCTTGCCATCCTCGCCGGCGTCGACATGAGCATGCAGAGCGGCATCTACATGCGCTATATTCCGGAACTGGTCGCATCGGGCGCGGTGCCGATGGCGGCGATCGACCTTGCCGTGCGCCGCATCCTCTATGTGAAGACCGCGGCGGGGCTGTTCGACGATCCCTATCGCTCGATCGACGAGAAGAAGGCGGCGGTCCACATCAGCTCGCCCGACAAGATCGCGCTTTCGCGCGAGGCCGGGGCGCGATCGATCGTGCTGCTGCGCAACGATGGCGACATCTTGCCGCTGCGGCGGGAGAGCCAGCGCCGGATCGCGCTGATCGGCCCCTTCGCGAACGATGTCGACAATGTGCTCGGCCCCTGGTCCTTCTACGCGGACACAAAGCTGAACGTCTCGATCGCGGACGGCATCCGTGCGCAGATGACCTATCCCACCCAACTCAATGTCGAGCCGGGATCGGGCATCGAGGCGCCGATCGACGGCGGCATCGAGCGCGCGGTGCAGGCCGCGAAGACCGCGCACATCGTCATCCTCGCAGTCGGCGAGGGCGAGGATATGTCGGGCGAGGCGACCTCGCGCACCGAGATCGTCATCCCGCCCGCGCAGCGCGCCCTGGCCGACGCGGTGGCGGCGGTCGGCCGGCCGATGATCGTGCTGCTGCGCCACGGCCGCGCGCTGGCACTGCAGGGCTCGATCGCCAGCGCCCCGGCGTTGCTCGCGACCTGGTTCCTCGGCAGCCAGTCCGGCAATGCCATTGCCGACGTGCTGTTCGGCACGGTCAATCCCTCGGCGCGGCTGCCGGTGAGCTTCCCCTGGGAATCAGGGCAGGAGCCCTTCTATTATGATCGCAAGTCGACTGGACGGCCGGTGATCCAGAACCAGTCGACCGAGTATAAGACGCGGTTCCGCACCACCGACAACACCGCGATGTTCCCGTTCGGCCACGGCCTCAGCTACACGCGTTTCGAGCTGGTCGACCTGCTGCTCAGCGCCGCCAAGCTGCCGTGGGACGAGAAACTGGTGGTGCGCGCCACGGTGCGCAACATTGGCCAGCGCGCCGGCAGCGAGGTGATCCAGCTCTATATCCGCGATCGCATCGCCAGCCGCACGCGCCCGATCCGCCAGTTGAAAGGCGTGCGCCGGGTGACGCTCGAACCCGGCAGCAGCGCCGAGGTGCGCTTCGAACTGGACCGTGAGGATCTGGAGTTCATCGGATCGGGCAGCCAGCCGGTGACCGAGCCGGGCATGTTCGACATTTGGGTCGGTCAGTCGTCGGTCGGTGGCCTCGCCGGCAGTTTCGAACTGCTGGGGGCGGGGCAGGCCGCGCCGCGCTGAGCGCGCCGGCGCGGCCTGCCCCGCCTTTACCAGAGGACGCCGTTCTCCGCTTCGGGGATCGTCGGCCCCTGCCGCCCGATCGCCTGGAGCAGATCGACCTCGATCATCGTCGTGATGTTGGTCAGCGGCAGATCGTGGATGGTGTTGGCGAAGGGATCGACCAGATCATCGCCGATCTGAAGCACCGCCAGATACATGAACCCCGCCACTGCCGAGCCGATCGGGGTCGCGACACCCAGCGTCTCCACCAGCCCGATCGGCAGCAATATGCAGAACAGCCGGGTGAAGAATTTGGGGAAGGAGCGATATTGCGCTGGCAGCGGCGTGTTTTTCAGCCGCTCCATCCCGCCCTGCGAATTCGCCATGTCGACGAACATGCGCTCGATTTGGGTCTGCTGGATGGTGTCGATCCAGCCGTTGCGGGTCGCCTCGGCCAGGCGCTGGTCCGAACCATCGAGGATGCCGTTGGCGGGGTTGCGCCGGTCGAGCTCGGGAATGTCCCCATCGCCGAGCACGCGGCGCACCTCGGTTGCCGGATCCTGCCGGCGGAGCTGGCGGCGTAGCGCGTGGACATAGGCGATCTGCCGTACGACCAGCTCATGCTTTAGCGCTGTGCCGGCCGCATCGCCGGGCAGGAAGGCCAGCACCGATCGCGTGTAGCTGCGCGACACATTGACCATCAGCCCCCACAGCCCGCGCCCTTCCCACCAGCGCTGGTAGGCCGAATTGACGCGGACGCCGAGGAACAACGCCAGCGCCGTGCCGAACACGGTCAACGGCAGCGCCGGCGCCCTGAACGGCGACAGATAGTAGAAGATGGTGACCGCGACATCCCACACGAACAGCGCGATCAGCGTCTGCCAGGCGAGGTTGTAGGTCAGCCGGATACGCGGCGTACGTCCAACGATCATCGGGGAACAACCCTATCCGATCAGGCCTGCGCTTCTGGCTCTTCGTCGAGCGTCAGCCAGGCATGGCGCAGCGCCACGCAGCCGAGGATGCCGACAGCCTTCAGCAGCATGAGCTGGAGAACGGGGGTAAGGTCGCTGATCGTATACCACAGGAAGAACAGGCCCATGGCGATCGCCGCATAGACGGGCAGCGCTTCGATGTCGTTCCACGCCAACGGCGGTTCGGCCTTGGTACGGGTCGCGGGGGCAGGGGCCGTCATGGCGGAATTCCTTTCGCGTTGTGAGAAGATCGACCGCAGTCGCCCCAAAAGTTGGTGCGATGCACAAGCTGGTCAACCGCGAGTCAAATTTCGCAACCCAGCCTTGCGACGAGGGAAAACGCAGCAAAATTCCGACATTTTTCATACACTCGCGAGAGGCATGGAAAGACTTTAACAAGGTTCGGCAACGCAGAACGTGTTGCGCCGCAGCATTCGCGCACTAGCTCTTCATGCATGCGTGACCGTTTTTCCGAGACGTTGTCGTTCATCCGAATCGCCGAGGCGCGGAGCCTTTCCGTCGCCGCGCGGCGATTGGGGTTGTCGCTTGCGGCGACGAGCAGACGTTTGTCGCAACTCGAAGCGCGCCTTGGCGTGCCGCTGGTCCGGCGCAACAGCCGGCACCTGACACTGACTGAGGAGGGACGCATGTTCTACGAACGCGCCGGCCGGGCGCTATCCGAGATGGAGGATGCCGAACTGGCGGTGATGCGCAGCGCCACCGATGCGGCGGGTGCGCTGCGTGTCGTTACCACCATCGCCTTCGGTCGGCGGCGGCTGGGGCCGCTGCTCCAGCATTATGCGATGCTGCATCCCGAGGTGAAGGTGCATCTGGAAACGACCGAGCAGAATGCCAGCGTGATCGAGGGCGGCTATGATCTGGCGATCTGCTTCGAGCCGCCCGCGGATTCGACGCTGACGATGAAGCGGCTCGCGGACAATCCGCGCGTGATGTGTGCGGCGCCTTCCTATCTCGATCGCCGCGGCCGTCCGCAATCGGTCGCCGATCTCGCGATGCACGATCAGATCGCGGTCGATGCCGGGCACCACAAGCTGTGGCGCCATGTGAAGACGGAGGATGTCACGCCACGCCGCACGCTCAGCACCAATGATGGCGAACTTGCGCGCATCTGGGCGATCGACGGTGCCGGCATCGTCGTGAAGACGCTGTGGGATGTGGCCGAGGATATTGAGGCCGGGCGTCTCGAAAAGGTGCTGCCGGCGCTCTCCCTGCCGAGTTCGCCCATCGTCGCGCTTTACACACCGGCGCAGGGCGATACCGCGAAGGTGCGCAACTGCCTGCGCTTCCTTGCCGAACAGTTGCGCGGCGATCGCGCGCGGCCCGCGGCGGCGGCGAACGATCAGCCCAACATCGCCCGGCTGGGGCGCTGACCATCCGCGCAAGGCCCCGCGATCAGTGCAGGTGGCGCAGCTTGTCCGGGTTGCGCATCACGTAGATCGCGTTGATCCTGCCGTCGGCAATGTCGAGCGCCGTCGTCTGGAGTTCGCCATCGCCCTCGCGCGTCACGAAGCCGGGCAGGCCGTTGATGAGGCCGACGTGGACGAGTTGCGAGCCGTGGCGGGCGAACAGGATCGCCAGCGCCTTGTGCACCTTCATCACATTGGACCGGCCGAGGATCGGCGCGGGTGCCGCCGGGCGCTTGCCGCCGCCATCGGAATGGATGCTGACGTCGGCGGCGAGCATCGCACCCAGCGCCGTCATGTCGCCGCTGCGCGAGGCGGCGAAGAAGGCCTCGGCCAGCTCCAGGCCGTGCCGGCGTTCGATCGCGTGGCGCGGCCGCGCCTCGCGGACATGCGCGCGGGCGCGTGCCGCAAGCTGTCGACACGCCGCGGGGTCGCGCTGGATCGTCGCGGCGACCTCTTCGAAGCCGAGGCCGAACACGTCGTGGAGCAGGAAGGCGGCGCGCTCCAGCGGGGTCAGCCGCTCGAGCGCGAGCAGCAGCGGCAATGTGACGTCCTCATCGGCATCCTCCTCCGTCTCGACGACGGGATCGGGCAGCCAGGGGCCGACATAGGTCTCACGCTGCGCCCGCGCCGATTTGAGCTGGTCGAGGCACAGCCGGGTGACGGTGCGCCGCAGGAAGGCCTCCGGCTCGCGCACCGCCGCGCGGTCCGCCCCCATCCAGCGGATGAAGGCGTCCTGCACGATGTCCTCGGCATCCGCGACCGACCCCAGCATGCGATAGGCGACGCGAATCAAGCGGGGGCGCAGCGGATCGAAGCTCGACGCGGCGTCGTCGGATGCCGGCAGGCTCATGCCGCCGCCCGCGCCTTGGCCGGTTCGATCCACAGCCCGAAGCCCACGGCCAGGCGGTTCCAGCCATTGATGATATTGATCATCAGGGTGAGGTTGACGCGTTCCTCCTCGCTGAACCAGGGCGTCAGCGCCGCATAGGCGGCGTCATGGTCGACGCCTTCGGACAGGCGCGTCAATGCCTCCGTCCAGCCGAGTGCGGCGCGCTCGCGATCGGTGTAGCATGGTGCGTCGCGCCACGCCGAAAGCAGGTAGATGCGCTGCTCGGTTTCGCCCTTCGCGCGGGCTTCCACCGTGTGCATGTTGATGCAGTTGGCACAGCCGTTGATCTGCGAGGCGCGGATCTTGACCAGTTCGATGAGGCTTGCTTCAAGGCTGGCGCCAACAGCGATGGATGTGCCCATCCAGCTCTTCATCAGGGCGGGCGCGGCGGTGAAGGGATCGAGCCTGGAAGTCATGGTTGCGTTCCTTTCGTCGGTTACGCTGCCATGACGAGACGCGATCCGCGGATGTGACATCGCCGTCGAAAAAAAAGGCCGCGGGTGGGCGCGGCGTCAGGGTTCGAACCCTCTCAGCTCGGCCGCCGCCACGTCGAACCCCTTCCACGCCGCGTTCGCAAGCGATCCGCCGACGCTGCAACGGCGCACGCCCAGCGCGGCATAGGCGGGAATGCTGTCGAACCTCTGCACCACGACGTTGACCGGCTTGGGGGCGACTGCCGCGACGAGTTCGGCGACGGCGCCATGATCGAGGATGAAGGGCACGAAAAGGCAATCGGCCCCCGCCTCGGCATAGGCGACGGCGCGGGAAATGCTGTCCGCAGCGCTCATCCCGGGCACGCGGAAATTCTCGCTGCGGCCGATCAGCATCACCGCCGGATCGCTCGCGTCGATCGCCGCGCGCGCCGCCGCGATCCGCTCCGCGGCGTGGCCGGCCTCATACATATGGCTGCCCGACCAGTCCTCGATCGAGATGCCGGCAACGCCGGTCGCTACCGCCAGCGTCACGTTCGCGGCGACGCCTTCGGCGTCGTCGGCGAAGCCATTCTCGAAATCGGCGTTGATCGGCAGGTCGGTCGCTGCGACCAGATCGCCGAGATGCGCGAGCACCGCGTCGCGGCCCAATTCGCCATCCTCCTTGCCCGCCGACCAGGCGGCACCCGCGCTGGTCGAGGCGATCGCCTTGAACCCCAGCGCCGCCAGCCGCTTCGTGCTGCCGACATCCCAGGCATTGGGAATGATGAAGAACCCGCTTTCGTGCAGCGCGCGAAACTGCGCCCTTTTGTCCGCAATCGTCGGCATCCCCTGCTCCTTCGCTTCGTCATCGGCGCGCGTGCCTGCGCACCATAGGGACTGCCTCCGACCGTCGCCAGCGATCATCCCGCCGGCGTCGGTCGGAGGCAGCCAGTTATCAGCTCAGCTTGCAATTCCATCCCGCTCAGCGGGCGGCGGCGACCTGGGTGCCGGCGCGGCTTTTCGCCACTGCCCGGTCACGCTGCGCGGCGACCTCCTGGATCTTCGCGCGGCGGCAGGCGGCGAATTCGGTGCGGCGCTTCAGCGTGTCGGCCGACCAGTTCGCGCAGGCGCGGTCGACCGCGGTGCGGATGCGGCGGTCGAGCAGTGCCACGCCCTGCGCGCTGGACAGGTTGAGGTCGCGATATTCGACACGGATCGGGGCGGCATGGTCCTGCGCGAGCGCGGGGGAGGGCAGCACCGGCAGCGCCGGCGAGGCGATCAGCAGGAGAAGGGTGGAGGCGAGAAACTTCGTCATCGGATCACTCCTTGAAAGATGTTCGTGATGCGCGGCTTTTGGCCGTCCGGCGCCAGAAGCACCAACAAAGCGATGGACGCGATCCGAAAGCTGACCTTATATTTCCCCGATGTCCCGCCTGCCGCCGCTCGCCGCCGTTCGCGTGTTCGAAGCCGCCGCGCGTCATGAGAATTTCAGCCGCGCCGCGGAGGAACTGGCGATGACGCAGGCGGCGGTCAGCTATCAGATGAAATTGCTGGAGGAGCGGCTGGGCGCGCCGCTGTTCGTCCGCCGCGGCAGGGGCATGGCGCTCACCGATCTCGGCCGGCGGATCGCACCGCGGATCACCGACGCGTTCAACGCGATGGGGGAGGCGTTCGCGATCGCCCGCGCGGAAAGCGATACGGTACTCAGCATCACCGCGCCACGCACCTTCGCCACCAACTGGCTGTCGGGCCGGCTGGGCGAGTTCCACATCGCGCACCCTGATCTGGCGGTGCGGCTGGATGTGAGCGACGCGATGGTCGACCTCGCGGCCAGCGAATTCGACGTCGCCATCCGCACGCTGCCGGCGCCACCCACCGAGTTCATCGGCCATTTCCTGATGCGCATGCCGGTGACGCCGCTTGCCAGCCCCGCCTTCCTCGCCCGCCATCGGCTGAACGAGCCGGCGGACCTGCTGCGCACGCCGCGGCTGTCACCCGATGACGAATGGTGGGATCTGTGGTTCGACTCGCTGACCGATCTCGACACCAAGGGGCGCGTCCACACCGGTATCCGCTTCGAATCGCAGGTGCTGGATGGCCATGCCGCGATCGCCGGGCACGGCATCGCCGTGCTGAGCCCGCCGATGTTCCAGACGGCGCTGGAAACGGGGCAACTCGTCCAGCCCTTCGCGCAGTTCGCGACCTATCGGAACGGCTTCTACCTCGTCTACGCCGAGCATAAGCGCAACCTGCCCAAGGTCCGGGCGCTGCGCGACTGGCTGATCGATGCGGTGCGCCGTGCGGCGGGGGACGATCCCTATGGCATGCTGGAACCGATGCCCGCGCGCTGACGCGGCGCGGATCCCGCCTCGCCGATGCTCAGGCGAGATCCTGCCGCTCGATCCATTGCACCGCGAACGCCACCAGCGGCGCCGCTTCCAGCAACAGCGACGGCGCCTTGCCGATCAGCCCCTCGCGCCCGCCGCCGGCCGCGACGAAATCATCGACGATCGTGCCGAAATAATCGTCGGCCAGCTCGATATGGACGGGATCGGCGGTGTCATATTCCTCGGTCATCCGCCATTCGGTGCCCGCCGGCGTCGCGAACGGTACCTCCAGCCGCCGGATCCGCTTGCGCGGAATGTCGGCGAGATGCTCGGCGTGGTGGAGCAGGGTCAGCGTGTCGCGCGGTGCGCCCAGCATCAGCACCTTGGCTTCGGCCTCCACCAGCTTCGCGAAGGGGGAGGCGGGGCCATAGCCATAGTCGATCGCATGGTCGGCGGTGAGCCACGCCGCCCGCGCGCCGCGCGCGACCACGCCGGCGCCGGGATTGGCGCTGCGCATCGTGCCGGGCCAGCCGCGCAGGAATTCGGGGAAGCTGCCATTGTGGCGGATCGCACGGGCGCAGGCCGGATCGAACGGCAATATGCCGGTGCGCCATTCGGCGGGCACCCGGCCGTCCGCATCGGCCAATTCCTCATAATCGGTGTTCCAGTCGGCATAGCCGACCAAGGTGCCCTCGGCGCCCAGCACGTCGAACAGCGCGGCGATCAGCGTGTCCGGCCCCTCGATCATCCGGCCGACACGGCTGACTGCGGCGTGGACCATCACCGTGTCGCCATGCCGCACGCCGATCGCGGCAATGTCCTGAGCCAGCCGCTCGCGGGCGATGAAGTCGGTCATTTCCAGCACCCCAGATATCTGCGCGCATATTTCGGGTCGGGTTCGTGGAGCACGAGGTCAAGTGCCGCCTGCCGTACGCGGGTCGCCTCTGCCTCGTCTTCGGCACGGTCGTGAAGCGCGCGCAGTACCATCTGGATGTCGAGCCGGATCAAGGTGGCATTCTTCTCGCCGGCGCAGGCGACGAAGCGGTCCGCCAGCAGCGCCGCGAGCCGCGCGCGAACCTCGGCCGGTGCCATGCCCAGGCGGGCCAGCGCCTGCAGGATATGGCGGCCGGTCACGAACTGCGGGTCGTGCGTCGCCGTGACCAGTCGGGGCACATCGGCAACGACCGTCGCAACCGCCACCGCAGGTGCGATCCGGGCGAGCAACTGCCCGGCAATCGCACGGGTGCGGTTGTTGCGGTGATCGAGCAGCGCCAGCAATTCGCTCCACACCGCCGGCGCCCATGCCGGCGGCACCTCGGTCAGCGCGCACAGCCGCATGAACGCCGCCCCCTGCACCTCCCGTCCGGCATCGGCAATCGCGTCGAGCAACGCGCGGATGTCAGGCGGTGGCGGCATATGCGCATCATTTCGAAGCCAAGCTACGCTGGCAAGCAGGGCTTGAAGGGCGTGCACCCCGACCATCGGACGTCGGGCGGCGTGTTCTTATGACTCGAACAGCTCGATGATCTCGCCATTGGGCCCCTCCACATGCGCAGCCCGCACGACGAAGGATCGTTGGAACGGCGGCCGCGCCTTGAGGCGGATCGTCGTCGGCCCGTCCCACACGCCGCCTGATCCGTCCTGGATCGGGTGGGGCTTTGCTCCCGCCGCCAGCGCCCGGACGTAGGTCTCTTCCAGGTTAGAAACGCGCAGGCCGATATGGTTGAAACTCGACGCGCGGTCGTCGGGGCGTATGGCGGCGTCAGGCGCGGGGATCAGCTCGAGGATTTGCCCGTCGCCCATGTCGAGATGCGCGCCGCGCAAGGGGTTACGGAAATAGACCTGCCCTTCCCGCATGGCATCGACGCCATCCCAGCGGAACAGAAGGCGGAATCCGAACGCCTGCTCGTAGAATGCGATGGTCTTGTCCATGTCGAAGGCGCGCACATTCACATGGTGAAGGCCCGAACCATGGAGGAGGTGGATATCCCTGCCACTTTCCGAAGCGGGAACCTGCCGTGTTCTGGGCGCGTCCCGCTGAGGGGCGCCATCTGCGGCCTCGACCACCGACGGGCTGACCATCGCAAGCGCCGCAAAGAGATGCGTGATCTGCCTGTTGATGTTTCGATGAGTGCTCATGATCGGAATGCACGCCTTTCGCTGTCAGGAATCCGCTTGCACTCGGGGTTCAATCCGGCCGTGTCGCCTTCGGGCTGCGCGACCGGTTGCCGTGCAAAGGCGCCTGGCATCAGCGCCACCTGCAAGTTCGCGCGTGCAGCCCGACAGGTTACAATGCGCGCCAGAAAACGCGCGAAATCCATCATAAGCTCACCGCCGGTCAACCGCGCCGCTCCGCGCGGCCTAAGTGGGTAAAAGCACGAGGGCTATGACGATCCCGCAGCTGTGACGGCGATCATATCCCTACGAGTTTCCGGGAACTATCCCGGCGCTGCGGCGTCGATACGTCGTCACCTGGGCAGACCGGGTGTGTCACGCATGAGGGAGCCTCATGATGCGCTACGATCACGCCGTCTACATCGGGCGGTTCGAACCACTGCATATCGGCCATCGCGCCGTCCTCGAACGCGCGTTGCGCGAAGCCGAACATGTCATCGTTCTCGTCGGTTCGGCCGGCGCGCCGCGCACCACGCGCAACCCCTGGTCGTTCGCGGAACGGCAGGTGATGATCCGCGAGACGCTGGGCGCAGATGCCGCGCGCGTCACGATCGCGCCGCTGGTCGATCATCTCTACAACGACACCGCCTGGATCGCCGAGGTGCAGGCGCAGGTCATGGCGGCGGGCGGCGACAGCGGCAAGGTCGCGCTGATCGGTCATCTAAAGGATGCCAGTTCCTATTATCTCAAGGCCTTCCCGCAGTGGGACCTGATCGATGCCGCCGCGGTGCCGATGCTGTCGGCCACCGAGATGCGCGGCCATCTGTTCGCGGGTGACGCCGGCGCGCTCGGTCTTCTGGAAGCCAATGTGCCGCCGATGGTGTTCGCGATGCTCGATGCGTTCCGCGCAACCGATGCCTTCGCTGCCCTGCTCGACGAGTATCGCCACCTCCAGACCTATCGCGCGGCGTGGGACGCGGCGCCTTATCCGCCCACCTTCGTTACCGCCGACGCGGTCGTGGTCCATTCCGGCCATGTCCTACTCGTGGCGCGCAAGGCCCAGCCTGGTCGCGGGCTGTGGGCGCTGCCCGGCGGCTTCGTGCGGCAGGGCGAGACGGTGCTGGAGGCGGCGCTACGCGAACTGCGCGAGGAGACCCGGCTGCGATTGCCCGAACCGGTGCTGCGCGGCAGCATCCGCGGCCAGCAGATCTTCGACCATCCCGATCGCTCGGCGCGGGGTCGCACCATTACCCACGCCTTCCACTTCGATTTCCCGTCCGGCGAACTGCCGCCGGTGCGCGGCGGCGACGATGCCGCGCGTGCGCGCTGGGTGCCGGTGGCAGAGGCGCGGCGGATGCGCGATGCCCTTTTCGAGGATCATTTCTTCATCCTCGAACATTTCCTCGGTGCCGCATGATGTGATGCACGGCACTGAAAAGCGCTGCCCGAATCGGCTTTAGGGGCAGCGTTCACCCGAACCCCGAGGGGAGAGACCCCGAGGGTCAATCCGACGAGAAGGAGCTTCCGTCATGTTCAATCCGATCCTGAATACCGACAGCTACAAGATCAGCCACTTCGTCCAGTATCCGCCGCAGACGAGCCGCGTGTTCGCCTATGCCGAAAGCCGTGGAGGCCGTTACGACGAGACCTTGTTCTTCGGCCTGCAGGCGATCCTGAAGGCGGAGTTCGGCCGGCCGATCACCCGCCGCGATGTCGATGAAGCGCATGACATGCTGCGCGACCATGGCGTGCCGTTCAACACGCGCGGCTGGGATCTGCTGCTTCACCGACATGACGGGCGCCTGCCCCTGGAGATTCGCGCGGTGCCCGAGGGCACGGTGGTACCGACGCACAATGTGCTGATGACGGTGGTCAACACCGATACCGACTTCGCCTGGCTGCCGAGCTATGTCGAAACCGCGCTGCTGCGCATCTGGTATCCGGTGACGGTGGCGACGATCAGCTGGCAGGTCCGCCAGATCATCCGCGACGCGCTGGTCGAGACCGCCGACGATCCCGAGGCCGAGCTGCCCTTCAAGCTCCACGATTTCGGGGCGCGCGGCGTCTCCAGCGAACAGAGCGCGGCGCTGGGCGGGCTCGCCCACCTCGTGAACTTCAAGGGCACCGACACCTTGTCCGCGATCGTCGCTGGCCGGCGCTTCTACAATGAGCCGATGGCGGGGTTCAGCATCCCGGCCGCCGAGCACAGCACGATCACGAGCTGGGGCCGCGACGGCGAAGCCGCCGCCTATGCCAACATGATCGAACGGTTCGGCAAGCCCGGCGCGCTCTTCGCGGTCGTCTCCGACAGCTATGACCTCTACAACGCGGTCGAGCATCTGTGGGGCGAGCAGCTCCGCCAGAAGGTGATCGACAGCGGGGCGACCCTGGTCGTCCGGCCCGACAGCGGCGATCCGGTCAGCGTCGTCTCCAAGACGATGGCGCTGCTGGGCGAGCGGTTCGGCACCGATCGCAATTCCAAGGGCTACAAGGTGCTGCGCAACGTGCGCGTGATCCAGGGCGATGGCGTCAATCCGGAAAGCATTGCCGCGATCCTCGCGCGGATCACCGCTGAGGGCTTCAGCGCCTCCAACATCGCCTTCGGCATGGGCGGCGCGCTGCTCCAGCGGGTGGACCGGGACACGCAGGGCTTCGCCTACAAGGCGAGCGCGGCGGAGGTGGCCGGCGCCTGGCGCGACGTGTTCAAGGATCCGGCGACCGATCACCACAAGAAGTCCAAGCGCGGGCTGCTGGGGCTGGTGGCGGACGAACGGCACGGCTTCGCGACCGCGCAGCTCGGCGCCGACTTCGTCCCTGTGGACGGCGGCACCAACCTGCTCCGCCCGGTGTGGCGCGACGGCCGGCTGCTGGTGGATGACAGCCTGGCGATGGTGCGCGAGCGGGCTGCCTCATTCAGCCTGCCGACAGCGGCCCTTGCGTAAAGAATCGCCCCAGGGTCTCGTTGCGAGGCCTGGGGTTTGAAGGACTGACGCAAATGCAGCGTGGTTTTGGTGGCATGATGAGCGGGGCGGTGATCGCCGCCCTGCTGGTGACGGGGACCGCACCGGCGATGGCGGCGGTGCCGGCTGTCGCCCAACCCGGCTGGCATCAGGCCGATCAGGACTATTGGGGCCGCGATCGCCGTCGCTGGGATCGCGGCCGCTGGGATCGGCGCCAGCGTGGCCGCGGCGGGATCGACGGCGGTGACGTGCTCGCCGGCGCCGCTGTGATCGGTGTGCTCGCCGCAGTGCTCAGCTCCGCCGACAAGAAGCGCAAGCGCGAGGAGGCGGAGCGCAATGCCCCGCCGCCCTCGCAGGATGGAGGGCGCTGGGACGACCGGCCTTACGATCAGTCGGCGGACAACAGCCGCAACGATTATCCCGATGACGGTGATTATGGCGCGGCGCCCTCGGGCGGCTGGAACGATGATGCCAATCGCGATGGCGATCGCGACCCCGCACCGGCGCCCGACGGCCCATATGCCGATGGCGCGATTATCTCCAGCGAATCGGCGGCGGTGGATGCCTGCTCGGTCGCGGCGGAACGCGAAGCCGAGCGCTTCGGCGGCAACTCGAGCGTGGGCGGGGTCGATCGCGTCGATGGCAGCGGCCGCGAATGGCAGATCGGCGGCACGATCGACGTGCGCCGCGACACGCGCATCCGCGCGCAGAGCCACCGCTTCACCTGTTCGGTCCGCTATGGCCGCGTCGATCAGGTCGACGTGGACGAGCAGATCCTGGCGGCCCGCTGAGGCGATGCAGAACTAATCCGGGTTGGGACTATCCCCGCGCGTCAATTTTGCTATGGCGCGCGGGCATGAGCGTGCAGCCCCAAGATTCCATCCTCATCGTCGATTTCGGCAGCCAGGTAACCCAGCTGATCGCGCGCCGCGTGCGCGAAGCCGGGGTCTATAGCGAGATCGCCCCCTTCAGCCAGGCCGAGGCCGCTTTTGCGCGGATGAAGCCCCGTGGCATCATCCTTTCCGGCGGGCCGGCCTCGGTGACCGAAGAGGGCAGCCCGCGCGCGCCGCAGGCGCTGTTCGAGGCGGGGTTGCCGATCCTCGGCATCTGCTATGGCCAGCAAGTGATGTGCGAGCAGCTCGGCGGCAAGGTCGTCGGCGGCATGGGCGAGGGTGAATTCGGCCGCGCCTTCCTGCGCGTCGACAATCGCTCGGCCTTGTTCGACGGCCTCTGGGCCGAGGGCGAGCAGCATCAGGTGTGGATGAGCCATGGCGACCGCGTCGAGCGGCTGCCCGAAGGCTTCGCGCCGATCGCGACGTCGGAAGGCGCGCCGTTCGCGGTGACCTCCGACGAGAAGCGCCGTTTCTACGGCGTCCAGTTCCACCCGGAGGTGGTCCACACCCCCGATGGCGGCAAGCTGATCGCCAATTTCGTCCGCCACGTCTGCGGCTGCGCCGGCGACTGGACGATGGCGAGCTTCCGCGAGACCAAAATCGCCGAGATCCGCGCCCAGGTCGGCACCGGCAAGGTGATTTGCGGGCTTTCGGGCGGCGTCGATTCGGCGGTGGCGGCGGTGCTGATCCATGAGGCGATCGGCGACCAGCTCACCTGCGTGTTCGTCGACCATGGCCTGATGCGCTCGGGCGAGGCCGATCAGGTCGTCGGCCTGTTCCGCGGCGCCTACAACATCCCGCTCGTCCATGTGAACGCCGAGACGCTGTTCCTCAGCGGCCTCGCCGGGCTCACCGATCCCGAGGCGAAGCGCAAGTTCATCGGCAAGACGTTCATCGACGTGTTCGAGGCCGAGGCGAAGAAGATCGGTGGCGCCGAATTCCTGGCGCAGGGCACGCTCTATCCCGACGTGATCGAGAGCGTCAGCTTCACCGGTGGACCTTCGGTGACGATCAAGAGCCACCACAATGTCGGTGGCCTGCCCGAGCGGATGAACATGAAGCTCGTCGAGCCGCTGCGCGAGCTGTTCAAGGATGAGGTCCGCCTGCTCGGCAAGGAACTCGGCCTGCCCGACATCTTCGTCGGTCGTCATCCCTTCCCGGGGCCGGGCCTCGCGATCCGCATTCCGGGTGAAGTCACCAAGGAGCGGTGCGACATTCTGCGCAAGGCCGACCTGATCTACCTCGAAGAGATCCGCAACGCGGGCCTTTACGACGCGATCTGGCAAGCCTTCGCGGTGTTGCTGCCGGTCAAGACCGTCGGCGTGATGGGCGATGGCCGCACCTACGACTCGGTGTGCGCCGTCCGCGCGGTTACCTCCACCGACGGCATGACCGCCGACATCTATCCCTTCGACGCCGGCTTCCTCAGCCGCGTCGCGACGCGGATCGTGAACGAGGTTCAGGGCATCAACCGGGTGGTCTACGATTATACGTCGAAGCCGCCGGGCACGATCGAGTGGGAATAAAGCGGATCCAGTGATCGTCCGGGGGACGATCACCCGCTTTACTCGGCGCCATAAGGCGCCGCAGGGGCAGACTGCCGAACCATGGATCCGGTGCTGCGCCCAATCACACCCGCAGCGCCTCGATCACCGCGCGTAGGCCGGCCGAAAGATATTTGCGCGCCGGATAATAGAGATAGAGCCAGTCCTCGGGCGGGCACCAAGGGCCGAGGCATTCGATGAGCGCGCCGCTTGCCACGTGCGGGCGTGCGCGATCTTCCCATACATAGGCGAGCGCTGCGCCCGATCGGGCGGCTTCGATCATCAGTTCATGATCGTCGAGCGAGAGCCGGCCGGTCGGCATGAACGCGGCAGTCTTGCCGCCGCGGCTGAACTCCCAGGGATAGGCGGTGCCGCTGGGATAGAGATTGCGGATGCAGACATGGTCGTCGAGATCGGCCGGCGTGCGCGGCGCGGGGTGGCGCTCCAGATAGGCGGGGGCGGCGACGACGATCATCCGCAGCCTCGGCTTGATCTTCACCGCGGTCATCCCTTCGCGCAGGCTTTCGCCAAGCCTGATGCCGGCATCGAAGCCTTCCTCGACGATGTCGACGAGGCGGTCGGTGGCGACGATCTCAAGTTCCAGATTGGGGTTGGCGGCGATCAGCGGCGCCATCACCGGCCCGAACACGAAGGGCGCGATCGAGTTGGGCGCGTTGATCCGTACCTTGCCGAACGGGGTGTGGCGGAACTGGTTGAGCGCGTCGAGCGCCGAGCCGATCTCGCCGAAGGCGGGCGAGAGCTGGGCCAGCAGCATCGCGCCGGCGTCGGTCAGGGAGACGCTGCGCGTCGTGCGGTTGAGCAGGCGTATGCCGACGCGCGCTTCCAGATTGCTGACCGCATGGCTGATCGCCGAGGCGGTGACGCCGCGCTCCTCGCTCGCTCGGCGGAAGCTGCGATGGCGCGCGACCGCATCGAACGCGGCCAATTCGGAGAGGTCGGTAGAGCGCATTGCTGATCCCAATTCAGGATTGATGCGAAAACTATCGCTCTAATCGGATCAATCGAAAAGCCCCAATTTCCGTGTCGCAGGCCGACACCGACGCCGGCCCGAACACGGAGACCGATCATGGCAGACTTCATTCCACCAGCGCCCAACAGCGCCTCGCCCTTCGCCGACATGCACGGCCACCATGTCGCGGTGCGCACGCCGGACCTCGAGACCGCGAAGCGCTGGTATGTCGAGACGCTCGACTTCCGCGTCGTCGCCGAATGGGATTATGCCGACGAGAAGCTGGCCTATATCGCGCCCCCCACCGACGATCATTTCTATATCGAGATCCTCGGCGGCGGCACGCCGGCCCCGCAGGATGTGCGGCCCTACACCGACCTCGGCGACAGCCTGAAATATGCCGGCTACCATCATTTCTGCCTGAACGTGGCGAGCGTCGACGCGACCGTCGCAACGCTGCGCACCCGCGGCGTCACCATCGTCACCGAGCCGTTCGAGCTGGCGGCGATCAACCGCCGCCTCGCTTTCTTCGCCGATCCGTTCGGCAATCTGATCGAGCTGGCCGAAGTCATCGTCTGACCCCAGCCGCTTCTTTCAAAGGAGTTTCCCATGTCGCAATCGATCATGATCATTGGCGCGGGACCTGGCATCGGCCAGGCCGTCGCCGAGCGTTTCGGCCGCGAGGGCTGGAGCCTCGTTCTCACCGGCCGCGCCGCCGATCGCCTCGCCACGCTTGCCGCGGAGCTTCTGGCGGCTGGCATTACGGCCTACACGGTGGCCGCCGACGCCACCGACCCGGCAGCGCTGCGCGCGGCGATCGTCGAGGCTGACCGGCTGACCGGCGGTCTTTCCGCCATCCACTACAATGCCGCGATCGTGCGCCAGCAGGATCTGTTCAGCATGACCGACGATGAGGTGGCGGGCGACCTCGCGATCAGCATTACCGGTGGGCTCCAGACGATCCGTGCCGCGGTGGCGCAGTTCGGCGCACGCGGTGGCACCATCCTGGTCACCGGCGGCGGGCTCGGCGTGAACCCGCATGAAAGCTACGCGACATTGGGCGTCGGCAAGGCGGCGATGCGCAACATCGTTCAGGCGCTGGCCGAGCCGCTGGCGGCACGCGGCATCCGCATCGCGCTTGCCACGGTCGCCACATTGATCGCGCCCGGATCGCCCGAAGCGAAAGGCGTCGCCGACACCTTCTGGCATCTCGCCACCGATGCCAATGCAGGCTGGGAAGCGACCTATCCGGCCCCGGCCGGCCCGCCGCTGACCCTGATCGCGCGGCTGACCGCGAAGCCCGAACAGGCTGAGGCGCTGGGTGCGGGGCTGCGCGCGCTGATCGAGCCGACGCTCCGTGAGGACGGCGCGATCGGCTATACGCTCCACCGCGACAATGATGATCCGAACGCCTGGATCCTGTACGAGACGTGGCGTTCCCGCGCGGACCTCGATGCCCATTTCGAGCAGCCCTATACGAAGGCGCTGATGACGCGCTTTCCGGAAATGCTTGCCCGGGAGATGGAGCTGAGCTTCGCCACCGCGTTGGCGGCAAGCGGCTGATGCCTAAGGTCGCAACGGGCGGGGCTGCCATCGCGCAACCCGCCCGCCGCCGATTGAATCCTGCTCCCTAACGGCCCGGTGTGACGATCCTGCAACAAGGGTGATGAATTCTCCGGATATTTGCGGAGAATGGCTACGAAACGCGCTGCACCGCGTCATACTGACCCTGGGTGGAACAACAGGGATAGCGAAGATGCCTATGAAAACCAGCCATGTTTTCCGTTGTGCAGTTGCGGCAATGCTGGGTGGGGCTTCAGCCGTGCCGGTGATGGCGCAGGAGATTGCCGATGCCCCGGCGCCCGCGGGTGAGGCGGGCGCGCAGGACCAGATCATCGTGATCGGATCGCGCCGCCAGGATCGCACCGTTGCCGACAGCCCGGTGCCGATCGACGTGATCGGCGGTGAACAGATGACCAACAGCGGCTTCACCGAGACCAACAAGATCCTCGGCCAGCTCGTTCCCAGCTTCAACTTCCCGCAGCCCGCGATCACCGACGGCACCGATGCGCTGCGCCCGGCGACGTTGCGCGGCCTGTCGCCGGACCAGACCCTGGTGCTGGTGAACGGCAAGCGCCGCCACACATCGGCGCTGCTCAACATCAACGGATCGGTGGGGCGCGGGTCGGCTGCGGTTGATCTCAACACCATTCCCACCATCGCGATCGATCGTATCGAGGTGCTGCGCGATGGCGCGTCGTCGCAATACGGCTCTGATGCGATCGCGGGGGTCATCAACGTCCAGCTGCGCCGCGCGACCGGCCTGCATGCTTCTGCCACCTGGGGCAAATATGTGACGACGATGGACGGCGTGCCCGACTTCAGCGGCGTCGTGACCGCCGCCAATGGCCAGCCCGTGCTCGATGGCACTGCCGGAGCTGGTGGCGTCTATCAGCTTGCCGGCGGGGAGCGCGACCGCAAGCGGCGCGATGGCGAGATCCTGACGCTCGCCACCAATATCGGCCTGCCGGTGGGGGATGACGGCTATCTGAACTTCACGGCGCAGTATCAGGACCGCGACCCGACCAACCGTTCGGGCGCGGACCCGCGTCAGCAATATCCGTCCGTCGGCGGGCTTGCCGACCCGCGCGAGCAGAGCGTGAACCGCTTCAACCACCGCTATGGCGACGCGGGCACGGTCGACTACAACTTCTTCGTCAACGCCGGTTACAACGTCACGCCTCAAGCCGAAGTTTATCTGTTCGGCAGCTACGGCATCCGCGATGCCGACAGCGCCGGCTTCTTCCGCCGCCCGAACGACGCCCGCAACCGCAACTGGTCGGCCTCCACCACCAGCTTCGTGCCCTTCTTCGAGGACGGCTTTTTGCCGCTCATCGTCTCGACGATCGAGGACGTATCGATCGCCGGCGGCATTCGCGGCGACATCGCCGGCTGGAACTACGACCTGTCGGCGGTCTACGGGCACAACTCGTTCCAGTTCTTCGTGGAAGACAGCTTCAACACCTCCTTCGGAGAGCGCAGCCAGCAGCGGTTCGACGCGGGCAAGCTTTCCTTCGGCCAGACCACCGTCAATCTCGACCTGCAGCGCAGTGTCGATGTCGGCTTCACCGACCTGTCGATCGCGTTCGGCGGCGAGTTCCGCAACGACAATTTCCGGATCGATGCGGGCGACCCGCAATCCTATCTCGGCGGCCCCTTCGCGGCGTCGCCGTTCAACGCGCCGGCAGGCGCGCAGGTGTTTCCGGGCTTCCGCCCTGCCAACGAAGTGGATGCAAGCCGGCACAATTTCGCAGGCTATGTCGAGGTGGAAGGCGACATCGCCAGCATCCTTACCCTCCAGCTGGCGGGCCGCTACGAGCATTACAGCGATTTCGGCGACACGCTGAACGGCAAGGCGGCGGCGCGGCTCGAGCCGATCAAGGGCGTCGCGCTGCGCGGTTCGATCTCCACCGGATTTCGCGCGCCATCACTGCACCAGCAATATTATGCGACCACCTCGACCAACAACGTCAATGGCACGCTTGTGGAGATCGGCACCTTCCCGGTTTCGGATCCGGTTGCGATCGCGCTGGGATCGCAGCCGCTCGATCCGGAGGAGTCGCTTAACCTGTCCGGCGGCGTTACCTTCTCGATGATCCCCCGCCTGTCGATCACCGCGGATTATTACAACATCAAGATCAACGATCGCATCGTCATTACCGAAAATCTGCAGGGGCCGGCGGTAGTCGCGCTTCTGCAGCAGGCGGGGTTCAACAACATCACCTCGGCCCGATTCTTCGTGAACGGCATCGACACGCGGACGCAGGGCGTGGAAGTGGTCGGCAATTATCGCGTGCCCGATACCGGCTTCGGCCGCTTCACGCTGACTGCGGGCTACAACTACAACAAGACCAAGATTACCGACTATGCGGCGCTGCCCAGCCTGCCTGGGCTGAGCCTGTTCGGCCGACAGGAATCGCTGCGGCTCAGCCGCGGCCAGCCGCGCGACAAGATCAATCTCGGGCTGGACTGGGACTATGAGATGCTGGGGCTCACCGCCCGCGCCAACCGCTATGGCAAGGTGACGATCCCCGGTGTCGACGAGCCGCGCGACCAGGAGCTCGGCCGCCAGTGGGTCGCCGACCTCGAGGTGCGGGCGCGCTTTCAGGAGCATTTCGAGTTCGCGGTCGGCGCCAACAACCTCTTCGACAGCTATCCGGACACAGTCTACGCCGGACTGCGCGACGGCCAGAATTTTGGCCTCAACGGCTATTTCATCCCCTATAGTGCCTTTTCGCCGACCGGCTTCAACGGCCGCTTCCTCTACGGGCGGCTGAGCGTCGATTTCTGACGTATGCGATGGTGGCCGCCAGCTCCGATCCGGGACTGGCCGCCGCCGTCAATCGCGCTGTTCTTCCAAATGCTCCATCAGCGCGGCCATGGGGGAGGCGGCATCGTCAGCCTTCAGCCCCGCGATGACGCCGGCGCGATTGGCCGCGGGATGGTTCTGGCTTGCCTTCCATTTGCCCTCGATCCGATCGACCAGGATCTCGACGCCGGCGATCCCCTTGAGCTGCCCCTCGATGAACCCGGCGGGGGCATCCTCCACCGACCAGGGCAGCGGCTGGCCGCGTTCCTTTTGCGTGGTCAGCGCAACGATCTGGCGGCGCAGCCAGCCTTGATCTTCGATCACGCGTGGGACGCCCCACGCCTGCACCGTGACATAGTTCCAGGTAGGGACGACGCGGCCGTTCTCCTGCTTGGTCGGATACCAGTTGGGCGAGACATAGGCGTCCGGCCCGCGGAAGATCAGCAGTGCCTCGGCCCCGGCGCGCAGGTCGGCAAGTTGCGGATTGGCGCGGGCGAGATGCGATTGCAGCAGGGTCGCGCCGGCATCGTCGGTCACCAGCAGGAAGGGCAGCAGGTTGGCGCTGAGCCCGCCAGCACCATGCGTGACAAGGGTCGCAAGCGGATATGCGCGGATCGCGGCGTGGAGATGATCGGGGCGATCTTCGCGAAAGGCTGGCGGTCTGTACATCGTCGATCCGTGGCGCGTGGGGCAGTTCCTATAACTGTGTCAGCCGCTCGCCGCGACCAGTCGCTGCGTGGCTGGATGATCAGGTGCGGTCACGATGCGTTCGGCCTCGCCCTGTTCCACGATCCGGCCGGCCTCCATCACCGCGATGCGGTGACACAGCCGGCGGGCCACGGCGAGGTCGTGGGTAATGAACAATATGGCGAGGTCGCGCTCGCGCTGCAGCCGTTCGAGCAGATCGAGAACATGACCGGCGACGAGCACGTCGAGCGCCGAGGTCGCCTCGTCGAGCAGCAGCAATTCGGGGTCGCAGGCGAGCGCACGCGCGATGGCCACGCGCTGCGCCTGCCCCCCGGACAGCTCGGCGGGTTTGCGATCGGCGAAGGTGGCGGGCAGCTCGACTTCGTCCAGCACCGATTTCACACGCCCCGCGCGCGCGCCATCGCCGAGATCGGGGCGGAGATGCTTCAGCGGTTCGGCAACGATCTCCGACACGCGCCAGTGCGGATCGAGGCTGGCGAGCGGATCCTGGAACACCGGCTGGAGGAGCCGGCGATGCGCGGGCGTCATATGCTTGCGCTCGGGCAGCGCCTCGCCGCGCCAGCGCACCGTGCCGCCGGTCATCGGCCCGATCCGGCCGATCGCGCGGGCAAGGGAGGATTTGCCCGACCCCGATCCGCCGACAAGCGCCACCGCCTCGCCCTCGCCGATCGCGAGCGACGCGTCGATCACCGCCGGCACCGAGCGTGGCCGCCAGCCTTCGCCGCGATGCGAGACCGATACGCCGTCCGCCCTGATCAGGCGGGAACCGACTTCGGGGAGGTCGGGCGCGGGCATGTCGAGGCGCGGCACTGCGGCGACCAGCCGGGCGGTGTAATCCTCCCGGGGGGCGGAGATCAGTCGTGCGGCCGGGCCGGCTTCGACCATGCGCCCTTCGCGCAGCACCACGGCGCGGTCGGCATGGCCGGCAACGCTGGCGAGATCATGGCTGACCAGCAGCATCGCCATGCCCTGTTCGCGCTGCAGTCGGTCGAGCAGCGCCATCACCTCGTGCCGCAGCACCGCATCGAGCGCGCTGGTCGGCTCGTCGGCGATCAGCAAGGATGGGCCATGTGCCACCGCCATCGCGATGGCCACGCGCTGGCGCTGGCCGCCGGAAAGCTGGTGTGGGTAGCGGCGCAGCAGTTCGGGAGAGAGGTCGACACGGTCGAGCATCGCAGCCAGTGCGTCGCGGTCCGGCCTTGCGCCGCCCGCCTGCATCGCCGCCTCGGCCAGCAATTGCGCGACACGGAGGTGCGGCGTGAGCGCGGTCGCCGGCTGCTGGAAAACGAAGCCGGCGTGGCAGGCGCGCAAAGAGCGAATCTCCGCGTCGCTCCGCCCGATCAGTTCGGTGCCGCACAGTCGCGCCGATCCGCTCGGCGTGCCGGGCGAGAGCCCGAAGGGGGTGAGGCAGCTCAGGCTCTTGCCCGATCCCGAGCCCCCAACCAGTGCGACGCATTCCCCCGCCTCGATCGCGAGGCTGAGGCCTTCGACGAGGCAACGCCCGGCGACGCTGACGCCGAGCCCGTCGAGCGCATAGACGGTCATGCGGTAAAGCGGTCCCGCACGCGTTCTCCGGCCAGGGTGAGGCAGACGAGGACCGCGATCAACACGCCGCCGGGCAGCACCAGCGCAAAGGGGGTGATGTCCATGTCATCGGCGCCCTCCTTCACGAGGATGCCCAGCGAGGTGAGCGGTTCCTGCACGCCGAGGCCAAGGAAGGAGAGGAAGCTTTCCACCATCACCACCTGCGGCACGGTGAGCAGCAGATAGGCGATGGCGACGCCGGCGATGTTGGGGATGATGTGGCGCAGGACGATGCCGGCGGGCCGTGCGCCGGCGGCCTCGGCGGCGGTCACGAACGGTCGATGCTTCAGCGCCAGCACCTGCCCGCGCACGACGCGCGCCATCGTCAGCCACTCGACCACGCCGATGCCGAGGAAGACGAGCAGGATCGATCGGCCGAACAGCACCATCAGCAGGATGACCACGAACATGAAGGGCAGGGCGTAGAGCCCGTCGACGATCCGCATCATCCCCTCGTCGATGCGGCCGCCGACCCAGCCCGCGATCGCGCCCCAGGCGACCCCGATCACGAGCGCGACCAGCGCAGCGGCGGCGGCCACCGCCAATGTGATGCGCGTGCCGATCAGGGTACGGGCCAGCAGGTCGCGCCCGACGCTGTCGGTGCCGAGCAGGTGGCCGGGGCTGAACGGCGGCACGCGGATCGCATCCCAGTCGATCGCATCATGGCTCCACGGCAGCAATGGGGGCAGCAGCAGCGCGGTGGCGACGATCAGCAGGAGGATGGCGACCGGCCAGCGCATTCAGGCGCGCACCCGCGGATCGAGCCAGCCATAGAGCAGGTCGGCGACGAGGTTGAAGGCGACGATCAGCCCCGCATAGAGCAGCACGACGCCCAGCACGAGGGGATAGTCCCGGTTGAGCGCGCCCTGCACGAAATAGCGGCCGAGCCCCGGCAGCGCGAACACCGTCTCGATTACCACCGCCCCGGTCAGCAGCCCCGCCGCCGCCGGGCCGAGATAGCTTGCCACCGGCAGCAGCGCCGGGCGCAGCGCGTGACGGATCAGCAGGCGGGCCGGGGTCAGGCCGCGCGCGCGGGCGGCGAGGATATGATCCTTCGTCAGCACCCCGGCGAGGCCGGCGCGGGTCAGCTTGGCGATCGCGCCGGCCACGGGCAGCGCAAGCGCGATAACCGGCAGGATGAGGTTGGCGGGGCGGCCCTCGCCCCAGCCGGAGGCGGGCAGCCAGCCGCCCCACAGCGCGAGCAGCAGCACGAGGATCGGCGCGACGACGAAGCTGGGCAGTGCCGTCAGGATCGTCGATCCCAGCATCAGCACCCGATCGCGCCATCCGCGCGGGTCCGTCGCGGCGCCAATGCCCGCGGCGACGCCGAGCGCGACCGCAAGGACAAGCGCCAGCGCGCCGAGCGTGAGCGAGACGGGCAGGCCCTGTACGATCAGATCGGTGACGGTGAAGTCACGATAGACCAGCGACGGACCGAAATCGCCATGCGCCAGTCGGCCGAGATAGAGCAGGATCTGTTCGGGCAGCGGCTTGTCGAGCCCGTACGCGGCGTTCAACGCGGCGCGGGTTGCGGCGTCGAGCGGGCGTTCGCCGTCGAACGGGCCGCCGGGCGCGAGGCGCATCAGCACGAAGGAGAGGATGACGACGCCGAGCAAGGTCGGAATCGCGGTCAGCAGGCGGCGGATGAGGAGGTGGAGCACCGCCTACTTCCTCTCCCCCATGAAGAGAGGGCAGGGGAGAGGGGGCTGAAAAAGGATGCGCGCGGCGCTCACTGCCCCTCTCCCTGCCGCGCTTGGCGCGGCGTCCCTCTCTCCAAAGGGAGAGGGTTGAGCTCTTACTGCGGCGTGGAAACGCGCGCGTCTTCGCCATCGCCTTCGGGGGCGGCGATGATGTCGCGGGTGGTCGAGCCCTTGTTGACGGTGGTGGTGGCGGGATCGCCGGCTTCCGAACGGATGCCGGGTTCGGCGCGGGCGCCGCCGGCCTGGTTGATCGCGGCGGTTTCCGCGGCGCTGCGTTGCGCCGGGCCGCCGAACATCGCCTCAAGCGCCTGGGTGCTCGAATCCGCTTCCTGCGGGCGCGGGGCGCCCGGCTTGGGCGGGGTCAGCGAGAAATCGGGCGGGATCACCAGCGGCGCCTGCCGCTGCACCGCGAACTCGTCCGGCCGCGCACGGTTCAGCCCGCCGCTGCTGCCGCAAGCCGAAAGCGCCAGCGCGATCAGCGTCGCACCTGCCGGAATAACCACCTTACGCATCAAATTTTCTCCGCCGGGGCCTGTTTTTCACGCAGCAGCAGCGCCCGGAGCAACAGGATCAACACGCCTATCGTAATCGCCGCATCGGCGACATTGAAGACCAAAAAGGGACGCCACTCACCGATGTGAAGGTCGGCGAAATCGACCACATGGCCCAGCCGCATCCGATCGATGATGTTGCCGAGCGCACCGCCGAGCACGAGACCGAGCGCGGTGACATCGCTGCGGTTGCGCTCACGCCACATCCACACCGTCACGCCGATGCTAATCGCCGCGGTCAGCCCCACCAGCGCCCAGCGCGAAACCTCGCTGTCGGCGCGCAGGAAGCCCATCGAGACGCCGTAATTCTCCACCCAGGTCAGGCTGAAGAAGGGCAGCAGGTCGATCGAGCCGACCTGCTCCAGCTTGAGCCGGTGGGTGACGAGCCATTTGACGAACTGGTCGACCAGCAGCACCAGCGCTGCCACCGAAAGGCCGAACCGACGCATCGCGTTACGCATCGACCACCTCGGTGCAGCGGTCGCACAGCGCGCCGTCTTCCTTCACCTCGGGCAGATGGCGCCAGCAGCGGCCGCATTTCTCATGCCCCGTGCGCGACACGGCGAGCGCGTCGCCCGCGGTGACCGTCGAGCTGATGAACACCTCTTCGAGCAGCACCTGGTCGAGCGGCAGTTCGGGCACCGTCACCGCCGCTTCGAGGCTGGACCGGATCGTCTTCTCGCGCCGGAACGGCTCGATCGCCTCGGTCACCTGCTCGCGCAAGCCCCGCACGCCCTGCCACTTCGTCGCCAGCGCCTCATCGCGCCAGCCGGCGTCGACCTCCGGCCATTCGAGGAAATGGACCGAGTCATCCTCGCTCGGGAAGCGGCTCTGCCACACTTCCTCGGCGGTGAAGCAGAGGATCGGTGCGGCATAGCGGACGAGCGCGTGGAACAGCGTGTCGAGCACGGTGCGATAGGCGCGGCGCTTGGCCGAACCCGGCGCATCGCAATAGAGGCTGTCCTTTCGGATATCGAAGAAGAAGGCCGAGAGATCGTTGTTGGCGAACTCGGTCAGCGCACGCGCATAGCGGTTGAACTCGAACGCGTCGGTCGCGCTGCGCAGTTCCGCATCCAGCTCCGCCAGCAGATGGAGCATGTAGCGCTCCAGCTCGGGCATCTCGGCGGCCGGCACGCGCTCGGCCTCGTCGAAGCCTTCGAGCGCGCCGAGCATGTAGCGGAAGGTGTTGCGCAGCTTGCGATACGCGTCCGACGTGCCGGCCAGGATCTCCTTGCCGATACGGACGTCCTCGAAATAATCGACCGAGGCGACCCACAGCCGCAGGATGTCGGCGCCGCTTTCGCCGATGATCTTGAGCGGATCGACGACATTGCCGATGCTCTTGGACATCTTGCGGCCGGTGCCGTCGAGCGCGAAACCGTGGGTCAGAACCGCATCATAGGGCGCGCGGCCGCGGGTGCCGCTGCTCTCCAGCAGCGAGGACTGGAACCAGCCGCGATGCTGGTCGGACCCCTCGATATAGAGGTCGGCGCGAACACCCTCGCCATAGCGCGCCTCGACCACGAAGGCGTGGGTCGAGCCGCTGTCGAACCACACGTCGAGGATGTCGTTGATCACCTCATAGTCGGCGAGGGCATGGTCGGACCCAAGGATCGCCTGATGATCGGCGCCGAACCACGCGTCGGCGCCGCCCTGCTTGAAGGCGTCGACGATGCGGGCGTTGACCGCAGGGTCACGCAGATAGTCGCCGGTCTGGCGGTTGACGTAGAGCGCGATCGGCACGCCCCAGGCGCGCTGGCGGCTGATCACCCAGTCCGGGCGGCCCTCGACCATCGCGTGGATGCGGTTGCGGGCCTTTTCCGGCACCCAGCGCGTGCGCTCGATCGCGTCGAGCGCGGTTTCGCGCAAGGTGGCGCCGTTGGAGGAAGCAGCGGGGGCAGAGCCAGTCCCGGGTTCCGCCGACGCGCTGCGGTCCATCGGGATGAACCACTGCGGGGTGCAGCGGAAGATGATCTTCGCCTTCGAGCGCCAGCTATGCGGATAGCTGTGCAGGAAGTCGTCGGAGGCCGCGAGCAGCGCGCCGGCTTCGCGCAGGTCGGTGCAGATCGGGCCGTCGCTGGCGACGAACTTCTTGTTGATCACCGAGCCCTGGCCGCCGAGCCACGCCCAGTCCTCACGATACATGCCGTCGGCGGTGACCGCGAACACCGGATCGAGGCCATTGGCCTTGCACAGCAGGAAATCGTCCTCGCCATGGTCGGGCGCCATGTGGACCAGGCCGGTACCGGCATCGGTGGTGACGAAGTCGCCGGGCAGGAAGGGGCGGGGCTTGGCGAAGAAGCCGCCCTTTTCGTGCATCGGATGCTGCGAGACGGCACCGGCGAGTTGGGTGCCTTGTACCGTGCATTCGACTTCGGCGTCGTCATTATGCGCTCTGAGCACACCGGCCTGCACGTCATTCTCGACGCGCACGTTCACGCCGATGCGCTTTAGAAACTCAAGATAGCGATCCGCAGCGACAACATATCGCTTTCCGGCTTTATCACCATTGGTGAGCCGGAATACGACATACTCGATCTCCGGCCCATAGGCCAAAGCCTGGTTGACCGGGATCGTCCAAGGCGTCGTCGTCCAGATCACCGCATGCGCGCCGACCAGTTCGGGCGCGTTGGGGGCCTCGACGATCTCGAACGCGACGTCGATCTGGGTCGAGACGATATCCTCATACTCGACCTCCGCCTCGGCAAGCGCGGTCTTCTCGACCGGGGACCACATCACCGGCTTGGCGCCGCGATAGAGCTGGCCGCTGGCCGCGAACTTCAGCAGTTCGCCGACGATCGAGGCCTCGGCCTCGAACTTCATGGTGAGGTAGGGGTCTTCCCAGTCGCCCATCACGCCCAGCCGCTTGAACTGGTCGCGCTGGATCGCCACCCAGCGCTCGGCATAGGCGCGGCATTGGGCGCGGAACTCGGCGGGGGGGACCTCGTCCTTGTTCAGCTTCTTCTTGCGATATTCCTCCTCGATCTTCCATTCGATCGGAAGGCCGTGGCAGTCCCAGCCGGGCACATAGGGCGCGTTCTTGCCGAGCAGGCTCTGGCTGCGGACGATGATGTCCTTCAGCACCTTGTTCATCGCATGGCCCATATGGATGTCGCCATTGGCGTAGGGAGGGCCATCGTGGAGGATGAAGCGGGTGCGGTCGGCGCGCTGTTCGCGCAGCCGATCATAAATTCCGATCCGCGCCCAGCGATCGAGAATCTGCGGCTCCTTCCCCGCGAGCCCGGCTTTCATCGGAAAGTCGGTCTTGGGAAGGAATACGGTGTCGCGATAGTCGGGAGCGTCGGTCATAAGGCGATGGGCCTTAGAGGGTCCAAGGCATACCCGCAATATTATCGGGTGTCAGACTTCCAGAGGCTGGGCGAGCAGGCGGCGGGCCTCGTCGCAATCGCGCGCGATTTGCGCGGTCATCGCCTCGATCGTGTCGTACTTGGCCTCGGGGCGGATGAAATGGTGGAACTCCACCTCGATCATCTGGTCGTAGAGATCGCCTGTGAAGCCGAAGAAATGCGGTTCCAGCAATTCCTTGGGCGGATCGAAGGTGGGACGGATGCCCATGTTCGCCGCGCCGTCGAACATCCGTCCATCGGGCAGGCGGCCGCGAATCGCGTAGATGCCGTAGCGCGGGCGCAGATAATTGTTGAGCGCGAGGTTCGCGGTGGGGAAACCGATCGTCCGGCCGAGCTTGTCGCCGTGGAGCACGCGCCCCTCGATCGAGAAGGGCCGGGTCAGCAGCCGCGCCGCGGTCACGCAGTCGCCTTCCTTCAGCGCGTCGCGAATCCGGCTGGAGGAGACGACTTCGCCATCCAGCGTTACCGCCGGCACCGCCTCGGCGGTGATGCCATGGGTGGAGGCGAGATCGGCGAGCACCCCCACCGTGCCGCTCTTGCCGCGGCCGAAGGTGAAATCCTCGCCGGTCACCACGCCCGAAGCGCCAGCCAGTTCGGCAAGCCGCTGGGCGACGAACTCTTCGGCGGTCAGGCTCGCCAATGCCGCATCGAATCGGAACACGAGCATCGCATCCGCGCCCGCTTCGGCGAACAGCCGCTCGCGCTGGGCGAGCGTGGTCAGCCGGAAAGGCCTCGCGTCGGGCTGGAAATAGCGCACCGGGTGCGGATCGAAGGTGGCGACCAGCACCGGCCGTCCCTCGGCGCGACCACGCGCGACGGCGCGGCCCACCACGGACTGGTGGCCGGCATGGAATCCGTCAAAGTTTCCGAGCGCGACGATGCCGCCGCGAAGTCGCGCCGGGACCGCCGAGCCGCCGTCCAGCCGCTCCATGCGCCGCGCTATAGAGAGCGGTTCCACGCTTGCCAATCGCTGCCGATTCGGATCGATCAATCGCGACGATCGAACGATGATTCGCCATCGTCCGCCTGCTGCGCCGGCGAATCATCACCGCGCGCCTGCGCCTTGCGCCGCCGCAGATTGTCCCTGAGCGCCTGCGCAAGCCTTGCCTGCCGCTCTTCTTCCGCCTTCGTCATGGAGGTTGGATTAGCCGCAGCGACATTCCTGTCGCAAGCCGCCTTGACCTGCGTCGCAGCATTCGCCATAGGGCCCGCCTCTGTCGCGGCCAACGCCCGATAGTGCTGCCGTAGCTCAGTGGTAGAGCGCATCCTTGGTAAGGCTGAGGTCGTGAGTTCAATCCTCACCGGCAGCACCATTTCTTCCCGCCCGTAGAATGAAACACCCCCCTGAGGGGACGAAAACGGCGGTTCCCGCCGCCCGCGTATAACGCTGGGCAGCGGGAAGCCATCACCCGTGCATGGGCCGTCAGATCTGCGTCATGCCGCCATCGACGAAGAATTCGATGCCGTTGATGAAGCTTGCCGCGTCCGACGAGAGGAACAGCACCGCGTCCGCGATGTCTTCGGCGCGGCCGACCCGACCGGCAGGAATGCCCGCCAGCATTGCCGCCTTCGCCGTTTCCGATTGCGCGCCGCCGCCGAACAGTTCGTTGAGGCCGGCGGTGTCGATCAGCCCCGGGCTGACGACGTTCACGCGAATCGCTCGATCCTTGAGGTCGAGGATCCAGCTCCGCGCGAAGTTGCGCACGGCCGCCTTGGTGGCGCTGTAGACGCTGAACGCCGGCGTGCCGGTGGTTCCGGTGACAGAACCGGTCAGCACGATCGAGGCGCCGTCCTTCAGCAGTGGCAGCGCTTTCTGCACCGTGAACAGCACGCCGCGGACATTGGTCGCGAAGGTCTGGTCGAAATGCGCTTCGTCGATCGCGCCGAGCGGCGCGAAGCTGCCGCCGCCGGCATTGGCGAACAGGACATCGATCTGGGCGTGCTGCTGCTGGACCGCGTCATAAAGGCGATCGATGTCGCCAAGGTCGGCCATGTCGGCACGAACGCCCGTCACCTTGCCGCCGATCGCCTTCACCGCCGCGTCGAGCGTATCCTGGCGCCGGCCGGTAATGAACACCGAAGCGCCTTGCGCCGCGAACGCCTTCGCGGTGGCGAGGCCGATACCGCTGGTGCCGCCCGTTACCACCACCACTTTGTTCTGGAACATGCCCATTGTCTGTCTCCTTGAGGCGCGGAGAGGTTGGCTCACCGCATGGGATCGAGATAGAGCTGGAACGATGTTGGCTGTAGCCGGTCATTCTGGCACTTAGCGTTCCATCAATGGAACGATGGCGGATCGCTATGCCCGATCTCAACGACTATGTCTTCTTCGCCGAGGTCGTGAAGCATGGCGGTTTCGCGCCGGCCGGCCGGGCGCTCCGCATCCCCAAGTCGACGCTCAGCCGCCGGATCGCCGCGCTCGAGGCGCGACTGGGCGTGCGGCTGATCGAGCGATCCTCACGCCGCTTTCGCGTGACCGAGGTGGGGGAGGCCTTCCATGCCCGCTGCCGCGCGATCGTCGATGAGGCCGAGCAGGCGGAGGCACTGGTGGTGGAGGCGCAGAGCGAGCCGCGCGGGCGGGTGCGCTTCAGTTGCCCCGAAGGTCTGGTCGATTCGCTTTCGCCGGGATTGCCCGCTTTTCTCGATCGCTATCCCAAGGTCCGCCTGCAGTTGATCGCCACCGACCGGCCGGTCGATCTCATTGCCGAGCGGATCGACGTGGCGCTGCGCGTCCGCGTCGATCCTGCGACCGACGCGTCGCTGACGATGCGCACGCTGGCGCGGTCGCGCCGCATCCTCGTCGCCTGCCCCGCGTTGGCGAACAGGGTGGCGGCCTCCGGCATCGAGGCGCTGGGCACGCTGCCGACACTCGGTTCGAACGACGAGCCGGGCGAAATCCTGTGGGACCTGTCCGGGCCGGATGGCGCGCGCCACGCGCATCGCCACGAGCCGCGCATGACCTGCGGCGATTTCGCGGCGTTGCGCGATGCCGCCGCGGCAGGGATCGGCGTCGCGCTGCTGCCCGACCATGTCTGCTGTGATGATCTGGCCAGCGGGCGGCTGGTGCGGATCTTCGCCGGCTGGGGCGGGCAGATGGGCATCGTCCACATCGTCTTCACCACCAGGCGCGGGTTGCCGCCCGCAGTCCGCGCCTTCATCGATCATCTCGCGGCAACCTTCGCCGCGTTCACCGCGGCGGCATGAAGGCGCGTGTCGCCAGGCTCAGCCGACGTTTTCGAGCAGTGCCTTGAGCGCCGCGAGATCCGCGGTCACGCTGGCGGCGTCGCGCTCGAATTCGTCGTCATCCATCTCCGGCTGGCGGAAGAGGGTGAGTTCGACCTCCGTGCCGCTGCCATTGGCGATCATTCTGAGTGGGATGTAGATCTCCGGCTTGTCACCGATCCGCACCCAATGATCGAGCACGCCATAGGGGTTCGGATCGCTGAACCGTACGATCGCCTTCCCCGCGGGGGTGTCGGCCACCCAACCCTCGTCGGTGTCGTGCAGCGATTGCGATAAGCCGGCCGCCCATTTCGGGAAGTTGAGCGGCTGGCTGGCGAAGGCATAGGCACGTTCCAGCGGAACGACGATCGTCGTGCCGAGGGTGCGGACCTGCAGGGTCGTCATGCAGCAAATCTCCTCAGATCAGCCCGCGTGCAGGTTTCAGCAGTGCCAGCGCAACATGGCCGCAAGGGATAGCCGGAAATGCCGGTCAGAAACATGCTGTCCAAGGCGGCGAGCCCGATCGTCACAACCCCTCGCCGCCGACCCACTGCGCATTGGCGAGGCGGCGGGCGAGCGACCAGGTCTGGGTGCGGATGTCGGGTACCGCGACGATCTCCCAGAAGGCGCCGCGGGTCATCGGCCCCAGCGCGTAGAGCCAGTCGTTGCTGGCGTCGTCCGCGGCGATCGTGCGCGCAACGCCGTCCACGTCGATGCCCAGCCGGGCGATGTCGGCGCGGATCGTGCCGCGGGCGACGAGGCGCTGGAGCAGCGGCTCGGTGGTGCGGTGGAGGTCGCCGAGCGGGCCGGTGCAGTTGATCGCGCGCTGTGCCACCAAGCGCTCGGGTCGGTCGCTGCCGCGGGGGCGCCAGTCGAGCGCGATGCCCTCCGCCTGTTCGGCGAACGCGATCGTCTTGCCGGCGACCACGGTCAGGAAGCCGCGCGCCTGCATCGCCGCCAGCCGCTCGGCGACGGACGGGGCGAGACGGTGGCGGTGGACATCCCACCAGGGGCGCAGATGGCGCAGGAAGCGGCTGCGCTCGGCGACGCTGGCGCTGCCCCACATCGCCTGGGTGAAGGGGCGGAGTTCGTCGACCGCGTGGCGCCAGCCGATCGCGGCCGCACGCTCGCGCACCGACGCGAGCAGCGCGGAGGCAGTGGTGACCGGCCGCTCGTTGATCCGGTCTTGCGGGGCAAGGTGACCTTCATGCCGGCGCGGCAGCAGCCCGCGGCGGGAGAGCGCAACGATGCGGCCTGCGAAACCGCGCGCTTCCAGCATCAGCGCGACATCGATCATGGTCAGGCCGGTGCCGATCAGCAGCACGACGTCATCGGTGCCGAGCCCGTCGGAAACGCCGCTCCAGGGGTCGCGGCGGTAGCGGTCGGAGAGGGTGGCGGCGTCGAGCCCGGGCGGGTCGTGCGGCGGCAGGTTGCCGACCGCGAGCACCGCGGCATCGCTGTGCAGGCGCGTCCCGTCGGCGAGCGTCACCACCGCGCCATCGTCATTCGCGACGTCGACCACCTCGCCCCGGACGACGGTCAGCCGGTCCCCCGCGCGGCGGCATGCCTCGTCGAGCAGGCCGCGCAGATAGACGCCGTAGGTGACGCGCTCGACGAAGGCGGAGCCGGCATCGGGACGGCCATTCGCTTCCAGCCAGCGGACGAAATGGCCGGGATCGTCGGGAAAGGCGCTCATATTGGCAGCGCGCACGTTGAGCACGTGGCCTGGATGCGCGGCGCCATAGGCAAGGCCGGTGCCGGGGACAGACGATCGCTCGATCAATGTCGCGCGCGGCCCGTCATGCCGCAGCAGGTTGATCGCCTGCAAGGTGCCGGCGAAGCCCGCACCGACGATGGTCACGTTCCTGATCAATCGCGATCCCCCAATGCCATGCGCGCACTTTGCCGGCCGGGGTCGGGTGCGCAAGCGGCAAGCGCGCCAAGCAGGGATTGCATGGCGCGAAGCCGATCTTTTGTTGACTCATTCCCTACTAGGGAAATAGAAAATTGTGCAGGGGAACTGGTCGCACCCCGGGGGATGGCTCCACGATAGCGGCCCGCGGTCTTTGACGGAATGCAGCTTGCACCGCGTCATCAAAGCTAAAGCGCACGATGCCCGTCCTTCTGGGGCCGGCTTCGTGGTTCCTGACGAAGGAGACCGAGCGAATGCCGAACCGACCCTGTAGGCCCTGAGGCCAGCGCTCCGCCCCCCGTGAGGTGGGGCCCGAACCGCGGAATCAAATCACTGCCGGCGCGCATGATCACGCGCCGCACCCCAGACCGTGCTCGTGCCGACCGCATGGAGCCGAAGGAGACGCCATGTCCACCGCTCTCGACCATCTCTGGTATACCCGCTGCCCCGTGCCGACGCCGCTCGGCATCGCCGTCCAGCTCGGCTGGTTTGCCGACGAATTCGGCGGCGAAGGCATCAGCCTGCGTTCGATCCAGGAAACGCAGAACGAGGCCGCGCGGGAATCGCATTTCGATCACACATTGCCGCACAGCTTCCGCCAGGGCGGCAACATCCCGGCGATCTGGGCGCGCTCGCGCGGCGCCGATACGAAGCTGATCGGGCTGAGCTGGACCGACGAGTTCCAGGCCCTGCTCGCGCTGCCCGAAAGCGGCATCACCAGCGCGCGCGATCTCAGGGGGCGGCGCATCGCGCTGCCGGTCAATCCGGTCTCGATCGACTTCAACCGCGCCACCGCGCTGCGCGGCTTCGCCAAGGCGCTGGAGCTGGAGGGCGTGGGCCTGGACGAGGTCGAGCGTGTCGACACCGTCAATGACGGCAGCGGCACGAGCGGCATCGCCAGCGGCGAAGGGTTCCGTCGACGCGGCCGCCACGGCTATCGCGCGGAGGCGCTCGCGCTGACCCGCGGCACAGTGGACGCCATCTATGCGAAGGGGGCGCTGGGGCTCGAAACCGCCCGTCTGCTGGGCGCGCGGATCATCGCCGACATCGGCTTTCACCCCGATCCCAAGGTGCGGATCAACAATGGCACGCCGCGCACGCTGACGGTGGATGCCGGGCTGATCGAAAGCCATCCCGAGATCGTCTCGCGCTTCGTCGCGCGTGTCGTCGATGCCGGCGAGTGGGCGCGCGTCCATCCTGAAGAGACCTTCGCCTATATTGCGCGCGAGGCCGGATCCTCGGCGGACTGGGTGCGTGCCGCCTATGGCGAAGCGGCGCCGCAGCGGTTGGGCACCTTCTTCACCGAGGAAGCGATCGACGCGCTCGGCGACTTCAAGGACTTCCTGTTCGCGCACGGCTTCCTGCCCGCCGACTTCGACGTGCGCGCCTGGATCGACCGGCGCCCGCTCGACGCGATCGACCAGCACCGGCGCAAGGTCGCCTGATCTTCTTCCAGCCATCGTCCGCCTTCCCCGCAGAGCGCCCCGGCAACGGGTGTGGGGAGAGCGGACCAACATATGAAAAGTGGGGATTCATCTTGATTTCGTTGTCTTACCGGTCCGCCCTTCTCGCCTCCGCGGTCGCGCTTGCCGCGGTGGGAACCGCGCACGCCGAGACGCCGGCGGACGCGGCACCCGAGGCCGCCGCTGCACCCGCGCCGGAGGCGGGTTCCGACATCGTCGTGACTGCCAGCAAGCGCGCCGAGAATATCCAGGACGTGCCGATCGCGATCACTGCGGTCGGGGGCGATGCGCTGGTGCGGCAGGATGTCCGCTCCGCCGCGGAAGTGGTTCGCCTGATTCCCAACGCGTCGGCGGCGCAGACCGAGAGCCGCACCCGCCCGCGCTGGTTCATCCGCGGCATCGGCTCGAACGATCCCGCGGCGAACGTCGTCAACCCGATCGGAGTCTATTTTGACGAGGTCTACGTCAACTCGCCCTTCTTCCAGGCCTTCCCGGTGTTCGACCTCGAACGCGTCGAGGTGCTGCGCGGGCCGCAGGGCACGTTGTGGGGCAAGAATACCGTCGGTGGCGCGATCCATTACATCTCGCGCAAGCCGAGCTTCGAGCCCGAGGGCTATGTCCGCGCCGGCGTCGGCAATTATGGATCGGTGTTCACGCAGGGCGGCTTCGGCGGCTCGGTGATCGACGGCAAGGTCGCGGCGCGCGGCTCCTTCTTCTATGAGCGGCGCGGCGACGTCTATCGCAACGCGGGAAGCGGCGAGGACGGCACCGGCCGGTTCGACGATTATGCCGGCCGCGTCCAGTTGCTCTACACGCCCACCGACGATTTCGAGGTCCTGCTCTCCGGCCGCGTACGCAGCCTTGACGGTACGCCGATCCCGCGCTTCATCACGCCGGCCTTCCCGGATACGGCGGCCGCCAAGGGCGCATCCGCCCCGGCCGACGATTATGGCAATCTGCCGACGGGCCATGGCCGCACCTATTCGGCCAATGTCCCCGGCACCTCGAAGACCAAGCAGCGCGGCGCGACGCTGACCGCGACCTGGACACCCGGCGACTATACGATCACCTCGATCACCGCATGGGACAAGGGCGACAATCTCAGCGTCGGCGACGCCGACTATACCAATTTCGAAGGCTCCCGCTCGCGCACGGACCTGTCGAGCGAGCAGTTCACCCAGGAATTGCGCATCGCCTCACCGCGTGAGGACCGGTTCAACTGGATCGTCGGCGCGCATTATTTCTGGGAGGATTTCCATTCGGACGCGACGACCGCGACCGTGGGCACCACCGCCTATCGTGACCGCGGCACGGGGCCGCAGCGCTGGCGCCATTCCTACTACCAGAACGTGCTCTACGATCAGACCTCGAAGAGCTATGCGCTGTTCGGCAGCGGCACCTTCAACTTCACCGATGCGATCAGCCTCACCGCCGGCGCGCGCTACACCTCGGAAAAGCGCTCGGCGACGATCGACATCTGGAACCAGAATGGCGATGCCGCGCGCCGGCTGAACACCGTCGATCCGGCGACACCGGCCACGCTGGCACGGCCGCTCGTCACCTTCACCGATCCGACGACCTGGTGGCTGCGCAACTCGGTCGCGACCAGCCATCCAGTCACCGGCTTCATCTCCTCGCCGTCGAAGACGTGGAACCGCTTCACCTGGGATATCACTCCGCAGGTGAAGCTCGGCGGCGATGCCTTGCTCTATGCCCGGTTCGCGCGCGGCTTCCGCTCCGGCACCTTCCAGGCGAGCGCCAATGCCGCCGCGCAATTCGATCCGGGCGGCATCGCGCCCGAGGATCTCTATTCCTATGAGGCGGGCGTGAAGACGAGCTGGTTCGGCGGCAAGCTGACCGCGAACCTCGCCGCCTTCTATTACAACTACAAGAAGATCCAGGTGCTGGTGCAGGGCGTGCCGGTTTCCGCCGGCGGCACCACCGTGTTCACCGCGCGGCTGATCAACGCCAAGGGCTGGTCGAAGGGGCTCGAACTCGATGTGACCGCGCGGCCGGTCAACGGGCTGCGCTTCGCCGGCAGCATCGGCCTGCTCGACACCGAATATACCGACGACTTCATCCCCAACAATCCGAACACCGGCGCGCTGTTCGGCAAGGGCAACCAGTTCACCCGCGCCCCCCATTTTACCGGCAATATCGACGCCGAATATTCGGTGCCGGTGGGCGACTGGGCCGTAAGCCTGGGTTCCGACTGGAGCTATCGCACCAACCAATATTTCACCGTCAACGCGCAGGAGACCGACCCCGCGGCGAACGACTATCTGGTCAGCCGCTACCAGCGGCAGGCCGGCTATGCGCTGGGCAATGCCCGGCTGGTGCTCTCCGCGCCCGACGACGCGCTCGAGTTCCAGCTCTTCGTCCGCAACCTCACCGACAAGAATTACAAGATCCTGACCTTCGGCACGCAGCAGGGTGCCCGCCTCACCACGATGGGCGAACCGCGTACCTATGGCGCCTCGGTCACGGCCCGCTTCTGAGAGGAGACCGCAGCATGACCTCAGCCTATCCTTTCGAGATCTGGTATACGCGCTGCCCGGTGCCGACACCGCTCGGCATCGCCATCGGCCGCGGCACGATCGAGCGCGATCTCGAACCGCTCGGCATCCAGGTCAATTCGATCCAGGACACGGCCGACGCCGAAAAGCGCGCCAGCCATATCGATCATCATCTCCAGCACAGCTTTCGCCAGGGTGGCAGCGTGCCGGCGATCTGGGCGCGCGCGGCGGGCGCCGATACCCGCGTGATCGGCCTGTCGTGGGTGGATGAGAGCCAGGCGATCATCACATTGGACCCGGGCATCCGCGACGTCGCCGACCTCAAGGGAAAGCGCATTGCCTTGCCCCGTCGCGATGGGGCGAAGGTGGATATCTTCCGTGCCACCGCGCTGCGCGCGCTGCTCGCCGGGCTGTCGCTGGGCGGCCTCGGCGAAGACGAGGTGACCTGGGTGGACGTGGACGCCACCGACCCGCCGGGCCTGCCCGCGATCGGCACCACCGCGCGGGCGCGCTGGGGCGGCCGGCCGCTCTACACCGCCGAATTCCACGCGCTGGTGCGCGGCGAGGTCGATGCGATCCATGTGAAGGGCTCGCTCGGTGCCGAATATGCGTTCCTCGCTGGTGCGCATGTCGTGATCGACACCGGCTTCCATCCCGACCCGAAGATCCGCGTCAACAATGGCGCGCCGCGGCCGCTGACGGTCGATGCCGCCACGCTCGATCTCTATCCCGAGGTCGCCGAACGGCTGCTTGCCGCGGTGATCGACGCCGGCGACTGGGCCGAGGCGCATCCGGAAGAGACATTGCGCTACATCGAGAGCGAGACCGGATCCTCCGAACAGTTCGTGCGCGCCGCCTATGGCGGGGACACGCTCCACCGCCGGCTCAAGACCGACCTGTCCGACGCGTCGGTCGAGGCGCTCGCGGACTTCACCACCTTCCTGTTCGAGCGCGGTTTCCTGCCCCGTCATTTCGACGTGGGCGAATGGATCGACCGCCGCCCGTTCGAGGCGATCGCCAACAAGCAGGCCGCGCGCGCCGCGGCCTAAACCCGAGACGTGGGCGGTCGGGCAGCGCTCGTCCGGCCGTCCGCGACCGAGCAGCAGAAAGTTTCGACATGGCATCCGTGAAGAACTGGATCATCGCAGCGGCGGCGCTGGTCGCCGTGGTCGCCCTCGTCGCCTTCCAGTTCCGCGGCGGCAAGGAAGCGGAAAGCGCCGCGGCGCTGCCCAAGACGGTGACGATCGCCAGCATCGCCTATCCCTACAAGGGCAAGCAGACTTTCAACGGCCTGACCGGCACGATCATCGAGCAGGGCTGGCTGAAGGCCGAACTGGCGAAGCGGGGCGTCGCGCTGGAATATTTTCCGGTGCCGACCGCGGTCGGTGGCCCGCTGATCAACGAAGGCTTCGCGGGCAAGCGCATCGACTTCGCCTCCTATGGCGATTTCCCGGCGATCATCGCGGTGGCGGGTGGGGTGCCGCTGAAGCTCGTCGTGCCGGTCGGGCGCGGGCAGAATGCCTATCTGGTCGTCCGCAAGGGGCTTGAGGCGAAGAGCATCAAGGATCTGGTCGGCAAGCGCATCGCGCTCCACCGAGGCCGCCCGTGGGAACTGCCCTTCACCAAGCTGCTCGACGCCAACGGGCTGAAGCTCACCGACTTCAAGATCCTCAACATCAACCCGCCGGCCAGCCACGCCGCGCTTGCCTCTGGCGATGTCGATGCGGTGTTCCTGCTGTCCGACGCGATCCTGCTCGAACAGAAGGGCGCCGGCCGCATCGTGTGGTCGACCAAGTCGGCGCCGGAGGACTGGAAGATGCGCGCGGAGCTGTTCGGCCGCGCCGATTTCGTCGAGCGCTATCCCGAACTCACCCAGATCATCGCCGAGGCCTATGTCCGCGCCGCGCATTGGTCGTCGCTCCCTGAGAACCGCAGTGCGGTGGTCGACCAGGCCGCGCGTGGAGAGACTCCGGTCAGCGTGATCGAGAGCGACTATGCCGAACAGCGCGTGCGCTGGCAGGATCGATTTTCGCCGCTCTTCGATGGGCAGGTGCGGCAGCATTACCGCTCGGTCACCGACTATACCTTCGGCACCGGCCTCGTCCGCCAGAAGGTGAAGGTCGACGATCTGCTCGAACCGCGCTTCGCGACCGAGGCGGTGCGCAAGCTCGGGCTCGAAGGCTACTGGCACGCGTCCGACGCGAAGTCGGCCACCGTCGCCCCGGCGAAAGTGGAGAAGGCGCCGCTGTGAGCGACACGCGTTTCCTCGCCAATTTCATCGCGTTGTCGCTGGTCAGCGGGCTGACCATCGGCCTCGGCAAGATCGTCACCACGCTCTACGCGCTGCAACTCGGCGCCAGCTCGTTCCAGGTCGGCATCATCTCCGCGATGGAATCGGTGGGGATGATGCTGGTGACGGTGCCGGCGGGGTTCATCATCGCCCGCTATGGCATGCGCAGCGTCTATTTCGTCTCCAGCCTGGGGCCGCTGCTCGTCAACCTGCTGATGCCGCTCTCAGCGGCATGGCTGGCGTTGGCCGGAGGACGCTGGCTGATCGGGCTGTGCATCCCGTTCCGCATCGTCTCGATGAACAGCGCCTTCCTCGAACGGCTGCCGTCATTGGGGCAGGCGAAGGCCGGCTGGTATCGCGGCACATTGCAGGGCGGGATGGCGATCGTCGGGCCGGCGGCGGCGGTGTTCCTCACCCAGCGGCTCAGCATCACCACCAGCTTCCTGCTCGTCGCCGCGCTGTTCGGCGTGATGGCGCTGTTCAGCCTGTCGTTCATGCCGACCCGCCATGCCGACGTGCCGGCGTCGCCCGGCTTTCTCGCCGAACTGCGGCTGCTGCTGGCCGACGCCAACATCGCCGAAAGCTGCCTGATCGAATTCCTGTCCGGCGCCACCACCGCGCTGTTCACCACCTTCGTCATATTGCTCGCGATCGCGCTGCCGCCGCTCACCCAGCAGGACGGCATTCGCCTGATGCTTTTCCAGGGCGTGACCTCGGTCGCGATGCTGTTCCTCGGCGGCAGCCTCGTCGCGCAGCTGCCGCGGCGCGGCGCCTATGGCCTGGGGCTGGCGCTGGTGGCGGCGGCGTTCGCGCTGTTCGGCCTGTCCGGCGGCTTCGCCGGGCTGGCGGCGGGGGCGGTGCTGCTGAGCGCCGGCGCGTCGATCGTCCACCTCGTCAACGTCCGCGTGCTGGCGGCGATCCCCGGCGGCAAGAGCAAGGTAGCCGGGCTCTACAACCTCGCCTCGATGACCGGGTCGTCGGTGGGCTCGCTCGCCGGCGGCGCGGTCAGCCGGCTGGTGCCGCTGCAATCCGTCTTCCTGCTCTGGCTGCCGGTGCTCGCCATCGGCGCCGGTATCGTCGCGCTCGTCGCCAGCCGCCGTGCGGCGCCGCTTCCTCTCATCGCGGAGACGCTGTGATGTCTTCCAAACTCACCGTGCCGACCGCGCTGGCGCCGCCCGCGGCACTGATCGCCGCGTGGCAGATCGCCTCGTCGAGCGGGCTGTTCCCGCCGCAGGTGCTGGTGCCGCCGAGCACAGTGGTCGAAACGCTTGGCACACTGATTGCCAGCGGCGAACTCGGCAGCCATCTCGGCCAGAGCCTCGTCCGCCTGCTCACCGGTTTCGCGCTGGGCGCCGCCGCCGGCCTCGTCTTCGGCACGCTGCTCGCGCTGTCGAAATGGTTCGAAGCCTTGTTCTCGCCGCTGTTCATGGCCGTGCGGCAGGTGCCGGTGCTCGCCTTCATCCCGATGTTCGTGCTGCTGCTCGGCATCGAAGAGGGCTTCAAGATCGTGATCGTCGCGATCGCCGCTTTCTTCCCCGTCGCGCTGGCGACGGCGGATGGCGTGCGTGGCGTGCCGCGAAGCTGGTTCGAGGTCGCCAAGGTCTATCGCACGCCGCTGCTGCCCTTCGTCACCCGCATCCTGATCCCCGCGACGATCCCGCCGGTGCTGACCGGGCTGCGCATCGGCCTGACCCGCGCCTGGCTGGTGCTGGTCGCCGCCGAGCTGCTCGCGGCGGACAGCGGGCTTGGCCAGATGATGGAAATGGGCCGGCAGATGTTCCGCATCGACGTCGTCCTCGCCGGTGTCCTCGTCTCCGGCCTCGTCGGCTTCGCGCTCGATCGCGGCGCCAAGGCGATCGAGCGCCGCGCAACCCGCTGGAAAACCGCATGACCGACCTGATCCGCAAACCCTGGGTGCGCATCGCGCTCGGCTTCGTCGCCCCGGCGCTCGTGTTGCTGTGGTGGCAGATGCAGGCCGACGCCGGCGGTGCCCGCGCGCTCGCCTTCGCGCCGCTCGACAGCGTCGCCGGCGCCTTCGTCGAACTCGCCGGCAGCGGCCAGTTGCTCGACGATGCGATCGCCACCTTGTCGCGCGCCGTTACCGGGCTGCTGATCGGCAGCGGCTTCGGGGTCGCGCTTGGCGTGACGATGGCGGTGTCCAAGCCGGTCGATCGTCTCGTCGGCCCGCTCTACCACGCGGTGCGGCAGGTGCCGTTGCTCGGCTGGCTGCCGCTGATCGGGCTGTGGCTGGGCAACGGCGACAGCGCCAAGCTGCTGATCGTCAGCCTCGCGGCATTCTACCCGACCGTGCTCAACGCCTATGAGGGCGTCGTCAATGTCGAGCGGCGCTATCTGGAGGTCGGCCGCGTCTATGGCTTTTCGGGCGCGCAGAGCTTTCGCCTGATCCTGCTGCCGGCGGCGCTGCCTTTGATCCTCACCGGGCTGACGCAGGCGCTGGCCTTCGCGTGGATCGCGACGATCGGCACCGAGATCCTGCTCGGATCCGGCGGCGGCCTCGGCGCGACGATGAGCCTCGCGCAGGCGCAGCAGCGCATGGACATCATCCTCGTCGCGATCCTCGTCACCGCGACGCTCGGCTTTACCCTCAACCACCTCTTCGGCCGCCTGCGTGCGCATCTGTTGCGCTGGCAGGGCGCGGCCGCCTGACAGGAGCAAGCCCATGACGGTTCAGACCCGCATCGGATCGCAGCACGGCACGGCGCCGGCCCCCGGCCCCGCGCGGGGCGCGCTGACGATCAGCGGCCTCAGCAAGGCGTTCAGCATCGATGGCCGCGCGCTGCCGGTGCTGGAGGGGATCGATCTCAGCATCCGTCCTGGCGAGTTCGTCAGCATCGTCGGCGCTTCGGGTTGCGGGAAGTCGACGTTGCTGCGGCTGATCGTCGGACTCGACACCGACTATTCGGGCGAAATTCGGCTGGACGGCGAACGCATCGCCACGACCAGCCTCGATCGCGGCATCGTGTTCCAGGACCACCGGCTGTTCCCGTGGATGACGCTGGAGGAGAATGTCGGGCTCGCGCTGCTCAACACGGATATTCCCAAGGATCGCCGCGCGCAGATCGTTGCCGAGCACATCGCGATGGTGAATCTCTCGGGGTTCGAGAAGGCCTATCCGCACCAGCTTTCGGGCGGCATGGCGCAGCGCGCGGCGATCGCCCGCGCGTTGGCGACCGAGCCCAAGGTGCTGCTGCTCGACGAGCCGCTGGGCGCGCTCGACGCGCTGACCCGCGTGCATGTGCAAAAGGAATTGCAGCGCATCTGGATGGCGCAGCGATCGACGATGGTGATGGTCACCCACGATGTCGAGGAAGCGCTCTACCTCGGTGACCGGGTGATCGTGATGGCGCCCAACCCGGGGCGCATCCGCCGCATCGTCGACATCGACCTGCCGCACCCGCGCGACCGCAGTTCGCCGGTGCTGCACAAGCTGCGCGACGAGATTCTCGCCGAACTCACCGGCGCGCCGGTCGAAGGCGACGACGACAAGCTGGTGCCGTTCCGCCGGCAGGAGGAGCGCTGATGGCGCGCGACGCCGAACATGCGGTGGCGCCGCTGTTCGTCGACCGCTGGTCGCCGCGCAGCTTTTCGGGCGAGCCGGTGCCCGATGCGGTGCTGCTGAGCGCGTTCGAGGCGGCGCGCTGGGCGCCGTCGGCGCTCAACGCCCAGCCATGGCGATTCCTGTTCGCGCGGCCGGGCGATGCCGATTGGGCGACGTTCGTCGACCTGCTCAACCCGCGCAACCGGCTGTGGGCACCGCGCGCCTCGGCGCTGGTGCTGGTCGTTTCCGAGCTGAAAGCCGATCGCCGCGGCGAGATTGTCGACAATGTCAGCCACAGCTTCGATGCCGGCGCCGCCTGGGCGAACTTTGCGCATCAGGCGCTGCTGCTCGGCTGGCACACGCACGGCATCGGCGGTTTCGATCGCGTCGCCGCCCGCGAGCGGCTGGGCATCCCCGCCGGCTTCGCGGTCGAGACGCTGATCGCGCTCGGCCGCGCCGCCGGGCTGGATACGCTCGATCCCGATTTCCACGCCGCCGAGGCGCCCAACGGCCGGCGGTCGCTTGCCGAGACGCTGTTCCACGGCCGGTTCGGCACGCCCGCCTTCCCGAAACAAAGGACTGCAGCATGACCATCCAGACCTATTGGCAACTCGACGTCGCGGCCGAGCCGCAGCGGTCGGAACCGTCCGAACGGGCGCAGTGGCAGGCCGTCGCGCGCGACGTGCGGACGTCGGCGATCAACCGCTACGATCATTATGCCGCGATCGCCCGGGCCGCCGCGCTGACCGCGTTCGACGGATTGTTCGTAGCGCATCGTGAGGCGGGGGACGACAGCCAGATCGTCGCCGCGGCGGTCGCGCGCGAGGTGCCGCGGCTGGCGCTGATCCCGGAATTCCCGGCCTCGGTCGGCTCGGCGGTCTATGCGTCCAAGCAGGCGACCAGCTTCCAGCGGCTCGCCCATGAGCGGCTCGGCTGGGCGATTGCGGCGGACGCCGACGCCGAAACCCGCGCGCGCGGTGCCGACCATGTCGATGAGGCGGACCTGATCGCGCGCACCGAGGAGTTCCTGGCCGTGGCGCGGGGCGTTCACGGGGGGCAGGGCTACAGCTTCAAGGGCCGCTTCTTCGAGGTGGAGAAGGGCGGGTTCGACGCACCGCTCAACCGCGTGCGCTTCCCCACGGTCTTTCTGCGCGGCACCAGCGAGGAGGCGCTGTCGCTTTCCGCGCGGCAGGCCGATGTCCACCTGTTCGATCCCGCTCCGATCGAGGATCTGCGCCATTCGATCGAGACGCTCGAGGCGCTCGCGGTGGCAACGGGGCGCACGGTGGCGTTCGGCATCGTCCAGCCGGTCGTTGCGCGCGAATATGCCGATGAGGTGGGTTATGTGCCCCAGGGCAGCATCGCCGGCACCTATGAGGATGTCGCCGAACAGCTCGCGACGCTCGCGCATCTCGGCGTGACCCACTTCGTGCTCGGCGCCTCGCCTTCGCTCGAAGAGGCCTATCGCGTCGGCCAGTTCGTCCTGCCCCGCTTCCGCACGCTCACCGATCCGCTGCGCGCCGCCGCCTGAACCGGAGGAAATCCATGACCATCGACTTCTACTGGCGCCTGCCGACCCATGGCTGCCACGCCACCATCCGCCGCGGCTCCTACGACCGGGGGGATTGGTCGCCGCTGTCCGAGACGAATTTCGCGCCGGGGCTCGACCGCCATGGTGCCGATGACGGCTTCCGCTACATCGATTATCTCGCCGAGACTGCGAAGGCCGCTGAAACCTCGGGCTTCATTGGCGGGCTGATCCCGTCCTTCCCCAACACCGACGATCCATGGGTGATCTCGCCGCTGCTCGCTCGCGAGACCGCGACGTTCCGCTTCATGATCGCCTTCCAACCGGGCTTTCTCAACCCGGTGCAGGCCGCGCGACTCTCCGCCAGCCTGCAGCGCGCGACCGGCGGCCGGACGGTCTACAACATCATCACCGGTGGCGGCGGCCCCGCGCAGCTCTGGTGGGGCGACAGCTTCGACCATGACGATCGCTATGGCCGCACCACCGAATTCCTCGACGTGCTCAAGGGCGTCTGGAAGGGCGGCGACTTCAGCTATGACGGCCGTTTCTTCAAGGTCGAGCGTGGCGGCCTCGCACCGCTGCTGGCGCGGGAGGAACTGCCCGAGATCTGGTTCTCCGGCTCGTCGGATGCGGCGCTGCAATCCGCTGCGAAACATGCCGACTATTATCTGTCGTGGCTGGAGCCGTTCGAGCAGCTCACCACCAAGTTCGCGCGGGTGAAGGAGCGCACCGCCGCCTTGGGCGGAGAGCAGAAATGCGCCGTTCGCGTCGACCTTGTCGCACGCGCGACCGAGGAAGAAGCGTGGCGCGACGTGCGCATCGGCTTCGAGAATGTCACTGACGAAACCCGCGCGCGCTGGCGGGGGCAGGCGACCGATTCGGTCGGCGCCCAGCGGCAGGCGGCGTTGCGGCCGACCGAAGCGAAGCGCTGGGACGATCTGATCGTCGGCCAGAATCTGTGGGGCGGGTTCAACCTGCTGCGCGGCGGCCCGGCGCTCGGCATCGTCGGCAATTACGAGCAGTGCGCCGCCAAGCTCGACGAACTGATCGCCCGCGGCACGGATGCTTTCATCCTCGCCGGCACCCCGCACCTCGAAGAGGCCTATCGCATCGGTGAGGAGGTGCTGCCGCTGCTCGGCCGCAGCGCATCCTCGCTGCTGCAGGCCGCCGAATAACCGTCTTCATCAGGAGAAGCAGCCATGACCACGCTCAATTCGACCATCTCGGACTTCGCCCAACAGGCGGTGCGCGACGCCGTCGTCGCGTTCCGCGGCCTCGCCAATACCGGCACGATCGCCCCCTCGGGCACCGTCAACTTCGTCGAGCGCGTGCCGGGCGAGCAAGCGGTGGTCTCGATCGGCTATCCGGGGCCGTTTGCGCCCGACGCGGTGCCGGTGCCGACGATCTTCGCGCTCGACGGCGCGGTGCTGGGCGGCGACGCCAAGGGCAATCTCGGTGGCGGCCGCTACCTCCCGATCTTCCGCGCGCATGACGACATCACCACCGTCAGCCACGTCCACACCGTCTATCTCGGTGCATGGTCACAAAGCCACCGCGCACTGCCGATCAGCTACGTGCCCGTCCAGCGCTGGACCCGCGCGCGCGAACTGCCGATCTATATCGATCGCCGCCAGGGCGAGGCCAACTTCATCCTCGAGGTGCTTGAGAAGGATCCGCAGGTGCCCGCGATCCTCGAGGCCAATGGCGGCTCGACCGCATGGGGCCGCAAGGGGCTGCTGCAGCTCGCCAGCTATATCGTGCTGCTGGAGGAAGGCGCGCGCTTCCAGGCGCTGGCCGAGGCGCTGGGCGGCTCCAAGCCCTATGGGCCGGGCGTGCTTGAACAGCAGTGGAAGATGTCGGGCCTGATCCGCGACACCGACCGGTTCGACGTGGAGCTGATCGCGGCGGAGTGATTGTAAATTTCCTCCCCGAGCAAGGCTCGGGGAGGAAAATTCAGGTTACCGCGCCAGCAGCGTCTCCGCCGCGCCGATATAGTCGCGAGTGATCGGCAGTGCGCGGCGGTTGCGGACGAACTGGTATTGGTGGTTGCCCATGCCGCCGCTCTCGAACGCGGCGATCGCGCCCGCCAGATAGAAGGTCCACATCCGGAAGAAGCGCGCGTCGTAGAGCGCCTCGATCTTCTCGCGGTTGGCGACGGTGCGCTGGTACCAGTGACGGATCGTCATCGCGTAGTGCAGGCGCAGCGTCTCCATGTCGCTCAGCAGCAGCCTGCACTGCTCGCTTGCCGCGACGACCTCGCTCACCGCCGGGATATAGCCGCCTGGGAAGATATATTTGCGGGTGAAGGCGTCGGTGGTGCCGGGCTTTCCGAAGCGGCCGATCGTGTGCATCAGCAGCACGCCGTCATCGGTCAGCAGGTCATGGCACTTGCGGAAATAGTCGCGATAGTGCGGCGGGCCGACATGCTCGAACATGCCGACCGAAACGATGCGATCGAAGCGGCCCTGCACGTCGCGATAGTCGATCAGTTCGAACTTCACCCGGTCCGATACGCCGGCGGCCTCGGCGCGGGCGCGGGCGACCTTGAGCTGTTCCTCGGACAAGGTGATGCCCAGCACGTCCACATCCGCGGCGCGGTTCAGATACAGCGCCATGCCGCCCCAACCGCAGCCGATATCCAGCACGCGCTGGCCGGGCTTCAAGTGCAGCTTGGCGGCGATGTGCGCTTTCTTGTCGGCCTGTGCCTGTTCCAGGCTGTTATCGGGATGGGTGAAGTAGGCGCAGCTATATTGACGGTCGGCGTCGAGGAAGAGCGCGTAGAGATCGTCGGAGAGGTCGTAATGATGCGCGACGTTGCGCTTGGATTGTGCGGCCCAGTTGAATCGCGAAACACGCTCGGCGGCGCTGGAGGCGGCGCGGCGCAGCGGGTTCTTGATCTCCAGATTGCCGCCCTTCTCCCACGGGCCGTTGGCGCGGATCAGGCTGATCAGGTCGAGGATATCGCCTTCCTCGATCAGCAGCCGGCCATCCATGAAGGCTTCGGCCGCGCCCAGCCGGGGATGGCTGACGATATAGTTCGCCGCCCCCGCATCTGCGAAACGGATCGCCACATGAGGAAAGCCGGCGGCCGGGGTGCCATACTGCACCGTGCGGCCGTCATGATGCGTCATCGTCAGCGTGCCCTGCTTGACGATGCGCTGGAGGAATGTGTCGATGAGCGCCATGCGGTGGCTTCTAGAACATGCCGTTACCGCTCCGGAACCTTATTTTTCGTTTAGGTTCGATGAAGGGACTGCATGCGGTCAGATGCCCGCATACCATTCATATCGGGAGACATCTTCCCAATAGCCGCCCTTGCCGCCGCCGATCCCGTCGAGGCTGGCGACGGCTTCCACTGCCATCAGATATTTGGCGTGCTTGTAACCCAGCATCCGCTCCACGCGCAGCCGCAGCGGCGCGCCGTTGGGCACCGGTAAAGCGCGGTCGTTGAGCGCCCAGGCGAGGATGGTCTGGGGGTGGAAGGCGTCGATCAGGTCGATGGATTCATAATAGGCGGTGCCGCGCGATTCGTCGGCGCAGCGGAAGACGATGTAGCGCGCGCCGTCACGCAGCCCGGCGAGATCGAGCAGCAACTTCAGCGGCACGCCGCTCCACTTGGCGATCGCGCTCCAGCCCTCGACGCAGTCGTGGCGGGTGATCTGGTGGCGCGTCGGCATCGAGCGGAGTTGCGCCAGCGACAGGTTGAGCGGCTTGGCAACCAGCCCGGTCACCTGCAGCCGCCAATCCGCGAAATTGCCGGCCATCAGCGCCTGATAGGCGGGGGAGGTCGGCATGCGGTTGCCGTTGGAGCGGAAGATGGGAGAGCGCTGATCGGGGCTGAACTCCTTCGCCAGCGCGCCGCGGTTGGAGATCAGCCGTTGCAGCCCCCGGTTCGCCCGCTCGCCCGACTGCAGCACCGACTGGAAGGTCGGACTTTCGTTCAGCGCGTCGCAGCCGGTGACGAGCCCGCCAGCGCCGGCGACAAGGCCGGTCATCAGCGTCCGGCGGGTGATGATGCTGCTCATCGGCCTTTCTCCTGCGGCACGCGGAACCAGCCGGTGATCATCGACCGTATCTCGTTGATCGGCCCCGACAGCACCACCAGCACGAGGTGGACGATGATGAAGAGCGCGATCAGGGTCGCGGCGATGAAATGCAGCGACCTTGCCGATTGCCGTCCACCGAACAGATCGACCAGCCAGCCCCAGGCCGCGTTCATGCCCGGCGACATGGTAAGGCCGGTCAGGATCAGCAGCGGGATCAGCCCGAAGATGACGAGGCTGTAGGTGATCTTCTGGATCGGGTTGTAGCGCAGCGCCGCTTCGCCCGTGGGAAAGCGCAGCCGCGCGTGATCCTTGATGTCCTGCCAGAGATGGCGCGGCGCCACTTCGGCGCGGCCGAGCGCGATGTCGTGGCGGAAATGGCGGTTGACGAGACTCGCGATCATGTAGGCGAGCAGGCCGAAGCCCAGCACCAGCGCGAAGAACAGGTGCCAGTGGCGGGCATCGGCCAGGCTGTAATGGCTGGGGATCGTCGCCCAGTGCGGGAAGGCGCGGTTGACGGGGGCGCCGTCCGGCCCCGTCCAGCGGCCGAGCCAGCCGGTGGTGTCGATCATCGTCTCGCCGATGCGCAGCATGCCGCGCTCGCCGACCGCGCCGATCTGCAGCCAGGCATGGTCGAAATTAGCGCCATACTCGCCCCAGTAGAGCCGGGGATGCGCGTTGAAGATCATCAGCCCGCTCATCAGCATGACGATGATGGTGACCGCGTTCAGCCAATGCCAGAGGCGCGTGGCGAGGCGATGGCGGTAGACCTTGGCCGGTACCGTCGGGGCGGACGGTGTCGCGGCGGCGGATGTTTCGGTATCGGCGGCGATGGTGGTCATAAGCGCGTCCTTCCCCCGTCATACGCAGTCTCGCCGGTTAAGGTTACAGCGTAAAGCGCTTCAGGCGTAGGCGCGCCAGAAGAAGATGATCGTCATCGCCGCAGTCACCCCCAAGGTGACGAAGCGGATCACCCGGGCCGGCAGCACCCGGGCGAGCCGCGCGCCGAGATACCCGCCCATCACCGAGCCGACGAGCATCGGTGCAGCCAGCCCCCATGCGACCATCCCGGCGCCGATGAAGATGATCGCTGCCGCAGCGTTGGCCACTGCCAGCATCAAGGTGCGGTGCGCGCCCAGCAGATGCGGCTCGGCGCGCGCGAGCAGCCCCCACGCGGCAACCATCATCAACCCGACGCCGCCGCCGAAATAGCCGCCATAAATGCCCAGCAGGAACTGGACGACGAGCAATGTCTTGATGCCGATCGTGAGATGATGGTGCAGCGCGTTGGAGGCGGTCCGCCCGAACGCGAGCGCAAGGGTGGCGAGCAGCAGCAGCCAGGGCACGACGATGTCGAATGTCCGCGCCGGCGTTGCCACCAGCAGCAGGCTGCCGACAATCCCGCCGAAAAAGGTGATCGCGGTGAGCGTACGGACGCTGGCGCCGCCCAGGGGCCCCAGATCCTTGCGATAGGCCCAGGCCGCCGAGATCGCGCCGGGCTGGAGCGAGACGTTGCTCGTTGCGTTCGCGATCGGGGATGGCAGGCCGAGCGCGATCAGCGTCGGCATCGTCGCGAAGGTCCCGCCGCCCGCCAGCGCGTTCATCGCGCCGCCGGCAGTGCCGGCCAACGCCGCAAGGATCAGCGCTGGCGGATCGATCATTGGGGGCGGAACGGGCAGAGCGGCATGGTGCCGGGCGCTATAGGGCGTCGGCATCGCCCGCGCCATCGCCGCATCGGATCAGCCGAACGGCAGCAGATGCCGATAGGGAAAGCCGGTGTCACGCCAATGCGCGACGTAGCAGTGCGGCGCTTCTAAAGTGACGCTGAGCTGCAGTTGCGGTCTTGCGGCATGCAGGACCCGGAACTGCGCCTCGGTGAGACGCGCGTTGCGCAGGCGCATGCCCGACAACTGGCCCGTGATGTCCGCCGCGAAGAGGCGTTCATAATCGGCGAACGGCGTCGAAGACCATTCCGCCGGCTGTTCCTCGTTCATCAGGAATGGCGCCAGCGAATCCGTGAAGTCTACGAACCTCAGCGACGGGAATTTCCCGTCGGCAAGGTGGCGGATGAAGCCGCGGGTGCGGTGATCGCCGCCGGTACGGATGGTACGAAGATCGGGCAGGGATGACCGGAAGAATTCGGGTTCGGGGGCTTGCGGCAGCACGAGGTGGCGCAGCGCGGGCATCAGGGCGATCAGCGCAGGCAATTGCTCGTCGGCGACCGCGCTCTGATTATGGTCGCCCGGATCGGTCAGCCCGATGCGAAAATCCACCAGCCGGGGGAAGCGCGGCGCGGCGGTGATCAGGCTCGCGAAGTCCCAATCCTTCATGCCGTTCGCGCCGATATCCGGACCGCTGAGGTCAAGAAGGAGGATATGGTCCGCCACGTCCTGCCGGCTCAGCACATCCTGCAAGATCGGCCAGCTTTCGTACGGGTCGCCGCGAAAGCTTACCGCCAGCCCGCCGCCCATGTCCGAAACGGCGACACGCGCGCCGGCATGATCCGGTTCGACCAGCCGCAACGGGGGATCGCCGGCTTCGGCCCGCCATGACTCGTCGGATGCGGCATTCAACACAGCCTGGACGGTGACGAGTTCAGCGACGGCATCGTCCGGGCCGCCGCTTACCCCAGCGCCGCCTGCTTCTCTTCCGCGAGTCGATCGAGTTCCGCCCGGCTCTTCCGCTCGGCCTTGGTCTTCAACTGCCCGCAGGCCGCGTCGATGTCACGCCCGCGCGGGGTGCGCACCGGGGCAGAGATGCCGGCCTCGAACACGATGTTTGAGAAGGCCTTCACCCGCTCCGGCGTGGAGGTGTCGTAATCGGCGCCCGGCCAGGGGTTGAACGGGATCAGGTTGACCTTCGCCGGCAGCTTGTAGTGGCGCAGCAGGCGGACAAGTTCGTGCGCGTCCTCGTCGCTGTCATTCTTGTCCTTCAGCATCACATATTCAAAGGTGATGCGGCGCGCATTGTTGACGCCGGGATAGTCGGCGCACGCCTGCAACAGCTCCTCGATGCCATATTTCCGGTTGAGCGGGACGATCTCGTCGCGCACCTCCTTGGTCACCGCGTGCAGCGACACCGCGAGGTTGACGCCGATCTCTTCGCCGGCACGCGCCATCATCGGCACGACGCCGCTGGTCGACAAGGTGATGCGCCGCTTGGAGAGGGCGAGGCCGTCGCCATCCATCACCAGCTTCAGCGCGTCGCGAACATTCTCGAAATTATAGAGCGGTTCGCCCATGCCCATCATCACGATGTTGGTGAGCATGCGACCCTCGGGCTGGCTCGGCCATTCGCCCAGCGAATCGCGCGCCAGCATCACCTGGCCGACGATCTCGGCGCTGGTCAGGTTGCGCACGAGGCGCATCGTGCCGGTGTGGCAGAAGCGGCAGTTGAGCGTGCAACCGACCTGGCTGGAGACGCACAACGTGCCCCGATCGGCGTCGGGGATGAAGACCATCTCATAATCCTGGCCATCATCACCGCGCAGCAGCCATTTGCGGGTGCCGTCTGTCGAGACCTGCGCCTCCACCACCTGCGGGCGGCCGACCACGAAACGCTGCTCCAGCCAATGGCGCATGTCCTTGGCGATGTCGGTCATCAGCTGGAAGTCGGTGGCGCCGCGATTGTAGATCCAGTGCCAGAGCTGCTTGGCGCGCAACTTGGCCTGTTTCGGGTCGAGCTGATAGGATTCGAGCACCGCGCGAAGCTGGTCGCGCGTCATCCCGATCAGGTCGATGCGGCCATCGGCACGCGGGATCGCGGCGCGGGGCACGGGAACGGGGTCGATATGGCCGGGGATCTGCATCGCGCGCACATAGTCGCAAACCCGTCATTTTTCCAGCATCGGCGGGACGGACGGTTCAGAGGCGGCGGGCGCAGCCCAAAGTCGCCGCGTCGATCGCGGTCGCGGCGCCACGCAACGGATAGCTGTCGGTGAAGCTTCGACCGGTTGCACTGGTGGCGGTAACCCGCATCTCGGTGGCGGTGCGAATCGCCGCGACGATCGCCGCATCCGCCCGGGGGTCGCGCGCCCAGGCATCGGCCCCGCCGCCGCCGAGCGCGAATCTCTGGCTGCCCACCGCCAGGTCGATGGGCCGGCCGGGGGCTGCGGCACGGCTCAGCCGGATGTGAAGCTGGCCGCGGATCCTGCGGTCGGGCCAGGTCGCGATGCTGGCGAACGGTCGCCAGTCGCGCGATCGGCCGCCGCCCTCGGGTTCGGCGATCGCGAAGCAACTCAGCGGCCGGGGCGCGCGGAACGCCCCCCAGCCGCCGAACACCCCCAGCGAATCCCGGCCGGACGCGGGTGCCGAGGCGACCAGCGCTGCCCCCGCCGCGATCAGGCAAAGCGCGGGCAGGGTCATGATGCGGGCGCGGTGCCGTCACCGCGGTGGAGGCAGGTCTCGATGCCATTCTCGATCAACGCGATCGAGCCCTGCGGCAGCGCGTCGAGCACCGGCGCCCGATGCTCGGCACGCGCGGGGGCGCCGGTCAGCAGCCCGCGCAACACACGGCTGGAGGTGCCGTGCATCAGGATCAGCTTGTCGCCGGGCGCGCCGGCATGGTCGCAGATCCAGCCCTGCAGCCGGCGGGCGATATCGTCATACCATTCGCCATCGTCGGCGCGGCGCAGAAACAGCCCGGTGGCCGGATCGAGCAGCGGCCCGCCTTCCTGGTGCAGCTCGTCATAGCCGCGCCCCGTCCAACGCCCCACGTCGATCTCGCGCAGTCGGTCGTCGGTACGCGTGGCATGCCAGTCGAGGTCGAGATGCTCGACGATGATCGCTAGCGTCTGCAGCGCACGGCCGGTAGGGGAAGACCAGAGGGTGAGCGCCGGTTTGAGCCCCAGTCGCGCGCGCAACGCCGCACCCATCGCGTCGGCCTGTGCGAATCCGGCGCGGGTCAACGGCGTATGCGCGATGTTCCCCTGCAGACGACGCGTCGAATTGAATACCGTCTCGCCGTGTCGCGCGATGTACAATCGGCCTGCAGAAACCATTACACGCTCCGTCGAAAAGCTGTTGCTGCTATGCAACAGTTCCAAGCCGTTGTCTGCCGTTCATGCAACGGACAGGTACTCCATGCGCTTAGGCGTCTCCCCCGACTTGTGCGGGGAAGTTGAGTGAATGGAGTATTTTATGCGTAAGTTCCTGACCGCGGCGCTGTTGGCCGCTCCCGCCTTTGTCGGTCTTTCCGCACCTGCGTTTGCGCAGGAATCTGCGCCCTTCACCGGGCCGCGCGTGGAAGGCATCGTCGGCTGGGATCGCGCACAGGCGGAAGGCGATCATGAGGACGGCGTCGTGTACGGCGCGGTGGTCGGCTATGACTGGCAGATGGGTGGTGCCGTGGTCGGCGCGGAACTCGAAGCTACCGACAGTTCGGCCGATGTCTGCGCGCGTGATGTGAGCCGCATCGGCGATCGTCTGTGCGTCGGCGCCAAGCGCGACCTGTATGTCGGTGCCCGCGTCGGCACCGCGGTCACCCCGAGCACGCTGCTCTATGCCAAGGCCGGCTACACCAATGCTCGCTTCGGCTACGACTATGACGATGGCGGCAATGGCGACCTCGATTATGGCAACGGCACCAACCTCGATGGCGTTCGCGTCGGCGCCGGCGTCGAGCAGAAGCTCGGGCCGAACACCTTCGTGAAGGGCGAGTATCGCTATTCGAACTACGAAGCCGGCGTTTCGAAGAATCAGGTGCTCGCCGGTTTCGGCGTCCGCTTCTGATCGGACCGTCCAGGGGGCGCTCGTCGCGTTCGCTGACGAAACAGGGGTCGGAGCGCTTGCTCCGGCCCCTTTTCTTGCTAATGAAGGCGACCGGCAAGAACGCCCACCCGGGCGGCGCCGGTGCGACGAACCGCCCGCATGCGCGGGCTCCGGGGGATTTGGATGAAGGCGACGATCGAACGCGCGACTCTGCTGAAAAGCCTCAGCCATGTGCAGAGCGTGGTCGAGCGGCGCAACACGATCCCGATCCTGTCGAATGTGCTGATCGAGGCGTCCGCCGGCGGCGGCCTGCGCCTGATGGCGACCGACCTGGATCTGCAGATCGTTGAGGAAGTGGCGGCAACCGTCGATGTGGCGGGCGCCACCACGGTTTCCGCGCACACGCTGTTCGACATCGCACGCAAGCTGCCCGAAGGCAGCGAGGTGCTGCTGGAGGCTGCCGAGGGCAAGCTGCACGTGCAGGCCAGCCGCTCGAAATTCAACCTGCCGACCCTGCCGCGGGACGATTTCCCGGTGATCGCCGAAGGCGAGCTGCCGACCAGCTTCGAGCTGCCGGCCGAGACGCTGAAGCAGATCATAGACAAGACCCGCTTCGCAATCTCCACCGAGGAGACGCGCTATTATCTCAACGGCATCTTCATCCACGTCTCCGAAGATGCCGGCCAGCCGGTGCTGAAGGCCGCCGCGACCGATGGCCACCGCCTCGCGCGCGTCACCGTCGCGCGCCCTGACGGCGCAGACGGCATGCCGGATGTAATCGTGCCCCGGAAATGCGTCGCCGAGCTGCGCAAGCTGCTCGACGAGGTTGATGGCGCGGTCGCGATCTCGCTGTCCCCCAGCAAGGTCCGCTTCGGCCTTGGCAACGCGATCCTGACCTCGAAGCTGATCGACGGTACCTTCCCGGATTATTCGCGGGTCATCCCGACCGGCAACGACAAGATGCTGAAGATCGATCCGAAGAGCTTCATGCAGGGCGTCGACCGCGTCGCCACCATTGCCAGTGAGAAGACCCGCGCGGTGAAGATGGCGCTGGACCGCGACAAGATCATCCTTTCGGTTACCAGCCCCGAGAACGGCACCGCGGCCGAGGAAGTGCCGGGCGAATATGTGTCGCCGGGCTTCGAGATCGGCTTCAACGCCCGCTATCTGCTCGACATTCTCGGCCAGATCGACAGCGATCTCGTCGAGGTGCACCTGGCGGATGCGGTGGCGCCGACGCTGATCCGCGAGAACGACAAGTCGTCGGCGCTGTACGTGCTGATGCCGATGCGCGTCTGAGGCGGATGGCGCCCGCTTCGCGCCGCACGCGGCGCGCGGGCGCTTCACGCCTCGGCATCCTTCCTGTATCAGCCCGCCGATGGCAGTGATCGGCCTCAGCCCGCAGCCCTTTTTCGGGGACAAGAACCGCGCGTTCTGGAACCTCCAGACGCTGGGGTGGACCGGCTATCTGGTGCTGCGCCTGATCTCGGGCTTCTCGAACGGCTTCCCCCTTTCCTTTATCGTGCCGTTGGTGATTTCCACCGCCACCGGCTATTCGCTGACCCTGGTGATGGCCGCGGCGTTCCGCGCGCTGCTCAAGCGCAAGCCGGTGATCACCTGGACGGGATCGATCCTGACCGTCCTCGTCGCGACTTTGATCTACACGACGATCGATGCGTGGATGTACAACGCGCTGCAGCGGCCGGGCGAAGCGATCGAGCTGCGGCTGATCTTCGGCTATGTCTTTCTCGACGTGCTGCTGCTGTCGGGCTGGTCGGCGCTCTATTACGGCATCAATTTCTACCTGATTGTCGAGGAACAGGCGGACCAGCTCCTCAAGCTGGAGAACCAGGCGTCGTCGGCACAGCTCGCGATGCTGCGCTACCAGCTCAACCCGCACTTCCTGTTCAACACGCTCAACTCGATCTCGACGTTGGTGCTGCTCAAGCAGACCGAGCGGGCAAACGCGATGCTCAGCCGGCTTTCGTCCTTCCTGCGCTACACGCTGGTCAACGAGCCGACGGCGCAGGTGACGATGGCGCAGGAGATTGAGACGCTGAAGCTGTATCTGGATATCGAGAAGATGCGCTTCGAGGAGCGGCTGCGCACCGATTTCCAGATCGATCCGCGCGTGGCGGCGGCGCGGCTGCCCTCGCTGCTGCTTCAGCCTTTGGTCGAAAACGCCATCAAATATGCGGTGACACCGCTGGAAGATGGCGCTGATATCAACATTACCGCGCGGCTTGCCGGGGATCGGGTGCAGATCACCGTATCCGATACCGGCCCGGGCTTGAACGACGGCACGGTCAGGCCCAGCTATTCGACAGGTGTGGGCTTGGCCAATATTCGGGATCGGCTGGCCCAGGCCTACGGAACGGACCATCGTTTCGAAGCAAGATCGAACCCGGCAGGGGGGTTTGGCGTTGTGATCGAGATACCGTACCAGATCGAACAACAGCCACGTGAGGCCGCATGACAATCCGCACCATCCTGGTCGACGACGAATCGCTCGCGATCAAGGGTATGCAGTTCCGTCTGGAACAACATGACGACGTCGAGATCATCGACACCTGCACCAATGGCCGCGAGGCCATCCGCTCGATCAAGACGAACAAACCCGACCTGGTCTTCCTCGACGTTCAGATGCCCGGCTTCGACGGCTTTTCTGTCGTCCAGGGGCTGCTCGAGGTGGAACCCCCGCTGTTCGTTTTCGTCACCGCCTATCAGGATCACGCCATCCGCGCCTTCGAGGCGCAGGCCATGGATTATCTGATGAAGCCGGTGGAAGAGCAGCGGCTGGCCGACACGCTCGACCGCGTTCGCCAGCGCCTGGCGGAAAAGCGCGGCGTCGAGGAAGTGTCGCGTCTGAAGGAGGTGCTCGCCGAGGTCTCGCCAGAGGCCGCGGAAAGCTTCGAGGATTCGGGGGACGACGCGCCGTCGTCCAACCGATTCGAGAAGCTCATCAACATCAAGGATCGCGGGCAGATCTTCCGCGTCGATGTCGATACGATCGAGCGCATCGACGCCGCCGGCGATTATATGTGCATCTACACCGGCGACAACACGCTGATCCTGCGCGAGACGATGAAGGATCTGGAAAAGCGTCTCGACCCGCGCCGCTTCCAGCGCGTGCACCGCTCGACGATCGTCAATCTCGATCTCGTCAAGCAGGTGAAGCCGCACACCAACGGCGAATGCTTCCTGGTGCTCGATTCGGGTGCGCAGGTGAAGGTGAGCCGCAGCTATCGCGATGTGGTGGCACGCTTCGTCCACTGAGTTCCCGGCGGGCGGCCTTTCGGCCGCCTGCTGACTCTGTTCTCACTTTGTTCTATGATGGGCGACGACTCAACTCGTCGGAAGATCGCCCATGCCCCGTAAATTCCGCTATCGCTACCTGCTGTTCGGACATTTGAGTTCACGCGTCCGCGACGCTTGTGCGTTTGCGCGTGACAACCTCGTGATGCCGGCCAGGCCGGTCGCCGATCCGCGGCTGCATATGACGATCGCACTGCTTGCCGAGCGCGACGATCCCGATCCCACGATCGAATCCCGGGTCGTTGACGCGCTGCACGGTGTGGAGTTGCCGGGCTTCGAGATCGGCCTCGACCGGATCCTGATGAATCCCGACATTGCCCTGCTGCAAGGCGCGGGCAACAAGCCAGCGCTGGCGCCGCTTCGACACCCGGTCCGCGAGCGACTGCCGCGCGCCGGCATCCTGCCGCATATTTCGCGGACCGAGCCACATGTCACGCTGGGCTATGAAATCGGACGCAATGACTGCCAGTCGATCGAGTCGATCCGCTGGGTGGCGGACCGCCTCGATCTGGTGGAAAGCTGGGTCGGCCGTACGGTGCATCGGACGTTGGCAAGCTGGCCGCTGGTAAATCGACAGCTCAGCTTAGCGTTCTGATGTGTCGTCGCTACCCCACCGTTCGTCCCGAGCGCAGTCGAGGGGCGAGTCACGCATGCCGGAGCCGGTGTCTCGACTTCGCTCGACACGAACGGTTTGGAAGGGGGAGCGCGGCCCCCTCCTATCGTCGCACGCCTACGCCTTCGCCGGCCGGAACTGCAGCGCCACGCCGTTCATGCAATAGCGCTTGCCGGTCGGCTTGGGGCCATCGTCGAACACATGGCCGAGATGGCTGCCGCAGCGACGGCAATGAACCTCGGTGCGCGGATATCCGATCTCGAAATCCTTCGACGTGCCGACCGCGTTGGGCAGCGGCTGCCAGAAGCTCGGCCAGCCGGTGCCGCTGTCGAACTTCGTGCGCGACGAGAACAGCGGCAGCGCGCATCCGGCGCAGGTGAACACACCGGCGCGATGCTCCTTGTTGAGCGGGCTGGTGAACGGGCGTTCGGTGGAGGCCTGGCGCAGCACCGCGAACTGCGCGGGGGTGAGCCGCGCCTTCCACTGGGCGTCGCTGAAGGCGACCTCGTAACGCGCCGCGGGCTTGGGCTTGCCCGCCGCCCACAGCGCGGCACCGCCGACGGCGCCAGCCGCAATACCGCCGCCGATCAGCGTGCGACGTGTGATCCGCATGACATCATGTCCTTCCATGCTCCAAGCTACGGCGCGGTTGCGAGCACGGATGCAGCGGTTGCACCGGTCAAGCTTTGGCGAACAGCGCCTTGAACCCGCGCCGTCCGCCCGATTTCAGCACGCCGCGGCGGAACCAGCGCGCGCCGAGCCAGATCACCAGCCCCACCCACAGCCCCTGCCAGGTCAGCGCGAGCAGATGCGGCCAGATTTCGGGCTCGGTGGCCGCGCGGCCGGCCATCGCAAACGGGCTGCTGAAAGGAAACAGCGCGGCAAAGATCGCGAGCGGCGAATTGGGCGGGCTGCCGGCGGCGGCGGCGGAAAGGCCGAACATCGCGACCTGCAGGACCGAGATCGGCAGCGACAGCATCTGGATCTCGCGCATCGTCGCCGCCTGCGCGCCGATGCCGAGGAAGACGGCGCCGAGCAGCAGATAGGCCATCGCGAAATAGAGGCCGAACAGCAGCGCGAAGGTCAGCGATCCGATCGCCGGCTGAAGCTCGCTCAACGAGACCAGTTCGGGCGGGATGAACGCCGCGACCTGCGCCAGCAAGGTTGCCCAGAAGCCGATGAACAGCAGGGCGACGCCGAACAGGCCGATCAGCTTGCCGAGGAACACCGCCTCCAGCGGCACCGCCGCCGCGAGGATCTCGATCACCTTGTTGCTCTTTTCCTCGGCGAGCATGCCGACCGACTGGCCGACGAGCAGCAATGTCAGCAGGAACATCGCCATCACCGCGCCGAACCCCGCCGCCTGCCGCCCCGAATCGGTCGATCCGGTGCGCTGGACGGGTTCGATCGTCGCGGTGGAAAGCGCGCCCGGCATGCCGGCGCGCCGATCCCGCAGCGCCTGTTCGGCGAGCGTCGCGAGATAGGCGGCGGTGCGGCCGCCCTTGCGGCCATGCAGGATGGTGGGCCGGTCGAGCGGCCCGAAGAGCACCGCCGAGGCTTCGATCCTGTCATCGGAGAACAGCGCCCGTGCGGTGCGCCGCGGATCGGCGCCCGGCGGCCGGATCGCCAGCGGTGGCGGGGCTTCGGTAAAGCGGAACATCGTGCGCAGCCGGGTGTCGGCGGCGGTCAGCGCCTTGCCGTCGCTGGCGTCGGCAAGCGCCACGATCCGCACGCGATCGTCGCTGCCCTGCGCAAGCTTTGCAGTGCCGAGCCAGCCGATGAGGCTGAACCCCATCATCAGCAGCGGCGCGAGCAGGAAGATGAGGAAGGTCGGCGTGAACACGGTCGCGACGAAATCCCGCCGCGCGATCACCAGCGTCTGCCGCGTGAGCCGGCTCATGCCGCGGCTTCCTCTTCGGCGGCCGGCGCCTCGTCCTGCACGACATCGCCGGTGTCGCCGCCGCCGGTGCGACGCACGATCGCGACGAAGGCGTCGTGGAGCCGGGGACGATCGAGTAGCAGCCCCGATATGCCATGGCCCTCGGCGATCAGCCGCGCGAGCAGCGTCTCGATGCCGCCTTCGGGCACGATGAAGCGATAGCCGGCGCCGTGCGGCACAGCGTCCGGGGGCAGCAGCGCCGCGACCGTGGCGTCGCCCGCGCGCGGCTCGTAATAGGCCTGCATCGGCAGCACCGCGCGCGCCTGGTCCACCGTGCCCTCGAAGCGGCGGCGCCCGCCGGCGATCACCGCCACGCGGTCGCACAGCCGCTCGGCATGCGCCATCACATGGGTGGAGAACAGAATGGTGGCACCGCGTTCCCGTTCGGCGCTCACCAGCCCCTCAAGCCGTTCCTGATTGACCGGATCGAGCCCCGAGAAAGGCTCGTCGAGCACGATCAGTTCGGGGCTGTGGACGATCGATCCGAGCAATTGGACAAGTTGCGCCATGCCCTTGGACAACTGGCGGATCTTGCGGTCGACCGCGTGGCCGAGGCCTGCCGCCTCCAGCATCTCCACCGCGCGATCGCGGGCAAGGCGCAGCTTCATCCCGCGCAACGCGCCCATGAAGGCGATCGCCTCGCGTGCCTTCATCGCTGGATAGAGGCCGCGTTCCTCGGGCAGATAGCCGACACGGTGGCTCTGCGCGCGCGGATCGGTGCTGCCCAGCAGGCGGCGCTCGCCGGCGTCGGGATCGATGATCCCCAGCAGCATCCTGAGCGTCGTCGTCTTGCCCGCGCCATTGGGGCCGAGCACGCCATAGATGCTGCCGGCCGGCACCGCCATGTCGATGCCGTCCACGGCGCGCGCGCCGCCGAAATCCTTGATCAGCCCCCTGGCTTCGATGACGAACGTCATTTTGTACGCGCCCGGCTTCCTGTACTGGGCGGCCGTGGTAGCGCGTTCGGACACCGGAGCAAACAGCGGCCTCGTCGCCCGCCTGAAAGCCGAAGCGGAAACGCTTGGTTTCGTCGCGTGCGGCATCGCCGCGGCCGACGCGATTCCCGACGCCGCCCCGCGGCTGCGCCAATGGCTCGCCGAGGGCGCGCACGGATCGATGGGGTGGATGGAAGAACGCAGCCACCAGCGCGGTGCGGCGCCCGCGCTCTGGCCCGAGGTCCGCTCGGTGGTGATGCTGGGGATGAGCTATGCGCCGGCAGAGGACCCGCTACGGCTGGCGGCAGAGCGCGATGTCGGCCGCATCTCGGTCTATGCGCAGGGCGCCGACTATCATGACGTCGTGAAGCGCGCGCTCAAGCATCTCGCGCGCTGGCTGGTGGCGGAGGCGGGCGGCGACGTGAAGGTGTTCGTCGACACCGCCCCGGTGATGGAAAAGCCCTATGCCGCCGCCGCCGGGCTCGGCTGGCAGGGCAAGCACACCAATCTCGTCAGTCGCGATGAGGGAAGCTGGCTGCTGCTCGGCGCGATCATGACGACGCTGGATCTGGAGCCGGACGCGCCATCGAATGATCGTTGCGGGTCGTGCGATGCCTGCCAGCGCGCCTGCCCTACCGAAGCCTTCCCATCACCCTACCGGCTCGATGCGCGGCGCTGTATTTCCTATCTCACGATCGAGAACAAAGGGCCGATCCCGCACGAGTTCCGCGCTGCAATCGGTAACCGCATTTACGGCTGCGACGATTGCCTGGCGGTGTGCCCGTGGAACAAGTTCGCCGCCTCTGCCGCAGCCAACATGGCGTTCGCGCCGCGCGCCGAACTGGCGGTGCCGCAGATCGCCGACCTGCTGGCGCTGGACGATGCCGGGTTTCGGCAGGTGTTCGCCGGATCGCCGATCAAGCGCATCGGCCGCGACCGAATGGTGCGCAACTGCCTGATCGCAGCGGGAAACAGCGGCGATCCCGGTTTCGTCGCGCAGGTGGCGGGGCTGCTCGACGATCCCGCCCCGATCGTGCGTGGCGCCGCGGTCTGGGCGCTGGGTCGGCTCGAAGGGGCCCGCTGGATGGAGGAGCGCATGGCGCGGGCGCTGGCCGAGCCCGACGAAATGGTTCAGGCAGAGTGGAGCCGTCCTTTCCAGTCCGGATGATCGCGGACGACGGCGGAGAGGGGGAGGCGTGCAACAAAAGCGTCACGAAAGCCTCATCGACCTGACACGGCCCGCCCCTAGCGCCGCGATCAAAGACCAAAAGGGGTTCTCCATGCGATATTTGTGGACGCTCGGCGCAAGCGCCGTTGCGATTGCCGCCACCTCGACCGCCGCCTATGCCGAAGAAGCGAACGACAGCGACGTCATCGTCGTGACGGCGCAGCTGCGCGAACAGGATCCGATCGAGGTACCGATCACGCTGACCGCAGTGACCGGCGAGGAACTCGACCGCTTCGGCATCGTCGATTTCGAGGAACTGTCGCGCTTCACGCCCGGCTTCGAGGTGCAGAACCAGTCGCCCAACAATCCCGGCTTCGTGATGCGCGGCATCACGTCCGACAGCGGCTCGGCGTTCAACGAACCGCGCGTCTCGGTTTTCCAGGATGGCGTGTCGATCTCCAAGTCGCGCGGCTCGTTCGTCGAGCTGTTCGACGTCGAGCGGGTCGAGGTGGCGAAGGGGCCGCAATCGACGCTCTATGGTCGCGGCGCGTTGATCGGCGCGGTCAACATCGTCCAGAACAAGGCGAAGCTCGGCGCGTTCGCCGTCGCCGGCCAGGCCTCCTACGGCAACTACAATGCCTGGCAGGCCGAGGGCATGGTCAACGCGCCGATCGCCGACGAGATGGCGATCCGCCTGTCCGGCCGCATCCGCAAGCGTGACGGCTATACCGAAAACCTGCTGGGCGGCGCCGACTTCAACTCGGTCGACACCTATGCGCTGCGCGGCGCGTTCCATGGCGAGAATGGCGCGCTGTCGTTCGACCTGATCGGCAACTACCAGAAGGACACGCCGAACGGCACCGCCTTCAAGTCGATCGCCTACAACCCGACCGACCCGACGACAGGCGCCGTCATCGGCGATCGCGGCCGCAACAGCGGCGCCGCGCTGGCACCGGCGGCGGGCTTCGAGGGCGGCAAGCCGCTCGGCCTCGACCGGCAGGTCTGGGGCGTCACCGGCATCGCCAATCTCGATCTGGGGGAGAGCCTGAAACTCACCTCGATCAGCGCGTTCCGCAAATTCGACTCGCTCGAAATCTTCGATGCGGACGGCATCTCGCTGCCGATCCTGACCGCCGCTGAGGAAGCGCATGGCGAGCAGACCAGCCAGGAACTGCGCCTGACCTATGATCAGGGGCCGATCACGGCCTTCTTCGGCGCAAGCTATTTCCACGAGAAGGGCTATCAGCGCGCCCCGGCGACGTTCAACGAGCGCGCGTTGCTCGCGCGCTTCGCCAATGCGCTCAACGGCGGCGGCGCGATCCCGGGTCGTCCGGCGACCGATCCGGCGCCGCTTTCGGTGCTCCAGAACCCGGCATTGGGCAGCCTGATCCTGCAGCGGGGCTTCGGCCTGCCGGCGCCGCTCGCCAACGGCATCGCCGCCAACCTCAAGACCAACCATTCCGAAACGAGCACCAACTTCTCGCGCACCGAGGCGATCGACGTGTTCGGCGACGTGACGGTGAAGCTTTCCGATCAGTTCGAGCTGGGCGCCGGCCTGCGCTACACGCATGACGACAAGCGCAGCGCCTATACGGCGTCGGTGCTCAACGGCCGCTCGATTGCGGCGGGCGTGATCGCGGCGCAGTCGATCGCGGCACAGGGCGGCAATCCGCTGCCGCTACTCACCGCGCTCGCCACCCCAGGCGCGGTCAACTTCCCGGCGACCGTGCTGCCGCTGTTCGGTCTTGGTTCGCAGCCGACCTCCGGCAATGGCGACGTCGACAGCGCCGAGCACAAGAATGGCGGCTTCTCGTGGCGCCTCACCGCGCGTTACAGCCCATCGGACGCCGCCAGCATCTACGCGACCTATGCGCGCGGCCGCCGTCCCGAAGTGCTTGCGCCCTCCGGCCCGTCGACGCCGTTCGGCGAAACGAGCTTCGACGTGCTCGACAGCGAAACGGTCGACAGCTTCGAGGTCGGTGCCAAGACGGTGCTGGCGAACCGCACGCTGTTCCTCGACGGTGCGGTGTTCTTCTACCAGTACGACAATTTCCAGACCACGGTGCAGCAGGGCACCCAGTTCATCACCACCAACGCCGGCAAGGCCGAAAGCTATGGTTTCGAAGGCCAGGCGCGCTGGGTACCGAACGACACCATCAGCCTGTTTGCGACCTATGCCTACAACCATAGCCGCTTCAAGACGGGCGTGCGTGACGGCAATCGCTTCCGCCTCTCGCCCGATCATTCGGCCTCGCTTGGCGCGATCCTGAGCGCGCCGGTCGGCCCCGGTCGGGTTTCCTTCGTGCCCAGCGTGACCTGGCAGTCGCGCGTCTTCTTCGACGACGACAATGATCGGGCCGACCTGCAGCTGCCGCCGGCGGCGCTGGTTGCCGACCTGATCCAGGACGAGTTGCAGAACAGCTATGCGCTGGTCAATGCGCGCCTTGGCTACGAAGCGCCGGACGGTGCGTGGCGGATCGAAGGCTTCATCGAGAACGCGTTTGACGAGAAGTTCATCAAGGATGCCGGCAACACCGGTGACGGGCTCGGCATGCCGACCTTCATCGCCGGTGAGCCGCGCTTCTACGGCATCTCCGCCTCGTTCAAGTTCGGTGGCAAATGATCAAGGTCGATCGTCGTTCTGCGCTCGGCCTCGTCGGTGCCGGCCTCGCCCTTCCGGGCGCGGCCGCGCGCGGCGCGCCATCGACGGCTGCCAGCTTCGCGCATGGTGTGGCCAGCGGTGATCCGACCGCGCGCGGTGCGATTCTCTGGACGCGGGTGACGCCGGCGGATGCCGGCCACAGCGCAGCCATCGCGGTTGAGTGGCACGTCGCCGAGACCGAGGGCGGGAAGGTGCTGGAAAGCGGCCGGGCCGAGGCGCGGCCGGCGCGCGACTTCACGGTCAAGGTCGAGGCGGTGAAGCTCAAGCCGGGCCGGGACTATGTCTACTGGTTCACGCTGGCGGGCGGCACGCGCTCGCCGATCGGCCGCTTCCGCACCTTGCCGGAAGGCAGCATCGCCGACGCGGTGTTCGCGGTGGTTTCTTGCCAGCTTTATCCGGGCGGCTTCTTCAACGCCTATCGCGCGATTGCCGGGCGCGAGCGGCTCGACGCGGTGATCCACCTCGGCGACTATATCTATGAATATGGCGCCGAGGGTTATGGCGGGGAGATCGGCGCGAAGCTTGGCCGCCTGCCGCAGCCCGCGCACGAGATCGTCTCGCTCGCCGACTATCGGATGCGCCACGCGCAGTACAAGACCGATGCCGACCTGCAGGCGGCGCACGCACGCGCGCCGTTTATCTGCGTGTGGGACGATCACGAGACCGCCAACGACAGCTGGGTCGGCGGCGCCGAGAACCATCAGCCCGAAACCGAGGGCGAGTGGAAGGCACGCAAGGCCGTGGCGATGCAGGCCTATTTCGAATGGATGCCGATCCGCGACCCGAAGCCGGGCGCGCCGTGGGAGGCGATCAACCGCAGCTTCGAGTTCGGCGACCTCGCGACCTTGATGATGGTCGAGACGCGTCTGCTGGCGCGCAGCGAGCAGGCCGAGCCCAAGGGCCATTCGCCCGATGCGGCAGGCATCGCCGCGGTGATCGCCGAGCGCAACCGCGAGGATCGCGAACTGCTGGGCGCGCCGCAGCGCGAATGGCTGGAAAAGGGTCTGAAGGCGTCGGTCGATGCGGGCAAGCCGTGGCAGGTGCTCGGCAACCAGGTGGTGATGGCGCGCGTCGAAGGGCCGGAGCTGACCAAATTGTTCGGCGCCGAGGCCGCTCAGGCGATGGTCGGCAGCCTCGCCCCCGCGATTCGCACGCAGGTGGAGGCGGCACAGGCCGGCTACCGCGCCGGGCTGCCCTTCAACCTCGATAGCTGGGATGGCTATCCGGCGGCGCGCGAGCGCCTTTACGCTGGCTTACGCCGCGCGGGCTCGCACCCGCTGGTGCTCTCGGGCGACAGCCATGCCTTCTGGGCGAACAGCCTCGCCGACGCCTCGGGCACCGTGGTGGCCAGCGAGTTCGGAACCAGCGCGATCAGCAGCCCCTCGGTCGGTGACATGTTGCCGAGCGTGCCGCTGGGCGACCTGCTGGACAAGGCGAACCCAGAGGTCGTCTTCTGCGACCAGAACGCGAAGGGCTACATCCTGCTCACGTTGACGCCCCAGGTCGCGAAGGCGGATTACATGGCCGTCTCGACCATCCTTGACCGCAAATTCAAGGAGCGTGTGCTGGCGCGCTTCGAGGTGCTCGCGGGCAAGGAGCGCGCGCTGAAGCGGATCTGATGTTCTCCCTCTCCCCTCGGGGTTGAGGGAGAAAAGCGCGCGATCATCTCGGCCGAATTCGATATACCGCGCCGCTCGATAGTGAGGGGCCACCATGCAACGCATCGAAATCGAGGTCAGCGGCGGCTGTCAGTGCGGCGCGGTGCGGTATCGCGCCGGCGCGATGCTCGACAACGCGCATATCTGCCATTGCCGGATGTGCCAGAAGGCGGTCGGCGGGCTGTTTGCAGCGCTCGTCGCGGCGCCGCGCGATGCGCTCGTCTGGACGCGAGGTGCGCCCGCCGAGTTCATGAGTTCCGAACATGTCGCTCGGGGCTTTTGTGCAGCGTGTGGCACGCCCCTGTTCTACGATTATCGGCCGGGCAAGCGGATCAACCTGACGATCGGGTCGCTCGATACGCCGCAGCTTTTCCCGCCGAAGCAGCAGATGGGGCTGGAGGCGCGGATGCCGTGGTACGAGGGGCTATGCGGCCTCGAAGAGGTCGGCACGACGGAGGACAATATGGCAGAGGCTGCAGCGGGGATCCGCGCGAGCAATCATCAGCATCCCGATCATGACACGCCGAATGACTGACGCTTCAGAACCTCAGCCGCTTTCGATCGATGCCTGCGACGAACTTGCCGAATTGTGGACGGCATGCGGGCTCACTCGCCCTTGGAACGACCCGGTCAGCGATGCACGCTCGGCGATCGAGGGGGCAACCTCGGTCGTGCTCGGGCTGCGTGACGGCGGAGACGGGCGGTTGATCGCCTCGGCGATGGTGGGCTTCGACGGCCATCGCGGCTGGGTCTATTATCTGGCGGTCGCGCCCGACCAGCAGCGCGCCGGCCTCGGCCGCCGGATGATGGCGGCGGCCGAGCGATGGCTGCGCACACAGGGCGCTCCCAAGATCCAGCTCATGGTTCGCGAAGACAATGAAGCCGCGATCGGCTTTTACGAGGCGCTGGGCCTTGCCCGCCAGCCGGTCGTGACGCTTGGGCGTTTCCTCCATGAGGAAACGCCCTGATCCCTCAGCCGACGAAGGCGCGCTCGATCACATAGTCACCGGGCGCCGCGTTCGAACCCTCGGTGAAGCCGAGCGCGTCGAAGCGGGCGGCGAGGTCCTTGCACATCGCCATGCTACCGCACATCATCACCCGGTCGGTCTCGGGATCGAAGCGCGCGGCGCCACCGATCTTCTCAAGGAACAGCCGGCCATCGTCGATCAGTGCATCGATGCGTCCGGTGGTATGGAAATCCTCGCGCGTCACGGTCGGCAGATAGGCGAACTGCTGCAGCGCCTGTTCCTCGACCAGCGGATCGCCTGCAAGCTGGGTTTCCAGCGTGGTGCGGAAGGCCAGATCGGACACGCGGCGCACCGAATGCACCAGCACGATCGCACTGAACCGCTCATAGATATCCGGATCGCGGATGATGCTGAGGAAGGGCGCAAGGCCGGTGCCGGTGGAAAGCAGGAACAGCCGCGCGCCAGGCTTCAGCGCGTCCGCCACCAGCGTGCCGGTGGGCTTACGGCCGAGGAACAGCTGGTCGCCGGGCACGATCTTCTGGAGGCGCGAGGTCAGCGGACCATCCTGCACCTTGATCGAGAGGAATTCGAGTTCCTCGGCGTAGGAGGGGCTGGCGATCGAATAGGCGCGCAACAGCGGGCGGCCCTCACCCGGCAGGCCCAGCATCACGAACTCGCCCGAGCGGAAGCGGAAGCTCGGCGGGCGCGTGATGGTGAAGCTGAACAGATGCTCGTTCCAATGGCGTACCGAACGAACGTGCTCGACGGTAAGCGCTGCGGAAGGCTCGAGCGGCGCGGTGGCTGCCAGGCGATCGCTCATCGGCCGGCCTCCGTACGCGACGCGAACAGGGCGATATCATTACGGCCGCGATCGGCACAGGCAGACATTAATCACTCACTCCGCTATTGCGAATTATTCTCATCGGCTCTAGTCAGCGCGTCTTATGCTGTCAACGCGCCGAAGCCGGTTCCCAGACCGTGACCGGTCGCGCTAAAGCGCGGCCATGACGACGATCTATGGCATCCCGAACTGCGACACGATCAAGAAAGCGCGCGCTTGGCTGGCCGAGCACCAAGTGGCGTATCACTTCCACGATTACAAGAAAGCAAGCCTTGAGGCCACCCGGCTGCGCGCTTGGGTCGACCGGCTCGGCTGGGAAGTGTTGCTCAACCGCGCCGGAACGACCTTCCGCGCGCTGCCCGATGCCGAAAAGCAGGGGCTGGACGCCGAAAAGGCGATGGCGCTGATGCTGGCGCAGCCCTCGATGATCAAGCGCCCGGTGCTCGAGACCGATGATGGCAAGCTGATCGTGGCCTTCAAGCCGGCAGAATATGAGGCGGCGTTCGGCTGACGGCCAGGAGTCTGGCTCCCGGCAGCGACAGGCGCTAGAGGGCGAAGATGTCCACGACCTTCACGATCGACACCGCGACGAGCCGCGCCAACCCCACCCCGGCGCCGATGAAGCGTCTGACGGTGCCTGCGGTCCGCGCGCGCAAGCAGGGCGGCACCACCGCCGAGCCGCTGGTGATGCTGACGGCTTATTCGGTGCGCATGGCGCAGATTCTCGATCCGCATTGCGACATGCTGCTGGTGGGGGACAGTCTGGGGCAGGTGATCTACGGCCTGCCTTCGACGGTGCCGGTCAGCCTCGACATGATGTGTGCGCATGGCGCCGCGGTCGTGCGCGGCAGCTATCACAGCCTCGTCGTCGTCGACATGCCGTTCGGCAGCTATGAGGGGTCGCCCGAACAGGCCTTCGGCAGCGCCGCGCGCATCCTGAAGGAAACCGGCGCCGCCGCGGTGAAGCTGGAAGGCGGCGAGGCGATGGCGCCGACGATCCGCTTCCTCGTCGAACGCGGCATCCCGGTGATGGGCCATATCGGCCTCACGCCGCAGGCGGTGAACGCGCTGGGCGGCTATGGCGCGCGCGGGCGCAGCGAGGCCGAGCGCGCCAAGATCGTCGCCGATTCGCTGGCGATCGCTGAGGCCGGCTGTTTTTCGATCGTGGTCGAAGGCGTGATCGAACCGATCGCGATCGAGATCACCGAAAAGGTCGCCTGCCCGATCATCGGCATCGGCGCTTCGGCGGAGTGCGATGGCCAGGTGCTGGTGGTGGACGACATGCTGGGCATGTTCGATCGCGTGCCGCGCTTCGTGAAGCGATACGACGATCTGGCAACGCGCATTGGCGAGACCGTGGCGACCTATGCCGCCGAGGTTCGCGACCGCAGCTTTCCCACCGCCGATCAGGTCTATCGCCCCAAGAATTGATCCGGCGGCAGCCGCTTTCCCTTTTTCGGCTTCGCGGCTAGGGTCCGCGCCGATTTGCGTGCTTTGGAGATGAATTTTGGCAATCGCGCCGCAGAATAACCAGGCCTTCCTCCGCGAGGTGGACGATGAACTGCGTCGCGAGCAGCTCGCCGGCTTCTGGACGCGCTATGGCCGCTGGCTGCTCGTCGCCGTCGTGGCGGGGCTCCTCGCGTTCGCCGGCTATCTATATTGGCAGCACCGCCAGAACGGGCAGGCGGATACCGCGGCCGAGGAACTGACGGGTGCGTTGCGCACGCTGGGCGAGGGCAAGGCGGTCGAGGCCAAGCCCAAGCTCGCCGCGCTGGCAGCCTCGCCGATCGAGGGCGTGCGCGCCGCGGCCGTGCTCGCGCAGGCGGGTACGCTGGCCGACGCCAACGACCTGAAGGGCGCCGCCGCGCTCTACAAGAAGGTTGCCGACGACAGCTCGCTGGCGCAGCCCTATCGCGATCTGGCGCTGCTGCGGCAGACGACGCTGGAATTCGACCAGCTCAAGCCCGAGGTGGTGGTGCAGCGGCTGAAGCCGCTCGCGGTGGCCGGCAATCCCTGGTTCGGCAGCGCGGGCGAACTCGTCGCCATTTCCTACATGCGGATGAAGAAACCCGAACTCGCGGCGCCGATCTATGGCAAGATCGCCGAAACCGAGGAATTGCCGCGCACCGTCCGTTCACGCGCAAGACAGATGGCCGGGGTATTGGGCGTGGACGCCGTCGACCAGAAGGAAAGCGCAGCTCAATGAAGATCGACCTGAGGATTCCGGCGGCAGCGATGGCGTTGCTGGCGCTGGGCGGTTGCGGCGTGTTCGGCATCGGCGGCAAGGGGAACAAGCCGAAGACGCCGGTACTGGGCGATCGTGTACCAGTGCTGACATCCGAATCGAGCGTAGAGCTCGATCCGGGCCTGTCCGACGTTGCAATCCTGCTGCCGCCGCCCGAGTCGAACAGTGGCTGGACGCAGCCGGGCGGCAACGCCGCCAAGGCGCCCGGCCATCTGGCGCTGGGCAACGGCACCAGCCGCGTATGGAGTGCAAGCGTCGCCGGCGGCGGCAATCGTGCCCGGCTCGCCGCCGCGCCCGTCGTCGCCAATGGCAAGCTCTACGTCGTTGACATCGATGCGAAGCTGACCGCGTTCAACGCGGAAAGCGGCGCGCGGCTGTGGTCGGTGCCGATCGGTGACACCAAGAAGAATGCGCCGTCGCGCTTCGGCGGTGGCGTCAGCGTCGAGGGCGAGCGTGTCTATGCGACGAACGGTGTCGGCGACGTCGGCGCCTACAACGCCGCCGACGGCACCCAGATCTGGGTGAAGCGCCCCGCCGGCCCGCTGCGTGGCGCCCCGACCGTGGCGAATGGCAGCATCTATGTGATGTCGCAGGACAGCCAGCTTTTCGCGATGGCGGAGGCGGACGGCACGGTGCAGTGGCAGGAAGCCGGTGCGCTCGAGGTTGCCGGCGTGTTCGGCGTCGCCGCGCCTGCGGTGGCGCAGGGCACGGTGGTCTCGGGCTACAGTTCGGGCGAACTGCGCGCCTATCGCTATGAGAATGGCCGCCCGCTGTGGGATGACGCGCTGTCGCGTACCAGCATCTCCACCTCGGTGTCGTCGCTGTCGGATATCGACGCCGATCCGGTGATCGATCAGGGCCGCGTCTACGCCGTCGGCCAGGGTGGCCGCATGGTGTCGATGGATCTGGTGACCGGCCAACGCATCTGGGAAATCAACATCGCCGGCATTTCCACGCCGTGGGTCGCCGGTGAGTGGGTCTATGTCGTGACCGACGACGCCAAGCTGCTCTGCCTGGCGCGGGCCAATGGCAAGGTGCGCTGGATGGCGCAGCTTCGCCGCTGGCGCGACGAGAAGGATCGCAAGGGCCCGATCAGCTGGACCGGGCCGGTGCTCGCCGGCGGCAAGCTGATCGTCGTCAACACGCGCGGCGAGATGATCCAGGTCTCCCCGGCGGACGGCACCGTCCAGCAGACGATCGACGTCGGCAAGCCGCTGCACCTGTCGCCGGTCGTTGCGAACAACATGCTCTATCTGCTCGACGACGAGGGCCGGATCACCGCCTGGCGTTGATCCGGTACCCGCCGATCGGGCGGGCTCCATCCGGTTCTGCGATAACGCCTCCCCGCGCCATAAGCGCGGGGAGGATTTTTCATTTCAACTCGTTTACAGGCAGGTCATGCCGAAGCTCCCCACCGTTGCGATCATCGGCCGACCCAATGTCGGCAAATCGACGCTGTTCAACCGCCTCGTCGGCAAGCGTCTGGCGCTGGTCGACGATATGCCGGGCGTGACCCGGGATCGTCGCGAGGGCGACGCCTCCCTGCTCGGGCTCGATTTCCGCATCGTCGATACCGCCGGGTTCGAGGATGAGGATCCCGATACGCTGCCGGGGCGCATGCGTGCGCAGACCGAGGCGGCGGTTGCGGGTGCCGATGTCGCCCTGTTCATGATCGACGCGCGTGCCGGTGTGGTGCCGCTGGATGCCGAGATCGCGCGCTGGCTGCGCTCGGGTGCGACGCCGGTGGTGCTCGTCGCCAACAAGGCGGAAGGGCGGGCAGCCGAGGCCGGGCTTATCGAAGCCTATGAGCTCGGTTTCGGCGAACCGGTGCAGATGAGCGCGGAGCATGGCGAAGGCGTCGCCGATCTGTTCCAGGCGCTGCTGCCGCATCTCGAAGGCGACGAGGATGAGTTCGCGCTCGACGAGGAGGAAGACGAGGAGTCGCCGGATGCGCCGCTGAAGCTCGCGATCGTCGGTCGCCCCAATGCCGGCAAGTCGACGCTGATCAACCGCATGCTCGGCGAAGACCGGCTTATTACCGGGCCGGAGGCGGGGATTACCCGCGATTCGATCGCGATCGACTGGCAATGGCATGCGCCCGACGGCACCGAGCGGGCGGTGCGGCTGATCGACACCGCCGGCATGCGCAAGAAGGCGTTGGTGAAGGACAAGCTGGAAAAGCTCTCCGTCGCCGATGCTCGCCACGCGATCGACTTCGCCGAGGTCGTCGTGTTGCTGCTCGATGCGACGCGCGGGCTGGAGGCGCAGGATCTGCGCATCGCCGATGCGGTGCTGCAGGAGGGCCGGGCGTTGATCATCGCGCTCAACAAATGGGATGTCGCCGAAGATCCCAGCAGCCTGTTCAACGGCGTGCGCAACGCACTGGACGAGGGGCTGGCGCAGGTGAAGGGCCTGCCGGTGCTCACTGTCTCAGCGGTCACTGGGCGTGGGCTCGACCAGATGCTGAAGGCTGCGTTCGAAACGCGCGAGGCATGGTCGCGCCGCGTCTCGACCGGTCAGCTCAACCGCTGGTTCGAGCGGGCACTGGAAGCCAATCCGCCGCCGGCGCCGGGCGGCAAGCGCATCAAGCTGCGCTATCTGACGCAGGCCAAGACGCGCCCGCCCGGCTTCGTGCTGTTCGGCACCCGCGTCGACGAACTGCCCGAAAGCTATCGCCGCTACCTCGTCAACGGCATCCGCCGCGATCTGGGTTTCGGCGCGGTGCCGGTGCGGCTGACGATGCGCGCGCCGAAGAACCCGTTCACGAAGTGATCCCGGCCGTGAGCGGTTCGCCGCTGCTGGTCGATGCGCGGGGTATGCGCTGCCCTTGGCCGGTGCTGCGCGTTGCCCGCGCGGCACGGCAGGCGGGGGTGGGGGCGCTGATCCACGTCGTTGCGGACGATCCGGCCGCGGCCGGTGAATTGGCGCGGCTGGTTGAGGCCAATGGCTGGAGCATCGCGCCGGCTGTCACCGCGATCGGGCCGGGAAGCGCGATCACGGTGACGTAGAGCGCTTTTATCTACCGCAGCCGCTCGATCGCCTGCGCGAGCGCGACGTAGAGCTTGCCATTGTCGGATGAGAGCAAGGTCACGCCCAGCACCGATCCGTCGCGCGTTGCCAGAACCATGCGCAGCATCGCCTCGAAATCGTGGATGTAGCGGTTAACTTGGGTGCGGAAGTCCGGATCGCCATCATAATGGCGGCTGATCTCGCGCACTTCGCCGCCATCGAGCAGCCGCACCGCACGGCGCGCGAAGATGCCGCGTTCGCCCTTCAGATAGGCTGACCAGGCGCTGTCGGTGACCTCGGTAGAAAGCACCTTGCCAATGTCGATCGCGGTCGAGTTCAGTGCCTCGATCAGCAGCGCGACGCGGCGCGCGAAACTGTCCTGATTCGCGGCTTCGGCCTCTTCCTGCGCACGCGCGATCCGGGCTTCCATCGCGGCGCTGGTTTCGCGGATCGTCTCCAGCTTCTGGTCGAGCCGGGTGGACGCAGACTGTGCGGCATTGACCGCGCGTTCGGCGGTCGCGGCGATCTCGTCGAGCTGACCCTGGACCTTGTCCATCAGCGCGCGCTGCATCGCGTCGGCGGCATGGTCCCCCATGCGCTGGCTGACCTCGGGGATGACCGCGCCCAGCGCGGCGCGGGCCTTGTCCGCCGCCTGCGTCGCGGTTTCGCGTACGCGCAGTAGCGCCTCGATCAGCAGCGGTGCGGCACGTTCGGTCAGCGCGCGCGCCTCGCCATCGGCGGTGGTGATCGCGGCGCTCAGCGCAGTGACCTGCTGGCGGCCATCGTCCAGGCTGCGTTCGGCAGCCGCGATCAGTCCAGCAACGCCGTCATGCTGGCGTGCCAGCAGCGTCTCGGCCTCGCCCAGCCGCGCCAGCGCGGTGCTGGTGGCGTTGTCGAGCCGGTCGATCTCGGGTGAGAGCGACCCCATCGTCGCCTTGGCCTGGCGGCTGTGATCGTTGAGGCGGTTGAACGCCGCAGGCAGGGTCTCGTCGATCTCGCGCGCGCTCGCGTTGAGCGCCATCAGCAATTGCTCGACGCGTGCGGTGAAGCCGTCCGCCGCTTCGCTGCCGGCATCAAGGGCGGCCCGCGCGCGCTCGCTGTCGGCGGTCAGGCCGGTGATCGCGCCCGAAAGCCGTCCGGTCCGTTCGGTACCGTCCTGGTCGAGTTGCGCCAGCCGCGCATCGAGACCGGCGAGTTCGCCGCCCAGCCGCTGCAGCATCGCACTGGTGCGCGCATCCTGCTCGCCGATGAGGTTGCCCAGCCGGTCCAGCCGCGCCCCGATCTCCGCCAGTCGCAACGCCATCGCGTCGGCCGATTCGGCACCGGCGCGCTCCATCGCCGCGCGGCCCTGATCAAGCATCGACTGAAGCGATTCGGCCTGCGCATCGAGCCCCTGCCGGGCGCCATCAATGCCCTCCGCCGCACGGGCGAGCGCGGTGTCAGCAGCGTTGGTGAGCTGCTGCGCCACTGCGTCGAGACGGTCGCTGGCGGCCTCGCTGGTGGTTTCGATGCGAGCGATATGGGCGCCCAGCCGCTGGGCGGCTCCGCCGGCCACCTCGTCAGCCTCGCGGCTGCGCGCGGCGAGGGCGGCAAGCTGCGCCTCGAGCGCACCGGCGCGCTCATGCGCGACCAGACCGGTCTCGCGCAGCGAATCGGCAAGGCCACGGGTCTCTTCATGCGCCTTGGGTAGCCCGGTCAGCAGTGCGCCGAGATCGTTGCGTGCGCCGGCGGCCGAGGCGCGCAGCGTTTCGGCGTGGCGCGCGATCGATGCACCTTCCGATTCGATCGCACCATTGATGTTGACGAGGCTGCGCGTCGCATCCTCGCCGCGTGCGACCAGCTCAGCGATATGCGCGGCAAGGCTGGCGCGGGTTTCGTCCAGCCGGGTCGATGCCGCCGAGAGCGAGGCTTCCAGCGCCGAGGCTTCCGCCCGCAGCGCGGCCGCGGTGCGACCGAAACGGCGCGCCTCGGCGCGGCTGTGGCGCTGGAGCAGCAGATAGAGGATGCCGATCAGCGCCAGCGGTGCGCTGGCAATCGCGATCCATTGCGCGACTAGGGGTGCCGTAGGCGCTTGCCCGGCCGTGGCCGTGCTGATCGCAATCCCCGCCAGCGTGAGCCAGCCGATAGCAAGAAGCCCCGCCGCGGCGATGGCGCCCCATGGGCGGCCGCCGTTCAGCGCCGGCGTATCCTGGCTATAATCATGATCCCCGAACATCGACACTTCGCCCGTTGCCGGCGCGGCCGGCGCGGCCTCCGCGCTTTCGTCCTGCCCCATGCTCCGGTCATGCCAGAGCTCGATCTTTCGCGGTCCCCCGTTCATCCGAATATGCCTAACATGAAATTATGGTCTGCGGGAACCGGAGAGGAGGCGCCTTAAGCCGGCTTTTGCAACCTGCGCGATAAACGCCTAACTGTCGCGCCCCGGCGCGGCCGGGTTGCTCTTGGGGGGTGGTGTTGGCGCTTGCGTGCTTGATCGTCGGTTGTGAGGAAGCGCGTGGCGGTGGGCGGCTGCGCAGCGAACTGCCCTTCGCGGGCGCGACGGTGATCGACTATCAGGCGCGCCAGGCTGCAGCGGCCGGTGCCAAATATATCGTCATCCTCGTCGAGCGGCTGCCGGCGGCACTGGTCGCGGCGATCGACCGGCTGAAGCGAGACGGATTGCGCGTGGAAGTGGCGCGCAGCGTGACCGACGCGGCGGACCATATCCACCCGGACGAACGGCTGCTGCTGATGGCCGATGGCGTGATCGTCGATCATGATACGCTCGACCGGATGGTTCTCGAACCCTCTCCCACGGTGCTGACGATCGCCGACCGCGCCGACACCCAGCATTGGGAACGGATCGACGCCACGCATCGCTGGGCGGGGCTGGCGATGCTCGATGGCGCGCTGCTGCGCCGCACGGTCGAGATGCTGGGCGAATGGGACCTGCAGTCGACCTTGCTGCGCCGCGCGGTGCAGGCGGGGGCGGTGGCACTCGATGCGGAGGCCGAAGACGCCGATCCGCTGCTCTATATCATCGATGAGGATCGCACTGCGCAGGCGATCGAGCGCGCGCATGCCGAGCGGGTCGTGCTCGACGCGACGGGCTGGCCGGAGGCGCGTCTGTTTGCGCCGGTCGCGCGGCTGCTCGCGCCCGAGGCGCTGATGCGCGGCTTTCACGGCACCGTGCTGCGCGGCGTCGGGCTGGGGCTGACCGTGATCGGGCTGCCGCTGGCGGTGTTCGGCTGGTTCTTCCTCGCGGCGCTGCTCGCGGTCTTGGGTGGGCTGGTCGATTCGGTCGGCCGCCATGCCGACGGGCTCAGCCTCGGCACGCGGCGACACTGGCCACTGTGGCAGCGCGCACGCCTGTCGCTGCTGGCGGCGTTGCTGGCGATCGTACCGGCGCGCCTTGTCGAACAGGGCGGGGGTTGGGGCCATGGTGTCGTCGCCGCCGCCACGCTCGGCGCTATGCTATCGCTCGCGCTGCAGCGTTGGATGGGGCCGCGTCCGCCGGCCTGGACCGCGGATGCCGAGGCGCTCGTCCTGCTGTTCGCGCCGTGCGCATTGATCGGGCAGCCGGGGGCGGGGCTGGCGCTGGCCGCGCTCTACGCCTTCGCCTCGCTGATCGTCGCGCAATGGGGCGCGGTGCGCGCGGCGGCTGCGCAACCGCGCGACTAACCGGACCCGATCGGACCCCGCGTGCTCAGGCGGCAGGGCAGTGCGCCCCGCTTTCGACCCAGGCCTTGATCAGCGCGCCGAACTGCGCCTGCGTGCCTGGCGCCGGCGTACGTCCTTCGCCGGGATGCCAGGCCCAGCCGACCAGATGATCCTCGCCCATGTGCGGGATCAGCTTCTGCAGCGTGAACCCGCCATTGCGCTGGGGATCCTTCACCTGCTCGCAGATCTGCGCCAGCGAGCGCCCTTGCCAGGCCATTTCCGCCGGCGCCAATCCCCAGTGCGGATTGCCGGGGATGGTCTTGATGCCGGGGGCGTTGGTCGGCACATTTTCCGCCCCATGGCAGGTCGCGCAGGGCAAGCCGGCCGCGCCATGATCGCTGGCGCCGCCCACCATCGGCGGCACATGCGGGCGCAGATGATCGCCCTGCGTGGGGATGCGCGTCGCCGGATGGCAGTTGAGGCAGCGGGGATGCTGGATCACCTTGCCCGCTTCCACGAACAGCGCCGCGGAGCGCTTTTCCGGATCGCGGATTGCGGCGAAGCTTTCGACGCTGCGCAGCGTGCCGCCGGTTTCCCTCTCCGCCGCGGGCGAAGAAGCGACGGTGCCGCCGAGCGCGAGGGCTGCCAATACCGGCAGCAGGCGGATCGCGGCGGCGCTCATGCCGGCATCCCCGTCAACGCAGGTTCCAGCGGCAAGGATCGCAATCGCTTGCCGGTCGCTGCAAAGATCGCGTTGACCACCGCGGGGGCGACCACTGTCGTTCCCGGTTCGCCGACGCCACCTGGATCCTCTTTGCTCTCGATCAGGACGACCTCGATCTCTGGAACCTCGTTCATCCGCACGACCGGGTAGTCGTGGAAGTTGGACTGCTCGATCTGGCCGCCGCTCATCGTGATCCGGCCGTAGAGCGTCATGCTCAGACCGAAGAGCACGCCGCCTTCGATCTGCTGGCGGACGATATTGGGATTGACCATCTGGCCGCAATCGATGGCGCAGGTGATCCGCGTCACCTTCACCCGGCCGCTGTCCGCCACCTGCACCTCGGCGACGAGGCCGACATGGCTGCCGAACCCGCTCAAGATCGCGACGCCGCGTCCGCTGCCTTTCGGCAGGGGAGTGCCCCAATTCGAGGCCGCCGCCACCTTGTCGAGGACGTTGCGAATGCGCGATCCTGGGGCGACCAGGCGGCGGCGATAGGCGACCGGATCCTGTTTGGCACGCGCCGCCAGCTCGTCCATTGCAACCTCGACGACGAAGCCGTTTCGCGTCTCGCCGACGCCGCGCCAGTTTCCGGCGAGCAGGCCGGGCGGCGGATCGTTGCGAACGAAATCCACCGAGACAGCGGGGAATTGATAGGGCCCGAACGAGGAATTGGTGACGTCGAGATCGATGCCGTTCTGGAAGAAGGCGGCGAGAAACCAGGCCATGACGGCAGGCCCGACGATGCGATGATCGAACGCTACCGGATTGCCCGCCGTATCCAGTCCGACCCGCACCCGGCTGTGGTTGTGGTAGCGATAGGAGCCGTGGCGCATATCCTCGTCGCGGCTCCACATCACCTTGACGGGGGCGTCGACCTGGCGCGCGATCAGCGCGGCCTGAACGATCCATTCGGATTGCAGCCGCCGCCCGAAGCCGCCGCCGACGAGATAATTGGTGACGCTGACCTTTTCGGGCGGCAGCTTGAGCGCTGCCGCCACCTCGCGGCGGGCGCGGCCCGGCACCTGGCTGCCCACCCACACGTCGCAGCGATCGGCACGCGCGTGGACGGTGGCGTTCAGCGGCTCCATGGCGGCGTGCGCGAGCATCGGCATCCGATAGACTGCCTCGAACTGCGTGGCGGCGCCTTTCATCGCCGTGGCGACATCACCTTTGCTGTGCGCGGTCAGCCCCTGCCGTTCGAGCGCCGCGTCACACCCCGCGACGAGATCGGCGGTCGACAAGTCCAGGCTGCCGCCTTCCCATACCGGGGTCAGCGCGGCGAGCCCCTTGCGGGCCGCGCCGGTATGCGCGGCGATGACCGCCACCGCGACGGGCAGTCGCACGACCTGTGTGACGCCCGCCACCGCCAGCGCGGGCGCTTCGTCGACGGATTTCAGCCGTCCGCCGATGACCGGGCAGGCCGCCACCGCGGCGTAGCGCATGCCGGGAAGCCGCACATCGAGGCCGAAGGTGGCGCTGCCATCGACCTTGCCCGGCGTATCGGTGCGCCGCGCGCTGGTGCCGATGACGCGGAACGCGCCGGTCTTGAGCGGGGGATCCTTGGGTATCGGCAACGCGGAGGCCGCTTCGACAAGCGCGCCATAGCCCAGCGACCGGCCGCTGCCGCGGTGAAGCACGCGCCCCCCTTCCGCCACGCATGTCGACGGCACGACCGACCAGCGCTTCGCCGCCGCCTCTACCAGCATCACCCGCGCTGCAGCGCCGGCGGTGCGCAACTGCTTCCACGCAGCGGCGAGGCTCGCCGAGCCGCCGGTGATCTGCTCCCCGAACGTGGGGCTGCCATAGAGCTTGTCGTCGCCGGGCGCATGTTCGGTGCGCACCGCGCCCGGCTCGACCTCCAATTCCTCGGCAACGAGCATCGCGGCGGAGGTGAGCGAGCCCTGGCCGATCTCGGCATAGGGCACGATCACCGTCACCACGCCGGCGCGATCAATGCGGACGAAGGCATTGGGATGCAGCGCGCCGGCAACGGCAGGCGCCGCGGCGGAAAGCCGGACGCCGATGACCAGTTCGCCGGCCAGCGCGGCACCGGCCGCCAGGAAGGTCCGACGGCTGGTGACGAGCGGTGATGTCGTTGCCATCTCAGGCTGCCTTTCCGCCATGAGCCGCACCGGTTGCCGCCTGCTTGATCGCCGCGCGGATGCGGCCATAGGTGCCGCAGCGGCAGATATTGCCGGACATGACATGGTCGATGTCGGCATCGCTCGGCGCGGGATTCGCTGCGAGCAGGGCTGCCGCCTGCATCAACTGGCCCGACTGGCAATAGCCGCACTGCACGACCTCGATATCGAGCCACGCCTTTTGCAGCGCCTTGCCTGCAGGCGTGCCGCCCAGTGCCTCGATCGTCATCACCTCGGCATCGCCCACCGCCGACACCGGCAGCACGCACGACCGCTTCGGCACCCCCCCGACATGCACCGTACAGGCACCGCACATCGCGATGCCGCACCCATATTTGGTGCCGGTCAGCCCGACGACGTCTCGAATGACCCAAAGCAATGGCGTGTCATCGTCCACGGCGGCTTCGCGCACACGCCCGTTGATCTTGAGTTGCATGGCTGAGCACCCCAAAACTGGCTGGAGACTCGACCATAACAAAGATCGTTTCATGCCTCGATCATACGAACGGTTAAAAGACGTAAAACCAAGAATTCAGGATTCGAGAAGGACTTGCAGCGGTGCTGCCAAGCAGCTGCACCCGTCATTATCCACTCGCCTTGCGTTTCGTGGATATTGGAACCCATCGATTGTCATCGGTGAAGATCGATCCGCTCGACGATGATCCTTTCGCGTGCGCCCCTTCATCCACAGGCGATCAGCGCATCGAAGATGCGGATCGCCGTATCGAAATCGTCGCGCCGGTGCGGATTGCAGAAGCCGACGCCGACGCCGACGCTCTCGCCCTTACAGTGGGTGAGCGCAGTCTCCTTCACGGGATTGCCCGAGAGGGGGCAGGTGCCGTTCACCGTCGGCACCGGCGTGGCTGGTGCCGGGCGCGGCGGCTGCGCCGGCTGGCGGGCACCGGCATGGGGGGCGCCATGGTCCTCCCATGGCCCCGCGCCGGATTGGTGACTTCGGGAGGACCGTGGCGCTCCGACCCCCTGGACGTTCGCGATGCGGAATGGATCTGCGGCACCGCGAGTGGCGCGAGCGCGACGATGCGTGCCGGCGCCGGCTCGGCTGTGCCTGTGAGAAGGCCGGGATCGCCGCTGCGAAGCGGTCACGGTGGGCGGGGCTGCAGAAGGATGATCATCCTCGCGCGCCGCAACGTTGAGCGCGGCCACGACGTCACGGATATGCTGATAGGCATTGTCGGCGTCGGCGGCCGGGTGCGCGATGGCCGCCACCGGCGCCCGTTTGGGATTGGCCTTTAACACGCGCAGATCGACGCTGAGCCAGGGCGGATCGCCATCGCGCATTCTGGGTTGGGATTCTTGGAATGCTGGAGCCTTGTGTCGGCCCGGAACAATCTGATGCGAATGCGAACGAGTCTCTGGTCACGGGTCGCCGGATTGGGCAAGAACCGGCGATGAGCAATCGCGCCATCAAGGCTTGGTATCTCGTCCATAAATGGACGAGCCTGGTCTGCACCGTCTTCCTGCTGATGCTTTGCCTCACCGGCCTGCCGCTGATCTTTCATGACGAGATCGACGCGCTGACTGAGGAGCGCGTGGCGCTGCGCGCAACGCCTGCCGACGCCCCAGCGCTGCCGCTCGACGACATCGTCGTCGCCGCCGTGCGGCTCTATCCGGGCGAGCGGCCGCTGTTCATGAGCTTCGACGACGATCGCCCCGTCGCCAACGTCACCACCGGCCCCACTGCAGACGCCGGACGCGACGAGATGCACATCACCGCCTTCGACATGCGCACCGCCGAACCGGTCGGCCCGCTGCTGGAAGAGGGCGTGATAGCGGTAATACTGCGACTGCATGTCGACATGTTCGCGGGTTTGCCGGGCGAACTGTTCCTGGGCTTCATGGGCTTCCTGTTCTTCGTCGCCACCGTCTCCGGCGTCGTGCTTTACGCGCCGTTCATGCGGAAACTGAGGTTCGGCGCGCTGCGCTGGTCGCGCAGCCGGCGGGTGCGCTGGCTGGACATGCACAACATGCTGGGCATCGTCTCCCTCGCCTGGGTGAGCGTGGTGGGGCTGACCGGGGTGATCAACACGCTCTCCGATCCGCTCGTCGATTTCTGGCGCATGGATCAACTCAGCAAGCTGGTCGCGCCCTATGAAAAATTGCCGCCGGTGCCGGTGGCCGATTTCGGATCGCTCGAAGCCGCGGTGGCGCGCGCGAAGGCCGAGGCGCCGGGCACCCGGCCGCAATTCGTCGCCTTCCCTGGCGTGCGGTTCAGCAGCAACCATCATTATGCGGTGTGGCTGAAGGGCGCGACGCCGGCGACCGACCGGCTGCTGACCCCGGCGCTGATCGACGCGCGCACCGGCGACCTCACTGCGATGCGCACCATGCCCTGGTACATGCTGGCGCTGCGCCTCTCGCAGCCGCTGCACTTCGGCGACTATGCCGGCATGCCGATGAAGATATTGTGGGCGCTGCTGGATATCGCCGCGATCGTCATCCTCGCTAGCGGTCTCTATCTCTGGCTCGGCCGCCGCGCCGGCTCGATCGAGACCCGCGTGCGTGAACTACAGACCGGTGCCGCGATGCCGGTGCCCGCCGAATGAGCGCGCCGAACGCGAAGCGTCGCGACGGTCGGCTGGGCAAGGTCTTCGCGATGCCGCTGTTGCTGTGCCTCGTGAGCCTCGCCGCGCTGGTGGTGGGGTTGCTCGACGACGGGTTGTTCGACCTGCTGTGCTGGCTTGGGCTTGGCGCGCCGGTGGTGGTGGCACTGTGGGCGTGGCGGGGGCGGAGCTGACGTTGCCGCCGGCTTTTTGCGGGCTGATGAGCATGTTCGCCCGACACCCCCGGCGTCAGCCTTGCAGACTCCGCTTGCCGCATGCATCCGGCCGGCCTATATAGGCACTGCTTTTCTCGACATCGTTAAACATGCCGAGGCCGGCCCCGAAAGGGTCCGGTGCCGAAAGCGCTTGTTCTGATTCCCGGAGGCCCATGGCGGACATCGCCGAACTGACATCGCTGATCGAGCCCGAGGCCAAGGCCCTGGGGCTGTCGCTGGTGCGCGTCGCCATGTTCGGCGGCAAGAGCGATCCGACCCTGCAGATCATGGCGGAGCGGCCCGATACGCGGCAGCTCAACCTCGATGATTGTGCCGAGCTGTCGCGCCGCTTGTCCGACGTGCTCGATGCAGCCGATCCGATCGAATATGCCTATCGGCTCGAGGTCAGCTCGCCAGGGATCGATCGTCCGCTCACCCGCCTGCAGGATTATATCGACTGGGCCGGCTTCGAGGGCCGGGTGCGGATGGCCGAGGCGATCGGCGGGCGCAAAGTGTTCGAAGGCGTGCTCGCAGGCGTCGTCGAGGACCGCATCAAGATCGACGTGCCGAAACTGGGCGAGACTGAATTGCCTTTCGCCGGCATTCTCAACGCGAAGCTGTTGCTTACCGACGCGCTGATTGACGCAACCATGCCGCTCTCGTCCGAGGGCGCCGAAAAGTTCAAGGTAGAAGGATAGGATTGGGCCATGGCCACCGCCATTTCCGCCAATAAGGCCGAGCTGCTCGCGATCGCCGATTCGGTCGCCAAGGAAAAGCTCATCGATCGCGAGATCGTGATCGAGGCGATGGAAGACGCGATCCAGCGTGCCGCGCGCGCGCGCTACGGCGCCGAGAACGACATCCGCGCCAAGATCGATCCGCGCAGCGGCGACATGCGCCTGTGGCGCGTCGTCGAAGTGGTCGAGGCGGTCGACGACTATTTCAAGCAGGTCAGCCTGGTCGACGCGCAGAAGCTGCAGAAGGGCGCCGCCGTCGGCGACTTCATCGTCGATCCGCTGCCGCCGATCGAATTCGGCCGCATCGCCGCGCAGGCCGCCAAGCAGGTGATCTTCCAGAAGGTCCGCGATGCCGAGCGCGAGCGCCAGTATGACGAGTTCAAGGATCGCGCGAGCGAGATCATCACCGGCGTCGTCAAGCGCGTCGAGTTCGGTCACGTCGTTGTCGATCTCGGCCGCGCCGAGGGCGTCATCCGCCGCGACGCGCAGATTCCGCGCGAAGTCGTCCGCGTCGGCGATCGCGTCCGCAGCCTGATCCTCAAGGTCGTGCGCGAGACGCGCGGGCCGCAGATCTTCCTCAGCCGCGCGCATCCGGATTTCATGAAGAAGCTGTTCGCGCAGGAAGTGCCCGAGATTTACGACGGCATAATCGAGATCAAGGCCGCCGCCCGCGATCCGGGCAGCCGCGCCAAGATCGGCGTGATCAGCCATGACAGCTCGATCGATCCGGTCGGCGCCTGCGTCGGCATGAAGGGCAGCCGCGTTCAGGCGGTCGTCCAGGAGATGCAGGGCGAGAAGATCGACATCATTCCCTGGTCGCCCGACACCGCGACCTTCGTCGTCAACGCGCTGCAGCCGGCGAATGTCAGCCGCGTCGTGATCGACGAGGAAGAGGATCGCATCGAGGTGGTCGTTCCCGACGACCAGCTCAGCCTCGCGATCGGTCGCCGCGGCCAGAATGTTCGCCTCGCCAGCCAGCTGACCGGCAAGGCGATCGACATTCTGACCGAGGCCGATGCCAGCGAGAAGCGCCAGCGTGAATTCGTCGAGCGTTCGGAGATGTTCCAGAACGAGCTCGACGTCGACGAGACGCTCGCGCAGCTGCTGGTCGCCGAGGGCTTCGGCGCGCTCGAAGAGGTCGCCTATGTCGAGGTCGACGAACTGGCCGCGATCGAGGGCTTCGACGAGGAGCTGGCGCAGGAGCTGCAGAGCCGTGCGCAGGAAGCGCTCGACCGCCGCGAGCAGGCCTCCCGTGACGAGCGCCGCGCGCTCGGCGTCGAGGATGCGCTCGCCGACATCCCCTATCTGACCGAGGCGATGCTGGTCACGCTTGGCAAGGCCGGGATCAAGACGCTCGACGATCTGGCGGACCTTGCCACCGACGAGCTGATCCAGAAGAAGCGCGCCGAGCCCCGTCGTCGTGGCGAGAACAGCCAGCGCGAGAGCCGGCCCGAGGACAAGGGTGGCGTGCTGGCGCAATATGGCCTGAGCGAAGAGCAGGGCAACGAGATCATCATGGCGGCGCGTGCGCACTGGTTCACTGATGACGCCGAATCCGAGGAGGTCGCTCCTGCGGATGGCGAACAATGAGCAACCTGACGGCCTGAAGGCGACGTCTTCCCTTCCCGCGCGCGGGAAGGGATCGAGGGGAGGGCGTGTTCGTCAGCCCCGCGATGGCGAAGACGCGCCCGCTTCCGAAGCGGAAAAAGACGGTCCCGAGCGCCGGTGCGTCATTACCGGCGAGCGGGTGCAGCGCGATTCGCTGATTCGACTCGCGCTGGCACCCGACGGCACCGTCGCGCCCGACGTGCGCGCCAAGGCGCCGGGGCGCGGCGCGTGGATCGGCGTAGACCAGGCGGCGCTGGCGACGGCGATCGCCAAAGGCAAGCTCAAGGGCGCGCTGCTGCGGGCCTTCAAGGGCGCGCAGATCCTGATTCCCGAGGATCTGCCCCAGCAGATCGAGCGCGCGCTCGAACGCGCCGCGCTCGATCGCATGGGTCTCGAAGCCAAGGCGGGTACCCTCGTCACCGGCGCCGAGAAGATCGCCGAAGCCGCGCGACGCGGCAGCGTGACCTTGCTGATCCACGCCCGCGACGCCGCCGAAGACGGCAAGCGCAAGCTCGATCAGGCGCTGCGTGTCGGGCTCGACATGGAAGGCACGGATGCGCGTGGGGTAGTAATCCCGGCAAGTCGGGCCATATTGTCAGTGGCGCTTGGACGCGAAAATGTTGTACACGCCGCGCTGATCGCGCCGGCGGCAGCTGCGCGCGTCGCCCAAGCACTTGGCCGGTGGCGCGGCTTTATTGGACGGAAAGATGGCGTCGGGCCTTGCGATGGCGAATCGCAGGGGCAATCGGCGCAGCATGATGCGAGTGAAGGATCCGGGTTCTAGATGAGCGACGACAACAAGCCGAAACTGGGAATGCGCGCGCCGCTGGGCCTCAAGCGCACCGTTGAGACGGGCAAGGTGAAGCAGAGCTTCAGCCATGGCCGTTCGAACACGGTGGTCGTCGAGGTGAAGCGTCGCCGCGTGCTCGGCAAGCCCGGCGAGGGCGACACGCCCGAAACGACGTCTGCGCCGGCGCCTGCTCCGGCTCCGGCCCCCGTTCCACGCGCGCCCGTCGCGCCGCCGCGCGCCACCACCCCGCCGCCGCCGCCGCGTCCGCCCGGCAGCGATCTGCTGTCCCGTCAGGAGCTTCAGGCGAAGCTGCTGCGGGAGGCCGAGGAAGCGCGCATGAACGCGCTGGAGGAAGCACGCCGCCGCGAAGAGCAGCAGCGCCTTGCCGCCTCGGAAGAGGAAAAGCGTCGCGCGGAGGAAAAGCGTCGCGCGGAGGAAGAGGCGCAGCGCGCGGCCGAGGAGGAAGCCGTGCGTGCGGCGACCGCCGCGGCTGCTCCCGCGCCCGAACCGGTGGTGCAGGAAGCCGCGGCCCCGGCGCCGGCTGCTCCCGCAGTTGCGCCTGCACCGGCTCCGGCCGCCGTGGCGCGCCCCACGACGTCGGGCGATGCCGATCGCGTTCGCCGCCCCGGTCCGGCCGCGCCGGCGCCTGTGCGCCGTCCCGAGCCGCCCCGTCCGGGTGCCAACCGTGGCCGCGACGATCGTCGTCAGTCGGGCAAGCTCACCGTCACGCGTGCGCTGGACGATGATGGCGGCGCGCGTGCGCGCAGCCTCGCGGCGCTGAAGCGCGCGCGCGAAAAGGAACGGCGCGGCCATGGCGGTTTCGCCGGCCCGTCGGCGAAGCAGGTGCGCGATGTGGTGGTGCCGGACACCATCACCGTCGGCGAACTCGCCAACCGCATGGCGGAGCGTGGTGCCGATCTGGTGAAGGCGCTGTTCAAGATGGGCATGCCGGTCACGGTCAACCAGTCGATCGACCAGGACACCGCTGAACTGCTCGTCACCGAATTCGGCCACAACATCAAGCGCGTCTCGGAAAGCGATGTCGACATCGTCGCGAGCGAGGACGTCGATGCGACCGAAACGCTGCTGACGCGTCCGCCTGTGGTCACGATCATGGGCCATGTCGATCACGGCAAGACCTCGCTGCTCGACGCGTTGCGCGGCACGGACGTGGTCGCGGGCGAAGCCGGCGGCATCACCCAGCACATCGGCGCCTATCAGGTGACGGTGAAGTCGGGCGACAAGATCACCTTCCTCGACACGCCCGGCCACGAAGCCTTCACCGAGATGCGCCAGCGCGGCGCCAATGTGACGGATATCGTGGTGCTGGTGGTGGCCGCCGACGACGGCCTGCGTCCACAGACGATCGAGGCGATCAACCACACCAAGGCTGCCGGCGTGCCGATGATCGTCGCCATCAACAAGATGGACAAGCCCGAGGCCAATCCGGCCAAGGTGCGCCAGGATCTGCTGCAGTACGAAGTCATCGTCGAAGAGATGTCGGGTGACGTTCAGGACGTCGAGGTTTCCGCGATGAAGCGGACCGGTCTTGACGATCTGATCGAGAAGATCCTGCTGCAGGCCGAACTGCTCGACCTCAAGGCCAACCCCGATCGCGCCGCTGAAGGCAATGTGATCGAGGCGAAGCTGGACAAGGGCCGCGGCCCCGTGGCGACCGTGCTGGTCCGCCGGGGTACGCTGCGTGTCGGCGACATCTTCGTGGTCGGTGCCGAGAGCGGCAAGGTCCGCGCTCTGATCGACGACAAGGGCCGCAACGTGAAGGAGGCTCTGCCCTCCACCCCGGTCGAGGTGCTCGGCATCTCGGGCACGCCGGGCGCGGGCGATCAGCTTTCGGTCGTCGAGAACGAGGCGCGCGCGCGTGAGGTCGCCGCCTATCGTGCCGGCGTCATCCAGCAGAAGCGGACCACCGCAACGCCGGCGAACCTCGAATCGATGTTCTCCGCGCTGCGCGAGAAGCAGGCCATGGAATATCCGGTGGTGGTCAAGGCCGACACTCAGGGGTCGGTCGAGGCGATCGTCGGCGCGCTCAACAAGATCTCGACCGCAGACATCAAGGTCCGGATCCTGCATTCGGGCGTGGGTGGCATCACCGAGAGCGACGTGATCCTGGCTTCGGCCAGCCGCGCGCCGATCATCGGCTTCAATGTGCGCCCCAATGCCAAGGCGCGCGAGATCGCCCATCAGGACAAGGTCGCGCTCAAATATTATGACGTGATCTATCACCTGACGGACGAGATCCGTGCCGGCATGGCCGGCCAGCTCGGCCCGGAAGCGATCGAAACGATCGTCGGCCGCGCCGAGGTTCGCGAGGTCTTCTCGGCGGGCAAGCACGGCAAAGCCGCCGGTCTGCTGGTGCTCGAAGGCTATATCCGCAAAGCCCTGCGCGCGCGCATCACCCGCGACGACGTTATCGTCTATAACGGGTCGATCGCCTCGCTGCGGCGCTTCAAGGACGATGTCCCTGAAGTGCGTGCGGGTCTTGAGTGCGGTGTGACCTTTGAAAGCCACACTGACATCAAGCCGGGCGATTATCTGGAGACCTACGAAGTGGAGATGCGCGAGCGCACGCTGTGAGCTCAAGTCGAGGCCGCCGCGACCGTTGGTACCACAAGGTGGGTGACGGTCTCGGCTGCCTCGGCGAGGCAGGCGAAGCCGGCTGCGGCTGCCTGTCGCTTGCATCCTGCATCATCTTCGCGATCTGGCTGTTCTGATGCGTAACGAAACACCCGAAACCCGTTCGGTGCGCCTGCTTCGTGTCGGCGAGCAGGTGCGCCACGTGCTGAGCGACGTGCTGATGCGCGGCGAAGTGCATGACGATGTGCTGGCGAAGCACAGCGTCAGCGTCACCGAGGTGCGCATGTCGCCCGACCTGCGCCACGCCACGGTGTTCGTGAAGCCGCTGCTGGGTGGCGACGAGGAAGCGGTGCTCAAGGCGCTGCGCACCAACACCGCCTATCTGCAGCGCGAAGTCGCGCACCGCGTGAACACCAAATATGCCGCGAAGCTCAAATTCCTCGCCGATGAGAGCTTCGACGAGGCGAGCCACATCGACCAGCTTCTGCGTGCGCCCAATGTGAAGCGGGACCTGGACGAAAATTGACCGACATATCGGTAAGACATATCTTACCGATATGAATGCCTTCACCAAGCTGTCTTCAAAAGGGCAGGTTGTCATCCCCAAGGAAATCCGCGACGCGCTGCGCCTGTCGCCGGGAGAGACCCTGTCCGTCTCACGGCAAGGGCGCCGCATCGTCCTCGAAGTAGCGGAGGAGCAGGCGCCGCGCATCAGCTATGACGAATTTAAGCGGCTTGTGCCCGCCTACGCCGGCCCACCGGTGAGCATCGAGGCGATGCGTGATCTTGGCGCTGCGTTCGACGATTGGAAGAACTGAGTATTTTGCGCAGCATCGATACCAACATCGTCGTGCGACTGCTGCTGCGCGATGACCCGGCACAGGTTGCGCTCGTCGATGCGCTCGTTGCGGAGGGCGGTCTCATCGTTTCACCTACGGTGCTCATCGAGACCGAATGGGCACTGCGCGTGGTCTATGGTCTCGATCGGCCAACGGTATCCCGCCTGCTGACCTTGCTGGTGGATATCGAGGGCGTCGATGTTACCGATCCGCCGGGGGTGCGCTGGGCACTTGGCCGCCACGCAGCGGGTGCCGATCTGGCCGACATGATCCATCTGATCGTCATCGAAAGCGATGCTTTCGTCGCCCTCGATCGGCGGCTCGCCAGCGATGCCGGTTCATCCCACCGCCAACCCGTGACGGTTCTGCGCTGATGGCCAAGATGTATTTCTACTATGCGTCGATGAACGCAGGAAAATCCACCACCTTGCTGCAGGCGGACTTCAACTATCGCGAGCGTGGCATGCAGACGATGCTTTTCACCGCCGCGATCGACGACCGATTCCATCGTGGGCACATCACCTCGCGCATCGGGCTGGAGGCTTCGGCGCACGCTTTCGATACGAGCACCGATCTGCGTGCCGCGGTCGCGCATGAACTGGCAAGCCGGCCGCTGCACTGCGTGCTGGTCGATGAGGCGCAGTTCCTCACCCGCGCACAGGTGCTGCAGCTGGCTTCGGTATGCGACGTGCTCGACATCCCGGTGCTTGCCTATGGGCTGCGCACCGATTTCCGCGGAGAATTGTTCGAGGGCAGCGCGGCGCTGCTCGGGCTTGCGGATTCGCTGGTCGAACTCAAGGCGATCTGCGAATGCGGGCGCAAGGCGACGATGAACCTGCGGGTCGATGCCGCCGGCCAGTCTGTGACCGACGGCGCGCAGACCGAGATCGGCGGCAATGACCGCTATGTTGCGCTGTGCCGCCGCCACTTTATGGAACGCACGCAATGAACGCCCTCCACCAGCCGCTGACCGATGGCGACCTGACGCTCGAACCGCTCGCGCCCGCCCATCGCGAAGGGCTGCGCGCCGCCTGTGCGGCGGACAGCGCGATCTGGGAAATCTATCCCAAATCCTGGGCGCCCGAGCATTTCGATACCCAGTTTGATGCGCTGATCGCCAGCAACCGATTGCCCTTCGCGATCGTGCATGGCGGCGAGGTGGTGGGCATGACCGCCTATATCGGCGTCGATGTCGAGCGTGCGGTGCTGGAGATCGGCAACAGCTTCATCCGCCCCGACCGTCGCGGCACCGGGCTCAATGGCCGGATCAAGCGGATGATGCTTGACCATGCGTTCGCGCAAGGCGTGCGGCGCGCCGAATTCCGCGTCGACGCGCGCAATGGCCGCAGCCAGGCCGCGGTGCTCAAGCTGGGCGCCGTGCGTGAGGGCGTGATGCGCGCGGAGCGGGTCACCTGGAACGGCCATGTCCGTGATACGGTGCTGTTCTCGATTCTGAATCATGAATGGAACGAGGGACGATCAGCCGCGGTTCAGGCATGATCGGGCACAAGTATCGCGCCCATCTGGAAGGACGATCTATGATCCGGACCATCCTCGCTGCCGCCGCCCTCAGCCTCGCCGCTCCCGCGCTCGCCGAAGACGCGCCCCCGCCGCCCGCCGGCGAGCAGGTTTCGATCCCGTTCGCGTCGCGCGACATTATCGAGTGGAAGAACGATGGCGCTCGCGGGCTGTTCATCCGCGCCAATGGCAAATGGTATTATGCGCAGACGCAGGCCGACTGCCGCCGCATGATCCCCTCGATCGGGCTCGGCTTTGAAACCAGCCCCGGCGACCAGCTCGATCGTTACAGCGCGATCCACGCGCAGGGCTGGCGCTGCCAGCTCGACAGCGTCACCCGGTCCGAAGGGCCGCCGAAGAAGCATCGCAAGGGCTGACGACGCAGAGGCTGACAAACCCCTTGGGTGCGGTTAGGGCGCCGCGATGCACGGCTGGATCATTATCGACAAGCCGGTCGGGCCGGGCTCGACCGATATCGTTTCCCGCGTCAAGCGCGCGTTGCGGCAGGGCGGCTATCCCAAGTTCAAGATCGGTCATGGCGGCACCCTCGATCCGCTGGCGAGCGGCGTGCTGCCGGTCGCGATCGGCGAGGCGACCAAACTTGCCGGCCGGATGCTCGACAGCGACAAGGTCTATCGGTTCACGATCGGCTTCGGCGTAGAAACCGACACGCTCGATGCAGAGGGCAAGGCCGTTGCGACCAGCGATGTCCGGCCTGATCTCGCTGGGCTGCAGGCGGTGCTGCCGCGCTTCACCGGCCCTATCGAACAGATGCCGCCGGCCTATTCCGCGCTCAAGGTCGATGGCCAGCGCGCTTATGACCTTGCTCGCGCCGGCATCGAAGTAAAGTTGGCGGCCCGCGCGGTGACGATCCACGGACTGTCGATCGTCGATGCGGCGTTGCCCGATGCGGTGACGCTCGAGGCCAGCGTCTCCAAGGGTACCTATATCCGTAGTCTTGCGCGAGACATCGCGCAGGCGCTCGATACTGTCGGCCATGTCACGATGCTGAGGCGCACCAAGGCGGGGCCGTTCGGGCTGAAATCCGCGATTTCGCTGGACATGCTGGACGAATCCGCTATGGCCCGCCGACTTGAAGAGGTCACCTTGCCACTGACGGCGGGGCTGGACGGTATCCCGGCTCTAGACGTCACCCCCGACCAGGCAAGGCTGCTCCGCCAGGGGCAGAAGCTGGTCGGGATCGCTGCAATGCCGGGCCTGTTGCTGGCTACCGAGCGCGACGCGCCGGTTGCGCTGGTGGAGGCGGAAGGACGTGAAGTCCGGGTGGTGCGCGGCTTCAACCTTTAGCGAGATACCGAAGGAAAGAGACAAGATGACGATTACCGCCGAGCGCAAGGACGCGCTGATCAAGGACAATGCCCGCTTCGAAGGCGACACCGGCAGCCCCGAGGTCCAGATCGCGATCCTCACCGAGCGGATCACCAACCTGACCGAGCACTTCAAGACCCACGCCAAGGACAACCATTCGCGCCGCGGTCTGCTGATGCTGGTCAACAAGCGCCGTTCGCTTCTCGACTATCTGAAGAAGAAGGACGGGACGCGCTACACGGATCTCATCGCGAAGCTCGGCCTTCGCAAGTAACAAAGAGCCCCGCTCGCGGGGCTCTTTTTGCATTCCGGCGAATGCCGGGATCTTCAAGAAAGGCGCCGGGGATCGGCGCCTGAAAAGGACGGGACGAACGGCAATCCGGCCGGTCGCTCAACCAGGGACGAGGCTTCGTTCCGAACCGTGCGGGCCGGAAAGCCCGCAGATAGGCCCCGGCGGCATAGGGCTGCCGGCAGAAGGAATTCAGATGTTCGATACCAAGAAGGTAAGCATCGGGTGGGGCGGACAGACCCTTACGCTCGAAACGGGCCGTGTCGCCCGCCAGGCCGACGGCGCGGTGATCGCGACGCTGGGCGAGACCGTGGTGCTCTGCGCGGTGACCGCCGCCAAGGCCGTGAAGGAAGGGCAGGATTTCTTCCCGCTCACCGTTCACTACCAGGAAAAATATTCCGCCGCCGGTCGCATTCCGGGCGGCTTCTTCAAGCGTGAGCGCGGTGCGACCGAGAAGGAGACGCTCGTCTCCCGCTTGATCGACCGCCCGATCCGCCCGCTTTTCCCGGAAGGCTTCTACAACGAGATCAACTGCATCGCGCAGGTGCTCTCCTATGACGGCGAGAATGAGCCGGACGTGCTGGCGATGGTCGCCGCGTCCGCGGCGCTCACGCTGTCGGGCGTGCCGTTCATGGGGCCCATCGCGGCTGCCCGCGTCGGCTACAAGGATGGCGAGTATCAACTCAACCCGACCGATGCGCAGATCGATGAGGGCGAACTCGACCTCGTCGTCGCCGGCACGCATGACGCGGTGATGATGGTCGAATCCGAAGCCAAGGAGCTCTCGGAAGAAATCATGCTGGGCGCGGTGATGTTCGCGCATCGCAACATCCAGCCGGTGATCGACGCGATCATCGATCTGGCCGAGCAAGCCGCCAAGGATCCGTGGGAAATGGCCGCGCAGGCCGATGTCTCGGCGGCCAAGACCAAGCTGAAGAAGCTGATCGGCGCCGACATCACCGCCGCCTACAAGCTGACCAACAAGTCGGCCCGCTCGGAAGCGCTCGCCGCAGCCCGCGCCAAGGCGAAGGAAGCGTTCAGCGACGCGACCCCGCAGGACCAGATGGCGGCGATCAAGCTGGTCAAGAAGCTGGAAGCCGAGATCGTTCGCGGCGCCATCCTGAAGACCGGCATCCGCATCGACGGCCGCGACACCAAGACAGTCCGCCCGATTCAGGCCGAGGCGCATTTCCTGCCGCGCGCGCATGGCTCGGCGCTGTTCACCCGCGGCGAGACCCAGACCATCGCCACCTGCACCCTTGGCACCAAGGATGCGGAGCAGATGATCGACGGCCTCACCGGGCTGCACTACGAGCATTTCATGCTGCACTATAACTTCCCGCCCTACTCGGTCGGTGAAGTGGGCCGCTTCGGCGCTCCGAGCCGTCGCGACGTCGGCCATGGCAAGCTGGCGTGGCGTGCACTGCACGCGGTGCTGCCGACCAAGGACGAGTTCCCCTACACGATCCGCGTCACCAGCGACATCACCGAGTCCAACGGCTCCTCGTCGATGGCCACGGTGTGCGGCGGCAGCCTCGCGATGATGGATGCCGGCGTGCCGATCAAGCGTCCGGTTTCGGGCATCGCGATGGGCCTGATCCTGGAAGGCAAGGACTTCGCCGTTCTGTCCGACATCCTCGGCGATGAGGATCATCTCGGCGACATGGACTTCAAGGTCGCGGGCACCAGCGAGGGCATCACCAGCCTTCAGATGGACATCAAGATCGCCGGCATCACCGAGGAGATCATGAAGGTCGCGCTCGAGCAGGCGAATGCCGGCCGCGCGCACATCCTGGGCGAGATGGCCAAGGCGCTCGATCACACCCGTGAAGAGCTGTCGGCCCATGCGCCGCGCATCGAGACAATGCAGATCGACAAGACGAAGATCCGCGAAGTCATCGGCACCGGCGGCAAGGTGATCCGTGAGATTGTCGCCACCACCGGCGCCAAGGTCGACATCGACGATGAGGGCCTGATCAAGATCAGCTCGTCCGACGTCGCCCAGATCGAGGCCGCCCGCGCCTGGATCCTCGGCATCGTCGAAGAGCCCGAGGTGGGCAAGGTCTACAACGGCAAGGTCGTCAACCTCGTCGATTTCGGCGCTTTCGTGAACTTCATGGGCGGCCGTGACGGTCTCGTCCACGTCTCGGAGATCAAGAACGAGCGTGTCGAGAAGGTTGCGGACGCGCTGACCGAAGGCCAGGAGGTCAAGGTCAAGGTTCTCGAGATCGACAGCCGCGGCAAGGTTCGCCTGTCGATGCGTGTCGTCGACCAGGAAACCGGTGCCGAGCTGGAAGACACCCGCCCGCCGCGCGAAGAACGTGCGCCGCGCGGTGATCGTGGCGATCGCGGTGATCGTGGCCCACGTCGCGATGGCGATCGTGGCCCGCGTCGTGATGGCGGTGGCCGTCGTGATGGCGGCGGTGGCCGTGGTGGCGATCGTGGTCCGCGCCGCGAGCGTTCGGAGAAGGATGACGGCCCCGAGCCCGAATTCGCGCCGGCGTTCTTGAAGCGTGACGACGACTGATCGTCTGCGCCTCAGTGGGAAAAAGAGAGGGGTGCCGTTCGCGGCGCCCCTTTTTCTTTGCGACGATCAGAGGGCGGCGGCGCTGGCACCCGCGATAGACTGTGCTAAGCGGTCGACGGGGGTAGTGGCGGGCGATGCGCAGGACGGGTTTCTTTCAACGATTGCCGCTGTTGGCCGAACGTCCGCTTATGGCGCTTGCGGCAACCGCGGCACTTCTCGCGATCGCCTACCTTATCCGCCGCGCGGCCGATCCGTTGCTGCCCGTGGGCTTTCCCTATGCCACCTTCTTCCCGGCGGTGGTTGCGGCGGCAGTGCTGTTCGGGCTGCGAGCGGGCATCGTCGCAGCCATCGTCGGCGGTGCGCTTGCGTGGTATTATTTCATCCCGCCCTATCACAGCTTCGCCATCAACACCGTCGCGATCGCGGCGATGGCGCTCTACACGTTCGTCGTCGTTACCCAGATTGCGTTGGTGGAGCTGATGATGGCCGCCAATCGCCGGCTGGCCAAGGAACGCGAGACAAGCGCGCTGCTGTTCCGCGAGCTCCAGCATCGCGTATCCAACAACATCCAGATGGTCGCCGCGCTGCTGAGCTTGCAGAAGCGGGGCATCACAGATCCGGAGGCGAGTAACGCACTGGACGAAGCTGCGCGCCGGCTGGGGGTGATCGGGCGGATCAGCCGGCAACTGCACGATCCCGATGGCGGCAGCCTTGGGCTCCGGCCCTTCCTCGAACAACTTTGTGCCGATATCGTCGAGGCCAACGGACGTGACGGGGTAAGCCTTGAGATCGACGCACCGCCCGATCTGCGGCTGGAGCCGGACGCGGCAATCCCGGTCGCGCTGATCGTGGCCGAGGCCGTCGCCAATGCTATTGAGCATGGCTTTGCGGGGCGTCCGCATGGCCGGATCACGGTTCAGGTGGTGAGCGACACACGCGGAATCGTCGTCAGCATCCGCGACGATGGCCATGGTTTGCCGGCGGGGTTCTCGCTTGATGTGTCGACGAGCCTGGGATTGAGGATCGCATCGATGCTGGCAAAGCAGCTCAAGGGGCGATTCGAACTGCGGGCCCAGAACGGCACCGAAGCGCGGCTCTCGATCCCGCACTGAACCTGTCAGCGCCGCAACCTGACGAGCAACGCGTTCCCCCGACATCAAAAGACCGGCGCGATGCTGTGCACCACGCCGGTCCATGTGCGACCCGATTGGCTCGGTTTCTGACCTCTGCTCACCATCCGGTACCAGCGAACAAAGCAGATTGTTCCTGAACCTCAGGCAACGAAGGCCGTTGTCGGGACGGATAGAACTGTTTTAACGATGAACCAAATGACATTTCGGTAACATCGGTCAGCGGGCTGCGTCGTTACCGTTTCAAGATCGAAACGGTCGGCCCACGCATCGGAAAGCAAAAAAGGTCGGGGGGTTCTGTTGCCCGGCCCCCCCGGAGCCGCTGGAATCCGCTTCTGTTGCCCGGTGCGGCCCGAACCGCGTTCAAGCCTTGTAATCTAAGCCGTTAGGCCTTGATTACGCGGCAATCGCGAGCGCCTCGTTGTCGTTGGCACTTGTGGTTTCGAGCCTTTAACGGGTTACTCAGCCCGGGCAAAAACACCGTGTCCGTCCGCACGTCGATCCTAGTTCGGCCCCGTCAGGAGCCCCCGTTGCCGGGGGTTTCTGGTGGAGCCGCCGGGTACCGCCCCCGGGTCCGCTGCGCCGAAGCGCGGTATCATTTATCGCCATAGCCGGCCGAAGCCGGCACTTCCCTATATAGGCAAAGTTGCAGCGAAGGGAAGGGCGGCGGGAAGCAGTCTCGCAAGGCGCGCCGCCCAGCCCGCAATATCTTGTCCGGATGCCAGCAAGTCCTGGCGTATCTCGAGCTCCAGGTAGGGCAGCTGCGCGGGATAGGCGTGACGCGGCACGCTGTGGTCGGTCGCGTCCATGCGATAGGGCTGGTTGTCGCCCACGATCAAGTCGGGCTCCGAATCCAGCGCCGCGAGCATGGCACGTGCAAAGCGCGTATCGCCGGCATCGTGCAGCACGCCGGCATGCCAGGGGCGGGCGATGCCGCCCATTACCGGCGTGAAGCTGTGCAGCGAGACCAGCACGACAGCGCTGCCATTGGCTCGGCGATGCGCGATCAGTGTCGCAATCGCGGCATGATAGGGCGCGTGTATCGCCACAATACGGTCGGCGCGGTCGGCGGCGGAAAGCGCGGCATTGCCAGGGATTACGGTGCCATCGCTGACCGCCGGCATAGCGTCCGCCGCGTTGGGGTCGCGATTGCAGTCGATCACCAGCCGGGAATAGGTCTGCGCGACGAAGGGGGCGTCGAGCGCCGCCGCCAGCAGCATGCCCAGCCGCGCGGTGCCGATGTCACGGCCAATGTGCCGGTCGCGCTCGGCGGGGCTCACCCCCAACCCGTCAAGCCGGGCAGGCACGGCATCACCGGCATGGTCGCCGATCAGCAGGAACGATGCCCGCCCTTCGGGGTTGATGATGGTGAAGGGCGGCGGATCATCGGGTCCGATCAGTGCCGCCGGTCGCATATCCTCTTGAGCCATGCCGGCGATGCCTCTCCTCAATCTCTCCCACCTCACCACCTACAACTACAAGAAGCCGGTTTCGTTCGGCGAGCATCGCATCATGGTCAGGCCGCGCGAGAGCTATGACCAGCATGTGCTCGATGCCACCCTCGATATCCATCCGCAGCCGTCCGAACTGCGCTGGCTGCATGACGTGTTCGGGAATTCGGTGGCGATCGCTACTTTCGATCGCCGTGCGGACAGGCTGGTATTCGACAGCCGCGTGCGCATGCGCCACCGCCCCGCCGACCTGCACGACGTGCATATCGAGGACTATGCGCGCACCTATCCCTTCACCTATTCGTCCGAAGATATGCCGGATCTGCTGCGTTCGATCGAGCGCCAGCATCTCGATCCGTTGCGCCGGATCGACCAGTGGGCGCGCCGCTTCGTCAACGACAGCGGCCCGACTGAGACGCTGGCGATGCTCAAGGCGATGACCGCAGCGATTCGCGAGGAATTCACCTATGTCGCTCGACACGAGAAGGGCACGCAGAGCCCGATCGAGACGATGACGAGCCGCAAGGGCACCTGCCGCGATTATGCGATGTTCATGATCGAGGCGGTCCGCGCGCTGGGTTTCGCCGCGCGGTTCTGCTCGGGCTACGTATACAGCATGAAGCCGCGGACGCAGCAGCGTGTCGGTGGCGGCAACACCCATGCCTGGGTGCGCGTCTATCTACCCGGTTCTGGCTGGGTCGAGTTCGATCCCACCAACGGGATCATCGGCAATCATGACCTGATCCGCGTCGCCATCGCTCGGGATATCTACACCGCGGTGCCGATCTCGGGCACCTGGATGGGATTCCCGGGCAGCTTCATCGACATGACCGTCTCGGTCGATATCGAGGTCGAGACCGAAAGCGATACCGACGTGCGTGAGCCGGTGGCCCAGGGCGCCGCTGCGGTGGAGGAATGAGCATGCCCATCCGCGCCGGCTATGAGATCCGCTACGAAACCGAGGTTGCGACGCCGATGATGGCGATGCTCAGTGTCCATCCGTCGCGCCATCAGGATCTGCTGACGCCGCACCGCATCGTCGCCACCCCCGACGTGCCGATGTATGATTATGTCGATGGCTTCGGCAATGTCTGCACGCGGCTGACTTTGCCGCCGGGCAGCTTGACCCTGTCCTGCGATTTCCTGATCGAACAAACGGCACCGGCGGAGCCGCTGACGGCCGACGCGCGCTGCCATGCGGTTGCCGACCTGCCCGACGAGGTGCTCGTCTACCTGCTGGGCAGCCGATATTGCGAGACCGACCGGCTGGCGGATGTCGCATGGTCGCTGTTCGGCGGGTTGCCGCGTGACGCCGCGCTCGTACGGGCAATCCTCGATCATGCGCGCGGGCGTCTCGACATCGGCTACCAGCATGCGCGGCCGACGCGGACGGCGTTCGAGGCCTATCGCGAGCAGGTCGGCGTCGCCCGCGATTTCGCGCATCTGGCGATCGCCCTGTGTCGCTGCATGAACATCCCGGCGCGATACTGCTCGGGCTATGTCGTGGACGACGGCGATGCGCCGGTCGATTTTGCCGCCTGGCTGGAAGTCTATGTCGGGCAGCGGTGGCACGCCTTCGATGCCGTGCAGGAGCGCATCGCGGGGGAGCATATCCTGATGGCGCAGGGCCGCGACGCAACCGACACCGCTTTCACCACCAGCTTCGGGCGCGCGACGCTCACCGATTTCGAGGTTAGAGCGGCTATCGCCTCCGATCCGCTTGTGCGGTGACGCTCAGCCCTTATCTTTAGCTTATGTTGACCCAGCGCTCACGCTATGCCCTGCGTGCGATGATCGTGCTGGCGGCCGTGCCGCGGGACGGTCGACCGGTGGCGATGGCGCGGATCGCGGTCGAGGCGCAGGTGCCGCGCAAATTCCTCGAATTCATCCTCGCCGATCTGCGGGACGCCGGGCTGGTGGACAGCCAGCGCGGCAAGCTGGGCGGCTATCGGCTGGCGCGTGCGCCGCATCTGGTGAGTTTCGGTGAGATCATCCGCGTGATCGAAGGGCCGCTGGCGCTGGTCCCTTGCGTTAGCCGTACCCGCTATCGGCCTTGCGCGGATTGCAGGGATGAAGCGGCTTGCGCCATCCGCCACGCGATGGCGCGGGTACGCGACGATACCGCGCGCATCCTCGACGGCACCAGCCTGGCGGACGCGAACAGCAGCGCGCTTGAGGCCGCCTGATGCGGCATGCGCGCCACCATCGCGAAAAATTCTTCGAGTAACGGATATCAAAGGCTGTTCACGCATTCTTCGGCATCACTACCGACCAGAATGCGGGAAGATGAGCAAACGTTTCCTGATCGTCGAAGACGAGATTTTCGTTGCGCTCGATATGGAGCATATCCTCACCTCGTTGGGTTGCGAGGTCGTGGGCATCGCCGCCGATCAGGAAACAGCAATGTCGCTGGGCGCCGCGGCCGATGCGGCACTGGTCGACGTCAATCTGCGCGATGGCCAGACGGGCCCTGAAATCGGTCGCCGACTCGCCCGTGAATTCGGCGTGCGGGTGGTTTTCGTCACCGCCAATCCTGCTCAGTTGGGCGATGGGATCGAGGGTGCGCTCGGTGTGGTCAGCAAGCCGATCTCGGACAATTCGCTGATCGCAACGGTGAATTATCTCGCCGTTCCCGACGCTGTGCCCCCCAGCGAACTTCGGCTTTTCGCCTGACGATTTCGCCCGTCTCCGGCCTTCAGTGCCGCACAAGCGACGCCGCCGGCACCGATACCTCGACTTCGAGCCCCGACGACTGCCAACGCCGTTCGAGCGTGCCCTTTAGCTGGGCCTCAACGCTGAGCGCGATCAGGCGGCCTCCAAAGCCCGCGCTGCCCTTGCCGTCGGTCACGACCGGCGGACCGTCATGCTCGGTCCAGCGAAAGCGATAGGTGTCGCCCTCTTCGGCGATCGACAGATCGACATGGCCGGCGATATTGGACAGCGCACCATATTTCGCCGCATTGGTGGCCAGTTCGTGGAACAGCAGGGCCAGCGGCGTTGCCGAGCGATCGTCAACATCCGGGTTCGCACCGGCGATCAGCACGCGCGGCTGGTCTTCCGCGCGATAGGGGCTGAACAGCGCTTCCAACAGCCCGTGCAGCGCGGAGCCGACCAGCGATGGGCGAGACACTTCGCTATGCGGCCGCACGAAATCATGCGCGCGGCCAAGCGCCATGATCCGTTCGCGCAGATCGTCGGCGAGCGGCTGGATCTCTGGCCGGGCGCGCGCCGAAAGGCTGACGAGGCCCGCGATCACCGCGAAGATATTCTTGATCCGGTGGCTGAGCTCGTGCGCGACGATGTCGCGCTGCTCGATCGACTGCTTGGATTCGTGGATATCGGTGCAGGTGCCGAACCAGCGAGTGATTGCGCCCTTGTCGTCGCGCATCGCCAGTGCACGCCCCAGGCTCCACCGATAGGCGCCGCTGCGGTCGCGCAGCCGATATTCGATCTCATAGGGCTCGCCGGTTTCCAGAGAGTGCCGCCAGACCGCCCAGGCGCGTTCCTGATCTTCGGGGTGGATCATAGTGTTCCATCCCGCGCCATCGGTCGAGCCCATCGCCACGCCGGTGAAATCATACCAGCGGGCGTTGTAGTAATCATGATAGCCGTCAGGCAGCGTCGACCAAACCATCTGCGGCATAGTGTCGGCGAGCAGGCGGAACTTCTCCTCGCTTTCGGCGCGCGCGCGTTCGGTACGTTGGCCCTGCGCTTCATGCTCGATATCCTGCCGGCGCAGCGCCAGCCGCGCCATCACCTGCGCCGCGAGCACATTCAGCCCCTGTCGCTGCAATGGCGTGAGCCCGTCGCGCGGCTGGGTGTCGATCACGCACAGCGCGCCCAGCGGCACACCCTCGGGCGTGCGCAGCGGCGCGCCGGCATAGAAACGGATGCCGAGGCCTTCGGTGACGAGCGCGTTGTCGGCAAAGCGTGGGTCGCGCCTCGCGTCGGACACCACCATCAGCTCGTCGCCGCGCATCGCATGGTCGCAGAATGACAATGATCGCGCTGTTTCGGCGGCGTCGAGCCCGGTGCGCGCCTTGAACCATTGCCGGTCGCGGTCGACGAAGCTGATCAGCGCGGTCGGCACCTCGCACAGTGCTGCGGCGAAGGCGACGATCTCGTCAAAACCCTGTTCAGCGGGCGTATCCAATATGCGATAGGCCGCGAGCGCGTCGAGCCGTTGCTGTTCGTCGAGTATCACGCCGGTTCGATCTTCCCTGTGTGTCCACCCAACGCTTCGTCCCCCGAAAGGAGCCATGCGGCATGGGTGATCGAATGTCGACAGCAGGTGATCCTGTTCAGCATTCCGCCCAGCGCCGCAGCAAATTATGGTAGCAGCCGGTGAGCGTGACGAGCGAGGGGTGGTCGTCGCCCACGTCGGCGCGCAACCGCTGGATCGCCATGTCCATATCGAACAGGATGCCGCGCTGGGCATCCTCGCGGATCAGGCTCTGGATCCAGAAGAAGCTGGCAACGCGCGCCCCCCGGGTAATCGGGGCCACCCGGTGCAGGCTGGTCGCAGGATAGAGGATCATGTCACCTGCCGGTAGCTTCACCGACTGCGCGCCATAGACATCCTCGATCAGCAGTTCGCCGCCATCATAATCCGCGGGATCGGCAAGGAACAACGTTGCAGACAGATCAGTGCGCACGCGCTCTCCGGTGCCCGGAACGACCCGGATCGCGTTGTCGACATGCGTGCCGAAGTCATGTCCGCCCTCATAGCGGTTGAACAAGGGCGGAAACACGCGCGCCGGCAGCGCCGCCGCCTGAAACAGCAGGCTGCGCGCCAGCGCCGCCTCGATCGCCGCGCCCAGTTCGCGCGCCGTTGCGGAATCCTCCGGCAGTTGCAGGTTGCGCTTGGCGATGGCCGACTGATAGCCGGCAGTCACCTTGCCGTCCGCCCAGGGCGCGGCGGCCAGCACCTGCTGAAACCGCGCGAGCGCCGCGCCATCCAGCACCTTCTCGATATGGAGGATCATGGATGGCTGATAACGGCTCGCAATAGACGGAGCAATGGGACGTTCTGTCCCATCCTTCATCCCGCCGCGGCGACGATCTCCGCCCACTGTGCCTCGGTCGCCACCCTGATGCCCAGATCGGTCGCCTTCTTGAGCTTGGAACCCGCGCCGGGGCCGGCAACGACGAGATCGGTCTTGGCCGAGACCGAACCCGAGACCTTGGCGCCGAGCGCCTCCGCCTGCGCCTTGGCCTCGTCGCGGCTCATCGTCTCCAGCGTGCCGGTGAACACCACCGTCTTGCCGCTGACCTCGGAGGCGCGGGTTTCGTGGACCACGTCCGACGGAGAAAGGCCGGCGGCGCGCAGCGCGTCGATCACGTCCCGGTTGTGCGCCTCGTCGAAGAAGTCGAGCAGCGCGTTGGCGACTTCGGGGCCGATGCCGGCGGTGTCGATCGCAGCAACGGTCGCCTTGTCGCGACGGATCACGAACTTGCGTTCGGGCTCGGCCGGGGTTGGCTCCAGCCCGCTGCGCGCTGCGCGCGCGGCCTCGATCATCGCCATGAAGGTTTCGAACGAGCGATAGCGGCGCGCGAGATCGCGCGCGGTCGACACGCCGACATGGCGGATGCCGAGCGCGAACAGCACGCGGTTGAGCGGCGCATTGCGGCGCTCGTCGATCGCCTTGATAAGATTGTCGACCGAGGTTTCCGCCCAGCGTTCCCGCTCCAGCAATTCGGCGCGCTTCTCGTGCAGGCGGAAGATGTCGGCGGGAGACTCGATCAGCCCGTCGTTGAAAAAGCTCTCGATCGTCGTGCCGCCGAGCCCCTCGATGTCGAGCGCGGCGCGCGACACGAAGTGGCGCAGCCGCTCGACCCGCTGCGCCGGGCAGATCAGCCCGCCCGTACAGCGAATGTCGACCTCGCCCTCCTCGCGCACCGCGTCAGACCCGCAGGCGGGGCAGTGGGAGGGGAAAATGAAGACGGGACGGTCCTCGTTGCGGGTCAGAACCTCGACGATTTGGGGGATGACGTCGCCCGCCCGCTGGACGACGACGCGGTCGCCCGGCCGCGCGCCCAGCCGCTCGATCTCGTCGGCATTGTGCAATGTCGCGTTGGTGACGACGACGCCGCCCACCGTCACCGGCTCAAGTCGCGCGACAGGCGTGAGCTTGCCGGTGCGGCCGACCTGGATGTCGATCGCGCGCAACGTCGTCTGCGCGCGTTCGGCGGGAAATTTGTGCGCGATCGCCCAGCGCGGCGCCTTGGCGACGAAGCCCAGCCGCTGCTGCCAGTCGAGCCGGTCGACCTTGTAGACGACGCCGTCGATGTCGAACGGCAGGTCTGCGCGCTGTGCCTCGATGCGACGGTAATGCGCGAGCGCGGCTTCCACCTGAACGCATTCGACGAGCAGGTCGCTGACCGGCAGCCCCCAGCTTTCGATTGCGCGCATCACGCCATGCTGAGTTTCTGCGGGCAGCGCCGACACCTCGCCCCAGCCATGGGCGAGAAAGCGCAGGGGGCGTGTGGCGGTGATCGCCGCATCCTTCTGGCGCAGTGATCCGGCGGCGGCGTTGCGCGGATTGGCGAACTGGCGCGCCTTCTCCGGATCGCCGGCCTCGGCGAGCAGGCGCGCATTGAGTGCGGCGAAATCGGCTTTGGCCATATAGACCTCGCCGCGGACCTCGAACACGTCCGGTACGCCGTCGGGCAGTTGTTCGGGAATATCGGCGATGGTGCGGACGTTGGGCGTTACGTCCTCGCCGATCTGGCCGTCGCCGCGGGTCGCGGCGAGCACCAGCCGGCCCTTCTCGTAGCGCAGCGAGCAGGAGAGGCCGTCGATCTTGGGCTCCGCGGTCAGCGCAACGCGATCGCCCTCGCCGAGCGCGAGGAAACGGCGGACGCGGAGCACGAATTCTATGACGTCGGCATCGTCGAAGGCGTTCTCGAGGCTGAGCATGGCACGCGCATGCGTTACCTTGGCGAGCACACCGGTCGCTTGCGCGCCGACCAGCCGCGACGGTGAATCGTCGCGGATCAGGTGCGGGAATTCCGCCTCCAGCGCCGTGTTACGCCGGATCAGCGCGTCATAATCGGCGTCGCTGATCTCCGGCGCGTCCTGATCATGATACAGGCGGTTGTGGTGGGCGATCTCGCTGGCGAGATGGGCGAGTTCGGCTGCGGCTTCCTCGTCGGTCATGCCGCCCCTCTCCCACCGGTGCCGCCCCGGATCAAGTATCCCCGCGCGCTACTTGACCTGATCCGGATGCGCCGCGGCGAATGCCTCGATTTCCTGCCCGGCGGCATCGATGCGGACGAGCGTCGGCATATCGTCGAGCGGGAGCGCGAAGCGGCGGGCATTATACATCTGGGGGACAAGGCAGACGTCGGCCATGTCGGGCGCGTCGCCGCCGAGGAAGCGCCCGGATCCGACGGCGGATGCTTCGAGCGCGAGCAGTCCCTCACGCAGCCAGTGGCGATACCAGTCGTCGCGCGCAACGTCGTCGATGTCGAATTCGCGCTTGAGATGCTTGAGCACGCGCAGGTTGGTGAGCGGATGGATATCGGCGACGATCATCAGCGCTTGCGCCAGCGTCTTCGCGCGGCGCGCGGGATCCTTCGAGACCATCGGCGGATCGGGATAGTTGGCGTCGAGATAGTCGATGATCGCCAAGCTCTGGGTCAGTTCGAGCCCGTCGATCTCAAGCGTTGGTACAAAGCCCTGCGGGTTGCGTGCCAAATGCGCGGATGAGCGTTGCTCGCTCGCCAGCAGATCGACCGCCACCCGCTCATAGGCGATGCCTTTGAGGTTCAGGGCGATGCGAACGCGATAGCTGGCGGATGACCGCCAATAGTCGAACAGGCGAATGGGCATCGTCTCTCCACGCGGCACGGATTGCTCGTGCCTTCAGGTTGCCGCCGTACCACTCCCTTCCCCCTCTGGGGAGAGGGCGGGGGAGAGGGGAAATCGCGCCAAGCGGAGAGCCAGTTCAGCATCGCGATGCTGCATATTCTGCTGATCGCGCCGCGCTCGATCTGCCTTACCCCAACCCTTCACTGAAGGGAGGGAGTTAAACCCCATCAATGATAGCGGCGTAGCAGCCCGGCCAGCTTGCCCTGGATCCGCACCTGGTCCGGCGCGTAACGCTGCGGATCATAAGCGCGGTTCGCTGGATCGAGGCGGACCATTGAGCCTTCGCGGCGGAAATATTTGAGCGTCGCTTCAGCGTCTTCGACCAGTGCAACGACGATTTCGCCGTCGCGGGCGACGTCTGTGCGGCGGATCAGTGCATAGTCGCCATCGAGGATGCCGGCCTCGACCATCGAATCCCCGGAGACTTCCAGCGCATAATGATCGCCGGTGCCGAGAAGTGCGGCGGGCACCGAGAGCATGCGATCGCTCTCCATCGCCTCGATCGGCACGCCGGCGGCAATGCGGCCATGGAGCGGAATCTCGATCACGTCGTTCGCGGCGATCGGAAGCGCGCGGGCCGGAGCCTTGGCAGGCGCTACCGCCGGGGCGGGGGCCGCCGCGGCCGGCTTGCGCTCGGCACGCTCGGGCATCTTGACGACTTCGAGCGCGCGGGCGCGGTTGGCGAGGCGGCGCAGGAAGCCGCGTTCCTCAAGCGCACTGATCAGGCGGTGAACGCCGGACTTGGACTTGAGGTCCAGCGCCTCCTTCATCTCCTCGAACGACGGCGACACACCGGTCTCGGCGAGACGGTCGTGGATGAAGCAGATCAGCTCATGCTGCTTGCGGGTCAACATCGCCAGCACCTTCCAAAGGAACGAATGGCGAACGCGTAACCCGCGGAACAAAAGGTGTCAAGCGAGTGGCAGGAACAAGCACGACTCGCCGATTTGTGCGGGGTTGGCATGAGCCTCGCGAACGATCAGGGCGTCGGCGCGGGCAAGCGCACGCATTGCGGCGCTGTCCTGCGTCGCGCCCGGAACCAGCCGCCCGTCAATGATGGCCGCGCGCACATATTCGGCGCGATTGGCCGTCGCCGGCAGGTCGCCACCGAGAATGCCCGGCAGCGGGACGGGCGCGGGCCGCGCCGCGCCGGAAAGCGCCGCGACCAGGGGGGCCAGGAACAGGCTGGCGGTAACAAATGCGGAGACCGGATTGCCCGGCAGGCCGAGTGCAACGGCGGTGCCGAGCCGCCCCGCCATCAGCGGCTTGCCCGGTTTCATCGCGATCCGCCAGAAATCGATTTCGGCACCGGCGGCGATCAGCGCGGGGCGAACAAGGTCATGATCGCCGACCGATGCGCCGCCGGTGGTCACGAGGATGTCGGCCTCGACCGCGCGGAATGCGCCCGCCAGCACGTCGAGCCGGTCGGGCAATATGCCGAGGTCGACGATCTCGACGGGAAGCCCCGCAAGCAGTCCGCGCAGCATCGGGCCGTTTGAGGCTGGCAATACGCCCTCCACCAACGGTGCTCCCGGCGGTGCCAATTCGTCGCCCGTCGAGACGGTCGCGACGCGCACGCGGCGGCGGACTTGCAGGTGGCCGTGACCGCTCATCGCCGCAAGGCCGAGTTGCGCCGGTCCCAGCCGCACGCCGGCTTCGATGAGCACATCACCGCCAAGGAAGTCCGAACCGGCGCGGCGGATATGCGCACCCCTGCGCAACGGCCCCTCGCCATCGAGCCACAGCGCATCGCCGTCGCGCCGCGCCTCTTCCTGCAACAGCACGGTGTCGGTACCCGCGGGCAGCGCCGCACCAGTGAAGATGCGGACCGCCTGGCCCGGGCCGACCTGCCCCTCGAATGGGCGTCCCGCCGCGCTTTCGCCGATCACCGTCAGCTTCTGGTCGAGCTCTGCGAACCGCAGCGCGTAGCCGTCCATCGCGGAGAGATCGTGCCAGGGCTGCGTGCGCAGCGCGGCGATCGGTGCGGCGGTCCAGCGGCCTGCGGCGTTGTCGATCGCGATGCTTTCGACAGTCACAGGCGGCACCAGCGCGAACAAACGGGCCTGCGCCTCGCTGACGGGCAGCAGGCTCATGCGTCCGCGTGCCAGTCCCCGGACTTGCCGCCGCGCTTGGCGAGAAGCCGGATGCCCTCGATCCGCATCGCCTTGTCGAGCGCCTTGGCCATGTCATAGACGGTGAGCAACGCGACCGAGACCGCGGTCAGCGCCTCCATCTCCACGCCGGTCTGCGCGGCGATCCGCGCGGTAGCGGTGGCAGCGACGCCTTCGTCGGTCACGTTCAGGTCGATCTCCACCGACGACAGCGGCAGCGGATGACAGAGCGGGATCAGATTGCTGGTCTGCTTGGCGGCCATGATCCCGGCGATGCGCGCCACTGCGAGGACATCGCCCTTCTTGACCAGTCCGTCTCGGATCGCGTCGCGGGCTTCGGCGCTCATCAGGATGCGGCCCTCGGCCACCGCCTCGCGCGTGGTGACGGCCTTCGCCGATACATCGACCATCCGCGCCGCGCCATCGGCATCGAGATGGGTCAGGCCGCTCATCCGGCGATCAGCGCGCGGGTTGCCGCCTCGACATCGTCGTGCCGCATAAGCGCTTCGCCAACGAGGAAGCAGCGCACGCCGCGCGCCGCCATCGCATCGAGATCGCTCTTGTCGCGCAAACCGCTTTCGGCGACGAAGGTACAGCCGGCGGGGGCGCGATCGACGAGTTCGTACGTGCGCTCGAATGAGATCGAGAAATCGCGCAGGTCGCGATTGTTCACGCCGATCAGCCGTGATTTCAGCTTCAGTGCGCGTTCCAACTCATGGGCGTCATGCACCTCGATCAGCGCGTCCATGTCCCAGCGGATCGCCTCCGCCTCGATATCGGCCATCTGCGCATCATCGAGCGCGGCGGCGATGATCAGGATGCAGTCCGCGCCCAGCGCACGCGCCTCCGTCACCTGCCAGGGATCGACCATGAAATCCTTGCGCAGGCAGGGCAGCGACACCGCCGTGCGGGCAGCGACGAGATAATCGTCATGCCCCATGAAATAGGGTTCGTCGGTGAGCACGGAGAGGCAGGCGGCCCCGCCGGCCTGATAGGCCCGTGCATGGGCGGGCGGATCGAAATGCTCGCGGATCAGGCCCTTGGAAGGGCTGGCCTTCTTGACCTCGGCGATCAGCGCATGGCCGGTCGCCGCCTTCGCATCGAGCGCGGCGCGGAAGCCGCGCGGCGGCGTCGCGGCGCGGGCGCGCCCTTCCAGGTCAGCGAAGGCGATATGCGCCTTGCGCCGATCCACCTCGAGGCGCTTGGTCGCGCAGATTTCGGCGAGCATGTCGGTCATCAGAAGGAAATCCAGCAATCGAGCAGCGCGTTGGCGAGGCCGTTGTCGAGCACTTCGCCGGCCTCCTCCACCCCCTCCGCCCAGCCGTCGACGCGGCCGGCGACGATCAGCGCGGCGGCGGCGTTGAGCAGCACCGCATCGCGATAGGGACCGGTCTCGCCCCGCAGCAGTCGGCGCAGCGCGGCGGCGTTATAGGCGGGGTCGCCACCGTGGATGCTGCTGGTCGGGTTGGTCGGCAGGCCGATCTCGGCGGGCGAAATGCTGGTGGTGACGGGCAGGTTGCCAATCGCGGCGATGCGGCTGGGGCCGGCGCCCGAAAGCTCGTCCAGCCCTTCCTCGCCGGAGATCACCATCGCCGCCTCGGTGCCGAGCAGCGCCAGCGCCTCGGCATAGACCGGCACATAATCCGGGCGGGCGATGCCGATGAGCTGGCGGGTGACGCGCGCCGGATTGGCGAGCGGACCCATCAGGTTGAAGATCGTCCGCTTGCCGATCTTCCGCCGGATCGGCGTGATCCGCTTCATCGCCGGGTGGTGGTTGGCGGCGAACAGGAAGGCGATGCCGATCTCGTTCAGGCTTTCCTCGGCCAGCCGGCCGGCACGGTCGAGGTCGAGCCCCAGCGCTTCCAGCGTATCGGCGGCACCCGCCTTGGAGGATGCGGCGCGGTTGCCATGCTTGGCGACGGGCACGCCGCACGCCGCGACGATAATGGAGACTGCGGTGGAGACATTGAGGCTGTGGTGGCCATCGCCCCCGGTGCCGCACACGTCGACGGCGCCCGCAGGCGCGGAGACCGCGATCATCCGCTCGCGCATCGCCTTGGCGGCGGCGGCGATCTCGATGCTGGTCTCGCCGCGATCGGTAAGGCCGACGAGGAAGGCGATGATCGCCTCCTCGCTCGCCTTGCCGTCAAGGATGTCGGCGAAGGCGGCATAGGCGCTCTCGGTGGAGAGCGGTGAGGCGGTGTCGGGCAGCAGCGCGATCGTCGTCATGCGCGCTCCTTCACCGCGATGCCGGCGATCGCAAGGAAATTGGCGAGCATCGCATGGCCATGTTCGGTGGCGATGCTTTCCGGGTGGAACTGCACGCCGTGGATCGGCAGGTTCTCGTGGCGGAAGCCCATCACCGTGCCGTCGGCAGTGTGCGCGTTGACGATGAGCGAGGCCGGGATCTCCTCGACCACCAGCGAGTGATAGCGGGTCGCGGTGAAGGGAGAGGGCAGGCCGGCATAAAGGCCGGTGCCGTCATGCTCGACCGCGCTGGTCTTGCCATGCATGAGCTGCGGCGCGCGCACCACCTTGCCGCCGAAATGCTGGCCGATCGACTGGTGGCCGAGGCACACGCCGAGCAGCGGTCGCCCGGCATCCGCGGCGGCGGCGACGAGATCGAGCGACACCCCGGCCTCGTTGGGCGTGCACGGCCCCGGTGAGATCAGGAACGCCTCCGCGCCGGACGACAGCGCCTGGCCCGCGGAGATCGCGTCGTTGCGCACGACCTCCACCTCTGCGCCCAGCTCCATCAGATAATGGACGAGGTTCCAAGTGAAGCTGTCATAATTGTCGATGACGAGGATCATGCAAAGGGCCTTAGAACGTGGTGCGGCGCAACGGAAGGGGCGTGAACCCTTCCCGCGCGCGCCTACGCCTCAGGCCGGATTGTGCGTGTCCAGAAAGCGTCCCACGCGTTCGAGGAAATCCACCGAATTCTCCGGCTTTTCGAAGCCGTGCCCTTCGCCCTCGTAGATCACGTAGTCATGCGCCTTGCCGGCCTTGGTCAGCGCATCGTGCAGGCGGCGTGACTGTGACATCGGCACATTGCTGTCCTTCGATCCATGCGCGATCAGGATCGGCATGCTCATGCGGTCGATCGCCAGTAGGGGCGAGATCTGCCCAAGTTCGAACTTCTTGTCGCCCGCCACCCGTTCGCGCCAGTCGCTGAAGTAACGCGGCGCCGAAAACTGCTTGCGGTCATAGCGCAGCATTGCGCCCACATCGGAAATGCCAGCGAAACTGATCGCGCACCGGTAGATGTCGGGATTGCGCGCCGCCGCCCACATCGCGGCATAGCCGCCGAACGACGCGCCCATGATGCAGACGCGCTTCGCATCGGCGACGCCGCTGGTCGCGAGCCACTTGGCGCCATCGTCGATATCGTCCTGCATGCCGCGCCCCCAGGCGCCGGTGCCGCGCTCGACGAACGCCTTGCCGAACCCGGTCGAACCACGGAAATTGGGCTGCAGCACCGCATAGCCCTTGCTCGCGAGATACTGCACCCATGGGTCGAAGCCGAGCTCGTCGCGCGCGAAGGGGCCGCCATGCGGCATCACGATCAGCGGGAGATTCTTCGGGTCGCGGCCCGGCGGCAAGGTAAGATAGCCGCGGATCTCAAGCCCGTCGCGGGCCTTGTAGCGGACGGGTTTCATCGGCGCGAGCAGCTTGTCTGCTAGCCGGTCGAACGGTGTGAAGGCATGGGCCAGCACGTTGGTGGTCTTGTCGAACAGGAAATAGCGTCCCGGGTCGTCGGATCCGCCCGCCCACACCAGATAGCGCGTGCGATCGCGGTTCGTCGAAACGATACGAACGATGCTGCCCGGCAGCGCCTTGTTCAGCCGGGCCTGAAAGGATTTCAGCGCGGGGTCGAACCATTCGACCATGCCATGCTCGTCTGTATAGTAGACCGCGCGCAGCTTGCCGCTGGCGTCGATATCATAATCGTCGATATCGACCGCGGGGTTTTCATAGACCAGCTCGCCGAGCGCGTCGGTCCTGAAATCATAGCGGTAGAGCGAGAAGCGCCCGGCCGGGCTGGTCGCCACCGCATAGCCGCTGTCCTGTCCGGTGGCCGGTTCGAAACGATCGACCTCGGTACCGCCGCCGCCGGCCTTGCGCTGGATCGTGCGCTTGAACGGTGCGTCGGCGGTGCTGCGATAGAGGACCCACCAGCTGCCGCCCGAATGGCCGATGCCCCCGCGCACGACGCCGCTGGCATCCGCGAACCAGCGCCAGACATCCTGCGACTGGCTGACGATCTGGCGCGATTTGCCGGTGGCGAGGTCGATGCGGTGGACGGAAGGATAATCGTAGATCGTCGCCTGCGTGCTGAGCAGTATATAGGCGCCATCGGGATCGACATAGATCACGTCGTCGCCGTCGATGCCCTGCATCTTCGGGCCGGCGATGAAGGTATTGCGGGTGGCGATGTCGACCACAGCGACGCGGGTCATGCGCACCTCTTCGCCATTGAACTGGCTCAAACGGCTGATGCTCACCAGCAGCTTGCCGTTGCCCGCCCAGCGATACCATTCGATCTGATGGTCGGCATGCATCGGCAGCGCTTCGCTGGTGGTGTTCGTCGCCGAAAACGTGCTCACGACGATCGCCGTGCGGCCGGCGAGATGGCCGCGCGCCGCCATTCTGGCGCCATCGGGCGACAGCACGGGCAGGTTCATGAAGGGCAAGGCACCCAGATCGGCTGCGGTCGGCTTCGTCAGCGCGACAGGTGCCTCGGCCACAGCCGGCGCTGCGGGCTGCGCCGACGCAATTGCCGGCAGCGCCGCCCACAGCGTGGACGCCAGAAAAACGATCGATCGCATGTACCTGCCCCCGCAAGATCCCCGTGGCGGACGCTATGCGCTGCCCTGCGATCCATGCAAGAAGGGAAACGGTCCGTCATGGATGGATCCGCGCCACGCCACGGGCGTTGGCGGGCAAGGATAGAGGAGGGCCGAGATCATGGCTTCACTACGCGTGCTGTTTCCTGCGGCGGCACTGCTCGCCGCGTGCACCCAGACCGGCGTTTCGGCGCACGCGGATGGCGCGCGGCCGTTCAAGGCCGAGGTCGTGGCCGATCTCGATTCGCCCTGGGCGATGACCTTCCTGCCCGACGGGCGCATGCTGGTGACCGAGAAGCAGGGGCAGATGCTGCTGCTGTCGGCGGACGGCAAGAGCCGCGCGGTCGTTTCCGGCACGCTGCCGGTCGACAGCGCAGGGCAGGGCGCGCTGATGGATGTGGTGCTCCACCCCAAATTTGCCGAGAACAAGCTGGTCTATTTCAGCTTCTCCGAGAAGGGGCAGGGCGGCAAGGGCGTCGCGCTGGCGCGGGGCGTGCTGCAGGATGGCGCGTCGCCCGCGCTCGGCGATGTCCAGGTGATCTTCCGCGCAACACCTTATCTGGAGGGCAATGGCCATTATTCGGGCCGCATTGCCTTCGCGCCCGATGGCCATCTGTTCTTCACCAATGGCGAGCGACAGAAGTTCGATCCCGCGCAGGATCCCAAGGCGACGTTGGGTAAGGTGCTGCGCCTCAATGACGATGGCACGCCGGCGGTGAACAATCCGCTCGCCGCCAAGGGCTTCCACCCCGCGGTCTGGTCCTATGGCCATCGCAACCTGCTCGGCCTCGCCTTCGACGGCGCGGGCAATCTCTGGGAACAGGAAATGGGGCCGAAGGGCGGCGACGAGGTCAACCTCATCCGCCCCGGCCTCAACTATGGCTGGCCCAAGGCGTCGAACGGCGATCATTATGACGGCCGCGACATTCCCGACCATCGCGCGGGCGATGGATATGAACCGCCCAAGGTCTGGTGGAACCCGGCGATCTCGCCTGGTGGGCTGATGATCTATTCGGGCAAGCTGTTCCCGCAGTGGAAGGGCGATGCTTTCATCGGCGGCCTTTCCAGCAAGGCGCTGCTCCGCGTCGACCTTGACGGCACCAATGCGAAGAAGGGCGATCAATGGGATATGGGCGCCCGCATTCGCGAGGTGGAGGAGGGGCCGGACGGCGCGATCTGGCTGCTGGAGGACGGCGGCGAGTCGCAGGGCCGGCTGCTGAAGCTGACGCCGGCGGGCTGAACGGTCAGGTGCGCAGGACGCCCTCGATCATGGTGACGCAGCGGCCGCGCAGGATGGCGCGGTCGCCCTCGACCCGACAATCCATCCGGCCGCCGCGTTTCGAAGCCTGAAAGGCCGAGAAGCGGTCTCGGCCGAGCCGCGCCGCCCACCATGGCGCCATCACCGCATGCGCCGATCCGGTTGCCGGATCCTCATCCACGCCCGCGCCCGGCGCGAAGGCGCGGCTGACTATGTCCGTGTCGCCGCCGGGGGCGGTGATGATGGTCAGGATATTGCCCTCGGCCGCCAGCCGGCGGAAGTCGGGCATCACGCGCCGGACCGAATCCGCGTCCGCGAGCACCAACAGCGCATAGCCCTGCGGGTGCCACAGCGTCTCGACCGGGGCATGGGCGAGCTGCAGCGCGGCGACGATAGCTGGCAGCGGCTGTGGTGACAGCGCCAGCGCGGGCAGCGCCAGTTCATAGCCGTCCCCGCTGCGCGCCACTGTCAGCACGCCTGATCGTCGGGTGCGGAAGTCGACCTGGGTCAGCGCGGGATCGGCCGAAAGCAGGATGTGTCCCGCCGCCAAAGTCGCATGGCCGCAAAGCGCCACTTCGGTTGTCGGCGAGAACCAGCGCAGTTCGATGCCACCATCGTCGGTGGCGCGGTGCAAGGCGGTTTCGGGCTGGTTGGTCTCGGCGGCGATGGCTTGGAGAAGCGCATCCTCCGGCCACTCACCGTCGATCCGCACCACCGCTGCCGGATTGCCGGTGAAGGGGCGGTCGGCGAAGGCGTCGACCAGCGCGAAAGGCAGCTCCTTCACCCCAGTCGCGCCGTCTCGTCGGTTTCGGCGAGCGGGTTGCCGGGCTCGTCGACCTGCCCTTCGGGGTCGGGATGGATGATGATTTCGGTATCTGGAAAGGCCGCCTTTAGCCGCCCTTCCGCCGCTTCCATCAAATCATGTGCTTCCGCCACGGTCATCCGCGGATCTACCCAGATGTGGAACTGGACGAAGTCGGTATTGCCGCTGGTCCGCGTGCGCAGATCGTGAATGCCGATCAGGCCGGGTTCGGCGGCGGCGATCTCGAGGAAGCGCCGGCGCTTCTCCTCGGGCCACTCATGATCCATCAACTGGTCGATCGCGTGCGACGAAGCGCGCCATGCGCCATAGAGCAGCCACAGCGCGATCAGCACGCCGAACACGGGATCGGCACCGGGCACGCCGACATATTGGTCGAGCACCAGCGCCGCGATCACCGCGCCGTTGAGCAGCAGGTCCGACTGGTAATGGACATTGTCCGCGCCGATCGCGACCGACCCGGTCGCGGCGATTACCCGCCGCTGATAGGTCAGCAGCGCCGATGTGATGATCAGGGCGACGACCGAGACGGTGATACCATATTCGGCATTGGCGGTGGTCGAGCCTTCGACCAGCCGGTCGATCGCTTGCCAGCCGATACCGCAGGCGGAGGCGGTGATTACGATCACCTGGAAAAGGGCCGCCAGCGCCTCCGCCTTGCCATGGCCGAAGCGGTGGGTGCGATCGGCAGGGCGTGCCGCGACATGGACGCCGAGCAATGTGACCAACGAAGCGATCAGATCGAGCGCGCTGTCCGCCAGTGAGCCGAGCATCGCGACCGATCCAGTGCTCAGCACCGCCCAGCCCTTGAGCGTCATCAGCGCCAGCGCGGTGACGACGCTGGCAAGCGCGGCGCCCCGCGCGCTGATCACGGGTAGAGCAGCCCGTCCTGCCACCCGCCATCGACGCGGGTGAAAAGCCGGCGTTCGTGCAGGCGGAATTCGCGATCCTGCCAAAATTCGATGCGGGACGGGGTCAGCCGATAGCCCGACCAGTGCGGGGGGCGGGGGATGTCGCCACCGGCAAAGCGCGCCTGCGCCTCGGCGAAGCGCGCCTCGAACGTCTCGCGGTCGGGCAGCGGTGCCGATTGGTCCGATGCCCAGGCGCCGAGCTGGGAATGGGGATGGCGGGTGGCGAAATAGGCGTCGGCCAGATCGTCCGAAACGGTTTCCACCGCGCCCTCGATCCGTATCTGCCGGCGCAGCGACTTCCAGTGGAAGAGCAGGGCGACATTCGGATTGCCGGCGATGTCGGTCGCCTTGCGGCTGCGCTGGTTGGTGTAGAACACCAAACCTTCGGGGCCATGCCCCTTCAGCAGCACCATCCGCACTGACGGACGCCCCTCAGCATCAACGGTCGCCAGCGCCATCGCATTGGCATCATTGGGCTCGCTGACCTGCGCTTCGGCATACCAGCGATCGAACAGCTTGATCGGATCTTCGGCCATGGTGCTGATCTAGGCGCGCGTCCTGCCCAAGTCGAGGGAACGACTCCGCGCGCCGGGTATTGAATCGCCGCCGCAACGAGGGAGGTTGGCAATGCCCGCGCGCGCTTACTGGCAGGGACAGATCCGCCTGGCCCTGGTGTCGATCCCGGTGGAGATCTATCCGGCTACGAAGTCGACCGCCGCGGTCACCTTCCGCCAGATCCACGAGCCATCGGGCAAGCCGATCAAATATGAGAAGGTCGTGCCGGGCATCGGTCCGGTCGATACCGACGAGATCATGAAGGGATTCGAGGTCGGCAAGGGCGATTATGTCCTGCTGACGCCGGACGAGATCGACGCCGTCAAGCTGGAGAGCAAGAAGACGCTCGAACTGACCCAGTTCGTCGACGCCGGCGACATCGACGTTCTCTATTATGAGAAGCCCTATTTCGTCGTGCCGGCGGACGATCTGGCCGAAGAGGCCTATATCGTGCTGCGCGAGGCGCTGAAGCGCAGCCGAAAGGTGGGGCTTGGCCAGCTTGCGATGCGCGGCCGCGAATATGTCGTGAGCCTCAAGCCCTGCGGGAAGGGCATGGTCTTGGAAACCTTGCGCTACGCCGACGAGGTCAATCGTGCGCAAACCTATTTTCGCGAGATCGGCGGGAGCGAGCCGGACGCCGACCTGCTCGACCTCGCGGAGACCCTGATCGAGAAAAAGGCCACTGCCTTCGACCCCAATAAATTCGCCGATCACTACACCGATGCGGTGAAGGAACTGGTCGCGCGCAAGCAGAAGGCCAAGGGACGCAAGATCACCGCCGAACCGGATGAGCCACGGCCGAGCGGTTCCAACGTGGTCGATCTGATGGCCGCGCTCAAGAAATCGCTGGAGAAACCTGGGTCTTCGGGGGGCAGATCGCGGGCCAAGACAAACCCTGCGGCGAAGCCCGCGGCGAAATCGACGAGCAAGGCGGCCGCCTCCAAAGCGGCACCCTCCAAAACCACGGCGAAGAAGCCGGCGGCGCGGAAGCGGGCCTGATCGATGGCGGAGGCCGATCCCCTTGGCACCTACAACGCCAAGCGCGATTTCACGAAGACGGCGGAGCCTGCAGGCAAGCGCGGCCGTGCGAAGGGCAACAGCTTTATCGTCCAGAAGCATGACGCCACCCGGCTGCATTTCGACTTCCGCCTGGAACTGGGCGGCGTGCTCAAGAGCTGGGCGGTGACGCGCGGCCCCAGCCCCAATCCGGAGGACAAGCGCCTCGCCGTGCGCACCGAGGATCATCCGCTCAGCTACGGCACGTTCGAAGGCACGATTCCCAAAGGCGAATATGGCGGCGGCACGGTGATGCTGTGGGATCGCGGTACGTGGACGCCGACACCGGGCAAGGATCCGCTGAAGACGATCGAGGAGGGTCATCTCCATTTCACCCTTGATGGCGAACGGATGAAGGGCGAATGGCTGCTGATCCGCCTGAAGCCGCGGCCGGGCGAGAAGCGCGAGAATTGGCTGCTTCGCAAGATCGATGATGCCTTCACCGACGCGTCCGACGCGCTGGTGGGGCGCGCTTTGACCAGCGTGAAGACCGGCCGAACGATGGCCGAAATCGAATCGGGCGCGCCGGAAACCTCGCTGAAGGGCAAGCGCGGCAAGGCGTTCGACCAGGCGATGGAGACGGCCGATGCGGCAACGCCGGCGCCGAAACGCAGGGCGGCGCCATCCCGCAAGGGTCGCCTGCCCGGCTTTCGCGCCGTGCAGCTCGCGACGCTCGTCGACCATGTCCCCTCGGGGAATGGCTGGCTGCACGAGATGAAATATGATGGCTATCGCTGCCTGCTCGCGATCGGTGGTGGCAAGGCGCGCGTCTTCACACGCAGCGGGCTCGATTGGACCGAAAAATTCTCCGAACTCGCCGCGGCGGCGCTTGCGCTGGAGGCGCCGGCGGCGCTGATCGACGGAGAGATCGTCAGACTCGATACCCAGGGCAGGCCCAACTTCTCGGCGTTGCAGGCAGCACTGTCCGAAGGGGACCAGGGCTTTCTGATGTTCGCCTTCGACCTGCTCTCGCTCGATGGGAAGGACCTGACTGGGCTGCCCAACATTGCCCGCAAGGAAAAGCTTGCAGCACTTTTGAAAGGTGTCGAACCGCCGCTGGTCTATGCCGAACATGTGCTCGGTTCTGGCGAGAAGCTGTTCAATGCGATGTGCCAGGCGGGGCAGGAAGGCATCGTCTCAAAGAAGGCCGATGCGCCCTATCGCGGCGATCGCACCAAGGCCTGGCTCAAGGTGAAATGCACGCGCCGGCAGGAATTCGTGATCGTGGGCTGGCAGCCGAGCAGCGCCAGTGGCCGTGCGCTGAAATCATTGTTTCTCGCTACGCGTGAGGATGGCGCGCTGCATTACGCGGGGAAGGTCGGCACCGGCTTCGACGCGCGCACGATGGAGATGCTGATGGCGCGGCTGGCGGGAATCGAGCGCAAGTCGGCAGCGGTCGAGATCCCCCGGGCGGTGGCGCGCGGCGGGCGCTGGGTCACGCCGAAGCTGGTCGCCGAAATCGCGTTCGCCGAATTCACCGCGGAAGGCGTGGTGCGCCACGCCAGCTTCCTGGGGCTGCGCGACGACAAGGAGGGCAAGGACGTGACCGTCGAAACCGCCGCGGCTGCGCCAGAGGCGCCCGCGATCCGGATCAGCAATCCTGACCGGCTGATCTTCCCCGAGGCCAAGGTCACCAAGGGCGATCTCGCCGCTTATTATGAGGAGATCGGACCGGCGATGGCGCCGTGGGCGCTCAACCGGCCGATCAGCCTCGTCCGCTGCCCGCAGGGGCGCGCGCGCAAATGCTTCTTCCAGAAGCATGATGCCGGCAGCTTCGGTGATGCGGTGAAGCATGTCGAGATTCGCGAGAAGGATGGAGGTACCGAACCCTATCTCTACGCCGAAAGCGCTGAAGGATTGATCGCTTGCGTTCAGATGGGGACTATCGAGTTCCACGGCTGGGGATCATCGGTGCCCGCGATCGAGAAGCCGGACCGGATGGTGTTCGACCTTGATCCTGACGAGGCGATCGGCTTCGACGAGGTGAAGAAGGCCGCGCGCGACATCCACGACTATCTGGAGGACATGGGGCTGGCGAGCTTCCCGATGCTCTCAGGCGGCAAGGGCGTGCATGTCGTCGTGCCACTGACCGCCGATGCCGAATGGCCTGCGGTCAAGGATTTCGCCCAGCGCTTCGCCCTGTCGTTGTCGCAGGCGGAGCCCGAACGCTTCGTGGGCACCATGTCCAAGGCGAAGCGCAAGGGCCGCATCTTCATCGACTGGCTGCGCAACCAGCGCGGTGCGACCGCCATCCTCCCCTACGCCGCCCGTGCCCGACCCGGCGCGCCGGTGGCGGCACCTGTGAGTTGGAACGAACTGCGCAAGATTGAAAGCCCGGCGACGTTCAGCGTGAAGGATGCGAAGAAGTTGCTGCGGCGGGCATCATCGGCGGCGTTGCAGGGGTGGGGAGAGGCGGCGCAGCGATTGCCGGAGCTGTGATGGGGGCGGGTTACAGGATCGGCGTCAGGGACTTTACTGGACGGACTTGAACCAGATCATCTCCGACCGCCAGTTCTGGTCCGCAGCGGCGCTGGCGAGGCGGGTCTGCCATTCGGCGCCGCGTGCACCGAGCGCTGGCTCGGTCAGTTCCTTCTCGAACGGGCCCTTGCCGGTGACGAGGATCAGGCCGGACCAGCCTGCGTGGTCCAAGTCGATGCTCACATCATAGCGGTCATTGCCCAATTCCTTGATCGGGTAGCCGGTGTGGGGAATTGCGGTGAAGGCCGCCCGGTTGGGAAAGATTTCGGAGATCACCCCTGAGGGTTCGATGCCGACCAGAGTGAAATCGAGCGCGGGATCGCCGATGTCCATCGTGACGATCGAGTTCGCCGCCATCTTTCCTTCATAGGCCTTTCCCGGGCCCTGCCGCGTCATCGGGAATTCGCGCTGCGGCACCGTCAGCTTGTGCGCGGCGGTCGAGCGGAACAGCTTGTAACCGTTGAGCACCGAGCAGCCGGCCTGAGTGATCGTCGCGACCTCTCCGACATTGACGTCTGCGTTGCCGCCGAGCGTGCGCAGGATCTCGCCGCGAGCATCGTCGATATTGCCCGCGACACCGGTCAACCGGACCTTGAGCCGGTCGCCGGACTGGCTGAGATCGACCACGTCGAGCCACGCGCAGTTGATGTTGGGCATGGCGGAATCGATCCGCCCACGCGCCAGCGCCACCGGATCGCCCGGATCCACCCCTCCGACCGCCGTGTCGCGCTGCGTCCACCACCACACACCGACCGCGACGAGCGCGAGCAGCAGCGCGGCGACGATGCCGATGATGAGCCCGGTCGAACTTCCGCCGCCGCCGCGTGACCCGGCGGGACGGCCACCGAGCGACGCCGCCGGGCCGCTATCCAATGCCTCGATAACGGCTTCCATCGAGCGCAGCCGCTCGGCGGGATTGGCCTTGAGCATCTGCGACAGCACCGGACGGAGCGGCCCAGGCGCCGCCGACACGTCGATGCCGGCGCGGCGCTTGTCGACCGCGTCGACCAGCGATCCGCCGAGCGCGACATTGCGGCCCATCGCCGTGGCGAGGATGACGAGGCCCAGGCTGTAGACGTCGGTCCACGGACCGATATCCCGCCCGAAATCGCCGAGCTGCTCGGGCGCGACATAGTTAAGCTTGCCCGCAAAGCCCGACCCGATAATCGTCGCGGTGTTGTTCGCGACATCCTTGGCGATGCCGAAGTCGATCACTTTCGGCTGGTCGATCCGGCCATCCTTCAGCAGCACATTGTCCGGCGAGAGATCACGGTGGATCGCGCCCAGCGAATGCGCAGTGGCGAGGCCGGAGGCGAGGCGACGGAGCAAGGTCGCCAGATCCTGCGGCGTCGGGTTCTGCGTCGCGAGCACGTCCGACAGGTTGGTGCCGTCGATATACTCGGTGACGATGTAGAGCACGCCGAGCTGCGGTTCCTGCGCGATCGTGCGGTACTGCACCAGCGATTCATGCTGCAGCCGGGTGAGCGTGCGCGCTTCCTTGCGGAACATCGCCTGCACATTCTCGTCGGCGGCCAGCGACGGCAGCATCACCTTGATGGCGACGCGTTCCTCGCTGTTGACGTTGATGCCCTCGAACACCTCACCCATGCCGCCGCGCGCGATGAAGCGCTTCACCTCGAACATGTGGTTCAGCACGTCGCCAACCTGGATCGAGCGGCCATCGGTGCGCGCCTGGAAGTCGCTCTGGAAATCGACCGGCGGCGGCGCAGGCGCAGGTGCCGGGGGAGCGGGCGGAGGAGGAGGCGGTGCCGGTTCAGGGGCCGCGGCCTTGCGCAGCGACGACGCCATCACCGTCGGCGGCTCGGCTTCCTCATTATCGTCGCCCTGACCGGCAGGCGGTGGCGCCGCCGCGGGGCTGGTCGCGCCGCGGGGGCGGGGCTGCATCGCAACCGTCCTGGGCTCATCCTCTTCCTCGTTCGGCGTTGGCGGCTGCTTGTCGTTGTCGTCGATCATCATTCCACCGTCTCAATCGGATTGGCCATCGCCGGCGACACCGGCGTGCGTGCGGCAACCGTCACCACCGTCACATTGTCCGGCGCGCCCAGCTCGAGCGTCCGGGCGACCATCTCGTCCACCACCGCCCGATCGGCGGCCGCGGCCAGGAAGTCACGTATCTCATCTTCTCCCATCGTACCGTGCAACCCGTCACTGCATAGGAGGAACACGTCATCCTGGCGCATGATGTCGACGATCACGTCGATTTCGACATGCGGTTCGATGCCGACGGCGCGGGCCAGCACGTGAGACATCGGGTGGCCGGCCGCATCGGCCTCGCTCAGGATGCCGCGTTCGATCAGGCCCTGGACCTGGGTGTGATCGCGCGTCAACCGGCGCAGCACGCCGTCGCGCAGCAAATAGGCGCGGCTGTCGCCTGCCCAGAACAGCGCGAAGTGGCTGTCGCGTGCGAGCAGCGCGACGATGGTGGAGCCCATCTGCGCCTTGCCCTCCGCGCTGCCATCGTGAATGCGCGCGTTGGCGGCCTGGATCGCCCCGGCGACCGCCCGGCACGCCGCTTCGAACGGCTCGGCGATCTCGACGGCCTCAAGAGCCTCGACGATCGCGGAAGAAGCAAATTCGCCGCCCTCATGCCCGCCCATGCCGTCAGCGACCGCCCACAAGCCGCTATCGGCGCGCGCGCAATACGCATCCTCGTTGTTGCGGCGGACACGTCCGGGATGCGTTGTGGCCGACGCGAGCAGTTCGAACGTTTCACTCATCTGCACGCCATCCCGCTCATCGACGTCCTCCCCACTGCCAATTCGCTGCGTTGCGTGCCCGATGCAGCACGCTCATCTAAGCACAGAGCGTCGGCGCCATAAAGCCGGCGCGTCGCTTGATCCGCCTGTCAGCATCCCGCGCGCGGTGATCGCCTGCGGCACGATCAGCGCGAGCAAAGACACTGTCATCGCCAGTGCGGCGTTGAGCCCCTCGTCCGACCCGCCCAGCCATGAGGCGCCGGCCAGATCGAGGTTGAGCAGCGCGCCGAAACTGCCGGTGCCCGGATTGGGCTGCAGCCCGAAGGCCAACTGCTCGGTCGCGTTCCAGCCGAAATGAAGGCCGAATGCGCCCGCGATACCGCGACCATGCGCCGCGGCGAGCCCGAACATCACGCCGCCCAGCAGCAGATTGAGCAGCGACAAAGGGCTACGGACGCCGCCGGCAAGATGAAGCCCGGCAAACAGCAGGGCGGTGGCCAGGATGGCTAGCGCGGTTCCAAACCGTTCGGCGAGTACCGGTTGCACCCAGCCGCGGAAGAACAGTTCCTCGCTGCCTGCCTGCACCGCAACGAGCGCCAGCCCCCACAGCAAGGCAATCGCCGAAAGCCCCGACGAAACGCCCGGCACCAGCGCGCCCATGGCGGCACTGACCGCGAGGGCAGCGATCAACCCGGTCGCGCCGGCAAACAGGCCGAGCGCGATGCAGCACAGCGGCTTGTCCCCCGCTCGGCAGGCATTGCGGCCGAACAGCCGCGCGCCAACCAGCGCGCAGGCGGCCAGCGCGCCATAGACGATCAGCATGAACAGCGTCTCGACGACGCGATGATCGCCGGCGAGTGCGGCCGGCAGCAGCGTGCACAGCGCCACGGCGCAACGCGGCCCAAGCAGCAGCACGGCCAGTCCAGACAGCAGCGCTGCGGCGAGCACCAATGATGGTCGCACCCCGAAATTCCCCTGATCGCGCGATGCCGCCGGGCCCAACCGCGACACCGCCTGTTCCTCTCCCGAGACCCAGCCTATCCCTCATTTGCGGGCTGTGTGCGATGATCTGCGTCACAAGCTGAGGATCGCAAAGCGGATTGCCGCGTTGGCGCGGACATGATCGATCGTCGCCTGAGCATCACCGGCTGCGTGCAGAACGTCTCCTACCGGGAGTGGTTCGTGCGCGAGGCGTCCGGAATCGGCTTGGTTGGCTGGGTTCGCAACCGGCGCGACGGCAGCGTCGAGGCCTATGTCCGCGGTTCGGAGGAAGCGGTGGCGGCGATCGTCGCTGCAGCCCAGCAGGGTTCACCCGCCGCGCGGGTGGAGGCCGTTGTCGTGGAGCCGACGCCGCCGGAGGCGGTCGATGGGTTCGAGCGGCGCGCGACGTTCTGAAGCATTTTGCTTCGTTCAGCCGCTTGCGAGACGCGGGCTGCGGCGATCAGCCACCATGCGCTCGCCGTCGATTGTGATCGGGCAGGCGAGCCCCGGTCGCCCATCCGCATCGGCGTCCAGCATCATCCCCCGGGCAATCACCTGGGGATCGGCGAAGACCTGGTCAACCCGGTTGATCGGCCCTGCGGGGATCCCCGCCGCCTCCAGAGCCTCCGAAAGTTCCGCCATGCCGCGCCCGGCGATCAGCCCGCTCAGGATCGGCAGCAGCGCGGCACGGTTGACGACGCGGCCAGGGTTGGTCGCGAAGCGATCGTCGCGCGCCAGCCCCTCGCAGCCGAGGATCGCGCAAAGGCGCTCGAACTGCCGGTCATTGCCTACCGCGATGATCACGTTGCCGTCGCGCGTCGCGAAGCTTTGGTAGGGGGCAAGGTTGGCGTGGCCATTGCCCATCCGGTGCGGCACCGTGCCGGAGGCCATCCAGTTGAGCGCCTGGTTGGCGAGCACCCCGACCTGCGTGTCGAGCAGCGCCATGTCGATGTGGCCGCCCTTGCCGGTGTGGTCGCGTCTGCGCAGCGCGGCGAGGATCGCGACCGTCGCATAGACGCCGGTGAAGATGTCGGCATAGGCGATGCCCGCTTTCTGCGGTGCGCCGTCGGGCTCGCCGGTCAGCGACATCGCACCGCCCATTCCCTGGATGATGAAGTCATAGCCCGCGCGTGGCGCATAGGGGCCGGTCTGGCCGAAGCCGGTAATCGAACAATAGACGAGGCGCGGGTTGTGCGCCGCGAGCGAAGCATGGTCGAGACCATAGCGCGCCAGCCCGCCAACCTTGAAATTCTCGATCAGCACATCGCTTTCGGCCGCGAGCCTGCGGATTTCGGCCTGACCCTCGGATGTCGCCATGTCGATCGCCAGTGATCGCTTGCCGCGGTTGCAGGCGTGGAAATAGGCGGCACCCAAATTCGCGCCATCCGCGCCGGTGATGAAGGGCGGGCCCCAGTGGCGGGTATCGTCGCCCACCTCGGGGCGCTCGATCTTGATCACGTCCGCACCCAGATCGGCCAGCAATTGCCCCGCCCACGGCCCTGCGAGGATTCGCGCCAGTTCCAGCACCTTCACGCCAGCAAGCGGCTTCTCCGTCTCCATAGCTTCTCCTCGTTCAGGCGGGCAGGAGTATCGCAGGTGCCTGCGCCGATCCATGTTGCAGCATGGACACAGTCAGGAGACAAAGTATCAGAAACATATTGATACAATGTAACATCTCCCATAGGCACGGCGCATCACAGCCAAAGGGTCGCTCCTGTAATGATTCGTTCGCTTCTGCTCGCCGGTTCGGCGCTGCTCTTCGTCCAGCCCGCCTTCGCCCAGCAGGTCGCAACCGCCACCCCTGCCGCCGCCGATGACCAGCCGCAGGCGGGCGCCGCCACCGATGCGCCCACGCGCGGCGATTATCATGCCGCGCCCTCCAACGACCTGATCGTCACCGCGCCCTTCCAGCGCCGGCGCGAGGATGTGCTGTCGGGCACGTCGGTGCTGAGCGGCGAGGCACTGACTTTGGCGCTGCGGCCGAGCATCGGCGACACGCTGACCCATGTCGCGGGCGTTTCCGCGACGTCCTTCGGCCCCAACGCCTCGCGCCCGATCCTTCGCGGCTTCCAGGGCGATCGCGTGCGCGTCCTCACCGACGGCATCGGCAGCTTCGACGTTTCCAACACCTCGGTCGACCATGCCGTCGCAATCAACCCGCTGACCGCCGACCGCATCGAGGTGCTGCGCGGCCCCTCTGCGCTGCTCTACGGCTCCTCGGCGATCGGCGGCGTCGTCAACGTTGTCGACAGCCGCATCCCGCGCAGCGTTCCGGACGAGCCGATCCATGTCGAAGCGCTCGCCGGCTATGGCTCCGCCGCGAACGAGCGCTCGATCTCCAGCGCGGTGGTCGCGCCGATCGGAGCCAAGTTCGTCGTCCATGTCGACGGCAGCTATTCGAAGACCGACGATCTCGACACCGGCGGCTACATCCTCTCGCGTGAACGGCGGGCAGAGGCACTGGCGAGCGGCGACGCCGAGATCGCGGCGCTCGCCGACCTCAAGGGCAAGCTGCCCAACAGCGCCGGGCGCACCTGGGAGGTTGCGGGCGGTGCCGCGATCATCACCGATACCGGCAATCTCGGCATTTCGGTCAATCATCTCGACAGCCTTTACGGTGTGCCGGTGCGCTATGCGCTCGTGCCCGGCGGCGAATCAGAACAGGTCCGCCTCGACATGAAGCAGACCCGCGCGGACCTGCGCGCCGAGGTGAATACCGGCGGCGGCTTCCTCGACAAGGTGCGCTTGCGCGCTGGCTACGCCGATTATCAGCACAGCGAACTGGAAGACACGGGGGAGGTCGGCACCACATTCTACGCCGAGGGCATCGAGGCGCGGCTGGAGTTGGTGCAGGCCAAGCGCGGCGGCTGGGAAGGCGCGTTCGGCGGACAATTGCTGATCCGCGACTTCAACGTGATCGGTGAAGAGAAATTCCTGCCGAAGAACGAGACCCAGCAATATGGCCTGTTCACGCTGCAGTCGTTCGATTTCGGCGCGCTGCGCGCCGAGGCGGGCGGGCGCTACGAATATTCGAAACTCTCGGCGATTGCCGACGGTGACCTCGGCAACCCCGCCTACAACCGCAGCTTCGATGCGTTCTCGGGTTCGCTCGGCGCCAGCTATGAACTTGCTCCCGCCTGGCGGATCGGCCTGAACCTGTCGCGCAGCGAGCGCGCACCCTCGGCGGAAGAATTGTTCTCGCGCGGCAATCATGCCGGCACGCAGGCGTTCGAACTGGGCGATCCTTCGCTCACCAAGGAAAAGAGCTGGGGTATCGAGGGCACGCTGCGCGGCAAGGGTGAGGGTTACAGCTTCTCCGCCTCGCTGTTCCACAACTGGTTCGACGATTATATCTACGAGACGCAGGTCAATCCGGCGGTGTGCGAGGCGGTCTCCGGCGGCGAGCTGGAATTCCCCTGCTTCAACATCCGCCAGGCCGATGCCCGCTATTATGGCTTCGAGGTCGAGGGATCGGCGCGGGTTTTCACGCTCGGCAATTATACGCTGAACGTGGACGGCCTCGCCGACTATGTTCGCGCCAAGGTCACCCATGTCGGTGACGCGCCGCGCATCCCGCCGCTGCGCATGCTCGGCGGCCTCGAACTCCAGGCGGGGTCAGCGACCGGCCGCGTGGAGGTGGAGCATGTCTTCGACCAGAAGAAGCTCGCCGCGTTCGAGACCGAGACTGACGGCTATACGATGGTCAACGCCGCGGTTTCGGTGAAGCCGTTCGGCTATGACAGCGCCACGAGCATCAGCTTGTCGGCCAACAACATCTTCGATGTCGTTGCCCGTCGCCACGCCAGCTTCCTCAAGGATTTCGCCCCGCTCGCCGGTCGCGACATCCGCGTGACCGCCCGCGTCGCGTTCTGACCGGATCGGTTCCTCCCCGGGCCACGGCTCGGGGAGAGAGGGCTATGCCTGCCCGCGCCGGAAGCAGGTGAGGCTGTGGTCGTTGACGATGCCTACGGCCTGCATCCAGGCATAGACGATCGTCGGCCCCACGAACTTGAAGCCGCGGCGCTTCATGTCCTTCGAGATGCGTTCGGACAGCGGCGAGGTCGCGACCCAGCTCTTGCCGTCGCTGAAGATCGGTTCGCCATCGGTGAACGACCAACAATAGTCGGCGAAGCTTTCGCCGGCATCTTCCATTTCGCAATAGATCTGCGCGCCGCGGATCGTCGCCTCGATCTTGGCGCGGGCGCGGACGATGCCTGGATCGCCCATCAGCCGTTCGACGTCGTCGGCGCCGAACGCGGCCACCTTTCGCGGATCGAAGCCGGCGAAGGCCTTGCGGAAGCCCTCGCGCTTGCGGAGGATGATGATCCAGGCGAGGCCCGCTTGGAACCCCTCCAGCATCAGCATCTCCCACAACATGCGCGAGTCACGCTGGGGCACGCCCCATTCGGTGTCGTGGTAGGCTTGGTAGAGCGGCTCGTCGCTCACCCATGAGCAACGCTGAAGATTGTCGGGCTGGAGATGGTCGGCCGTCATGCGTTTCCCTGAACTCTGGCCAACCATCTATAGCGGCTCTTTATGTCAGCGCGATGCTGCCGGCGTGCTACCGGACGGATCCGCCTGCCAGCCACCGCCAAGCGCGCGGAACAGGTCGACCTGCGCCGTCGCCACCCGCGCGTCCGAGAGCGCGAGGTCGCCCTCGGTCTGCGCCAGCGAGCGTTCGGCGTCGAGCACCGCCAGCGAGTCGGTCTTGCCCTCTCGAAGCTGCGCGCGGGCGAGGCGTGCCGCCGTGTCCGCCGCGGTGCGCGCGTCGTTAAGCGCGACGCGGCGGTCGAGTTCATTGGCGTAGACCGACAGCGCCGTCTCGGTCTCGCGCAGTGCGGTCAGCACCGTGCCGTCGAATGCGGCAAGCGCCGCCGCCGATCCGGCCTCCGCCTGCTCGATCCGCGCGCGATTGGCCTCCTGGTTGGGGAAGGACCAGTTGAGCAGCGGGCCGAGCAGCCAGCGGAACGGCCCGCCGGTGAACAGGTCACCCAGCGAGGGGCCGGTCGCGCCGACCGATCCGCCGAAATTGATCCGCGGATAGAGATCGGCGGTCGCAACCCCGATCCGTGCCGTGGCGGCGGCGAGGCGGCGTTCGGCCGCGCGGACGTCCGGCCGGCGGGCGAGCAACGCGCGGCCGTCCCCGATCGGGATCGGCTGGTCCAGCTTCAGGACGGTTTGGCGCGCACCCGCCGCAGGGGGCAGGTCGGCGGGTGCGCGGCCGGTGAGCGTGGCGAGCCTGAACAAGGCCCCGTCACGCTCCGCTCGAAGCGGCGGCAAAACGGCACGTTGCTGGTCTCGTAGGGTGGCGACACGAGCAACGTCGAGCCGCGTACCGCGACCCGCTTCGAAGCGTTTGGTGGTGATGGTGAGCGTCTGGTCGATCAGCGACACGGAACGCTCGGCGACGGTCAACCGCTGCGCGGCCGCGCTGGCATCGGCATAGGCGCGCGCGGTTTCCGCGGCGACCGCCACGCGAACCGCGTCACGCGTGCCCTCGGCAGCGGCGGCATCGCCGCGCGCAGCCTCGATCGAGCGGCTAACGCGGCCGAACAGGTCGACCTCATAGGAAATGTTCAGGCCGACATCGAACTGCGAGTTTGTGCGGTCGAACCCGGGGACCGACTGGATCTCGGGCACGCGGCCATATTGGCCGCTGGCGCCGATATTGGTCTGCGGCAGCCGGCCGTTACGAGTCTCGCGCAGCACAGCGCGGGCGCGATCGAGGTTGGCAACCGCTTGGCGAAGGTCGGTGTTGTGCACCAGCGCGTCGGACACCAAGCCGTCGAGCACCGGATCCTTGTAGAGCCGCCACCACTCACCGCTCACCTCTTCCTGGGTGAAGGCGGGGCTGGTGCCCTTGACGAAGGCCCCGGCTTCGGCCGGCTTAGGCGTGGGGGCGACGTGGTTGGGGCCGACCGCGCAGGCGGCCAGCGTCAGCAGGCTCGAAACTGCCAGCAGGCGCAAAGTGCGGGTCATGATCAAAAACTCCCTTCAGGGTCCCCCCTCCCGCGTGGGCGGGAGGGAGGTTCAATGCTGTCATTCGGCGGGTTGCAGATGGCCTTGTGGTTCCGGGGTTTGGCCGCGCTTGTTCCAGCGCAGGCTGCGTAGCGCGACGTAGAACACCGGGGTGAAGATGAGGCCGAACAGGGTCACCCCGATCATCCCGAAGAACACCGCGGTGCCGAGCGCCTGGCGCAGTTCCCAGCCGGGGCCGGAGGCGGTGACCAGCGGCAGCACGCCCAGGATGAAGGCGAAGCTGGTCATCAGGATCGGCCGCAACCGGGCGCGGGCCGCTTCCACCGCCGCGGCGAGCGGCGTCGCGCCGCGCTCCTCGGCCTGCTTGGCGAACTCCACGATCAGGATCGCGTTCTTGGCGGCGAGCGCGATCAGCACGATCAGGCCGATCTGGGTCAGGATGTTATTGTCCAGCCCCCGGATGTTCACGCCGATCATGGCCGCGAGCAAGGTCATCGGCACGATCAGGATGATCGCCAGCGGCAGGATCAGGCTTTCGAACTGCGCCGCGAGCACGAGGAAGACGAACACCACGGCCAGCGCGAAGACGATCGCCGCGACATTGCCCGCCGACTTTTGCTCATAGGCGATCCCGGTCCATTCGGCCTGGAAGCCCTGCGGCAGCTGCTTGGCGATCACCTCCATCGTGCCCATCGCCTGGCCGGTGGAATAGCCGGGCGCCGGCTCACCATCGATCTCGACCGCGGGGAAGAGGTTGTAGCGCGTCACGCGATACGGCCCCGTCTTGTCCTCGAAGGTCGCGACCGCGCCGATCGGCACCATGCCGCCGCCGTTGGAGCGCGTCTTGAGCTGGGCGATATCCGACGGGTCGTCACGGAACGGCGCGTCGGCCTGCGCGGTCACCCGGAAGGTGCGGCCCAGCAGGTTGAAGTCATTGACGTAGGTGGAGCCCAGATAGGTCTGCAGCGCCTCGAACACGCGCGCCGGCGGCACGCCGAGCATGTCGGCCTTGGCGCGGTCGATGTCCGCATAAATGCTGGGCGTGGCAGTGTTGTAGAAGGTGAAGACGTTGGCGAGGCCCTTGTCCTGGTGCGCCGCGCCGATCACGCCGCCCGCCGCCTGCTCCAGCGCCTGCGGGCCGGCCGCGTTGCGGTCCTGCACGATCATGCGCCAGCCACCGCCATTGCCGATGCCCTGGATCACCGGCGGGGCGACGACGAACACCATCGCCTCGTCCATGTCGGCCAGCGCCTTGCGCATGTCGTTCTCGATGTTGAGCTCGGTGCGATCGGTGCCGGTGCGCTCCTCGAACGGCTTGAAGGTGATGAAGGCCGCGGCCGCATTCGGCGCCTGGGTGTTGGAGGCGCCGTCGAAGCCGGCGAACATCACCGCCGCCTCAGTGCCCGGCACTTCCAGCAGCTTCTTCACCGCCTTCTTGAGCACGCGGTCGGTCTGCTCCAGCGAACTGCCCGGGGGCAGCTGGATCGCCGCCAGCGCATAGCCCTGGTCCTGCGCCGGCACGAAGCCGACGGGAGTAGACCAGAACAGCGCCACCGTGGCGGCGATGAGGCCGCCATAGGTGAACAGCATCTTCTTCGGCGCATTGGCGACGCGGCGGGTGAAGCCGCCATACCAGGTGCTGAGCTTGTCGAAGCCCTGGTTGAAGCGGGTACCCGCCAGCCACACCCAGCGGCGCGGGCCGCGGGCGGGTTCCTCGGTCGACTTGGGCTGCAGCAGCCGCGCGGCGACCGCCGGCGAGAGGGTGAGCGAGAGGACCAGCGAGATGATCGTCGCGACTGCGATGGTCACCGCGAATTGGCGGTAGAACTCGCCGGAAATGCCGGTGAGGAAGGTGGTCGGCACGAACACCGCGCACATCACCAGCACGATCGCGACGAGCGCACCCGCCACTTCGTCCATCGACTGATGCGCGGCATCCCTCGGGCTGAGGCCATGTTCGATATTGCGTTCGACATTCTCGACGACGACGATCGCGTCGTCGACGACGATGCCGATCGCCAGCACCAAGCCGAACAGCGACAGCGTGTTGAGCGAATAGCCGAGCCCCGCCAGCACCGCGAAGGTGCCGATCAGCGAGACCGGGATGGCGAGGATCGGCACGACCGCCGCCCGCCAGCTCTGCAGGAAGATGATGACGACGATAGCGACGAGGATCACCGCCTCGAACAGCGTGTGCTGTACCGCCGTGACCGACTCGCTGATGAACTCGGTCGGGTTCCAGACGATCTTGTATTCGAGGCCGGCGGGGAAGCTCTTCGCCGCGTCCGCCAATTCGGCCTTGATCGCTTCGGAGGTCGCGAGCGCGTTGGTGCCCGGGCGTTGGGTGACTGCCATGATCAGCGAGTCCTGGCCCGACAGATAGGCGTTCACGCCATAATCCTCGGCGCCCAGCTCGACGCGTGCGACATCCCGCAGGCGGGTGATCGCCCCGCTCTCGTCGGTGCGCACGATGATGTTGGCGAATTCCTCCGCAGTCTTGAAACGGCCCTGCGTCTCGACGTTGAACTGGTGCGCGGCACCCGTGTCATAGGGCGGCTGCCCGATCGTGCCGGCGGCGACCTGCACGTTCTGCGCGCGCAGGGCCGAGACGATCTCGCCCGCGGTCAGGCCGAGGGTGGCGGCACGGCCGGGATCGATCCACACCCGCATCGCGAAGTCGCGCGCGCCGAACACCTGCACGTCGCCCACGCCGTCGACGCGGGTCAGCCGGTCGCGGAGCTGGGTGAGGGCATAGTTGGAGACATAGCTGCGATCGAGCGAATTGTCGGGCGACTGCAGGTTCACCGCCATCAGGAAGGATGGCGAGGTCTTGCGCACGACGACGCCCTGGCGCCGCACCTCTTCGGGCAGGTTGGGCTCGGCGAGCGCGACGCGGTTCTGCACCAGCACCTGTGACGTATCGAGGTCGGTGCCGACCTTGAACGTGACGGTCACGGTCAGCTTGCCGTCGCCGGTCGACTGCGACGACATGTAGATCATGTTGTCGACGCCGTTGATCTGCTGTTCGAGCGGGGCGGCCACCGTATCCGCCACCGTTTCGGCATTGGCGCCGGGATAGGTTGCGGAAACCGTGACCGTGGGCGGTACGACATTGGGGTATTGCGAGATCGGAAGGCCGAAATAGGCGGCCGCGCCGATGATCGTGATGATGATCGCGATCACGCCCGCGAAGATCGGGCGCCGGATGAAGAAGTGACTGATGCCCATCGCTTTCGCTTTCCTGATGGCGGGCGCACGAAGCGGTTGACGGCCCGGTGAGGGTCGGGCCGCCGCTTCGGCGTCATCATGATTGGTCCGCCCCCGCCCGCTCTATTCGGCGGGCGGGCGGGGGTCGGTCGGTCAGTGCGTGGCCAGCGTGGCCTGCGACGCGGCGGGCGCCCTGACCGGGCTCGATGCCGTCTTGAACTCGGCGGGGGGATCGATCTTGGCCAGCCGCGGCGTGACCTTGCCGCCCGGCGCCGCGAACTGCAGCCCCTGGATGACGACGCGGTCGTTGCGGTTGAGGCCCGAGCGGATCACGCGCAGCCCGCCGATCTGCGGACCGGTATCCACCGGCCGCGCGGCGACGGTGCCGGACTTGTCGACGACGAACACCACCTTGCGCGCCTGATCGGTGCGCACCGCGGCATCCGGGATCAGCAGCGCATCGCGCACGCCGCCACCGGTCAGCCGCATGTTGCCGAACATCCCGGGGGTGAGGAAGTAATCGGGGTTGGCGATCGTCGCTCGACCGCGCATCGTGCCCGAACGCGGGTCGATCGCATTGTCGGTGAAGTCGACCTTGCCCTTCCAGCTATAGCCGGCCTCGTCCTGCAGGCGGATTTCCACCGTCTGCGCGGTGCCGTCGCCCTTCTGCTGGTCGCGCTTGCCCTTGAGGAACAGCGCTTCCGAGCCATCGAAGGTGAAGTAGATCGGATCCAGCGCCAGCACCGTGGTCAGCAGGCTGTCATTGGCGCCGACGAGATTGCCGATATCCACGCGGCGATCGGAGACGCGGCCGGTGACCGGCGAGCGGACCTGGGTGAATTCCAGATCGAGCGCGCGCTGGCGCACCATCGCCTGCGCGGCGGCGACACCCGCCTCGCCCTGGCGGACGGCGGCGCGCAGTGAATCGACCTCTTCCTGGCTGACCGCCTCATCGGCGACCAGCCGGCCGGCGCGGGCATATTCGCTGCGGGCGAGCGCGAGCTGGCTCGCCGCGGTGGCGGCTCGCGCCTGCGCTTCGGCCAGCGCCGCCTGGAACGGCCGCGGATCGACGGTGAACAGCAACTGGCCCTTGCGGACGATATCGCCATCCTTGAAGTGCAGCGCGACAAGCTGGCCGGTCACCCGCGGGCGGATCTCGACCGACTGGCTGGCCTCGAAGCGGCCGGTATAATCATCCCATTCGGTAACCGCGCGGACCAGCGGCTGGCCGACGGTGACGGTGGGCGGCGCCGGCGCATCGGCCTGCGCTTCGTTGCCGAAGCCCTGGATGCCGGCGTAGGTGGCGCCGGCGACGAGGACCGCGGCGATCGCCGCCTGGCCGGCACGCGGAATGCGCCAGCGGCGGGTGGACGCAGCCGCGCCCGGACCCTGCTGGTCGGTGCCGCCGGTCTCGGCGACGCTGCCATCGGGATTGAAGGACTTGTACATCAGCGACATCTTTCAGCTCGACGGATTGGAAAGCGCGCTTGCGGCGCGCGCCGGGAAGCCGGCGGAGAGGAAGGAGGCGACTTCATCCTCTGGCGGCCGGCCGCGGCTGGTGCGCGCGATCACCGCAAAGCGGCGCAGCGCCTCCAGCCGGGGATCGGCCAGTGGATTGGCGGGGGCGAAGCCGAACAGCCGCTCGACCAGCCGGCCCAGCACACCACGCGGACGCACGCTCCAGCGCGTGTCGGCGGCGGCAAGGGCGATCACGCGCTCCTCGAGCGCATCGAAGACGGGTTCGTCGTCAACCGCGGGCGCGGCCACCGTCGCGGTCGCCACCGCGCGGGCGGCGGACGCGTACGACCACTCGTCGAAGGCAACATATGCCATCGGACTACTCCCTGTTCAAAACTGTCTCTAAGCCGAATCAGATGTAACTGACCGGTACGTCCGCCTTAATATGTACCGATCGGTAACATGGCAAGCTTTTTCGTGTTGCATCCGCGAAGGCGATGCCGATAGAAAAGCTTCATTGACCGCAAGCCAAACCGCCATTTGCGCGGAAAGCCTCGGAAAAGTCTCGGCAAATGCGCGACCTTGGGCTTGCGGGCGGAACATGTGCGTGCCCTTGCCGTTCACTTAGCGTCAACTATTTGCAACGTATGTACCGATCTGTTACATCGGATTCGAAATTGGGATGCCATTTGTGAAATGAAGACCGGAACCAAGGCGGGGACGCCGAAGGACGGATGCTGCGAAGCGCCGCGCAAGGCGGCGGGTGAGCGCATCTTCGATGTCGCCCGAGACCTTTTTTACAAACGCGGGATCCGCGCCGTCGGGGTCGACGAGATCGTCGGCCAGGCCGGGGTGACCAAACCCAGCCTCTATCGAAGTTACGAGTCGAAGGATGCGCTCGTCGCGGCGTGCCTCGAAAGCTATCGGGACGACAAGGATCATCAGGTTGACGCGGTCGTTGCAGCGGCCGGAGACGATCCGCGCAACCAGCTCCGCGCGGTGATCCAGCTCTACGCCGCTGACATGATGGCGCCCGATTTTCGCGGCTGCCCGATGTCCAACACGGCGGTCGAATTCCCTGAGGCGCATCCGGCGCGCGCGGTGCTCGAAGAGTGCAAGGTGGAGTTTCGCGATCGGTTGGTGGGCATCACCCGCCAGATGAGCGTGCGCGAACCCGAGGCGCTGGCCGACGGCATATTGATGCTCATCGAGGGCGCTTACAGCACGCACCATATTTTCGGATCGCAGGGTCCTTGCCAGGCACTGGTCCGCGCCGCCGACGCGCTGATCGAGGCCTATACGCCGGTCCGAACCGCTTAGCGCCTGGGCCGGCGCCGCTGCGCGCTCAGCCCAGCAGTCCGCGCACCTGCGCCTCGCTCTCCTCATGCGTTGCCCAGAAATTGCGTGGTGTACGGCCGGCGATCACATCCACAAGCACTGCCAGATGGCTCGTCCAGCCGCCGGCGACGTTGCGCATCGCGTCGATGTCGCGCAGCCGGCTGTGGGTCAGCGTCAATGTCGTGCCGCCGTCGTGCGGGGAAAGTTCGAAGGTCACGACTGAACCATCGCCCCATTCGTGCCGCAGCAGGCGGGGCGGATCGATATCGAGGATTGCCAGTTCGCTGCGATGGCCGATCGCGTCCCTGTAGCGCTCTGGCACTGCGCCGGGTTCGGGAGACAACGTGTTGTGATCGAACAGGCAGACGATCCGCCCGCCCGGCCGCGGATCCACCGTGCCCGCCGCGAACCATTTCGCGCGTTTCTCCGGGTCGATCAGCCAGTTCCACACCTGCTCGACAGGAGCTGCGAGGGTGCGGACGATGCGGACGGTGTCGTCGGAGACCTTCTCGGCGAACCCGGTCATGCCTTGGGCTCCTCATACAGCATGATCCAGTTGCCGCAGCCATCGTCGAAGGTGGCAATGGTCGGCATTGCTGCGTCGCCCTGCGACGGCGGCGCCTTGAAGGTAACGCCGGCGGCGGTCAGCCGGGCATAATCGGCGTGGATATCCGCGGTCGCGAAGGCGGTGAGCGGCACGCCATGGGTCTTGAGCGCGCGCTGATACGCCCTGGCGAAGTCGAATCCCGCCGGTTCAAGCGAGATCTGCGCGCCATCCTCATCCTCGGGCGAAGCGAGCGTGATCCAGCGCGCGCCGCCTGCAGGAATGTCGGTCTTGACCACGAAACCGAGCACGTCGCGATAGAAGGCGATCGCCTTTTCCTGATCGTCGACGATGATCGACGACAAAGTGATCTTCATGCTTCGTCTCCTGGCGGTTGTTCGGCCTTGATGAAGGCCTCGAGCAGATCGAGCCGGTGGTTCCAGAAATGCTCCCACTGACGCAGCCAGGCGTCCGCCTCGGCGAGCGCGGCGGGGGCCAGGGCGAGGCGGTGGACGCGGCCCTCGACACGGCGCGTCACCAGCCCGGCGCGCTCGAGCATCCGGACATGTTTGGAGGCGCCCTCGAAGCTGATCGCGAAGGGTTGGGCGAGCTCGCCGATCGAGCGCTCGCCTAGCGCGAGATTTGCCAGCATCGCGCGGCGGGTGGGGTCTGCAAGCGCCTTGAAGGTCGCGTCGAGTCGTTCAACCATGAGGTTGAAGATAGACGCGAGCCTCCATTCGATCAACCATTCGGTTGAGCGATCAGTCCGCGAACAGCAGCACCGGCGTTTCGAGCAACAGCTTGACGGCCTGGATGAAGCTTGCCGCATCCCAGCCGTCGACAACCCGATGGTCGCAACTGATCGACAGGTTCATCAGCTTGGCGGCGACGATTTCGCCATCCTGGATGATCGGCCGCTCGACAATACGGTTGGGGCCGATGATTGCGACCTCGGGACGATTGATCACCGGCGTCGTTGCGATGCCACCGAGCGGGCCGAGCGAGGTGACGGTCAGCGTCGATCCCGAAAGCTCCTCCGACTTCGCCTTGCCGCTGCGTGCGGCCTCGGCAAGGCGAAGAATGTCGCTGGCGAGCTGCCAGACATTCTTCGCCTGCGCATCGCGGATTACCGGCACCATCAGCCCTGCATCGGTCTGCGTGGCCATGCCGAGGTGCACAGCGCCGTGGCGGGTGACCACGCCCGCCTCATCGTCATAGCGCGCATTGATCATCGGGAAGCGCGGCAGCGCCTTGCAGATCGCGACGATCAGCAGCGGCAGCAAGGTCAGCTTGGGGCGGCTGCCGCGATTGTCGTTAAGGTCGGCACGCATGTCCTCCAGCGCGGTGACGTCGATCTCCTCGACATAGGTGAAGTGCGGGATCGAACGCTTGGAGGCGGCCATATTCTCGGCGATCCGACGGCGCATGCCGATGACCTTGATCGCCTCGTCCGCCCGGGTGGCGCCGGCCGGACGCAGCCCCTGCGCGGCGCCATTGTAGGTGAGGAAGGCGTCGAGATCGGCGTGACGCACGCGATCACCTTGCGCCGGCTTCACGTCAGCAAGGTCGATGCCGAGATTGGCGGCACGCTCGCGCACCGCTGGGGAAGCAAGGATATTTTTCTTCTGCGGCGCCTGCTGCTCTTGCGGGAGCGGGTCGGGCTGAGGACCGGCGTCTGCGTGACGGATGTCCGGGGCGGGGTTGCCCTCTTCCCCGCGGGAAGAGGGCGGAGACACATCCTCCACCTTCTCGACCGTCTCTGCATCAGGTGTCTCGGCGTCGATCCGCTCGGCCACCTCTGCAGCCTCACCCTCGATCTCGATCACCACCAATGCGGAGCCGATCGCGATCACGTCGCCGACCTCGCCGCCGACCTGGACCACCTTGCCCGCCACCGGCGATTCCATCTCGACGGTCGCCTTGTCGGTCATCATGTCGCAAATCTGCTGGTCCTCGGTGACGAGGTCGCCGACAGCGACGTGCCACGCCACGATCTCCGCTTCGGATATGCCTTCGCCGATATCGGGCAGCTTGAACGTGAACAGCGCCATTACCCGTTGCTCCGTTCGTCCCGAGCGCAGTCGAGGGACATTGTGGCCACGAAAATTGTGTCTCGACTGCGCTCGACACGAACGGTGGAGAGGAGAAAGCGGTTCATCGCGATCAGTCCTTCAGGATCTTCTTGAGCGCCTCGCCGATGCGGACCGGGCCGGGAAAATAGGCCCATTCGAGGCTGTGGGGATAAGGGGTGTCGAAGCCGGTCACGCGTTCGATCGGTGCTTCGAGGTGGTAGAAGCAGCGCTCCTGCACCAGCGCCGAAAGCTCCGCGCCGAAGCCGGCGGTGCGCGTTGCCTCATGGACGATCATGCAGCGGCCGGTCTTCTTCACGGACGCCTCGATCGTCTCGATGTCGAGCGGCAGCAAGGTGCGCAGGTCGACGATCTCGGCGTCGACGCCCAGATCCTCGATCGTGCTCGCGACGACATGGACCATCGTGCCGTAGCACAGGATCGTCACCGCCTCGCCGGGCCGGACGATCGCGGCCTTGCCGAGTTCGATCCGGTAATAGCCCTCCGGCACCTCGCCCGCGGGATGGGCGGACCAATTGCGCGCCGGGCGATCATAATGGCCGTCGAACGGGCCGTTATAGATGCGCTTGGGCTCGAAGAAGATCACCGGATCATTGTCCTCGATCGCGGCGATCAACAGCCCCTTGGCGTCATAGGGGGTGGAAGGGATGACGGTTTTCACGCCAGAAACGTGGGTGAAGATGCCCTCCGGGCTCTGGCTGTGGGTCTGGCCGCCGAAGATGCCGCCGCCGAAGGGCGAGCGCACAGTCATCGGCGCGATGAACTCGCCGGCCGAGCGGTAGCGCAGCCGCGCCGCCTCCGAGACGAGCTGGTCGAGCGCAGGGTAGATATAGTCGGCGAACTGGATTTCGGGCACGGGTCGCAGGCCATAGGCACCCATGCCCACCGCCACGCCGATGATACCGCATTCGGTGATCGGCGTGTCGAACACGCGGGTCTTGCCATATTTGGCCTGCAGCCCGGCCGTTGCGCGGAACACGCCGCCGAAATAGCCGACATCCTCACCCATCACGACCACCGCGGGGTCGCGATCCATCATCACGTCCATCGCGCTGTTGATCGCCTGGATCATGTTCATCCGGCTCATTTGCGCGCCCCCGGCCGGCCGGCGATGTCATATTCGGAAAGCATCTGCGCGCGCTGTTCCTTCAGATGCCACGGGATCTCCTCGAACACCCCCTCGAACAGCGTCTCCATCGGCTGGTGCATGCCATGGCCGAGCACGCCATTCTTCTCGGCGGTGCGCGCCGCCTCCTTCACATATTCGGCGAGTTCCAGGTCCATCGCCGCGTGGCGTTCCTCATCCCATTCGCCGAGCGTGATCAGGTGCTGCTTGAGGCGCGCGATCGGATCGCCGAGCGGCCACTCGGTCCGCTCCTCGGCGGATCGATAGGCGCTGGGATCGTCCGAGGTGCTGTGGCCCTCGGCGCGATAGGTGAAATGCTCGATCAAGGTCGGGCCCTGGTTGGTGCGCGCCCGCTCCGCCGCCCATTCGGTCGCGGCGTAGACCGCTAGCGCGTCATTGCCGTCCACCCTGAGGCCGGCGATGCCATAGCCGATCGCGCGCGCGGCGAAGGTTGTCGATTCGGCGCCGGCAAAGCCCGAGAAGCTGCTGATCGCCCACTGGTTGTTGACCACGTTCATGATCACAGGCGCGCGATAGACGCTGGCGAAGGTGCATGCAGAATGGAAATCGCCCTCGGCAGTCGATCCCTCGCCGCACCAGGTCGCGGCGATGCGCGTGTCGCCCTTCGCCGCGGACGCCATCGCCCAGCCCACCGCCTGGGGATATTGGGTGGTAAGGTTGCCCGAGATCGAGAAGAAGCCGGCCTCGCGCACCGAATACATGATGGGAAGCTGCTTGCCCTGCAGCCGATCGCCCTTGTTCGAATAGATCTGGTTCATCATGTCGACGATGTCCCAGTCGCGCGCGATCAGCAGGCCCTGCTGGCGATAGCTGGGGAAGCACATATCGTCCGGCTGCAGCGCGAAGGCGGCGGCAACCGCGACGGCCTCCTCGCCGGTGCACTTCATGTAGAAGCTGGTCTTGCCCTGCCGCTGGGCGCGGAACATGCGCTCGTCGAACGCACGGGTCAGCGCCATAGCGCGCAACATCGCGCGCAGGCGATCGGACGTCAGCCGTGGATCCCAGGGGCCGACGGCATGGCCCTGATCGTCCAGAACCCGCACCATCGAATAGGCGAGTTCGTGGAAACTGTCCGGTACGGCGTCGGCGGCAGGGCGGGGTGCGGCACCGGCCGCGGGGATTGCGACATCGCTGAAATCCACCGAATCGCCTGGGCGAAAACGGGGTTCGGGTATGTGCAGCCGAAGCGGCGGCAGGTTGCGGCGGTCGGGCGCGCCTTCCAAAGCTCTCTCCAATTGCTGTTCTCACGCCTTGTTATAAAATTTCAAAGGCGCTGGCGAGCCGCATTCGGGCGCGGGAATCCCACAGACTGGCCAGAGTTGCGTCATCGCATTGCAATAATTGATGCTGCAGTGCATCATGAACGCAACCGAATCATTCCATCCTCGTTGCTGTGCTGCGGAGAACAGGTGGATGAAAATGTCATTGCGGGAGCGAAATGCAGCGTCGAAGGGCGCGAACGACAGCGGCAGCGAGAAGGGCTCGCCGGTGCGACGTATCGCGCTGATCGGCAACTATCTGCCGCGCCGTTGCGGCATCGCAACCTTCACAACCGATATCCGCGTCGCCTTTGCCGAACGGTTCCCAGGCGTCGCCGTCGACGTCTACGCGATGAACGACGGGCAGGACTATGATTATCCCGAAGCTGTCGTCCACCGGATCGAGCAGCAGGATCCCGCCGCCTATCTCGAAGCCGCCCGCCGCATCGAGGCAAGCGGGGCGGACCTGGTCTGGCTGCAGCACGAATATGGCATCTTCGGCGGCGACGCCGGTCAGTTCATCCTAAGCCTGCTCGATCGCGTGTCGATCCCGGTTGCGGTTACCTTGCACACCGTTCTGGACACGCCTGATCAGGCACAGCGCCATGTGATGGACCGAATCGTTCGGCTTGCCGATCGGCTGATCGTGATGGCTGAAATGGGCCGTGACACGCTGGTTCGCGTCTATGGCGCAAACCCCGCGCAGATCAGCGTCATTCCCCACGGCATTCCCGACCGCCCCTTCATGCCGACCGCGCCGATGAAGGAGAAGCTCGGCCTCGCCGACCGTGACGTGGTTCTCACCTTCGGCCTGCTTTCGCCGGGCAAGGGCATCGAGACGATGATCGAGGCGATGCCCGCAGTTGTGGAGCGTTTTCCCAACGCGCTCTATGCGGTGCTCGGTGCCACGCATCCGCATCTGGTCGCGCATGAGGGTGAGGCTTATCGCGACCGGCTGAAAGCACTGGCCGACGCACATGGCGTCGCGGACAACATCCTTTGGGTCGACGCGTTTCTCGAAACCGATGAACTGCTCGATTGGCTGGCCGCGGCGGACATCTATGTCACGCCCTATCTTAATCCTGCGCAGGTGACCTCGGGTACGCTGTCCTACGCGATCGGGCTTGGCAAGCCGGTGATCTCGACGCCCTATGTCCATGCCAGCGAACTGCTCGGCACCGGAGACGGGCGGCTGGTGCCGTTCGGGGATTCGGCCGGCTTTGCCGCAGAGATCATCGGCCTGCTCTCCAACCCGGACGCTTTGGCACGGCTGCGGGAGCGCAGCTACGCGCGCGGCAGGACGATGGTCTGGTCCTCCTCTGCCGATGCGCATATGACTGTTTTCCGCCCGCTGGCTCGCGCGCGTCGTGCGCGCAAGCGGGCGGGCCAGGTCTTCCGCCAGGCGCGGCCGGACATCCCCGAGCATGTCTCCTTCGACGCGATCGAACGGTTGAGCGATTCGACCGGCATGCTGCAGCATAGCCTGTTCTCGATTCCTGATCGGACGCACGGCTATTGCGTCGACGACAATGCGCGCGCGCTGCTGTTGACCAGCCGGCACGACCAACTCGACGACGCTCATTATGATCGCTGGACGCCGGTTTATGCGGCGTTCGTTCAGCACGCCTGGAACCCCGCGACCGGGTCCTTCCGTAATTTCATGGCCTTCGATCGGCATTGGCTGGAGGATAGCGGGTCGGAAGACAGTTTCGGCCGCACCTTGTGGTCGATCGGGGTAACCGCACGAGACGCCCGCCGCCCGCAATTCAGGCGGTGGGCGACCAGCCTGTTCGATCAGGTCGCCAGCCACGCGCTCAAGCTCGGGGCGCCGCGTGCGCGCGCCTTTGCGATCCTGGGCGCCGCGGCAATGGCGGAGGCGCACCCGGGTCATGGTGGCGCTCTGCGCATATTGCGCGAGTTCGGCGCCGACCTGATGGCGCTGCTCGACGCCAATGTCCGGCCCGACTGGGCCTGGTTCGAGATCGTGCTCGCCTATGACAATTGCCGCCTGCCCGAGGCGCTGCTCCGCGCGGGAAGCGCGCTCGCCGATCCGCTGATGGTGAAGCGCGGCATCGAGACGATGGACTGGATCGTCGCGCAGCAGACCAATGCCGACGGGCGGTTCCGCGCCGTGGGCACCGAAAGCTTCGGCCGCGAACTGCAGCCGCCCCTGCCGTTCGACCAGCAGCCGCTGGAGGCCTGGGCGACGATCGATGCGTGCGATGCCGCGTTCGATGCGACCGGCGATGCGCGCTGGCGCGACGTGGCGATGACCGCCTATCGCTGGTTCGGTGGCGAGAATGATCTGGGGCTGGCGCTGGCCGACCCCGCGAATGGCGAATGCTTCGACGGGCTGATGCCCGGAGGGGTCAATTACAACCAGGGGGCTGAATCGGTGCTTGCCTTTCATCTGGCGACATGCAGCATCCGCAAGCTATGCGGTGCGCAGGTGACCGGCCGGGTGACGGGGGTCGCTGCCGCCTGAGCTGATTGTCGCTGGCGTGCGGGGGGACGATGCTCGATCTGTACCATCACGAGTTGAAGTTGTTCGCCGATCCGTCACGCGTGGTGGTGCGGCCTTTCCACCTGCCCTGGCAACGCACGAGCGATGCGCCGAGCAGGACGGAGAAGCTCGTTGCCGAGGTGCTGGCGATGGACATGCGCACGGTGCGCGCCGAGCTGGGGCTCGTCTTCCGGGATTTCGAGGCGCGACATTGGCAGACCCGCAAGGTGTTCGTGCAGCGCTTCGGCCAGATCGCCGACCATCTCGGGCTGGATGCCAGCACCATCCGCCCCGAGAAGCAGGAACTGATCGGCGCCTATTTCTGCCACGAATATAGCTATGCCGCTGCCGCGCTGATGAACCCCAGCGTGGTGCGCCATCCCGACCAGAGCGGACTTTCCAACGGCGCAATCCGCATCTTGATGTCGCTGCGCTCGGTGGGCGAGGGCCATATCTCGTCGATCGCGTTCCGGGAGGGCATCATCTCGCCGGGCCGCGGCTTCGAACTGTCGCCAGAGCCGCCCTTCGCCACTGCCTGCCACGCGATCGATCTCGCGGTGGCGCGGCAGGACGGGCCCGTGACCGTCTATCGGCACATGGATAGTTCGCTGTCCGGCACGGTGCTGTTTCCGATCACCGATGCGCAGCGCAACGGGCTCGAGGATCTCCGCCTCGTCGAATTCACCCATCCGGACGGTTCGACCGAATGGATCGGTACCTACACCGCCTATTCGGGGCGCGAGATCGAATCGCAGCTTCTGCGCACGCGCGATTTCGCCAGCTTCGATCTGGTGCCGATGAAGGGGCCGGCGGCGCGCAACAAGGGCATGGCGCTGTTCCCGCGCACCTTCGACGGCGTCTACCGCATGATCGGCCGGCAGGACGGGCAGAACCTGTTCCTCCTCGAATCGGACGATATCGGCACCTGGGGCGAAGGGGTGCGGCTGCTGGAGCCACGCTATCCCTGGGAACTCGTGCAGATCGGCAATTGCGGCCCGCCCATCGAAACCGAGGAAGGCTGGCTGCTGCTCACCCATGGCGTAGGCGCCATGCGCAAATATTCGATCGGCGCGGTGCTGCTCGATCTCAAGAACCCGTCCCGCGTGCTCGGCCGCACCTCGCAGCCGATCCTCTCGGCCGCCGACGAAGATCGCGAGGGCTATGTGCCCAACGTGGTCTATACCTGCGGCGCGATGCGCGTAGGGGACGATCTGTTCATGCCCTATGGCGTCGCTGACAGCTCGGTGGCCTTCGCCACCATCCCGCTGCGCGAATTGCTGGCATTGATGTGATGGAGAGGGTGTTCTCGCTCGGTTGAGCGGGGGCATGACGGTACGGGCGGCATGGATCGACCGGCCAGGGTTGGATGAGGGCGGCCCGATGCCGTGCTCGATATACGGGGTCGCCCGTCCTCATCCCACTTGGCCGGTTCGCCCGCCAAATCGCGCCACATTTGTCACTCTCAGTGGTTGATACCCGCATGGCAGGACGATGCCGTGAACCCGTCAGCCGAGAGAGGAGGCGTGAACGCCATGACGTCATCGACCGAAACCGGAACCTTGCATGACCTGCCCGACATGCAGGCGCCGCCGATCGTCTCGCGCGAGGCGTGGGAGGCCGCGCATGCTGAAATGCTGGTGAAGGAAAAGGCGTTCACCCGTGCGCGCGATGCGCTGGCGGCGGCGCGCCGCCGCATGCCGTGGCTGGCGGTAGAAACGGACTATCGTTTCGAGGGGCCGGAAGGCAGCCTGAGCCTGCTCGACCTGTTCGCGGCGCGCCGGCAGTTGATCGTCTATCGCGCCTTCTTCGAGCCCGGTGTTCATGGCTGGCCCGATCATGGCTGCATCGGCTGCTCAATGGTCGCGGACCAGGTCAGCCACCTCGCGCACCTCAACGCGCGCGACACGACCTTGGTCTTCGCCTCGCGCGCATCGCAGCCCGACGTCGCCCGCATGAAGGCGCGGATGGGCTGGTCGATACCGTGGGTGACGATCACCGACACTTTCGATGCCGATTTCGGCGTCGACCAATGGCATGGCCACAACATCTTCATCCGCGACGGCGACCGCATCTTCCGCACCTATTTCATCAACAATCGCGGCGACGAGGCGGTCGGTACGGTGTGGAGCTATCTCGACCTCACTGCACTCGGCCGGCAGGAGGAATGGGAGGATTCCCCGCCGGGCTATCCGCAGTCGCGCCCGTACAAATGGTGGAACTGGCAAGACGAATATGTGCCGGGTGCCGCGCCAGACCCAAAATGGGTGGAGGTGTCGGACGCCGGGGAGGCGGCGTTCCGGAAGGACACCGCATAGCCCGCTTCAGATCGGCAGCGCGGTGGTGCTTTTCACCTGTTCCAGCACCGCATAGGTCCGCGTCTCGCGCACGCCCGGCAGCATGCCGATCTCATGGCCGAGAAAGGTGCGATAGGCGTCCATGTCGGCCACGCGCACCTTCAGCAGATAGTCGAAACCGCCCGCGACCATGTGGCATTCGAGCACGTCGGGCACGCGGCGGACATGTTCGGCGAAGGCGGTGAAGACATCGTCGGTCGTACGATCGAGCAGGATCTCGACATAGATCAGCAGCGCCCGACCGAGCTTGGCGGGGTCGAGCGCCGCGGCGAAGCCGGTGATCACGCCGGTTTCGCGCAGCCGCTTGACCCGCTCGAACGCGGCCGCGGGGGAAAGGCCGCAGCGTGTGGCGAGATCCTGGTTGGTGATCCGCCCATCCTCCTGCAGCACGCGCAGCAGGCGGCGGTCGGTTTCGTCGATCGAAGACTCTTTGGTACGCGGCGCCATTGCTTCAAATCCTTCGGCCTGAAGAGGTAACTTACGAAGCACATTCGGCCAGGGAAAGTATATCCTGCAGATCTGACGGGCGATTGGCCCGCGCCGGAGCTCTACCCGACATGCTGAACGACATTTCTCCCTGGGATGCGATCGACGACGCAAAATATGCGCCCGAGAACGACGTCATCCGCGAGTTGCTGCACGCCAACCCGCTGAGCCCGGCGGACCGTGCGGCGATCGGCATCGAGGCCGCGGCGCTCGTCACCGCCGCGCGCCAGTCGGTCAAGAAGCAGGGCGTCGTCGAAAGCTTCCTGCAGGAATTCTCGCTCGGCACGCGCGAAGGGCTGGCGCTGATGTGCCTTTCCGAAGCGCTGCTCCGCACCCCCGACGCCGACACCCGCGACCGGCTGATCGCCGAGAAGATCGGCGCGGCCGATTGGGCGAGCCATATCGGCAAGTCGGACAGCATGTTCGTCAACGCCTCGACCTGGGGACTGATGCTGACCGGCCGGCTAGTCGACGTCGACGAGGAGGTCCGCCGCGATTTCGGCGGCTTCTTCAAGCGGCTGACCGCGCGCGTCGGCGAACCGGTGATCCGCCAGGCGGTGGGTGCCGCGGTGAAGATGATGGGCGAGCAGTTCGTGCTCGGCCGCACCATTGGCGATGCGCTGGCCCGCGCGCGCAAGGAAAAGACGCTCTGCTCGTTCGACATGCTCGGCGAGGGCGCGCGCACCGCCCATGATGCCGAGCGCTATGAGAAGATTTATGCCGACGCGATTATCGCGGTCGGCAAGGCGGCGGACGGTGCAGGTCCTGAGCTTGGCCATGGTGTGTCTGTGAAGCTCTCCGCGCTCAGCCCGCGCTATGAGGCGGTTCAGGAAGCGCGGGTGATGGAAGAGCTCTACCCGCGCGTGAAGCGGCTGGCGCTGATCGCCGCGCGCTACGACCTCAACTTCGCGATCGACGCGGAGGAGGCCGATCGCCTCGTGCTCTCGCTCAAGCTGGTCGAGCGGCTGGTGCGCGAGCCGGATCTCGCCGAATGGCGCGGCCTCGGCGTCGTGGTGCAGGCCTATCAGAAGCGCGGGCGCCATGTGATCGGGGGCCTTGCCCGGCTGGCGCGCGAGAGCGGCCGGCGGATCATGGTTCGTCTCGTCAAGGGCGCCTATTGGGACAGCGAGATCAAGCGCAGCCAGATCGCCGGTCGCCCGGATTATCCGGTCTACACCACCAAGCCGGCGACCGACCTCTCCTACCTCGTCTGCGCCAAGGCGCTGATCGACGCCTCGCCCGACCTCTATCCGCAATTTGCCAGCCACAATGCCCACACGCTCGCGGCGGTGCGCCATATGGCGGGTGCCAAGGGCGTGACGATCGAGCATCAGCGGCTGCACGGCATGGGCGAGGCGCTCTATGCCGCCGCCGATGCCCGCTATGGCGGCATCATCCTGCGCGCCTATGCACCCGTCGGCGGGCATGAGGAATTGCTGCCCTACCTCGTTCGCCGCCTGCTTGAGAATGGCGCGAACAGCAGCTTCGTCCACGCGCTGCTCGACGAGCGGGTGCCGGTGGAAGATGTCGTGCGCGATCCGATCGCGCTGGTCGAGGCGCAGCCCGGCCGCCACCCGCGCATCCCTTTGCCGGCCGACATCTACGGCCTTGCCCGGATCAATCCGCTGGGCCGCGACTATGCGCTGTTCGATGCGCGCCAGGCGGCGCGTCTCGCCGCCGATGCGGCGCGCGACGAGCGTTACGAATCGGGTGCGATCGTCGGTGGCGTGCTGGTCCCGTCACAGGCAAAGCCGGTCGTGAGCCCTTCGGACGGCGCCCGCATCGTCGGCACGGTCAGTGATACAACGCCGGCGGATATCGATCGCGCGGTGGTGCTGGCGCGCAAGGCGCAGCCAGCCTGGGACCGCGCCGGCGGCGCCGGCCGCGCCGTGGTGCTGCGCGCGATGGGCGACGCGCTGGAGCGCGAGATGGACGCGCTGATCGCGCTGCTCTCCGCCGAGGCGGGCAAGACGCTCAACGACGGGGTTGCCGAAGTGCGCGAGGCGGTCGATTTCTGCCGCTATTACGCGCATCTCGCCGAGCGTCAGTTCGTCGGGCTGGAGACGCTGACCGGCCCGGTCGGCGAGACCAATCAGCTCGAACTGCGCGGCCGCGGCGTGTTCGTGTGCATCTCTCCGTGGAACTTCCCGCTGGCGATCTTCACGGGCCAGATCGCCGCGGCGCTCGCGGCGGGCAACGCCGTGCTCGCCAAGCCTGCGGAGCAGACCCCGCTGATCGCCGCCGCCGCGGTGCGGCTGTTTCACAAGGCCGGGCTCGACCCTGCGCTGCTGGCTCTGCTGCCGGGTGACGGCGCCACCGTCGGCGCGGCGCTGACCAGGCATCCGGGGATCGACGGCGTCGCCTTCACCGGCGGCACCGAGACCGCCTGGGCGATCAACCGTACGCTCGCCGAGCGGCGCGGGCCGATCGTGCCGTTCATCGCCGAGACCGGCGGGCTCAACGGCATGTTCGTCGATACGACGGCGCTGCGCGAACAGGTGGTGGACGACGTGATTCTCTCAGCCTTCGGCTCGGCCGGCCAGCGCTGCTCGGCGTTGCGCCTGCTCTATCTGCCCGAGGAAAGCGCCGACGAGACGATCGCGACGCTGAAAGGCGCGCTCGACGCGCTGGTGATGGGCGACCCCGCCGATCCCGCGACCGACATCGGTCCAGTGATTGACGCCGAGGCGCGCGAGGCGCTGGACGCGCATGTCGCTCGGCTGGAGCGCGAGGCGAAGATCGTCGCGCGCCGCGAAATCGGCACGCTGGCCGCGAAGGGCAGCTTCTTCGGCCCGGTGATCGCCGAGATCCCGACCGCGGACTTCCTTGAGCGCGAGGTGTTCGGCCCGATCCTCCACGTCTATCGCTACCGCGCCGGCGAACTGCCGCAGGTCGCGGCGAAGCTGGCGGCGCGCGGCTATGGCCTGACATTGGGCGTCCACAGCCGCATCGACCGTTTCGCGCAGGAAGTGCGGGCGCTGGTTCCGGCGGGCAACATGTACGTCAACCGCTCGATCATCGGCGCGGTGGTCGGCGTGCAGCCCTTCGGCGGGGAGGGGCTATCGGGCACCGGCCCCAAGGCGGGCGGCCCGCACGCGCTGCTGCGCTTCGCCATCGAGCGCGCGCTTTCGGTCAACATCACCGCGCAGGGTGGCGATCCCGCCCTGATGAGCCTTTAGTCGCTTGGCTACTCATCCTTAACCCCTGAATGTGATACGGCGCTGCAGCGAGTGGGATGGGCCGCGCGCTGCAGGTGGGGGATGAGGTCTTCGCGGATGCCCGCGGGGGCGGGCGATGATGGCGGGTGCAGCGTTCGCTCTGGCAGGCAATATCGCCTTCGCGCTGCTGTTCGCGACCGCCTTTCTGCTCATCGGGCTCAGCGATCGGGCGCATCGCAACGTCCTGCTGTTCGCGCTGACTTATGCCGTCGGCATCCTGACGCCCGCCAGCGAACTGCTGATCCCGCTGGTCGCCGTGCCCGAGCCCTTCGTGTGGCTGAGCCATGCCGCATTCGTCACATCCTTTTTCCTGATGGCGATCGCGCTGTCGCGCTTCTTCGGCCGGCGGCCGCCCTGGCTGCTGCTGTATGGGCTGCTTGGCGCATCCTTCGCGCTGCGGCTGGCGATCTGGGGCGGCACGCGCGGCAACTTCACCTATGAGTTCCTCTACCAACTGCCCTTCGCGGCGATGTTGGCGGCGTGTGCGGGCATCGTACTGGCATCGCGTCGGCGGGACAGCTGGACGATCGCGCTGTTCGTTATTTTCGCGCTCCTGTCCGGGCATTTCCTGCTGAAGCCGCTCATCGCGACCTGGTTCTATCCGGGGGCGACCGCGCGCGATTATGCCGGCAGCACCTATGCGTTGATCTCGCAGGCGACGTCGGGCGTGCTGCTGATCGCCACCGGGCTGCAACTCATCCTCGTCGTGATGCGGGAGATGCTCACCAGCACGCGGCTGCAGGCGGATACCGACATGCTGACGGGGCTGCTCAACCGCCGCGGCTTCGATGATCGCGCCACCCAGCTTCTCGCGCGCCGCGGCGGCGGCGACGTTGCGGTGGTGATGGTCGACATCGACCATTTCAAGTCGATCAACGACCGGTTCGGCCATGCTGCGGGCGACGTGGTGATCTGTGCGCTCGCCGATCTCCTGGCCAGCTTTGCCAGCCCGACGACGTTGATTGGGCGGCTTGGCGGCGAGGAGTTCGCCATGCTGCGGCTCGGCAGCGACTCGACCCAGATGGGGCTCGTCGCTGAGACCTTGCGCGCGCGCTTCGCCCGGCTGACGTTCGAAGGCCTGCCCGCCGAGTTCCGCGCCACGCTGAGCGCCGGCATCGCCGCCCAGGCCCCTGCCGAACCCTTGTCGCAAGTCATGCGCCGCGCGGATGGGCTGCTCTATGAAGCCAAGCATGCCGGCCGGGACAAGGTGATCGTCGAGCGCTGAGCGGCCGGATAGGATTCAGCGCGCCTCTTTTTCCCAAGCGCGCACCACCCGTTCCAGCCCCTCGACGACCCGCGCCAGCCGTTGATAATCCAGCTTGTCCGGCGTGTCCGACTGGGTGTGGTAATAGGGATAGCGGAACGGTGCGGTATCGGTGACCATCAGCGCCGGGATGCCGACCGCGGTGAAGGATCGATGGTCCGACCAGTCGATGCCGCGGACGAAAGCGGGGGCGGTGCCGCCGACCGAGGGGAAAGGCGTGGTTGCACGGAAGGTGCCGACGGCGCGCCGCACGAAATCGCGCGAATCGGTGGTGCCGGCGAAGGCGATGAAATTGCCGGTGCCGGGATAGAGCAGGCTCAGCGGCGGCGGATAATGCTGGCTGCCCCGCCGGTCGGAATAATAGCCCATCGTCTCCAGCGATATCATGCCGATGACGGCCTCGCCCGACCGTTTGAGCCGCCGCGCATAGGCGACGCTGCCCATGCCCTCGGTCTCGAAGAAGGGCGGCTCCTCATTGGCGAACAGCACCAGACGGATGCGCAACGCCGAGCGCCTGTCGAGCGCGCGGAGCCGCCGTGCGAGTTCGATGACCGCTGCGGTGCCAGAGCCATTATCGTTGGCACCAGGCGCATCCCATGCGCTGTCATAGTGCGCACCGAGCACCAATGTTGGTGCGGACGCGGCACGCGGCGCGATCACCACCTCGATGTTGCGGACGATCGGCAGCTCCGGCTGGAAACGCTGCGGCTGGACGGCGTAGCCGAAGCTCGTGAGTTGCCCCTCGATATAGCCAGCGGCGCGATCGAGCGCCTCTGGATGACCGACATTGTGCGCCGTGGCGCCGATCGCCGTCACATGCGCCACGAGATGTTCAGCGAGCAGCCGTTGTTCGGCGGTAAGCGCAGGCAGCGGGCCCTCATGCGATCGACCCGGCACCGCCGTTACCCACAGCAGCACGGCGACCGGCGTGCCGAACATCAGCAGGATCAGAAGAATCGCGACGATGCGCGACGGCGGCACAATGATCGATCGCACATCCATGGCGCCGGCTCCCCCCCCCAAGGTCGGCCTCAGGCTAGCGCAGGGTTCGGAAAGTCCGCCACGCTTTTCACTCCGTTTCCGTGAGAGAAAAGCGTTTGATCACAACCAGTCGGGCAGCGTGTCCTGCTCGATCAACGCCTCCACCGGCGGCCGTTCGCGCACCACCGCCCAGCGATCGCCGGACACCAGTACCTCCGGCGTCAGCGGACGGCTGTTGTAGGTGCTCGCCATCGTTGCGCCATAGGCGCCGGCGGTGGCGAACAGGATCAGGTCGTCCGCCTCGACCGCGCCCATGTCGCGCTTGGTCGCGAAGGTGTCGCCGCTCTCGCAGACCGGGCCGACGACGGTGGCGGTCATCTCGCCCTCGCGCGGGGCGACCGAGCGGATGTCATGCCAGGCGTCGTAGAGGCTGGGACGCAGCAGGTCGTTCATCGCCGCGTCGACGATCACGAACGGGGTGGTAACGCCCGGCTTCACCCGGATCACCTTCGTCAGCAGCACGCCGGCATTGGCGACGATCAGCCGCCCCGGCTCGAACATCAGCCGCACGTTCCAGCCCTCGGTCGCGCGGCGGACCATCACGCCATAGGCCTCGGGGCTCGGCGGCGCGGGCAAAGCGGGATCATAGGGCACGCCGAGGCCGCCGCCGAGATCGGCGGTGACGATGTCATGCCCCGCTTCACGCAGCGCCGCGATCAGGCTGCCGACGCGGCCGAACGCGGCTTCCAGCGGGGCGAGGTCGGTCAACTGGCTGCCGATATGGACGGCGACGCCGCGCACCTGCAGCCCCGGCATCGCCCGCGCGCGATCATAGGCGGCGAGCGCGGTGTCATAGGGGATGCCGAACTTGTTCTCGGACTTGCCGGTGGAGATCTTGGCGTGGGTGCCGGCGTCGACATCCGGGTTGATCCGGTAGGCGACATGCGCGGTCTGCCCGCGCGCCGCGGCGACCGCGGACAGCATCTCGGCTTCCTGCTCGGATTCGAGGTTGAACTGGCCGATCCCCGCGTCAAGCGCGCGCGCCATCTCCACCGCGGTCTTGCCGACGCCCGAGAACACGATCTTCTCCGGCGCCACGCCGGCATGGAGCGCGCGCAGCAGCTCACCCTCGGACACGACGTCCGCACCCAGCCCGGCCTTCGCCAGGGTCGCGAGCACCGCGCCATTGGGATTGGCCTTCACCGCGAAGGCAACCAGCGGCGTGCCGTTGCCGCACCCGGCCACCGCCTCGCAGAACACGCGGGCATGCCGTTCGATCGTCGCGGTCGAATAGACATAGACCGGCGTCTGCACCGCCTCGGCGATGGCGGGGAGCGGAACCTGTTCGGCGTGCATCACGCCATCGATGAGGGTGAAATGATCCATGACGTTCGCGCCTTAGCGGATTGCTGCGGAATCGGGAGGAAAAACGCGTTGTCGTCGGGCAATGTCAGGTTGTGGTACCGTCGCGACTGGCGCGTGCTGCCATGCTGATGGCGAGCCAGTTACGGGAGGGTGGAAGGTGGTAAAGTCCTTCGACGCAAACGGTGAGCGTTTAGGTCACGCTACAACGGCAGCTGCGCGGCGTGTGAGGGTTGATAGCGCGGAACTGCGCTCTTTGACCAATTCCGTGCCGCTGCAAAGCCAGAGCGCTGCAGATTTTGTGCGGTCGATGCGGGACAGTGATCGCTACTGACGCGGTGATCGCCCCCGCCGTCACGCCTCAGCCTGGCGGGGGCAGGTCGAAGCGGTCGTCCTTGCGCTGTTCGGAACGGCGTAGGAGTTCGTCGCTGCGGGCGGGGCGGGACTGGGTGTCGGGGGTGACCAGTTCCTCGGCGGTCGCCGGGGTCGGGTCACCCGCGGCGGCCGGTGGCATCGATGCGCCGGGCGGCGGGGTCAGCGCTTCGCGGCTGCCGCAGGCGGCCAGCGCCAGCAGCACCACCGCTCCAAGGATCGCACGCTTCACCCGCTTACTCCCTCAATCCAGCGCGGCCTTCGCCTCGGCGATGCGCGCACGCACCTGATCCGGCGCGGTGCCGCCGAAGCTCGCCCGGCTGGCGACCGACGCATCCACCGTCAGTAGCGCATAGAGCCGCTCGTCGATACGCTCGTCGACCGCCTTCAGTTCGTCGAGCGAGAGGTCGGCGAGGCCGACGCCCTTCTCCTCAGCAAGCTTGACGATACGGCCGGTCACATGATGCGCCTCGCGGAAGGGCAGACCGGCATCGCGCACCAGCCAGTCGGCAAGGTCGGTCGCGGTCGAGAAGCCGGCCATTGCCGCGGTACGCATGCGATCGGTGTCGAAGTGCAACGTCTCGACCATGCCGGTCATCGCCGCGATCGAGAGACCGAGCAGGTCATGTGCCTCGAACACCGGCGGCTTGTCGTCCTGCATGTCCTTCGAATAGGCGAGCGGCAGGCCCTTCATCGTCACCGACAGCGCGGTCATGCAGCCCATGATCCGCCCGGCATGGCCGCGGACCAGCTCCGCCGCGTCGGGGTTGCGCTTCTGCGGCATGATCGAGGAACCGGTCGACCAGGCGTCGGACAGCTTGACGAAGCCGAAGGGCTGGCTCGCCCAGATGATCACTTCCTCGGCCAGCCGCGAGAGGTGGAGCGCGCACTGCGTCGCCGCCATCAGATAGTCGAGCGCGAAATCGCGGTCGCTGACCGAATCGAGCGAGTTGCGCGTCGGCCCGTCGAAGCCCAGCGCCGCCGCGGTCGCGTGACGGTCGATCGGATAGCCGGTGCCGGCGAGCGCGGCGCTGCCGAGCGGGCACAGGTTCATCCGCGCGCGGGCATCGGCGAAGCGGCTCCGATCGCGCGCGATCATCTCGAAATAGGCCATCAGATGATGGCCCAACGTCACCGGCTGCGCGACCTGAAGGTGGGTGAAGCCTGGCATCACGCTGGCGGCATGTTCCTCGGCGCGTGCGAGCAGCGCGGCCTGGAGGCCCTTCAGCCCGGCATCGACCATGTCGACGGCGTCGCGCACCCACAGGCGGAAATCGGTGGCGACCTGGTCGTTGCGGCTGCGCGCGGTGTGCAGGCGGCCGGCGGTCGGCCCGATCAGGTCGGCAAGGCGCGCTTCGGTCGCCATGTGGATGTCCTCGAGCGCGAGATCCACCGGCACGCCATTGGCGGCATAATCCTCGGCGATGCGGTCGAGACCGGCGCTGATCGCCTGCGCGTCCTCGGCGGCGACGATGGCCTGCGCACCCAGCATCGCGACATGCGCCTTCGATCCGGCGATGTCCTGCTGCCACATCCGCTTGTCGAAGGGGATAGAGGCGTTTATCTCGCGCATGACCGATGCCGGGCCTTCGGCAAAGCGCCCGCCCCACATGCTGTTGGAGCTTTCCTTGCGGCCGCTGATCGCCTTTCTCCCTCTGATGCTGCTGCCCGTGATCGCCGCGTGCGATAGGCAATCGAACGATGCGCCGCAAGCAGCGGCGAACAGTTCCAACGCCAGCGCTGAAGCGCCGGCGGGCGGCGGCCGCGAACTGGCGGGCACGCTCGACATCTCCAAGCGCGGGACGCCCGCCCCCACCGACGCCTTCACCGCGCCCGACGGCAAGACGGTGACGCTCGCCGACTTCAAGGGCAAGCCGGTGCTGGTCAACCTGTGGGCGACATGGTGCGGCCCCTGCGTCGCCGAGATGCCGACGCTCGACACGCTGGCGGAGCGCGCCGGGGACCGGATGACGGTGCTGACCGTCAGCCAGGACAGCAAGGGGCCCGAACTGATCGCGGACTTCTTCGCGCAGCGGAAGTTCAAGCACCTCCAGCCTTATCTCGATCAGAAAAGCGGGCTGGGCTTTGCCTTCGCCACGGGCATGCTGCCGACCACGGTGCTGTTCGATGCCGAGGGCAAGGAAGTGTGGCGCGTCGTCGGCGGGATGAACTGGGACGGTCCGCGCGCCAACACCCTGCTGGTCGACGTGCTGGACAAAAAGGCCGGCTAGGCGGCGTCCCCGCAGTGGGCGAGTGCGCGCATCATTGTTGAAATTCGCTATTGCTCCAAGGCTGTCACAAAAACGTAAATTGCGCTGCCTAGGTCGCCATCCCGACGGCGCCCGACCGTGGACGTCGCGACGAAGCCTGCTGCCCGGCGAACCTGCAGGAACTCGAAGACAATCAGGCGGGGTTGGGCGTGCACCTCATGCGGGCGCGCGGTGCTTCGCTATCCCCGACAAGGAGACAATGCATGAAGACGTTCGGGAACGGGAAAAAGCGATCGATCCTCGTCCACCTGATGATCGGTGTGCTTCTCGTCGGTGGCAGCGCATCCGCCGAGGCGAAGCCTGCAAAGGAAGCGAAACCCGCGCAACCGCCTTCGCCAGCCAAGAAGGCGCGCAACATCATCCTCTTCCTCGGCGACGCCGGCGGCCTGCCGACGATCAACGCCGCGGGCATTCTCACCAACAACCGCCCGCAGTCGCTGTTCCTCCACACCATGCCCTATATCGGCCTTTCCGACACCTCGTCGCTCAACCGCTGGGTAACGGACTCGGGCGCCGGGATGACCGCGATCATGACCGGCAGGAAGACCAACAATTCGATGGTTTCCGCCGTGCCGACGGGCACTGGCGACGAGGTGGCTCCGGTCAAGACCCTGCTCGAATATGCGGAGCAGCGCGGGCTTTCGACGGGCGTCGTCACCAACATGCCGATCTGGGACGCGACGCCGGCCGCCTGCTATGCGCATGTCGGTGCGCGCAAGGCCAAGGATGAGATCTTCCGCCAAATGCTCGCGCCGCGCTTCGGCAACGGTGTCGACATCCTGATCGGCAAGGGCCGCGCGGACGCGACGGCCGCCTTCGCCGGCCAGCAGACCACCGCCGAAAAGGCGTTCGCGGCTGCCGGCTATCGCTATGGCGAGGATCCCGCGCTGGTGCGCAAAGCCGGCCGCGCGGCGGTGCTGCGTGACGGCGATTATGAGCCGATCCCCGCGGTAGAGGCGACGATCGCCCAGCTCGCGCGCAATCCAAAAGGCTATTTCCTGATGGTCGAGTGGGACATGCACACCGACAATCCGGACGCGGGCCTGCGCCACGTCAAGGAAATGGACGACATGATCCGCCGCGTCCACGAGGTCGCCGGCGAGGATACGTTGATCCTGTTCACCGCCGATCACAGCTTCGGGCTGCGCATGGGCGGTGGCAAACGCGATACGCCGCTGGCGGATCAGTTCGCGGCCGAGGCGGCCAAGCCCGGCGTGACCGCGGCGGCCAACGCGGTGATCAGCGTCCAGGATGGCCATACCGGCGAGGAAGTGATCGTGGCGGCATCCGGCCCGGGCGCCGAGCAGGTGCACGGCTTCTTCGCCAATACGCATCTCTTCGACATCATGCTCCAGGCCTTCGGCTGGAAGCGCGAGGACTAACAGGGGGATGGGGTGGCAGGACCATCGCCTGCCATCCCATTTTTGTCGATATTGCCAGTACGGTTTGACGAAATCGTACTGAACTGTCTCTGTCATCGGAGCGGCAATGGCGCCATCCGACGGCTCGGTTGATGGAGGCAATGATGATCGACAGGCGCTACGGACTGCTGGACGTGTTCCATGACGGCCCTCTTTCGGGCAATCCGCTGGCTGTGGTCCACGCCGCCGAAGGCCTCGATACCCAGACGATGCAGCGCATGGCGCGCTGGTTCAACCTGTCCGAAACGACCTTCCTGCTGCCGCCGACCGAGGCAGGCGCCGATTATCGCGTGCGGATCTTCACGCTGGAACGGGAACTGCCCTTCGCGGGCCACCCGACGCTGGGCACCTGCCATGCTTGGCTGGAAGCGGGCGGGGTGCCGCGCGAGGCGGGGCGGATCGTCCAGCAGTGCGACGCCGGGCTGATCCCGATCCGGCAGGATGACGACCGCCTCGCCTTCGCCGCGCCGCCACTGCTGCGTGCGGGCGCGGTCGATGCCGCGGCGTTCGCCCAGGTGGTCGAGGTGCTGCGCATCGATCCGGCCGAGATCGTGGAGTGCCGCTGGGCGGACAACGGGCCGGGCTGGATCGGCGTGATGCTGAAATCGGCCGAGGCGGTGCTCGCGGTCGAGCCGTTGCGCTATCATGACGACCATATCGATATCGGATTGGTCGGTCCGCACGCCACCGGATCGGACATCGCCTGGGAGATCCGCACGATCTTCAGCGATGCGAACCACACGCTCATCGAGGATCCGGTAACCGGCAGCTTCAATGCCGCCGTCGCGATGTGGCTGCGCGAAACCGGGCGGACGGATGGCGCCTATGTTGCCGCGCAGGGTACGCGGCTCGGGCGCCGTGGCCGCGTGTTCGTCGACTATGAGGGCGATACCGCGTGGATCGGCGGCCGTGTGCGGACGATGGTGGCGGGCACGATCGACGCCGGCTGACCTCTGGCATTCCGTGCCCGCCTCCCCATCTCGGTTCCGAACGCTAGGAGTCGATCATGGTGAAGGCAGTGTGGAACGGCGCGACGATCGCCGAGTCGAACGAAACCATCGTCGTCGAGGGCAATCATTATTTCCCGCGAGAGGCGGTGAACGCTGCGCTGCTGGTGCCCAGCGGCACGACCAGCGTCTGTCCGTGGAAGGGCACGGCGAGCTATTACAGCCTGGTCGTCGACGGCGCCGAGAACCGCGATGCGGCCTGGTATTATCCGGAAACCAAGCCGGCCGCCGACGAGATTCGGGACCGGATCGCGTTCTGGAAGGGCGTCGAGGTAGGCTGAGGCCGGAATTCCCTTCCCCGAGCGTTGCTCGGGGAAGGGAATTTATCGTCAATCCCGCAGCAGCTCGTTGATGCCGGTCTTCGCGCGGGTCTGCGCGTCGACGCGCTTCACGATCACCGCGCAGGACAGCGCCGGGCCTGGCGTCCCGTCCGGCAGCGGCTTGCCGGGCAAGGTGCCGGGGACGACCACCGAATAGGCCGGCACCCGGCCGACGAAGATCTCGCCGGTGGTGCGGTCGATGATCTTGCTGGTGGACGAGATAAAAACGCCCATCGACAGCACAGCACCACGCTCGACGATCACGCCCTCGACCACTTCGGAACGGGCGCCGATGAAGCAGTCATCCTCGATCACCACCGGATTGGCCTGCAGCGGCTCGAGCACGCCGCCGATGCCGACGCCACCCGAAAGATGGACGTTGCGGCCGATCTGCGCGCAGCTTCCCACGGTCGCCCAGGTGTCGACCATCGATCCCTCGCCGACATAGGCGCCGATGTTGACGAAGCTCGGCATCAGCACGACGCCCTTCGCGATGTGCGCGCCGCGGCGGACGAAGCTGCCGGGCACCGCGCGGAAGCCGGCGTCGCGGAACCGGTTCTCGTCCCAGCCGTCGAACTTCAGCGGCACCTTGTCCCACCAGTTCGCGCCACCCGGGCCGGGCATTACCGCATTGTCGTTGAGGCGGAAGCTCAGCAGCACCGCCTTCTTCAGCCACTGGTTGACCACCCAGCCATCGGCACCGGGCTCGGCCACTCGCTTCTCACCCGAATCGAGCAGCGCCAGCGCGTCCTCGACCGCCTCGCGCACCGCGCCGGTGGTGGTGAAGCCCAGCGTATCGCGGGCTTCCCACGCGGCTTCGATCGTCGATTGCAGGTCGGTCGTCATCGTCATTCGTCCCCCAGGATCTCATCCAGCCAGGCGCCGATATCGGCGGTTTCGAAATCGATAAAATCATGCGCATGGTCGACGTCCCCCATTTCGGAGCCGTTGTTGACCCATACGGTGGTCATCCCCAGCGCCTTGGCGGGGCGCAGGTTGCGCGCCATGTCTTCCGCGAACAGAGCGGTCGTCGGATCGACGTTCAGCGCCGCCACCATCGTCCGGTAGCTCTCCGGATTGGGCTTCGGCTGGTAGGCGCAGGCGTGGATGTCGTGGATCGCTTCGAACGATTCGCCCAGACCCAGGCGTTGCAGCACGCGCTGGGCATAGGACACGTCGCCATTGGTGAAGACGAGCTTGCGGCCGGGCAGCCGCGCCACCGCGCGCACCAGCCTGCGATCTTCGGCCAGCGCGTCCATCTCGATGTCATGGACATAGTCGAGGAATTCGTACGGATCGACATGATGCGCGGACATCAGCCCGGATAATGTGGTGCCGTGGTTGCGGAAATACTCCTTCTGCACCCGCCGCGCCTCGACCGGATCGAGATCGAGCAGCCGCGCGACGAATGCGGTCATGCGCAGGTCGATCAACCCGAACAGGTCCGCGGACGCCGGATAGAGCGTGTTGTCCAGATCGAAGATCCAGGTGCGGATATGGGCAAGTTCGGGCGGCATGATGGGGGTGCGCTTAGCGCCGGAGGGCCGCTACGTCCATTGTGGCGCAAAGCGCTTTCGCCGCCGGTGCGGCAGGTCTAGGCTTCGTCGGGGCCAAATGGTGGAGCGTACGGCCTCGTACCCGGGGGGTATCGTCATGTCCGGTCCAGCCTTGCGTCGCCTCGTCCTTCTTTCGCTTGCGGCCGTGCTGGTCGATGGCTGCGGTGGCGGAGGTGGTGGCGTGGGCAGCACGCCGGCCCCGGTGCCGACGCCTACACCGACCCCGACACCCACGCCGACCCCCGCTCCCACCCCCACGCCGACCCCGGCCAACCCCTTCAACACCGCGGAATATCGCGCCTCGCGCGGGCTGGTCCTCGCCAACGCAATTCCCGCCTACCAGGCGGGCGCGACCGGGCGCGGTGTCCTCGCCGGCGTGATCGACAGCGGCATCGACATCGACAGCCCCGAATTCGCCGGCCGGATCAGCCCGCTGTCGCGCGACACCGCGGGCAACGCCTCGATCCAGGATGTCGGCGGCCATGGCACGGCGGTGTCGACGGTGCTGGCAGCCGCGAAGAATGACAGCCAGGTCCATGGCGTGGCGTTCGATGCGACCCTGCTCGTGCTGCGCACCGATGAGCCGGGAAGCTGCGCCGCCGACGATCCCAGCAATCCCGACGATGGCTGCATGCACCCCGACCCCGCCATCGCGCGCGCGCTCGACGTGGCGACAGGCGCAGGCGCGCGTGTCGTCAACATCTCCTTGGGCGGGGGCGCTGCCGCGCCGGTGCTGCAACAGGCGATCGCGCGGGCGACCGCGGCGGGGGTGGTCATCGTGTTTTCGGCGGGGAATGACAGCGCCGACCAGGTCGATCCGCTGGCGCGCGTCGCGCTCGATCCGGCGCTGGCGCGCGGGCTGATCATCGTCGCGGGGTCGACCAACGCGGCCGGCACCATCTCCGACTTCAGCAACCGCGCTGGCAGCGCGCAGAACGTCTACGTCACCGCCCTGGGCGAGCGCGTGCAGGCGAATGACGAAAGCGGCCAGACCTTCCTTTGGAACGGCACCTCCTTCTCCGCACCGCACGTCGCCGGGGCGATCGCGCTGCTCGCCCAGGCCTTCCCCACGATGACGGGCCAGCAACTCGTCGAACTGCTGCTCAGCACCGCACGCGATGCCGGCGCGGCGGGAGTCGATCCTGTTTATGGCCGCGGCCTGCTCGACATTGGCCGTGCCTTCCAGCCGCAGGGCCAGACCGCGCTCGCCGGTAGCGCGGTGCCGGTGTCGCTCGATCCGAGCGTGACCTTGTCCAGCGCGATGGGCGATGCCGGGCAGGGCGGCGAGAGCCTGCAGGCGGTCGTCCTCGACAAATATGCGCGCGCGTTCGGGATGCGATTTTCGCCGACGATCCGCGGTGCAACCCCACGCACTGCGCTCGTCTCCGCACTGCAGGCGACGGGGCGCAGTGCAGCCATAGGCGCCGGCGGCACCACGCTGGCGCTGACCATCGCGCCGGGGCGCGACGGCGTGGCGGTCGAGCGGCTGCTGCTGAGCGGGGACGAGGCACGGCAGGCGCGCGCCATGGCCGGCAGCGTCGCGACCCGGCTCGGAGCCTCCACCGAAATGCGCTTCGCGATCGCGCAGGGTGCCAATGCGCTGGTCGTGGCGATGGCCGGGCGCGGCAGCCCGCCCTTCCTCGTCGCCCGCGACGCAACGGGCGATGCCGGGTTCGAGCAGCGCAGCGACAGCGCCTTCGCGCTCCGCCACCGGATCGGCCGCTTCGGCCTGACCGTCGCGGCCGAACGCGGCGATGCGCTGGTCTACAGCCGCGAAGGGATCGACGCACTGCGCAACCGTTTTCGCCGCTATGGCTATAGCTCGACCTCGGTCACGCTCGACCGGCGGCTGGGGGGGCTTGCGCTCAGCCTCGGCGCGACGCGGATGATCGAGGCGGAGACGGTGATCGGCGCGCGCTTCGATGCGCTGTTCGGTGCGCGGGCAGGGCGGAGCTGGTTCGTCGATGGCGGCGCCCGCTGGCAGGGCGGTGACGGCTGGAGCTTGGGCGCCTCCTATCGGCGCGGCTGGACGCAGGTGCCGCGCGCCGGCGCGCTGGTGGATGGCGCGGTGCTCCGAACCACCGCCTTTTCCGTCGATGCAGCCAAGCGCGGGCTGTTCGGCGGCGGCGACGCGATCGCCTTCCGCTTCGCGCAGCCGCTGCGGGTCTCCGATGGCGGACTGATGCTCAGCCTGCCGTCGGGTTATGATTATGCGACGGGCGTCACCGGCTATGCCGTGCAGCGCGTCAACCTGGCGCCAAACGGCCGCGAGTTCGACTATGAGCTGCGATACGATCGGCCGCTGGGGCGGGGCCGGATCGGCGCCAACCTGTTCCTGCGCAGCGATCCCGGCAATTATGCGGTGCTGGCCGACGACATCGGCGCAGCGTTGCGCTTCACATTAGGCTTCTGACAGGGTCGGCGCGATCGTATTGAGCGCCATCACGACCGGCGCGGGGGTGACGAGCGCCGGCTGCGGATCGGTCGTCGGCACGGGGTCAGGCATCGGCAGCTGCGGCGGGCCACCATAGCTGGCGATCAGCAGCAAGGCTTCGGGATTCACGCTTCCCTGTTCGGCAGGTGCCGCTTTGACGGGCGTTTCGACCGACGACGCGGGCTCCGTCAGCACCGCGGGAACGATCGTGGCAGGCGCCACCGGTTCCGCCATCGCGAGTTGTACCGCCGGCTTCGGCTCGGCAACGACTGCCGGCACCTTGGGCGGGTCGAGCGCGACCAATTCGGTCGCGCCGCGCCGCGCGGGATCGACCACGCCTTCTTCCCACATTAGCGCGGTGGCGCGCGCGCCCGTCCACAGCGCCATCACGGCGACGAGGAAGCGGACGGGCGGGGCGGCGAAGGCGCTCATAGCGGCGCGCTGATATCCGGAAAGGCGTGCGCCGTCTTGTCCCATCGTGGCGATGTGCCGCGTTTGATCGCGAGATAGCGGCCGAGCGCGCGCCACGCCGAGAGAATGGCGATCAGATTGGCGACCGCGGCGCGCGGGATCGAGATCAGCCCCTCTCGCCAGCCATGCGCATGGCCCACGAACAGCCCGCGCATCAGCATCCGCCAGATCAGCAGCGCGGCGTTGATGTTGATCAACAGCGCCAGCCCCGGGCCGATCTCGCCATAAGGCTTTCCGGCGGCGGTTCCGGCGAGCACGGTGCCGGTCGCGAGGAAGGCGGCGGCATAGCCGACCGCGATGGTGATGGCGGCAAGCAGCGCGCGCCGGTCCCGCATGCGCATCCAGCTTTCGGCGAGACTGTCCGTCCAGCCCAGCCGCTCCCACCCGAGCAGCGCGATCCCCGTCACCCAGCGTGCTTTCTGGCGTACCGCGGCCTCCAGCGTCGCTGGGAAATAGGCGCGGGTGGCGATGAGGCTGCCGTCGGCGCCGCGCAGCCGTGCGAAAGTGCCGCGACCGCCCAGTGCGCTGATGCGCAGGCCAAGCTCATAATCCTCGGTCAGGCTGTCGGCATCGAAAGGCCCTTCATGACGGCCATCGGCGATCCGCTCCAGCATGCCGCGTTCGAACGCGCAGCCGACACCGGCGGCTGGCACCGCCGCGCCTAGCTGTTCGCGCACGACAAGCTGCTTGCCATGCGCTTCGGCAAACTCGTCGAGATAATGGCCGGAGACCCAGCGCGATCCCGGCACCGCTAGCGGCAGCACCGGGATCTGCACCATCGCATGGGTCTCGATCAGCCGGTCGAACAGCCGCAACTCCTGGGGATGGACGACGTCCTCGGCGTCATGGAGGATGATCGCTTTGGCCCGCTCGCCCCGGGCGGCCTCGTCGGCGAGGAGCGCCGCCCATACGCCGTTGAGGCAGTCCGCCTTGGTCGTTGGCCCCTCGCGGCGGTGGACGACGGGGCAGACCCGCGGGTCGCGCGCGGCGACGGCCTCAACCGCCTCCAGCGTTTCGGGGTCGTTGGGATAGCAGCCGACATAGATACGATAATCGGGATGCTCGAAGCGGGCGAGTGCCGCGCGCAGCATCTGGCCGATCACCGCCGCCTCGTCCCACGCGGGGACGAACACCGCAAGCCAGCCGGTCCGGTCCGGGGCGGTGAGTGTCGGTACGGCGGGAGCACCGCCCAGACGCCGCCAGCCGGCGCGGCCGAGCCACAGCAGGTCCACGGCGAGGTCGTCGAGGCCGCCGATCAGGAAGGCGATGGCCGCGAACAGCGCCAATTCGTGCGCAATTACGCCCGCCAGTTCCAGCGCCGCATCCAATCGACGATTCCCCCCGTACCTCTCTGCAGTTTTCATCCAAAATGGATCAACCGCAAGTCACATTAGCCTGGGTTAATTCGGACTGGACTTAAGTGGCGGGGAAGGTTCAGTTACCGTCCCAGAGGCGGCGAGGGGAGTTGCATGCGCAAGGGGTTTGTTGCGCTGGCTGCGGCGGTGTTGTTCGGCGCAGTTTTGGGGCCAATCGTTGCGGTAGGCGACAGTGCGCCGCAGGTGGTGCTCGCCACCCCCGGCATGGGCGGCGGCGCCGTCGAACGCTACACCGTCCGCTTCTCCGAACCGATGGTGCCGCTGGGCGATCCGCGCGCGCAAACCCCCTGGAAGGTCGATTGCCCCGTCGGCGGCACCGGCCGCTGGGTCGATACGACCACGTATGTCCATGAATTCGAAAAGCCGCTGCCCGGCGGGCTGACCTGCAAGTTCGAACTGCGCCAGGGTTTGATGAGCGCCAAGGGCATCGAAGTTGCCGGCGCGCGCAGCTTCTCCGTCGACACCGGCGGCCCCTCCGCGCGCGCGATCCTGCCTGGCCGCTATGACGGGCGGATCGAAGAGGATGGCCAGATCTTCCTCGTCGCAGCAAATGTGCCGGCCGATCGCGCCTCGGTAGCCGGCGATGCCTATTGCTCGGTCGACGGCATCGGCGAGAAGATCGCGGTGGATGTGCTCGACCCGTCCGCGGCGGACAAGATCCTGACCGGCCTCGGCAAGAACAATTACACGCTCGACAATTTCCTGAGCACCGCCGGTCTCCCCCAGCCGGTGCCAACCGATGCGAAGGTGCGTGCCGACGCGTTGAAGACCATCACCGCGCTCAAATGCCGCCGGCCGTTGCCGCCGGGGCGTGACATGGCTTTGGTCTGGGGCGCCGGCATCAGCAGCGCCGACGGCCGTACCGCAGGCGCCGACCAGCGCTTCGATTTTACCGTCCGCAAGGCGTTCGAGGCGAGCTTCAGTTGCTCGCGGGTCAACCCGCAGGCGGGCTGCAACCCCGTGCTCAAGGCCAGTGTGCAATTTACTGCACCGATCCCGATCGCGCAGGCGAAGGCGATCCGCATCGAGGCGGGCGGCAAGACATTGGCCGCCAGGATCGACGATGACGACAAGAATCGCGCGCACATCACCAGCGTCAGCTTCGCGGCGCCGCTGCCGGCCGGCACCACCGGCAAGCTGATCCTGCCCGACGGCGTGAAGGACGAAAGCGGCCGCCCGCTCTCCAACGCGCAGCGCTTCCCGCTCGACGTGCGCTTCGATGTCGCGCCGCCGCTGGTGAAGTTCGCGGCGCCCTTCGGCATCATCGAGGCGAAGGAAGGCGGCACGCTGCCCGTCACCGTCCGCAACGTCGAGCCCGAGCTGCAGGGCCGCAGCCAGCCGATCGCCGGCAAGATGCTGGAGGCGGATTCGACCTCCGATGCGGCGATCGCCAAATGGTTGCGCGAGATCGAGACTGCCGGCGCCAATGATTTCCGCGAGGAGAAGCGCGGCGGCGAGGATGTGACGGTCAATTATACCGGCACCCGCTCGATCCTCAGCGGAACCGCCGCTGGCAAGCCGATGTCGGTGCCGCTGCCCGGCAAGGGCAAGGATTTCGAGGTCGTCGGCATCCCGCTGAAAGCTCCCGGCTTCTACGTGGTCGAACTCGCCAGCCCGACGCTCGGCGAATCGCTGCTGGGTCGCAAGGCGACGCGCTATGTGGCGGCGGGCGCGCTCGTCACCAACATGAGCGTCCATTTCAAATGGGGCCGCGGTGCCTCGCTCGCCTGGGTGACCGCGCTCGATAGCGGCAAGCCGGTGGCGGGCGCCGATGTGCGCGTGTCCGACAGCTGCACCGGCCGGCTGATCGCGCGCGGCGCCAGCGATGCGCTGGGGCGCGTGCTGATCAAGGGCGGCCTGCCCGAGCCCGAAACCTATGGCGATTGCAAATCGACGTCGCCCGACGCTCCCCACCCGCTGATGGTCTCTGCCCGCAAGGCGGGCGACTTCAGCTTCACATTGACCGAATGGGGCGAGGGCATCCGGCCCTATGATTTCGACCTGCCCTATGGCTGGTCCAAGCCCGACGACATCGTCCACACCATCTTCGACCGCACCTTGCTGCGCGCCGGCGAGACGGTGAACATGAAGCATATCCTGCGTCGGCCGATCGCGACCGGCTTCGGCTATGCCGAGCCGATCGATGGCACCTTGCGGCTGGTCCATCGCGGCTCGGACACCCAGTTCGAAATGCCGCTGAAGATCGCCGCGGACGGCATCGGCGAATCGCGCTGGTCCGCGCCCGAGGGCGCGCCGATGGGCGATTACGACCTGCAGATCATCGTCGGCGAACGCACGATCTACACCGACCAGTCGATCAAGCTGGACGAGTTCCGCCTGCCGACGATGCGCGCGACCGTCACCGGCCCCAAGGATCCGCAGGTCCGCCCCAAGCGCGTGCCGCTGGACCTGTTCGTCGGCTATCTGTCGGGCGGCGGGGCCGCATCCCTGCCGGTGCGCATCCGCACGGCCTTCACCGCTGACGATCTGGCACCCTCCGGCTATGAGGGCTGGAGTTTCGGTGGCCGGCTGCTGGAGGAAGGCACCAAGCCGCTCGACGGCGAGGGCGAGGAGATTGCCCCGCCGCTGCCGCCCGCGCAGACATTGCCGGTCACACTCGACGCGCAGGGCACCGCGCGCACCGCGATCGACATCCCCACCACGATCACCGGCGGCGCCCGGATGGTGGTCGAGATGGATTATGAGGATGCCAATGGCGAGGTGCTGACCGCATCGCGAAGCGTGCCGATCCATGCCAGCGGCGTGCAACTCGGCATGAAGGGCGATGGCTGGCTGATGAAGCAGGACGATATGCGCCTGCGCTTCGTCGCCCTCGGGCTGGACGGCAAGCCGATCCGCGGCCAACGCATCCGCGTCGACCTCTACAGCCGCGAGATATTGACCGCGCGGCGCCGGCTGATCGGCGGCTTCTACGCTTATGACAATCAGGCGAAGGTCACCAAGCTCGGCGTCGAATGCACCGCGATCACCGACAGCCAGGGGCTTGCGACCTGCGCGGTCGACCCCGGCGTGTCGGGCGAGGTCTATGCCGTAGCCACCACCGAGGATGCGGACGGCAATGTCGCTCATGCCACCCGCTCGCTGTGGCTGGCCGGTGACGATGACTGGTGGTTCGGCGGCGACAATGGCGACCGCATGGATCTCGTCGCCGAACAGCCCGAATACAAGGCGGGCGAGACCGCGAAATTCCAGGTCCGCATGCCCTTCCGTGAGGCGACCGCGCTGGTGACGGTGGAGCGGGAGGGCGTGCTTTCCAGCTTCGTCACCCGCCTGTCCGGCAAGGATCCGGTGGTCGAGGTGGAGATGCCGGGCGCCTATGCGCCTGAGGTCTATGTCTCGGTGATGGCGGTGCGCGGCCGGGTCGGCGGGTTTCGCCTGTGGCTGTCCGATCTCGCGCGGCGCTGGGGGCTGCCCTTCGTCTCGCGCGACGTCGCCAACCCGACTGCGCTCGTCGACCTTGCCAAGCCGAGCTACCGGCTGGGCATGGCCAAGGTGAAGGTGGGCTGGGAAGGCCATCGCCTCGCCGTGGCGGTAAAGGCCGACAAGAAGAGCTATGCGGTGCGCGAGACCGCGCATGTCGCGGTCGAGGTGAAGGGGCCCGACGGCAAGGCGCCTAAATCCGCCGAGATCGCCTTCGCCGCGGTCGACGAGGCGCTGCTCCAGCTTCAGCCTAACGAAAGCTGGAAGCTGATCGAGGCGATGATGGTCCAGCGGCCGGTGGCCGTGCTGACCTCGACCGGACAGACGCAGGTCGTCGGCAAACGGCATTATGGCAAGAAAGCGGTCGAGGCCGGCGGCGGCGGTGGCGGTGATCTTTCCGCGCTCAATCGCGAGGATTTCCGCCCGGTTCTGCTATGGCGCGGGCGCGTACCGCTGGATGCGGCGGGCCGCGCCCAGGTCGATGTGCCGCTGTCCGACGCGCTGAGTTCGTTCAAGCTGGTGGCTATCGCCAATAGCGGCGCCGGGCTGTTCGGCACCGGCGAACTGGCGGTGCGGACGACACAGGATCTCCAGATCCTCTCGGGCATCCCGCCGCTGGTGCGCACCGGCGACCAGTTCGGTGCCACCTTCACGCTGCGCAACACCACCGACAAGCCGATGACGGTGACCGCGACGGTCGGGGTCAATCCGTCGGTCGCCAAGGGACGTCCGCTGACGGTGACGATCCCTGCCGGCAAGGCCGAACCGGTGACCTGGCACCTGACTGCGCCCGCAAATATCGATCGCCTTAACTGGACGGTCGAGGCGAAGGCGGAGAGCGGCGCAGCGGACCGGATCACCGTGGCGCAGGATGTGATCCCGGCGGTGCCGGTGGAAACCTGGGCGGGCACATTGGTGCGCGTCGGCGCTGCGAACTTCCCGGTGGCGCCACCGGCCGGTGCTTTGCCGGGCACCGGCGTGGTCGACATCAAGCTCAGCGCCACATTGGCGCCGCCGCTTGAAGGCGTGCGCGCCTATATGGCCGCCTATCCCTACGGCTGCTTCGAACAGCAATTGTCGCGCGCGGTGGCGCTCGACGATCCGGGGGCATGGACGCGGCTGTCGGGCGAGATCCCGGCCTATCTCGATGAGGAAGGGCTGCTGCGCTACTGGCCGTCGCCGAGCATCCAGGGATCGGAGGCGCTGACCGCCTATGTCCTGTCGATCACCGCCGAATCGGGCTGGTCCATCCCGGACGGCGCCCGCGGCAAGATGATCGAGGCGATGAAGGCGGTGGTCGAGGGTCGGCTGCGGCGCGACACCGCCTATGCCGGTGACCAGCGCCTGCTGCGCGTCGCGGCGCTCGCCGCACTCGCGCGCAACGGTGCGGCCGATCCGGCAATGTTCGGCCAGCTCGGCCTTGCGGCCGCCGACATGCCGACCGCGTTGCTCGCCGACTGGATGGTCGCGATCGACAAGACGCCGGGCCTCGCCAATGCGCAGGCGCTGCGCCTGCAGGCCGAGAAGGTGCTGCGCACGCGGCTGGTCTACGAAGGATCGCGGGTCGATCTGGTCGATGCTGGCAACGCGCCGTGGTGGATGATGGTCACCGGCGACGAATCGGTGCTGCGCGCGCTGCTCGCGGTGCTCGGCCGGCCGGGCTGGGAGGATGATGTGCCCAAGCTGATGGTCGGCGCGGCACTGCGCCAGAGCCGCGGCCATTGGGATACCACGCCGGCCAACGCCTGGGGTTCGGTCACCGCGCGCCGCTTCGGCAGCATCTACCCGGCGAGCGCGATCACCGGCGTGACGATGGCGCGCTTCGGCAGCGAGACGCGCCAGCGCGAATGGCCGCAGGCCGCGGATGCCGCTCCGCTGCGCTTCCCGCTGCCGGCGGCGAAGGTGCCGCTGGTGCTGACCCAGCAGGGTGGTGCCGGGCCTTGGGCGATGGTGCAGGTGAAGGCGGCGGTGCCGCTGCTCCAGCCGCTCTATGCGGGCTATCGGATGACCAAGCAGGTCAGCGTGCTCGAACAGAAGGTGCCGGGCAGGCTGACCCGCGGCGACGTGCTCAAGGTGCGCATCACCGTCGAATCGACCGCCGACCGGCAATGGGTCGTGGTCAATGATCCGATCCCAGGCGGCGCCACCATCGTTGGTACGCTCGGTGGCCAGTCGCAATTGCTGGCCGAGGCGGCATCGGGCGGGGAGGGCGTGCAGCCCAGCTATGTCGAGCGCGGGCGCGATTCGTGGCGCGGCTATTTCGAATGGGTGCCGCGCGGCACGTTCACCGTCGAATATACCGTGCGGCTGAACGGCGTCGGCCGCTTCAACCTGCCGCCGACGCGGGTGGAGGCGATGTATTCGCCCGACATCCGCGCGCAGGTGCCCAACGGCCAGATCGCGGTGGCGCTGCGGTGAGTGAAAACAAATCTCCTCCCCGAGCTCCGCTCGGGGAGGAGAACCGTCGAACGCAGGTTGATGGTGGAGGGGCCGGCGCTGAGTCGGTCGATCCCAATGCGGTAGGCGCGAATGTTTCGGCACCGCCCCCTCCACCACCGGCTTTGCCGGTGGTTCCCCTCCCCGAGCGGAGCGCGGGGAGGAAAATCAGGCTCCGCACCCACCTCCTCTGGGCGTTGACGATCACCGTCGCGCTCTCAGCCGCGATCCTCCACTGGTTCACCATGCCACCGCCCTTGCCGGCCTACCGTGACGTCAAAGCGGCGTGGCGCCCCAGTGAATCTTGGCTCTATGACCGCAACGGCCGGCTGATCGACGCCGAGCGCGTGGACTTCGCTGCGCGGCGCCTTGCGTGGACGCCGCTCGACAAGATCGCGCCCGTCGTCTCCGACACCCTGATCGCTTCGGAGGATCGCCGCTTCCGCAGCCATGGTGGCGTCGACTGGCTGGCCTTTGCGGGCTCGGTCCGTGATCGGCTCCGCGGCCAGCGCGCCCGCGGCGCCTCGACCCTCTCGATGCAGCTTGCCGCCTGGCTCTCGCCCGATATCGGCGCGCCGGGCGCACGCGACTGGCGGGACAAGCTGCGCCAGATGCGCACGGCGCAGGCGCTGGAAGATCGGTGGAGCAAGGATGAGATCCTCGAAGCCTATCTCAACCTCGCCGGGTTTCGCGGCGAGGCGCAGGGCATCGGCGCCGCTGCGCTGACCTTGTTCGGCAAGACCCCCGACGCGCTCAGCCGCTCGGATGCGGCGCTGCTGACGGCGCTGCTGCCCGATCCACGCGCTGACCAGGCGACGGTCACCCGCCGCGCCTGCGCGATTGCGCCAGAGCTGGGTTGCGAGGGGCTGCGCATCGCCGCAGGTTCGATGCTGTCTCCAGCGCGGCGGCTGGCGCTCGACCCGGGACTGGCGCCGCATCTCGCCGTGCGCCTGCTCGACAAGCCGGGCCTCAAGGTCACGACCACGCTCGACGCCGCGGTCCAGCGAGTCGCAGCCACGGCGCTGCGCCGGCAGCTGCAGGGGCTCGGCAGCGCGCGGGTGCGGGACGGCGCGGTGGTGGTGGTCGACAATGCAACCGGCGACGTGCTGGCCTATGTCGGCGGGGTGGGGGGCGAATCGACCGCCGCGTCGGTGGACGGTGCCAATGCCTATCGCCAGGCCGGCTCGACATTGAAGCCGTTCCTCTACGCGCAGGCGATCGAGAAGGGCTATCTCACGCCCGCATCGATTCTCGACGATTCGCCGGTCCAGCTCGACACCGCCTCGGGCCTCTACGTGCCGCAGAACTATGATCGTGCCTTCAAGGGCCCAGTCTCGGTGCGCAGCGCGCTTGCGGGGTCGCTCAACGTGCCCGCGGTGCGGACATTGGTGCTGACCGGGGTCGAATCGTTCCGCGACCGGTTGTGGGATTCGGGCTATCGCGGGCTCACCGAGGACGGCAAATATTATGGCTTTTCGCTGGCGCTGGGCTCGGCGGAGGTCACATTGCTCGAACAGGCGGCGGCCTATCGCATGCTGGCGCTGGGCGGCCGCTATGCGCCGCTGCGCATTCGCAGCGAGGATCCCGAGGGCAGCGCGCGGCCGGTGACGACCCCGCAGGCGGCATGGATCGTCGCGGACATGCTCGCCGATCCAAATGCGCGTGCGCAGACCTTCGGGCTGGACAGCGCGCTGCGCCTGCCCTTCTGGGCGGCGGTGAAGACGGGCACGTCGAAGGCGATGCGTGACAATTGGTGCGTGGGCTTCTCGGATCGCTACACCGTCGCGGTCTGGATCGGCAATCTGGAGGGCGATCCGATGCGCGCGGTCTCGGGCACGAGCGGCGCCGCGCCGGTGTGGCGCGATGTGATGCGCGCGCTCCACGCCGACCGTCCCTCGCGTGCACCGACGATGCCCGATGGCGTCGAGATGCGCGCGGTGCGCTTCGCCGATGGCATCGAGCCGCCGCGCCGCGACTATTTTCTCGCCGGCACTGGGCAGAGCCTGCAGGCGGTGGCGCCTCCGGAGGCGCGGCGCCCGCGCATCGCCAACCCCGCCGCCGGCGCGGTCTATGCCCTCGATCCCGATATCCCCGTCGGCCGCCAGCGCATCGCGATCCGTGTCACCGGGATGGCGACGGGCCATCGGCTGATGCTCGACAATCAAGATGTCGGCCCCGCCAGCGCAGCACCGCAGATCCTGGCAGGGCCCGGGGTGCATCGGGTGAGGCTGGTCGATCTCGACGGCAAGGTCGTGGATCAGGTGCTCTTCACGATGCGGTGATCGCGGGCTTCGCGCCGCGACGGCCGAACCATGTCGGCCACCGCCGCCGCGGTGGCGCTTCCGCCGAAGCCTCCGCCGCGGCTTCCGCATCCGCCTGTGCCGCCGCGTCGCGCTCGGTCGCCTTGCGCGCATTTTCTTCCGAGCTGCGCTCCAGCGCGACCTTGATCATCGCCACGATCGGGTCGGCAAGCGCCAGCCCCAATATGCCGAACAGCGCGCCGAAAAGGAGCTGTGCGCCCAGCACCAGCGCGGGGGCGAGGTCCACCGTGCGCTTCGCGACCATCGGCACGATCAGATAGGCGTCCACCGACTGGACGAAGATGTAGACGAACAACGCCCACAGCCCGGTTTCCCAGCCCGCCGAGAAGCCGACCAGAACCATCAGCACGCCGGACATGATCGCGCCGATATTGGGCAGGAACACCAGCAACCCGGTTAGGATGCCGAGCAACGCCGCCATGGGCACGCCCCACCAGGCGAGCAGCGCCCAGGTTGCGGTGCCTTCCACGAACATGCCGATCAGCCGGCCGAACATCAGCCGGCGCATCGTGTGGCCCATCCGCGCCGAGGTGATGTAGAATTGCTTGCGCTGCGAGATAGGCAGCATCCAGGCGACGCCGCGCTCGTAGAGCCGTGGCTCGGTCGCCACGAAGATGCCAATGACGATGATCATCGCGATCGACGAGATCGCGCCCAGCGCGCTGCCGACGGCCGAGGTCAGCCGCCCGAGCGAGCCGAGCAACTGCCGCCCGATCTCGTCGATGCCGCCCTGGCCGCGGCTGATGAGGCCGCTGGCCGCCGCCCAGTCGGTGATCCGGTCGAACTGGTGCGCGACCACCACACGCAGCGTCTCCGCCTGCGCGGCGAGCTGGGTGCCGGCGAAATAGAAGGTCCAGAGGATGAAGGCGAGGCCGGAGAGCGTGACCAGCGCCAGTCGCCAGGGGCGGGCGATCGGCAGCACGCGGCCCAGCAGGCGGGTACCGCCATCGAGCAATGCGGCGAAGACGAGACCGCCGACGATCAGCAGGAGCGGCTGGGCGAGGAAGGCGATCAGCACGATCGCCAAGGCAAGGCCCAGCCAGACGGAGGCGCGCTTGAGTTCCCGGCGGACGACCGGATCGTGGAGTTCCGCTGGTCCCGGCGCCTCGTGATGCTCGGCGTCGGGACCGTCGGTCATTTCTTCGGGGCCTCGTCCGGATGCAGCCCTGTTCCGGCACGGCCGGAACGGAAGGCGGTGAACCAGCTCAACGGGTTCCACCACTCCGACGTTCCATCGAGCGAGAAGGTGATGAATTCGGCGCGGCCGCCGATATTCTCGATCGGCAGCGGACCGCCGAGCCCGCGCTGCTCGATGGGCACGCGGCTGTCGGCGGACATGTCGCGATTGTCGCCCATCAGGAAGACATGGCCGGCCGGTACGGTCAGCGGCGCCATCTCGTCGGTCGGGCGCCAGCCAAGGTCGATCGTGTCGTAGCTGCGGCCGTTGGGCAGCGTCTCGCGGACGATCGGCAGCTCGCAATAGGCCTTGCCGTCGGCGCCGGTGACCTGCAGCCCGGGCCAATAGTCGGGCTCGCACGGCACGTTGGAATCGACGGGGAGCATCAGCGGCTTCTTCTGCTCGCGCTTCACCGGCACGCCGTTGAGGATCACCGTGCCGCCGCGCATCTCGATGCGGTCGCCGGGCAGGCCGATGACGCGCTTGATATAATCCTCGTTCTGGTCGGTCGGCTTGACGATCACGATATCGCCGCGCTCGGGCACGCTGCCGAACAGCCTGCCCTTGATGAAGGGCAGGACGTGGAAGGTCGGCGAGACATAGGACCAGCCATAGGGATATTTGCTCACCACCAGCCGGTCACCCTGGATGAGGATCGGCATCATCGACGGCGAAGGGATGTAGAACGGCTTGGCGACCAGGCTGTGGAAGGCGAGGACGGCCAGGATCAGCAGCACGATGCCGCGCAGTTCGGCGCCCCAATCGGTCTTCTGCTTGGCCTTTTTCGCCGACGGCTCGGCAGCGGGGGGAGTGGCGGACGCATCCGCGGCATGATTGGCGTCGGCGTCGCTCACGCCTGGAACTCCTGCGAAGAGACGGGGATCGCCTCGATGATGACGAAGGCCTGCGCCCAGGGATGGTCGTCGGTCATCGTCAGATGCACATGGGCGGCGTGGCCCGCCGGGGTCAGCGCGTCAAGCCTCGCCTGCGCGCCGCCGGTCAGCTTCAGCGTCGGCGCGCCGGACGGCAGGTTGACCACGCCGATGTCGCGCAAGAATACGCCCTGCGAAAAGCCGGTGCCGACCGCCTTCGAAAACGCCTCCTTGGCGGCGAAGCGCTTGGCATAGGTGCCAGCACGGGTCAGCGGCCGCCGAGCGGCCTTGGCGCGCTCGAGATCGGTGAACACGCGGTTCTCGAATCGCTCGCCGAACCGGTCGAGCGAGTTCTGGATCCGCTCGATGTTGCACAGGTCCGAACCGAGACCGATGATCATCGCGCCGCGTCCATCGCGTCGCGCATCCGTGCGATGCTGGCGTGGAGGCCGTCGAAGATCGCCTCGCCGATCAGAAAGTGGCCGATGTTGAGCTCGGCGATCTGGGGGATCGCGGCGATCGGCCCGACATTGTCATAGGTGAGGCCGTGGCCGGCATGTGGCTCGATGCCGTTCTTCACGGCAAGCGCGGCGCCATCGGCGATGCGGCGCAGCTCGGCGACCGCGGCCTCGCCCGTCGCATGGGCATAGGCGCCGGTGTGGAATTCGACGACGGGGGCGCCGAGGCGCAGCGCCGCGTCGATCTGGCGATTGCTCGCTTCGATGAACAGGCTGACGCGGATGCCGGCGGCGGTCAGCGCGTCGACGATCGGGCACAGATGATCGAACTGCCCGGCAGCGTCGAGGCCGCCCTCCGTGGTGCGTTCCTCGCGTCGTTCGGGCACGATGCAGGCTGCGTGCGGCCGATGGCGCAGCGCGATCTCCAGCATCTCGGGTGTCGCCGCCATCTCCAGGTTCAGCGGCAGACTGATCCCATCCATCAGGCGATGGATATCATCGTCGGTGATGTGGCGGCGGTCCTCGCGCAGATGCGCGGTGATGCCGTCGGCGCCCGCCTCGGCGGCGAGCAGTGCGGCCTTCACCGGATCGGGATGGCCGCCGCCGCGCGCGTTGCGGATGGTCGCGACATGGTCGATATTGACGCCAAGCCGCAGTTTTCCGGTCATGCGGCGCGGCTCCCCGGCTTCATCGCGGGGATTTCCGCCAGCTCGGGCGGCAGCTCGGCGGGATCGTAGGTCGGGATCGACAGCGTCAGCAGCGGGAAGAAGGGCACGCCGAGATCTGCCTTGCCTGCCGAGCGGTCGACCAGCGCGCCGGCTGCGATCGTCTCGCCACCAGCCGCCTCGATCGACTTGATCGCCTCGCGCGAGCTGAGGCCGGTCGTTACGACGTCTTCCATCATGAACACCTTCTGGCCTGGCTTCAGCCGGAAGCCGCGGCGCAGTTCGAACACGCCTTCGGGCCGTTCGAGGAAGATCGCCTCGACGCCCAGCGCGCGGCCCATCTCGTGCCCGCAGATCACTCCGCCCATCGCCGGCGAGACGACGATATCGATCGCCGTCCTGATATCGCGCGGGATCCGCGCGACCAGCGCGGAGGCGAGGCGGCTGGCGCGCATCGGTTCCATCAGCACGCGCGCGCATTGCAGATAACGGGCGCTGCGCAGGCCCGACGAAAGGATGAAATGGCCCTCGAGCAGCGCATCCGCCGCCCTGAACTCAGCCATGATCTCTTCGTCGGTCATTCCATCGCCCTTCACTTTTGCCCGCGTCGCCAGATAGGGCGCGCGGGCGCATGCGGCAACTCCGAGAAAATCTGCGGCGAACCGCTTGAGACGGTTGGGGATGCTGCCTATAAGCACCGGCAAAATAAAATGCCGGACCGGGATGCCCTCACGCGGGGAGTGACCAGTGCGGGGTGGGAAACACAACAGGTCGGGATGCCTATGAAACTGGTGAAGTCGCTCTTCCTCGCGTTCAGCCTGGTGGGTGCAGCGGTGAGTGCCCAAGCGGCACCCGCGGCGCCGGCCGCAGCGCCCAGCGTCGCCACCGCGCCGGCGCCGGTGATCGAGCCGGGGACGGCCCCGGCCCCGGCGTCGAGCCCGGCCGCCCCGGCCTTTGTCTCCACCGCCAAGCCCGATCCGCACGTCGGCCAACCGTCCCCGGGCGGCTATACGCTCCCGGTGCAGGTGACGCCGAACGGCAAGCGCGCGCTGTGGATGCACAATTATGTGCTGATGCCGGTGATCGTCTTCACCTCGTTGCTGGTGCTTGGGCTGCTCGCCTGGGTCGCCCTCCGCTACCGCGCCAGCGCCAACCCCACGCCGGGCAAGACGACGCACAACACGCTGATCGAAGTGATCTGGACGCTGGTGCCGGTGCTGATCCTGGTCGCGATCGCGATCCCGTCGATCGGCCTGCTGGCGGCGCAATTCAAGACGCCGCCCAAGGATGCGGTGACGCTGAAGGTGATCGGCAACCAGTGGTATTGGAACTACCAATATCCTGATCATGGCGATTTCGAGCTCACCTCGAACATGCTGCCCGATGCCGAGGCGCTCAAGCGTGGTGAGCCCCGCCTGCTCGCGGTCGACGAGCGGGTGGTGCTGCCGGTCGGCGTGCCGATCCGCGTGCTGGTCACCTCCAATGACGTGATCCACAGCTGGGCGGTCCCCGCCTTCTGGGCGAAGATGGATGCGGTGCCGGGCCGCATCAACGAGCTGAGCTTCACGATCGATCGGCCGGGTCTCTATTATGGCCAGTGTTCCGAACTGTGCGGCGCCCGCCATGCCTATATGCCGATCGCGGTCGAGGCGGTGAGCCCCGAGCAGTTCGCGCGCTGGGTCGCCTCCAAGGGCGGCACGATGCCGAGCGCGGCGCCGGCTCCTGCGGCGGCGGCCGAAGTTGCCCCAGCGGTCGAGGGCGGCGCGCCCGAAACTGCTAATGCCACCGAAGCGGCCGAAGAGCCCGCAGCCAACGCCACCGACGCGCCCGCCGCGGCCAACACGACCGAGGGCTGATAAGAATGACCGAAGCCACGTTGCCAGCCAGCCATTTCGAAGCGCATGACGATCATGCGCACCATGATGCCGATCACAAGCCGGGCTTCTTCGCCCGCTGGTTCATGTCGACGAACCATAAGGATATCGGCACGCTCTACCTGATCTTCGCGATCCTCGCCGGCCTGATCGGCGGCGCGATCTCGGGCCTGATGCGCGCCGAGCTGGCGTCGCCCGGCATCCAGTATCTGCCGACCTGGGCGTCCATGATGATGGGCACCGAGGCAACGATGGATCAGGCGCTCCACATGTGGAACGTGCTGATCACCGCGCACGGCCTGATCATGGTGTTCTTCATGGTCATGCCCGCGATCATCGGCGGCTTCGGCAACTGGTTCGTGCCGATCATGATCGGTGCGCCGGACATGGCGTTCCCGCGGATGAACAATATCAGCTTCTGGCTGCTCATCCCGGCCTTCCTGCTGCTGCTCGGTTCCTCCTTCGTCCCGGGCGGCACCGGCCTCGGCGCCGGCACCGGCTGGACGGTCTATGCGCCGCTTTCCACCAGCGGCTCGGTCGGCCCCGCGGTCGACATGGCGATTCTCTCGCTCCACATCGCGGGCGCGAGTTCGATCCTGGGCGCGATCAATTTCATCACCACCATCTTCAACATGCGCGCGCCGGGGATGACCCTGCACAAGATGCCGCTGTTCGTGTGGTCGGTGCTGGTCACCGCCTTCCTGCTGCTGCTCGCGCTTCCGGTGCTCGCCGCCGCGATCACCATGCTGCTGACCGACCGCAATTTCGGCACGACCTTCTACGATCCCGCCGGTGGCGGTGATCCCGAACTCTACCAGCACCTGTTCTGGTTCTTCGGCCACCCCGAAGTCTACATCATGATCCTGCCGGGCTTCGGCATCGTCAGCCAGATCATCGCGACGTTCAGCCGCAAGCCGGTGTTCGGCTATCTCGGCATGGCCTATGCCATGGTCGCGATCGGCGTGGTCGGTTTCATCGTGTGGGCGCACCACATGTTCACAACCGGCATGAGCGTGAACACCAAGATGTATTTCACCGCCGCCACGATGGTGATCGCGGTGCCCACCGGCATCAAGATCTTCTCGTGGATCGCGACGATGTGGGGCGGCTCGCTGAGCTTCAAGACCCCGATGGTCTGGTCGATCGGCTTCATCTTCATGTTCACCGTAGGCGGCGTGACCGGCGTCGTCCTCGCCAACGGCGGTATTGATGACATTATGCACGACACCTATTATGTCGTTGCCCACTTCCACTATGTGCTCTCGCTGGGCGCGGTGTTCTCGCTGTTCGCCGGTTTCTATTACTGGTTCCCGAAGATGTCGGGCCGGATGTACAGCGAGTTCCTGGGCCAGCTCCATTTCTGGGTTTTCTTCATCGGCGTGAACATCCTGTTCTTCCCGATGCACTTCCTGGGCGTTGAGAATATGCCGCGGCGCTATCCGGACTATACCGACGCGCAGGCCTATTGGAACGGCATCGCCAGCCATTATGGCTACTCCATCATGGCGTTCGGCGTGCTGATTTTCCTCGTCAACGTGTTCTGGTCGCTGTTCGCCGGCCGCAAGGCAGAGGGCAATCCGTGGGGTGAGGGCGCCACCACGCTCGAATGGACGCTGCCAAGCCCGCCGCCGTTCCACCAGTTCGAGACGCTGCCGCGGATCGATTGAGTTCGGGCTCCCGGACGCCTAAAGGGCGCCGGGAGCCCGTTAACGAGAATTTGCATGGCGACCAGCCCCCTTTCAGCCCTTCCCGTCACCGCCGACTGGCGGGACTTTCTTGCCCTCACCAAGCCAAGGGTGATGACGCTCGTCGTCTTCACAGCCTTGTGCGCGCTGCTTGCAGCGCCGGGGCATATCCATCCGGTGCTCGGATTCACCGCCATCCTGTGCGTGGCGCTGGGCAGCGGCGCCTCCGGTGCGCTCAACCAGTGGTATGAGGCGGATATCGACGCGCGGATGAAGCGCACCGCCGGCCGGCCGCTGCCCGCCGGACGGATGGACCGTGGCAGCGCGCTGCATTTTGGCGTTGGGCTCGGCGCATTCTCGGTGCTGACGATGGGGCTGGCGGTCAATTGGGTCGCCGCCGCGATCCTGCTCGCCGCGATCCTGTTCTACGTGGTGATCTATACCGTGTGGCTGAAGCGCGCGACGCCGCAGAACATCGTTATCGGCGGTGCCGCCGGCGCTTTCCCGCCGCTGATCGGCTGGGCGGCGGTGACGGGCGAGGTCTCGACCTTGCCGGTGCTGCTGTTCGTGCTCGTCTTTCTGTGGACGCCCCCGCATTTCTGGTCGCTCGCGCTGTTCGTCCGCCCCGATTATGCCTCGGCGGGTGTGCCGATGCTGCCGGTGGTCGCAGGCGAGCGGACGACGCGCACCCAGATCCTTCTCTACACATTGCCTATGGTGGCGGCGGCGGTCGCGCCCTGGCCGCTCGGCCTCGTCGGCGCGATCTATGGCGTCGCCGCGGTGGCGCTGAACGCGGTCTTCCTGTTCTACGCGGTCCGCGTGGCGATGAGCCGTGAGACCGATCCCGCGCTGATGAAGCCCGAACGTCGGCTGTTCGCCTTCTCGATCCTCTATTTGTTCGCGCTGTTCGGTGCGCTCGTCGCTGATCGTCTGCTGCTCGCATGACGCCCGAGGAACTTGCCGCGATCCGCGCGCGCCAGAAATCGCGCGCGATGGTGACGGGGCTGCTGCTCGGCGCGCTCGTCGTGCTGTTCTTCCTCATTACGATCGCCAAGCTGAGCGGTTGACGCGCACATCATGACGCCCAACGAGCGCCGCAACCTTCGGACCCTGATCGCCGGCGTGGCGCTGGTCTGCGGCATGGCCGGGCTCGGCTTCGCGTCGGTGCCGCTCTATCGCATGTTCTGCCAGGCGACCGGGTGGGGCGGCACCACCCAGCGCGCGGTCGCGGCCCCCGGTGCGGTTGCGGGGCATGAGGTGGTGGTGCGCTTCGACGCCAATGTCGCGCCCTCGCTCGGCTGGTCGTTCAAGCCCGAACAGAAGCGCGAGACGGTGAAGATCGGCGAGCGCTCGATCGCCTTCTTTACCGCGACCAACCTCACCAACCATCCGATCACCGGCACCGCGACCTTCAACGTCGCGCCGACCAAGACCGGCGCCTATTTCGCCAAGATCCAGTGTTTCTGCTTCACCCAGCAGACGCTGAAGCCCGGCGAGACCGTGCGCATGCCAGTGATTTATTATGTCGACCCCGCGATGCTCAAGGATGAGGATGCGCGCGACGTCGAGGAAATCACCTTGAGTTACACCTTCTTCCCCGCGGAGAAGGCCGATCCCAGCTGAGTTCCGGGTGGACCGGAAACGGCGCAGAAGCTAAACAATCACAATAGACATAACGGGGACGATGCATGGCTGGCCACAAGAACCACGACTATCACATCCTGCCACCCTCGATCACGCCGCTGATGGGTTCGATGTCTGCGCTGATCATGGCGGTCGGCGCGATCATGTGGATGCATGGTGGCCATATCTCCCCCGATAAGGCCAATGGCGGCGGCTGGATCTTCTTCGCCGGCCTCGCGGGCGTGCTGTTCACGATGTACACATGGTGGTCGGATGTAATCCGCGAGGCGCATGCCGGCGATCATACCCCCGTCGTGCAGCTTCACCTGCGCTATGGCATGATCCTGTTCATCGCTTCCGAAGTGATGTTCTTTGTGGGCTGGTTCTGGGCCTGGTTCGATTTCTCGCTGTTCCCTGCGGCGCTGGAATTCGCCGACGGATCGACGACCAACCTCGTGGGCCAGGCCGGCGCGGCCACCGCGGAAACCTGGCCGCCCAAGGGCATTGAGGTGATCGATCCCTTCGGCTTCCCGCTGCTCAACACGCTGATTTTGCTTTGTTCGGGTACCACCGTCACCTGGGCGCATCACGCGCTGCTCCATGGCGATCGTGAGGGCCTGAAGAAGGGGCTGTGGCTCACGATCATCCTCGGCGTGATCTTCAGCTGCATCCAGGCCTATGAATATGCCCATGCGCCTTTCCCCTTCGCGGGGATCAACTATAGCGCGGCCTTCTTCATGGCGACCGGCTTCCACGGCTTCCACGTGCTGATCGGCACGATCTTCCTGATCGTCTGTCTGATCCGTGCCTATAAGGGCCACTTCACGCCGCGGCAGCATTTCGGCTTCGAGGCGGCTGCCTGGTACTGGCACTTCGTCGACGTCGTCTGGCTGTTCCTGTTCGTCTCGGTCTATGTCTGGGGCGGCTGGGGCGCGCCGGTCCACGCGGGCTGACCCAGTCACTCCGAAACGGATGAAAGCCTTCCGCGCGGCGGCACCGATCCGCCTTGCAACCGGCTGCGATTGGGCCGACATCATCGGCATGACGGTGACATCATGCCGGTGAAGGGTCCGCCCACCATCGCCCAGGCCGCGCTCCACGGGCTGTGCCCGCAATGCGGGGCGAAGACGCTGTTCGACGGCATCGTCCGCTTCGCGGTCAAGTGCCGTGCCTGCGGGCAGGATTTCCGCCGGTTCAACGTGGGGGACGGGCCCGCGGCCTTCCTGACCTTCGGCATCGGCGCGTTGATCGTGGCGCTGGCGATTGCGCTGGAACTCACCGTCCATCCGCCGGTCTGGATCCATATCGTGCTGTGGCTGCCGCTGACTCTGGTGGCGACGCTCTATTCGCTCAGGATCGCCAAGGCGGCGATGCTCGCGCTCGAATATCGCAACAAGGCGCGCGAAGGCCGCATCGGCCGCGGCAGGGACGACGACGACGAGGAATGACGCGTCGCGTGCCGATCCTGGCGACCCTGGTCGTGGTCGCGGCTGTTGCGACGATGATCTGGCTCGGCGTCTGGCAACTTCAGCGCCGCGCCGAAAAGGATGCGCTGCTCGCGCTCTACCGCGCCAATCTCGGCAAGCCCGCGGTCAGCTTTCCGGTGCTGCCGCCGGCCGCCGATGAAATGCTGTTCCGCCGCTCCTCGCTGATTTGCCTGCAAGTCGGCGGCTGGCAGGTGGAGGGCGGCCGCGCCGCCGACGGTAGCACCGGCTACCGCCACATTGCTCGCTGCCGCACCGGTGTCGAAGGCCCCGGCGCCCTGGTCGACATGGGGCTGGCTGCCGACCCCAAGGTGAAGCCGGTATGGAAGGGCGGCCCGGTCAGCGGCACGATCACCACCGCACCCTCGCACGAATCGGCGCTGGCGCGCCTGCTCGGCGGGGGAGGGGAGCCACGCGTTGCGATGCTGGTATCCTCCGTGCCGGCGCCGGGCCTCAAGGCCTCCGCGCCGCCAAGCACAGACAATGTGCCGAACAACCATCTGGCCTACGCCTTCCAATGGTTCTTCTTCGCCGCGGTCGCGCTGGTGATCTATGCGCTCGCGCTGCGACGGCGGCGTAGTCCGAGCGAGCGCCTTTAGGGGGCTGCAGCATTCACGCATCTTGTTTGCGGACACTTTTTGCCCCTCACCCCTATGGGAAGAGGGAAAGGTCCGCGTAGCGGACCAGGGAGAGGGGCAATAGCGCCAAGCGTAAGGGGCTGATCGATTTGCTTTCAACAGGCCCGGATGGCGGCAGCGCTGAGCCCTACGCGGAGAGCGATTCGCCCTCTTCCTGCCCCTCTCCCCGTAGGGGCGAGGGGGACGCGGCGGCAGCCGCGCTCATCCATCCACGATGGCGTGAACATTGTAGTGTTGGGAAGAGGAGGAGTTGCTCTGTGAACCCCCGCAGATTCGCTATGCTTGCCGTGATTGCCGGGCGTCGCTAAGCCCGCCCGCAACATGCGCTATATCAGCACCAGGGGGAGCGCGCCGGCGCTCGATTTCGAGGCGGTGACGCTGGCGGGGCTCGCGTCGGACGGCGGGCTCTATATTCCGGAAGCGTGGCCGCGCTTTACCGAGGAAGAGATCGCGGCGCTCGCCGGGCTCTCCTATGTCGAGACCGCGGTGCGCGTGATGGCGCCGTTCGTCGGCGACGCGCTCAACGAGGATGAGCTGCGGGATCTGTGCACGCAGGCCTATGGCCGTTTCTCGCACGATGCGGTGACGCCGCTCGTCCAGCTCGATCATCGCCACTGGCTGCTCGAACTGTTCCATGGCCCCACATTGGCGTTCAAGGATGTCGCGCTGCAGCTTCTCGGGCTGCTGTTCGAGCGGTTCCTCAGCCAGCGCGACAAGCATCTGACGATCGTCGGCGCGACCAGCGGGGATACCGGCTCGGCCGCGATCGACGCGGTTGCGGGGCGCGCGAAGATCGACATCTTCATGCTGCATCCGGCGGGCCGCGTCTCCGACGTTCAGCGCCGCCAGATGACGACGATGCTGGCGCCCAACGTCCACAACATCGCGATCGAGGGCAGTTTCGACGATGCCCAGGCGATGGTGAAGGCGCTGTTCGCCGACAAGGATTTCACCGGCCGCTTCGCGCTGAGCGCGGTCAATTCGATCAACTGGGCCCGGCTGATGGCGCAGGTGGTCTATTATTTCTACGCGGGCGTCCGCCTCGGTGCGCCGGGCAAGCCGATCGCCTTCGCGGTGCCGACCGGCAATTTCGGCGACGTGTTCGCCGGCTATGTCGCGGCGCAGATGGGGCTGCCGGTGGAGCGGCTGATCGTCGCCACCAACGTCAACGACATCCTTCACCGCGCGCTGTCCGCGGGCGATTATTCGACCGGGCAGGTGGTGCCGACCGCGACCCCCTCGATGGACATCCAGGTCAGCTCCAATTTCGAGCGGCTGCTGTTCGATCTTTGCGCACGCGATGGCGGCGCGATGGCGGCGCAGATGCAGGGGTTCGAGGCGAGCCGCGCGATGAAGCTCACCAACGCGCAGCGCGAGGGTGCGGCGAAGCTGTTCACCAGCGCGCGAATCGATGCCGATGCGATGTCGCTGGCGATGCGCTGGGCGAATGAGCGGGCGGGGCAGATCCTCGATCCGCACACCGCGGTCGGCCTCGCCGCCGCGATGCAATTCGCCGGTGAGATCGATCCGGCGGTGCCGATCGTCACCCTCGCCACCGCGCATGCCGGCAAGTTCCGCGATGCCGTCGAGCGCGCCACCGGCACCCGTCCCGGCCTGCCCGCGCGCGTCGGCGGCCTGTTCACCCGCGAGGAGCGTTTCGTGACGCTTCCCGCCGAACTCGATGTGGTCAAGGCATGGATCGCGGAGCGGGCCACCCCCTCGGCATGAGCCTCGTCACGCTCGTCGGCGAGCCCTGGGCCGATTACGGGCTGGTCGATTGCGGCCATGGCCGCAAGCTCGAACGCTATGGCCCCTATCGGTTCATCCGGCCGGAGCCGCAGGCGATGTGGGCACCCGCCGATCCCGACTGGCAGGCGCATGGCGAATTCGTGCCCGGCGCCGACGAGGATGGCGGCGGCCGCTGGCGCTTCGACAAGCCGGTGCCGCGCGAAGGCTGGAAACTGGGGTGGGAGGATGTGTCCTTCACCGCCCAATGCACGCCGTTCCGTCATCTCGGCTTCTTTCCGGATATGGCGCCGGTGTGGGCATGGATGCGCGAGCAACTCGCCGGCAAGCCCCATCCGGCGATGATGAACCTGTTCGGCTATACCGGCGTCGGCAGCCTGGCGATGGCCGCGGCGGGCGCGCAGGTCACCCATGTCGATGCGTCGAAGAAGTCGGTCGAGGCCGCGAAGGGCAATGCCAAGCTCGCGGGGCTTGCCGACAAGCCGGTGCGCTGGATCGTCGACGATGCCGCCAAGTTCGTCGCGCGCGAGGGGCGTCGGGGCAAGCGCTATGACGGCATCCTGCTCGACCCGCCCAAATATGGCCGCGGCCCCGAGGGCGAGGTGTGGAAGCTGGAGGAAGGGCTGCCCGGCCTGATCGCCGACTGCCGCAAGCTGATCGATGCCGACTCGCGCTTCCTGTTCCTGACGGTCTATGCGGTCAGGATGTCGGCGCTGGCGATCGGCGAACTGCTCTCGCAGGCCTTTGCCGACCTGCCCGGCACCGTCGAATGCGGCGAACTGGCGACGCGCGAGGAAGCGCGGGGGCTGCTGTTGCCGACCGCGATCTTCGCGCGCTGGCGCCGGAACTGAGGCCGGCGCCGGGCGGCGGTCAGCTCGGCAGCTTTTCCCTCGACCGCGCTCCGCTCAACCGCATTGTGCGCGGTTGAGCAGCTTCTGGTCGGCCAGCACCAGCGCCATCATCGCTTCCACCACCGGCACGCCGCGAATGCCGACGCAGGGGTCGTGACGGCCCTTGGTCATGATCTCGCTGGCCTCGCCCTCGCGGGTGATGGTTTCCACCGGCGTCAGGATCGAACTGGTCGGCTTGAACGCCACCCGCAGCCGCACTGGCTGGCCGGTCGAGATACCGCCGGCGATGCCGCCGGCATGGTTGGCGAGGAAGATTGGTTTGCCGTCAGGCCCCGGGCGCATCGGATCGGCATTGGCCTCTCCGGTCAGCCGCGCAGTTTCGAAGCCGTCACCGATCTCGACGCCCTTGACCGCGTTGATGCTCATGCAGGCGGCGGCGAGTTCACTGTCGAGCTTGGCGTAGAGCGGCGCGCCCCAGCCGGCGGGCACGCCGGTTGCCTCGCACTCGATCACCGCGCCGAGCGAGGAGCCGGATTTGCGCGCGCCATCGACGAGCGCCTCCCAGCGCAGCGCTGCGGCCGCATCGGGACAGAAGAAGGGGTTGGCGTCGATCTGGGCGTCGTCGAATGCGGCCGGATCGATCGCATCGCCGCCGATCGCTGAGACCCAGGCGCGGATCCGCACCTCGGGGATCACCAGCCGCGCCACCGCGCCCGCCGCGACCCGCGCCGCGGTCTCGCGCGCCGAGCTGCGCCCGCCGCCGCGATAGTCGCGGAAGCCATATTTGGCGTCATAGGCATAGTCGGCATGGCCGGGGCGATAGGCCTTGGCGACCTCCGAATAATCCTTCGAGCGCTGGTCGACATTGTCGATGTGCAGCGCGATCGGCGTGCCGGTAGTTCGCCCCTCGAACGTGCCGGAGAGGATGCGGACCTGATCCGGCTCCTGCCGCTGCGTGGTGAAGCGCGAGGTGCCCGGCCGGCGCTTGTCGAGCCAGGGCTGGATATCCGCCTCGCTGATCGCCAGCCCCGGCGGACAGCCATCGACGACGGCACCGAGCGCAGGCCCATGCGATTCGCCCCAACTGGTGAAGCGGAAGACGCGGCCGAAGGTATTGAAGCTCATGAGGATAGCCCTCTCCCCTCCGGGGAGAGGGTTGGGAGAGGGGGAGTCGCGCCTTGCAGACACGCTTTTGGGGGCGCCCCGAGTGCCCCTCTCCCCGGCCCTCTCCCCGGGGGGAGAGGGAGTATCGATTCAACTCAGCGCGATATCCGGCGCGTCCTCGGCCTTCATCCCGATGACATGATAGCCCGCGTCAACATGATGGGTTTCACCCGTCACGCCGCTGGCGAGGTCGCTCAGCAGGTAGAGGCCGGCGCCGCCGACATCCTCGATCGTCACGTTCCGGCGGAGCGGCGAGTTCAGCTCGTTCCACTTCATGATGTAGCGGAAGTCGCCGATGCCGCTGGCCGCCAGCGTCTTGATCGGTCCGGCCGAGATTGCGTTGACGCGGATATTCTCCGGCCCGAGATCCATCGCCAGATATTTGACGCTGGCCTCAAGTGCTGCCTTCGCCACGCCCATCACATTATAGTGCGGCACGACCTTTTCGGCACCGTAGTAGGTCAAGGTCAACAGGCTGCCACCCTCCGGCATCATCGCCCGCGCGCGCTTGGCGACGGCGACGAACGAATAGGCCGAAATGTTCATCGTCATCAGGAAATTGTCGAGGCTGGTGTCGACATACAGCCCGCGCAGCTCATTCTTGTCCGAAAAGCCGATCGCGTGGACGACGAAGTCGATCGTCGGCCAGCGCTCCGCCAGCTTTTCGAACGCGGTGTCGAGCGCTGCCATGTCGGACACGTCGCAATCGATCAGCAGATCGGATCCGAGCTGCTCGGCGAGCGGGCGCACGCGCTTTTCCAGCGCTTCGCCTTGATAGCTGAAGGCCAGTTCCGCCCCCGCTTCCCTCAGCTTGCGCGCGATCCCCCAGGCCAGCGAACGATCGTTCGCCAGTCCCATGATCAATCCACGCTTGCCCTGCATCAACGCCGTCACTTGGCCGTAGCTCCCTGCTCGTCGGGTTTGGTTTCGCCGTCCTTTAGACCGACTACCGGTATTTCCGCCAGTGCGGCGTTGAGTTCAGCGCCGATGACGACGCCCAAGCCGACGAGGAAGAAGAAAACCAGCGCGATCATCACGCCGGCAAGGCTTCCATAGGTCAGGTCATAGGATCCGATGTTGGAAAGGACGATGGGCATCGCCGCGGTAACGCCGAGCCACCACAAGGTGGTCATCATAGCGCCCGGCCATTTCGGATAGGCCCGGCTGCGATACGCCCGCGGGGTCAGCCAGTAATAGAGCATGTACATCGCACCGAACAAGGCGATGCCGGGCGCGGTGCGGCCGGCGGCGATCAGCGCGGCTGTATCGCCTGCAAAGGGCAGGACGCGGCGGATGAACTGCTCGACGCCGACCAGCACGACCTGGAAACTGAACGCAACCATCAGGAGGATCACCGCGCCGATGATCATGCCGATCGAACCCAGCCGATATTCCCAGAACGGCCGGTTGTTGCGCACGCCATAGGCGCGGCGCAGGATGTCGCGGATCGTCTCGATGAAGCTTGCGGTCGTCCACAGCCCGATCAGCGCGCCGAACCACAGCAGATTGCCCGTCCGCGCGTTGAGCACATCGTTGATCGGCTGCTTGAGCACCGTTGCGACACCGGGCGGCACGGTACGCAGGAAGGCGTCCACCGCCAAGATGCCGTCGCGCGTCCGCCCCGCCAGCCGGCCGATAGCGGCGGCGACGATGAAGAAGGGAAATAGCGTCAACAGCGCGAGATAGGCAAGGTTGCCGGCGTGGATCAGCCCATCCGAATAGACGCCCACCGCCACGCGCTTGAGGATTTCGAGCGTCCGTTTGCCCGGTTTGATCCGGGCGTAATGTTTGTCGAGCTGACCGCCGACCGCGGCACGCGCCGCCTCCAGCCGCGTGCGCCTTTCTTCCGGCGACTGCGGGGAGATTTCCGGCATGCGCCGATCAGCCGCCCATCGCCGCGCGCGGGTTGCGTCGATCCTTGTCGCCCCAGCTTTCCGCGAAGGCGGCGAGCGCCTCATCCTCCTTCGGCAGATCGATCTGCAAGGTGACGAGCTGGTCGCCGCGGCCGCCCTCTTTGGTATGGAAGCCCTTGCCCTTGAGGCGCAGCACCTTGCCGGAGCTGGAGCCTCTGGGGATGTTGAGCATCACCGCGCCGTCCACGGTCGGCACTTTCACCGGGCCGCCCAGCACCGCCTCGTCCAGCGTTACCGGCAGGTCCAGCCGCACATCGTCGCCGTCGCGGGTGAAGAAGCGGTGCGGCTCGACCTCGATCGTCACGATCGCGTCGCCGGCGCCGGCGGGCCCGGGCTGGCCCTTGCCGGCCAGCCTCATCTGAGTGCCCGTCTCGACACCGTTCGGCAGCTTGAGGTCGATCGTCTTGCCGTCCTGCAGCGTGATTCGCTGTGGCTTGAGTGCGGCGGCATCGGCAAAGGGCACGCGCAGGCGGTAAGGCACGTTGGCGCCCTTCGCCGGCGGTGCGGCACGGCCGCCACGGCCGAACCCGCCAAAGCCGCCGCCCGAGCCACCCGCACCACGCTGGCGCCCGCCCCCACCGAACAGCCCATCGAAGATGTCGCCGAGATCGTCTGTGGAGAATTCGAATCCGCCTGCACCCTGCTGGCCGCGGAAGCCGCCGCCGCCCGGGCCGCCGCCATAGCCGAAAGGCATCGTCGGGTTGCCATCCGCATCGATCTCGCCGCGGTCGAAGCGGGCGCGCTTGTCCTTGTCGGTCAGCAGGTCATAGGCAGCGGTCACCCGGCCGAAACGTTCGGTCGCGGTCGGATTATCCTTGTTGCGGTCGGGGTGAAGCTCTTTCGCAAGTTTCCGATAGGCCTTCTTGATCTCGGCCTCGTCGGCGCCGCGCGCCACCCCAAGCGTTGCGTAAGGATCAGCCATTACATCCCATCGTAGAAAAGGTTCGTCTGGCGGGAGATAGTGATCCTATCGCGAGACCGCCACCATCTGCTTCGGTGCCACGTCCACCGAGACATCCATGTGTTGCGCGCCCGAGCCCAGGAAGATGCCGTCGACCGGCGCAATCTCCGCATAGTCGCGGCCGATGGCGGTGACGATATGGTCGTTCGCCATCCAGTTGCCGTTGGTCGGGTCCACGCCGACCCAGCCGATCTCCGGCCCGCACCACACAAGCACCCAGGCATGGGTGGCATCCGCGCCGATCAGCCGTTCCTTGCCCGGGGGCGGGATGGTGCGGATGAAGCCGCTGACATAGGCAGCCGGCAGCCCCAGCCCGCGCATGCCGGTGATCATGATTTGCGCGAAATCCTGGCAAACGCCGCCGCGCTTGGCGAAGGCCTCGGCCGGGCGCGTCTCGACCATCGTCGCCTTGGGGTCGAACTTGAAGCTCTTCCGGATCCGCATGGCAAGCGCGAAAGCTGCCTCCCGAATCGGGCGGTCGGGGCGCAGCGTCTCCGCGCACCAGTCGGTGATCGCGCGATCATGCGGGATCAGCGGGGTCGGGAACAGATAATTTGCCGGACCTTCCGGCCCCAGTTCGGGGTGGATTCGCGCGGCGCGGGCGACCTCGGCGACGGTCGGGTCTTCCGGATCGGGCACCTGCGCCGGCCGGTCCACCTCCATCAGCGCTCGGCTGACGATCTCGATCCGGTCCACCGCTTGCGGAACCACCATCCTTGTAACGTTGGCGAGCACCGCGCCGGCGCGTGCGGTGTTGAGCTCGCCGCAGGGTTCCACGCTCAGGTCGTAGTCCAGCAGCCGCTGGCCCGCCCACGCGATCGGCTTCAGCCGCAGATTGCAGCGCGCGAACACCACCGGAACCTCATAATCGAAACGGGTGATGTGGGTGATGTCGTAGAGCATCCGGCGGCCGGCTCAGGCGAGCGTCAGGCCGTGGGCGCGAAGCGGTTCGCTGCCCTGCAGGAAGAAGCGCCGCGAGATCGCATCCGATATTCCCATCAGCCTCTCTTCGATACCCGTGAGCGCAGCGGCGTCGAACGCCTCGACGGGCGTGATCACCACAGTCGCCTGCAGCGCCGCCGCTCGCGCCTCCTGATCCTCGGGCACGCCATCATCGTCGAGCTTGGGCAATTCGCGCAAGGTGCGGCAGATGCGCTCCACCTGGAAGGGCAGGCCGCGCGGGTTGGAGGTGTCGAGCAGCACCAGGTCGCGCACCGGCAGCAGCGCCACGCCGGTCTGGTAGCGCTGGCGATAGCCGATCTGGCTGTTGGTGAGTTCGAGCAAGGTCGAAAGATCGTCGACCGTGGCCTTGGATCCGCCGGCGAAGGTGCGCGCCAGCCGCGCGACCGACAATGCCCGTTCCACCCGGCGCCCCATGTCGTGGAAGTTCCAGGCGGCGGTGCGGCCCATATGTTCGGCAGCGAGCCCCATCAAGGCGGCGAAGCGCTGCTGGAGGACGCTCGCGCGCGCATTCATGCTGCTGTCGCCGGGATGGCCGGCGTCGAGCAGGCGCCAGAAATCGATCGCCAACCGGTCGCGCGAGACTTCGCCGATCGCGCGGGCGCGGCTCATCAGGCTGCGCACGCTGTCTTCCTCGGCCAGATCGTCGAGCGCGGCATGGGCGAGGCTGACGATGTCGGCGGAACCCGATTCGGCGCGGCGCGCCGCGGCGCTGCCCTTGATCAGCAGCTTGCCCAGCTTGTCGATCGTGCCGGCAGCCAGCGCCGCGCCGCCATCGGCGTCGATGCTGCCGCCGATCGCGGCCCGGACGAGCCCGAGGATCGCCTCGCCCCGCTCCAGATAGCGGCCGAGCCAGAACAGATTGTCCGCCACGCGGCTGGGCAAGGTGCCGGGGTTGCGCCGGATGCGCACCTGGTCGCCCGATTGCAGCAATGTCACCGGCTCTACGGGGCGGGTGGCGACGATGCTGACATCGGCGGACCAGGTGCCCTCGCCGATCACCACCGCGCGGCTGTCTTCATGCCGGCCGATCCGCGCGAAGCCGCCGGGCATCACCTGCCACTGGCCGCTGGCGTCGCAGGCGGCGAATACGCGCACGGTGAAGGGGCGCGGCACGAGCCCGCCCTCGGCATCCACGGTGGGCATGGTCGAAACGCGAACGACCTCCTGGCCGACATAGTCCATCGGCCGCCGCGCCATATCCTCCAGCAGCCGTTTGCGCGCGTGCGGATCGAGTTCGGCGGCGGCGCGCGGGCCGACGCCTTCGAGCCCCGGCGGCAAGGTTTCGAACGCCGGCGCGATCACCATCGTGTCGAGCGCGGCGCGGACATGGTCGAACTCGGGCTGCTGGCCGCACCACCAGGTGGCGATATTGGGGAGCTTGAGCGGTTCACCGAGCAAAGCCGAGGCGAGCCGCGGCAGGAAGGCGCTGACCGCGTTGGATTCGAGCACGCCCGATCCCGGGCTGTTGGCGACGACGACGTCGCCGGCCGCCATCGCATCGATCACCCCCGGCACGCCGATCTGCGAGCGCGGATCGAAGGCGAGCGGATCGAGCAGCCGCGGGTTGAGTTGGCGCCACAACGCATCGACGCGCTTCAGCCCCTCGATGGTGCGGACATAGAGCCGGTCCTCATGGACCGCGAGATCGTCCCCCTCCACCAGCAGCAGGCCGAGATAGCGCGCGAGATGCGCCTGTTCGGCATAGCTCGGGTTATAGCGGCCCGGCGTCAGCAGGCCGATACGCGGATCGGCGCGGTGGCACATCGCGCCCAGCCCGCTGCGGACGGCGGAAAAGAAGGCGGCGAGGCGCTGGATGTTGAGCCGGGTCTGCAGGCCGCCGAGCACGCGCGACACCGCCAGCCGGTTCTCCAGCGCATAGCCGGCGCCCACCGGCGCGCGCAAATGGTCGGCGAGCACGCGCCACTCGCCGTCGGGGCCGCGCGCGATATCGACCGCATAGAAGGTCAGGTGGCGGCCGCCCGGCGGGGTCAGCCCCACCATCGGCCGCATGAAATACGGATTGCCGGTGATCAAGGCCGCAGGGATATGGCCCTCGCGCGCCAGCTTCTGCGCGCCATAGATGTCGGCGAGCAGCATATCCATCAGCCGCGCGCGCTGCGCCACGCCCTCGGCGATGCCGCTCCAGTCCGCCTCGGGGATCAGCAGCGGCACCGGCGAGACCGGCCAGGCACGCTCCTCGCTCTCGCCGGGCATGCGATAGCCGGTGCCGATCTCATCCGCCTGTCGCTGCACACGATCACGGATCGCGGCCAGATTGCCACCGGCAACGCCGGCGATCTCGTCGAACAAGGTCGTCCAGGCGTCTGCTGCTGCGCCCTGCGATTCGGTCAGCACGTCCCCGTCGCCGGTGGCCGCGCGATAGTCGGCAACCCAGCGCTCGGAAATGCTTTCCTCCTGCTCGCGAACCAGGGTCATCGCCTCAGCCATGCGTCGGGCCGCGGCGATCATGCCGCACGATCCGATTCGCTTGCTGATACTGCTTCAAGTCTCGCTCCCACACCCCAACTCGATCCACATTGACGGCTGGGCCGATAGGACGCAACACGTGAATAATCACCTAATAGATGCATCGGCGTCAACGCCGGTGGAGCAGTTCGTCTATCGCTTCGACGGACTTGAGATTACGCGCGGTAACGGCCGATCCGGCGCATTTGTCGATAAATGCCGGGGATAGTTGGGTGTTTGCCACCCCGCCGCTGCCATAGTCGATCCACAGCGCCCCGCCGGTCACGCGAATCCGTTCGCCGGGCTGCGCGCGTTCGATGATCGCATCGCAGGCACCCTGCTCCAGCGCGTGGCGAGGGAGGGCAAGGTGGAGCATCTTCGGCAGCGCATCGGCATCGCCGGCAAAGGGATTGGATTTCAGATGCGCGCGCCATTCGGCGGCGCTGCGGACGATAACGTCGCAGGCGAAGCCGAAGCGCCCGGGCAGAGCCGCTTCCAGCGCGGTCGCGATCGTCTCGGCATCCTCGGCTGAGCCGAACACCGCGTTGCCGCTCGCGATGTAGGTCTCGGTACCCTCGAAGCCGAGTTCGCCGCAGAGCGCGCGCAGTTCGGCCATCGGCACCTTGCGATGGCCGCCGACATTGATCCCGCGCAGCAGCGCCACCCACCGCTTCATGCCGGGATCCGACCGAGTCGGCGTTGACGAACCGGCTTCCCCGCGTCACTAGCGGCCATGCACGAGCCCTCTGCTTCGCTTCGCGACCCGTTCAGGCGTCGCGGCGTCCTCTTCGTCCTTTCATCGCCTTCCGGCGCCGGCAAGTCCACCATCGCGCGCAAGCTGCTCGCGGCAGAACCAGGGCTGGAAATGTCGGTCTCCGCGACCACCCGCGGCATGCGGCCGGGCGAAGTCGACGGGAAGGACTATCATTTCGTCGACCTCGAACGCTTCCGCCAGATGGCGAACGATGGCGCGTTCCTCGAATGGGCGCACGTCTTCGGTCATCGCTACGGCACGCCGCACGAGCCGGTCGACCGCGCGCTGGAGCAGGGCCGTGACGTGCTGTTCGACATCGACTGGCAGGGCGCGCAGCAGCTGTTCCAGCAGGCCGGCGGGGATGTCGTCCGCATCTTCATATTGCCGCCGGGGCTCGATGAACTCCGCCGCCGCCTGATCGCGCGCGGAACGGACACGATGGACGTCATCAACGCGCGCATGGAGCGGGCCGCGGCCGAGATCGGTCACTGGGACGGCTACGACTATGTGCTGGTCAACGACGATGTCGAGCATTGCTTCAACTGCGTGCAGACCATCCTGCACGCCGAACGGCTGAAGCGCAGCCGCCAGCAGGGGCTGATCGGCTTCATCCGCTCGATGGTGAAGGAACGCTGATCGCAGCGCGTGCGGAACATGTTTCGGCCTCCCATGGTTCGGGTGTAGCATCGGGCGCACCACAGGGGAGATCGACATGGTCAGGACAATGTTGGCGGGGCTGGTCGGCGGCTTCGCCCTCTACATGGTGGGATTCATCTTCTGGGGAACGCCGCTTTCGGCGCTTGCTTTCTCGAAGATCGACGCGCAGCGCAGCGCGGCCGTGCAGCTTTCGCTGTCGCAGAACCTCACCGAGGCGGGCACCGGTACCTATCTGATCCCCGATCCATCCAGCCCGCAGGGTACGACCGCGTTCGGGCAGGGGCCGATCGCGACGGTGCATTTCAACACCGGCGGCTTTCCCGTGGTCGATGCCGGTGCGCTCACCGCCGGGCTGGTGCTGGCGCTGGTGGTCGGCCTGCTGATCGCCTTCGCGCTCGCGGTGGTGGCGCCGCGGCTGCCGGCCTTTGCCGATCGTGCCAAGCTGGTCATCGTCGTGACCACTGCCATCCTCGCTTGGACGCATTTGGGTCAGCCGTTGTTCAATCACGCGCCCTGGGGGCATTTCATCTATCTGTTCGTAGCGGACCTGCTCGGTTTCATCGCCTGCGGGCTGATCGTGGCAAAGATGCTGCCCGTGCGGGTGCTGGCTGCCGAGGTGCGTTGAAAACGTCGGGAAGGGCGTCTTAGTTCTCAGCACATGCCATCATCCCGGCTCAAGACCGGGATGACGGGGGGACGGCAACGCCGCCTCCTCAACCCGTCCGGCGTTCTCCGATCAGCGTTCCCTTGGTGCCGGACGTATCGAGATAGAAATCGAAGTCCGGCCAACGCTTGCGCCAACGCTGCGCGACGATGCGTTCGCCGGGGCGGGCGCCGTCATCGAGCATCACCAATCCGCCCGGGGCGATGCGGTCGAACAGCGCCTCGGCCGCGCCGCGAATATAGGGGTGGATGCTCCAGGGCGGGCCATCGATGATCAGCAGGTCGATGCGCTCTGGGATATGATCCAGCTTGTACCACAGCCCGTGCCAGTCGCGCGGGGCGGGGGTCAACGGGGCGTGGCGCATGTCTGCATCGAGGCCATGTTCCAGCAGCCACTCGCGCGTCGCGGCGACGAAATCGGCATGCTGGTCGAAGCTGGTCAGCCGGCCGCCGCCATGAAGCTGCAGCGCCCGCGCGGTGACGAGGCTGGAGGCGCCGGCGCCAAGCTCGACCACCTGCGCCGGCCGGCGCGACTCGACGGCATCCACGATGTGATGGAGAAGCGCGGTATCCGCCTTCCAGCTCCCCAGATTGGGCAGCGCGTCCTCCGGCAGATCGAGCCGCGCGAGCAGCCGCTGCTTCTCGGCGCGCGTGCCGCCGGAAAGGCTGTGCAGCAGCCACGGCCAGCCGACTGCGCCGAAGAACAGGATATGCGCCCAATCGAGCGCGGAGGTCGCATAGCCGGCGATCGCATCGGCCTGGGCGCGGGGGAGTAGGCCGGTGGCCTCGCGGGTCGTCATCGCGACACTGGGTGCGCGCTCATAGTGACGAACACAAGGCCGTCACAATATTTCCGTCGCAGCTACGCACCCGTTGGCCAACCTCGATCACGATGCGGCCTGTCAGGACCGCGTCGTCAACGGGATCAGTCGGTGAAGGGATCGCGGACGAGGATGGTGTCCTCGCGCTCCGGCGACGTGGAAACCAGCGCGACCGGGCACTGGATCAGCTCCTCGATGCGGCGAATATATTTGATCGCCTGCGCCGGAAGCTGCGCCCAGCTGCGTGCGCCTGCGGTCGATTCGGACCAGCCTTCCATCGTCTCGTAGATCGGCTCGACCGCGGCCTGATCGGCTGCATGCGCGGGGAAATGGTCCAGCGCCTCGCCGTTCAGGCTATAGCCGGTGCAGATCTTCACCGTCTCGAACCCGTCGAGCACGTCCAGCTTGGTGAGCGCGATGCCGGTGATGCCGGAGACGGCGGCGGACTGACGGACCAGCACCGCATCGAACCAGCCGCAGCGGCGCTTGCGCCCGGTGACGGTGCCGAACTCGCGACCGCGCTCGCCCAGCTGCTGGCCGGTCTGATCCTCCAGCTCGGTGGGAAAGGGGCCGGAACCGACGCGGGTGGTGTAGGCCTTGACGATGCCGAGCACGAAGCCGACCGCCGAGGGCCCGAGCCCCGATCCGCCCGCCGCGGTGCCCGCGATCGTGTTGGACGAGGTGACGAACGGATAGGTGCCGTGATCGATGTCGAGCAGCACGCCCTGCGCGCCCTCGAACAAGATGCGGTCGCCACGACGACGCGCCTCGTTGAGACTCAGCCAAACCGGCCGCGCATAGGGCAGCACCACCGAGGCGATCTCGCGCAACTCGGCCAGCAGCGCGTCGCGGTCGATCGGCGGCTCGCCAAAACCGGCGCGCAGCGCGTCATGATGCGCGGTCAGGCGATCGAGCTGCGGCCCCAGCGTATCGAGATGCGCGAGGTCGCACACGCGGATCGCGCGGCGGCCCACCTTGTCCTCATAGGCCGGGCCGATGCCGCGGCGGGTGGTGCCGATCTTGCCGGCGCCAGACACGTCCTCGCGCAGCCCGTCGAGGTCGCGGTGGAAGGGCAGGATCAGCGGGCAATTTTCGGCGATGTGGAGGTTGTCCGGCGTGATCGTCACGCCCTGCGCGCTGAGCTTCGCGATCTCGTCGCGCAGATGCCAGGGATCGAGCACCACGCCGTTGCCGATGATCGAGAGCGTACCGCGGACGATACCCGACGGCAGAAGGGAAAGCTTGTAGACCTGCTCGCCGACGACCAGCGTATGCCCGGCGTTGTGACCGCCCTGGAAGCGCACGACGCACTGCGCGCGCTCGGCGAGCCAGTCGACGATCTTTCCCTTGCCCTCGTCGCCCCACTGGGCGCCGATCACGGTCACATTGGCCAAACTGCATCTCCTCGGCCCGAACGGCCGACGCGCGTTTAGTCAGTGTGGCGGCGAGCGTCCAGCAGTGTCGCAAAACTGTCAATCAGTGTCAGAGCCGGCGATGATGGTCAGGCGCCGGGTTTCGGGGATGTGGATGCTGAACAGGAAGACGCCCCACCATTCCATGCCGGCCTCGAAATAATCCCAGACTTCGGGCAGGCGTGGGCTCGACCAGTCGAGAATGGTCGCCTCGCTGTGCGCTGGCAGGATGGCGGGGCGCAGATCGTCGAATAGCGACTGGATCTCCCCCGGGGACGCACGCAATCCATATGGCGTGATCGCGAAGGCGTAGGCCAGTTCACCGCCCGAACCCGCTTCAGGAATATCATATGAGCCGCCGCTGACATCCAGCCCGTCAAGCGCACCGAGGGAAGCGTTTTCCAGCTTTCGTCCATCGGCCAGCGTCCGGCTGCCGCGCGCCACCAGCCTTCCGGTTGCGGGATCGAACCAACTCCCGAACAACGTCGCCTCGTCGATCCGCCGCCCGCCGATCGCCCGCAGCACCTCGCGCCGATAATCGGGCGCGTCGAGGGTCAGGCCGATGGCATCGAGGATCTCGTCCTCATTCCCCTCGGCCTCCTCGAACAACATGATATCGAGCACGCCGCCGATGGCTTGATAGCGTTCGATGCTGGCAGGGCGTTTGAACACGGGTTTCATCCCCCATGATAACGCCCCAAAAAGGAAGGGGCAGCATCGCTGCGGCCCCTCCAGGTCGCTATGGTCCGTTGCTCAGAGCACCCAGGTCCCGGTCAACGCCGTCACGTCACCGGTGAACAGGATCGAGAAATCCGCCACGCCGTTGCCGTCGGTATCGCCGCGCAAGGTCGTGGTGTTGGTGCCGGCGTCGAAGGCGAGCGTGAGCTGGGCCGCGGTGCCGGTGAAAGCGGCCACCTGGGTAAAACCCTGGTCACCGACCGTGACGCTGTCGGCATCGACCGCCGACAGGTCGAGGATGTCGCCGAGCGTGAAATCGGTGATGCGGTCGGCATTGGCGCTGGCCGGGCTCTGGACGATCGACTGGTAGACGAAGCTGTCATTGCCGGCACCACCGGTCAGCGTGTCGCGGCCGGCGCCGCCGATAAGGATATCGTCCCCGTTCGCACCGATGAGGATGTCATTGCCATTGCCGCCGTCGAGCGTGTCATTGCCGCTGCCGCCATCGATCACGTCTTCGCCGCTGCCACCGCTGATGCTGTTGCCCGTCGCGTTGCCGGTCAGCGTGTCGGCGTGGTTGGACCCGATCAGATTCTCGATCGACGACAAGGTGTCGATGCCGGCACCGCCGGTGTTCTGCGCCGCAGCGTCCAGCAGGCTCACCGTCACGCCCGTCGTCGCGGTCGCATAGCTGGCCGTATCGACGCCGGCGCCGCCCAGCAGCGTGTCGTTGCCGAGGCCGCCTTGCAGCAGATCATTGCCGGCATTGCCCGTCAGCAAATTGTCGCCCACATCGCCGGTCAATTGGTCGTCATGCGCCGAGCCGATGACATTTTCGATCCCGATCAATGTGTCGGTGCCCGCGCCCACCGTACTCTGCGCGGTGGCGAACGTCAGGTTGACGCGCACGCCAGTGGCGGCCGCGGCATAGCTCGCCGTGTCGATGCCGTCGCCGCCGTCGAGCGTGTCATTGCCGGCATTGCCGGTCAGCGCGTCGTTGCCCGCGCCGCCGCGCAGGATGTTCCCAAATTCATTGCCGTTGAGCACATCGTTGAACGCCGTGCCGGTCAGGTTCTCGATGTTGCGGATCCGGTCCAGCCCGGCACCCAGCGTGTTCTGCACCGACTGGCTGATGAGGTTCACCGTCACCGCCGAACCGACCAGCGAATAATCGAGCGTGTCGTTGCCGAAGCCGCCGTCGATCGTGTCATTGCCCAGATCACCGCGGATCACGTCGTTGCCGGCGCCGCCCGCAAGGCTGTTGTCGCCGGCATTGCCGATCAGCAGATCGTCGAACGCCGATCCGACCAGGCCCTCGATGCCGGTCAGCGTGTCGATTCCGCCGCCACCGGTGTTCTGCGCGGATGTCGTCAGCAGGCTGACGGTCACGCCTGCGGCCGCCTCGGCATAGCTGGCGATGTCGATGCCCGCGCCCCCGTCGAGGCCGTCATTGCCCACTCCGCCCGACAGCGCGTCATTGCCGTCGCCGCCGATCAGCACGTCGTTGCCGGCCAGGCCGTTGATGATATCGTTGCCGAGGCCACCTTCGATGCGGTTGGCGTCGGCGCCGCCGGTCAGCGTGTCGTTGAAGGCGCTGCCGATAACGTTCTCGAACCCGGTCAGCGTATCGATGCCTTGGCTGATCGTGCTCTGTGCGCTCGTCAGGTTCAGATTGACCGTGACCCGCGCCGCGGCGCCGGCATAGCTTGCCGTGTCGATGCCGGTGCCGCCGTCGAGACTGTCGTTGCCCGCGCCGCCTTCGATGATGTCGTTGCCGCCCAGGCCCCGGATCCTGTCGTTGCCGGCAAGACCGTAGATCGCGTCACTGCCAAGCGTGCCTTCGAGCACGTCGTGGGTTGCGGTGCCGGTGATCGTGATGCCGTCGTACAGCCCATCGAGCAGATAGACTGTGCCCGACGTGTTCACGACATAGACCTGCCCGGTGCCCGGCACGACCGCAATGCCTGAAAGCCCGCCGACGGAGGGCAGTGGGATCTGCTCGATCTCGACACCGTCTGGCGAGATGCGCAGCACGCTGGTCTCATCGCTGCTCACCAGCAGCAGGTCGCCGGTCACAGGGTCAACGTCCAGATCGCCATAGTTGATGGTGAAGCCGTTGCCATCGACCGTGAAGGTGTTGAGCACCGCGCCTGTCGCCGGATCGATCTCGGCGACGGTGCTCCGCTCGGTGGACGGTACGCGATCCTGCACCAGGAAGAAGGTGCCGCGCTCCGGATGATAGGATCCGCCGACGACATGGCTGTCGCCAAACTGCGTGACCAGTGTCGCGATCACCGCGCCTGTCTGCGGGTTGACGGCGTAGATCTCCGCCACGCCGCTTTCGCCGTTGATCTGGATCGCTGTGCCCGCGGGCACGTCGACGCCGCCCAGGGTGAACGGGGTGGAGGCGAAGTCCAGGTCATAGTCGTTGGCGCTTTCGCCGGCATTGGCGAAGCTGCCCAGATTGACGCCCGTGCTTGAAAAGCGCGTGACGAGGCCACTGCCATTATAGACCAGGATCTCCCCGGTCAGATCGTCATAGCCGATGCCCACCGCGCCGCCGGGGGTCGTGAATTGTGATGTAATCGTCAGCATGCCCGCTTCTCCTCTCGCGAGAGCCTCTGCCCTCTCCCCGCCTAGCGGCGTGGCGCGGCAAAGCGGGTCAGCGCTTCCGCCCATTTTTTTGTGGCTTCACGGAAATCTCCGGTTCAGCCGCGCTGCCATAGCCAGCCGCGGTGAATCGACGGTGCAGGGAGTAAGGCGTGCTGATACCGCTCAGAATCCTCGCGGCGGGCGCGATGCTGATCGCGGCGCTGGGCGGCGCCGTTCCGTCATGGGCATCGGCGCCGGTGGAGCGAGCCTATGGCGCTGATCAGCGGCAGCGGCTCGATTTCTATCCGGCGGAGCAGCGCGATGCACCGCTGATCGTCTTCGTTCATGGCGGTGGCTGGTCGGCCGGGGACAAGCGCATGGCGGCGGGCGACAAGCCCGATCATTTCGTCGCGCGCGGCTTCGCCTTCGCCTCGGTCAATTATCGGCTCGTGCCCGATGTAAGCGTCGCCGATCAGGCGGCGGACATCGCCCATGCGATCGCATGGCTGGAACGCGAAGCCCCGCGACTGGGCGTCGATGCGAGGCGCATCGTGCTGATGGGGCATAGCGCGGGGGCGCATCTGGCGGCACTGCTCGCGACTGATCCTGCCTATCTGCGCGATGCCGGCGCACGGCTCGAAAATGTGCGCGGCGCGATCCTGCTCGACGGTGCCGGCTATGATATCGCCGAGCGTATGCGCGATGCGGGTCCGTTCGAACGGCGGCTGTATGAGCGCGCCTTCGGCACCGACCCCGCGCAATGGCACAAGCTCTCGCCCTCGACGCATGCGGCGGCGCCCAATGCCGCCGGCTGGCTGCTGCTCCACGTCCGCGACCGTGCCGACTCGCAGCGGCAGGCGGATGCACTGGCGGAGATGCTGCGCGAGGCTGGCAACACGGCGATCGTCGACGGCTTCGACACCACCCACGGCCGCCTCAACCGCGAACTCGGCACTGCGGGCGACCGCGCAACGGCGGTTGTCGATGCCTTCCTCGATAGCTGCTTCGGCGAGAATCCCGAAGAAATCATGGGCGTTTGCACGCCGCGGCGGTAGCGGGCAGGGCGGGCGGCCTAGACCGCTACGATCTCTCCGCCCTCGAACCGGTGCGTACAGCCCAGCGCCGCGGCATCGTCATCCGCATCCAAGGCCGCGACCGTGGCCCAGCCATCCGCGCGCAGCCCTTCGACCGCGCCCGCATCGGCATCGAGCGGCACGAAGATGCGGCGGCGCGGCTTGCCGCCGAGGCCGGCGTCGATCAGCGGGTCGGGATAGAGCGAGAAGCCCACCGCAGGCTCCTCGCGACCATCCGGATGGAGCACGGTGTAGCTGCCGCCGCGGCCGATTTCGCCCGAGACGCCCTCGGCGAACAGCGAAAAGCCGAACCAGCTCTGATATTCGAAGCCGTGACGCTCGGTGGGGTCGAGCGTCAGCGCCGCCTTGCCCTCCACCGCCGTCGTGATCGCCTCGATCCCGGCGATGCGTGAGGCAAGCACGCCGCCCGCATCGACCGCGCGCAGCCGGTCAAGCGCCTGCGGGAAAGGGCCGGCGGCGTCGATCAGCGGCAGATAGCGCTCGAACCCTGCTGCGGCGAGGCCGCCGGCGTCCTTGGCGTCGAGCAGTGCGCGAGCCTGGTCGATCCTGCCCGCCGCGATCGGGAAAGGTCCGGCGGCGAGCGTGTCAACGAGATCGGGCAGGGTGATGTCGAGGGTGACGCCGGCAACCCCGGCGCGCTCGAGCGCGGTCAGCGCGAGGCTGACGATCTCGCGCGCGGCGGCGATGTTGTCGGTGCCGACGATCTCGGCGCCGACTTGCATCATCTCACGCTCGGGGCGGAGCTGCGTCGCCTTGAGCTTGAGCACCGGGCCGCCATAGGCCAGCCGCAATGGTCGCGCGCGGTGCGCCATGCGGGTGGCGGCGATGCGCCCGACCTGCGCGGTAATGTCCGGCCGCAGCGCCAATGTGCGCTGGGAGACCGGATCGATCACGCGCAGCAGATCCTGCGGGCGCGACGATTTGAGGCGGCCGATCAGCGTGTCCTCGAACTCCGCCAGCGGCGGCGAGACGCGCTCATACCCCCACGCCTGCGCGACATCGAGCGCGCGCCAGACGAGCCGGGCAAGCGCGTCTGCGTGCGGAGGCAGGCGGTCGCGGAGGCCTTCGGGGAGTAGGCCGGGGGCGGTGATAATGCTCATTCCTGCTCCCTCTCCCCATAGGGGAGAGGGAATCAAGAGATTAAAACCGCAGCGCCTTGGCGCGCTTCACGCCGGGGAGGTTGCAGACGCTCCACAGCAGCGGTTCCGGGACCGGCGTGTCGACCGACAGCAGCAGCGCCGCTTCGCCGCCGGTCGAGCGACGGCCGAGGTGGAAGGTGCCGATGTTGACGTCGGCCTCGCCCAGCGCGCTGCCGATGCGGCCGATGAAGCCCGGCGCGTCCTCGTTGACGATGAACAGCATATAGCCGTCGAGATCGGCCTCCATGCGGATGCCATGCAGTTCGACGAGGCGGGGCGCCGCATCGCCGAACAAGGTGCCGGCCACCGAACGCTCGCCATCGGCGGTCGTCACCGTCACGCGCACCAGCGTGTGATAGTCGCCCTCGCGGTCATGGCGCACTTCGCGCACGTCCAGACCGCGCTCCTTGGCGAGGTAGGGCGCGTTCACCATGTTCACCGTGTCCGAATAGACGCGCATCAGCCCCGCAAGCACTGCGCCGGTGATCGGCTTGGCATTGAGGGCGGCGGCGGCGCCTTCCAGTTCCACCGCGATGCCTTGAATCGCATCGCTTTCGAGCTGGCCGACCAGCGCACCCAGCTTCTCGGCGAGGCCGAGATAGGGCTTGATCTTCGGTGCCTCCTCGGCGCTCAGCGAAGGGATGTTGAGCGCGTTGGTGACGCCGCCATTGACCAGATAATCGGCCATCTGCTCGGCGACCTGCAACGCGACATTGACCTGCGCTTCGTTGGTCGAGGCGCCAAGGTGCGGCGTCGAGATGAAGTTCGGGGTGCCGAACAGCGGGCTCGCCTTGGCCGGCTCCTCGACGAACACGTCGAGCGCGGCGCCGGCGACGTGGCCGCTGTCGAGCGCCGCCTTCAGCGCCGTCTCGTCGATCAGCCCGCCGCGCGCGCAATTGATGATGCGCACGCCCGGCTTGCACTTGGCAATGTTCTCGGCCGACAGGATGTTGCGCGTGCTGTCGGTCAGCGGCGTGTGCAAGGTGATGAAGTCCGCCTTGGCGAGCAGCTCGTCGAGCGTCGCCTTCTCGACGCCCAGTTCCACCGCGCGCTCGGGCGTGAGGAACGGATCGAAGGCGACGACCTTCATCTTCAGGCCAAGCGCGCGGTCGGCGACGATCGAGCCGATATTGCCCGCACCGATCAGGCCGAGCGTCTTGTTGGTCAGCTCCACGCCCATGAAGCGGTTCTTTTCCCACTTGCCGGCCTGGGTGGAGGCATCGGCCTCCGGGAGCTGGCGAGCCAGCGCGAACATCAGCGCGATGGCATGTTCGGCGGTGGTGATCGAGTTGCCGAACGGCGTGTTCATCACCACCACGCCCTTCGCCGAGGCGGCGGGAATGTCGACATTGTCGACGCCGATGCCGGCGCGGCCGACGACCTTGAGGTTCGGCGCGGCGGCCAGCACGTCGGCGGTCACCTTGGTGGCCGAGCGGATCGCGAGGCCGTCATACTGGCCGATGATCTCGATCAGGCCGGCCTTGTCGAGGCCGGTGATCTCGTCGACTTCGCAGCCGCGCTCACGGAAGATGCGGGCCGCCTGGGGATCCATCTTGTCGGAAATCAGTACCTTGGGCATGGATTTCTACCTTCTTCTCCCTCTCCCCTTGGGGGAGAGGGTCGGGGAGAGGGGGAGTCCGGGCTATGTGCCGGAAATCGGGGAGTGGGCTCATACTGCCCCTCACCGTACCCTCTCCCCCGAGGGGAGAGGGCTATGGAGCGGGCTCAGCCGGCCTTGGCCGTCTCGTAGGCCCAGTCGAGCCACGGCCCGAGCGCCTCGATGTCGGCGGTGTCGACGGTGGCGCCGCACCAGATGCGCAGGCCCGCCGGGGCGTCGCGATAGCCGGCGACGTCATAGGCCGCATGCTCGGCTTCGAGCAGCGAGGCGATCTTCTTGATCAACGCCTCGTCGGCCCCCGCCACGGTCAGGCAGACGCTCGTGGTCGAGCGCGAAGCCGGATCGGCGGCAAGATGACCGAGCCAGTCGCGCTCCTCGACGATCTTGTTCAGCGCTGCGGCATTGGCATCGCTGCGCGCGATCAGCCCGTCCGCGCCGCCCACCGACTTCGCCCATTCGAGCGCGGCGATCGCGTCCTCGACGGCGAGCATCGACGGGGTGTTGATCGTCTCGCCCTTGAACACGCCCTCGGCGAGCTTGCCCTTGGAAACGAGGCGGAACACCTTCGGCAGCGGCCACGCGGGGGTGTAGGTTTCGAGGCGCTCGACCGCGCGGGGGCCGAGGATCAGCACGCCGTGGCCGCCCTCGCCGCCCAGCACCTTCTGCCAGGAGAAGGTGGCGACATCGATCTTGTCCCACGGCAGGTCGTAGGCGAACACCGCGCTGGTCGCGTCGGCGAAGGCCAGGCCCTCGCGGCCGTCAGGGATCCAGTCCCCGTTCGGCACGCGCACGCCGCTGGTGGTGCCGTTCCAGGTGAACAGCACGTCGTTCGACCAGTCGACCTGGGTCAGATCGGGAATCTGGCCATAATCGGCGCGCAGGATCGTGGGATCGAGCTTGAGCTGCTTGGCGGCGTCGGTGACCCAACCTTCACCGAAGCTCTCCCACGCCAGCGTGGTCACCGGGCGGGCGCCCAGCATCGTCCACATCGCCATTTCGAACGCGCCGGTATCCGAACCGGGGACGATGCCGATGCGATGGGTGTCGGGCAGGCGCAGCAGCTCACGCATCAGGTCGATGCAATATTGGAGGCGCGCCTTGCCGATCTTCGACCGATGCGAGCGGCCAAGCGATTCGGGGTTCAGCTTTTCAGCGGACCAGCCCGGCGGCTTTGCGCAGGGGCCGGAGGAAAAATAGGGGCGCGCGGGCTTGGTGCCCGGGCGGGTAATCGTCGTCATGCAGTCTCTCCTTGCAGAGAGCACGCGCCGCGTTGGGACGGCGTGGCCCGCCGGCGCTTCTAGTGGCGCTGGCGGGGGTGTCAATTGGAATGGGGTGAGTCGAGCCCGATTTCACCCAAGCTATTGATGGGAACGCGCATTTTCTCCCTTCATTCCGAGCGAAGTCGAGGGATGAGTCGGGTGACAGATGCTTGGGTCCACTCCCCAATGTCCCCCGACGTCGCTCGGGACGAACGGGTGGGGGTGACGGTTCGGTATCTCCGAGAACCGTACCTGGGCTCCCTGAGAAAACGGTGGGTAAACCTAAAGCGCCAGCCGCTCCGGCCCCGGATAGGAAAACAGGATGTCCGCGCCGGGTGCCACACTGATCGCGGCGCCGCCATCCACCGCCCAGCATTCGCCAGCTTCCCACGCGGCGCCATCGATCGTTCCCGACCCGACGACTGGCACGAACAGCCCCGGCCGGTCTGCGGGCAAGGCGATGGTGCGGTCACCATCCCACGACCAGCGTTCGAGTACGAACTTGCCGCCCTCGCACAATATCGTCCTTCCCGGCGTGACGACGACGCTCTTGTCCTCGACCTCGAACGGCACGGCATCCGACACCGCGACACCGTCGGTCAGGTGCAATTCGCGCGGACGGCCATAGTCGTAGAGGCGATAGGTGAGATCGACATTCTGCTGGACCTCGACGAGCGTCAGCCCGGCGCCGAGGGCATGCACGGTGCGAGCGGGCGAATAGATCACGTCGCCGGCCTTGGCGGGTTTCCAGTCGACAAGCTGTTCGATGGAGCCGTCGAGCGCGGCGGCGCGCAGTTCATCGCCGGTCAGCGGCTTCACTGTGCCAAGCGCGATGGTCGAATCGGGTTCGGCGGCCAGGATCACCCAGGCTTCGTCCTTGCCGCGTGGAAAGCCGGAAGCACGTGCCGATTCATCGTCGGGATGAACCTGGATCGACAGCTTCTCGCTTGTGAACAGATATTTGACGAGCAAGTCGGGTTCGGACCCGTCCAGCGTCTGGAACCACACTTCGCCCACCGGTTCGCCCTCGGGCGCGGGGTCGGGGAAACCGGGCCACAGACTGTGACGCCCCCAGGGTTTTTCCACTCGATGGGTTTTGAGACGGGTCGCAGACATGGGGCCTCCTCGCAGATGCAGCATAAGCCCAAGCCGCGAGGAGGGAAAGGGATCCGCGGCGCCTTTGTGACGCCGCTAACCCATTTACTTGCCGCGCTTCTTGCGGTGCGTCTCGAGGTCGAGAACCGCGGTGTCAGCGCCTTCCGGCAGCAGGCCCAGTCGGCGTGCGACCTCCTGATAGGCCTCCACCTCGCCGCCGAGGTCGCGACGGAAGCGGTCCTTGTCCAGCTTCTCGCTGGTTTCCATGTCCCACAGGCGGCAGCCATCGGGGCTGATCTCGTCCGCGAGAATGATGCGCGAGTAATCGTTGTCGAAGATGCGACCGAATTCGAGCTTGAAGTCGACCAGGCGGATGCCGATGCCGGCGAACAGGCCGCTCATGAAGTCGTTCACGCGAATCGCCATGTCGGAGATATCGTGCATCTCTTCCTGGCTGGCCCAACCGAAGCAGGCGATATGCTCCTCGCTGATCAGCGGGTCGCCCAGCGCATCGTCCTTGTAATAATATTCGATGATCGTGCGGGGCAGCTGCGTGCCTTCCTCGATCCCGAGCCGCTTGCTGATCGAACCGGCGGCGACGTTGCGGATCACCACCTCGATCGGCACGATCTCGACCTGGCGGATGAGCTGTTCGCGCATGTTGAGCCGGCGGATGAAGTGGGTCGGCACGCCGATATTGCCGAGCAAGGTGAAGATATGCTCGGAAATACGGTTGTTGAGCACGCCCTTGCCGTTGATCGTGCCCTTCTTCTGGGCATTGAACGCGGTGGCATCGTCCTTGAAGTACTGAATCAGCGTGCCCGGCTCAGGGCCTTCGTACAGGATCTTGGCCTTGCCTTCGTAAATTTGGCGGCGGCGGGACATCGGCATGCTCCAAAAGGCAGTTCGCCCCGGGCACGCAATGGACTCGCGCGCGACCGGGGCGGTTTGGCGGGGCGTATAACGGATGTGTCCGTGAGGCGCAATCAGGCTGCCGGAGGCGTCTCCACCACCACCGCCGCCCGCCGCTTCGCACGGCTGCGGCGGATCGCCCAGATGATGAGGCCGATCACCACCGCCCAGGGCAGGCCGCCGACCACCAGCACCATCAACCCGGCGATGCTGACGCCCAGCACCGCCGCCAGATTGCCGCCCGCCTCGCGGATCGGACGTGAGAAGCCCGAACCGCCGGCGGCGTTATAGTCGACGTCGATCTCGGACATGCTGACGCGCCCACGCATCTCGGCGAGCCAGCTCTGCGCGGCATCGATCTCCTCCTGAACCTCGGCCACCTTGCGTTCCGCCTCAACCAGTTCGGCGACGGTACCGTTGCGGCTCTGGAGCAACTGCATCAGCCGCGCCGACAGCGCCTGCTTGGAACGCAGCCGCGCCTCGGTATCGACGATCTTCTTGGAAAGATCCTCGGAGGTGGTGCTGCTCTCGTCGAGCGCGCCACCGGCGCCGTTGACTGCCTTGGAGAGTTCCCCACCGAAGCCACGCGCGATCCGCGCGTCGACCTGAAGCTTGAGCGAGCCGGAGGCGCCGCCGCCATCGGCCGAACTGCGCTGCATCTCGACCACCCGGCAGCGCGCCGGACCGAGCTTGTCGCAGGCGCTGACATGCGCCTGCTGTACATCTGCGATCTTGGCCGCCGGCACGTTGAACCCGTAGCGATAAGAATAGGCGATCTGCGGCAGCACGACCTTGACCGCCTGGCCCTCCTTCGCGGCGTCAGCGGAAACGGGCGCCGGCGCGGCGGCCTCCATCGCCTGGGAGGGCCCCCCGCCCTCGGGCGCCTGCCCGCAGGCGGCAAGGGATGCGAGGATGGCGAGGGGCATGAACCGTGCAAAATTCATCGCGGGCTCCCGATCGTTGGACGGTCAGTGTCCGGCCGCCGCCGCGGCCGGTCAACCGCGGCGGTGTGCGACCTTTTCTAGGGATACGGGATAGCCCTGCTCATGGATGCCGGCGGTGACCGGCGTCACTCCGACGCAATTGGATGCTCCTCCATCAAGCCAAGTCTTGCATCGATCGTGCGCGCCTTTGGTTTGGACCCTCGCGGGCGCCGTCCGTATCTGTCGGGGGCAGCGGCAAGGCGGGGACACGCTTGGCCCCAAGAGGAGAATTCCAGCATGAGTCAGTTCGGCCCTTCGGAAATGGCGCGCCTTCTCGGCCAAGGGCTGCTGTCCTTCCCCGTCACCCATTTCGACGCGGACGGCGCCTTTCTCGAAGCGCCCTATCGCGAACATTGCGGCTGGATGCTCGAACATGAGCTGACCGGTCTGTTCGCCGCTGGCGGCACCGGCGAATTCTTCTCGCTCGCCCCGCAGGAAGTCGCGACCGTCGTCGCCGCGGCGGTGGCCGAGACCGCGGGGCGCATCCCGGTGATCTCGGGCTGCGGCTATGGCACCGCGATCGCCACCGGCATCGCCCGCGATGCCGAGAAGGCGGGTGCTGACGGCCTGCTGCTGCTGCCGCCCTATCTCGTCGGCGCCAAGCAGGAAGGGCTCGCCGCGCATATCGAGACGGTGTGCCGCGCGACTGGACTGGGCGTGATCGTCTACAACCGCGACAATGCGGTGGTCGATGACGAGACGCTCGCCCGCCTCTGCGAACGCAACCCCAATCTCGTCGGCTTCAAGGACGGCGTCGGCGACATCGAACTGATGACGCGGATCTATGCGCGGATGGGCGATCGCCTCACCTATATCGGCGGGCTGCCCACCGCCGAGACCTTCGCCACCCCCTATCTGACGATGGGCGTGACCACCTATTCCTCGGCGATCTTCAACTTCATGCCGGAATGGGCGCTGGCCTTCTACAAGGCGGTGCGCGCGGGCGACCAGGCCTATGTGATGGACCAGCTTCGGGCTTTCGTGCTGCCCTATATCGCGCTGCGCAACCGCGGCCGCGGCTATGCGGTGTCGATCGTCAAGGCGGGCATGCGCGTCGTCGGCCGGGATGCGGGGCCGGTGCGCTCGCCGCTCACCGACCTGTCGGCGGCGGAAGAGGCGGAACTGCGCGCGCTGATCGAGGGCGTTTCGCCGAAGGCATTGTCGGCGGCGGCGTGACACGCCGGGCGGGGCGGCTTACCCTCCGATGATGTTCGAACTGAGCCAGCTCCGCTGCTTCGTCGCGGCGGCCGAGGAACTGCATTTCGGCCGTGCGGCGCAGCGCCTCAACATGACGCAATCGCCGCTCAGCCGGCAGATCCAGTTGCTCGAGCGCATCCTCGACGTGCAACTGCTCGAACGCACCAGCCGGCAGGTCAGCCTGACCCCGGCGGGCAGCGTGTTCCTGATCGAGGCGCGGCGGATCGTGCGGCTGGCGGACAGCGCGGCGCTTTCCGCCCGCCGCGTCGCCAAGGGCGATGCCGGGCGGGTCGCGCTCGGCTTCACCGCGGTCTCGGGCTATAATGTCGTGCCGCGCATCGTCGCGCAGGCGCGCATCGCGCTGCCCAATATCGAGCTCGAACTGCGCGAGATGGTGTCGGGCGACCAGATCGACGCGCTGCTGACCGGCCTCATCGACATCGGCTTCGTCCGCCCGCCGATCGACCGTCACGAGTTCGAGACGAGCTGCGTGCTGCACGAGCCGCTGGTGGTGGCGCTGCCGCCGGGCGATCCGCGTCAGGCCAAGGCCGCGCTCGATCCCGCCGATTTTGATGGGCTGCCGCTGATCATGTATTCGCGGCAGGGCGCTTCCTATTTCCACAACATGCTGGTGACCTTGTTCGACGAGGCGGCGGTGGCGCCGCTCTACGTCCAGCACGTCACCCAGATCCATTCGATGCTCGGCCTCGTCCATGCCGGGCTGGCGGCGGCGATCGTGCCCGAAAGCGCGACCGGGCTGCACATGATGGACGTCCAGTTCCGCCGGCTGCTGACCCCCCAGGAGAAGCCGGTCGAACTCCACATGGCGTGGCGGCGGGACAATGCCAATCCGGCGCTGCCGGCGATGCGCCAGCTTTGCGCGGAGACGGCATGACGGATCAGGTGGACCGGCGGACGGTGCTGGGGGCGATGGCGGCAGCGCCGGTGATCATCGCGGCGAAGCGCCCGGCAAAGCCCAGCCCGGTCGCCACCACCCGGTACGGCCGCGTGCGCGGCAGCACCGAACGCGACGTGATGGTGTTTCGTGGCGTGCGCTACGGCGCCGACACCGGCCCGCGCCGCTTCCAACGCGCCGTGCCGCCCGCGCCCTGGGCCGACATCGCCGACGCCACCCGCTATGGCGCCGCGGCGCAGCAGACGCGCGCGGATGAGCCGACCTCGGAAGATTGCCTGTTCCTCAATGTGTGGACCCCCGCGCTCGATGCCGGAAAGCGGCCGGTGATGGTCTATCTGCACGGCGGCGCCCACGCGCACGGCTCGGGCAGCGACCCGCTCTATGACGGCGGTAACCTCGTGCGGCGCGGCGATGTCGTGGTGGTGACGCTGAATCACCGGCTCGCGGGGCTCGGCTATGCCTATCTCGCGCAGCTCGGCGGGCCGGCGGAATCGGGCAATGTCGGCAATCTCGACATCATCCTCGCGCTGCAGTGGGTGCGCGACAATATCGCCGGCTTCGGCGGCGATCCGGGACGGGTGATGATCTTCGGCCAGTCGGGCGGCGGCGCCAAGGTGGTGACCCTGATGGCGATGCCCGAGGGGCGCCCGCTGTTCCACAGCGCCGCGACGATGAGCGGCCAGCACGTCACCGCCGCCGGGCCGATGCACGCGACCGAACGTGCGCGGGCGTGGATGGCGAAGGCGGGCGCGGCCGACATCGCGACGCTGCGGGCGCTGCCGGTCGAGCGGCTGGTCGAGGCGATGGCGATGACCGACCCGCTGGAGAACAAGGGCGAGATCAGCTTCGTCTCCACGCTCGACCATGGCGTGCTGCCGCGCCACCCCTTCGTGCCCGACGCCCCGCGTGAGGCGGCACATATCCCGCTGATCGTCGGCAACACGCATGACGAGACCGCGCTGTGGATCGAGAAGATGCTGCGCGCGGGCGATACGACATGGGACAATCTGCCGCAGCGGCTGGCGAGCCAGACAGTGAAGGATCTGGCGCCCGATCATGTCATCCGCCGCTATCGCGAACTCTATCCCGATCGCACGCCGGGCCAGATCCTGCTCGCCGCGACCACCGCGGGCCGATCCTGGCCCGGCCATCTGATCCAGGCCGAGGAGCGTGCGAAGCTCGGCGCGCCGACCTGGATGTATCAGCTCGATTTCCCCTGCCCGGAGGCCGGCGGTGTGCTCGGTGCCTTCCACTCGCTCGATATCCCGCTGGTGTTCGACAATGTCGACGCCCGTGGCGCTCGGACGGGCAATGGGCCGGATGCACGCAGGCTCGCCGGGCAGATGGCGGACGCCTTCATCGCGCTGGCGGCGCGCGGCGATCCCAATGGCGGCGCGCTGCCGGCCTGGCCGCAGTTCGATCTGAAACGCCGGGCGACGATGATCTTCGATCGCGCGGTGCGGGTGGAGAATGATCCGCGGCGGGAGGAACGGCTGCTGTTCGCGGTGGCACCCTATATCAAGCCCGGCGGCTGACACGGCCTTGCCCCCGCCGCCCGGCGATCTAAACCGGCGGCATGAAGATCCTGTTCCTCGCTTCCGCCGCCGCGCTGCTCGCCGGCACCGCCCAGCCCGTTCTCGCGCAGGGGGAGAGTGCCGCCGCCCGCATCGAACAGACCGTCCGCACGCTCGCCTCCGACACGTTCGAGGGTCGCGCGCCGGGAACGGTGGGGGAGGAGCGGACGGTCGGCTATCTGATCGCGCGCTTCCAGGCGCTTGGGCTGGAACCGGCAGGGCCGGACGGGCAGTGGCTGCAGCCGGTGCCGCTGCTCCACACCCGGCTGGGCACGCCGAAGACGCTGGCGGTCGCCGGCCCGGCGGGCACCGTGCCGCTGGAGACGGGCAAGGACATCTATGTTTCCACCATCCGCCCGGACGATGCCGCGCTGATCGACGCGCCGCTGGTGTTCGTCGGCTATGGCGTGAAGGCGCCCGAGCGGAAGTGGGACGATCTGAAGGGCGTCGACCTCAAGGGCAAGGTCGCGATCTTCCTCGTCAACGATCCCGATTTCGAGGCGAAGCCGGGTGAGCCCGCCGCCGGCAAGTTCGGCGACCGGACGATGACCTATTATGGCCGCTGGACCTACAAGTTCGAGGAAGCGGCGCGGCAGGGCGCGGTCGGCGCGCTGATCGTCCATGATACGGCCGGCGCCGGCTATGGCTGGAACGTCGTCGTCAGCCCCGGCGGCGAGAATTACGATATCGCCCGCAAGCCCGAGGATCTCACCAGCGTGCGGCTGCAGGGCTGGCTGTCCGACGCGGCTGCGCGGGCGCTGTTGGCGTCGTCGAAGCTCGATCTCGACACACTCAAGGCGGCGGCGCGTACACCCGGCTTTCGGCCGGTCGCGCTGGAGGGCATGCGCTTCAAGGCGGACGTGCCGGTCTCGCATGAAGTTGTGACCAGCCACAATGTGCTCGGCCGCATCCCCGGCACCACCCGCGCCGACGAGGTGGTGATGTATGGCGCGCACTGGGATGCCTATGGCAAGGGCAAGCCCGATGCGCAGGGCCGCATCTATCGCGCCGGCGCCAATGACGATGCGCTGGGCCTTGCCGGCATCATGGAGATTGCGCGGACGATGAAGGCGGGCCCCGCGCCGGCGCGCAGCGTGGTGTTCGCAGCGTGGACGGCGGAGGAGCGCGGGCTGCTCGGATCCGAATATTATGCCGCCAACCCGGTCTATCCGCTCGACCGCACCGTCGCCAACCTGACCTTGGACATCCTCCAGACCGCCGGCTTCGCCAAGGATGTCGTACTGGTCGGCAAGGGCCAGAACAGCCTGGAGGACGACATGGCCCGCGTCGCGGCGACGCAGGGGCGGCGGGTGACGCCCGAGGGGCTGCCGGAACGCGGCCTGTTTTACCGCGCCGACCATTTCTCCTTCGCCAAGCGCGGCGTGCCCGTGATGCTGCTGATGGGCATCGCCGGCGCCTCAGACCTCAAGCAGGGCGGGGTGAAGGCCGGGCAGGCGTGGATCGATGCCTACACCGGCACTTGCTACCATCAGGCCTGCGACCAATGGGGGCCCGACTGGAACCTCGACGGGGCTGTGCAAGATATTGCACTTGCTGGTACGATCGGCACGGAACTGGCCAATTCGGACGCATGGCCGACGTGGAAACTGGGCTCCGAATTCCGCGCCGTCCGCGAGCAAAGCCTGAAGCGGAAATAGGTTTTGTAGGGGAGGGGGCGACCACCCCCTCCTTACCCCTCAAACGCTCCTCTTTCCCCCCACGTTCACCCCATAACGCGGCCATTCCGGCCGGATCAGGTGGTGGCGCACATAAGGCGTGCCCTCGCAGGTCACTTCGATCACCGTCGTCGGATCGTCGGGGGCTTCTGCAGGCAGGCTGGTGAAGCGCAGCGCGATCTCGTCCTGGGTGAACTGTACCGGCTGGCCGGTCTTGAGCAGCCGCGCCGACAGCGCCTTGCAGCGCACCCCGCCAACTGCGACGACGGTTTCCTTGGCGAGCGACTCGAGCCATTGCGCCGCCGGGCTTTTCGACGGCCAGAAATAGACGTGGACGTAGAGCTTGTCCCCGGCCTTGGTGAAGTTGGTGTAGTTGCCGAACGCGCCGGCGGCGCGGCCGTCTGAGTTATAAATCGCGGCGCCGTTGGTCTGCAGCCAGTCGCCGACGCGCTCCAGCGTCTCGACCGAGGCCTGCGGCACCGTGCCGTCCGCCTCGGGGCCGATGTTGAGCAGGAAATTGCCGCCCTGCTGCACGCACAAGGTGAGGTCGTTGACGATGCGCTTGGGGCTCTTCCACTCGTCGTCGGTGCGCTGATAGCCCCAGCCGAGGTTCATCGTCTCGCAGGTTTCCCAGGCGCGATCGGCGGCGGCGACGCGATGCTCGGGAGTCGAAAAGTCGCCGTCCAGCCCGTTGCGGTTGTTGACGACGATGCTCGGCTGCAGGTCGAAGACCATCCGGTTCATGTCGCCGGCGCGCCATTGCGCGGGCGTCAGCGGCCAATCGACGTCGTACCAGAGGATGTCGATCTGGCCGTAATTGGTCAGCAGTTCGCGGATCTGTGCATGACCGAAGGATACGAAACGCTCGCGGGCCGCCGGATCATCCTTGCAGCGCGCGCCATCGGGGTGGTGCCAATCCATCAACGAATAATAGAAGCCCACGCGCAGCCCCTCGGCACGGGCGGCATCGACGAATTCGCGCACGATATCGCGCTTCGCTGCCTGCTTCACGCTGTTATAGTCGGTCTGTTGCGTGTTCCACAGGCAGAAGCCCTCATGGTGCTTGGTGGTGAGCACCATGTAACGCTGCCCGGCGCGCTTCGCGAGGCGGGCCCATTCGCGGGCGGCGCCCGGCTTCGGCACGAAATGCTGCGCCAGTTTCTCGTAGTCTGGGATCGGAATGCCTTCCGATTCCATCACCCATTCCTGGTGACCGATCAGGCTGTAGAGCCCGTAATGGATGAACATCCCGAACTTGGCGTCGTGCCACCAGCGCATGCGGCGTTCGCGGCTCTGTTCCTGGATAGGTAGACGGGCGGAGGCCGTAGCACCGCTACCACCGTCCTTTTCCTGCGCTTCGGCACGCGGGGTCGCCAGCGCCAGCAGACCGAAACCGCTCGCGCCCATCATCCCGCGACGATTCATCCGGTGATCCAAAACCGTCCCCTCCTTCGATCATTTGCGATCTGTCTGGTGATCGAAAGAAATCTGACAGCGGGCGCGATGTGGCGCAAGTTGCATATGTAAAAGTCGTTTGAAAACGTTCGAGTTTGGATCGCCCGCTCAATCCAGGACGCGGCGAAACGTCAGGTTGAAGCGTGATCCCTCGACGGCCTTGCGCCTGGGCACGGCGTGCTGCCAGAAATGCTGGAGCGCGCCTTTCATCACCAGCAAGGAGCCATGACGCAGCGGCAGCATGATCCTTACCGACGGATCGTCATGACGGCGGATCACGAAATCACGGGCCGCGCCGAAGCTGGCAGACGCAATGATCGGATTGCGTCCGAGTTCCGGTTCGTCGTCGGCGTGCCAGCTCAGATGATCGTCGCCGTCGCGATACCAGTTGAGCAGCACCGAGTTGAAGCGGATGCCGGCGCAGGCCTCGATCTTCTCCTTGAGGTGGAGCAGGCCCTTGTTCCACGGGTTGGGATGCGAGGTGATGCCCGAATAGGTGTAGGATCGGCCGGCATCGCCATACCAGCTCGTCAGCCGGGGCAGCGGGATCTGCTTGCCGTACATGCTGATCCGGTCCTGCTTCCACGCGATGTTGGCGAAGCGGATGCGCTCCAGCGTTTCCGCATCGACATCGCGCGATCGCGCACTGCGCCAGTCGATGCTGTCATTCTCCTGGAAATAGTCGATCGCGCGGTCGCTCACCGCACGGCCGAAAAAGGCCTCGGCGTAGAAGAAGGCGCCATCGGGCACCTCTACGTCGAAACCGCGCAGCGCCTCGTTCCAGCGCGCGGCATAACCATCGCCGCCCGGGAGGCGGAACGGGAGGTCTGTCGCGCCAGCACCGCTGAACAGGTCATCCATCGGACACCTCCAACTGCACGAACCAGACGATGGCATCGGATTTGTCGCCGTTGCAGCGGGAGGCTGCAAGAGCGCTGTCAACTCAAGGGCGCTTCAGTACAAACTCGCCCGGTCGTTTCGCTTCGCCTTTCACGAATGCGGCCTGTCGCACCGCACCCTTGAACGGATTGACCCTGTTCATGCGGATACCGACCGACGCCTTGCCCGGTCCCTGTGGCTTGAACGGCACCGCCGCTTCCGCCTGCAGCGCGCCGTTGACGTAAGAGCGGTAGGTGGTGCCGTCATAGCTCTGCGCGACATGATACCATGCGCCGACGGGGAAGCGCTTCTCGGGCACGATCAGCACTTGGTTGTAGCCGTCGCCCCGCATGAACGCGTCGAGATACCAATGATCCTCGACGACGCGGATCTCGAACAGCATCCGGGTGGTGCCGGTGCCGGGCGCGACCGGCGGGGTCTGGTCGCTTTCGAGGTGGAACCAGCGCTGCTCGAACGCGCCGCCGTCGGGGCGGAACAGCGCTTCGAAGGTGAAGCGCTCCGCGCCGGCGAGGGGGTGATGGTCGATGAAGAGCGCATCATCCTCGCCATCGAAGGTCAGCGCCGCGCCGAGCGGGGAATCGACGAGGATCGGTGCGCCCTCGACGCGGACCGGGTGGCCGCCGATGCGGGTGAGATCGTCGAACGTCCAGATTTCAGCGCGCGGACGGGCGAGCGCAGGGGCGGTGATGAATGTGGTGGCGAGCGTGCCGATCAGCATGTCGCGGCGGGTGAGGACGGGCACGGACTCTCCTTTTTTTGCCCTCTCCCGCACTTCGCGGGAGAGGGGTGGGTGAGGGCGCGAGCGAAGCGAGCGTTCTTCGGCACCGAGCGATCCGCAGATGCGGAGTTGAAGAACAAGAAGAAGCCTCGCTGCGCTCGGCCCCTCACCCAACCCTCTCCCGCGAAGTGCGGGAGAGGGCTTTCTAGCAAATCGGGGTTGCCCGTGACACCGGTTTCCAACTACCAAAAAGACGAAAATAAACCGATGGTCGCCCGCCCTCAGGAGAGTATCCCTTGACCCGTTTCCGCACCGCCTCGCTGCTCTCGCTGGCCACCGCGCTGATCGCCGGTGCCGCGCATGCCCAGAGCGTCGATAGCCCGCGCACGGATCCCGGCCTCCTCTTCCGCGCCTCGGTGGACGAAAGCTTGACCGCCGATGTCGCGGGCGGCGATCCGGTGCCCAATTTCCGCAGCAATCTGAAGGTCGTGCCCAACGGCGCGATCGGCGGCGCGGCGGAATGGGCGGATGACGGCTATGTCGCGTGGAAGGCGCCGGGCAACATGCAGGCGGCGCGCGGCACGCTGGCCTTCTTCTGGCGCGCGCGGCAGCCGGTGGGCGAGGCGCCGTTCGTGATCTTCCGCGCGGGCTATGCCGATCATTCGAGCTGGGACATGGCCTTCCTGCGCATCGACTGGAACGGCAAGGGCTTCGACGCCTTCGTGACCGACGCCAATCTCTCGCGCCTGCGCGTGTCCTTCGCGATGCCGGCGCTGCCCGATCCGGCGGCGTGGCACCACATCGCCTTCGGGTGGGATGAGACCAGCGGCGTGCGGCTGTTCGTCGACGGGCAGGAGGTGGCGAAGCTCGACCAGAAGGCCGATCTCGACGCGGGGCTCGACAGTTTCGGGCTCGCCGGCCGCGTGCTTTCACCGCACCAGGTGCAGAGCCGCTACAATTTCATGCGCGGCTCCGACCTCGACGAGATCCGCGTCTATGACCGGATGCTCGACGCGGCCGCCGTCGCGGCGCTCGCGGCGAAGCGGGAACCGGCGCCGGCTGCCCCGGCGACGCAGGACGGAGCACGCCGCGCCGCCTGGGCGCATCGTTATGGCTGGGATGCCGGCGCGCCGCCGCTGCTGGAAGATCTTGTCACCCGCATCCGCAAGGTGGAATTCGCCGACGCGAAGGACATGAAGGAATGGATGTGGAAGGGCGTGGACGGCATCGCCGAGACCACCTGGCCCGGCGTCTACAACCGCTCCAAACTGCCGGGGCGCGACGATTATTTCCAGCTTCCGGACTGGAACGTCTATGTCGAGGGCGGCAAGATCTATCGGCTGACCGTGCCCGCCGGCGAGCGCTTCAACCGCGTCGAACTGCGCGGTGCCGCCTATGGCACGCTCGACTGGTCCGATGGCACGACGTCGCAGAAGCTGGCGACGCGCAAGGCGGGCGTGGTGCGCAGCGTCGACAGCTTCGCAGCGCGCTCCGGCGGCACTCTGAGCTTCACCAACACCATGCAGGAACAGCCGATCCAGGAAATCTGGGCCTATGATGTCGGCAAGGGCGTGGTGCCGGAGGGCAGTTTCCAGCTCGACTACACGATCCGCAGCGCGGTGGCGCCGCGCATGGAGATATTGAACGACCTCAACGCCTTCATCGCCGGGCGCCATGCACCGGACGAGCGCAGCACCGTGCTCGCCATGCCGACATCGGGCGTGCGCGCCGCGGTGGGGGCGGGCGCTGCGGGCGCGAGCGGCGCCGCCGAGCGGATGAAGGGCGCGGCGCCGATCGTCCATGTGCTCATCCCCGCCAGCTTCGGCCCGGCACCCGCCGACCAGCCGGTCGCGCGCGCCTGGGATTATGGCTGGCAGAACATCCATGACGGGCTGGACGGCATCGCGATCGATCTGCCCGCGCTCAAGGTGAAGGGTGACGGCAAGGGCCTCGTGCCGCTCAACATCCGGGTGAAGGATCCGATCTGGCCGGGACGCGACATGATCGACGTCTCGGTCTCGGTGCGCGCGGGCGAGGCGCGGACCTTGTGGCTCGACCTGCGCGATCGCATCCTTTCGCATGACAGCCTCTATCTGACGGTCGCCTCGGGCGCCGCCGATTTCGACGCGACCAGCCTCGACGGCACCCGCATCCGGCTGGTGTTCAAGCCGCGCAAGGATGCGGCGAAGGAGCATGTCGCCGACCGCTTCAACCAGGTGAAGGACAATTGGGCCTTCCTGGTCGAGGAACATACCGCCTCGCGCCGCGCGCCGCTCTATGACCGCATTTTCGCCGATGTTTCCGACCTGCTGCGCGTCGATCCGGACAATGAGCTGGCGCGGGGATATTGGGCTGACATCAATTATCGCCCGGAGAATTTCCCCGCCGTCGCCTTGCCGCAGGCGCCCGCAAACGTGCCGCTGTGGGCGTTCCGGCAGGTCGAGGATCTGAAGCTGGTCGGCCGCTTCATCAACTGGTGGATCGACAATCGCCAGGTGCCCTATGGCGATTTCGGCGGCGGGCTTTCGGACGATACCGATCTGACCCAGCAATGGCCGGGGCTGGCGCTGATGGGTGTCGACCCCGACAAGATCAACGCCTCGCTGCGCGCGCTGTCCGACGCGGTCTACAAGAATGGCATGATCACCAACGGCCTCGGCACGATCGAGACCGACGAACTCCACGTCTATGAGGAAGGGCTCAACAGCAATGCCGAGCGGCTCTACCTCAATTGGGGCGAGCCGCTGGCGGTCGAGCGGCTGATGGAGAATGTCGACGGCCTCTCACGCGTGCTGCTGCGCAACCCGGCGGGGCATGTCCATTTCGCGTCGAGCTGGTTCGGCGGGCGCAAGATCTACCGCGACGATCCCTGGTCCTGGCAGAAGCCCTACGGCTTCACGGTGATGCACGTGCCGACGATGCTGGCCGCATTCAACGGCAATCCGGTCGCCACCAACCAGATCACCGGGCTGATGGACGGCTGGATGGCGCATGGCCGCAAGGATGAGAAGGGCGTCTGGGCCTATCCGAACGAGATCAATTGGTATTCGGACAAGGAGCGTGCCGGCGACGGCGGCGGATCGACGATCGTGCTGCAGACCGCGTGGGCGGCGTGGCGGCTGACCGGCGACACCAAATATCTCCAGCCCATCGATGCGCGCGTTGCCCGCGCCGGACCGGCATCGATTGCCGAACTGGGCGACAATCTGTTCGATCGCCTCGCGCAGGGCGACGAATGGCGGGATCAACTGGCGGCGTCGAAGAGCAATGACGCGTTCGCGCTCTACGCCCGCTGGGCGGCGACCGGCGACACCGCCGCGCTGACGAAGCTGCACGGCGATTCGATCATCGAGCGCCAGCAGCACATGTATATGAACACCGAGGGCGATTGGTGGTCCGACCGGGTCGATTCGCCCAGCGATATCCTCCAGCGCGAGCGGCTGGGCGCGGTGGCGCTGCGGCGGAACATGCATTTCCCGACGCATTTCGTGAGCTGGCGGTTCGACCAGCCGGGCGGGGCGGAGCAGGTCGCGATCCTCGTGCCGGGCGCCCGGCCGGACAAGCTGCGCGTGATCGGCTACAACCTCTCCGCGGTCGAGCAGCGTGCGATGATGTCCACCTGGAACGTGATCGCCGGCACCTGGCGCGTCCGCCGCTACACCACGCCCGACGACGGCAAGACTTTGGTGCCCGCGGGCGAATCGCATGATGTGACCTTGGAGCGCAGCGCCAACACCGAGGTGCGCTTCACGCCCGGCGAGACCGTGGTCTATGAATTCGAGCTGCTGCGCCCGTCGACCCCGGTGGAGCATCGGCCCGACCTCGGCATCGGCGCGCACGACATCGCGGTGAAGGGGCGGCGCGTGACCCTGACCGTCCACAGCCTCGGCAGCCAGGCCGTTCCCGGCGGCCGTGCGGTGCTGCGCGGGGCGGATGGCGCGGAAGTGGCGAGCGAGCCGATCCCGGCGCTGGAGGCCCCGCTGGATCTCAAGCCGCGCACGGTGGCGGTGACTTTCAAGCTGCCGGCAAAGGTGGATGCGGAGACGCTGACCGCGGAGGTGGCGCTGGCGGAGGATGCGCCGGAACTGACGCGGCAGAACAATCGCGTGCCGTTGGCGTTGCGACAGAAATAGGGGGGGGGCTTTCGCACATCCGGGCTGAAGACCGAATGTTCCTCCCCGAGCTTTGCTCGGGGAGGGGGACCGCCGGCGAAGCCGGTGGTGGAGGGGCCGGCTCGGACCGGCTCGCTCGCGCTGTAGAGAGATCAGATGCTTCGGTGCCGGCCCCACCACCACGCCCTGCGGGCGCGGTCCCCCTCCCCGTTCCGGGGAGGACATAATCCGAGCGCCCGCCAAGTGCGGGAGAAGCGCCCGAAACTTACCGCAGCCAGCCCTCGGCACGATACCAGTCCGCGGTCGCCTTCAGCCCGGCGCGGGTGTCGGTTTCGGCGCGCCATAGATTGGCCGGGGGCTGGCGGATCGCGGTGCTCACCCAGTCCGGGTGGCACAGATAGCCGACGCGGTCGCCGGTCAGCTTGGCGCGGGTTTTCCGTGCGGCGCGTTCGATCGAGGAGGCGACGCGGAGCAGCGGGCGGGGGGTGTGGATCGCGCGGACGCGGCGGCCGACCGCGGCGCCGATCGCGTGCGCGAACCCTTCATGGGTCCAGCCGCCGGCAACGCCGTCATCCACCTCATAGATCTGGCCGGTGCCGGCGCGGCCCGTGGCCAATGTCAGCAGCAGCCGCGCCAGATCCGTGACCGCGACCACGGAGAAGCGGCCGCGGGGCGGCAGCATGATCACGCCGCGCCGCGCCATGCGGAACAGGTCGAGCATCTCGGTGTCGCCGGGGCCGTAGATCGCCGGCGGCCGCACCATCGTCCAGTCGAGCCCGCTTTCGGCCACCACATCCTCGGCACCGGCCTTGGACCAGCCATAGATAGACAGTGACGGCTCGCGCGCGGAGAGCGAGGAGACATGGACGAAGCGGGTGACGCCTTCATGCCTGGCCGCGCGCACCATCGCGCGGGTGCCCTCGATATTGCCGGCGGCGAAGCCCGCGCGATCGGGCGCGTTGACCACGCCGGCCACGTGGATCACCGCATCGGCACCCCGTGCCAGTTCGGCGAGCGGCTCCGGCGTGTCGAGCGCGCCTGCGATCCAGGTGACGCCTGGCATATCGGGCTGCGGCCGGCGGGTGAGCGCGCGGACCTGATGGCCATCGGCCACCGCCATGCGCAGCAGCGTCTTGCCGACGAAGCCGGTCGCACCGGTCAGCGCGAATATGCTCACAGCAAGGCCATATGATCGCGATGAACGAGTGCGGCGCGCGGCGCGTAGCCGAGGATCGCCTCGATCGCGTCGCGCCTTTTGCCGACGATGCGCGCGGCATCCTCGCTGTCATATTCAGCGAGACCGCGCGCGATCGCATGGCCCTGATCATCGACGATCTCGATGAGGTCGCCGCGCGCGAAGCGGCCGGCGACGGTGGTGGCGCCGGCGGCGAGCAGGCTCTTGCCGCCCGCAAGCGCATTGGCCGCACCGGCATCGACCGCGATATGCCCGCGCACTGTCAGTCGCCCGGCGATCCAGCTCTTGCGCGCGCGCGGCTTGACCGCGGCGGTAAAGACGGTGCCGCAGCCGCCGGCGGCGAAGCGCGCGAGCGGGCGATCATGCTTGCCCGAGACGATCGCCAGCGCGGCGCCGGCACCGGTGGCGATCCGCGCTGCTTCCAGCTTGGAGGCCATGCCGCCCGAGCCCATGCCCGAGGATGTGCCGCTGCCGCCCATCGCGACGATCTGGCGATCGATCCGGTCGACCTGCTCGATCCGCGTGGCATCGGCATGGACGGTCGGATCGCGGTCATAGAGGCCGTCGACGTCGGAGAGTAGGATCACACCCTGCGCATGCGCCGCCTGGCCGACGCGTGCGGCCAGCCGGTCATTGTCGCCGAAGCGGATCTCGGTGGTGGCGACGCTGTCATTCTCGTTGATCACTGGCACGACACCCAAGGTCAGCAGCCGGTCGAGCGTGGCGGTGGCGTTGAGATAGCGGCGGCGATCCTCGAGATCGTCGAGCGTCACCAGCATCTGGGCGGCGGTGAGGCTGTGGCCGTGGAGCAGTTCCGCCCAGCAGCCTGAGAGCGCGATCTGCCCGGTCGCGGCGGCGGCCTGCGCATCCTCCAGGCTGGCGCGCCCGCCCTTGGGCAAGCCGAGCCGCCGTGCCCCCAGCGCGATCGCGCCGGAGGAGACGACGATGATCCGCTGCCCGGCGGCATGGCGCTCGGCAATGTCGGCGACAAGCGAGGCCAGCCAGTCCCGCCGGAGCGTGCCGGAGGGATCGACGAGGAGCGAGGAGCCGACCTTGATGACGAGGCGCGGGCAGTTGGCGGGGGTGAAGGTCACGACATCAGCCTTGGAGCAAGCGGGCCGGAATGGTCCGGAACCCCATCACTTCGTCACCCCGGGCTTGACCCGGGGTCCCGCTTCTTCCGGTCTGCCGTGCAAGGGACTGTTCAGCGCCAAGGGAAGAAGAAGCGGGATCCCGGCTCAGGGCCGGGATGACGGATAGATCGGCGTATATGGGATTAGGTCCGGGGTGACGGTCCCCGCGACCTAGATCGGAGACCATTCGCCGGTCCCCTCGCCGTCCTCATCCTCGTCCATCTCGCCGGGTGCGTTGGCTTCGCCCGGCCCGATCTCGGCGACCAGGCGGTCGAGCACCGCGTCCACGCCGGCGCCGGACGCGCCGGACATCGGCAGCACGTCGGCGCCGCTCGCCTCGCGCAGCGCATCGGCGATTTCCTCGACCAGCTCGGCGTCGAGCGTGTCGCTCTTGTTGAGCGCCAGCACTTCGGGCTTGTCGATCAGGCCGCCGCCATAGGCTTCCAGCTCGGCGCGGACGATGCGATAGGCTTCGATCGGATCGTCCAGCGTCACGTCGACGAGGTGCAGCAGCACGCGGCAGCGCTCGATATGGCCGAGGAAGCGATCGCCGATGCCGGCGCCGTCCGCCGCCCCTTCGATCAGCCCCGGAATGTCCGCGACCACGAATTCGCGATTGTGATGGCTGACTACGCCGAGCTGGGGCCGGGTGGTGGTGAAGGCATAGGCGCCCACCTTCGCCTTGGCGTTGGTCACACCGTTGATGAAGGTCGATTTGCCGGCGTTGGGCAGGCCGACGAGCCCGGCATCGGCGAGCAGCTTGAGCCGCAGCCACACCCAGGCCTCGTCACCGGGCCAGCCGGTGCCGTGCTGGCGCGGGGCGCGGTTGGTGGAGGTCTTGTAGCTGAGATTGCCGCGACCACCGTCACCGCCACGCAGGAAGACTTCGCGCTGGCCGACCTTGGTGAAGTCGAGCAGCACATCCTCCTTGTTCTCGGAGATCACCTGAGTGCCGACCGGCACCTTGATGACGAGATCGTTGCCGCCGGCGCCGGTGCGGTTGGAACCGGCACCGCCCTTGCCGCGCGGGGCGCGAAAATGCTGGGTATAGCGGAAGTCGATCAGCGTATTGAGGCCGGCGACCGCTTCGAAGATGATGTCGCCGCCCTTGCCGCCATTGCCGCCGTCGGGGCCGCCATATTCGATGAACTTCTCGCGCCGGAAGCTGACGGCACCGGGGCCGCCCGAGCCGGAGCGGACGAAGATCTTGGCCTGGTCTAGAAAATGCATCCGGGGCCCTTAATGCTTTTGGGCCACAAGTTGAAGGGCGGTGCTAAACCGGCGCGCAGGACGACCCGAGCTTCGATCCGGCGAGCAGCGATCTGAGCGCCAGGTCTCGCGCGGTTTCGCGTGGCAGCCCCAGCGATCCGGCCATCGCCTCCCCCAGCAGCGCGTCGCCCAGCGCGCTCATCACCAGCGACAGCGTAAGTTCCGCGACCGGTGCGCCCTCATGTCCCTCGCCCAGTTCGTCGACGAGTTGGTGGATCGCCTCCAGGATCGGATTCAGCGCGTCGCGGTTGCCCGACAGGATCATCCAGCCCGCGAGCGCGCCCGCACCCTGGCGGCCGAACGCATCGAAGGTGAGGTCGACGATATGGCGCGGATCGCCTTCGCCGGCGCGGGCGCGGACCACCGCCTCGGCGATCGTCGTCGTCACCGTCTCGGCGATCTCGGTGGCGAGCGCGGTCTGCAGCCCCGCCGCGGAGCCGAAATGGTGAAGCAGATTGGCGTGCGTCCGCCCGATCCGGTCACCCACCGCCTTCAGCGTCACCGCCTGCGGCCCCTGTTCAATGAGCAGCGCGCGTGCCGCCTCCAACGCGGCGGAGCGGCTGGCTTCGGGGCTGAGGCGTTTTCTCACTATTGACATCCATGTAAGTAGATATAGGATCGCGCCATAGCTATGGAGCCATTGCATGAGTTCCGCCAAGACCCCCGAGGATCTGACGATCACGCCGCGCGACCGGCGCTTCGGCCGGAACATCGCCCAGCGGCGCTGGTGGCTGAACGACGATCCGGTCGCCACCGCCTTCTACAACGCGCTTTCGGTGACCTTTCCGAAGGGCGAGGCCTATTTCGTCGAAAGCGTGCGCGCGCATCGCGAAGGCACGCCGCCGGGGCTGGAGGGGGAGATCAACGCGTTCATCCGGCAGGAGGTGAATCACAGCCGCGAACATGTCGCGTTCAATCGTCATGTCACCGACCAGGGCTATGATGTCCGCCGGCTCGACGCCGATGTGGATGCGGCGCTGGCGCTGACCAAGGGGCGGCCGCCGATCGCCAATCTCGCCGCGACGATGGCGCTCGAACATTTCACCGCGATGCTCGCGCACGAACTGCTCGCCAATCCGCGCCACCTTGACGGCGCCGATCCGGAGGCCGCGCGGATGTGGCGCTGGCATGCGGTGGAAGAGATCGAGCACAAGGGCGTCGCCTATGACACCTGGCTGCACGCAACGCGGCACTGGCCGAAGCGGCGGCGCTGGTTTGTGCGCGCGCTTGTGATGCTGCGGACGACCAAGCGCTTCGTTCACGGGCGGACGCGTGGCGTCCTCGAACTGCTGCGGCAGGATGGGCTGAGCGGCCCGCGGCTTTGGGGGCGAATGTTCCATTACGCCCTCGTTTCGCCCGGCATCGTCCGCCGGATCGGTCCGGCCTGGCTGGGCTATTTCCGCCCCGGCTTCCATCCGTGGCAGCATGACGATCGCCGGTTGATCGCAAGCGGGGACGGCGATGTGCTGCCGCAATCGGCGGCCGAACCGGCCTGACGCACCGGCCGCCGAGGGGCGTCGCGCGGAACATGTCGCAATGTTGCGCCTTATTCACGGGCTGTTCAACGCGTTGAGCCTATGCCAAGCCCGTGATGACGATGACCAAGACCCTCCTGCTACCCGTGCTGCTGGGCAGCGCCGCATCCGGCGTGGCCTTCGCACAGTCGGTCGGTGACCAGTATAGCGCCTATGCGGCCCGCCAGCGCGGCGACGTGCAACTGCTGAGCGAGATCGAGCAGCGCGTGAAGCGCGAGATGCGTGACGCGGACTATCTGGGCCCCGAATATGATTCGCGCTCGGGCGTGTACCGGTTGAAGTTCATGCGCCACGGCTCCGTCATCTGGGTCGATGTCGACGGACGCACCGGAGCCGTGATAGGCCGTAGCGGACGCTGACGGCCGTACCTCGGCCGCATGAAACAAAGTGCAGGGGAAAAGCATGCGCGTATTGATCGTCGAGGACGAGCCGAGTCTGGGCACGCAACTGCGGAACACGCTGGAGCGCGAGGGCTATGCGATCGACCTCGCGACGGACGGTGAGGAAGGCCATTTTCTCGGCTCCACCGAAAATTACGATGCGGTGATCCTCGATCTCGGCCTGCCCGAGATCGACGGGCTGACCGTGCTCGACCGCTGGCGCAAGGAGGGCAAGGTGATGCCCGTGCTGGTGTTGACCGCGCGTGACAGCTGGTCGGACAAGGTGGCCGGGCTCGATGCCGGCGCCGACGATTATCTCGCCAAGCCCTTCCAGTCCGAAGAGCTGATCGCCCGTCTGCGCGCGCTGATCCGGCGCGCGTCGGGCAATGCCTCGTCCGAACTGATCGCGGGCGACGTGCGCCTCGACACCCGCTCGGGCAAGGTGACGCTGGCCGGCGAGCCGGTGAAGCTGACCGCGCAGGAATATAAGCTGCTCAGCTACCTGCTCCATCACAAGGGTAAGGTCGTCAGCCGCACCGAACTGATCGAGCATATCTACGATCAGGATTTCGATCGCGATTCGAACACGATCGAGGTGTTCGTCACCCGAATCCGCAAGAAGCTGGGGCAGGACGTGATCACGACGATTCGCGGCCTGGGCTACAGCCTCGAGGATCCCGCCGCCTGACATGACCGGCGAGCACGCGCCCTCCGACGCTCCCGCGCCGGCCGCGGAAGCGGAGGGCGAGGCGCCCCCGGCAGCCAGCGGCGACGGCGAGCCGGTCGGCCCCCGCCGGCGGCGCAACCGCAGCACCGGCTCGCTCAGCCGCCGGATGATCGGCATCGCGGCCGGCTGGATCCTGATCCTGCTCGTCGGCGGCGGCATCGCGCTGGACAGCGTGCTGGCGAGCGCGATCACCCGCAATTTCGACGATGGCCTCGAATATGTGCTGACCGCGATGGCGGCCTCGGCGGAGATCGGGCCGGATGGCGAGGTGTTCTTCAACCGACCGCTTGCCGACCAACGCTTCCTCGAACCCAATAGCGGCCTCTATTGGCAGATCAGCGGCATCGGCCATGATCATTGGCGCTCGCGCTCGCTGTGGGACCGGGCGCTGGTGGTGAAGCCGCCGCACAACGACACCGAAGCGCATGTCTATGACAGCAAGGAGTTCCCCGACCAGGACCTGCGGGTGATGGAGCGCGACGTCCGCCTGCCGGGGTCGGACATCCTCTGGCGCTTCCAGGTCGCAGCCAGCCGCGAGACGCTCGACGCGCAGATCGGCACCTTGCGCCGCACGATGATCCGCAGCTTCGCGCTGCTCGGCCTCGGCCTGATCATCCTCGCGGCGCTGCAGACGCTCTATGGCCTGTGGCCGCTGCGCAAGGTGCGCCTTGCGATCGCGGCGATGCGCGCCGGCCAGGCGCAACGCATCGACGAGGCGCTGCCCAACGAGGTCACGCCGCTGGTCGAGGAATTGAACGCGCTGCTCGAACATAATGAGAAGCAGGCGGAGGAAGCGCGGCGCCACGCCGGAAACCTTGCTCATGCGCTCAAGACGCCGCTGACGGTGATCATGAACGCCGCGACCGCCCAGTCGCCCGATCTCTCCGACACGGTGATCCGCGAGGCGACGACGATGCGCCGCCAGGTCGATCACCACCTCGCCCGCGCCCGCGCGGTCGGCCGCCGCGGCAGTGCGCACAGCCGCGCCGAGGTTTGGCCGAGCCTGCAGGCGGTCGAGCGCGCGGTCGGCCGCCTCTATCGTCATGTCCGCCTCGATATGACCGGCCCCAAGACGCTTGCCGTGCATGTCGAACGCCAGGATCTCGACGAGATGCTGGGCAACCTGATCGAGAATGCCGCGAAATATGGCGGCGGCAGCGTGTTCGTCACGGTCGGCGCGGAGGCCGGCTATGTCGAATTCCTGATCGAGGATGACGGCCGCGGTATCCCCGAGGAGGAGCGCGCCCGCATCTTCGATCGCGGTGTGCGGCTGGATACGTCGAAACCCGGTACCGGGCTCGGCATGGCGATCGTCCGCGACGTCGCCGAGATCTACGAGGGCACGATCAGCCTCGAGGAAAGCGAGGATCTCGGCGGCCTGCTCGTGCGGTTGCGGCTGCCCGCGGCAGCCTAGAAGCATACCCTCCCGGCGAAAGCGCCGAGAGGGGAGGGGGAATCGATCAGCCCGCGAGCGAGGCGTTGTCGATCACGAAGCGGTACTTCACGTCGCTGCGGCCCATCCGCTCATAGGCGGTGTCGATGTCCTGCACCTTGATCAGCTCGATGTCGGAGACGATGCCCTTCTCGGCGCAGAAATCGAGCATCTCCTGCGTTTCGGCAATGCCGCCGATCAGCGATCCGGCGATCGACTTGCGGCGGAAAATCAGCGCCGAGACGTCGGGCGAGGGGTGGGCATGTTCGGGCACGCCGACCAGGGTCAAGGTGCCGTCGCGCTTCAGCAGCGCGGTGAAGGCATCGAGATTGTGGCTGGCGGCGACCGTGTCGAGGATGAAGTCGAAGCTGTTGGCGTGCGCCTCCATCTCGTCCGCATTGCGCGAGACGACGACCTCGTCAGCGCCCAGCGCCTTCGCATCCTCGCGCTTGCTCTCGGAGGTGGTGAAGGCGACGACATGCGCGCCCATCGCGTGTGCCAGCTTCACGCCCATGTGGCCAAGGCCGCCGATGCCGACGATGCCCACCTTCTTGCCCGGCCCGGCCTTCCAGTGGCGCAGCGGCGAATAGGTGGTGATGCCGGCGCACAGCAACGGCGCGACCGCGGCAAGCTGGTCTTCCGCGTGCCTGACCTTCAGCACGAACTTGTCGTTGACGACGATGCTCTGCGAATAGCCGCCCAGCGTATGGCCGGGCGCATCCGTCGTCTTGCCGTTGTAGGTGCCGGTGAAGCCGTTATCGCAGAACTGCTCCTCGCCCTCGGCGCAGGGGGTGCAATGCTGGCAACTGTCGACCATGCAGCCGACGCCGACCAGATCGCCGATCGCGAAGCCGGTAACGGCATCGCCGACGGCGCTCACCTTGCCGACGATCTCGTGGCCCGGCACGCAGGGATAGAGCGTGCCGGCCCATTCGGAACGGACGGTGTGCAGGTCAGAATGGCAGACGCCGCAGAAGGCGATGTCGATCTGCACGTCATGCGGACCGGGGGCGCGGCGCTCGATCGCGATCGGTTCGAGCGGCTTGTCGGCGGCATAGGCGCCATAGGCTTGGGTGACCATGCGGGTTCCTCGCTGGGGTTGGTCTGGAAAGACAGGAATGCGGCCGGCCGGCATGGCAGGCACCGACGGCGCGCCGCTCTCCACGACAGGTTACGATTGAAATAGTGTCAGCCCGGAACATCGACTAGGTGACCCTATCTGCATGCGGCTGTGAACAGGGCTCATCAATGAACCGGCAGGACTTCGCCGATCTCTCCGCCTTCACGGTCGTCGCGCGCGAGCGCAGCTTCACCCGCGCCGCGGCGCGGCTGGGGGTGACGCCCTCGGCGCTCAGCCACAGCCTGCGCGGGCTGGAGGAGCGGCTGGGGATGCGTCTGCTCAACCGCACGACCCGCAGCGTGACGCCGACCGAGGTGGGAGAGCGGCTGCTGCAATCCGTGGCACCCCGGCTGGATGAGATCGAGACCGAGATGGCGGCGTTGAGCGCGCTGCGCGAAAAACCGGCGGGAACGGTGCGGATCACTGTGGACGAATATGCCGTGGAAGCGCTGCTGTGGCCCGCGCTCAGGACCTTCCTGCCCACCTATCCCGACATTCGCGTGGAAGTGGTGATCGACTATGCGCTGACCGACATCGTCGCGCAGCGTTTCGACGCCGGCATCCGGTTGGGCGACACCATCGCCAAGGATATGATCGCGGTGCCGATCGGGCCGGACATGCGGATCGTCGCGGTCGCCTCACCGGCCTATTTCGCCGAACGCGCGCCGCCGCGCACGCCGCACGACCTGACCGAGCATCGTTGCATCAATCTTTGGCTGCCGACCTATGGCGGGCTCTATGCGTGGGAGTTCATGGTGGACGGGCGCGAACTGCGCGTGCGGGTGGATGGGCAACTCGTGTTCAACACGATCAACCAGATCCTCACCGCGGCGCTGGAGGGGTTCGGCATCGGCTATCTCGCCGAGCAGCAGGTGCGGCCCTATCTCGACAGTGGCGAACTGGTGATGGTGCTGGGCGAATGGTCGCCGCCCTTCGCGGGGTACCATCTTTATTATCCCAGCACGCGCCAGCCGACACCGGCCTTCGCCCGGCTGGCGGAGCATCTGCGCTACCGGCCGGGCGGTTGAGGATGGAGCGGCTTATTTTTTGGGCGTGACCCAGATCGAGATCGGCGCGACGACCTTGCCAGGCGCGGGCTTGCCCACATCGATGCGGTCGACGGTGACGAGTTCGCCGGTTTCGAGGTTGAACGAGGCCCAGGGCTTGGGGAGGCGGCCGAAGCTCATCTTCTGGAGCGGCTGGCCGGTGGCGGAGTTCATGATGGTGGTTACAACTGGCATCGGGGGCGGATAGGCGGCTGGAGCAAGGTGTGTCCAGAGGCTTGGCAGCCGGAGCTCAGAGTTTCGGGGACATCAGAGTTTCGGGGACATAATACTAAACTATGGCGGCCCCCTCACGCGGAAGAGTTTGGTATTGTGTCCCCGAAATATCTGGCGCCACTTGGGGAGGAAAGGAAGGCGGCGTCATAAATCCGTCACCTCCAGCCGCCAACGGGCGCCTTGGAATCATGCAACACCAGCACGACATCGTTGCCCGTTGGGTGGCGCGCGAGATCCTGCCGCATGAGGCGCGGGTGCGGGCCTGGCTTGCGCGGCATTGGCGCGGGGCGATCGACGTCGACGATGTGATGCAGGAGGCCTATTGCCGCCTCGCCGGGCTCGCCGCGGTCGACCATATCGAAAACCCGCTCGCCTATTTCCGCCGCACCGCCCACGCGGCGGCGATCGACGCGGTGCGCCATGGCAGCGGAAAAAATGTCGTCTCGATGACGGAAAACGAATGGTTCGACGTCATGGATGATAGCCCCGGTGCGGACCGGGCGTTGGAAGGCGCGCAGGAACTGGGGCGGGTGAACGCGATACTGGCCACTCTCTCCGAAACCTGCCGGCGCGTCATCGCGCTCCGCCGCGTCGAGGGGCTGTCGCAGCGCGAGACCGCGGAGCGGCTGGGCGTGAGCGAGAATGTGGTCGAGAACAATGTCGTGCGCGGCATCCGGCGGGTGATCGGGCTGATCGCCGAGCAGGATGGCGACGGCGGAGAGGGTGAGAAGCGGGAGGGCGTGCGGCTTGGCAAGTTCCGTTCCCGCTGACGTGATCGACGCGCAGGCGGCGCGCTGGGCGGCACGGGCGCTCTATGGCGAGATGCCGGCGGCGTTCGACGCCTGGCTCGCCGCGGACCGGCGTCACCGTGGCGCCTATCTGCGCGCGCGCGCCGGCCTCTATGCAATCGAGGATGCGGTGGCGGATTCGGCCGGCGTGGCGGCGGCACCTGCACCTGCACCGGTGCAGGCCGGAAACGATGATGAGGCGCCGGCGCGTCCGCGCTGGCGGATCCCCCGGCCCCTGCTGTTCGGTGGCGCGCTGGCGGCCTCGCTCGCGGCGCTGGTCGGGCTGGGCCTGCCGATGATCGGATCGCTGCAACCGGCGCGCGAAGCCTCGGACCTGCGGCTGACATTGGCGGACGGATCGGTCGCGACATTGGGTGAGGATGCCCGCATCGCCTATGCGCTGCGCGACGGGGTGCGCAGCGTGGCTCTTATCCAGGGCGAAGCCGTGTTCCATGTTGCCAAGGATCGCGCGCACCCGTTCGTCGTCCGCTCGGGGGACGTCTATGCGCAGGCGACGGGTACGGTCTATTCGGTGCGCCGCGTCGGCGGCACCGGTGGCGCGGTGCGGGTGAGCGAGGGCAGCGTGCTGGTGTGGGCGCGCGATGAACGCGACCAGGCGGTGCTGTTCCATGCCGGTGACGCGGTGACGCTCGAACCCGGCACCCGCCAGCCGGCGCCGCCCGCGCTGGCGAAACCTGCCCCGCCGCCCTCGCCGCCGCCGGCGCTGGCGCAGATCGCGCTGGACAATGTCACGATCGAAACGGCGGCGCGGCGCTTCAACCGGATCAACCGCACCCGCATCGAGATCGCCGATCCGGCGGTGGGGCAGATGCGCATCGTCGGCCTGTTCCGCGCTGACGATCCCGAACAATTCGCTCGCGCGGCGGCAGCGGTCGCCCGTGCGGAAGTCGAGATTTCCGGTGATGGTTCCTTCATAAAATTGAAGTGAAATCGTCGCGGATAATTAATGTGAAGTCCGCTGACGGAAAATCACGACCTCTCCCGTCCTTGTCCTTGAAACCAACAAGCGGGGACTGTTCATGAATTCGCGATATTATCGTGCGACCGCGGCAATTGTCGCAGTCGCAGCCGCTATCGGCTTGCCTGCCGCCGCGCAGGCGCAGGTGCGTGCGTTCGATGTGGCGGCGCAGGGCGCGGCCTCGGGCGTGAAGGAACTGGCGCGGCAGGCGGGCATCCAGATCATCGCCGCCGGCCGCGACGTCGAGGGGCGCCAGACCAATGCGGTCAAGGGCCGGCTCGAAACCCGCGCCGCGCTGGAAGCGCTGATCGCCGATACCGGCCTCACCATCCGCTCGTTCGACGGCCGCACCGCGATCCTCGCCGGCGAAGCGCGCAACGACGACAGCGCGCTGGTCGTCACCGGATCGCGCATCGTCCGCGACGGCTATGAGGCGCCGACGCCGACAACGGTGCTTGGCCAGCTTGAGATCGAACGCTCCGCGCAGATCAACATCGCCGAGCAGATCAACCGTCTGCCCGCGCTCGCCGGCAGCAACAATCCGCGCAACACCGCCAGCAACATCAGCGGCGGCTTCATGGGCATTTCAACGCTCAACCTGCGCAACCTCGGGCCGACCCGCACGCTCGTGCTGTTCGACAGCCAGCGGCTGCCCGCCGCCTCGCTCAACGGCTTCGTCGATGCCAATTCGATCCCCAGCGCGCTGGTCAAGCGTGTCGACATCGTCACCGGCGGCGCCTCCGCCGCCTGGGGCTCGGATGCGGTGGCCGGCGTCGTCAACTTCGTGCTCGACAAGGATTTCACGGGCGTGAAGGGCAATGTCCAGGGTGGCATCACCACCTATGGCGACGATGCCAACTACAAGGTCTCGCTGAGCGCGGGCAGCGACTTCGCGGGTGGCCGCGGCCACATCCTCGTCAGCGGCGAGCATTGGTTCAGCGAGGGCATCGATGGCATGCCGCGTGACTGGTATCGCGGCCGCAAGACACTGTTCAACCCGAACTACACCGCCACCAACGGCCAGCCCGAATATCTGGTGCGCGACGGCGTCGGCTACAGCACGGTCGCGCCCGGCGCGATCGTCACCACCGGCCCGCTGCGCGGCCTCTATTTCGGCCCCGGCGGCACCCCCGCGCAGCTCAATTTCGGCTCGGTGGTCAACAATCCCTTCATGGTCGGCGGCGACTGGCGCTACACCGATTTCGGCAACGGCCCGCAGGATCTCGACCCTGAAGTCTCGCACAAGAGCGCCTTCGCGCGGCTGAGCTATGAAGTGCTCGATAATGTCGAGCTGTTCGGCGAATTCTCCTATGTCGAGGCGCGGACCAAGACGACCGGCACGCCGATGTTCAATTTCGGCGGGCTGATCATCCAGCGCGACAATGCCTTCCTGCCCGAAGAGGTGCGCCAGCGGATGGCTGCGCTGGGCGAAACCTCGCTCAACGTCGGGAGCTGGAACGCGGCGATCGGCGGCATCGTCACCGAGACGCGGCACGATCTCTATCGCTATGCGGTGGGCGCGGAAGGCAGCACAGACCTGTTCGGCACCGACTGGAAGTGGATCGTTCGCGCGAACCGCAACATCAGCAAATTCTTCAACGGCACCAATGTGCCGATCACCGCCAATTATCGCGCGGCGATCGACGCAGTGCGGTCGCCCAGCGGCGCGATCGTCTGCCGTTCCACGCTGACCAACCCGAACAATGGCTGCGTGCCGCTCAACATCCTCGGCACCGGCGTCGCGTCGGACGCGGCGCTCGACTATGTCCTCGGCCATTCCTACCTCAACGCCAAGATCACGCAGGACGTGATTTCGGCCACGGTGCGCGGCGAGCCGCTCTCCACCTGGGCGGGGCCGGTGTCGCTGGCGTTCGGTGCCGAGCATCGCCGGGAGAAGGAAGAGGGTGAGAGCGACGCGATGTCGCTGGGGAACAGCTATTGGGCGGGCAATTACAAGCCGATCCACGGCAGCTTCACCGTCAACGAGGCGTTCCTCGAACTGGTCGTGCCGCTGGCGGCGGAAACGCGCTTCGCCGATGCGCTCGACCTCAACGCCGCGGTGCGCGCGACCGACTACAGCACCTCGGGCTATGTCACGACGTGGAAGCTCGGCCTCACCTATGCGCCGATCCCGGACATCAAATTCCGCGTCACCCGTTCGCGCGACATCCGCGCCGGCAACCTCTCCGAACTCTTCCTCGCCGGGCAGACCAACACGACGACATTGGTCGATCCGTTCAACAACAACCAGGCCTATACCGTCTTCCAGACCACGGTCGGCAACCCGATCGTCGATCCGGAAAAGGCGGACACGCTCAACCTCGGCGCGATCTTCCAGCCGCGCTTCCTGCCGGGCTTTTCCGCCTCGGTCGATTATTTCGACATCGGCGTGAAGGGGGCGATCGCCACCTTGTCGTCCAGCACGATCATCAACCAGTGCTTTCAGGGCAATGCCTCGCTGTGCGACCTGATCGAGCGGGACGCCAACGGCTTCATGACCGAGATCTTCCTGCGCCCGATCAATCTCAGCCGCCAGACCGTGCGCGGGCTCGACTTCGAGGCGGGCTATCGCGTGCCGCTGTCGTCGATCGCGGGCGGGCTGGGCGACGGCAGCCTTGCGATCCGCGGCCTCGCGACGCGCTATCTCGAAGCCAGCGTCGACAATGGCATCAACCCGCCGACCTCCAGCCTCGGCGACAATAATGGCGTGCCGAAGTGGCGCTACCTGGGCGAGATCGTGCTGGAGAAGGGGCCGCTTTCCGCCTCGGTCACCGGCCGCGGTTTCAGCGATGGCGTGCTTTCGACCAGCTTCATCGAATGCAGCAGCAACTGCCCGACCTCGACCAGCCTCAACCGCACGATCGACAACAATCATGTCGACGGCGCCTTCTATATCGACCTTTCCGCCAGCGTCGCGCTGACCGATCAGGTCAAGCTCTATGCCGCGGTAGACAATGTCGCGAACAAGGCGCCGGCGCCCTATGCCCCCGCGGGCACCGGCATCGGCAGCGCGCAGATCGGCATCTCGCAGACCTATTATGACGTGATCGGCCGCTCGTTCCGCGCCGGCGTGCGCTTCCAGTTCTGATCGGCGGGAGGAAAGACGCATGACCTTCGGGACCATCGCCGCCGGCCTGCTGGCGATGCTCGCCGGCCTCGCCGCCACGGTCACGCCGGCAGGGGAGGACGGGCGGTGGTCCCGCTGGAACGCACAAAATGCTGCGCAGCATGCGGTGATGCTGCCGGTCTGCACCGGGCCTTACCAGATCTCCTCGGGCGACGTGAATGGAGACGGCCTGCCCGACCTGATCATCCCGTGTCGCGGCGAATTGCTGTCGCCCAGACTGGCGCGGCCGGCGAACGACCAGCTCACCATCTATCTCAATCCGGGGCGGGAGGGGGCGTGGGTGCGGCGCGACTTCCCCGTCGGCTTCGGCCCCTATCATTCGGCGATCGGCGATCTCGACGGCGATGGCCGGGCGGATGTGGTCGTGCCCAATTACCAGTCCAATGACGGGCGCGACCTTGCGATCCTCTATGGCGCGAAGGATCGCGCGGCGCTGTTCGAACCGACGCGGTTCATCCGCTTTCCGGATGATGGGCTGGTCAATGAATATGGCCTCGATGACAAGGGCGAGCCGCGCTACCCCACGCCCGGCCTGACCTCGGCGATCATCGCGGATGTGAATGGTGACGGGCGGCCGGACATCGTGACGGTCTCCTACCAGTCCAACCTGTTCTTCGTGCTGATCAACGATGGCGGTCGTCGCTTCCGGCAGGTCCGCTACCCGCAGCAGGCCGCACCCTATGACCAGCTCCTCGGCGGCCCGCGTGACATCGCGCCCGCCGACTTCGACGGCGACGGCGTGCTCGACCTCGCTTTCTCGATGTATGAATCCAACCTCGTCGAGGTCTGGAAGGGCGACGGCAAGGGCGGCTTCGCACCGTGGCGGCGTTCGCCCTCGTTCGGCCGCATCCCCTATCATCTGAAGGCCGGCGATCTGGACGGCGACGGCCGCGCCGACATCATCGTCGGCAACCGCAGCACCAGCGACAATGTCGTCGTGCTACGCAACGACGCGGACCGCTTCACCTTCGACGGCTCCTTCACCGCGCAGACCGCGAAGCGCGGCGAGGTGACCGCCGACGAGATCCGCGACGTCTATCTCGCCGATCTCGACGGCGATGGCGTGCCCGATCTGGTCGCGGCGGCGCGGGAATCGGGCAAGCTGGTGTTTTGGCGCGGCACGGGCAAGCGCGGCTTCAACCAGGCCTTCACCGATCGCCGCGTCGCCGAATTCCTGGGCAAGGGCCCCCGCGGCATCGCGGTGCTGCCGGGGGCGGTGGCGGTGATCTTCTACAACAGCAACCAGGTGGGCATCGTGCCGACGCCGTAGTAGGCAGAAGTTGAGTATTGTCTCCCCGAAACTTGAGGGTGCCGGACTGCCCTCACGCCGCCGCGCGGATTTTGTCGTTGGCCAGTGCGACCAGCCGCCGCGCCCACACGCTTTCCGGCTTGTGGGTGATCCGTTCATGCGCCAGCGCCCGGGCGGTGCCGGTCATGCCGCCGACGAGAGCGGCGTGGAACGCCGTGAGGGTCAGCACGTCGCGCTGGGCGTGTGAGCCGCCAAAGCGCTGGGCGGAGCCGCGGACCGCGAGGATGGCCTCGACAGCGGCGGCGTGGCGGCCTTCGACATGGTCGACGAAGGCGCCGGCCAGCGGCAGGCCGACGCGGGCGGCCATCACCGCATTGTCGCCGCAGCCGCCCGCCGCGCGCGCGACGTTGGCGAGCAGCCCCGCCGCCTCGATACGCCGCCCGGCGCCGAGCAACGCCATCAACGCGTGGAGATCGTTGAACGCATAGATGCGCTGGTCGAGCGCGCGCAGCCAGCAATCCGCCAGCGGCTCGAAACGGTCCCCCACATCCACGCCCTCCAGCCGCAGCCGCCACAGCAGCGCCGACGCGTCGATCCATTCGAGCATCACGTCGGCTGAGGGATCGGGGCGGACCTTGCGGTCATAGAGCGCCAGCACGGCGTCATGATCGCCGCGATCGAGGTGGAGCAGCGCGAGGTGCCACCAATTATGGTAGGCGAAGCCGTTGATCTGGGCGAGCGCCTCGGGCTGGTCGGTCAGCCAGGCGATGCCCTCCGCGGTTTGGCCGAGCATCTCGTGGACATGCGCCACCGCATGCACCGCCCAGCCATCGCGCGGGTCAAGGTCCACGGCGCGGCGGCCCATCGCCTCGGCGCCGGCATAGTCGCCGCATTCTTCCAACCCGAACGCCGCCATGCCGAGCAGCGAGTGGTACGCCGGATCCCGCTCGTCCCACGCGCGCAGCGCCTGCAGCGGTGCGTCGCGCAGGTCGGTGGCGCGGCCAAGGTAGAAATGGCCGACATGCGCGGTCTGCAGCGCGAGCAGGTCGCGCGGTGCCTCGCGTGCGATCGCGGTGAAGCCGGCGACCGCGGCGCCGACGCGCCCGGCCGCCCAGTCGGTGCAGGCGGCCAGCATCGAACGATCGCGCGCGCTCGCGGCCACGGCCAGCCCCTCGGCGATCGAGCGCCGCGCCTCGGGCAGATAGGCTGCGTCCTGCTGCTGCACGAGCACCGCCGCGCGTGCCGCCCACGCCGCGGCGAAGCGCGGATCCTCGGCCAGCGCCGCGTCGAGCGCCGCGATCGGATCGCCATGATAGAGGCGGATCAGCTCCAGCGCCTCGTCATAGCGCGCCAGCGCAGTGGCGGACGGGGTGGAGACGGGGTTGCCGTAACGGTCGGTCTTCATGCTGTGCTCCGTGGAGAAATCTTCTCCCCGGCGCGCAGCGTCGGGGAGGTCAATGACAAGTCAAACAATCTCCAGCCGGCCGTTCATACAGATCGGCTGGTTCAGATTGAAGAAGTTCGGGGAAGTCTTCATCACCGCCTGGTGGATCGCCTCGAACTGTTCGGGCGCGCCGTCGCCGCCGATGCGAACGGTATAATCGAGCTGGCGATAGCCCGGAGGCACGCTCTCATCGAGGCCGAGGAAGCCGCGCAGGTCGAGCTGGCCGTGCGTTTCGATCTCCATCGTGTCGAGCGTGATGCCGTGGATCGCCGCCTGCGCGACATAGCCCACCGTCATGCAGGCGTTGAGCGCGGTCATCAGCAATTCCTGCGGATTGGGGGCGCTGTTGCCGCCGAGGAGTTCGGCGGGTTCGTCCGCCGCCACCTTGAAGCGGCGCGCCACTGCCTCGCCGCCCAGTTCGAAGCCCTCGATCACCGTCTCGCTGCGTGTCTGCCCGGTCCAGCGCGTCTTCACGCGGAAGCGAACGATCGCCTTTTCAGGATCGGCCTGGATCTGTTGCACCATCGCGCCGATGGCGGGAACGTCGATGCCGTTGATCGGGCGGGTAGCAATCATCTGGTCGGTCATGTGCGTCATCCTTTTTTGGGCGGTCAGAAGAAGGCGGGGGTGATGGCTTCGAGCCGGTCGAGCGCGGCCTGCGAAAGGCCGCCCACCGTCGCGCGGAAGCGGGGATGGATCATGCCGGATCCGAGGAAGGTGAAGCGCGCGGCCTGGTGCTGCTGGTCGAGCAGCGTGGCGCGTTCGTCCGCCGGCAGCGTGCGGCCGATGCGCTGCTCCAGCGCGTCGAGGTTGAACGCCGCCTGCTGGCGAAGGCCGCCATCGAGATAGGCGCCGATCGCCAGATAGCCCTCGAACGCCGCCATGATGCCCGCCGCGTCGCGGCCCTCGGCCAGTGCCTCGACCATCAAAGTGTCGAGCCGCGCGTGCTGTGCCTCCTCCATCCAGTGATGCTTGAGCAGGCTCTTGAACAGCGGATCGATCGCGCCGTCGTCGCGGACGCTTTCCACATAATGCGCCTGCGTCATCCATTCGATCTGGAGGATGGCGAGCGCGACCGCGAGCGGATCATGCGCGAGGATCTCGGCGGCGATCGCCTCGGCCGGGCCGATCATGCCGCAATCCTGCCCGAAGCCGGCGCGGAACAGCGCATGGAAGCGCTTGAAAAGATGGATATGCTTGGCTTCCTCGCCAGCGAACTGCAGCAGCGCGCGCACGCGCAGATCGTCGCCGTTCAGTTGCGGGCGGGCATGATCGAGCACGAAGGGCAGGATGAATTCCTCCACCAGCCCGAACAGGCACAGATAATCATGGCCGCGGATATGGTTGAGCGTCAGCCGCTCGGCATCGGAGAGGAAAGGCGCCCAGGCGGTGCGGGCAAACAGGCCCGGCAGGAACGGGCGGGTGAAATCGAGCGCGGCGCCGGCCGGCAGCACGTCCTCGATCGTCCAGGCGGCGCGCTGCGAGGATGCGAGCACGGCGCCATAGGTGAAATCATGGTACATGAAACACTCCCTGACTATTCTGGTCCGGTTCTTCGGAAAGGCGCACCGCGCTGCTCAGGCGAGCGGCGCGGTGGTGACGGCGGGGAGCGTGGCACTGGCCAACGCGATGGTGCTGCAGAACAGCGCCAGCGCGGAGGTTGCGACCATACGCAGCCACGTTCTTGACGTGCGGTCCATGGAGGTTTCCTTCGATGTTCCGGCCGTGATTGGCCGATGAACAGCCTCTGCGCCCGGCTCATGGGAAGCAGCGTTGGAATCGGCGTTGAAATTGTCGTGACGGTCGCGTTCTGGTAGTTTCACACGATCCGCGGAAACGGGGGCGGGGCATGAAACTCCAACTGCTGGGGCCGATGGCGCTCGCCCGCGACGGGCAGGCGGTGGCGCTGCCCGCGTCGAAGAAGACGCGCGCCTTGCTCGGCTATCTCGCCGCTGCCGGGCGCTCGGCGCGGCGCGACCGGCTGTGCGCCTTGTTCTGGGACGTGCCGGACGATCCGCGCGGCGCGCTGCGCTGGAGTCTCTCGAAGCTGCGCCCGCTGGTCGACGACGAAGCCGGCTGCCGGCTGATCGCCGATCGCGACACGGTGGCGCTGGATTGCGCGCGGATGGACGTGGATTGGGTGCGGCTGCGCGCCGTCGGCAGCGCCGACGTCCGCAAGCTCGATACGCCGGTGCTCGTCGCGGCGGCTGCGCTGCAGGGTGAATTCATGGAGGGGCTGGACCTGCCGCGCTGCGACACTTTCCAGGCATGGCTGGTCGCGATGCGCGAGGATGTGCGGCGCTGGCAGCTCGCGATCCTGCGCGAACTCGTCTCACGCCCGCTCGATGCCGACGACGCGCTTGAGCTTGCGCGACGCTGGGCGGTACTCGATCCCTATGACGCGCTTGCGCGCACCGCCTTGATCGGGCTGCTCGAAAAGACCGGCCGCCGGAACGAGGCGGAGCAGCAGCGCGCCTTGGGCATCGCCCGGCTGCGCGAAGCCGACCTGCCCATCCCCGCCGCGTTGCGTGGCAGCGGCGGCGCGGCGGAGGAACAGGCTGTCGCGCTGCCGCCGCAGCAGATCCGCTTTTGCACCGCCAGTGACGGCACCGGCCTCGCCTATTCGGTGGTGGGGGAGGGGCCGCCGCTGGTGAAGACCGCCAATTGGCTCAACCATCTCGACCATGACTGGAACAGTCCGGTGTGGCGGCACTGGATCCGCCACTTCGTCGCCTATCGCCGGCTGATCCGCTATGACGAGCGCGGCAACGGCCTGTCCGACTGGAACGCGCCGGACATCTCGTTCGAAGCGTTCGTCGACGATCTCGAAAGCGTGGTGGACGCCGCGGGGCTGGAGCGATTCGACCTGCTCGGCATCTCGCAGGGCTGCAGTGTTGCCATCGCCTATGCCGTCCGCCACCCCGAACGCGTTCGCAAGCTCGTGCTCTATGGCGGCTATGCCGCCGGCTGGCGCAAGCGCGCCTCGGCGGAGGAGATCGAGAAGCGCGAGGCGATGCTGACCTTGACCCGGCAGGGCTGGGGCCAAAACAATCCCGCCTTCCGCCAGATGTTCACCACCTTGTTCTTTCCCGACGCCAGCGCGGCGGAGGCGGAATGGTTCAACGAGCTGCAGCGGCTCTCTACCTCGGCGGACAATGCCGTGCGCCTGCAGCTCGCCTTCGCCGACATCGACGTGCGCAACCTGCTGTCGCAGGTGACGGTGCCGACATTGGTGCTGCACGCCCGGCACGATGCGGTGATCCCCTTCATGTCGGGCCGCTCGCTGGCGGCGGGGATCGCGGGGGCCGAGTTCGTCCAGCTCGAAAGCAACAATCATCTGATCCTGGAACAGGAACCGGCTTGGCCGCGCGCGATGGAGGTGATCCGGGGTTTTCTGGGGGAATGAGGTGCCGGCGTTGAAGGTTGATCGACGCTTAGCTATATACTTAGCTAAAGGAGGCGCGGATGGCGCAATTCTCGGTTCATGATGCCAAGACGAATCTTTCGAAGCTGATTGCCACCGCGCTGGCCGGCGAGGAGGTCATCATCGCGCGCGGCAGCGTTCCGGCGGTGCGCCTTGTCCCTGTGAAGCCACTCGGTCGGCGCCAGTTCGGCGCTCTCAAGGGCAAGATCGCGATGGACGACCGCTTTAACGAACCGCTGCCGGACGATGAACTGGAAGGCTGGAATTTCGATTGAAGCTGCTGCTCGACACGCATGCACTGATCTGGTGGCTGAACGGAGACGAGGCGCTCAGCCACCGGGCGCGTGAAGCCATCGCTGATGAAGCCAATGAAGTCGCAGTGAGCGCAGCTTCCGCGATGGAGGTTGCGACGAAATTCCGTATCGGCAAGCTGCCCGATGCCGCCTTGCTGGCCACGGATTTCGAAGCCGTAATCGCGTCTCAGGGCTTTGCCGAACTTGCGATCACGGTTCGTCATGCACGAGCGGCCGGCGAGATGAAGATCGCGCACAAGGATCCGTTCGATCGCTTCCTGATCGCGCAAGCGCAGGCTGAAGATATGATGCTTGTTTCGAACGAGGCGCTTTTTGACGATTTCACCGTTCAGCGGCTTTGGTGAGATGGCCTCCAGGCCGATCGAACCGCGGCCCTCAATGCCCTAGCGCCATCCACGCCGCCATCGCGATCATCATCAGATTCTCGGTCAATGACAGCGCCCCCAGCGGCACGTTGCTCGACCCGCCGACGCAGGCGCATTTCAATTCGCGCCGGTCGATGTAAACCGCCTTCACCACCGAGACCGCGCCGACCGTGCCGATGAACAAAGCCACCGGGATCGAAACCCAGTTCAGCGCGCCGGCCACCATCAGCACGCCCGCAAGCCCCTCCGCGAAGGGGTAGATATAGGAATAGGGCACCCAGCGCTTTGCCAGCAGGTCGTAGTTCAGGAACATCGTCGCGAAGCTCTCGACATTCTGCAGCTTGAGCAGCGCGAGCACGACCATCGAGAAGCCGATGAACCATTCCGCCGCGCGCATCGCGAGGATCTCGCCCGAGGCCGCGTAGCTCGCCGCCAGCGCCATCAGCGCGGTCATCGCGAACAAGGCGGCGACGGGGCGGTAACTGGTCGCCTTGGGGTCGGCCACGCGCTTGCCGAGGAAGCGGCGGAGATCGTCATGCCCGCCGATGCGCCGGCCGTCGATGAAGATTTGCGGCGTTGTCGCCACGTGGTGCGCGGCCTTGAACGCGTCGGTCTCGGCGCGGCTGGTCAGCCTGTGATCCTCGACGGCATAGCCGGCGCTGCGCAGCAGATGCCTGGCCTTCAGCCCATAGGGGCAGGTGTGCGTCGGCATTTCCATGCGATACAGTTCGGCGCGCTTCGCGACGCTGGCCATGATCAGTCTCCATCAAGCGAACGCCACCCAGATGGGGGCCGTACTGCGGTACGGTTCAAGGGGTGGTTGTCATGTGTCGACGCCTTCCTAGCTTCCGTACCATGATACGGAGTCAAGAGCCGGTCGCACTGACCATCGGCGCCTTCGCCGCGGCGGGCTGCGTGGGGGTGGAAACGGTGCGTTTCTACCAGCGCAAGGGGCTGTTGGGGGTGCCGGACGGGAGCGGATCGGTGCGCCGCTACGGCATGGAGGATGTGCGTCGGCTGCGCTTCATCCGGCAGGCGCAGGCGGCGGGGTTCACCTTGGCGGAGATCGGCGAACTGCTTGAACTCGATGCCGGCGAGGATCGTGCTCGGGCGCACGCGCTGGCTCAGGCGCGGGTGGCGGCGCTCGACCTGCGCATCGCCGAACTGCAGCAGGCGCGTGACGCGCTCGCTCGGCTGGCCGATCGCTGCGGGCAGGGCGGCGCCGGGCCCTGCCCGATCCTCGCCTCGTTCGAGGGGCATGCGCCGTCCGACGCCTGATTGGCGCCCCATCCTCGCCGTGCCAGAAGGCGGCGACAACAGGTGGAGAGCGGATGTGATGAAGGCAATCTGTGCGGCGATAACCGCGATGCTGACGGCAGCACCGCTTGCTGCCCAGCCGGGCGAACGCTTCGGGCTGTTTGCCGATCCCTGCGCCGAACTCCCCCCGCAGCCCGCGATCGTCGCCGCCTATTCGGCCCGCGCTGCGCAAGCGCGGGCGGCCAAGACGGCGATTCCGCCGCGCACCGGACAGGAAGAGACGGCGTTCCGGGAGTGGCAGAAGCAGGTCCGTCTCGCCGATTTCGCGGGCCTGTGCCGCTACCGCGCGGAGAATGCGAAGTTGCCGGCAGCCACGGCCGCGCGTGTCGTGTTCATGGGTGATTCGATCACCGAGGGCTGGCTGCGCGAGCGGCCATCATGGTTCGCGAACAAGAATAGGGTCGATCGTGGCATCAGCGGCCAGACGACGGCGCAGATGCTGCTGCGCTTCCAGGCGGACGTGATCGCGCTCAAGCCGAAGCTGGTTCACATCCTCGCCGGCACCAACGATGTCGCCGGCAATACCGGGCCGACCAGCCAGGCCGATATCCGCAATAACATCACCGCGATGGTTGATCTTGCGGAGGCCAACAAGATCCGCGTCGTGATCGGCACGGTGCTGCCGGCGCGGCATTATTTCTGGCGACCGGAGGTCGATCCGGTGCGCGGCATCGCCGATCTGAACGCGTGGATCCGCACCCTCGCGCAGGCGCGCAAACTGACGTTGATCGATTATTTCGCGGCGATGGACGATGGCCGCGGCGGCCTCTCCACAGCGGACGCAACCGACGGCGTTCACCCCACCCCGGCGGGCTATGCGAAGATGGAGGCGCTCGCCGCGCCGGCGATCGAGCGAGCGGGCGACTAGACGATCCGTGCGCGGAAAGCCGTGCGCACCGTCGCGCCGACGCATGGAATTTGGTACGCGGTGTCGACGAGATCAATCGAGGTGATGGCATGCGGCGCTGGAGTCTTGCCTTGCTCTTCCTCTGGCTGCTGCCTGTACCCGCGCTGGCACAGGTGGCGTCTCCGGATGCGGTTGCGCCCGCCTTCGTCGCGGCGTGGAACGCGCATGACGCTGCTGCCTTCGAGCGGCTTTATTCCGAGGATGCGACATGGGTGCCGGTGGCGGAGGAGCGTACGCAGGGCAGGGATGCCATTGTGCGGGAATTCGCCAGCATCCATGGTTCCGGCGGCTGGGCATCGCGCAGCATGATCGCGCTCAAGGGCACGCCCGAGATCCATCGGCTGCGGCGCGACGTGGTCACCCTGTTCTTCCACATGGATTTCATCCGCGATGGCAAGCCGGTGCCCGGGCTGCAGCGCGCATTGATATTGGTCGCGACCTCCGATCGCGATGGCTGGCGCATCGCGGCGGGGCAACTGACCAAGGAGTCGGTTCCTGCCAATTGACCGTTCAAACCGCTCTCGCATCGCGTTGATCCTGCCGGCACTGGCGCTGGCCGCCTGCACCGAGGCGCCGAAGGATGCGGCGGTCTACACCCGTCCCCTTGCCCACTGGCGCACCACCGGCATCGCCGCTCAGACGCGCCCGCTGCCCGATGGCCGCACCTTGAGCTGGCCCGATGCCGATGCGCTGCTGTGCGGCGCCACGTCGAGCCAGGGGCCGATCTGGAGCAGTTGCTCACTGCGCTTCCTTCGCACCGACGGGCGGCTGATCGGCTTCGACATCGGCTATCATCCGCGCGCAGCGTCGGCCACCTTCGATCTGGAGCCGAACAGCTATGAGGGCGCTTTCCGCATCGCTCGCGGCCATCCCGACCAATGGCCGGAGCAGCCCGACATCGCCTATACTGCAGGCGACAAGTCCTATGCGGGCCCTGTGCGCGGGCGGCTGGCCGGCACGGTTGACGGCCATCGCTACTGGGTCGGCTGCTGGCGCTACACCGATGGCTACCCCTTTCCCTATGGCTGCATCCTGGCGATCGACCAGGGGCGGAATGGATCCTCCTACACCGATTTCGAGACGATCGAGCCGCCGGGCGGTGGCAGCTACCGGCTGGATCGGACGAAGATCGAGCGGCTGGTGCGGATGCACGTTGCGATCCGCAATGCGTTCGAGGAACCGCCGCCTGCCGCAGCCGGCGGAGAGCGCCGATGACGGTCGCGGCATGCCTAGCGCCCGGGGAAGTGCTGGGCGATCGGGTGATGAAGGTGGATCATGCCGGAGAGCATGGCGCGGTCTGCGCCTATCGTGCGCAGCGCTGGATGGCGCGATGGCGCGCGCCCGGCCTGGTCGCCGAGATCGACGCCTTCATCGCTCACGAACGCAGCCATCGCGCGGCGTTCGGCGGCGAGTTAACGCGCCGCGGGCGCCCGCGCTGCCGCAGTTTCCTATTGTGTGGGGCCGGCGGGTTCGTACTCGGTGCGCTGACCGGGCTGACCGGCCGGCAGGCGATCGCCGCCACCACGGTCGCGATCGAGCGCGTCGTGCTGCGGCATATGGAAGCGCAGATCGAGGCGCTGGCGGGACGGGACGATGAGGCTGTCACCCTGCTGCGCACGATCATCCGCGACGAACGGGCGCATCATGATGCCTCACTTGACCATCTGGGCGGCAGCAAGGTTTGGCGCGCGCTGATCGAACCGATCGTCGCAGTATCGACTGAAGCCGTGATCTGGCTCGGTATGCGGCTCTGAGCGGGCGCGCGGTTCACACCGCCCGCGCCCGCAGCCGCCAGTTGAGCAGATGCCCCGCGACCAGCAGCAGGCTGCCTGCGACCGTCACCCAGCGCTGACCGTCCTCGGGCAGCAGCGGCAGCAGGCCGAGCACCAGCCCGGCGACGCCGGCGACGCCGAACAAGGCGGGCAGCGGCGCGCGGTGGCGGCGGTGGCCGAGCCAGAAGGCGGCGAGCGCGGAGGGGACGACGAGCAGCAGTGCCACCGCGTGGAACGCCTCCGACTGCGCGAACAGGCCGATCGCCCCGGGCAACACCATCAGCATCAGCGGCAACGCCAGGCAGTGGACGAGGCACAGCAGCGAGGCCGAGACGGCGGCACCTTCGACGAGATCGGTGCGCCGGTCGGCGGCGACCGGGCGGCTTTGGGCGTGCGGCATGAGCGGGGAAACGTCCTGCGGTTATGATACAAAATATCATTTAGGTTGCGGAGGCATCAGCGGAAGAGACGCCATGAAAAATTACGATGATCGCAGCCGTCGCAGCACCGCCATGGCGATATCTCCATCGCCATCCATCTCGCGCATTTCATCATTGGTTGGTGGTATGTGTCGCGCTATGCGCAGTCGAAAGCAGGGGAGAGTGATGATGTTGAGCTACGCTACGATCGGCTCCAACGATCTTGAAAAGTCGATTCCCTTCTTTTCGGCGCTGCTTGAGACGCAGGGCGCTGCGAAGATTTTCGACCATCCGCGCGGTGGCGCGATGTTCGGCAAGGATGGCAAGCTGCTGCTCGGCGTGCTCACCCCGTTCGATCGCGCCGCGGCGAGCGCGGGCAACGGCGCGATGGTCGCGTTCGAGATGCCCAGCCGCGAGGCGGTCGACTCGTTCCACGCCAAGGCGATCGAACTCGGCGGCACCTGCGAGGGTGCACCGGGAGAGCGTGGCGCGGGCTTTTACATGGCCTATTTCCGCGATCTCGACGGCAACAAGTTCTGCGCCTGCCGCTTCGGCTGAGCGCGCGTCACCCCGCCACCGCCTGCGCGTCGGCAGGGTAGCGCCGCCACGTGCCGGCGGCGAGCATCGCATCGAACGCGGTAACGCCGAAGCGCGCGCGCAGCAGGGTTTCGACCGGGGTGATGAAACCGGCGGCGGCGCCCACGATCAGCACGGGGGCGCCATCGTCACACCGTGCCGCGAGGTGGTGCGCGATGTCGACGCGGGCGGCCTGCGGGTCGATCGTGCGGATGCGCGCGACGCGGCGGCGCGGCAGATCCTCGCCCAGCACGCGCTGGAGAAGAACGGGATCGACGGTCGTCGCGATCGCGGGCGACGGCAGCCCGCGACCGGCGCGGTCACGCAGGATCGCCCGCAGGCTGGCGAGACCGTCCAGATCGCAGGCGATGGTGAGCGCGGGGTCGGTGATGCGCGGCGGCGCAACGTCGGCGATGCGGAGATCGGCATCGCCGCTGCCGAGCAGGTGGCGCATCACCGTGGCGACCGCAGGGCTTTGCTGCGCAGGGCGGTGGACGAGGATCAGGTCGAGCGCGCCGTCCGCTGCGATCGAGGCGATTGGCAAGCGAATGGTGGGGCGGGGCGGGCCGCTCCAGGCGAAGCCGGATGGGAGTAGGGCTGCCGCGACATGCGGCGCGACGAGGACGCCGCCGGCGATGGGGAGGGTGATGGGAGCCAAGTCCCCCTCCCGCCTGCGAGCGATGCAGCCGGGTGAGGCCGGGATTGTCCCCGGCAATCCCTCAGTCATGCCGGGGGCATGACTGACCTCGCCCGGCTGTATCGCTGGGTTAGGGGAGGGCCTGTCCATTGAAGGCACCGAATCCTGACACGCCCTCCCCCGGCCCCTCCCGCGAGCGGGAGGGGGGAGGAACGTGATCTCCACCATTGCGCCCGCTTTCCACTGCAGCAGGCTCGCCTCGGGTGGGGTGAAGCGCAGCGCGCAGACCAGCGCGTCGGCCGTCCGCTCAAGGATGATGCGGTGTTCCAGCCGCCAGCGGTGGAAGCGGCGATCGTCGAAGCGGAGGTGGATGTGGGCATCGGCGAAGGGCGGGCGGATCGGGCTGTAGTGGGTCATGCCCCGTTGCTCGCCCGTCCGTCTTTCGCACTGATTGCCGGATGTGTCTCCGACTTTGCCGGTCAGAACTGCGTGCCGATGTTGAAGGTGAACAGCCGCGTATCATCGCCCTTCTGCTTGAGCAGCGCCTTGGCGATGTCGATGCGGAACGGGCCGAACGGGGAGTTCCAGTTGACGCCGAAACCCACCGACAGGCGCGGCTTCCAGCTGTTCCCGAGAAACTCTTCATAGAAGGGCGAGATGGTGTTGCGCGCCGCCGCGTTGGCGACATCGCCCACGCAGGTGCTGGAGACGAGCTGGCCGGCGGCACAGGTGGTGTAGCTGCCGGCGTTCACCTGGCCCGTCGGGATCGTATAGAGCAACTGCCCGGCCGAGTTGGTGAGCTGGCCGATGTCGCGTGCGTCGGGGGTGCCGTCGCCGTCGAGGTCGGGGAAGGTCTCCAATGTCGGCGTCTTCACGCCGAACACCGAACCGACCACCGCGAAGATCGACGGGCGCAGGCCGAGCTCGCGCGCGCCTGAACCGAGCGGGATCTCGATCTCCGCGCGGCCGAGATAATAATAGCGGCCGCCTAGCGAATCATCGCTGCTGTTGGACGAGACAAGATCGGTGGGATCGGTGGTCGAGGTGTCATAGGCGCGGCGGATCACGCGCGGGCCGATGCCGCGAATGTCGAAGCCGGGGAATTGCGGCTGGCCGAGGAAGAAGCGGTCGGTCAGTCTCACCGGATCGCTGTCCGCGCTGCTGCTGGTCTGCAGCGGGATGATCGCGCCGCCCTCCGCCTTCAGCGATCCGATGAAGCCGGCGCCGATATCGGTATAGGTCGCCGCCTCCGCCCGGGTCTTGAGGTAGCGCACCGATCCGCCGAGGCCGGCGAAATCCTGGCTCAGCACGGCCCGCTGGCCGCCGGTCGGGCGAACGCGGTTGTTCAGCGTGTCGTAGACGAGGCTGTAGCCGATCGAGGAGGTCGTGCGATTGCCCACCGCGTCGCACAGATAGCGACCGGCAAGGAGCGGGCTGCATTCACCGTTGATATAATAGCTGTTCTTGTTGAGGCTGACATCGTCGATGCTGAACGTATAGCGTGCCGCCAGCGAGACGAATTCGGTGATCGGCACGCCCGCGCGCAACTGGAAGCCGGTCGAGACCTGCTGGTAGGTCGTGTTGCGGTCATTATCGTTGATATAGTTGAACGAGCTATAGTCGCGGCGGAAGATGTCGCCGCCGACCGCGATCGTCTTGTCGAACAGATAGGGTTCGGTGAAGCCCAACTCGACCGACTTGGAATAGCTGGAAAGGCTGGCGCTCGCGCGCAGTTCCTGCCCCTTGCCGCGGAAGTTGCGCTGGCGGATCGAGGCGGAGGCGATGAAGGATTCGAGTGACGAGAAGCCCGCGGAAAGCTGGAGTTCGCCGGTCGACTTTTCCTCGACATTGGTTTCGAGGATGACGCGGTCGGGCGCCGAGCCCTGCTTCTGTTCGACCTGCAGATTTTCCTGGAAGAAGCCGAGCGACTTGATGCGGTCGGTCGAGCGCTTGACCAGGAAGCTGTTGAACGCGTCTCCCTCCGCCAGACGGAATTCGCGGCGGACCACCTTGTCCTGCGTCAGCGTGTTGCCGTTGATGTCGATCCGTTCGACATAGACGCGCGGCGCCTCGCCGATGCGGAAAATGATGTCCATCGTCAACGCGTCCTTGTCGCGATTGAACTCGGGGGACACCTCGGCAAAGGCATAGCCGAACAGGCCGGCGCTTTCGGTCAAGGATTCGACCGTGTCCTCGACCATCTTGGCGTTGTACCAGTCGCCCTTCTTCATCGAGACCTTGCCGACATTGCCCGGCTTGAAGTCCCGGATGTCGCTCTCGACCTTCACGCCGCCGAATTTGTAGCGCCGCCCTTCCTCGACGACATAGGTGATGATGAAGTCACGCTTGTCAGGCGTGAGTTCGGCGACCGCGGAAACGACGCGGAAATCGGCATAGCCTTGGGTCAGGTAAAATTGCCGCAACTTCGCCTGGTCATAGGCGAGGCGATCGGGATCATAGCTGTTCGACGAGGAGAAGAAGCGGAAGAAGCGCGACTGCTTGGTCGCCATCTCCGAGCGCAGTTCACCGTCGTTGAACGCCTCGTTGCCGATGATGTTGATCTGGCGGACCTTGGACTTCTGCCCCTCGGTGATCTCGAAGATGATGTCGACGCGGTTCTGGTCGAGCGAGACCATCTTGGGCTCGACGGTCGCGGCGAAACGCCCCTGGCGGCGATAGAGTTCGATGATGCGGGCGACATCCGCACGGACCTTGGAGCGGGTGAAGATCTGCCGCGCGGCGAGGCGGATCTCCGGCCGGATCTTGTCTTCCTTGAGGCGCTTGTTGCCCTCGATGACGATGCGGTTGATGACCGGGCTCTCGCGGACGGCGATGATGATGTCGCCGGTGTCGCCGCCGGTGATCCGCACGTCGGCAAACAGCTCGGTCGCGAACAGATCCTTCAGCGCCTGGTCGAGCGTTTCGGTGGTATAGGACGCGCCGGGGCGAAGCTGGATGTAGGAACGGATGGTTTCCGCCTCCAGCCGCTGGTTGCCGGTGACGTTGATCGACTTGATCTCGCCCAGCGATTTGGCCGGCGCGGGTGATGATGCCGGCGCGATGGGTGCCGGTACTGCCTGGGGCGGTGCGGCCGGCGTGTCGGCCGCCTGTGCTGCGGCGGACCGCGGGGCGCCAACGAAGGCGGCACTGACGCACAGGGCGAGCGCCATGTCGCTGCGCCAGAGCGGGCGGAGACGGGGAATCGAAATGACGGGGGGCATGCGCGCAGGATGTCGCTGCGGCGTGTCCCCGATGTTTCCGGATCCGCGCCGCGCGAGACCGGGGGCTTTCGTCAGTCCTCTGGGTGTGCGGGGGCGGGAAAGGCCGCCGCATCCACCCGCTTCTCCGGCCGGATATAGACCGAGGTGAGTTGCGGCACCGCATGTTTCAGCTCGCTCTCGATCTCCTCGATCAGAGCCTCGCCTGCGCCCATCGGCAGTGCAGGCGCGAACTCCGCACTGATCGCCACGAAGATCGCGTCGGGCGCGGTGTGGATGGTGCGGATATGATTGACGGAGCAGATCTCGCTGCGGCGATCCATGATCGAACGGATCCGTGCGATCAGCGCCGGATCGGCCGCCTCGCCGATCAGCAGGCCCTTGGCTTCACGCGCGAGCAGGGTGGCCACGGCGGCCAGGATCAGCCCGATCAGCACGGATGCGACGCCGTCTATGCGTGGATCGTTGAAATAATGGCTGGCCCATACCCCGATGGCGGCGATGCCGAGGCCGATCAGCGCCGCGCTGTCCTCGAACAACACGATGAAGCCGGCTGGATCCTTCGATCCGCGGATCGCCGGCCACCAGCCGGTGTCGCCGCGCCCCGCGTTGAATTCGCGTACCGCGATCGCCCAGGATGTGCCTTCCAGCAGCACCGCGACGCCGAGGACGATATAGTTGATCAGCGGATCGCGTAGCGGTTCCGGCGTGCGGATGTGCCGCCAGCCCTCATAGATCGAGACGCCGGCGCCCACCGCGAAGATCAGGATGGCGACGACGAACGCCCAGAAGTAAAGTTCGCGGCCATAGCCGAACGGATGGGCTGCATCGGCTTGGCGCCGTGCCCGGCGCTGGCCGTGGAGCAGCAGCAACTGGTTGCCGCTGTCGACCAGCGAGTGGACACCCTCGGTGAGCATCGACGAGGAGCCGCTGATCGCCGCCGCAGCGAACTTGGCGACAGCGATGCCGAGATTGGCCGCCAACGCACCATACAGCACGATGTTGGATTTGAGGCCGCCATCCGCCTTCATGCGCCGCTCCCTGTTCCAGTGCCTGCCTCAACCCTCGTGAAACGGCGTTGTTCACGCTATCGCGCGCCGCGACACTCCCGTCACCCACTGCCAAGGATCCGACATGACGATCGAACGCTTCCATTCCGGCCCCCGCATGAGCCAGGCGGTCACGCACGGCAACACCGTCTATCTCGCGGGTCAGGTCGGCGCGCCGGGTGAGAGCGTGACGGCGCAGACCGAGACCGTGCTAGCACAGATCGACGCGCTGCTCGCTGAAACCGGCAGTGACAAGTCGAAGATCCTCTCCGCGACGATCTGGCTGGCCGACATGGCCGATTTCGCCGCGATGAACGCGGTGTGGGAACCGTGGATCGCGGGCGTCGGCGCCCCGGCGCGTGCGACCGGCGAGGTCAAGCTGGCGACCCCGGACTATAAGGTCGAGATCATCATCGTCGCCGCGCGCGACTGATTGGCGCCGGCGCCGGGGCGCCGCAGCGGCGGCGCTCCGGTGCGCATGAACCTTTTGGCCGATCCACCGACTGAACGTGCGAGACTGGCACGGGGGGCGCATTGTGGAGCAGGCGGATGATAGAGAGCGGGCAGCGGATGCGGACGAATTGCTCGTCATCCGCTGCCAGCTTGGCGAGCGCGCCGCCTTCGATGCGCTGACCGCGCGTTGGGCAGGGCCGATCGCCCGCTATGCACGCCGCGTTACCGGCGATGCCGATCGCGGCGCCGAACTGACGCAGGATATCTGGCTGCGCGTGATCCGCGGCATCGGCCGGCTGCGCGACGGGCGGCGCCTACGCCCCTGGCTGTTCGGTATCGCCCACCGCGCCTTTATCGACACGCTTCGCCATCGCTATGCCGCGCCGCCCCTCGTCGAATTTGCCGAGGAGGAGATCGCAGGCATCGCCACGGAGGATGACAGCGCGCTGCGCGACGATCTCGAGGCGCTCGATCATCATCTCGCCGCGCTGCCGCCGGCCGAACGTGAGGCACTGAGCCTCTTCTATTTCGACGCATTGTCGATCGCCCAATTAGCGGAGGTGCTGGCGATCCCGCCGGGCACCGTGAAATCGCGCCTGTTCCGCGCCCGGCAGATGCTGCGCCACCATTTCGAGCAAGGAGACTGCCATGACCATCGACCATGACACCGCCGCCGCCCAGGCGCTGCGCGGCCTGACCGATGCGCAACTGTCATCGGCTGCCCGGATCGGCCATGGCGTGCTGCTGCTCGCGGCGCTGGGCATGACCAGCGCGATCGCCGCGCTCTGGATCGCCGAACCGGCGCTGCCCGCGCACACGCGCCTCGCCTTCGGTGCGATGGTGCCGATCGGCGCGGCCTGGGTGGTCTATGCCGGCTGGGTGCTGGCGCGCCGCCACGTCCTGTTCGCGCGGCATCGCATCGTCGCGGGCCGGATGGCGTTGCTGTTCGCGCTGATCTTCACCGGCGGCGCGCTGGCGATCGGGTTTGCCGCTGACAAGCCTGCCGGCCTCGTCGCGGCGGTGCTGGGTGTGGGCATGATCGCTGCTGCGGCGATGCTGCTGCGATCGGCGCATCGCCGTGTCGCCGCACTGACCCGCCGCCTGGCGGTGCTGGAGGCGCAGGGTTCTTCCCACCGCTGAAAAAACAGGACCGGCGATCTCGTCTGGCGGGATCGCCGGTCCAGTGGGGAGGGAAGCGTTACCGCGGCCGGGCCAGCGGAAATCTCGAAAGGGAACGCGCTGCGCGGCGTCGTGATGATGGAGGCTGTTCGCGATCGTCAGGGGTGCGATGATGCTGTGGTCGCTCATCGATCGATCGTTCGCGGGCCACTGCCCGCTGCTGCCATCCAGATCCTCTCCCTCATCATCACCGGCTGCCCTCGTGGTGCAGCCCGAAGTCTTATAAATCCTACTTGCGCCTTTCGAGCGGCGCAATATGGATTATGCGACCATATGATGAAATAAGGTCGCCGAAAATGAGAGGATCGGGGATGCACGCTCAACGCCTTATCGGTCATCTGCTCGCCGGCGTCGCCATGGCGGCGACAGCGCTTGCCGGCGCGTCGGCAGCGGCTGCCAGCACGCCCCGCCGAAAGGTTGAAAAACTTGACCGCGCGCTGGTCGTGGTGCCGGCACAGGGCGGTGCCGGAATGCATGTATCGTGGCGTCTGCTCTCCACCGATCCGTCTGCGACCCGCTTCACGCTCAGCCGTGACGGCACTGTGATCGCCACGATCCGCGGCAAGGCGGCGACCAGCTTTATCGATGCCAAGGGCACGCCGACCGCGCGCTACAGCCTGTCCGTCGACGACGAGCCGGTCGCGACCGCGATTCCGTGGGAAAAGGGCTATGTCGCGATCCCACTCGACCGCCCCGCCGCACGCACGACGCCGACTGGGGAGCGTTACGAATACACCGCCAACGATGCGAGCGTCGGCGATCTCGACGGCGACGGCCGCTACGAGATCGTGCTGAAATGGACGCCGACTATCGCCAAGGACAATGCATTCGGCGGCTATACCGGCGAGACCCTGCTCGATGCCTATACGCTGGAGGGCAAGCGGATGTGGCGGATCGACCTTGGTCGCAACATCCGCTCGGGCGCGCATTATACCCAGTTCATGGTGTTCGACCTCGATGGTGACGGCCGCGCCGAAGTCGCGATGAAGACGGCGGACGGCACCGTCGACGGCAAGGGCAAGGTGATCGGTGACGCCAAGGCCGACTGGCGCAGCCGCGCCGCCGAGCTCGAGGCGCAGGACCGCACCGGATCGCGCGAAACCGCTGACGGCAAGCGCATGGCGCAGATCGAGGGGCGCATCCTCAACGGCCCCGAATATCTGACCATATTTGATGGCCGCACCGGCGCCGCGCTCGCCACCGCACCCTACGCGCCGCCGCTCGGCGCGGGCGGTGACGATGAGGCTGCGGTTGCAAAGCGCAAGGCGATTTGGGGCGACGGCTATGGCAATCGTTCCGAACGCTATCTCGCCGGAGTCGCTTATCTCGACGGCCAGCGCCCGAGCATCGTGTTCGGCCGCGGCTATTATGCGCGTTCGACCGTCGCCGCGTGGGACTGGCGCGACGGCAAGCTCAGCATGCGCTGGCTGTTCGACAGCGCAGCGCCCGGCCATGAGCGTTTTGGCGGGCAGGGCAACCACCAGCTTTCGGTCGCCGATGTCGATGGCGATGGTCGCGACGAGGTGCTCTATGGATCGATGACGATCGACGATGACGGCAAGGGGCTTTGGTCGGCGAGCCTCGGCCATGGCGATGCGATGCACGTGTCCGACCTCGATCCTGCCAACCCTGGCCTCGAAAAGTTCGGCGTGCACGAGGACATCCGCGGCAATGGCGGCATCGGCGCAGCGATGCTCGATGCGCGCACCGGCCGCATCCTGTGGACCAAGCCGGCGGACAAGGACACCGGCCGCGGCATCGCGATCGACATCGACCCGCGCCATCCGGGCGCCGAGGCCTGGGCCTCCAACTCGGCGGACCTGTGGGACGTGAAAGGCAATGTCATCCCCGGCGGCCACCCGCGCACCGCCAATTTCGGCATCTGGTGGGATGGCGACGGTTTGCGCGAACTGCTCGACCGCAACCGTATTGCCAAGTGGGACTGGGCGAACGGCAAGGAAGTGCCGTTGCTCATCGCTGAGGGCGCCGAATCAAACAACGGGACAAAGGCCAATCCCGCCCTTTCGGCCGACATCGTCGGCGACTGGCGCGAGGAACTGGTGCTGCGCAGCGCGGACAGCAGCGAGTTGCGCATCTATGCGACGCCGTATGGCACCGACATTCGCCTGCCGACCTTGATGCATGATCCGGTCTATCGGCTCGGCGTCGCCTGGCAGAACACGGCGTACAATCAGCCGCCGCATCTGTCCTTCGCGATCTCGGTCGCCAAGCCCAAGGCCGGCGCGAAATGATCCGCGCCGCCGCCGCATTGGCACTGGTTCTCAGCCCCGGCGCGGCGCTCGCCGCCCCGGGTGACCAGATCCTGATCGCGGGCGATTCAACCGCATCCGACTATCAGGCGGACAAATTTCCGCAGACCGGCTGGGGCACGATGCTGCGTTGTGCGCTGCCCGCCGGCATGGCTGTGAAGAATTTCGCGATGGGCGGACGCTCGACGCGGACCTTCATCGGCGAGGGGCGGTGGGAGCGGCTGATGGCCGCGCTGCAGCCCGGCGACACGGTGCTGATCCAGTTCGGGCACAACGATGCGAACAAGGCCAAGCCCGAACGTTTTGCCGCTGCATACACCACCTACCGCAACAACCTGCTGCGCTTCATCGCCGATGTGCGACGGGCAAAGGGCGTCCCGGTGCTGATCACCCCGGTGGCGCGCCGATCCTTCGACGCCGAAGGCAAGGCCAAGGCGGATTTCCCGGACTATTCTGCGGTGGTCCGTCTCGTCGCGAAGGAAACCGGCGCGGCGATGATCGACCTCGAATCGCTGTCCCGCGCCTGGATCGACCGCAAGGGCGGAGAGGCGGCGCGTGCCTTCTACCTGCATTATCTCGAAGGTGCGCAGGCGGCATTCCCCAAGGGCATCGCCGACGACACCCATTTCAGCGAACTGGGCGCGCGCGGCGTCGCGCATCTGGTGGCGGGCGGCCTGGCCGGGCTCGGCCTGCCGGTATCGACGCGGATCGATGCGGATGCGCCGGCGCTGCTGCGCACGGAGCCGCTGGGATCCACCGAGTGTAAGTAAACCGATCGGTCCCGAGCGGGTAGCGTGTGGGACGTAGCATTATTCCTGCAGATATTTCTTCCCGGCGCTGGATGCTGGGAGGAAAAGCGTCCTATCTGTTCATGTCACCGCTCGATGTGATACCGGCGTCACCGCCTTGGCCCGCCGGTCATGTCGCTTCGCGTGAGGACAGAGTCGTGACTGCCGGGGGATTGGGCGACCTCAAATATCCGCGGACCTATCATCTGCCGTCCTCGCCGGGGCTGCAGAATGATGATCGCCGCCTGCCCAGCCTCGCCCCCTTCATCGGCCGCCGTGTGATCGTGACCGAGAAGATCGATGGCGAGGGCACGACGATGACGCCGGCGAAGACCTATCCGCGCTCGCCGGATGGCCGCTATCATCCCTCGCGTGACTGGATCAAGGCGCACCATGCCCGCAAGGCGGCGGACATCCCGCCGGGCTGGCGGATCTCGGGCGAATATGCCTATGCGCGCCATTCGATCGCCTATGCCCGTGCGCTCGGCAACGCGCTGCCCAGCTATTTCCTCGGCTTCGGCGTGTGGGATGAGGGCAATGTGCTGCTCGGCTGGGACCAGACGCGGGAGGTGTTCGCGATGCTCGACATCGTGCCGGTGCCGCTGCTCTACGATGGCCCGTTTGACGAAGCTGTGCTCGATCGCATCGCTGCCGGGCTCGATCCCGAAACGCAGGAGGGTTTCGTGCTGCGCGATGCCGGGCCGATCGCCTATCCTTCGGGCGCGGGCGATGCGGGGCGCTTCTTCGTCGGCGTCGCCAAATGGGTGCGCAGGGGCCATGTCCAGACCGACCGGCACTGGATGCAGGGCCCGGTGATCGCCAACGAACTGCAGGACGGCGTCGACCCGCGCCCCTGATCGTCCACCACCGACACCATATCAAGCCAGGGGAGGCGAGGCGGCCATGCGTGCCGTGATCTTCGACATCGATGGAACGCTGGCCGATGTCGGCCACCGCGTCCACCACCTCGACGGCGAGAAGGACTGGATCGCCTTCTTCCGCGACATGCAGGACGATCCCGTGATCGAGCCGATCGCCACGCTCGCCCGGCTGCTGCACAAGGCGGTCGAGGCGCGGCACGGGCTGGATGCGGTCCTGATCGTCACCGCGCGGCCCGAACGGCCGGACTGGCGGCAGACCACGCTCGACTGGCTGGAGATCAACGCCATTCCCTATGACCGGATTTATTTCCGGCCGGAGGGAGACACGCGACCCGACCAGATCGTCAAGGCGGACATCCTCCAGCGCATCCTAGAGGATGGCTATGATCCGGTGCTGGTGATCGACGATCGCCCGCAGGTGGTGAAGATGTGGCGCGCGCACGGCATCACCACCCTGCAATGCGCCGCCGACGAGCCGGCGGCGAGCGCCTATGCCGGCCAGACCCTGCTGCACATGCTGGTCGGCCCGTGCGGCGCGGGCAAATCGACCTACGCCGCCGCGAACTACAAGCCGCATGACGTCGTTTCCAGCGATGCGCTGCGCATGCAGCTCTATGGCGATCTCGGCCACGCGCCGGATGCGCTGGCGCGGGTGTGGAGGTTCGCCCACGGGCTGATCCGCGCGCGGCTGGACTCGGGCGTGTTCACCGTGCTCGACGCCACCAACCTCGATGCCGACGATCGCGCGCGCGTGCTCGATCAGCTGCCGCGCGGGGTGTTCGCCCGCTACGTCGTGATCGACCGTGACCTCGACCAGAAGATCAGGGAGCGCGGCTGGCGCCCCGAGGAACTGGTGCTCAAGCAGCACCGCCTGTTCCGGGCGGGGGAGAAGGCGATCATGGCGGGCGACGACCATGCCTATGTGACAGTGCAGGATCGGAGGCAGCGATGATCGGACGGTTGATCGCGGCGGCGTTGCTGGCCGCCTGCTGGTGGACGGCGCCTGCCGCAGCGCGCAGCGAGGCACCACTCGAGGCGGTGCTCGCCCAATGGGATGCCGATCCCCACCCCGACCTGCGCGGCGTGGTCGTGATGCGTGACGGCAGGATCGTCGCCGAACGCTATTACAATGGCGCCAACGCCGAGGCGCTTCACGACATCCGCTCGGCCGGCAAGAGCGTGACGGCGCTGCTCGTGGGGATTGCGGTCGATCGCGGCGCGATCCGCAGCGTTGACGATCCGGTCTCGGCTTATTGGCCCGAGGCCCAGGGCAGTGCGATCGGCGATGTCGCGCTGCGCGACGTGCTGACGATGCGTTCCGGTCTTGCCGCGTTCGACGAGGATCCGAAATCGCCCGGCAATGAGGACAGGATGGACGAGGCGGCGGATCCGCTCGCCTTCGTCCGCGCCGTCCCGCGCGTTGATCCGCCCGGCAGCCGCTACCGCTATAATTCGCTGACCAGCTATGTCGCCGGTGTCGTGACGGCGAAGGCGACCGGTCGGCGCCTCGCTGATGTCGCAGCCAAGCATCTTTTCGATCCGCTCGGCATCCGGCGCTGGCAATGGGCGTCAGACGCTGCCGGCTATACCAAGGCGCAGGGCAATCTGATGCTTACCACGCGCGATCTCGCGACCCTCGGCGAGATGGTGCGCGGGCGGGGCCTGTATCGTGAGCGCCGAATCGTCAGCGCGGGCTGGATCGACGCGGCGCTGGCGCCCAGGGTCTCGATCGCGGCGGACGATCCCTATGCCGATGGCTATGGCTATTACTGGTACTCGAAAGTGCACGAAGTGGATGGCGTGGCGGTGCCGGTGTCCTTCGCGTCGGGCAATGGCGGCAACAAGATCTATGTCGTGCCGAGCCGGCGGCTGGTGGTGGCGATCACCTCGGCGGCCTATGGGCGTGGCTATGGCCAGCGGCGGTCGCAGGATATTCTGAAGGCGGTGCTGGCTGCGGATCTGGCTGCCTCCCGCTGATCGGGCGGTCAGGCGGATTCCTCGACGACCAGCCCCTTCTTCGCCGACCGCAAGGTGATGATGGTGACGCCGGCCAATGTCACGATGCCGCCGAACACCGCGAGCGCGGTGACGGGTGCGCCGAAGACCATCGCCGAAAAGATCACCGCGAGGATCGGCGACACCAGCGTGTAGGGGATCACTACATTGATCGGATGGCGCTGCACCAGCCAGCTGAAGCCGCCATGGCCGATTAAGGTGGAGCCGATCGCCGAAAAGGCGATGGCGCCGAACGTGGCGGGGGCGAGGTCGGGCACGCCGGCCATCGCGCCGGGCTCGAAGATCAGGCTCAGCAGCGCCATGTTGATGCTGCCGACCAGCCCGATCCAGGCGAACAAGGTGCGCACCGGCACGTCGCTCACCCGGCGCGTCAGGATCGATCCGATCGCCCAGACGAAGGCTGCGGCGGCGTTGAGCAGCAGCGCGAGCCCCTCATGGATGATCCGCGGATCAAACCCCACCAGCAGCACGCCGACAAAGGCCATGGCGATGCCGGCGATACGCGGCAGGCCGATGCGTTCGCCGAGGAAGATCACCGACAGGATCACCGAAAAGGGCACGCTGAGCTGACCGACGATCGCGACCGCGGCAACATTGCGCGCGTTCACCAGCGCGAAGTTGGTGAGCACGTAGAACATGCCCCCGGAGATCAGCGCGATGGCCAGGATGGTCCGCATCTTGCCGGGAACGATGCGGATGAAAGGCAGGCAGACCAGCCCGAAGATGAGCTGGCGCAGAAAGGCCGCCGTCATCGGGGCGACCGCATCCACCGACAGCTTCACGAAGACGATGTTGAGGCTCCACACCAGATTGACCGCCACCAGCAATGCCCAGTCCGTCCACACCAGTCTCTTGTAGGGCTGGGGCGAGGGGGCGGGTGCGGTCACGAATCCTCCTGGGGCAAAGCCGGTCATGCGTGCGAGCGGCCCCGCAGCGCCGATCAGGGGCGACGGGCAGGCGGTAAGGCCCTGACGCTGTACGCGATAGTCAGGGCCCTAGGCAAAATGGCAGGGAAGGACCAGTGTGCAGGCGCCGGAATCATTGATTGCGGGCGTGGGGGTGACATCCGCCGTTCTCTGCCCGTCCTGTGCTCACTCCGGACGATTTGCTCCTCGGCCTCAACCCGCTCGTCTCGAGCGAAGCTGAAGACGCCCCCGGTATCCGTCACGCGACTCGCTCCTCAACTGCGCTCGGGGCGAACGGGGTGCGGGGAGCAACAGTCGCAGGAGCTCAGCTTGCCCCGCCGATCGCCCCCGGCGTCAGTGCCAGCGAAAGCAGCACCAGTGCGATCCCGATATAGCCCCAGGCGCCCATGCCGGCCCACGCGATGCTCGGGCCGCTCGCCTCACTCTTCTCCGCCTTCGCCAGCCGGAAGGCGTAGATCATCGTGCCGGTGACCGCCAACCCGGTCATCGCCGCGCCGAACAGGAACCAGAGCAGCTTGGTGGCCAGCCCGCCGAAGGTGCCGAAGTGCAGCGGATCGGCCATTTCGGAGATGCGCTGGTGGACGGAAAGGGTGCGCCCGTCGAGCCGGCCGGTCACCGCCATCGTCGCTGGATCGACCGCGACAGCATTGACGCGGTCACGCACCAGCCAAGCGTGGGACTGGCCCAGGAGAACCACGCCATTGGTCTCGGTGAAGCGGATCTCGCGGATGTTCAGGTCCGGGTCGGCACGCCTTGCCACCGCGATCAGCCGGTCGAGCGCGGCGCCGGTCGGCGGCGGACCGCTTTCGGTGATCTCCGGCAGCCGGTCCACCGGCGCGTTGCCGCCCAGTGTTTCGACCAGATACCAGATGCCGGTGAGCGCGATCAGCGCGACGAACCACAGGCTCCACAGCCCGGCCAGCCGGTGGATGTCCCCGGTTAGCCGGCGCCCGTCGCCGCGGCGGGGCAGGCGGAAGAAGCCGCGCCAGAACTTCTTGTAGGTGACGATGCCCGAGACCAGCGAGACCGCGATCAGCAGCGCCAGCGAACTGACCAGCGGAATGCCGATCTTCGTCGGCAGCATCAGGTGGCGATGTACCTGCCGCAGGAAGCGGTGGACATTGGCCCAGCCATGCTTGCCGGTGACTTCTGCGGTCCATGGATCGACATAGACGCGGCCCGGTGCGCCCTTACCGCGATCGATCCACGCCTCCGCGGCGAACCAGGGATCGATCGGCGCGTAGAGCGTCTGCAACCGGCCTTCGGGTGCCGCCTCGGCCGCGGCGGCGGCGAGCTGGCCCCAGCTTGCGGTCGGGGCGGCCTGTGGTGACACCTGCATCGCGGGTGTCACCAGCCAGTCGATCTCATGCGCGAACACTGCGAGCGTGCCGGTGAGCAGGATGAAGGTGAGGAAGATCGACAGTTTCAGGCCGATCCACGCATGCACCACCCACCATAGCGACCGGCCTTTCGCGGTGCGCGCCTTCGCCATCGTCAGAACTTGAGCCGGAGCTCGGCGAGGAAGGTACGCGGTTCGCCGGGGAAATGGCCGCTCTGCGCGGAGAAGCCCGAGGCCGCGTAGACCTTGTCGAAAATATTATCGACGCGCAGCATCAGTTCGGCGAAACCCAGCCCCTTGGTGATCGAGGCGTCAAAGATCGTATATGGCTTCACCTTCTGGCCGGAGAGGCTGATCCGCTTCGAGACATGCTCGCCGCCCACCGCGAAGGCGGTGTCGATTACGGGCACCTGATAGCGGCTCCAGAAGCCGACCTTGTGCTTGGGCGCGTTGGCGAAGCGATTGCCCACCGCGTTCGTGATCGCCTGCCCTGCGATCGTGCCGGTGATCTTGGTGTCGTTATAGCCATAATTGACCAGCAGTACCCAGTTGGGGGTGATGTCGGTGGAGAGATCGATCTCGAAGCCCTTGCTCGTCACTTCGCCGATCGGGCGAAGCTGGTCCTGCCCGTTGACCGGCGGCAGGCTGGGATCGGCCTGGAGGATGTTCTTGCGGACGATGCGATAGGCCGCGAGATTGGCCTGCAGCCGGCCGTCGAACAGGTCGGTCTTCACCCCGCCCTCGAACTGGTCGCCGGTGACCGGCGCGAAGGGGCCGCCCACGTCGATGTTCTGGCTGGCGGCGGTCTGCGGCTCGAAGCTCTGCGACCAGCTCAGGTAGAGCGACACATCGTTGCGCGGCTTGAAGATCGCGCCGGTACGCAGGGTGATGTCATCATCCTCATAGGATGCCGCATTGACCACGCGATCCTCGAATTTGTCGTAGCGGATGCCGCCGACAAGGAGGAAGGCCTCGGTGAGGCTGATCTGATCCTGCAGATAAACGCCTTGCCGCTTGGTGCGCGTGTCGGTGCGGGTGAAGGGCAGCAGCGCGGCGCGCGCCACGTCGCGCGCCGAATTGGTGTAGACCGGATTGCTGAGGCTGAGCGGGGTCACGCCCGCGCGCAGGATGCGCGAATCGAGCACGCTGGTCTCGTCATACCAGTCCGCCCCGGTCTGAAACTTGTGCTCCATGCCGAGGATGTCGACGCGTGCGGTGAGATTGGTCGAGAAGGAGAGGCCGTCGACATCACGGATCTGGTCGCGGAACTCGCGTGCGACCAGATCGGGATTGCCCGCCACCAGCCCGCGCGGTTCGTGATATTGCTGCGTCTCGGTCGCCTTGAAATAGCGCACGCCGGCATCGAAGGTCACCCGGTCGCCGATCGCAGTGGCATAGCGCGCCTGATAGGCCTGCGACTTCAGGTGCAGAAAGTCGGTCGGCTCATTGGCGTTCCAACGGATGTCACTCAGGAAATTCCCGTCATCGTCGGTCAGCACGCCGCGCAGGCGGTTAGCCTGCAGATCATTGTCGTAGATCGTCGCCTGCAGGGTCAGCTTGCCGCCCTGGTTGGTCTTGATCGAGAGCCCGGCGTCGCCGATCAGCGACTTGTTCTGAGTATTGCGGCGATACGGGTCCATCGATTCGTAGAAGCCGCCGAGGCGGTAGGTGACGATCCCGTCGGCATCGACCTTGCCGGTCGCTTCGGACGAAATGCCGACGCGGTCGTAATTGCCGCCGGTCAGCACCGTGCGCAGCCCGGCCTTCTCCGACGGCATTTTCGAGACATAGTTGATGATGCCGCCCGGCGATCCGGGGCCGAAGAAGAGCCCGGACGGGCCCTTCAGCACTTCGACCCGCTCGACGTTGAAGAGCTGCGGCACCGAGAAGCCGATGAACGGATTGCCCCGCATGCCATCGTAAAAGGACTGATCCTGCCGGAAGCCGCGGAAGGTGATGCCGGCATAGGAGAAGAAGCTGACGCCGGAGATGTTGCGATAGATGTCCGTCGCGTCACGCGCGCCCTGATCGATGAACAGCTCCGAATTGATGACCTGCAGCGCCTGGGGGATGTTGAGCGGATCCTCGGCGACCTTGCCAACGGTGGTGGTCTCGGTGCGATAGAGCCGCTGCGCGCGGCCGGTGACGATGATGTCGTCTCCTCCCTCGGCGGCAGGCTCCGCGGGAGCGGTGGAAACCTGCGCGATGGCAACAGCCGGGCACAGCGAAACGGTCGCGAACAGCGCGAGACGAGCGATAAGCACCAGAACCCCCGTTCAATTTATATTATATTGCGAGTTAGTCGCACTAGCGACGATGCCCAGGAATTGCAATGGCCCGAACGCAGACGGTGCGGATGCCGCACTGGCGTCGCCAGTTCCCTCACGTAAGTGCCTGGGAACGCATCCTTCGGCCGGACAATACGTTTTGGATCCGTCTCGGCGGCGCCAAGCCATTGTCGTGCAAGGCTTTCAGGAGATCGTGGATGCACAGGTCGCATAAAATCGCGCTGGCGGGTTTCATGCTTGCGCTGAGCCAGCCGGCCTGGGCGGAGATCGTGAACCTCACCAACAGCGCCGAGGGCGAGAACAACGACAAGGGTGTCGCCGCGGTCAAGCAGAAGCTGGTGGCGGCGTGCACCGAACGCAGCGGCAAGCCGGATACGGCATCGTTCGAGATCGTCTTCGAGAAGACATCGCCGAACCCGGATGTGCCCAAGCCTTATTATGTCGACGGCAAGATTAAATGCGATCTGCCCTGATGCAGGGCTGATCGCACGGCCTACCGCTTCCGCGCCGGCTCCGCGCTGAGCCGCGTCATCAGCAGCGCAGCGCGCTTAATCTGGCGCGGGAAGCTCTTGAGGTCAACGCGTTCCTCGGGCGTATGGTCGCCGCTGCTGTTGGGGCCAAGGCCGGCAATGCCGTCAACCTGGGCGGCGACGAAGCTGATGTCGCCAGCGCCGCGCTTCAGCGGATCGAGCACCGGCATCTCCGGCAGGCCGAGATCTGTATTGATCCCGTTGATCCGGTCGAGCAGCGCCTTGTTGCCCGCCGTCGGCGCCATCGGCGGATAGCCTTCCTCGAACGCGATGGTCGCGCCGGTCTGCGGCAGATGCTGCGCGACGATCGCCTCCATCTTCGCCTTCACCCGCACGATCTGCTCGTCGGTCAGCGCGCGGAAATCGCCCTTGGCGATGGCGATGGGGGGCACGATGTTGGTCTTGCCGGTCGCGAAGATCTCGGCGTCGTTGGCGCTCGGCGTCGCGGTCGCACCGCCGCCGATCAGGCCGATGTTGAAAGTCAGGTTCGGCTCGGGCAAGTCCTTGCGGAACGCGGTGAGGATCCGCGCCAGTTCGTAGATCGCGCCGTCACCCACTTCGGGGGACCATTGCAAAAGTGGATCGGGGCTGATTCACTTCGTCATTGGGAGACGAAGATGTCGGTTCAGCTCGGATTTGCAGATCACGTGGTCGGTG
>NZ_JBNPXQ010000006.1:0-371550 GCF_050433225.1 Sphingomonas zeicaulis | reverse complement strand
CCTCAACCTCTTCGCTCAGCCACCGCCGCGGCGCTGCCCCTACTGTAACGAGCGCCTCACGAACCCAGTGGTTATAAATGTGCCAAAGTAGTGCTTGGAACCCACGACGTACCGCAAGGTGATGCTGCGCGTGGTCGCGCCGCTCACATTCCTGATCATTCTAAGTTCGCTCGACCGCGTGAACGTCAGCTTCGCGGCGCTGCGCATGAATGTCGATATCGGGCTCGATCCGCGCGCCTATGGGCTGGGCGTCGGCATCTTCTTCGTCGGCTATCTGCTGTTCCAGTTGCCGAGCGCCGCCGTGCTCAAGCGCATCGGCCCGCGGCTGTGGATCGCGGGCAGCGTGATCGGCTGGGGCAGCGTCGCCACCTTGATGGCGCTGATCCAGACGCCGCTGCACTTCTACATCCTGCGCTTCCTGCTCGGCCTGTTCGAAAGCGGCTTCGCGCCCGGCGTCGTCTGGTATGTCAGCCAGTGGCTGCCGCAGCATTATCGCGCGCGGGCGATCGCGGGCACCTTGCTGGCGATCCCGATCTCGGTGATCCTCGGCGGCCCCCTGTGCGGCGCCCTGCTGTCGATGGAGACCGGCAGCGTCGCATCCTGGCGGGTGATGTTCGCGGTGGAGGGCATCGCGACGGTGATCGCCGGCCTCGCCGCGCTGATCTGGTTCGCCGACCGCCCCGCCGCCGCACGCTGGCTGGACGCGGCCGAACGCGAGACGATCGAGGCGGCACTCGCTGCCGACATCCGACCGGCCGCCGCCCCCAGCGCCACATTGTCCGCCGCGCTCAGGGATCCAATCCTGTGGCTATGCGCCGGCGTATGGTTCGTGCTGATCACCGGCGCCAACGCGATCATCTTCTGGCTGCCGATCGCGATCAAGACGCTGGGGCGCACCGATCCGCTGGAGGTGGGCGTGCTCAGCGCGCTACCCTGGCTGGCGATCGGCGCGGGCATGATCCTCAACGCCCGCCATTCGGATCGCAGCGGCGAACGCTATGGCCACCTCGCCTTCCCGATGCTGCTCGCGGCGGCGGCGCTGTTCGGCGCGGCGATGCTCACCCACAACGGTCCGCTCGCGCTCGCCGCGCTGATGCTGGGCGGACTCGGCCTGGGTGCAGCGCAATCGGTGTTCTGGACGGTGCCGACCAAATTCGTCGGCGCGCGCAACCCCGCCGCGATCGCCGCGATCAACCTGTGCGGCAACCTCAGCAGCAGCGTGGCGCCGATCGCGATCGGCTGGGTGGTGGCGACCACCGGCAGCGTCGCGGTGCCCGTTCATGTGCTGGCGGTGCTGCTGCTGGCGGGCGCGGCGCTCATCGTGCCGCTGCGCACGCTCGGCAACCGGCGGGAGGCGGCGTGATGCCGGCCTGGCGCCGCCTCATCCTCGCCAGCGCGGCAACGCTCGCCGCCGCTTCCGTCGCGATCGGCCAGGGCAGCACCCAGCCCGATCGCTGGTGGAATCCGGATGAGGGCCGCGTCTTCCCCGCCACGCTCGATTATCCCAACGGCAGCGGCACGGTGCGGCTGCTGCTCGATGGCGGGCCGATGGAGACCAGGGGCCACCCCTTCTTCACCGCGATCGGCCCCAACGGCCGCGCCTGCGTGACCTGCCACCAGCCCGCCGACGCGATGAGCCTCTCCGCGGCCTCGGCGGCGCGGCAATGGCAACGCAATGGCGCCAAGGATCCGCTGTTCGCCGCGGGAGATGGCTCCAACTGCCCCAGCCTGCCGCAGGCGGATCGATCCTCGCACTCGCTGCTGATCGATCATGGCCTGATCCGCATCCCCCGCCACTGGCCGCCGCGCGACATCAAGGGCAAGCCGATCGCCGCCGACTTCACGATCGAGGTCGTCCGTGATCCCTCCACCTGCAACCTGGATCCGCGCTACGGGCTGAAGGGCGCGGGGATGATCTCGGTGTTCCGCCGCCCCCGCCCCGTCGCCAACTTCAAATATATCGAGGCGATGGGCTTCGCCTATGATCCCAAGGCGGGAATGCCGCTGCCGATCGATCCCGACACCGGCAAGCCGGTCAGCGGCAATCTGATGGCGGACGGCCGCGTACCCAGCCTGACCGCGCAGATGCGTGACGCGGCCGGCGCCCACCTCGCCTTCGCCAAAAAGCTCGACGAGGGGGATATCGACCGCATCCTCGATTTCGAGCGGCGCATCTATGCCGCGCAGCAAGTGGATCGCGATGGCGGCGCGCTCGATGCCGATGGCGCGCTCGGCGGCCCGCGCACCTTGCAGGTCTCCGCCCCCGGCCGGCTCGGCAGCCAGGGCACGCCGGTGTGGAGCGAGTTCGAGGCGTGGGAGAAGCTGCCCGCGGCCGACAAGGCGAAGCTGCCCCCCGCGGTGCGCGCCTTCCGGGATTCGGTGGCGCGCGGCGCGCGCGTGTTCCGCGACAAGACCTTCCTGATCACCGACAGTGCCGGCATCAACTCGCCGGTCGGCTTCGGCAATCCGGTGCGCAACAGCTGCGTATTCTGCCACAACATGACCTATATGGGCATGGACGTGGCGCCCGGGCAGGTCGATCTCGGCACCACCAACCAGCCCTTCGCCGATCCCGCGCCGCATCTGCCGCTGTTCCGCATCACCTGCACCGGCACGCCGCACCCGCATTATGGCCGCACGATCCTCACCAGCGATCCCGGCTTCGCGCTGACCACCGGCAAATGCGCCGATGTCGGCCGCATCACCTTGCAGACCTTGCGCGGCCTCTCGGCCCGCGCCCCCTATTTCTCCAACGGCAGTGCGAAGGATCTGCGCGGCGTGATCGGCTATTATGACCGGCGCTACGCGATCGGCTATACCGAACAGGAGAAGACCGACCTCATCAACCTGATGCGCGCCCTGTGAGCCCGGCCCTGTGATCCACGCACGATGATCCGCGCCACCTTCCTCCTCCTCGCCGCCACCGCCGCGACCGGCGGCGCCGACACCAAACGGGCGATCCGCTTCATCGCCTGCCCGATCTATCGCGACACAGATGCCGGCCGCAAATCCGGCTGCTGGCTGGCGAGCGACCCGGCGACGGGCCTCCGCTACGATGTCACCGCCGCCCCCACCAAGCCCGACTGGAACCACGCCATCCTCGTCGAGGGCCTGATCGCCACCGCCGCCGGCGACCCGTGCGGCGGCACCGTGATCGAACCCGCCCGCGTTTCGGTGCTGGAAGCGCCCTGCACCCGCCACATGCTGAAGGCGGAGGGTTATCAGGGCCGCCGCTTCGCCCTCCCCGAACGCAATGTCCGCCCGCTCTATGAGGAGCGAAAGCAGCCCGAGCGCCCCTACAGGGAGGGCCGCTTCACCATCCCCTTCGACTTCGGCCGCAGCTTCGTCGCCTACCAGCTCGCCGACTATTATCTCGACGCGACGATCAACTATGCGCTGGACGTCCAGCCCGCCCGCATCGACATCGCCGGCCACGCCCAGACCGACCCGCAAACCGTCTCCGGCCAAACCATCGCGGAAGACGCGAAGCTGGCCCGCGTCCGCGCCGAACTGGTCCGCGACGCGCTGGTGATGCGCGGGGTGGATGCAGCGCGGATCCGGATCGTCGAGCGGTTGCCGGGGCCGTATGTGGTGGCCGCTTTCGATGGGATCGAGGGTGCGGCAGCGCGGCGGGTGGATGTACGGGTGGTGCCGGACGCGGAGTGAGGTGGGTTAACCCGTCAATCGCCAGCATTCCTCGCCCGCGCCAGGAACGACGGCGGCAAGCCCAAGCCGCACAGATGCTAATCGAGAAACGCAGCGATCCGCCGGGCAATTTGCGCGGGCCTCTCCCCCGCCTGGAACAACGTCACCGCCGCATCCGGGCGCAGCGCGGCCGCCTTGGGCAGGTCGGCATGCGTCGGGTCGCTGGCCGCGCAGACCAGCAGCAGATCGTGCCGGCTTTCGGCCAACGCCGCGGCCATGTCGTAGGCGAATGCTGCTCGATAGGCACAATGGTAAGTCGTCAGCGCCTTCAGTACATCCACGACGAAAGGATGCAGCACCTCCGGCGGGGGGACCCCGTTTCCCGTGCGATGCGCGGCGTCACGATCAAAATATGGGTAGAACAGGAACATGTCGCGACAGAATTGATAAGCCCAGCCGAATTGCCCGCCATGCGCGTCCGGCTTCATCGCCGGCGCATAGTTGTCCAGCATCCGCTGACGCTCGACGGGGTCCATCAGCACCACGCCATCGAGCACGAGCCTGCCCACGCGGGCGGGATTTCGGCGCGCGAACTCCACGCCGATCATCGCGCCGGTGTGGCTGCCATAGAAATCGATTTGCTCAAGCCCCAGCGCGTCGATCGTCCGCAGCGCGCAGTCGGCATAATAGCCGATGTCCGTGTCTGGTCGCGCGGGGGGCGATGAATCGCCATTACCAGGCATGTCGGGCGCGATGACCTGCCGGCCGCGCGCCAGTTCGGCGGCAAGCGGCGCCAGCCACAAGGATGACACCGGGCCGGCATGCGCCATGTAGAGCGGCCGCTTCGCCGGGGCGGGGTCCCCGGCGAAGCGATAATGCACCAGCCCCTCCGCCAAGCGGAGGAAGGCGCGATCGATCTCAGGCGGCGGCGAAGACGAGCCGGACATTGACGAACTCCATCATCCCCCAGCGGCCCAACTCGCGGCCGATGCCGGAGCGCTTGATCCCGCCGAACGGCAGTACCGGATCGGAAACGGTGTTGGCGTTGAAGAAGGTCATGCCGCATTCGAGATCGTCGGCAAAGCGCGCACGCTCTTCCTCGTCGTTCGTCCAGACGCTGGAGCCGAGGCCGAACGGCGTTTCGTTCGCCAAGCGGATCGCATCGTCGAGATCGGCGACCTCGAAGAGCAGTGCGACTGGTCCGAAAATCTCCTCGACGCGCGCTGCCGCCCCTTCCGGCAACCCCTCGATGATGGTCGGAGCATAATAGGCGCCTGGCCCGCCGATCACCGCGCCGCCGGCGACCAGCATACCGCCCTGCGCGATCACCCGCTCCACCTGTCCGGCCAGTTCGTCGCGCGCACCAGCGCTCGACAGCGGGCCGAGGTCGGTCATCGTGTCGAGCGGATCGCCGATCCTCAGCGCAGCGACGGCCGCCACGAACTTCTCGCGGAACGTCGCATATATGTCTCGATGAACGAGAATCCGCTTGGCACAGACACAGGACTGGCCGTTATTCTGGTAACGGCCGGTCACCGCACCGGCGACCGCCTTGTCGATATCGGCGCTCGGCATCACGATCAGGGGGTCGCTGCCGCCAAGCTCCAGCACGCACGGCTTGAGCGCGCGGCCGCTTGCCGCGCCGACGGAAATCCCCGCCCCTTCGCTGCCGGTCAACGTAACCGCCGCGACACGGGGATCGTCGATGACGCCGGCGAGTTGCGCCCGTGTCAGGAACAGGTTTTGGAACACCCCAGCGGGCAGGCCTGCCGCCGTACCTGCGTCCGCCAGCGCCGCAGCACATTGCGGCGTGCTCGACGCATGCTTGAGCAGGACGACATTGCCCGCCATCAGCGCCGGCGCGAGGAAGCGCACGACCTGCCAATAGGGGAAATTCCACGGCATCACCGCGAACACGATGCCGAGCGGTTCGTGCCGCACCTGCGCGTCGCCGGCGGGGTGTGCAACGCTCTCAGCGGTGAGCAGTGCCTCGCCATGCTCGGCGTACCAGCGGCAATTGGCGGCGCATTTCAGCACTTCGGCGCGCGCGCTTGCGACCGGCTTGCCCATTTCGAGCGTGATCAGCCGGGCATGTGCATCCGCATTCGCTTCGAGTTGTTCCGCCAATCGCACCAGTGCCGCGCGACGATCAGCGAAGCTCGTCCTGCGCCACGTGGCGAAGGCGCGATGCCCAGCCGCCAACGCCGCTTCTACCGCGGCATCATCGGCGTCATCGAAGGTTGCAAGCGTTTCGCCCGTGGCGGGATTGACGGAACGATACACGATATTCTCCCTCAGAACTTGTAGCGGAGCGTCGCCAGCACGGTACGCGGCTCGATCGAGAAGCGGGGCTGGACCACGGCGAAACCGAAGCCCGTCTGCCAGCCTTCGCGGTTGAGCAGATTCTTGCCGTTCACCTGAAGCTTCCACTGGCCCCATTCATAGCCGAGATAACCAGCCAGAAAGTCCTGCTGCGGGATGAAGCCGATCGCAGCATTCTCCGGCGTAGAGAAATAGGAGCCGCGATCATTATAATCGGCGCCGAAGATCAGCTTGCCGGGGCCGGCCGGCACGTCCCCGTCAAACCCCACGCTGAACTGGTAATCCGGCAGGCTCGGCGGATCATTGTTGGTGAGCGAGCCCCCCGCGCTACTGGCATCATATTTGCCGTCGTTGAGCGAACCATTCGCCCACAAGGTCAGCCAGGATGCGGCACGGATCGACAGTTCCGCTTCGACACCCTTGATCGTCATGTCGTAATTCTCGACCAGGAACGCGCCGTCGTTGGTATTCACCGGCTGCTGACGATCCTTGATCTTGTTGTAGAAGGCGGCAACGTTGATCCGCGCGCGGCGACCGAAGAGGTCGGACTTGAAGCCTACTTCACAGGCTTCCGTCACCTGCGGCCTGAAGGGCAGCGAAAGCTGGGCTGCGCTGCCAGCAAGACCGTTATAGCCACCGCCCTTGAAGCCTTCGCTGTAGGAGGCATAGGCGAGTATGTCCTGGGTGATCTTGTAGTTGATCCCAAGCTTCGGCGTAAACTTCTGATAGCTGTTCTTGAGGTCGACAGGCGTACCGCCGATCCGCGCGTTCAGTTGCTTGTCATCGATGGTATAGCGCCCGCCCGCGATCAGCGCCAGGCGGTCCGAGAGATTGAAGGTCAACTGGCCGAATCCGGCAAAGCTGTTGGTCTTGATGCTGAAGATGGTGTTCGACGGCACGAAGAAAATCACTGAATCGATGTCTTGCTGCCCGGCTTCATGAAAATAATAGAGGCCGCCGAGATATTGCAGAAAGTCGGACGAGGTCCCGCCAGACACCTGCAGTTCCTGACTGAACTGACGCTGCGTGCCGACGAGGGTGCGATCGAACAGCGCTAGGGGCGTCGTGCCGGGCAGGCCCAGCGCCGAAGGCGGGACGCCGCCGGAGAAATCCTGCCGCCAACTGTCGTTGAGCTCGGAATAGGCGCTGATCGAGGTGATGCGACCATTCGGCATGTCCGCCGACAGGCGCAATGTGCCGCCATATTGCTCGACCTTGGTGAATGAAGCGATCGGCGACTGGACGCGGCGATAGGAGCCGCTCACTGGCACGATCTTGCCGGCTGCATCGACCTGTGTCGCGACGGCATATTGCCCGTCGGTGTCGCCGTTCATGTAGAACCCGGTCAGACGCCCTTCCACCGCATCGCCCACATAGGCGACATCGGCCTGGACGCCGGCGAAATCCTCCTTGCCGACCTTCTTGTTCAGCGTCGCGTTGAACTGGCGCCCGCCGTCGCGGCCGCGGATCATCGCGTTGACCGAGCCCCGCCACTTGCCGTCTTCGCTCAGCGGCGTGCTGGCATAGACGCGTAACCGGCGCTCGTTCCAACTGCCGAAGCCGGCTTCGACATTGCCCTTGAACGTCGCGGCGGGCCCCTTTGTGATGAAGTTGACCGCGCCGGCCGAGGAATTGCGACCGTAAAGCACGCCCTGCGGCCCGCGCAGCACCTCGATCCGCTCGAGCTCCATGAAATCGAGCAGCGATGCGGACAGGCGGGCGCGATACACGTCGTCAACATAGATCGCGACTTCGGATTCCGCGGTGACGAACGCACCGTCGGTGATGCCGCCGCCGCGGATGAAGGGCTTCAAACCAGCGGTACCGCCGGTGACGCCATCGAACTTGACGTTGGGCGCGAGCCGGTTGAGGTCCTGCGGCCCGGTCACGGCGAGGCGCTCGATCGTTTCGGACGACACTGCGCTTACCGCGACCGGCACGTCCTGCAGCCGCTGATCGGATCGCTGCGCCGTGACGACGATATCCTCCAGCCCGTCGCCACGGGGCGGCGCATCTTGCGCATGGGCGGAGGCAGCAAAAAGGGCAGACGCGAGTATGGCGGCGGACGCGCCGCGAAGCTGATTGCGCATGGTGACTCCCCGAAAAAGTGGACGCCGTTCCCCCGGACGTCTTGCGCGGGACTTGTTGTCCCTTGCCTCGATCCTGCGCCGCGGATTTGCGGGTCGTCAGCGCAAAGCCGCGCGGCTATCCGCCAGTCGATCAAGGCCCCGCCATGCGCTGCATTGGCAGCAGGGCGGCGACTAGCTTAATCCACATCGAGCGAGAGCTGCCTGCGACTCTGGGTTGTGGGCGCGACTGGAGGCTGTGATGCTGAACACCTTTCAACAGGCACCGCACGCCGTGCTGCCCAAATCGACCCCACAGGAAAATTCTCGGCAGGAATTCGCCAAGAGCCTGAAGCAATACATCCAGCAAGGCCTGTTGCCGGGCCTCCAGCCGGTCTATCGCGGCCGCGCGGGCAAGCGGTTCGAACGCGAGGCGGGGCGCGCACCGGTCGACCGCCACGACATCCGCAAGGCGATGGTGCCGGATACCTATTTCCAGCACTATGCCGCGGTGAACCGGATCAGCCAGGAACTGCTCTGGGACAGCGTCATCGACAGCATTGACAGCGATCCGCAGGCGTTGCGCGCCGAAGCGGCGAGCGCGTCCGCGGCGAACAAGGGCAAGCTGGTCGTACCCGAGCGCTTCGACGTGCCCCGCTATGTGAGTGCGCTCGACATCCACTGCATGCCGGGCGGCTATGCCGGCGAGCCGGGCGAGCAGGACGTGACGCTCGGTGCGCTCTACGACCGCGGAGTCTTTCTCTACGCCATGGGCTACACGGGCCCGAACAACGACGACATGGGCCGATCGGTCTGCAACTATATCAGGCGGCGGCTTAGCGGATTCTCCCCGAGGCGGATCCTCGACATGGGCTGCACGGTCGGCCACTCGACCCTCCCCTACAAGGAATTATTCCCCGAGGCCGAGGTGTGGGGCGTCGACGTTGCCGCGCCTCAGATCCGCTATGCCCATGCCCGCGCCGGCGCGATGGGGCTCGACGTCAACTTCGCGCAGATGAACGCGGAACGGACCGAGTTCGAGGACGGCTATTTCGACCTGGTCGTCAGCCACATCCTGCTGCATGAAACCTCGGGCAAGGCGATGCCCAGGATCTTCGAGGAATGCCACCGGGTGCTCGCACCCGGCGGGTATATGATCCACGCCGACCTGCCGCCGTTCGACCTGATGGATCCGTTCACGCAGTTCATCCTGGACAACGAAACCTATTACAACAACGAGCCCTTCTGGGGGGCAATGCGCGAGCAGGACCAGGTCGCACTGGCGAAGGCGGCGGGTTTCCCCGCCGACACGATCCGCTTCGACACCGCACCGATGGCGGTGATGGAATTCGCGGCGGCAGAGGCGGCGGGATACAGCCAGGACGCTGCGGACAGCGTTGCGGAACGCGAATTCACCGCCGGCGAGTTCGCGCCGGGCGGCGGCTGGGAAGTGCTCATCGCGCAGAAGGCAGGGCAGTGAACGATATGACCGACAGCGCAAAGATGCGCCGCGACGCCCGCGGCAAGCGCCCCAACTTCTACGACACGCCTGGCATGGACCAGATGATGTCGATGATCATGGTCCTTGCAAGCGAGGTCTCGGTGCTCGCCGACGATGTTGATGCGATGCAGCGGATCGCCGCGGCAAACGGCCTCGACCTCAAGGCCGGCATGGCGTCGCTCCAGCTCGACCAGGCGGCGCTGGAGGAACGCGAAGCCCGGCGACAGGCGCTGCTCGACCGCTTGTTCTACCTGATGCGCAAGGAGGCGAGCGAGCTTGCCGCGCAAGAAACAAGCGAGAATTATATCAGCACCATCGACGAGATCGCAGTCGGATGATCGATGCGATCGAGCGGCCGGTTGTGCTGGCCGCGCTGGAGACGGCGGTCGGCAAGGCCAATGTGCTGACCGGCGCTGCGACGCTGGCGCTGAGCACCGACGTTTATCGTCGTGCCGAAGCGCCGCTGGCGGTCGTGCGACCGGGCAGCGTCGAACAGTTGCAGGCGGTGGTGCGTGCGACGGCGCAAACCGGGATCAAGCTGTCGCTGCGCGGCGGCGGTGCGTCCTACACCGACGGCTATATCCCGTTCCAACCCGGGATGGTGTTGATCGACCTCAGCGGCCTCAACCGGATCGTCGGGCTCGACGAGGTGAACGGTCACGTCACGGTGGAGGCCGGCGTTACCTGGGCGGCGTTGCGAGACGCACTGGCCGAACATGATCTTCGCACGCCGTTCTGGGGCCCGTTTTCGGGACTTGGCGCGACGATCGGCGGTTCGATGTCGCAGAACACGATCAGCCATGGATCGGGTGCCTATGGCATCTCCGCAGACTCCGTGCTCTCCTTCGACGTCGTGACGGCGGATGGGTCGCTGCTGTCGACCGGCGCGGCGGCGGCGGGCACCCTGCCCTTCACGCGGCATTTCGGACCTGACCTCACCGGCTTGTTCACCGGTGACTGCGGGGCGCTCGGGATCAAGGCGCGGATCACGCTTCCCGTCATCCGCCGCCGCCCGGCGCATCGGCCGATCTCGTTCGCCTTCCCCGACATGGCCGCGATGCACGAGGCAATGCGGCGCGTGGCGCTGGAGCGGATCGAGGACACGCACTTCTCGCTCGACGCCGCGCTCTCGCAAGGTCAGATCGCGCGCCAGGATCGCGCCGGCGCAACGGTCGACATGGCGCTGTCGATCCTGCGCAGTTCGCCCTCGCTGGTCGCAGGCGCCAAGCAGTTGATGCAGGCCGCGACCTCGGCGCGGCGCACGATCCGCAAGTCGGCCTTCATGGTCCATTACATCGTCGAAGGGTTCGACGACGGCGAGGTGAAGGCGCGGCTGCACCGCATCCGCCAACTGGTCACTCCGCTTGGCCATGAGATCCCGGCGACGGTGCCGGCGGTGGTGCGTGGCATGCCGTTCGCGCCGTTCTTCAACACGCTGGGGCCGGCGGGCGAGCGCTGGGTGCCGCTGCACGGCATTCTGCCGCACAGCCGCGTCGCCGGTTTCGAACGCGATTACCGTGCGCTGCTTGGCACGCGCGAAGCGGAGATGAAGCGGCTCGGCGTCTGGCTGGGCGGCATGTTCGCGACGGTCGGCTCCGGCGGCTTCCTCTACGAGATCGCGATGTACTGGCCAGACGAGATCACCGACTATCACCGCGCGGCGGTACCGGCCGACTATCTGGCAAGCCTGCCGACCTATCCGGCCAACCCGGAAGCGCGCGCCTATATCCATCAGCTCAAGTCGGACATCATCGCGCTGTTCGAAGCGCATGGTGCGACCAATTTCCAGCTCGGCAAGGCCTATCCCTATGCCGAGCGGCTGAAGGCGGACGCGCTGGCGCTGGTCAAATCGATCAAGGCTGCGCTCGACCCCGAGGCGCGGCTCTCTCCGGGCAATCTCGGGCTTTAGGCACCTTCCCGGCCGGTCAATTCCTGCTCGGCCGGGTCGGCCTCTACGAGGTTGAGCAGCACGCCGTCGCAATCGCGCAGGCACACTTCCAGCTGCGCGCGGTGATCCATGCGGAACAATTCGGGCTCGGGCGACCAGGTCGCCCCCGCCCGGCGGAGCGCAGCGAGCGTAGCGTGGATGTCGCGGACATAGAAGACCAGCGCGACCTCCCCGACCTGCGCTGGCCCTGTCCGCATCGGTGGAGAGACCGGATCAAGCGCAGGATCGATCGCGAACAGCCCGATCATGCCGAAGTTCGGACCGCCGCTCTTGACGATGCGGACAGCCAGTGGGCCGTGACCGGCAAAGCCGAGGATGGTCGATGCCGAACTGTCGGTGAGGACGCCCTCATAATAGATCCGGTCGAACCCGAGCGCGGCGTAGAAGGCCGCAGCCCGCTGGAGATCGCGCACGAAGATCGTGCCGCGGATCAGCGCGGACACGGGGCGGCTATTCATCGATGCTCTCCAGTTCATACCATTCGGCGATCAGCGGCCAGCGCATGCAAAGGAACACGCAGTCCTGCTCACGAACCCATAAGTCCGCCGGCGGCCAATCCGCGCGCCAGCGCAGCGCATAGCGTCGGGCGACGAAGGCGCCCGCTGCGACGGTGATCGTCTCCAGCCCCAGATAGGCGACGTCAATCGTCATCGGCTGCACGCCCAGCGCCTCGTCTCCGTTCGGGGAGATCGAGTTGGTCACCGCCGCGATCGGCCGAAAATCTCCGACACGGTCAGTGCCGCGCACCCGTGCGATCAGCGCATCGCCCTGCAAAGGATGCAGCCCCAGATAGGGCAGCCGGCCAGTCGTGACGATCCGCTGTTCCGGGAGGCTGCGGCCGTCCACCTGCGCCGCCACGCGCACCGCATCAGAATGCACCTCGAGCCAATAGGTCGCAGCGACACCCCCGGCTTGATGCACCCGGCAGAAGCCGTCGAGCGGCAGCCAATCCGCATCCATCGCGATCGAAACGTCACGAATGAGTGCGATCGCATCCATCTCGCAAAGCGCGCGCAGAACATGACCGCCAGCATGTGCGATCAACTCGAATCTCTCGCGGCCGATCTCGCGACCATCGGCGGCGCGGTAGGCGATCCGTCCCGATATCGTGCGAGGGCGTTCAGCCATCACCAGTCTCCGGCTTTGGCGGACAGGATAACCCTGGACAGCGCGCGGGGACGCCGGGTGCTTACCCGCTCCTCAATCAAGCAAGGCAACGAAGTCGGCGATTGCGTCGGCCCACTGCTGCGGCTCCTGATCGACGATGTCGATGCCGCCGCCCTGGATTTCGGCATAGGCGAAATCGGGGCGCAGCGCGCGCGCCGTGACTGCCGCATCGTGGATCATGTCGCCGGTATTGGTCAGGATCAATGCCGGCACCGCCAGTGCGCGGATCGCGGCGATGTGATCATAGCCGAAGGCGGCGTGGTGGCCGTACCAATAAGGCCCGCGCGCGACCATCGCCTGCGTCACATAGTCGTTGATACGCTCGACGCTGACGGTGTCGCCCGCGAAACCCGCGCGCGTATCGTAAAGCTGCGCCATATGTGCTGCGCTGGGCAGCGGCACGAAGCGCTTTTCGCGTTCGGCAAAATCGTCGCGCATCGCGAAACGCTGTTCGTCGGGCATCACCATCGTGCCGCCCATGATCACGGCCGCGACACGAGCGGGATGCTGCAGCGCGGCTTCCGTCGCGACCAGCGATCCCGTGTGGTGGCCGCCGACGACCGCGCGATCGACGCCGAGCGCGTCGAGCACGGGCATCACCGCCCTGCTGAAGTCGGCGACGGTCGGTATGCGCGGTGTCGCATCCGACATGCCGAAGCCGGGCATGTCGATCGCAATGGGGCGCAGTCCTCGTGCGGCGAGGGGCGCGAAAACGTTCGAGAACTGATCGGAGTGCATCACCGCCTGATGCAACAGCACAAGCGGACGGCCTTCCGCTGCAAACTGGTAGTGGATCTGGCCGAACGGGCCGTCTGCGTAAGCGCGTCGCATCGTCGTCATGCTCAGGGCACCATGATCTGGCGGATGGCATTGCCATCCGCGAGTTCGTCCAACAGGCTGTTGATCTCGCCGAGGGGGCGGACCGAGGTGAGCAGAACCTCGACCGGAAGCCGCCCGGCGCGCCACATGGCGATGTAGCGCGGCAGATCGCGCGTCGGAACGGACGAGCCCATATAGCTGCCGATCAGCGTCTTACCGTCAGCCACGAGCGCGACCGCCGGGATCGCGAACGTCTCCGCCGGATTGGGCAGCCCGACGGTCACGATGCGGCCGCCGCGGCGTGCCGCCGAGTAAGCCGCTTGAAGCACCACCGCCTTGCCCACCGTTTCGATCACCACGTCGGGTGCACGCTCGGGAAACAGAGCGGCGAAGTCGCTGCCCGGTTCGATCGCCAGCGCACCGCACGTCTCTGCAATGGCGCGCTTCTCAGGCGAGGGATCGATTGCGACGACGGGCGCCGCGCCACTCGCTACCGCTGCCAGAAGCGCCGAGAGGCCGACCCCGCCGAGCCCATAGATCAACACCGATTCCCCCGGCTTTACCCCCGCCGAGTTCATCACCGCCCCTGCCCCGGTCAGCACCGCGCAGCCGAACAATGCGGCGACCTCCGCCGGCATGTCGGCATCGACTTTCACCGCCGAGCGGCGATCGACGACGACATGCGTCGCGAAGGCCGAGACGCCGAGATGGTGGTGCACCTCCCCGCACGCGTCGTGCAGACGCCGCCCGCCGTTGAGCAGCCGCCCCTCCCCGTTGGCCGCCGCGCCCTGGCCGCACATGAACGTCTCGCCGGCCTGGCAGCGCGCGCACTCACCGCACGCCGGCAGGAAGGCGAGGATCACGCGGTCACCGACCTTGAAGCCGGGATCGTCCGGCGTGCCGGTCGCCTCGACGATCCCGGTCGCCTCGTGCCCGAGCGCCATTGGCATCGGCCGCGGCCGATCGCCATTCACCACCGAGAGGTCGGAATGACACAGCCCGGCGGCGTCGATGCGGATGAGCAGTTCGCCCGCGCGCGGCGGATCGAGCGTCAACGTCGCCAGTTCGAGTGGTGCGTTGTCCACATATGGCCGGGCGTGCCCGCCCGATCGCTTGAGGACCGCGGCGGTGATCTCCATCAGTCCGCCTGCCCCCATTTGCGGTCGAACGCCCACACGTCCTCGAAGCCGATCATGCTGCAGAACGTCTTGAAGTCGAACAGCGGGATGTCTGCAGGTTCGCCGTCGAGATCGTCACGCAGACGGATGAGCGCCTGCTCGACCGCTGCAGCCGCCACGAGGCTGGTGAGCGACGGATAGATCGCCAGCGCGAAGCCGATTTCGGCCAGCACATCGCCCTTGAGCGGCGGCGTCAGCCCACCATTCGCCATGTTGACCAGTACCGGCTGCTCGAACGTCTCGCAGACCTTGCGCATTTCCTCTTCGCTGGTCAGCGCCTCGGGGAAGAGGATGTCGGCGCCGGCCTTGGCATAGGCTTCCAGGCGACGCAGCGTGCCGTCCAGCCCTTCGGACTGGCGCGCGTCGGTGCGGGCGATGATCAGCATGTCATCCCGCGCATCCACGGCGACCCTGACCTTCTCGGCCATGTCCCCGACCGAGACGACGCGCTTGTAGGGCGTATGTCCGCACTTTTTGGGGAATTCCTGATCCTCGAGCTGGATCGCGGAGATGCCTGCCGCTTCGTAGCCGCGCACGGTGTGGTGAACGTTGAGCAGGCCGCCGAACCCGGTGTCGGCGTCGGCGATGAGCGCCGCGCTGCATGTGCGCCGCACGGTCTGCATGCGATCGAGCATCTGGTTGTAGCTCACCAGGCCCGCATCGGGCAGGCCATAGGCAGAGGCCGTCAGCCAGTAGCCGCTGCCATAGACGACATCGAACCCGACGCGATCGACGATCGTCGCGGTGATCATGTCCTGCACACCCGGGACGACGAAAAACTTCCCCGCTGCGAGCTTGTCCCGCAATCTCGTGTCACCCATTCACCTGCTCCTCGGTCCACAGCCAGGGCATCGCGGAGCGCTGCCCGGCTTCAAAAGTTGCGATATCTTCGGCGTGCAGCGCGCGGATGCGCGCTATCTCGTTCCAGCCATTGAGCAGCGCCTCGCGGCGCTCTTCCGGCACTTCGAACATGATCGGCGCCTCGCCGGCAGCGGTGATCGTCCGCGCCGTCAGATCGACATCGATCGTAGCGCCCGCCTCCGCCGCTGCACGCAGATCGGAAACGATCGGCGCGCTCAGCACGATCGGCAGCATGCCGTTCTTGAAGCAGTTGGAGTAGAAGATCTCGCCGAAGCTCTCCGCCACAATGACGCGAATGCCGAGACCCGCCAGCGCCCAGGGCGCATGTTCGCGGCTCGAGCCGCAGCCGAAATTCGGGCCGGCGATCAGGATCGGTTCCGCGCAATCCGCTTCCGGGGCGAGGTGAAAGCCGGCCTCGCGGCGATCATGGAACGCGTAGCGTCCAAGGCCCTTCTTCTCAGTGATGAGGAGGAAGCGTGCCGGGAAGATGATATCCGTGTCGATATCGGCATCGGCCAACGACCATGCCGCGCCGGAAACGGTGATCAGCGGAGTCATGCCAGCGTCCTCACGTCGACGATCCGGCCGGCGACAGCCGCGGCGGCAACCATCGCCGGGCTCATGAGGTGGGTGCGCGCCCCCGCCCCCTGTCGCCCCTCGAAATTGCGGTTGGAGGTAGACGCGCAGCGCGCACCCGCGGGCAAGCGATCGTCGTTCATCGCCACGCACAGCGAACAACCCGGCTCACGCCATTCGAACCCTGCGGCCATGAAAATGCGATCCAGGCCTTCTGCTTCGGCCTGGCGCTTCACCGCCATCGATCCAGGCACGACGAGCGCGCGGACATGCTGCGCGACGTGGCGTTCGGCGACGATCGCGGCGGCGGCGCGCAAATCCTCGATCCGCCCATTGGTGCAACTGCCGATGAAGGCATGATCGATAGGGAGGCCGACAATCGCGCTTCCCGCCTCCACGTCCATGTAGCGCAGCGCCTTCGCGGCGGTTTCCCCCTTCGTCGCCGGGATCACGGCGTCGATCGGCATCACTTGACCAGGGCTGGTGCCATAGGTGACCTGCGGCGCAATGGCACCGGCGTCGATGCGGATCTCGGCATCGAACACGGCGTCCGCATCGCTGGCGAGCATCCGCCAACAAGCGAGCGCCGCATCCCAATCCGCACCTTGCGGTGCGCGCGGACGGCCCCGCACATAAGCGAACGTCGTCTCGTCGGGTGCGACGAGACCGGTGCGCGAGCCTGCTTCTATCACCATGTTGCAGAGCGTCATGCGCCCTTCCATCGATAACGCGCGCACGGCCTCGCCAGCGAACTCAACGGCATAGCCGGTCGCGCCCGAGGCGCCGACCTGGCCGATGAAGGCCAACGCCATGTCCTTGGCGCTGATGCCCTTCGGCAGTCGACCGTCGAAGGTCACGCGCATCCGCCTGGCCTTCTCCTGCCACAGCGCCTGGGTCGCCATCACGATGCCGCACTCGCTGGCCCCTACGCCGAATGCGAGCGCCCCCAATGCGCCATGCGTCGAGGTATGGCTGTCGCCGCAGACCAGCGTGATACCGGGCAGGGTGAAGCCCTGTTCCGGGCTGACGACGTGGACGATGCCTTGCCCCGGCCCCGTCAGCGCAAGATATTCGATGCCGAACTCGGCGCAGTTCCGCTCGAGAAGCGCGACCTGCGCACGCGCCAGAGGATCGGCGATCATCTGGTTGCGATCGTGGGTCGGAACGCTGTGGTCGGCAACCGCCAATTGGGTCGTGGTGCGGTGCACGGGCAGGCCATCATCGCGCAGCATCTCGAACGATTGCGGCGTGCTGACTTCGTGCAGCAGGTGTCGGTCGATATAGAGCAGCGTCTGACCGTCGCCGCCTTCGACGACGACATGCGCTTCCCACAGCTTGTCATAGAGCGTGCGGCCTGAGCCGGTGGAAGGGGATGAGCTTGTCATGATGTGACCTGCGGGTGCGCCTGTCCGCGCCAGCGGACAAGCGCGCGGCCGCCGCTCTCCACTCTACGGACAGTCGATGCTCAGCGCGCGGCCTTCAACCAGGCCAATGCCAGTTCGGCGTAGCGATCCGGCACCTCGACGGGGGGATAATGGCCGACATCCTCAAGCGCGATGAACGATCGGCCCTTGGCATTCTTGAGGTAACCGAACAGCTTGTCCCCCAGATAGGGCGGCAGCACCGGATCCCGCATGCCCCAGATGACCAGCACCGGCGCCTTGACCGCATCGAGGCGGGCCATGGTCGGCGCCTTGTTCGAGGTCAACGCCTGCAGCGCCGTGTAATTGGGATCGATGCCGCGGAGGTTGTAGTTGTAATAGGCGTCGACCTGCGCCTCGGTGATGCGAGAGCGATCCCCCCACAGCCATTCGAAATAGGTGCGCCAGAAAGGCCGATCCTCGAGCCCGTTGGTCTTGGCGCGCGCGTTCGCCGCTTCCATTTCCGGGGTGAGCACCGGCTTCAATTCGCTGACCGGGTCGGATGGCGTGTTGGAAAGGATCAGGCCGTCGACCCGATCGGGATACGTGGCTGCGAAATAATAGGCCAGCGTGCCGCCACTCGACGTGCCAAGGATGGTCACCTTGTCGATCTTCAGCTGGTCGAGGAACTGAAGGACCATGTTCTCGGGCGAACCGACGGCCGCCACCGCTTCGTTCGACAGAGGGCCGGAAAGGCCCGTCGGCGGCTGGTCGAAACGGACGATGCGATAATGCTTGACGAGCCGGGCGACGACCGGATCCCAGCTCGCGAGCGAACTGCGCGAACCGTGCAGGAGCAGCAGCACCGGCCCCTTGCCCTCGTCTCGATAGCGCAGTTCGACTCCGCCCGCGATCTTGAGATAGCGATCTGCGGGCTTACCGAGCTTGGTGCGCAACTGCGCGAGCGGAACCTTCTGCGAAAGCGGCGTCGCCTGCGCGACGGCCAAGGCCGGCGTCAGCGCCAACAGACCCGCGAACAGAGCGATGAAACGGCGCATGGCGCGATCCTTTCCTGATCAGCGCTTGGGCGCGAAGCGCATCAGCAGCGCGCCCAGCATATTGAGAATTCCCGGCACGATCCCGAACACCACCATGGTGCCGAGCAATGCCTGGTCGGACTGCGGCAGGCCGGCCACGGCGCGCGCGCTGTCGAAGCCGAACGCGCCGAAGATCAGCCCCGTGAGCAACGTGCCGCCGAGCGCGAAGGCGATCTTGTCCGTGGCGATCCATGCGGCCGAATACAGCCCGGCGCGCCGCTCATCCTCGGCCGCGATGTCGGCCACCATCGAGAAGCCGAGCATCGCCCAGCCGGAGTTGCCGACCGCCGCGAGGAACGAGAGGGCGAGGGCCGCTTCCGCCCCCCAGGACGCGCCGAAACTCCAGGTGAAATAGAACAGGCCATGGATCAGCGCGCCCGCGATGTAGCAATTGCGCTTGCCGAACTTCGCCGCGAGCGCGACCCATATCGGCTGGGCGACGAGGATGCCGGCGCACGCGGTGAGAACCAGGCCGCCGACCAGCGTCAACGCGTCCGTACGGCCCATATTGTAGCTGAGGAAATAGAGCAAAGCGGCGTAGGACATCCCCTGCCCGATCAGCTGCAGCAGATTGGCGCTCAGCATGATCGAGAATTGGGGGGCAAGCAGCGCGCGCACCGCTTCGCCCGCGGGCATGCGGACGCGCTGCGCGTCCGGCTTCGCTTCGATCCGCCCGCGCGTCGCGGCCCGTGTGCCCGCCCATGCGATCAACAGCGCGACGGGGCAGATCACCGCCAGCACGACGGCCATCGCCTCATAACCATCGGCTCCGCCGCCGAAGCGCTGGACGAGGCCAGGGGCAAGCCCCCCCGAAACCATGACGCCCACTGCGGTGAAGGCGAGGCGCCATGCCATCAGGACATTGCGTTGCCGCGGGCTCGCGGTCAGTTCGCCCGCCAGCGCCAGATAGGGCACGGAGAAGCTGGCGAAGACGATCATGTAGAGGCTGAAGATCGCCGCCACATAGGCGACCTGAACACCGGTCGAGGCTTGCGGCACATGGAACAGCAGCAGCATTGCCGCCGGCGCACCGAGCGCGCCGACCAGCAGCCAGCTGCGGCGCGGGAAGCGCCGCTTCCAGCGATCGGAGAGGATGCCGACAAGCAGGTCGCTGCCCACGCCCCAGACGAGCTTGGGCACGAAGATTGCCGCCCCGGCGATGGCCGGTGCGATACCGAGCACGGACGTCATGAAGAAGAGCAGCAGCAGCGAGGGAAGATCGCGGAAGACCTGCCCGGCAATCTGACCGAAGCTGTAGATGATGATCGGCACCATGGCGGTGCGCGGCGCGGGTATTTCCGCCGCCGGATCGGTCATCGTCGCGGTGGTCATGGCTTGGATCCTGCTTGCGAGGGAATGGTCATTTACGGGTCAATCGTACGGGCCCTGCAGCGGCCAGATGCCCATCGAACACGCGGCGCGACTTCGCGTCCTTCGCCAGGAAAGCATTCATGAACAGCGTGGAAAGCTCGACCGCGGTGGCGAGCTGCGCGGTCTGGCGCTCGGCCTCGATCTCACGGCAGATCAGTCCACCGAAATAGTGATCGACACCGTCGAGCACGAGCGCATAGCGATCACCGCCCGGAGGCGCGGCTTCATAAGCCGCAAGATGCCCGCGCCATCCGGCGGGATCGGTGGAGCCCATCGGGATGTCGCGATCGCCGGTCTGGATCAGCGCCGGCACGGCGAGCTTCGCATAGCCAGCGGCGTCGATCAGCGGCGGCGTGATGCCGGGCGGTGAAAAGGCGAGGACCGCCGACACCCGCGGCAGGCGCTGCGAGCCGGTCAGCCCCTGCGGCATCATCGCCTGCGCCCCGCCCATCGTCAGCGCGGTGAGGCCGCCATAGCTGTGGCCGGCGGCAACGAAGCGCTCGGCGCGAACGGCTTGCGCCACCGCGCGCATGTCCTCGATCCGCGCTTTCCAGCTCGCCAAACCCGCAAACGCCTTGGTCTGCGGATGATCGGTCGAATCGACATGCAGCGGCGCCAGTATTTCGTAGCCGGCCGCCACCCAGGGGCTCAGCAGCTTCTCATATTTCCACGGGGCGGAGAGGGCGCCGTGCGAGAAGGCGATCACACCCCGGCGTCGGCCGGTCGGAACCCAACGCCATACCTCGACCGCACGGCCTCCCTCGGCCGACAGCGTGAGTTTGGTCGCCGGCTGCGCGGTGGCAGCACCGGCGCGCGCGGCGGCCAGCAGCGTGAAACCGGCGACGCCCTGCAGGACCAGCCGGCGCGAGACGATGTCGAACTCAGAACGCATGTCCCTCCCAGTCGCTTGCGTCAGCGATTGCCGGATTGTCCCGACGAGTATCCGCACGCAAGCGCGCATGTCGCGAGCGCATGCGGCAAATCTATCCGCCTGCCGGAGACGCCCCGTGCCCTCCCCTTCTCGCCTTCCCGGTTTCGTGGTGGCTTGGCATCACAAATCTGAGGATTCCCTGATCATGCTCGACATTCGCCAGCCCCAGCTCCGTCCCGAAGTACAGACCTTTCTCGATCGCCGCGGCAAGGGCGAAGGACTGCTGGTCGGCGGTGCATGGCGTACGGCTTCCGATGGCGCGACGCTCGCGACGCTCGACCCGGCCACGGGGCGCGAAACCGCGCGGATCGCGGCCGCGACCGCAGGCGACGTCGATGCTGCCGTCTCCGCCGCGCGCGTCGCGTTCGACGGCTGGCGCAAGACGACACCGGTCAAGCGCGCGCGTATCCTCTGGGCGATCGCCGACCTTATCGAAGCCAATATCGACGAACTGGCCGAACTCGAGACGCTGGACCAGGGCAAGCCGCTCTATGTCGGCCGCTGGGCCGAAATCCCGGGCGCGGTCAACCAGTTCCGCTTCTATGCCGGCCAAGCCATGGCGATCGAGGGTCAGACGCTCAACAGCTCGATCGACTATCAGCCGGCAGGCAAGCAGGTTTCAGCCTGGACGGTCCGCGAGCCGGTCGGCGTGGTCGCGGCGATCGTGCCGTGGAATTCACCGCTGGTGCTGACCGCGATGAAGCTTGCCCCCGCACTGGCCGCCGGCTGCACGATCGTGCTCAAGCCTGCCGAGGATACGTCGCTCACCGCGCTGCGCCTTGCGGAATTGATGATCGAGGCCGGGCTGCCCGAGGGCGTCCTGAACGTCGTCACCGGCCTCGGTTCGGCGACTGGTGCCGCGCTGGCCAACCATCGCGGCGTCGACAAGGTGGCGTTCACCGGATCGACCGAGACCGGCCGCGCCATCCTCGATGCCGCCAAGAGCAATTTCAAGCGCGTCACGCTGGAGCTGGGTGGCAAATCCCCCGCGATTGTGCTGCCCGACGCCGATCTCGACCTTGCGATCCCCGGCGTCGCCAACGCGATCTTCTTCAACGCTGGCCAGGTCTGCATCGCGGGCTCTCGGCTCTATGCGCATCGCTCGATCTTCGACAAGGTCATCGAGGGCGTCACCGCCTACGCACAGGGTTTGTCGATCGGCCATGGTCTCGACGCTGCCACGCAGATGGGACCGCTGGTGTCGGCCAAGCACGCGACACGCGTTGCGAGCTTCGTCGAGGGCGCGCGGAACGACGGCGCGACATTGTTGACCGGCGGCGAGCGGCTGGGCGAGGCCGGGGCCTTCGTGTCGCCGACCGTCATCGTCGACGTGAAGCCGGAAATGGCGATCGTGCGCGAGGAAGTGTTCGGGCCGGTGCTCGTGGCGCAAGCCTATGACGATCTCGACGAGGTGGTGAATGCGGCGAACGACAGCGACTATGGCCTCGCCGCCAGCGTGTGGACGCAATCCCTGTCCGATGCGCACCGGATGAGCGCCGCGATCCGCGCCGGCACGGTGTGGATCAATTGCCACGCCATGTACGACGCCTCACTGCCGATCGGCGGCATCAAGCATTCGGGCTGGGGTCGCGACAGCGGGCGCCAGGCGATGGACAGCTATCTCGAGTGGAAGACCGTCTGCGCGGTGATCTGAACCGATGCGCGCAATGGGCGCCTACGTGCTCGCATAGTGGAGAAACGGATGCGCGCCTCTGTCACGGCGCGCGTCAGCAGACACAATCACGGCCATAGCGGGCCGACCTGCATGGCTCTCCAAGATATTTAGAGGAAGGGGTTTCAATGGCGTATCGCCTTGGTGTCGATGTCGGAGGGACGTTCACCGACCTGCTCTTGCTCGAAGAGGAAAGCGGCGAATTCTGGCGACACAAGACGCCGTCGACGCCAGCGGACAGTTCTGTCGGCATCCTCAACGGGGTCGAGGCGATCTGCGCCAAGGCTGGCGTCACCCCGGCCGAAGTCGAGGTGTTCCTGCACGGCACCACCGTTGCGACCAACGCAATCCTGGAGGGCAAGGGGTCGCGCGTCGGCCTGATCGTGACCGAGGGTCACCGCCAGATCATGCAGATCGCGCGCAGCTTCGTGCCCGGTGGCCTCGCCGGCTGGATCGTCTGGCCGAAGCCTGAGCCGCTCGCCGCGCTGGAGGACACGTTCGAGATCAAAGGTCGCATGGATGCGTTCGGCAAGGAGTTGCGCACGATCGATGACGACAACATCCGCGCCGTTCTGGAAAAGGTGAAGGCGCGCGGTGTCGAGGCGCTGACCGTCAGCCTGATGAACAGCTACATCAACGGCGCGCACGAGAAGCGCGTTGCCGAACTGGCAGCCGAGATCCTTCCCGACGTGCCGATATCGCTCAGCCACATCGTGCTTCCCGAGATGCAGGAATATGAGCGCACGTTGACCACGGTCGCCAATGCCGCGGTGCGCCCGGTCGTCGGCCGCTATGTCCGCAACCTGCGCAGCAAGCTGCGCGAATCCGGCATGGCAGGCAGGATCTCGCTGCTGCGTTCTGATGGCGGCCTGATGTCGTCCGAAGCGTCGGAGGAGCAACCGGTCGCGCTGCTGATGTCGGGTCCGGCGGGCGGCGTCACCGGCGCGTTGTGGGTCGGCAAGAATGCCGGCATCCGGAACATCCTGACCCTCGACGTGGGCGGCACCTCCACCGACGTCGCGCTGATCGAAAATCTCGAAGCACGCCGCGTGCGCACCACCGAAGTCGGCAGCCTGGCGGTGCGTGCCTCGGCGCTCGATGTGAAGACGGTGGGCGCCGGCGGCGGCTCGATCGCCTATGTGCCCGAACTGACCAAGGCGCTGCGCGTCGGCCCGCAATCGGCGGGCGCCGTGCCGGGGCCGGTCGCCTACGGCAAGGGCGGTACGCTGCCGACCGTGACGGACGCCAATGTCGTGCTCGGCTATCTGCCGGAGGCACTGCTGGGCGGCACGTTCAAGCTCGACAAGGCTGGTGCGGAAAAGGCGGTGCAGACCATCGCCGACGCGCTCGGGATCGGCCTCTATGAAGCGGCGCGCGGCATCATCGACATCGTGAACGAGAACATGTTCGGCGCGCTGCGCATGATCTCGGTCCAGCAGGGATACGACCCGCGGGACTTCGCGGTGATGGGCTTCGGCGGCGCAGGTCCGCTGCATGTCAACGCGGTCGCGCGACTGATGGGCAGCTGGCCCGCGGTCTCTCCGGTGTCGCCGGGCGTGCTGTGCGCGCTGGGCGATGCGACCACCCGGATGCGATCGGAAACCGCCCGTTCCTTCTCCCGCCGCTTCAGCGAGACCGACGAGGCGGAAGTCCGCACCATCCTGGATGAGATGGCGACGCAAACCCGCGACGCGCTGAAGGCCGATGGCGTTCCGGAGGCCGAGATCACCAGCCTGTTCGAGATCGACGTGCGCTATGAAGGCCAGGCCTTCGAAGTGCCGCTGTCGATCGATGCCGAGACGCTGGCAAGGGATGGCCTCGCCGGCATCACCGCCCGCTTCGACGACGAACACAAGCGCCTGTTCACCTTCAACATGGAATCGGCGCACGAGCTGGTCAATCTGCGCGCCGTCGCGCTGGGCAAACCGCTCGAGCTGGAGGCAGCCGAACTGCCCAAGGGCAATGGCGACCCGATCGAAGCCAAGGTCCGCGACCACCAACTGTGGATCGACGGCGCCTTGCGGCCGGCGGTAATTTACGATCGCGCCAGGCTTCGCCAGGGCGACCGCATCCCCGGCCCCGCCATCGTGATCGAGATGGATTCGACCACGCTGATCGAAGCCGACTGCACCGCCACGGTCGACCGTGTCGGCAACATCCTCATCAACCCGACCAACGCGTAAGGAACTCACACGATGGCCACGATCGTCCAGAGCAACGACGCGCCGTTCAACCCCAAGCCGATCGATCCCGTCACGCTGGAGGTGATCGAGAACGCGCTGCGCAACGCCCGCACCGAGATGGACGCGACGCTGGTGCGCACCGCCATGTCACCCGGCATTCGCGAACAGGGCGACGCCTTCCCACTGATCGCGGACCATCAGGGCCGCATGATCGTCGGCCAGTTCGGCTCCTACATCGGCCCCTTCCTCGACGGCTATGATGGCACGATCGAGGATGGGGACATGATCATGTTGTCCGATCCCTATTCGGTCGGCGGTGCGATCAGCCATTCCAACGACTGGCTGGTGCTGCTTCCGGTGTTCAAGGACGGGCGGCTGATCGCCTATACCTCGATGTTCGGGCATCAGAGCGACATCGGCGGCATGGTGCCGGGATCGATGCCCATCCACGCCACATCGATCTTCCAGGAAGGCGTGCGCATCCCGCCGGTGAAGATCTGGAAGAAGGGCGAGTACAACGCCGACCTCATCGACCTGATCATGACCCAGGTTCGCACGCCCGACTGGTGCAAGGCGGATCTGAACGCGCTCATCGCCTCATGCCGTGTCGCGGCACGCCGCGTCGTCGAGATGGCCGAGCGCTTCGGCGACGACGTGTTCGTTGCGGCAACCGAGGAACTGCTGCAGCGCAATTATCGCGCGATGAAGCAGCTGATCGCGAGCTCTGTCGGGGTCGATCCGGTCAGCTTCGAAGACTATATCTGCGACGACGGCATGGGTTACGGCCCGTACAAGATCAAATGCACGATGTGGCGCGAGGGCGAGAAGGTCATCCTCGATTTCTCGGGAACCGATCCGCAAAGCCCGGCCTCGATCAATTTCTTCCTCAACGAAAACATGCTGAAGATGTTCTTCGGCATCTACATGATCATGGTCTTCGATCCGCAGATCCTGTTCAATGACGGCTTCTATGACCTGATCGACGTCCGCATTCCCAAGGGGTCGCTGCTCAAGCCCGAATTCCCCGCCGCACTGTCCGGCCGCACCCATGCGCTGGGGCGCATCTTCGACGTGCTGGGCGCGTTGCTGGGACAGAAGACGCCCGAATTCCTCAACGCCGCGGGCTTCTCGTCCTCGCCGCACCTGTTCTATTCGGGGACGGACAGGAAGGGCAAATATTTCCAGCTCTTCCAGATCGGTTTCGGCGGCGTGCCGGGTCGGCCGCTGGGCGACGGACCCGATGGCCACTCGCTCTTCCCGGCCTTCACCAACGTGCCGAACGAGTTTCTCGAGCGCTACTTCCCGATGGTCATCGAGCGTTACGAGACCGCGCCGGACTCCGGCGGTGCCGGGCTGCATCGCGGCGGAAACGGCATCCACATGACCTATCGTTTCCTGGAGCCCGGCAACATCGCCATCCATGACGACCGCTGGTTCGTGCCGCCGTGGGGCGTGAATGGCGGCAAGCCGGCGCAGCGCGCACGCAAGATCCTGGAAAAGGCCGATGGCACGCAGCTGATGGTCGGCAACAAGCAGGAGGATATCCCGGTCGAGGCCGGCGACCAGTTGCATTTCATCACCTGGGGCGGCGGCGGGTGGGGTGACCCGCTCGAGCGCGATCCTGCGCTTCTCGAAAAGGAGATCCGCCAAGGCCTGGTCACGGCCGAAGGTGCGCGCGCCTATGGCGTGGTGATCGCTGACGGCGTGGCCGATGCGGCGGCGACGGAAGCGCTGCGCGCAAAGCTGCGCAATGAGCGCGGCGCGCTTCCCACCTTCGACTTCGGCCCGGACATCGAGACGTTGCGGGCGAACTGCGAGGCCGAGACCGGCCTGCCCGCTCCGCGCCAGCGGCTGTGGTCGGACGTCGAGTTGCCGGAAGCGCTGGCGGCAGAGTGAACAAGGTCGGCTCCACGGCGCATTCGCCGGGGGCCTCTGCCGCCCCCGCCCAAAAATAAGGCGGCAGACCGGTTGTCGTCCGCAGCCGGGAACCGGCGGTGACGGTGCAGTTCCTAGAGCTGCGCCGTCACCGCTTTGGTTTCGAGATAGGCATCCAGGCCGTCCTGGCCGAACTCACGGCCCCAGCCCGATTGGCCGAACCCGCCGAACGGCACGTTGGTGCCGACCGCGCCATGGCAGTTGATCGAAACATGACCGGCGCGGATCCGCGACACCAGGCGATGCGCCGTGGAGAGGTCACGCGTCCACACGCTGCCGGAAAGGCCGTAGGGCGTATCGTTCGCCATTGCGGCGATCGCATCGAGGTCGTCGGTGGCGAAGCGTTGGACGGCCATGACCGGTCCGAATATCTCTTCTCGCACCACCGCCATATCCGGGGTCGTCGCGGTGAAGATCGCCGGCGAGATGAAGTTGCCGGCGCGGTCGAGCCTTTCCCCGCCCGTCACCAGCGTGGCGCCGGCCGCCTTCGCGCCCGCGATATGCCCCATCACCTTGGCCGTGTGCGCGTCCGAGATCATCGGGCCAAGCATCGTGCCGGGGGTGAGGCCATGGCCCAGGGTCATGCCCTCGGCGAAACGGGCGAGCCGCTCGATGAAGTCGTCATGGATCGCATCGTGCAGGAAGATGCGCGTACCGGCCATGCAGTTCTGGCCCTGCAGGAAGAAGGTCGCCATCGCCACGCCGGGCACCGCGCGTTCCAGATCGGCGTCAGGCATCACCACCACCGGCGATTTGCCGCCCAACTCCAACGACACCTTCTTCAGATTGCCCATCGCCGCATGAACGATACGCCGACCGGTCGCGGTCGATCCCGTGAAGCTGATCTTGTCGACACCGGGATGCTCTGCGAGCGCAGCCCCCGCTTCAGCCCCCAGGCCGTTGACGATGTTGACGACGCCATCCGGAAAGCCCGCATCGAGGATCATCTGGCCGAGCGCCAGCGCCGACAGCGGCGTCTCTTCCGAGGGCTTCATGACCACGGTGCAGCCCGCCGCCAGCGCCGGCGCCAGCTTCAGGATCGCGGTGGACAGCGGCACGTTCCACGGCACGATCTGCGCGGCCACACCGATCGGCTCACGCAGCGTGTAGGTCAGCGCCTCTCCGCCGGCCGCGATGTGGCGCGGCGGCGCCATGGTGGCACCTTCGATGCGCAGGATTGCCCCGGCATAATAGTCGATCATCTCGACATTGTTCGCCACCGTCAGTTCAGCGATGAACATCGGCATGCCGTTGTCGATCACGTCGAGCTCGGCGAGCAGACGGGCATTGTCCTGCATGATCCGGGCAAGCCGCGACATCAGCGCGGTGCGCTCGCCGGCCGACATCCGCCGCCACGGTCCCTCGAACGCGCGCCGCGCGGCGGCGACCGCACGATCGATCTCGTGTGCGCCGCCCAGTTGCACGTCGGCGAGGCGCAAGCCTGTGGCCGGGTCGCGCGTCTCGTGCGCGGCGACCCCGTCGACCCAGTCACCGCCGATCAGCAGGCGATGCGTCTGGGCGAGAAATGCGCGGGTCTGGGGCGCGATGTCATGGCCGTCGAAGGGAAGCGCCGCGCTCATATGGCGACCGTCCTGCAATCATATTCGAACAAACCGAGCGACTCCTCGTCCTTCATCTGGCCCAGGCCGAACAGATTGCTGTCCGCGCCCTGCATGCGGTCGGCATTGGCGTTGCTTTCTGCCTGGATCCAGGTCGCGCGCTCATGGCGCGCGGCGACATAGCGCCGCAGCCCTTCCGGCACATCCTCCCCGGCGGCCAAGGCACGCGCCAGCACCACCGCATCCTCCAGCGCGCACGCAGCGCCATGGCCCAGGAACGGGGTCATCGCGTGCGCCGCATCCCCCATCAGCGCGACCCGCTCGTCCACGATCCAATCCTTGAGGGGGCTGCGTGCATTGATCGCCCATTTGAACAGTGGCTGTCGCGAAGCCGCCGCGATGAGCCGCTGCACGTCGTCGCTCCACCCTTCATAGGTCGCGGCGAGATCGGCGGGATCGGCCGGGATCGTCCAGCCCTCGTCGGTCCAGCCTTCCTGCCGTGCGAAGAACACCATGTTGAGCCACTGGTTGCCGCGCACGCCATAGCGCGTGATCATGCGGCCGGGCCCGATATGGATGCCGGGATATTCCGTAAGGTCTCGGATCGCGTCGTCGACGGGTGCCAATGCCCGCCATGCCACATGGCCGGTGAACACCGCCGGACCGCTTTCGAAGCGCTTGCGGATCACGGACTTCACCCCGTCCGCACCGATCAGCGCATCGCCCTCGACCCGTTCGCCATCTGCGAGGATCGCGGACGTGCCGGCGCTGTCGACCACCGCAGCGCCGTTGCGCAGTTCGACGCCGGCCGCGGTTGCCGCTTCCAGCAGCAGCGTGTGCAGGTCGGCACGATGTACGGTGACATAGGGCGCGCCATATTTCGCGCGCTGGCTGGCCCGTTCCATCGGCACGAGCGTACGGCCATCCTGCCAATGCTGGATGCGCTGACGGCTCGGCTCGATCCCGGCCGCAGCGACCGCCTCGCAGATGCCGATATGGTCGAGACCTTTCATCGCATTTGGCGACAGCGTCACCCCCGCGCCGATCTCGCCGAACACCGGTGCTGCCTCAAGCAGCACCGCCTGCATCCCGGCCTGGGCGATGGCGGTCGCGGCGGTCAACCCACCGATGCCGCCGCCGACGATGACGATCTTCTTGCTCACTCGCTCCCTCCCGCGCTGCTACCGTCTTCTAGGCCGCAGCCTTGTTGCCACGCATAAACCGCTCGCCGATTGCTCGCCATGCGGAGAGGATCAGCCGGTCTCGACCAGTTCGAGCAGTTCGCCTGCCGGACCGTGCACCGTCAGCGCACGGCGCCCGTCGTAGAGCGGCCCCTCGCGCACCACCGGCGGCGCGATGCCGGCGATATCCAGCGTGTCGAGATCATCCACCGCCAGGGTCACCAGCGCGTTGCCGGGCGGCAAGGCGCCAGGGTGGAGCGGCCGTTGCACCGCGGCATCGGGAAAGTCGTCGATCTCGAGGATCGGCCGGCGCCCTTTCTGGACCACCGTGAGCGTGGTCAGATGATCGTCGGGCAGACCGAACGCCTTGTTGATCATCGTATAGGGAATGATGTGGGTATCGACGATGTCGAGGTGGAGGCTTCGGCCGTACCATTCGGCGCTCGCCATGCGGTCGGGCGTCGCCAGGATCGCGATGAAGATATGGTCCGTTTGCGAGCGCGCCCTGGGCAGGTCGCAATTGGGCATGTCGGCCGCGACTTCGTTGAGATAGAGCATTTCACGGCCCGGACCAAACACCTGCATCGGTACGAAGAACGGCATCGACGCGATCTGGCGCGGCGGGCCGATCACCTCGAAACCGCTGCCCGCCAGCCGCTCCGGCCAGCCGAACACGTCCTGCACCGTCAGTTCATAGGCGGCCCAGCCATAGCTGCGCATCGGCCGGAAGTCCTCCGGCAGATCGCCTTCGACCAGACGGAAGAAGCAGGGCGTTCCGCTTCGGGGCTGCAGCGTCGCCATTCGCGCGCCGGCGCTGGCGGGGCAGCCCCAGCTTGCGGCAAGATCGCCGTCGAGCACGTCGATCGCGACCAGATCGAGACCGAGCCGGCCGCGATAATCCGCAACCGCCGCATCCAGGTTCGGTACCGTCACCACGCCGCCCAGGATCGCACCATGCGTGATCGCGCTCATGCGGCTGCGGCCGCCGCTTCGATGCGCGCATACGGTATCAATGCATTTCCTCGCCGCCCGAAACGTTGAGCGCTTCGCCCGTCACATAGACCGCGTCGTCCGAAGCCAGCCAGGCACAGGCGCCGGCGGTATCGCTCGGCAGGCCGGGCCGACCGAGCGGGTTCTTGCGCTTCATATTCTCGACGTAGGCCTCGGCACTGGCGAAACCGAGCAGCTTCGAGAAATAGGCGTTCTGCTCTGCGCCCAACGCCGTCGTCACATGGTTCGGGCAAACGGCGTTGACCGTGATGCCATGCGCGCCAAGTTCGATCGCACTCGCCCGGGTCAGGCCGACCATGCCATGTTTGGAGCTGACATAAGCGGCAAGATGCGGGAAGCCCGACTTCGCGGCCTGGCTGGCGATGTTGATGATGCGGCCGCCGTTGCCCCGCGCGATCATCGCGCGCGCCGCCGCCTGCGTGCAGTAGAATGCGCCCGACAGGTTGACGCCGATCACCTGATCCCAGTCGGACGTCTCGACATCAAGCAGCGGCTTCATCATGAAACCGATGCCTGCATTGTTGACGAATATGTCCACGCCGCCGAACGCCGCCACCGCGGCATTGACCAGCGCGCTGCAATCCGAAGCCTTGCCGACGTCGCACGCGATCGTTGCGACCTTTGCACCGCGACCGCGAAGCTCCTCCGCCACGCCCTCCGCTTCGGCGGTGATCGCGCGATCGGAAACGACGCAGTTCGCCCCTTCATCGGCAAAGCGCTGCAGGATCGCCTGCCCCAGCCCCTTCTCCCGGCCTGAGCCGGTGACGACGATGGTCTTGCCCGCGAAGCGTGCCATCACAGGTCCTGCGTCAGAAGGAATTGAGGATTGTCGGCGAAGTCGCCGAACGCGGCAGCGACTTGCTGGAACGCCTCCGTCGAGACCTCGGCTACGAAGGGGTCCATCGCCTGGATGTCGATGATTTCGACATATTGATAGGGTGCCGGTGCATCGCTGCCGAACAGTCCGGTGGTACGATGAACGGTAAAGCGATCGACCGACGACAGCGCGTTGACACCCGGGATGTCGGTGCCCTTGGCCCAGGCCTCATAAGCGGCGGGATCGACGCCCGGCTTCAGATTGAACAGAACGACGATGCGCATCCGTGCGTCTCCTTCGCGTTGATGGGGTTGTCGCCGGACGCCACCCCACAAAAATAGTCGAGCGGCGCCGCGAAAATCCGGGGATCCGCGTCAGGCGCGAGTTCCGCCGCCAGCGCGCGCTTCGCGGCGGTCTGCGCATCGCTCATCGGCGCGTCCGGATGGCCGAGCGTTTTCGGGATTTCGCGCTCGATCCGAGTGCCATGCGCCATGGTCAAGACCAGACGCTGGGGCCCCAGGGCGTTGAGATCGGGGTTGCCATCTAGTGTGATCGTCAGCTTGGCGGCCAATGCCGCGATCGCCGGCTCAGCGAAATTTTCGGACGTGAAGCGGCGGGGATCGATCCGGCCGTCGCTGAGCATCAATGCCGTCAGCAGCGGCAGGCACAGCCGCGCATAAGCCGGCGACATATCCGGCTTGAACGGTCGACCGACCAGCCGCTGGATCAGCGGCGGCGCGAAAAGTTCCAGCGCGACGATGTTCTCCGGGGCTACATCATGATCCCGCAGGAGCCCGTCGAGCGCAGCAAGCAGGCCGTGGCTGGCCCGGCCGGACGGCCACGGCTTGATCGAGCATTCCGCGATCCGCCAGACACTGCCGAGTTGGCCGGCATAATCGCCGAGCTCGCCCTCGTCGAACAGCTTCAGATAACCAAATGATCCTTCCAGCGCGTCGTGCGGCCCGCTCAGGCCCGCCACGACGAGGTCGACCACCGCAACGGCGGCGCGCGCGGCGTTGGCGACCTGCAGCGGCAGCGCGATCGAACCCTCGACATGAGCCTGCATCGTGCCGGCGATCTGCGCCACGGCAAGCCCGAGCACATCGTCGAAGCGCTCTACGCCCGCGATGCGGGCAACCGCCAGCGCCGCGCCGACGGTGCCCGCGGTCGCCGGGCGGAAAAAGCGCACCGGCGTCTTCGCGATCATCCCCAGCCCGCTCGCAACGTCGACGCCGACCGCAATCGCCGCCAGCGCCTCATCGGGATCGCAACCGCCGCGCCGGTCGATCGCCGCGCCGACCGCCGCGGTGACGGTGGAAAGCGCGTGCACCACCGCCGGCTCGTGCAACGCGTCCCATTCCAGGCAATGGATCTGGAATGCGTTGACGAACGCCGCACCCGCAGCCGGCAGTCGCCCCCTAGAACCGAGAAGGCGGCTGTCCTGCCCTGCGCCCCAGCGCGCAGCGGCCTCACGCACGCCCGCCGCACCCGGCGCGGTCGCGCCCGCGGCCCCCACCGTGAGCGTGTCGATCAGCATCGCCTCTGCCGCGGCGCGCACCACGGGCGGCAGGCGATGATCCGCGCGAGCGAAGTCGATCAGACGGGCGGTTGCGGTCATGATCAATGCTCCAGGTTGCGATGACGGCATCGGCACGATCGCGGCAAAACAGATGCTCTTTTCTGATCCCGCCGCCCCCGCCTCTCCACCGCCAGCACGACATATCGCCGCCTGCCGGACAAAATTCGATTGCCCGCTGGTGCGGCCGGACGCGCGGCATAGCCTTCCGGTTCGATGGAAGGGGATGGCATGCACGGACCGGCGCCACGTTCGGAATTCCGCCTGGGCACGAAGCCGCTGATCGCGGCGCTGCTCGGCGTCACTTGCGGCGCGTCTCCGCTGCCGTTCAACGTCCTGCCGCTGATGATCGGCCCGATCCATGCGGAGCTGAACTGGGACTTCGCGCTGATCAGCGCCGGCGTCACCGTCTTCGGCGTGATCGGCGCGTTGCTCGCACCCGTCTATGGCGGCGCGGCCGACCGGTTCGGCGTGCGGCCGGTCGCCCTTGCGTCGCTCGCCGGGTTCGCCATCGGCTTCGCCGCGCTCTATTTCATTCCGGCCCATCCGATTGGCTACATCGCGTGCTGGGCGGCACTGGGCCTGATCGGCATCGGCTCGACACCAGTGACGTGGAGCCGCGCAATCAGCCTGTGGTTCGACAAGCATCGCGGCCTCGCGCTTGCCATCATGCTGATGGGTACCAGCCTTGCCGCGCTGATCGTGCCGCAGATTGCCCAGCGGGCCATCGAGGCGGGCGGCTGGCGCACGGCCTTTCCGGCGGTCGCGCTGCTGCCACTGGTGGTGGCCCTGCCGGTCGCGCTGCTGTGGTTTCGCGAACCGCATGCTCATGAACGTCCCGCCAGCGTGGAAACCGCCTCTGGCGAGGTTTGGGGCCTGACGCTGCGGCAGGCGACGCGCGACTACCGCTTCTGGGTGCTGCTGGTCTCGATCCTGTTGATCGCCTTCGCCTATGGCGGCGCGCATATTCACATGGCGCAGATGGTGCAGCTTCACGGCTTCTCGCCACAGGTGGCGGCGAGCGTGATGGGCGTGGTCGCGCTCGGCATCCTTTCCGGCCGCCTGATCGTCGGCTTCCTGTTCGATCGGTTCTGGGCGCCGGGCGTCGCCTTTCCCGCGCTGATGCTGCCGGCGATCGCGTGCTTCATGCTGATGGGCACCGACACATCGTTGTCGTTGGTCATCACCGCGGGCTTCCTGCTCGGCGTCGCGGCGGGGACCGAAGCCGATGTGATCGCGTTCCTGACCGCCAAATATTTCGGCATGGCGCACTTCGGCCGCATCTACGGCATGCTCTACATGCCGTTCGGCGTCGGCGCGGCCATCTCCCCGATCATCTATGGAACGGTGCGTGACCGCACGGGCAATTACGACCCGATGCTGATGGCGGCGATGGTTCTATTCTCCGCAGGTGGCGCGCTGCTGCTGACGCTTGGCCGCTACCCGCGCCCCACCACCGCCACCGCATGATCCTTGGTGACAGAGTAAAGCGATGAAACAGGACGTCCCGCCCCCCTATACCGCGGTTACGCGCCATGCGGTGTTCCCGGTGCCGAGCCATGACGAGGCCGCGCGCTACAATTTCCTGGCGAACTTCAACAAGCACATGTCCGGCGCGCTCGGCGCCGGCAACAAGCTCGCCTACGACACGCGCGTTCTGCCGGCGTTCCGCGCCGAACACGGTCGCGATCCCGCCGACCGGTTCGAGATCCGGCATGCGATGAACGAGGATCCCTGGCACCGCCTCTGGTCGGCCTGCCGCCGCAATTCGATGGAGATGCGCCAGCAGAACGGCCGCTCCATCGTGCTGCGCCAGCTCGACGAGCTGGATGCCAAGGTCCGGCAGTTCAACGAAGGCCGCGACACGCTGGAACTCGATCCCGACGTGAAGGTGCCGCGCTATCAGGGGGCGGTGGACATCCATTGCATGCCCGGCAGCTATCATGGCGAGGAGCGGCCCGGCGACGTTTCCGCCGGCGCCAATTACGACAGCGGCCTGTTCGCGACGACCGGCGGCCAGCTCGGGGCGTTGAACGACGGTGGTGGCCAGGCGCTGGTCGAGTGGATCAGGCGCGAGAAACCCGGTTGGGCCCCGCGCCGCATCCTCGATCTCGGCGCGACGGTCGGCCACAATATCGTGCCGCTGGCGCAAGCCTTCCCGGAGGCCGAGGTGATAGCGATCGACACCGCCGCGCCGGTGCTCCGCTATGGCCACGCCCGCGCGCAGGCGCTGGGCGTGCGCAACATCCGCTTCGTGCAGATGGACGCCGAGCATATGGGACGCTTCCCGGACGGGCATTTCGACTGGGTGCAGACGACGATGTACCTGCACGAACTTTCGGGCAAGTCGCTGCCGGCGATCATCCGCGAAAGCGTGCGCGTGCTGGCGCCAGGCGGCCTCATGTTCCACCTCGAACAGCCGCAATACAGTGCCGAGATGCCGCTTTTCGAGCAGTTCCTGCGCGACTGGGACGCGTTCAACAACAACGAGCCCTTCTGGTCGGCAATGCATGCGCTCGACCTCAAGCAGATCATGGAGGACGCAGGCTTGCCCCGCAGCTGCCAGTTCGTCGCCGGCGTACGCGCCGTCGCAGACCGCAACATCTTCCCAGATGCGCCCGCACCGGACGAAGAGGATTATGGCCGCACCGCCAAGTGGAACGCCTATGGCGCGTGGAAACCCCAGGCATGAGCGAAATCGATTGGATCGCCCGCGCCGGTGCCCGCGCCAAGGGCAAGCGCCCGGACTTCCTCGGCGACCCCGTTGCCGAAAGGATGCTCTCGATCCTGCTAGCCGTCGCGGGTGAGGTTTCGGTGCTCAGGGAGAGGGTCGACACGATCGAGCGCCTGCTCGACGCCAAGGGATCGATCGATCGGGCCGACATCGAACGCTATACGCCCGATGCCGAGGCGTCATATGAGCGCAGCGTCATGACCAAGGACTATGTCGCGCGCATCATGCGCGGCATGCAGCAGGACATGGAGGCGATGCAGACGACCGAGCGTCCGCTCGCCGATATCAGCGGGGAATTGCGCGACAGCTGAGCGGGGCTCAGCGCCGCGCCTTCAGAAACGCCGCGACCCGGCGCGCGGCGTTGGCGCGAATATCCGCATAAAACAGACCCATGTCGTGGAAATGCATGCTGCCGCCGGGCAGCGGCTTCAGCATGAGTTCGGGCGCGACATCGACCACCAGATAGCCGTCGCTCTCGCATCGCGCGGCAACTGCGCCCTTGCGCAGCGGCAGCACCGGCCCGTCATCCGGATCGCCCGGGATTGCGCCGAGGCTCACGGAACGGCTGGCAACCGGCTTCGCGCGGTCGAATGTCAATGGATTGATGCACAGCGCGCGCTTGCCCGGATCGTCGCCATATTTGGCGATATAGGCTTTTTGCTGCGTCGGCGCGGCCTTCCCCCGGTCCAACTCGGGAAGGACGGTGTTCCAGCCGATGACGCATCCGGTCTGCGCCGGCTTGTCGCAAGGCTTCAACGCCTTGTAGCGCTTGCCGAACTCGCCTTCGTACAGGTTGATGCCGATCACGTATGCGGCGACCATGCGCTTCGCCAGTGGCGTTCCATCGATCCGCCGTTCCAACAATTGCGCGATGTGCCACGCACCCTGGCTGTGACCGACAAGGATGAACGGACGGCCGCCATTGTCTTGCTTCAGATAGGCGTCGAACGCTCGCTCGACATCCGAATAGGCGAGATCGAACGCCTTGCGGCCCTCGCCGTCGAGCATGAACACCGCACGGCCGGCAGCCTGACGATAGCGCGGCGCGAAGATGCGACAGCAGCCGTTGAAGATCGCCGCCTGGCGCGCGACGACGCTGCCGTCATTCCATCCATTGGTTGCCGCGTCATCGACCGCTGCATTCCAGTCGGTCTGACTGCGGAAGGTCGTCGGATTGACGTAGAAGACGTCGACCTTGGCATCCTTGGCAGCCGGCGTCGCCCCTGCCGCGGCCGTGGCCGCCGCCGCTTCGCGGCCCGGCCGTGCCGCCCAGCTCTCCGCCTCGCCATAGTCCGGCGCGGGCGGCGATTTCGCCGCGTCGAACGCCTGCGCCATCGCGCTTCCGCCGGCCATCAGCAGGATGCAAGCGGCAAGGATACGCGGCAGGCGCGTCATGCCGTCAGCACTTCGAGCGCGACGCGCTCGGACGATTCGAGCGCACCTTCCAGCCCACGCGCGCCCTCTGCCGTGTGCTCGCCGCAGAAATGGATGCGGCCGAGCGGCGCAGCCATCGCCTTGGCGAAGCGGGTGACCTGGCCCGGCTTGAAATAGGCGATCTGGCCCAGCGTGAAGCGCTCCTGCGCCCAGCTGAACATCGCCGCACCCTTCACCTTGCCCTTCGCCGCCGGACGCAGCGTTTCCAGACGCGACACGACATGCGCCAGCGCCCCTTCCTTGCCCATCGAGTCCCAAGTCTGCGCCAGATTGCCGCGTGCCTGCACCATCAGGCCGGTGATCTGGCTGGGGTCGGCGCCGAACCGCTGCGGCATGACGACCCCGAGTTGATCGTCCGTGAACATCGACGGCGAGAGGCCGTCATTCTGCCAGAACGGCTCGCTCGCGGTCAGGAAGGCGATCGTCAGCGCGTTATAGCCCAGCGTCTGCACCGCTTCGGCTTGCGCACCGGTGAAGCCCGGCGTCACTGCCACGTTGCGCAGCGTCGAGAACGGCAGGGAACAGACCACCCGTCCGGCGCGATAGATCGAGCCATCAAGGCAGCGAACCTCCACGCCATTCTGCTGGCTATCGATCGCAACGACTTCCTTGCCGAGCAGAACGTCTCCCTTGATCAGCTTGCGCATACCGAGGGCCAGATTGAAATTGCCGCCCTTCACCGCCAGCGACTTCTTGCCGGCCGCGATCTGCGTCTTGATGAAGCCGTCGTTGAACTCCATCTGCAGCTGCGCCATCTCGAAGGAGTTCTGCCCATAGTAAGGCGACAGGTCGTTCGCGAGGCGGATCGCCTGATCGTTCAGCCCCTGCGCCTTCAGAAAGGCGTTAAGGGAGATGTCGAGCGCCGTGTTCTCCGGATCGTTCCAGTTGCTGAAGTCCGCCAGTCGATTGTGTTGCGCGATGATCTTGCCGACCACCTCGCCCGGCAGATTGCCCTTGAGCGCATCGGGGAACGGATTGAGCGGCGAGCGTGCCCATTCTTCGCGCGTCAGCCGCTTGCCGTTCAGCCACAGTTCCTGCGGCGGGCCGCCATAGAAGCGCGGCGCGATATCGACCATCTCGACGCCGGCGCGCTTGGCAGCGTCGAGGCCGCGGCCATAGCCCTCCCCCATCGAGTTGAAGCCCATCTCGGGATAGCCGGGCTGATCCATCAGCGTGTAGACGCGGCCACCGACCCGCTGGCGCGCCTCGAGGACGAGGACCTTGAGCCCTTCCTTCTCGAGCATCGTCGCCGTGTTCATACCCGAGACGCCGGCGCCGAGCACGATTACGTCAAAGGGCTTTTCCCTTCCCTGGGCGCGGGCCGAACCCATCGCCAGCGCCGCGCCGCTTGCGGCCAAACCCAGGTTGAATGCACGACGCGTCAACTGCACTTCAGGTCTCCCGACTCTCTGTTGATCGCAACGTGCCACGACCCCAGCGAAACCGTCGAGACGGCGCCGGCCCCTCCCCGCTTGTCGGATATTCCGGGCACAGCAATAGGATGGCCGGATGCACGAGCCTATCGCCGGAATTGCCCATGGGTTCAGCTCGGAGCAATGCCCGCCGCGCGACCATGGGCCGGTAACGTGGGACGAAACGAATGAACTCGAAAATCCGGCTGCTTGCCCTGACACTTTCCACCGGAGCCTTCGCCGCGGGGATCGCCGCGCCGCGTTCGGACGCTGCGCCAGCCTCGGCGGCCGCAACTCCTGCCGGCAACGCCGCAAACGGCGCGAAGCTGTTCCTCCAATGCCGGGCCTGCCACACCGTCGCCGTTCGCGGCGCGAATGGCGTTGGCCCGAACTTGGCCGGCGTAATGGGTGCCAAGGCCGCGGCGAAGCCGGGCTACAGCTATTCGCCTGCGCTCAAGAAGGCCAACCTCACCTGGGATAAGGCCACCATGGACGCCTGGTTGACCCGCCCTGCCAAGGTCGCGCCCGGCAACAAGATGGTGTTCGCCGGAATGTCCAACCCACAGGCCCGCGCGGACATCATCGCGTATCTCGGCACGCTGAAGGCGAAGTGAGACACGCATAAAAAACAGGCAGGATCGCCATCCGCGATCCTGCCTGTTTTCGTTTTCGCGGCAGGTCAGGCCGGCTGATAGACCGGATCCAGCAGCGCCGCCGGATTGTCCAGCACGTGCGGCCATTTCTCGCGCGTTGCCTTCGTCCAGCGCTCGGGCAGTGCGTCCATCGCCACGCCGAGCCGACCTGCACCGACAGCGGTCAGATGCCCGGGATGGCCATCCATCTGCATCCATGGCCGCCAATCGACGAAATTGGTGAAGTTCGATTCGGCCGGCACGCGCTTCACGCCGGGTTTGAAGTCGCTCAACCGGGCGTGCATCGTCACGGATTCGCCATAGCGGAACGGCTTGGCCGCGCCCGGCACCGAACCGGCCGTGCGCGTGATGTCGTTGAACCAGATATCGTCGCCGCGCACCTCCGGCGGACGCGTGGTGTGATCGACCGTCATGCCCGCCATCAGGCCGGCAAAGTCGAATTTCAGATCCGGCCGGATCGTGTACCTGCTCGGCGGGAAATTGACGCGCGGATCCTTCACGACCTTCTTGGTATAAGGATTGTAGAATTCGCCAGGGGCCTCGCCCGTCTTCGGATCGAGGAAATGGGCGACCTCACCGCTGAACACGTCGTAGCCGCCATCGGGCCGGCGGCGATATCGCGTGAAGGTCACGCCGACGACATCCCATAACGGCGTGATCTCGGCGTCGACGACGCCGAAATAATAGCCGTCGACATAACTGATCACGAGCTGCTCATCGAGCGCGCCGCGCATCATGATATAGGTGCGCAGCTTCCCCGCCGGGTTCCCCAGCTCGAGCTTGTTCGCGGATCCGGCGGGTGCTGCCATCGCCGGTGCCGTTGCAGCGGCGAGCGCCCCGGCACCCACCACACCCAGTGCCTCACGGCGGCCCATTATCACCATCCGGCTTCCCTTGCATGATGGGGGCGGCGCATGTCGGCCGCCCCGATGATCGTCAGTTCAGCCCTTGGGCGGCTGCGGGGCTGCCGGCGGCTGCGGCGGCGTCCAGCCCGTCGGGACGGGTGCGGGCTTTTCGAACCGCGCGTAATTTTCGAGGCTGGAAAAGGACGGGCCGTAGTCCTCGGTCGGCGCATGCAGCCATTTCTCGTCCATCGCCCGCGCAGCGGCGACGATGTCCGGCGAGAGGCCCTTCTCGCCCCGCGGCTCCGAACCATAGTTGCAGACATAACTGATGTTGCCCGGTGCCTGCCCCATCAGCATCCAGGGCAACCATGGCGTGATCCGCGCCCACGACCCGACATGCGGTATGTGGGTCAAGCGCGGATTGAGAACGTCCGCCTTCTTCATGTAATATGTGAAATATTCCGAAACCCGGTTCATATATCCCGAAGACTCGCGGACCCATTTCTCGGGATTGAGCGCATTCGGATAATAAAGGTCGATCGCAGTGTTGAGCAGGACATTGCCTTCGCCGTCCTCGCTCCAGTTGAGCAACAGCGGACGACGCGGCGGCTTGTCCTTGTTGAGACCGCCATAGGAGGGCGGTTCCGGTGCCCATTCGCTGATCGTGAAGTTGAACGGGTCATTGGCGATCGGCACCACCCGAACATCTTCGTTCGTGTAGGGGTTGCGCCACGTCTTCATGATCTCGCCGGTTTCATAATTCCGGTAGAATACGATCTCGCGCAGCAGCTTGCGATAACTGCCGTCGTCCAGCTTCTTGTAACGGACGAAGCTGAAGCCTTCGACCTTGAACAGCGGACGATTGCGCTCGTTGTCACGAACGCCATAAGCGGTGCCCTTGATCCAGCCGCACTTTTCCTTGCTGAGATCCAGGTCACCTTCGAGCCGGGCGAAGGTATCGCGGTTCCACTTCGGATTCTTGAAGTCGAGGTCGGTCAGGAACGACGCCTTCGGCGTCGCCGCCAGTCCGGGGGCCGCCGCCAGGCCGATCACGGCGCCGGTCAGGCCCAGCCCCTCGCGACGAGTGATCCCGTTCTTCATCACGCTTCTCCCTTAGATACCTTGCTCGCCCGGCAAGCTGCGCCGGCCCGCCGTCTGCGTCACGCCCTCACCCGACGCTATCCGAACAACGGATAGCGCGTGCCTCGCGGGAGGAAAATGCCCGCTCAAAGGGCGAAACCAGCCGTCAATCCACTCTGCGGACACGCGCCGAACGCGATCGCGCCAGCCGGTCAGGCGAAACGCTATCGCAAGCGCCAATCCCCAGAAGTTCCAGCGAGGAAACACATGCAGACGGATGCCCGGGCAAGGATCTCCAACTCCCCAATCCCCGATCTCAAGACAGTGCTCGCCGGCATCGTCGGCACGACGCATGTGCGCGACGATGCCGCCTCGCTCGAACTGTTCAGCGAAGACATCTGGGCGAAAGGCGAACATGTCGCCGCGCTGATCGCCGCGCCGGCCTCTCTCGAGGAGCTTGCACGGGTGATTGCGGCCGCCAGCGACGCCGGTGTCGCCATCGCTCCGCGGGGTGCGGGGATGAGTTATACCGGCGGCTACCTGCCCGCCGACGACCTGACCCTGTCACTTGATATGACGCGCATGAACCGCATCCTGCGCGTCAGCCCGGAAGACATGCTGGTAACGGTCGAGGCCGGGTGCACCTGGATGCAGCTGGACGAGGCGCTTGCGCCGCACGGACTGCGCGCACCTTTCTGGGGCCCGATGTCCGGCCGCTATTCCACGATCGGCGGCGGCCTTTCGCAGCTCAACGCGATGTTCGGCGCCGCACGCTACGGCACCAGCAGCGAAAGCTTGGTCGCGCTGACGATCGTCACCGGCACCGGCAAGATCCTTCGCACAGGCGCACGCGGGCCGGATGGCGACACCCCCTTCTACCGCCACTTCGGGCCGGACTATGCCGGCCTGTTCTGCGGTGACAATGGCGCGCTCGGCGTCAAGGCAGAGATCACGCTGCGGCTGGTCCCGCGTCCGCCATATGAGGATCACGCATCCTTCTCGTTCAAGACGGGCCAGCAATTGCTGCGTGCGATGGCAGCGATCTCGCGCGCCGAGGTGGCGGCGGAAACCTGCGCGTTCGACCCCGGCCTCACCAAGGTCCGCCTCCAGCGCATGTCGCTGATGAGCGACGTGAAGACATTGGGCGCCGTGATCGGCAAGGAGAAGAGTCTCGGCAAGGGCCTGCTTGCAGCGGCCAAGATCGCCCTGGGCGGGCGCAAGTTCATCGAGGAAGAAGAATATCCGCTGCATGTGACCGCCGAGGGGCGCTCGAAGGAAGGCGTCGGCGCCGACATGGCGGCGATCCGGGCGATCGCCACGGCCGAAGAGGGCGTCGAGATCGAGAACACGATCGCCAAGGTGATCCGCGCGCAGCCTTTCCCCGAACCCAATTCGATGCTTGGGCCTAAGGGCGAGTCCTGGGCGCCCGTTCACGGCCATTGTTCGCTGTCGAACGCCCCTGCGATGTTCGAGGCGATCGAAGCCCTGTTTGCCAGCATGAAGGGCGAGTTCGAGGCCCATGCCGTGCATTGCGGCTATCTGTTCACCACGCTGTCGACCAACGCGATCACGATCGAGCCCGTCTTCTTCTGGCCCGAGGGCTATCGCCCGGTCCATGCCTCGATGGTCGAGCCGGCACATCTCGCACGGCTGCCGAAGCTGCCGCCGAACCCCGCGGCGACCGCGGTTGTGGCGCGCGCGCGCCAAGGCGTGAAAGATATCGCCGCCAGCTTCGGCTGCGCGCACTTCCAAGTCGGGCGCACCTATCCTTATCGCGAAAGCCGCGACGACGCTTCGCGCGCGCTGCTCGATGCAGTCAAGGCCGCGCTCGACCCGCGCAACATCCTCAATCCCGGCAGCCTGGGCTTCCGCGAATGAGCGGCTACCGCGCCATCCAGCTCCAGCGTTTCGCACAAAGCTTTCGCGAAGGCTGCGAGACGATCGAGATGCCCGCCACGGACCCGGGCGCTGGCGAGATCCGCGTGCGCAACCGCTATTGCGGCGTCAACGGCATCTTCGACACGCAGATCGCGCGCAATGCGGTCGACTATGTCACCATCCCGCTGCCGAGCTTCACCGGCGTCGAGGCGCTGGGCATCGTCGAAGCGGTCGGCGAAGGCGTCACCGGCCTTGCCGTCGGCGATCCGGTCGTCACCACGCGCTTCGGTCGCGGTTATCGCGAAGTGGCGCTCGGCCCGGTGAGCGACTTCGTGGCCGTGCCCGAAGCGAGCGCGGCGATGCTCGCCCTCGCCTCGACCGGGGTGTCCGCGCTGCTTGCGCTCGAACATATCGGCCAGGTCAGCGATGGCGAAACCGTCGCCATCTCCGCTGCGGCCGGCGGCCTCGGCCATCTCCTCGTCCAGCTCGCCAAGCTGCGCGGCTGCAAGGTCGTTGCCGTTGCGGGGGGAGCGACCAAAGGCGATTTCCTGCGCGGCCTGGGCGCCGATCGCGTCATCGACTATCGAAACGAGGATGTCGGCGCCGTGTTGGCCGATGAATTTCCGCACGGCCTCGATGTCGCGATCGATACGGTCAGCGGCACGATCTTCGACGCCTTCCTCGCCAGCATGGCCCCTCATGGCCGCCTCGTCGTCGCCGGCGCCGCCGCCGATCTCGACGGCAAGCCGGAAATCGTGACGCGGCCGCGGATCGCGCACTCGATCTACTACAAGGGCGTGTCGGTGCGGGGCTTCATGAACGGCTTGCTGACGGAGCACTGGCCCGCGGCGCGCGAGAAGCTGTTCGCCCTGCATGAAGCGGGCCGCATCGCGGTGACACGCGACGCGCGCACGTTCGACGGCATCGCCTCGATTCCCGACGCGGTCGAGTGGCTGCTGTCGGGCCGCTCGATGGGCAAAGTGATGGTCAACCTCTGAAGCTGTATTTGGGAGAGCCGATATGATCGACGAAAAGAATAAACCGGGCGTCCGCGAAGCGATGCCGATCCTCGCAAGCAACGAGGGCGTATGGGAAGGCTGGTATCGTTATTACGACGCCGCGACCGGCAAGATGACCGACGAGCACCGCTCACGCCTGATCTGCCGTCTGTTCACCGACGAGAACGGCGTCGACCGCTATCATCAGACCAACTATTATTTCTGGGAAGATGGTCGCACCGACGTGCGTGATTTCCCGGCATGGTACGAAGATGGCCGCATCTGGTGGGACAACGACCTGATCAAGGGCTGGGCGGCGCACATGCAGCCCGACGACAATAATCGCTCGACCTGCCTCAACTGGATCCGCAAGAATGAGCCAGGCATCTACCTATATGAAATGATCCAGAACAACGATGCACGGACGCATCGTTCGCGAACCTGGCAGTGGTTCCGCGACGGCATCTGCTACCAGCGTACCTTGATCGATGAGAAGTTCATCACACGCGACTGGCAGAACTTCATCGATCACAGCGCGCCGAAGATCTAATTATTCTCACCGCTCAAAAAGGGACGTCAACCGAGAGGTAGGCGTCCCTTTTTGTTTGCCGGCAGCACGACCACGACAGGTGGTTCATCAAGGCCGGTATGCGCTCGTGTCCCCTGGCAGCCGGTGTCGCCAGTGTCCCGCGCGCGACTTCACGGAAGCCCACTCGGTACTTCCGGAATGCCGGACCAGTCTGATCCTGCACCCTTCAGACAAAAAAAAGGGGGCCGTTTCCGGCCCCCTCACACTGTGCTCGGCGATCAGAACTTGGCGCCGACGGTCAGGCCGACACGACGGCCTTCGCCAAGGTAGATTTCCGGCACGCTGAACGCGAAAGGCACGCCCATGCGCGGCTGCGCGATCGCGTTCGCGACATAGGTCACGCCGAAGATATTGTTGGCCCACACCGCCACGCTGAACCGGTCGTTCTCGACAGCGATTCTTGCGCTGGTGAGGGTACGCTCACCGAACAATGCAGTGTTCGGCAAGTTCATTGGTGCGTCGCCGGTGTGGCTGACATCGACGCGCGAGAACAGGCGCCAGTCCCCGGTCAGCGGCACTTCCATGCTGGCGTTGATGTTCCACGAGAGCTTGACCGCGCGCTGCGGGCGCTTGCCCTCGAGCGAGGTCACGGCGCGCGGACCGCTCGGCGTGTCGATCAGGATCACCGGCGGGCAGCCCGGAGCTGCGGTCGCCGCCGCACCGGTACCGATGACGCACTGCGTGATGATCGACGCGTCATAGGCGCCGGCCTGGAACTTCGGATCGGAATAGACCAGGCTGCCCCCGACCCGGAACATGTCCGCAAAGCGGAACTCGCTCTGCACTTCGAAGCCGTCCGTCTTGATGTTGCCGGCGTTGCGAACGATGCGGACCGGATTGACCGTGGTGGGATTGAGCGTGAACGCCGAGACCTGCGCGTTCGTCCAGTCGACATGGAAGAATGACGCGTTGAGCAACAGCGCGCGGTCGAACAGTTCGCTCTTGATGCCCGCCTCGTAGGTCCAGTTGGTTTCCTCCTCATAGGAGACCTCGTCCGCGAGAATGCCGGTCGGGCCAACGGGATTTGCCGTGTTGAAGCCGCCCGAACGCACGCCCTTCGCCGCGGTCGCATAGAAGAAGATGTCAGGCGTGGCCTGGTAGTCGATGGTGAAGCGCGGCGCGAAGCTTTCGAAGGTCCGGGCGAAGAGCGGCCCCGCGACGGGGAAGGTGCCCGGCTCTGGCACGTTTGTGCCGATGATCGGCTGCGTGATGCCCGGCTGGCTCAACGGGTTCGAGACCGAGAAGACCTGGGCGCGCTTGCGATCGATATTGTAGCGGCCCTCGGCGCTGACCCGAAGGTCGCCGAAGCGATACTCGAGCGAGCCGAAGATCGACATGGTCTTGGTGCTGGCATCGGTGTAGGAATTCCACACCGGATCGCCGAGCCCCGCCGTCAGGAAGGGATTGGCCGTAAAATCGTAAGCCCCGACGCCCATCGAGGGGGGCGTCGTGATCTGGTTGACCTGCACCAGGCGTTCGTTCGGTGCAAGGCCGGAACCGTCGACGCTGATGCCGATGCCCGCGAGCGGGATCCGCGAATTGAAATAGCTGCCGCCGAAGATCCACTGGAACGGGCCACTGTTATCCGACTGCAGTCGGACTTCCTGGCTGAAGGTGCGGACGCGTTCGCGGCCGGAGCTGAAAGTATTCACGCGCACCAGTCGCGAATAGGGCCCAGCCGGCAGGCAGGCTGCGCCCCGCGTGCAAACGCCCATGAGCGTGCCAGCACCGGTCATGTCATAGTCGTTGTAACTCTCGTTCTCCGCCTCGGTGAAACCCGTGATGCTGGTGACGGAGACGCCGCTGCGCCGCCAGTTGAGGTTGAGCGCGACCTGACGCGCCTGCGCCACCGTATCAGGCTGATCCGCCGTGATCGAGCTTACCTTGCTGGCTGGCAATTCGCCGCAATACAGCGTGCGCAGACCCGTGGCGGCATTCACCGAGCCGCAATTGAACGCGCCGAGCGGCAACCCGCTATATGCCGACATCTCCGTCTTGGAGTGCGACAGGAAGGCGGAAAGGCGCGCCGTCAATTCCTCAGTGGGACGGTATTCGAGCGATGCAGTGACGGCGTACTTCTCAGTGCCGCCCAGCTTGTCGCCCGGATCGGCGGCGTTTTCTCCGAAGCCGCCATAATGCAGGTAACCGGCACCGATGCGCGCCGAGAGGGTGTCACTGATCGGGACAGAAATCGAACCGCGAAGGCGATAATCGTCCTGGATGCCAACCGTGGCCTGAACATTGCCCTCGAGCCGCGTCGAAGGGCGGCGGGTCGAAATGGACATCGCACCGGCAAAGGTCGAGCGACCGAACAAGGCGCTCTGCGGGCCCTTGGCGATCTGGATCTGGCCGACATCGAGCACCGAGATGATGTCGATCGTATTGCGGCTGGTCTGGTAGATATCGTCGATGAAGACGCCGACATTGGCCTCGACGTTAAGATCGCCCGCGGTGTTGGCCGGGGCCTGGCCGCGAATATAGATGTTGGTCAGCGTGCCGCCCGAGATCGTGGTGATCGCCACGCCCGGCGTAGAGTTGGTCAGGTCGTTCAGGCTGTTGATATTGCGCTTCGTGAGATCATCGGCGCTCAGTGCCGTGATCGCGATCGGCACGGTCTGAACATTTTCTTCGCGCAGTCGTGCCGTCACGACGATGTCGTCGCTTGTCGCTCCGCCGCTATTGCTGTCCGGTGCTGCGTCCTGCGCGAACGCGACCTGGGGTGCGCCGGCCGCGCAGATCAGTGCCAGTGCCGAGGCCTTGGCCAGTGCCATTCCCTGAAACCGCTTCATTATCAACCCTCCCTTATCATGCCGCGCGCACGCAGGCGCAATTTGCAATGTTCGGCCCGCCGAGAGTGGCGAGGTCTGGTTGGCATGACGCGGCGTCCCTGATCGCCGCGTTCATCCCGGCCCCTCTCTCCGGTGAAATCCGGTTGTCGCATTCCTGACATATGTTGGTTCGATACGGCTTCATTCGGGCAAGTCGCGCACTGACCGCTGTACGAACAAACGCCGCCGCTGGATTGCGTTCGAGCGGCGGATCCGGATGTTCATCACCATGGAGAAACGGCCGATTCCGAGGCGCGGCAAGCGGGCCGCACACACCACGCTTCTTGCTGTGGCCACGATGCTGCTGACCGGGGCGGCCGGCGATCAGAATGACGAAGCGCTCTATCAGGAGCGTTTCGCCACGCTGATGAAGAATGGTGGCATCATCCTGAAATATGATCCCATGGAGCCGATTCCGGGCGCGACAACCGTCCGACCGATCCCGGCGGCGGCACCGGGTAAAAGAACGATCTCGGCCAGGGCGCTGGATGCCGCCGTCGACTATGCCGCGCGTATGAACTCCACTGCGCTGATCGTCTGGCGCAACGGACGCATCGAACGCGAAGCCTATTTCAAGGGCCGCGACGCCAAGAGCCAGCTTGTTTCCAAATCCTTGTCCAAGCCGCTGACCGCCATCGCGGTGGGCCACGCGATCCAGCTCGGCAAGATCAAGTCGCTGGACCAGCCGGTCGCCGACTTCATCACTGAATGGCGCGGCACGCCGAAGGCGGCGATCCTGGTGAGGCACCTCCTCGATATGCGCGCCGGGCTAATGGAACAGATGGTCAGCAGCGATCCTGACCATCCCGTCAACCGGGCCTATATCTCGCCAAACCTGGCGGAAGCGCTGATCGCGTACCCGTTGACCAGTGAGCCCGGCCTAAAATATGGCTATGGCAATGCAACCGCCGAACTCGTCGCGCTGCTGATCGAGCGTGCGACGGGTGAACGCTACGCCGATTTTGTCGGCAAGCGCATCCTGGCTGCGATCGGCGCGCCGGGTGGCGAGATCTGGGTGAGCAAGCCCGGCGGTCTCGCCCACTCGGGGTGTTGCATGACGCTGCCCGCGGAAAGCTTCCTGCGGCTCGGTATCCTGCTTGCCGACGATGGCGTGGCAAATGGCAAACGCCTGCTGCCGCGCGGCTATGTCGCCCAGATGGCGACCGGCACGGCTGCGAACCCGCATTATGGCCTCGGCGTGTGGATCGCAGGTCCCTATGTGCAACGGCGCGGCTTCGCCGCACCCGACAAGCCGGGCCCGAAGGTGCTGCATTCACAGCCCTATCTCGACCGCAGCCTCATCCTGTTCGACGGGAATTCGAACCAGACCGTCTTCATCTCACGCGACACCAAAACGGTGGTGCTGCGGATGGGCGACAATCCGCCGCAGCAACCCGAATGGGATAATAGCGTGCTGCCCAATCTCATCCTGAACGGCATCGACTGGAAGCGGGGAGGGAAACGCCCCCTGCCCCAGCCGGCCGCCTGACATCGGAGCTCCCATGAAAGCCTATCAGATCGGCCCGCAGACGGGCCTGGAATCCTTGACGCCGGTCACCCGACGCGATCTCGTGCCGGGGCCCGGCGAAGCGATCGTTCAGGTCCGCCTGGTTGCGCTCAACCATCGCGACATGCTGGTGCTGAAGGGCAGCTATGGTGCGCGCCGCCCGGAAGATCGCGTGCCGGTATCCGAAGGCGTCGGCGAGGTCCTTCAGGTGGGCGAAGGCGTCACCGGAGTCACGGTCGGCCAGCGCGTGGTTGCGCCCCATTTCGTCACCTGGATCGACGGCGACTTCAACCGCCGCGCCTTCGCACATGACGTCGGCATCACCCATGACGGCTGGCTGGCCGAGCAGGTGCGCGTTCCAGCCGCCGCTCTGGTGCCCGTGCCGGACAGCCTGACCGACATTCAGGTCGCGCCGCTTGCCTCTTCGGCGCTCACGGCTTGGAATGCCGTTGTCGAAGTCGGCAAGGTGAAGGCGGGCGACGCCGTGCTGGCGCTTGGCACCGGCGGCGTATCGATCTGGGCGCTCCAGATCGCCAAGGCGGCAGGCGCGCGCGTCGCGATCACCTCGTCCAGCGATGAAAAGCTCGACCTCGCGCGCCGGCTTGGTGCCGACATCACGATCAATTACCGCACGACGCCCGATTGGGAAAAGGCGGTGCTCGAGGCGACTGGCGGCGCGGGAGCGGACGTCATCGTCGAGACCGGCGGCCAGGCGACACTGCGCCGGTCGATCGACGCCGCGGCGAACAACGCGCGCATCATCATCATCGGCGGGCTTGCGGGCGCCGCCAACGAGGGCCTGCCGAACTTCGGCACCATCATCGGCAAGAATCTGGTGTTGACCGGCATTGCCGAAGGCAGCCGCGCGATGCTTGCCCGCCTCCTTCGCGCGATCGAAACGCACAACATCCAACCCGTGGTCGATCGCGAATTTGCGTTCGATGACGCGCTTGAAGCTTACCGTCATCTCGCCACGGCCAGCCATGTCGGCAAGGTGCTGGTACGGGTCTCGGCTTGACCGATGGCCCGGCGCGGCATCGCTGACCGTCGGCGCCACGGGCCTTGACATCCGCGACATCCGATAGGCGGCTTACTCGCCGCCTATCGGGACGCCCCGATCGACAGAGATCTGACATGACCGATTTCGAGCTTACCGTTCCGCTCATCGTCGTGGGGGGCGGGGCATGCGGCACAGTGGCGGCGCTCGCCGCACATGCCGAAGGCGTGTCGCCGCTGCTGATCGAGCAGGATGCACATCCGCACGGATCGACCGCGATGTCGCAAGGCCTGATCGCCGCCGCCGGAACGCGCGCGCAGGCGGCCCACGGCGTCGAGGATGATGGCGAGACCTTTTTCCGGGATATTATGGAAAAGACGCGCGGTCGGACGGACCCCGTCATCGCCCGCACCCTCGCCTTCGAATCCGGCCCGACGCTGGACTGGCTCGTCGAGACCATCGGGCTCCCCTGGGAACTGGATACGCGCTTTCGCGCCTCCTACGGCAACAGCTGCCTGCGCGTGCATGGCTGGCCCGGCCATGGCGGCAGCGACATGGTCGATCTGCTTCACGCCCGGCTGGGCATGGCCGGCATCGACGTCGTGACCGAGGCAAGGCTCACTGACATCATCGCCGACGTCGATGGCCGCGTGTTGGGTATCGAACTGACCCGGGCAGACGGTGCGATCGAACGCATCGGCTGCGAGGCGCTGATCCTCGCGACCGGCGGCTTCGCCGCGAACGAAGCGATGGTCGCCGAATATCTGCCAGAAGCCGCCGCCGCGCGGCTCAATGCGCATGAAGGCAGCCGGGGCGATGGCATCAGGCTGGGGCAGGCTATCGGTGCGGCAGTCGGCGACATGGGCAGCTATCAGGGCTATGCCATGCTCACGGATCCCCACGGTATCAGCGTGCCGCCGGGTGTGATCCTTGAAGGGGGCGTGCTCGTGAACGTGCGCGGCCAGCGCTTCGTCGACGAGTGCGCCGACATAGCCGGTATGGTTCATCCGGTCCTCGCGCAGCCCGGCGACCATTGCTGGGTCGTCTACGACGCCAGGATCGAAGCGGCCACGGCGCACATTCCCGAAGCGCGCGCGCTCAACGACTTAAAGGCCCCGAAGACCGCCGATACGCTGGACGACCTCGCCGCGCGGATCGGCGTCGATCGTGACGCACTCGATGCGACGCTGAACGAGGCCCGGGCAGCGCAGGCTGAGGGGCGGCCCGATGCCTTCGGTCGCCACTGGGGCGATGATCAGCCACCGTCCGCTTCCTATCGCGCGTTGCGCGTGGTCGGCGCACTGTATCATACCCAGGGCGGCCTGCAGATCGACGGCGAGGCACGCGTTTTGCGCGGCGATGGCTCGTCGCTGCCGAACCTGTTCGCGGGCGGCGGCGCAGCGCGCAGCGTGTCCGGCCCTTCTTCCTGGGGCTATATCCCCGCGATGGGCCTGTGCACTGCTGTCACGCTTGGTCGCGTTGCAGGTCGAGCGGCCGCGCGCTTGGTCGACGCATCCTCTTCGTCACACGCTACTGACCGGTGAAGCAGCCGAGTCGCAGGGATCGATTCGCTGCCGCGGCGGATTGAGTGTGAACTGCCTAGGAAATAGGCAGGGACTGCACTGATATGCATCAAAATTTCGCACATGCGAATGGCTGACGTTGAACCTATCCAAAATAGCGCTGGATGGTGGAACAAAACCTCATTTTATGCGTGCGCGACGGCCGCAAAAGAGTCATCCTGCGGTCATGGAAAAAGGTGTTCCGATCCGCTCCCTCGCCCGCGGGATTTCCGTTCTCCAGGCAGTCAATCGCGGCGGCTCGCTCTCCATGATGGAGATCGCGCGCGCATCAAATGTTCCCTATCCGACAGCCTGCCGCATTGTGCAGACCTTGCTGTTCGAAGGCCTGATCGAGCAGGAGCCGGTGCGTAAGCGTTATCGCCCCACGGGGCTCGTGCAGACGCTGGCGCACGGCTTTCAGGGTCATGCCGCGGTCGTCCAGACAGCGCGGCCGCACATCGTCGAGCTCACCCGCCGCGTTATGTGGCCGATCTCGCTGTCGACGCACGTCGGATCGAACATGGTTATCCGCGATTCGACGCATTCGCTGACGACGTTGACGTTCAACGACTATTATCCCGGCTATTCCATCCCGATCCTCGAATGTGCCTCCGGCCTCGTCTATCTGGCGCACATGCCCGAGGAAGAGCGCGAAGGCGTCCTTGCGTCTCTCAAGCGCCTGCCCGATCGCGTGCCGGTGCATACGCTGCGCCTGATCGAGGAAGAAACGCTGCTCGAAGACGTTCGCCGTCAGGGTTATGCGACGCGCGGCAACAACCATTTTACGCGCAACCCGGGCAAGACGTCGTCAATCGCGGTGCCGATTTTCGAGCACGGGCGCGTCGCAGCCACTTTGACGCTCGCCTTCTTCTCCTCAGCCGTCCGCATGGACGATGCGATCAAGCAGTTCGTGGAGCCATTGCGCGAAACCGGCTTGGCGATCACCGCCGAACTCGCGCCGCAGATCGCCGCCGCCGAATAGCCACCTGTTGAACAGTCGGCCGGCGCGGGCGTGACCCTGGGCGGTGTCGCGGCGATGCTGGCCGCGTTCGTCCGCTCCGGGAGATGATGTTCGTGGAATATAAATACAGCGCCCTGCCCGATCGCCAGCCGCTGAAGTGGCCAAACGGCGCGCGCGTCGCGTTGATCCTCACCTTCAATCTCGAAACCTGGGATCTCACCAAGGATACGACCAAGCCTTATTATGCGGGCGGGCCAGCAATCCTGCCCGATATCCTGCCCGGCGACACCGCAGATTTTCCGAATTTCACGTGGCGCGAATATGGCCAGCGCGTCGGCATCTGGCGGCTGATCGAGCTTTTCGACAAACTCGGCGTGAAGGCGAGCTGCACGACCAACGCGGTCACGTTCGAACGTCGCAAGGCAATGACGGACGCCGTGCTGGCGCGCGGTTGGGAACTGCTCGCGCACAATTGGGAGCAGGGCGAACTGCTCACCGACTTTGCCAAGGATCCTGCGAAGGAGCGCGAGGTCGTACTGCGCACCCTCGATCAATATGAGAAATTCGTGGGCCGCCGCGCCAAGGGCTGGCTGAGCTCCTCGCTGCGCGGCACGCTGCAAACCGCGGACATCCTCGCAGAGTATGGCTGCACCTTCTACTGCGATATCATGAATGATGATCAGCCCTACCTGCTGAAGACGCCGTACGGGCCGATCGTCTCGACGCCCTACTCGAACGAGATCAACGATTTCACCTTCATCACCCGGAAGAACTTCACCACCGATCAATTCGCCCAGGCGCTGATCGAGGAACTCGACGTGCTGTATGAGGAAGGCGTCACTTCGGGCCGCATCATGAACGTGGGTCTGCACCCGCATGTGTCGGGGCGGGCGCATCGGATCCGTGCGATCCGCGAGTTCATCGAACATGCCAAATCGTTGCCGGGCGTGTGGTGGGCGACGCGCGAGGAGATTGCCGACTGGTATCTCCAGAACCACCAGAGCCATATTCCCGGCCAGCTGGATTGATCGCGATGGCGGAGCATATCGATCTCGACGGCGATTATGCCTCGGCCGGGTTCGGCGGCAACCTGGCGCCGGGCGAGCGCCCTGCCCTGCTGATCATCGACGTCGTGATGGCGTATCTCGACCCGCAATCGCCGCTCTATGCAGGGGTCGAAGCCGAACTTGCCGCGAACGAGCGGCTGGCGGCGGCGGCGCGGGCGGCGGACATCCCGGTCATCTTCACCAATATCGAGTATCGGCCGGACGGGTTCGATGGCGGCATGTTCTATCGCAAGGTGCCGGCGCTGCGCGCGTTTGCACCGCATTCACCGCTCGGGGCCTTCCCGCCGAGCCTTCAGCCACGCGAAGGCGAGCTGGTGCTGGGAAAGAAGTTTCCCTCCGCCTTCTTCGGCACCCCGCTCGCGGCGATCCTGACGGCGGCACGCATCGATACGCTGTTCATCACCGGCTATTCGACGTCGGGCTGCGTGCGCGCGACGGCGCTCGATGCGCTGTGCCATGGCTTCCTGCCCTTCGTGGTGCGGGAAGCATGCGGTGATCGCGATCCGCGCGTGCAGGATGCCAACCTGTTCGACATCCAGGCCAAGGTGGCGGAGGTGATCGGCGAGGCGGAGGCGCTGGCGGCGATCGCCGGGGCCGGCTGATTCAAGCGTCCATTATCGATCGGAGCTGTTCGGGCCTAGGATAAGGCCCGAGCACGCCGATCAGTGCAGCACCGATCAGCACGAGCGCCGCCCCGCTCCACAATGCCATGTCGTAGCTGCCATTATGGTCGAACGACCAGCCCGCAAGTGCCGGGCCGATGCCCGCCCCCAGCGAGAAGAAGCTGAGTTTCGCGCCATAGATCGCGCCATAATGCCGCATGCCGAAATAGCGGCTGGTGAGATAGGCGAGCAGATCCACCTCCGCCCCCGCTGCCAGACCGATCAGCAGGATGGCGAGCAGCGTGGTCGTAGTCGATCCGCTCACCGCCAGCAGCGCCAGCGCCAGTGCCGGCATCGGCAGGAAGCATGAAGCGACATAAGGCGCATGAAAACGATCGACCAGGCTGCCGACGATCAATCGGCCGAAGATCACCGCAACGCCCATCAACCCAGCGGCCGCGGTCGCATCGCCGGGTGAGAACCCGCGATCGGTCAGCAAGGGCACCAGATGCACCATCGCTGCAGCCTGCACCAGCATGACAGCAAAGATGCCGCCCGCGATCATCCAGAACTGCCGCCGCCCTGCCGCTTCGCGCAACGTCAGGCCGGAACGGGGGCGTTCGGCCGTCCGCACCTTGTGCGCCATCCCCCGCGTACCGAACCACACCACCGGCAGCGCAATCGCGACCACGAAGCCCGCCAGCCCGAAATAGCCGCCGCGCCAGCCGAACGCGGCGATCAGCGCCGCGCAGGCGCGCGGTGCCAGCACGCTGGCAATCCCTGTACCGCACAGCACCAGCCCCAACGCGATACCGCGCGCCTTGTCGAACCGCAGATTGACCATCTGCGTCCAGCTCAAAGGTGTGGTTCCGCAACCGAGCAGCGCCAGCCCGATCCATGCGAAGTAGAAACTGATGAGCGACGGCCCCGAAAAGCCGACAGCGACCAGCCCTGTCGCCAGCCCGAGCAGCGAACCCAGCGCGACCGGCCGTGCGCCATGTCGATCGATGAAGCGACCGAGAAACGGACTGGTCAGGACGATGCCGAGTTGGAGGAAGAACCCCGCCAGCGACACTTCTGAACGCGTCCAACCGAAATCGGCCGCCAGCGGCTTCAGGAACGTGCCGAACGTGTAATAGGGCAGTCCGGTGAGGCCGACCCCGACCCCAAAGCCACACGCCAGCAAGATCGGCCAGCCCGCTTTGAGTTCCGCTTTCGCCCCCGCCCCGTCCATGCGCCCCTTCGCCGACTAGAATTCCGCCATCAGTCGGCCGAACCCTTCCTTGCGATCCGTGATGCCATTCTGGCGCAACGCATTCCAGTAGGTTGCGGTGTTGATCGCGATCACCGGCTTTTGCAGGAACGTCTCGGCCGCCGCCGCCAGCCGCACCATCGAAAGATTGGTGCCGACCTGCACGATCGCGTCGACATCGTCGCCGTCGAGGTCGAGGATCGTGTCGCGCAACTGGGCCGGCGTTACCTTGGCGATGTGCAGCCAGCTCTGGCACCGCAGCGGCGTGTCGCGCACCACTTCGATGCCATGATCGCTCATGAAGTTGCGGACCTGCTCGTTAGCGACCGGGAAGTAGGGCGAAAGCACCGCGATGCGCCTGATCCCGCCATAGGCCTTGAAGGCTTCGATCAGCGAGGCCGATCCGGTGCAAAGGCGCGTGCCTGCGACGTCTTCGACCGCCCTGGTCCATTTGGCCGATCCTTCGGCGCCGCCGTAAAAGGTCACCGCCGACATGCCGAGCACCAGATAGTCGGGCTCGCACGTCATCACGGCATGGACCGCGTCGTGCGTTGCCGCGTCGATCGCGTCGGTGCCGCGGATGAAGTCCGCATCCGACAGCGCGGTCGGGTTCTGCACAATGATCCGGCTGTAATGGTTGGTCACGCCCGGCATGCGCAGATCGTCGAAGTCCGGTTGCACGACGGTGTTGGTCGAGGGGCCCAGCACCCCGAAGACCTTTCGCCACGCCAGCACGTCTGTCATCGTTCCTCTCCGATTGCTGCTTGCCTCAGGCGATGGCCGCCGCGTCGCGCATGCTGCTGATCATCGATTGCCGCAGCAGGTAGCTGCGTCGCGCATCGTCGTCCTCGTTCAGTGCCCGCATTTGATCGCGGGTCATGCGATAGGCCTCGCTATGCCCCGCCTTCATCAGTTCCATGTTCTGGATGGTCTGTTGCTGCGTGAAGTTGTGCGTCACGGTGCGCCGTTGCCGATCATATTGCGCCAACGCGTCGGCAGTGCCCGTTCCTCTGAGGATCGGGACCAGCTTCTCGACTAGATTGAAAGCGTCGTGGATGCCGCTGTTCATGCCGAACCCGCCGAGAGGATTGTTGAGGTGCGCAGCGTCGCCGGCCAGAACCACGCGCCCGTGCCGAAAGCTCTTCGCCACCCGCTGATGGACGCGATAGATGGTGCGGTGGAACGTCCGCACGTCCGCGCCGTGCCCGATCAACCGTTCGAAGATCGCGTTCTTGTTCGCGTCGGACGTCAGCACGCCATTGTCGCTCTGGTCGAAGGTGGGGACGAGCACGCGCCACAGCTTGGGCACCTTCAACAGCACCAGCCACTCGTCGGGGTCCGCTACATAATTGACGTAGGCAAGGTCGGGGATCGCAGCCTCTAGCGGCTCGTCCGTGCTGAGCGTCAGAAACTTCTCGGGATAGGTGAACCCGTCGAACTCCGCCTTCAGCCATTTGCGCACGATCGACGAGGCGCCGTCAGCCGCGATCATGTAGTCCGCGCGAACCTCGCGGATTTCCATCGGCGTTTCCAGCGAGATGCTGACGCCGCGGTCGTCCTGCTGGAAATAAACGACACGGTGATTGAAGAGCACCTCGGCATTCGCCGTCGCCTCCAACCGTTCGGCCAGCATCCGGGAGAGATGATACTGCTCGCACTGGATGCGATAGGGGTGGCGCGTCTCGTCCGAAATTTCGGTCAGATCGAAGGCCAGGACCTCGCCAGACCGCCGGTCCCGCCAGTGATAGACCGGCGCCTTCAAACCGCGTTCGATCAGGCGCGGCGTGATCTCCAGCGCCTCAAGCAGCTCGAGCGTCGGCGGGTGAAAGGTCGACGCCCGCATGTCTGCCGCGCAGTCCGAGCCTTGCTCGGTCAACAGCACGTCGATTCCGTGTTGCGCCAGCAACATCGCAGCAACGCAACCGACCGGACCTGCGCCGACCACAACAACTTGTACGCGATTGCGCTCGCCCATCGACGAAAGCCCCCAATCAGACAATAACTTGGGAAAGGGATAAGGCAGCGACCGGAGCCGCCGCGACCGCGACAGCCGAACTATCCGCGCAACGGACACTTGATGTGGCGCGGCACCCCTTCGAAGCGGCACAAGCGGACGCATCTCCGCGCCGCAAAGCGCGATGCAAAGCCGCGAACCAGGCCGGTTAAGGGGCGCAACTCCGCCTCGCCGATCGCTTGTCGACAACAAGTCGGTTACGGGACAGTCGCTTGGCAGCGCCCGCTTCAGTTGTCGGCAGTCCCGCCCCTGCGATCGCACGCCATCGATGTCACGCACGCGACAACGTCATGCGACTCCCTGAATCTACGCGCGGACGACTCTGACGTTCATCGCGTCACGCTTCGGCGCGAGGCCGAAGACGCGGGAATATTCGCGGCTGAACTGCGACGCGCTCTCATAGCCGACCCGATAGGCAGCCTCGGCGACATTCATGTCATCGACCATCATCAGTCGGCGCGCCTCGAGCAAGCGAAGCTGCTTCTGAAACTGGAGCGGCGTCATCGACGTCAGCGCCTTGAAGTGCTGATGGAAGGAAGACAGACTCATACGTGCGGACGCGGCCAGTTCCTCCATCCGGAGTGTCTGGGCGAAGTTGCTGCGCAGGAGGCGGATCGCTTCGGCGATACGTTCCAGATACGTATCCGGGATGATCTGCCTGCACAGATCGCCTGCGTTCGGCCCCGTCAGCAGCCAGTAATAGAATTCGCGCATCAATGCCGGATAGAGAATGGGCATCGCCTTGGGCTTGTCCGTCAACTCGATCATGCGGAGCACGCAGTCGGCAAGCGGCCCTTCGACCTCGGACACGAACATGCTTCGTCCGGCGCCTTGTGTCGGGGCAGGACGCGCGTCGAGCTGTTCGAGAACATCGCGCATCACCGCGATATCGAACTCTATCTTGATACCGACAAATGGCTTGCGCTCACTGGCGGCGACGATCCGGCCGCGCGCCGGAAGGTCCAGCCCCACGATCAGGCAGTGCATCGGACCATAGCTGAGCATCTGGCCGCCGACGAGGATCTGCTTCAAACCCTGGAGAGTGATGCAGAGGGACGGCCGATACACTTGATGATGGTCGACCGGCTCGTAGGTTCGCATCACATGGACGCCGACATCCGGCACGGCAAAGATGCCTTCGCCGCCGCCCCGCGAGTCGGCATAGCGCTCCGCCGCCGCAAGAAGCGCCGACCGCACGCTGTTGCCTTCGTGAGAAAGGCGCTCGGACGGCGTCCGGATCGAGGATGCTGTAGGAAAAGGCAAGATTTCTCCGGTTTCCGGCATTCTGGCCATGGCTCAACCTCTCTAGCTTGCGGGCGTCTACCCAAGCCAAGGCGGGATCATCATGGCACAAAATACCGCCTCGTCAATCATAGTCGAAGCGCCGGAGAGATGATCTTACGGAAAAAGGATAGCAGACAAGCCCAACTTTGACAGATCGACACGGTTTATCATCCCGCGCCGTTAACATTCCATCGACGTAACAATCATCGCTTTCGTTATTCAAGCTCCATTTTTAAAGACAACATAACGCAACTGATCAGAAATATGCGGCATATTTGGGCGATAACAGGATTACAGCCGCACGTGGTCGATCTGCCGAGAGTGTTGCGTCCGTCACCGCGTCCGCCGAGACACGGCGACTTAGCCTGTCCGGTCCGCACGGAAGCGTCACGTGCGCCGCTCCGCCGGTGGAGCGGACCGCCCCTCCTCTGCCAGAGGGGCTTACGCTCGTGAAGGACAAGACGCTCGGAAACACCGGCCTGCTCGTCTCCGAACTCTGCGTGGGCACCACGACCTTCGGCCTTCCGGCGATTGCGACCGGAAGACCATGGACAGGCCACGGCACGCGCTCTTTGAATGGAGGTTTTATTGGTCGATCGTCAACGCGATAGTCGGCTGCGCTCGGCACCGGCACTGATTTTCCCCGCACTGGCGCCTCTCTACGCGACCGGGCGGACAATGTCCTATGCGCTTCTGCGCATCGCCTTCGGCCTGACGATCGTGACGCATGGCGTGCCGAAGCTGAGCGGAACCCCGCACGGCTCGATGGCCGATCCGATGCAGGGATCGATCAATCTCATCGGCAACGTCCTTCATCTTCCTTTTGCTTCGACGCTCGCCTTGTTCGTTGCGATACTGGAGACCGCAGGCGGGCTGTGCGTTGCGCTCGGGCTCGCAACCCGGTTGTTCGCGCCGATGCTGGCGATCCAGATGGCTTTCATCTGTTTCGCGCTTGGCCCGACCTATCCCTGGATCGATCGCGGCATCGAATATCCGATCATTCTCGGCTTGATCGCTTTCTTGATTGCGATGCACGGCGGTGGCGTTTGGTCGATCGACGCGAAACTCGGGCGTGAACTCTGACGCTCACCGTCGCATGAGAGCATTGGCCGTCTGCAGGATGACGACGCCTTTATGGCGTCTATCGAAGCGGCGATCGAACGAGAACCAAGGCCCGGCAGGCGCGGGCAAAAAGCAAAACAAGTGCAGCGTCGCTGTAATTCCTGCACCCGCCACATGCTGAAGGCAGAGGGCTATCAGCTCCGCCGCTTCGCCCTCCCCGAGCGCAACGTCCGCCCGCTCTATGAGGAGCGCAAACGGCCCGAGCAGCCCTACAAGACGGGCCGCTTCACCATCCCCTTCGACTTCGGCCACAGCTTCGTCGCCTACCAACTCGCCGACTATTATATCGACGCGGCGATCAACTACGCGCTGGGCGTCCAACCCGCCCGCATCGACCCCGCCGGCCACGCCCAGACGGAACCGCAAACCGTCTCCGGCCAGCCCCTCGCCGAAAGCACGCAGGGCAGGCCCTCATCCCCGCAGAACTGGTCCGCGACGCGCTGCTGATGCGCGGGGTGGATGCAGGACGGATCCGGATCGTCGAGCGGCTACCGGGACCATATATGGCGGCAGTGTTCGGCGGGATTGAGAGCGCGGCTGCGCGGCGAGGGGACGCGCGTGGTGCCGGAGCCAAAGTGAGGCGGGCGCGACTGCGGTGGGTTGGCGGCGCAGCCTCGGTCGATCGTTGGGCGATCCATCAATGAATGCTTGCGACGAAAGCCGGTCTTTCACCGGAGACACCGAAAACATCGGGATCTGACGGAAGCTGCCATTTGGGTGGTAAGGCGCACCCCGGACATGTGCGAAAGGCGCCTTTACGGGATCGTTGGCACGGACACCTGCCACTCGCCGCGCGACTGGCTGTCCCGAAAACGATGGCGTTTCGGGAAACGCTGTGCGCAGCCTTCGGTCCAATCGGTAACTAGCTCTCGGCGGCCAACGTCGTCAGGCGTTCACGCAGCCAGCGTTGTGCGGGATGGTTGGTGGTCCGGTCGTGCCAGACACTCGCGATTGAAAAGCCGGCGATGGTGAGTGGCGGTTCCACCACCTGCACCCGATCCGACCAGCCATCGGCGATCCGCCGTGGGATCAAAGCGATCATGTCGGACCGCGACACGACCTCCGGCACGATCAGAAAGCCCGACGTGGATAGGGCTACGGTGCGACGGCGGCCGACGGCCTCTAGAGCTGCATCGGCAGGCCCTGAGAACCCGCCGCCCTGGGGCGACACGACGACGTGCTCCAAAGCGCAGAATATGTCCAGGCTGAGACGGCCCTGCACGGCCGGGTGTCCCTGGCGGGCGATCACCACGTAACTCTCACGAAAGAGCTGGCGCTGGCGCATGGCTGCAGGTGCATGCTCCGGCGATGCCAAGGCCAGGTCAACCTCGCCGCGCTCCAACTGAGAGGAGAGTGCCAGCACGTCCAGGGCACGCCAGGCAACACGGACCTTAGGTGCCTCGGTCCTGAGCTCGACCGAGAAGCGGCTGAGCAGCGCATACTGCACGTAGTCGCTTGCGGCGATGACCAGGGTAGCCTCCATGGTCGCCGGGTCGGACGGCATTCCCTCTGCCATAACCCGGCGAACACCCTCCAGCGCGTCATGCAACGGTTGCCGAAGCTCGACGGCGCGCTGGGTCAGGATCATGCCACGCTGTGCCGGAATGAGGAGGGGATCGCCGAGTGCATCGCGGAGCCGCGCCAGCCGGGCCGACAAGGCGGGTTGGCTCAGGTTCAAGCGCCGGGCGGCACGCGTGACGTTTCCTTCCGCCAGTAGGGCTTCGAGCGTGACGAGCAAGCCGAGATCGAGGTTTCTGGTATCCATTCGTTGGATAACAACAGGCAGAAGGTTCGATTTCAACCTAGGCGACGTACCGAGCAGTATGCCGACGTCCCATCGGCCCTCGAAGCATTCATCGACAATATGGATAGCAGATTGGTGGACGCCGTCTCCATCGAACCGCATCCCAGCTTAAGCGAAAAACATGATGATTTCACCCTACACGATAGACGTCCCTGACGAACGGCTTGCCACGATCAGAGCCAAGGTCGAGGCTTATGACTGGAGCCAGCTGCCGGATGCGGGAGGCTGGTCGGCGGGGGTTGGAGTTGATGACCTCAAGCGACTCGCTCGTTATTGGCGGGACAGCTACGACTGGCGTGCGGTCGAACGACGCCTCAACGCACTCCCCAACTTCACGGCCGACGTGGAAGGCGAGCACCTCCACTTCATCCATGCGAAAGGCGACGGCTCCAAGCCGCCCGTCCTGCTTCTGCACGGTTGGCCGGGCTCGTATCTCGAGTTTGAGCGGCTGTTGGAGCCGCTTGCAGCGGACGGGCACGATGTTGTCGTTCCCTCGCTTCCTGGCTTCGCGTTCTCCAACCCGATCACGGGCCCGATCGGCCCGCGGCGGGCTGCTGCGCTCGTGCATGGGCTGATGATCCAACTGTTCGGCGACGCGCGGTATTTCATACAGGGGGGCGATTGGGGCCACGCCCTCGCGGTCTGGGCAGCGCATGATCGACCGGACGCTCTGCTCGGCATCCATATCAACATGATGACCGTGCGTGCGGAGGATGCCGCTCCGACGACCGACGAGGAGAAATCCTTCGCCGCCAAGCGGGCCGCGATTGCCGATCAGGAGAGCGCCTATTTCCACGAGCAGGAAACCCGTCCGCAGACGCTCGGCGTCGCTATGGCCGACAGCCCGGTCGGAGCGGCGGGCTGGATACTCGAAAAGTTCGGCAAGTGGGCCGATCTTCCGAAAACCGCCGATGGCGACCCCGACATCTGGAGCAAGTTTTCCGAGGAGGAGCTCCTCACCAACATCATGCTCTACATCGCGCCAGCATCGTTCGTGACTGCAACCTGGATCTACTACGGCAGCCGGCTTGAGAAGTCGCGGATGCTTCCAGCCGGCACCCGCATCCAGTTGCCGACCGGCATTGCGGCCTTTCCTGATCCGGTGTTCTTACCACCGCCCCGCTCGTTCGCGGAGAAGACCTACAACGTCGTGCATTGGACCGACATGCCGCGGGGCGGGCATTTCGCCGCGCTGGAAGAGCCGGAACTGATGCTGGCCGACCTGCGCGCCTTTATCGCGACGGTGTTGAGAGCGCGCTCCTGAAGGTGGAGATCTCCGTTTCCGAAGCGCGGCGCGTGGCGCTGGCGGCGTAGGGCTTCAATGCCCCGCGTCGTCACGTCCGCCTCGGCGCCGGCCAGCTGCGAAGGGCGATCGGCCGGCTTGGCCTGCTCCAAATCGACAGCCGTCGACGGACACTCGCTGATCGTTCGCTCCTTTCCGCTGGCCGAGATCGTGGACGCCTTCCGGCTGCAGGAGTCCGGCAGGCATTTCAGCAAGATCGTCGTCGAATACTGACAGATCCCAACCAACAGGAATAAGCAATCATGAATGTTCTTATCGTTTACGCGCACCCTGAACCCACTTCGCTGACACGGCAGATGGTCGACGTGACCGCTGAGACGTTGTCGGCAGCGGGACACACCGTGGTCCATTCGGACCTCTACGGCATGAAGTGGAAGGCGGTGTACGACGCCGATGACTTTCCGATGCGTGACAACCCCAAACGGCTGTCTTTCATCGCGGAGTCGGGCCATGCTTACGCAAGGGGGCATCAGACGCCCGACGTGACCGTCGAGCAGCAGAAGCTGCTCGCGGCCGATGCTGTGGTCCTGCAATTCCCGCTGTGGTGGTACGGCGTGCCCGCGATCCTAAAAGGCTGGATAGAGCGGGTCTACGCCTTCGGTTTTGCCTACGGCTATCAGAATGGCTCTAACCAGTTCCGCTTTGGGGAGGGCATACTCAAGGGCAAGCGAGCACTGGTCAACGTGCAGGCAGGCGGCCCAGCGGCCGACTATGGCCCGCGGGGTATCAACGGGCCGCTTGATCAACTGCTGTTCCCGCTAACCCATGGCGCGCTGTTCTACCCCGGTATGGACGTGCTCCCGACACACGCGGTCTATGGCGCCGGTCACGTTTCCACGGCAGAAGAAGTGGAGGCGATCAAGGCAGCATGGCGTGCGCGTCTCGCCGGGCTTTTCACCGACACGCCGATTCCCTTCCGGTCGCAAAACGGCGGCGACTTCCCCGATCGCCACACCATGGCCGACCACGTTGCGCTGGGCCAAACCGGCCTCGGCGCGCACTTTGCCGATCCGGCCGATGCATAAGAGCAACACCGATGTCGGTCGATCAAGGCCGCGCGCGTCGGCCACCATACAGGATGCAGAACGGCGCGACCATCAGGTTCCCAGCCTTGGAGTTGCGCCCTGAACTCGGCAATCGGCCTTCATGCGGATCGAACGCGGGTGAGTTGATGCGGCTTCAGCTTGCCATCGTAATTGCAAGGCCGATCGATGGAACGTCAGCGATGTTCATTCATCCTCCCGAAAACGAAGGTCAAACGAGACAGCGCGGGCAACATCTGCCTTCCTAACGCAACTGCCCCGGCACCTCGCGCACATGGACAGCCTGATCGATGCGCACAGCCGCATCGCCGCTCCAATTCCCGAGCCGAACACCCATGTCCGAACCCCATGATCGACACTCACAAAAGATGCGCCGGTGTGGTCGCGCGCCGCCCGCATCCAGATGGCCTTCCCGACTGAGATCGAACAGCAGAAGGCGCAACTCACCGAAAAACGCGAGTTCCGGGGTGTTGAGGGGGCGTTAGGGGTGCGTAAAGGGGGTGTTAGCCGCTTGTTAGATCAAGCGCAGGCGGTCGTTGCGCTGAACGGGTTCGCACAGCGCGTCCCCGCGGTACGGAAAATGTGGCCCCGTCCCGGCGTCCTGCTCGCACCGGCTGTCGACGGAGGCAACCTTGCGGCGAACCGACGATTCACGATCGGTGGGAGATCGGCCATGCGACTGCACCGGGCACCCTCGGCAAGATCACGCCGCGCGCGGCCTGTCGGCAACGGGGAGATTGCCGTGACGACGAACGAGACCAATCTGGTTGCCGGGAACGACAAACGAAAGAGACCGCCGTGCGTCGTCAGCATCCTTTTAAGATGGCACAGCCGGCGATTGGCTGCTGTCCCGTCCCCACGCTGGCGCGGCGCGCTGCAACGCCAAGCACCAGGGTGGGCATGGTAGCGCTCTCCCATGCGACCACCCGCCTCGCTCACCCCTTCCCGAGCGGGATCAGGGAATTCTCTCCATACCCTTATCCCCTTCGCCCGTCCGCACGCCCCCATAGTCCGGCGCCTCCGGCACCCCCGCGCGCGATGCAAATCATCAACCCAATCGACAGCCCCCTGTTGATCCTTTACGATCATCTGAAATGGCCAAAAATGGCCCTTTAGGAGAGCATTATGAGGCTTGGGTGGACGCACCGCTGCAGGGCAAAAGCATGACGACGTTCGCGCCGTCCAACCTGCTTTCGATGGACCGCCGCACCGCGCTTGCGGGCTTCGCCGCGGTCTTCGGGTCCAGTCTGTTCGCACCGCTGGCGCGCGCGGCGGGCTATGAGCCGATCCCCAGGATCAACACCGGCAAGCCGGCCGTCGTGTTTACGCTCCCACAGCGCGCACTCGTCACTGCGCTCAGCGAACGGGTGATGCCGACGACCGACACGCCGGGCGCGATCGCCGCGGGCGTGCCGGAGTATATCGAGCATATGCTTGGCGACTGGGCGATCAATGACGACCGCGATCTCATCCTCGGCGGCCTCGCCGCGCTCGATGCACGCAGCATGGCAGACTATCGCAAGCCGGCGCTCAAGGCGTCGGCAGCGGAGCAGGACGCGCTGCTGACGCTCGCGATGAATGATCAGGTCCCCGGCGGCGCCGAATTTTTCGAGGCGTTCCGCCAATTGGTGGTCACGGGCTATTTCACGTCGGAGGTCGGGATCATGCAGGAACGGACCTATTTGCCCGTTCCCGGCGACTATGACGGCGCCTATCCCGCATCGAAGATCGACCGGATTTTCTCGGCCTGAGCGCGTCGGCGCGCTCGCCCTCATCACGAAATCGACAGGCAGACATCATGGCAGCAACGGATCGCTTCGACGCAATTGTCATCGGCTCGGGTGTGAGCGGCGGCTGGGCCGCCAAGGAACTTACGGAAAAGGGGCTCCGCGTCCTGATGGTCGATCGCGGCCGGATGGTCGAGCATGGCGAAGACTATCCTTATGACGGCAAGCCCGCCTTCGAAATCCCTGCGCGCAACCGGATGCCGGCGGCGTTCGTCAAAAGCGACTTCCAGGGCCTGAACTTCTGGGTGCAGCCCGCCAACCAGCCCTTCTTCACCAACGATCGTCTCAATCCCTATGATTTCGATGCGCCCAATCCCTTCCGCTGGGTGCGGCCGGGAGTCGTCGGCGGCAAGTCGCTGACCTGGGGGCGTTGGAGCTTTCGGTGGGCGCCGTCCGATTTCGAAGCGAACAAGCGCGAGGGGATCGGGACCGACTGGCCGATCCGCTATGACGATGTCGCGCCGTGGTACAGCTATGTCGAGAAATATATCGGCGTGTCCGGCGGGCGTGAGAATCTCGACTATCTGCCCGACAGCGAGTTCATGCCGCCCTTCCCGATGAACGTCGCCGAGAAATGGCTGAAGGAGCGGCTGGAGACCGAGTTTCCGGGCCGGAAGCTCATCAACGCCCGGCTCAGCAACATCACCGAGGACAAGCCCGAGCAGAACCGCTCGCGCTGCCAGAAGCGGGCGCAGTGCGATCGCGGGTGCAGCTTCGGCGCCTATTTCTCGACGCAGGCGGTGACGCTGCCAGCCGCGCGTGCGACCGGCCGGCTAACGCTGCGCTCCGACACTTGGGCGACGAACCTCGAATATGATCCAGCAAGCAAGCGCGTCACCGGCGTCCGGCTCGTCGATGCCAATACCGGCCGCGCCGAGGTGGTCGAGGCACGGCTGGTTTTCCTCTGCGCATCGGCGATGAGCTCGGTGCATGTCCTTCTAAATTCGCGGCCGGAGGGCAGCGAACGGAGCTATTTCCATTCGAACGGCGCGCTGGGCAGCGCGGTGATGGACCATATCTTCAAGGTCAACATCAGCGGCGACATCCCCGGCATGACCGAGTTCGTCGAATATGGCCGGCGCCCCGGCGGCGTCTACGTCCCCCGCTTCCGCAACCTCGTGGCGGAGGACCTGCCGTTCAAGCGCGGCTATGGCTATCAGGGCGGTGCCGGCCGGCGCCAGCCTGTGCCCGAGGGTTTCGGCGCGTCGATGAAGCATGGGATGCGCCGCTACGGACCGTGGCGCTTCAACATGGGTGCGTTCGGCGAGTGCCTGCCCTATGAAGACAATCGCGTGATGTTGAACTTCGGCAAGACCGATAGCCGTGGCATGCCGTTGCTGCGCTTCGACGTGACCTTCCGCGACAATGAGATCAAGATGATGGACGATGCCCAGGCGCAGGGCGAACTGATGCTGCGCAAGGCGGGGCTAACCAACGTCACCAGCTCGCGCGGCGCGCACATCCCGGGCGAGGCTATCCATGAGATGGGCGGCGCGCGCATGGGCCGCGATCCGAAAACCTCGGTGCTCAACGGCTGGAACCAGGCGCATGACGCGGCCAACCTATTCATCACGGACGGCGCACAGATGGCCTCGGTGTCGTGCGTCAACCCGTCGCTGACCTTCATGGCGGTGACCGCGCGCGCGGCGGACTATGCCGTCAAGCAGATGAAGGCCGGGACGATCTGATCGCGAAGGATTGGGCAGATTTCACTGTAACCTTTGTCACCTTCGCCCGCCCCCCGGATGCCTCGATCGCCCCGCTAAGCCCGTAACCCACGCTCGATGCACGTCATCAGCCCGATCGGCGTGGCGAGCAGATGCTCCATCGCGTCGCCCGCCACCCAGCCCAATGTCCGGCTCGCCGCGAAGCCGGCGAGGCGGGGGCGGCGGATGCCGGGGTGGCGGTAGCAGGCGGGCATCACCGTCAGCCCCAGCCCCGCCGCGACGAACTGCAACACGCGGTCGTCATTGGTCGATCGCAGCGCGAAGTGCGGGCGCACGCCGCGTTCGGTGAAGAAGCGGCTGGTTGCGGAGAGCGCCTCGCAATGGCGGCGGACGATCATCGTCTCCTTCGCCAGCGCCTCCGCGGCGATTTCGGGCCTGTCCGCCAGCGGATGGTCTGCGGCGAGCGCAAGCGCATAGCCCTCGGTCATCACCGGTTGCTCGGCGAAGCGGCCGGCGCCGCGACCGACCAATGTCAGCGCCAGGTCGATCCGGCCCTTGGCCAGATGCCCTGCCAGTTCGCGCTCGGTGCCGAACAGCAGTTCGAAGCGATAGGCGTCCGCCGGCCGCGTCTCGGCGATCGCCGCGGCGATCGTCTCCCCAGGAATGCTGGCGAGCACGCCCAGCCGCAACGTCGGCAGGTCTGCCGACGCGCCCATCGACTGCATCACCACGTTGAACTCGCGCTCGATGCGCCGCGCATGGACGAGGAAGCGGGTGCCCGCCTCGGTCAGCTCGACGCGCTGGTTGGATCGCACGAACAGCGCCTGCCCCAGCGTCCGTTCCAGCTTGGCGATGCCCACCGACAAGGTCGGCTGGGAGACGTTGCAGGCCGCCGCGGCGCGCGAGAAATTCCCCTGGTCGACGACGCCGAGGAAATAGCGGAGTAGATATCGGTCGAGCATCGTTGTCAGGGCTTTCGGGGCGGCACGCGGGTGCTGCCCCTATAGATGGTATCAATGCAGTGCTTGCGGCAAGTTCAATTTCCCAAGCCTTGCGGGGCCGGGTAGAAGGGCGGCCACAGGAGAGAATGCCAATGACCGACTTCGATTTCGCGCTCGGCGAGACGGCGGACATGATCCGCGACAGCACCGCGCGCTTCGCGACCGACAGGATCGCCCCGCTCGCCGCCGAGATCGACGAGAAGGACTGGTTCCCCCGCGATCTGTGGCCGGCGATGGGCGAACTCGGCCTCCACGGCATCACCGTGGAAGAGGAATATGGCGGCCTCGGCCTCGGCTATCTGGAGCATGTCGTGGCGCAGGAGGAGGTCGCCCGCGCCTCCGCCTCGATCGGGCTCAGCTATGGCGCGCACTCCAATCTATGCGTCAACCAGATCCGCCGCTGGGCGACGCCGGAGCAGAAGGCCCGTTATCTGCCGAAGCTGATCTCCGGCGAGCATGTCGGCAGCCTCGCCATGTCGGAAGCGGGCGCGGGATCCGACGTCGTCTCGATGAAGCTGCGCGCCGAGAAGAAGGGTGATCGCTACATCCTCAACGGCACCAAATTCTGGATCACCAACGCCGAATATGCCGATACGCTGGTGGTCTATGCCAAGACCGGCGAGGGGTCGAAGGGCATCACCACCTTCATCATCGAAAAGGGGATGAAGGGCTTCTCGATCGGCCAGAAGATCACGAAGATGGGCATGCGCGGCTCCCCCACCTCCGAGCTGGTGTTCGACGATTGCGCGGTGCCGGAAGAGAATGTGATGGGGCCGCCCAATGGCGGCGTCGGCGTGCTGATGTCCGGCCTCGATTATGAGCGCACCGTGCTCTCCGGCATCCAGCTCGGCATCATGCAGGCCTGCCTCGATGTGGTGCTGCCCTATGTTCGCGAACGCCAGCAGTTCGGCAAGCCGATCGGCGCGTTCCAGCTCATGCAGGCCAAGATCGCCGACATGTATGTCGCGCTCAATTCGGCACGCGCCTATGTCTATGCGGTGGCGCGGGCGTGCGATGCGGGCAAGACGACGCGGTTCGACGCTGCCGGCGCGATCCTGCTCGCCAGCGAGAATGCGATGAAGACCTCGCTTGAGGCGGTGCAGGCGCTGGGCGGCGCCGGCTACACCAAGGACTGGCCGGTGGAACGCTACATGCGCGACGCCAAGCTGCTCGATATCGGCGCCGGCACCAACGAGATCCGCCGCATGCTGATCGGCCGCGAGCTGATCGGCGCATGAGCGCGCCGGTGCTCGACACCCGGCTGGCGGCGGGCGGCGAGGGTTTCGCGGCCAACGCCGCACACAACCGCGCGCTGGCCGACGAGTTGCGCGCGCGGGTCGCGGCCGCGACCCTGGGCGGTTCGCCCTCAGCGCGCGACAGGCATGTCGCCCGCGGCAAGCTGTTGCCGCGCGACCGGGTGGAGCGGCTGCTCGATCCCGGCTCCCCCTTCCTCGAAATCGGCCAGCTTGCCGCGAACGGCCTATATGGAGACGAGGTGCCGGGCGCCGGCCTGATCGCCGGGATCGGCCGCGTCTCGGGCCGGCAGGTCATGATCGCCTGCAACGACGCGACCGTGAAGGGCGGCACATACTATCCCATCACGGTGAAGAAGCATCTGCGCGCGCAGGAAATCGCGCTCGAGAACCGCCTGCCCTGCGTCTATCTGGTCGACAGCGGCGGCGCCAACCTGCCCAACCAGGCGGAGGTGTTCCCCGATCGCGAGCATTTCGGCCGCATTTTCTTCAACCAGGCCAATCTCTCCGCGCGCGGTATCCCCCAGATCGCCTGCGTGATGGGGAGCTGCACCGCCGGCGGCGCCTATGTGCCGGCGATGTCGGACGAGACGGTGATCGTCCGCAACCAGGGCACGATCTTCCTCGCCGGCCCGCCGCTGGTGCAGGCGGCGACGGGCGAGGTGATCAGCGCCGAGGATCTCGGCGGCGGAGACCTCCACGGCCGCAAGTCCGGCGTGGTCGATCATGTCGCCGAGAATGACGAGCATGCGCTCAGCATCGTCCGCGACATCGTCTCCACCTTGCAGACCGACCTGAAGCCGGACGTCAATCTGCGCGCGCCGGTGCCGCCGAAATTCGACCCCGCCGACCTCTACGGCATAGTGCCGCAGGACGTGCGTGCGCCCTATGACGTACGCGAGGTGATCGCGCGGATCGTCGACGGGTCCGAGTTCCACGAGTTCAAGGCGCTCTACGGCACGACCCTGGTCTGCGGCTTCGCGCATATCTGGGGGATGCCGGTCGCGATCCTCGCCAATAATGGCGTGCTGTTCAGCGAGAGCGCGGTGAAGGGCGCGCATTTCATCGAACTCGCCTGCCAGCGCCGCGTGCCGCTGCTGTTCCTCCAGAACATCTCAGGCTTCATGGTCGGCGGCAAATATGAGGCGGAAGGCATCGCCAAGCATGGCGCCAAGCTGGTGACCGCGGTCGCGACCGCGCAGGTGCCCAAGATCACCGTGCTGATCGGCGGCAGCTTCGGCGCCGGCAATTACGGCATGTGCGGCCGCGCCTATGGCCCGCGCTTCCTGTTCACCTGGCCCAATGCGCGGATCAGCGTGATGGGCGGCGAACAGGCCGCCAGCGTCCTCGCCACCGTCCACCGCGACGCCGCGAAATGGACGCCGGACGAGGCCGAGGCATTCAAGGCGCCGATCCGCCAGAAATATGAGGATGAGGGCAACCCCTATTACGCCACCGCCCGCCTCTGGGACGACGGCATCATCGATCCGGTCCAGACCCGCGACGTGCTGGGCCTCGCCTTCGCCGCGACCTTGAACGCTCCCATTCCCGAAGCGCCACGCTTCGGCGTGTTCCGGATGTGATGCAATGATCTCCTCACTGCTCATCGCCAATCGCGGCGAGATCGCCTGCCGAATCATCCGGACCGCCCGGAAACTCGGCGTGCGCACCGTCGCGGTTTATTCGGATGCCGATGCCGGCGCGCTGCATGTGCGCATGGCGGACGAGGCGGTGCATATCGGCCCCTCCCCTGTCCGCGATTCCTATCTCAAGGGCGATCGCATCATCGCCGCCGCGAGGGCGACGGGTGCGGCGGCGATCCATCCCGGTTACGGCTTCCTCAGCGAGAATGCCGACTTCGCCCAGGCCGTGATCGATGCCGGGCTGGTCTGGGTCGGCCCCAACCCCGCCTCGATCACCGCGATGGGGCTGAAGGATGCCGCCAAGGCGCTGATGCAGCAGGCCGCCGTCCCGACCACGCCCGGCTATCTCGGCGAAGATCAGAGCCCCGGGCGGCTGGCGGCGGAGGCCGATGCGATCGGCTATCCGGTGCTGATCAAGGCGGTGGCCGGCGGTGGCGGCAAGGGCATGCGCAAGGTCGATGCCCCCGCCGATTTCGCCGATGCGCTCGCATCCTGCCAGCGCGAGGCCGCGGCCTCGTTCGGCAATGATCATGTGCTGCTCGAAAAATGGATCGACAATCCGCGCCACATCGAGGTGCAGGTGTTCGGCGACACCCAGGGCAATGTCGTCCACCTGTTCGAGCGGGACTGTTCGCTGCAGCGCCGCCACCAGAAGGTGATCGAGGAGGCCCCCGCCCCCGGCATGGACGCAGCCACCCGCGCGGCGATCTGCGACGCGGCGGTGCGCGCGGCGAAGGCGGTCGACTATGTCGGCGCGGGGACGATCGAGTTCATCGCCGATGGCTCGGCGGGGCTCAGCGCCGATCGCATCTGGTTCATGGAGATGAACACCCGCCTGCAGGTCGAGCATCCCGTGACCGAGGAGATCAGCGGGCAGGATCTGGTGGAATGGCAGCTCCGCGTCGCGTCCGGCGAGCCGCTGCCGAAGCGGCAGGACGAGCTCTCGATCACCGGCTGGGCGATGGAGGCGCGGCTCTATGCCGAGGATCCGGCGAAGGGCTTCCTGCCCTCGATCGGCACGCTCGACCGGTTCGAGATCGGCCCTTCCTACCGCACCGATACCGGCGTCGAGCAGGGTGCGGAGATCTCCCCCTTCTACGATCCGATGATCGCCAAGCTGATCGCGTGGGGGCCGGATCGGGACGCCGCGCGGCTGCGCCTCGCCGCGACGTTGGACCAGACCCTGATCTGGCCGCTCAAGACCAATGCCGGCTTTCTCGCCAAGGCGCTGCACCACCCGGCGTTCGCCGAGGCACGGCTCGATACCGGTCTGATCGCGCGCGAGGGCGATGCGCTGCTGCCCGCCGCTGTGCCCAGCGACGCCGCGCTCGCCCGCGCCGCCGCGACCCTCGCGGCGCCGGGGCCGCTCGCGGGTGTGCGGCTCAATGCGCCGCGCCGGCTGGAAGGCCGTTTCCTGCTCGACGGCGCGCCGGTGACCGTCGCGCTGCAGCCTGCCGCCGTCACCGACCCCGCTCCGCGCGCGCTGATCGCCGAGGGCGGGCAGGTCTGGCAGTTGTTGCCGTGGCGCGCGGCCGGTGCAGGCGGCGCCGATGCGTCGGACGGCGCGATCCTCTCCCCCATGCCCGGCCGCATCATCGCGGTGGCGGTCGCGGCGGGCGACACCGTCTCTAAGGGGCAGAAACTGCTGACGCTGGAGGCGATGAAGATGGAGCACAGCCTGACCGCGCCGTTCGACGGGACAGTCGCCGAGTTCAATGCCGCCGAGGGTGGCCAGGTAAGCGAAGGCATGGTGCTGGCGAGGATCGAGAAGGCGGAGGCGGCCTGATGGCGGGCAGATATTTCGACCAATGGGCGGTGGGCGACCGGATCGTCCACGAGATCCGCCGCACCGTCACCGAGACCGATAATCTGCTGTTCTCGACGATGACGCACAATCCGCAGCCGCTGCACATCGATGCCGAGGCGGCCAGGGAGAGCGAGTTCGGTCAGATCCTCGTCAACGGCACCTTCACCTTCGCGCTGATGGTCGGCCTGTCCGTGGGCGACACGACATTGGGCACTCTTGTCGCCAATCTCGGTTACGACAAGCTGGTGATGCCCAAGCCGGTTTTCCTCGGCGATACGCTGCGCGCCGAGACCGAAGTGACCGAACTCAAGGAAAGCCGTTCGCGGCCCGAGGCCGGCATCGTCACATTCACCCACGTTATGCTCAACCAGCGCAACGAGATCGTCTGCCAATGCCTGCGCATGGCGCTGCTGAAGAAGTCACTGCAATGAGGCTGCGCTCGCTGCTGTTCGTGCCGGCCGACCGGCCCGATCGCTTCGCCAAGGCGGCGGCGAGCGGCGCCGACGCCCTGATCCTCGACCTGGAGGATTCGGTCGCGCCGGAGAAGAAGGCCGATGGCCGCACGGCGGTCGCCGACTGGCTGGCCGGCCCGCGCGGCATCACGGCCTTCGTGCGCATCAATCCGCTCGACAGCGACCATATCCGCGACGACATCGCCGCTGTGCAGCCCGGCCGGCCCGACGGGCTGGTGCTGCCCAAGGCCGAAGGCGCATCGAGCGTGCTCACCTTGCTGTCGATGCTCGACAGAAGCCCGCCGCCGATCCTGCCGATCGCCACCGAAACACCGATCGCGATCTTCCAACTCGGTAGCTACGCCGCAGTCGGCGATCGGCTCGCGGGCTTGACCTGGGGCGCCGAAGATCTGCCCGCGGCGATCGGCGCCACCAGTTCGCGCGAGGCCGACGGCAGCTATACCGCGCCCTATGAGATGATCCGCGCGCTCACCTTGTTCGGCGCGCACGCGGCCAATGCCGCCGCGATCGAAACGGTGTTTCCGCGCATCGACGATACCGACGCGCTCACCGCCTATGTCGCTCGCGCCCGGCGGGACGGCTTTACCGGCATGATGGCGATCCACCCCGCGCAGGTGGCGATCATCAACCAGGGCTTCACGCCCGACGCGGAGGAAATCGCCCGCGCGCAGGCGATCGTCGACGCCTTCGCCGCCAACCCCGGCACCGGCGCGCTCAAGGTCGCGGGCCGGATGGTCGATCGCCCGCATCTGGTGCAGGCACGACGCATATTGGGGCTGGCGGCGGATCGCCGATGATAGCGCCGGTCAGGTGACCTTCTTGTAGATCGTCAGCCCCAGCACCGCGAGCGCGCCAGCGATGATGACGGCCAGCCAGAACAGCAGCTTCGCCAGATCCCACACCACGCCCGCGATACCGCCAAAGCCGATAACCGCGAGAACAAGTGCGATGACTGCGAAGATGGCGGCCCATCTGAGCATGCTCGATCCTTTCGATGGTGAGACGATATCAGGTGGACGGTTAACGCCGGCAGGCTCGGAAGGGTCCGTCGTGCAACCCGTTCAATCCCACCTGAAATACCACCAACCGTCCGCCATCATCGCAGCTGCCAGCGGCGCGATGTCGCCCGTCCCCTGTTCCACGATGTCCGGGCAATAGGCATAAACCTCGCGCGCGAGTGCCATTGCCTCGGCACGTTGCGTCGGCGGCCGTGCGGCGCGGAGATTCATCACATCCCCGTTGATGCCGACCAGTTCAGCGCCATAGCGATCATGCCAGCGGCGCAGCGCTGCGACATGATATTCCGGCGGCGGACAGGCGTTCCAGCCGCCCCAGCGGAGATAGGCCGGCACTTCCCAGCAGAACTTTGCGGGGGTGAGCACGATATGGACCCGATCGTACAGACGCTGCGACACCATATCCATGGTGACGCTCAACCCGACCGAACCGGCAGCAGCATCGACAGTCCAGTCACCATCCTCCGCCAGCAGGTCCTGCGGCTGATAGGCTCCCGGCCATTTTGGAAGATCCTCAGGAAATGCGATGCCGGCCGCAGTGGCAAGAATCTCGGCGGGCGCGCGCAACCCCGGCCCGGCGCCGATCTCGGAATCCTCGATCACGAATTGCTCGACGATGCGGTCGAGATCTTCATCGCTACCGATGACCACGGGCCAACCGCGCCCCGAGGATTTGAGTTCTTCCCACTTGGCGAGCGCCTCTGATCCCGGAACCGACACACGTTCATAGGTGAACGCCGCCCTGGCCTTTGCCCGCAGCGCCTCATAAGAAGCGCGCTGCTCCGGCGTCAGCCAATCGAGCGCCGAGCCGGAGGGTTGCGCCCTGCCCTCGTCAGCCAGGTACCCCAGCACCGTTGCGCCGAGCCCACCCAGCAGGAGACGGCGATTGAGGAAGGTGGCGTCACTCATACGCCACTCGTCGCATGGTTCAGGAGCGGCGGCAAACCGTTCACCCGCACCTCACATTGCGAAGAAGTAATTTACGAGGTGGAAGAAAACCGGCGCGGCGAAGCTCACCGAATCCATGCGGTCGAGCGCGCCGCCATGGCCTTCGATCATCGTGCCCCAATCCTTGGCCCCCAGCGAGCGCTTGACCGCAGAGAGGACGAGGCCGCCGCAGAAACCCGCGAGCACGATCGCCAGCGCGAGCAGCGCCGCCTGCCACGGCGCGAAGGGCGTGATCCACCACAGCCCGGCGCCCACCGCCGTCGCGGAAAGGCCGCCACCGATCAGCCCTTCCCAAGTCTTGGCGGGGCTGACGCGCGGAGCCACCTTGTGGCGGCCGAACAGCTTGCCGAACACATATTGCAGCACGTCCGAAAGCTGGACGACGGTGATCAGGAAGAACAGCAGCAGGAAGCCCTGCCCCTCGAAACCCGGGATCTTCAGGATCAGCAGCGCCGGCGCGTGGCTGATGCAATAGACGGTCAGCATCAGCGCCCACTGGATGCGCGCGGTGCGCGCCATGAAATCGTCGGTCTCGCCCTTCAGCACGGCCAGCACGGGCAGCATCAGGAAGGCCCAGACCGGGATCAGGATGCCGAACAGGCTCTGCCAGCCGCTCCAGATCAGCGCATATTGCAGCGGGATGAAGAGGTAGAAGGCGACCGCGACCGCGCGATGATCCTCGGGCCGGGTCGGCGTGATCGAGAGGAATTCGCGCAGGCAATAGAAAGAGGTCAGCGCGAACAGCGCGATCGTCAATTCCTTGCCGACGAAGAAGGCGACCGCGAAGATCGCAATCATCACCCACCACGCCTTGATGCGCGCGTTGAGGTTGGCCACGGTTTCGGTGGCGGCGCGGCGGGAAAGCGCGAAGCCCACCACCGAGGCGACGGCAAGCAGCGCGAAGACGCCGCCGAACAGCAGGATCATCCGATCGTTCACATCACGCTCCCAACGCACAGACCGCGGCACGCGCGCGGGTAAGGAAATGCGGCTTGGCCTCGCCCGCGATCGCCGGCAGCGGCGCGCCGAAGGTGGCGGTGCACATGATCGGCGCGGGCAGGATCGCGCCCTTGGGATAGGCGCGGGCGAGGTTGGTGAGATAGACCGGCACCAGTTCGACCGCCGGATAAGCCTCCGCCAGATGCTGCAGCCCGCCCTTGAACGGCCCCGGCTGCGGATCGCTATGACGCGTGCCTTCGGGGAACAGGATCAGCGAATGGCCGCGATCGAGCACGTCGCGCAGCGCCGCCAGCGGATCGCGGCGCGCGGTGCGGTCGATCAGCACCGCGTTGAGCACGCGCGTCGCGATGTAGCGGCGCACCGGCCCCCTGCCCCAATAATCCAGCGCGGCGACGGGGTGGGTCACCGCGCGCAACTCGGGCGGCAGTGCGGCCCACAGGATCACGGTGTCGAGATGGCTCGAGTGATTGGCGAAATAGATGCGTTGCCGCGGATCGGGCGCACAGCCCTGCCACCGGGCATGGCCGCCGACGAGGAAGCGCGTCGCGGCGCGGATGACCCAACCGATCATCGCGCGGCCGCCCGCAGCGCATCGGCATAGCGCATCATCCGGCGCACGCAGGTGATGGCTGCACCCGCGCAGATCACCGCCAGCACCCACGGCATCGCCGCCACGAAAAGGCTCGCGACCGCGCCCACTGTGAGCAGCGCCATGCGATGCTGCTTCGCCATCGGTCCGCAGAATTGCTGCGTCAGCCCCACCGCTCCGCCCAGCGCGCGCACGTAGGCCGTGCCCATCGCCAGCACCGCCGCCGCCCAGCCGATCACCGGCACACCCGCGCCATAGCCTGCGGCGACGAGCAGCAGCGTATCCTCGATCCGGTCGGGAAACTCGTTATAGAGCGGGCCGCTGGCCGACTTGCGCCCGCCTTCCACAGCCAGCAGCCCATCCATCAGATTGGCGAGCAGGCGCAGTTGCACGCACAACGCGCCGCCCAGCCACAGCGCCGGCCACCGCGGCGCGAACAGGAAACAGGCGGCACCAACGGCGGCAAAGCCGATCCCGCAGACCGACACCGCGTTGGGCGTCAGCCGCGTCTTCAGCAGCAACCGGGCAAGCCCCGCCGCCCAGCGCGTGTTGCGCGCCTTCAGCGGCCGGCGATTGGCAATCTCAGACATCGCTACATCCTCTGCAAGCGGCGCCGGAGTCGCCGCTCGCGAGAAGTTCGCACAATATTATACATTGTTCAATTAAAAATTGAACGCCGTTCAATTCAGGGACCGAGATATATGGTTGCCGATCGTTAGCCCGCAGGGTGGCGGCTCAGGCAGCTCCGTTGCAGGCCACCCGCAGCATCTTTCGCGTAGCAATATGATATTCGATGTTCACCTGCATGCACCGGCCATCGTGGATGAAGGGGAGTGGTTTGCCAGTATCGTACCAGCGCCGCTCACCCGCCGGTGTTTGTGCCGCACGTTGTCTTGCCTGGCTTTCGCGCAGGTCCTTCACCTCTTGCTCAATGCACGGGCGGGCACGAAGCGCTTCGCTGATCTTGTAGCAGGATCCGCTCATGTCGGCCGACGGGAATGGCAGCAGGTAGATCGCGATGACCGTGCCTGATCCGGAATATTGATAATTTCGCCCATAGGCTTCGAGCGGCCGCGCGTCCTTCGGCAGCACGACGCTGCGTTCGATCTCGTCCATCACCCGTTCCCGCTCGGTGGCGTCGTTATCGGGGGGACCGACTGTAGCAGTCAGTAGCGCTAGCAGTGGCAGGATCAGCGGTTGCATGGCGCCGAGATTATCATGGCGGCAAGCGGGTTCGCTACGGCTTCAAGCCACCTTCGTTCTCGCCCGCAGCCACAAGCAACATCCCAATGTCACCGCCATTCCGATGGCCACGGCGCCGACGCCGAACGTCACCGCCACCGCGATCGGCGCGAAGGCGAAGAGTGCGGCGTAGACGAGGCCGCTGAGCACCATCGACCAGCCTCCGACGCGCAACACGTGCTGTGCGCAGGCGCTAGGTGCGATCGCCTTCGGCATGCGGTTGCCATAGAAGGCGATCATCAGGCCATTCATCGCGACCACGCGCAGGACCGTTTCTTGATCGATATAGCCCTGCGCGCGCGCGAACGACGCGGCGAGCGCAACCGCGATCATCGCGCCAGCCCAACAGAGAGTGATGAGCAGTTCGTTCTTCATCCCCGTGCCTCCGTCTTCACGTCCGGCGCATCCACGCCTAGGCCGAACGAATGAGCGAAGCCCAGCAAGGACTCTTCAAGTACCGAGAGCTTCAGATGATAGATCACCGATTTTCCATTCTTCTCGGCGTGGACCAGATCGGCTTCCTTCAGCACTGAGAAATGCGCCGACATCGTCGGTTTGGAGACGTCGAACTGATCGCTGAGTGCACCCGCGCTCATCGGTCCCCTGCGCAGGAGCAGCAGCACGCGGCGGCGCGTCGGATCGGAAAGCGCTTTGAACACTTGGCTCATGATTCGATCATTAGCTAATCATCGAATCGAGTCAAGCGGATGCGCGCTACAGCGCCGCTGCGAAGATTGCGCTCGCCCAATCGAGGAACACGCGCACTCGCGGCGAAAGATGGCGATTCTGGGCGTAAAGCGCCGACAAGGGCGTCGGCGTCGGCGGATGCGCCGGCAGTACTTCCACCAGCGCGCCTTCGGCGAGGTCGCGCGCGAAGCGATAGCGCGGCGCCTGGACGATGCCATGCCCCCGCCGCGCGAGATCAGCCATCGTATCCGAATTGTCGACGGTGATCCGGCAGCGGATACGCAGGTGCCGGACGGCGCCCGCCACCTGGAATTCGAGCGGGATGACTTCACCGGAGCGCGACGAAACGAAGCCGATCATCTCGTGCGCCGCCAGATCGTCGATCGAAGCGGGTATGCCGTAACGCTCGAGATAGGCCGGGCTCGCGACCGTCGCTTCCGCCATCATTCCCAGCCGCCGCAGGATAAGACCGCTATCGGCGGGCTCGCCCGCGCGGATCGCGATGTCGACACCCTCGCGCACCAGATCGACCAACCTGTCACTCTGGCCGAGGTGGAGATCGATCAGTGGGTAGCGATCGAGGAAATCGGCGATGTGGGGCAGCAGGAAGGTGCGGGTGATAAGGCCATGCGCGTCGACGCGCAGCAACCCGCGTGGGCGCGCATCCTTCAACGCGCCCTCCGCCTCATCGAGATCGGCCAGGATCGCGACGCAGCGGTGATAATAATCCTGGCCGTCATGCGTGGCCGCGACGTGCCGCGTCGTCCGGTCGAGCAGTCGAGCGCCGAGCGCAGCTTCTAGCCCGCGGATACCCTCGGTCGCGGTCGATCGCGGAATGCCGAGATCGGTCGCCGCCGCGGTGAAGCTGCCTCGCTCCACCACCCGCACGAACAGCCGCATCCGATCGAGACGATCCAACATCTGTTCGTCATAACCGAACAGTGATGCCAGGTCGCGCCTGATTATCCGGGCGGGCGGGTAGCCTATCTTCCGGTCATTGCAACGGGAGACTGATGATGACGAATTCCCAGGGTCGCAGTGCCATCGTTACGGGTGGCTCCAAGGGCATCGGCGCCGCGATCGCGCGTCGGTTGGCCCGTGATGGTTTCTCGGTCCTGGTCAATTACGGCCATGATCGTGACGCGGCGGACGAAATTGTCGCTGCGATCGTCGCGGAGGGCGGCCAGGCGGTGGCAGCGCCGGCCGACCTCACCGATCCGGCAAGTGCGACAGCCTTGTTCGATGCGGCCGAACAGGCGTTCGGCGGCGTCGATGTCCTCGTCAACAATGCCGGGATGATGGGTCTCGGCCCGATCGCCGAGATCGACGATGCCGCGTTTGAGCGGCAGGTGTCACTCAACCTCGGCGGCGTGTTCCGCGGCATGCGTGAGGCCGCGCGGCGCCTGCGCGACGGCGGCCGGATCATCAGCTTCTCGTCGAGCGTGGTTGGTCTCTACCAGCCGGGTTATGGCGTCTATGCTGCCACCAAGGCCGGCGTGGAGGCGATAACGCACGTGCTTGCCAAGGAACTGGGCAGCCGTGGCATCACGGTGAACGCGGTGGCCCCGGGTCCCGTCGCGACCGCGCTGTTCCTCGACGGCAAGACCGACGAGCAGGTCGCGGCCATCGCGCGGATGAACCCGTTCGGCCGCCTCGGCCAGCCCGATGACATCGCCGCGGCAGTTGCCTTCCTCGCCGGCCCGGATGGCGCCTGGATCAACGGACAGACAATCCGCGCCAACGGCGGCGCGATCTGAACCCATCAAGGAGAAGCAAGATGGCACTTATCGCTCTCGTCACCGGTGCATCGAGCGGCTTCGGCCAGATGATCGCCCGTGACCTCGCCGCCGCCGGCCACACCGCTTACGCCTCGATGCGCGACACCGCCGGCCGCAACGCCGCGCAGGTCGCCGACAATGCGGATCACGCCGCCCGGCAGGGCATCGACCTCGCCTCGATCGAACTCGACGTTCAGGATGAGGCGTCGATCCGCGCCGCAGTAAACACCATCATCGCCCGGCACGGCCGGATCGATCTGCTCGTTCAGAATGCCGGCCATATGGTTTACGGCCCGAGCGAGGCGTTCACGCCCGAGCAGCTTGCGGCGCTCTACGACGTCAATGTGCTCGGTGCGCAGCGGGTCGCGCGTGCGGTACTGCCGCACATGCGCGCCGCAGGCAGCGGCCTCCTCGTCTGGATTTCGAGCAGCAGCGTCGCCGGCGGCGTGCCGCCCTTGCTGGGACCCTATTTCGCGGCCAAGGCGGCGATGGATGCGCTGGCGGTAAGTTACGCCCGTGAACTGGCCCCGCTGGGCATCGAGACCGCGATCGTGGTTCCCGGCGCCTTCACCAGCGGCACCAACCATTTCGCCCACGCCGGCACGCCCGCCGACACCGCGGTCGCCGCCGCGTATGAGGCGGCCTATCCGCCGCGCTTCGCTGACGAACTGCTCGATGCGCTGGCGGCGACGGTACCCGCCGATGCGGACCCGGCGGCGGTCGGTCGCGCGGTGCAAGCCATCGTCGCCGCCCCCGCCGGCAAACGCCCGTTCCGCGTGGTGGTCGATCCGGCGAGCGATGGTGCCGAGGTAAGCTTCGCGGTGATCGACCGGGTGCGGAGCGAATTCCTCCACCGCATCGGCCATGCCGACCTACTCCATCCACCGTGCGCCGACTGACCCCCTGCCCCCGCCGGTTCAGGAAAAGCGGCTGGGCGGATACCCCCTTACGTGGTGTTCGTCCGGCCGCCGCTATCGTGCGTCCGCCACCGGCCCCGGCTGCTCATTGGCGTGGCGGGCGAGGAACCACCAGCGGCCCTCATCCCACAACCAGATATTGGTGAAGCGCCGCGCCACGGGCCGACCACCATCGTGCCGGCGCTGCCCCGCGATGCTGTCGGCCGATGGCGCCACCACCTCCCGCCCCTCGACGATGCCGACATCGCGGACCAGCGTGATACTTTCGGCGACGCGATCGAAACGGTCATGGCCGATGCCGCGGTTCCGCCACAGCGCCAGCACCTTTTCGCGCGGCCAGACTTCGCCTTCGGGCGAATTGACGGTGAAGGCCGGATGCATCATCGCGGCCAGCGCGTCGGCATTCCGCGTGCGTGCCGCGGCCGCCTGCGCGGCATCGGCGGCGCGCAAACCAGCCTCGTCGGGCCGCGACTGCGCCATGGCAACGCCGGGCAGTAACGCCGCAAGCGACAGGATAGCGCCCAGGCGACGCGTTGCGCCCCTTCCCGCATTCGTCGAACGATCAGTCATCGGAGCAGTTCGCTGGCGTCGCATATCGCCTCCTCGCCCATACCGGCATCGGCTTTTCGGAACCCGACCGATCATAGAGGCCCCCGCGATGCACCGGCAGCCGAACTCTTGCGGTGCGGGGTCGCAGAATTGCATAAGCTCAGCATGTTCGACTGGAACGACCTCAAGCATCTGTTGGCGGTCGGCAGGCACGGCAGCACCATCGCCGCGGGCAAGGCGCTCGGCGTCAGCCAATCGACGGTCCAGCGCCGATTGGTGGCACTCGAACGCACGCTTGGTCACGCGCTGGTCCGCCGCCAGGCCACGGGCTACGTGCTGACCCCGCTCGGCGAGGAATTGATGCCACTGGCCGAACAGGTGGCATCGGCGGTCGAGAGCTTCGAGCGCAAGGTGCGGCGGACCAGCGCCGACGGCCGTGAGATCATCCGGCTGACCTGCCCGGAGCCCGTCGTCGGCCGGCTGCGCCCCCTGATCGAACGGTTTCACGCGCTGCACCCGCCTTACCGCGTCGAGTTCGTCACCAGCGACCGCTATCTCGACCTGCTCAAGGGCGATGCCGATGTCGCCTTTCGTTCAGGCGATACCGAGGATGCGCTGGTCGGCCGGAAGGTGGCGGACTCGGTTTGGGGCCTCTATGCGAGCATGGATTATGTTGGCAGCCGCGGCGACCTGAGCGAGGTCGCCGAACTCACAAAACACCCGGTCGTCGCACTCGATGAGAGCATGGCGCAGCACCGGCTGATGATCTGGCTGCGACAGGTCGCGCCCGCCGCGGATGTGGTGAGCCGGAGCAGCAGCATCCTCGGGCTGGTGCAGGCCGCGAAGTCGGGCATCGGCGTCGCGCCGCTGCCGATGGCGATCGCCGAGGATGCCGGGCTGGCGAAGCTGCTCGGGCCCATCCCTGAACTCGCCCGAACATGGAAGCTCCTCACCCATCCCGCGCTGCGCGAAACGCCGCGCGTGGCGGCATTTTTCGACTTCATCGCGCAAGAGAGCGCGGCGGTGAAAACGATCTTCGGCTGAGGAGCCGGCGCCTCAACCGCATTTGCCGTGGCCGACCTCGCCGAAGCTCAGCGGCAGGCCCACATTCACTCTCGCCGTCGGCCGCAACACGCTCAACTTGGCCGGCCTTGCAACCGCCTTCACCGTCAATGGCGGCGTCGACAACGACGTCGTGACCGGCGGCAGCCTGTTCGGCGGCGCGGGCAATGATGTGCTCAACGGCGACGGTGGCAATGATCTGCTCGTCGGCGTCGTCGCGAACCTCGCCACAGGCGTCGGCACCGACACGCTTATCGGCATCGAGACTCTGATCGGATCCGTCTATGCCGATACGCTGACCGGCGACGGCGGCAACAATCTGATTGATGGCGGCGCGGGTACCGCGGCAGACACGCTCGCCGGCCGCGGCGGGATCGATACGCTGACCTACGCAAATGCCGCCGCCAAGGTGAGCGTTAACCTCTCGAACATCGCCGCGCAGGCGACCGGCGGCGCCGGCATCGTGATTGACGCTTCGCTGGCGGTGCCCGGGTCACCATTACCGCCTTCGTCCTCATCGCCACAACGCTCGTTCCCGCGACCGGTCTGTGGGCCGCGAGCCGCCCTTGCTCAGTCGTCGTCCTGCCACCTGCGCAGATCCGTCTGGTCACGATAGGCCATGCGATCCGGCGTGGTGATGAATTCCATCGTCGTTCCCCAGGGCATGCGGCAGTAGCAGACCCTGTTTCCAGGACCTTTCTCAGTCGCATAGGGTATGGCGCGCGGCGCGGTGAGAGGTGTGCCTCCTGCCTTCTCGAAGCGGTCGACCGATGCGTCGATGTCGTCCGTGTAAAGAGCGAAGTGCGTGATGCCGAAGTCGCTTGCCCGGATCGGCTGGGCTTGCTTCGGACCGTGCATTTCAAAGAGTTCGATATCGGGCCCCGTTCCGATCCTGACCATTGCCTGTGCGCGCACGACCGTTCCGGGAAAGGCGCCGACGGCCCGCTCGAATTCGGGTCCTTGCCGCGGCGGATCCTGCGGCCCGAAGGACTGGTAGATCAGTTGGCCGCCGAATGCGTCAGCCAAGAACGCTTTTGCGGCTTCGATGTCGGGCACCGTAATTCCGATATGGTTGACGCCGCGAATGACGGGTGCGGTCATGACAGTCTCCTTTGCTATTATCCGATTCATCGCGACCGCGGCGCGGTTCACCCGCGGTCTCGCATCCGCCCGGGCCGCGAAGGCCCGGCGCCCATTTTCAATTGGCGTCGAGGAAGCCGATCAGCGCGGCTGCGACTTCATCCGGCCGCTCATCCGCGACATAGTGGCCGCACCGTGCAAGCGAGCCGCCCGTGACATTGCCGGCGAATTCCTTGAGCATCGGCACCATCTGCGCGCCGAAGCGCTGATCTCCACCGAGACCTAGCACCGGTATCTCAAGCGGTTGCTTCTTGTATTCGAGGGCAGCCGCATGATCGGTGGTAAGGGTCCGATACCATTCCATGCCACCGCGAGTGCGGCCAGGAAGCGCCATCATCCTGGCATAGATTTCGATGTCCGCCGGATTGAAGGTGCCGTGATCGTAGAACCGCTCGGACATGAAGGCCGAGATATAGTCGTATTCACGGCCATGGATCAGGCGCTCGGGCAGGTCCCGGTTCATATGGAAGCCGAAGTGCCAGAGCCTTGCGGTCGTTGCCTCCCATCCGGTCCAGCCGGGAAGCGGAACGTCGAGGATAGCCAAGTGGGTAACAGCCTGCCGATAGGCGGCTGCCTGCGGCAAGGCGACCATTCCCCCGATGTCATGGCCGCACACGGCGTAGCGTTCATGCCCAAGGGCGACCATCACTTCGTGCGCGTCGCACGCCATCGTCGCCTTGTCATAGCCGCCCTGCGGGCAGTCGGAAAAGCCCGCGCCGCGAAGATCGATGGCCACCACGCTGAAGTTTTCCGCCAGCAACGGCATCACCTTATGCCATTCCCACCATGTTTCCGGCCACCCGTGAATCAGCAGGATCGGCGGGCCTGAGCCTCCGGTAACGGCGTTGATCTTGATGCCATTCACCGGCACCAATTGCTGGGTAAACCCTTCGACAGTTGCGGTCATCGTCGATTTTCCGTTGGATGTTGGCTTCAAACAGAATTGCCGGCGGCGCTCAGCTCTGGTCGAAATCGGTGGCGATCGTGATGTCACGCCAGGCGTCGATATCGTTGCGGAAGGCAGCGAGCTTCCGCTCGGCAATCGCGTGCGCATTCGGGCCGAGGGGCAGATGAAGCGGGGCGTCATCGGCATCGACCGCCTGCAGGATGACCGCGACCGCCTTGTCGGGATCACCCGCCTGATTGCCATTGTTGGCCTCGCGATAAGTCTTGCGCGAGCTCGCGGCGTATTCCGGCATTTCCCTGCCTGTCATTGCGATCGAACGGCCGAGGAAGTCGGTACGAAACGGCCCGGGTTCGACGATCAGCACGCGGATGCCAAACGACCCGAGCTCACCGGCAAGCGCTTCGGAAATCCCTTCCACGGCGAACTTGGCGGCGTGGTAGTAACCGCCGCCGCCGCGCCCCTCGATGCCCGCACCGGACGACATGTTGACGATCGTGCCGCCAGAACGCCGCAGAACCGGCAGCGCGGCCCTGGTGGTTTCGATCAGACCGAAGACGTTGACTTCGAACATCGCTCGATATTCCTCGGGCGTACCTTCCTCGATCGCGCCGAACAGGGCGTAGCCGGCATTATTCACGAGCACGTCGAACCCGCCGAATGTCTCCACCGCGGTTGCGACCGCTGCCCTGGCTGCCCCCGCATCGGTCACGTCGAGTGGCAAGGTGATCATGCGGTCGCCGAATGGCGCGGCCATGGTCTCGATCGTCCTGATATCGCGAGCCGTCGCGATGACCCGATCGCCGCGCTCGGCTGCAGCAAGCGCGAGCGTGCGACCGAAGCCGCTTGAACAGCCCGTTATGAGCCACGTCTTCACTACTTCTTCTCCAAACCGTTTCCAGAAGATGACAGAAATCTAGGTTCTCAGATTTGTTCTTGAACTAACATTACAGTATTCCCGGCGTTCAGATTTGTGCGGGTGATTCAGATGGAATGGAGTGACGTCAGGATCTTTCTCGCTGTCGCGCGCGCCGGCACGCTCGGCGGTGCCGCGCGCGCCCTTCAGACAAGCCATCCGACCGTCGGCAGGCGCCTTCGCGCGCTTGAGCAGGCGATCGGTCACACGCTCTTCCAGCGCACTGCGGACGGTCTCGTTCTGACCGACGAGGGCCACGGGATCATCGCGCTCGCCGAGCAGATGGAGGAAGGCGCCCTGGCCATGGAGCGCCGGCTCGCTGGGCAGGAGCAGGATCTCAAGGGCAGCCTCCGAATTTCGTCAGCGGACTGGTTCGGGGCCTATGTCCTTCCTCCCATCCTGGCGGAATTCGCAAAGACCTACCCTAACGTCGACGTAGAGATCCTGACGGGCACGAGACTGTTCAACCTTGCTCAACGCGAAGCCGACATCGCCTTTCGCATCGTTCCGTTCGACACTGCCGACGTCGTCCAGCGGCGACTCTTCAGGCTCGAATATGGCGTCTACATCGCCGAGGAGGCCGCCGATCCCCGATTGGGCGACGGCACCGGTCTTCGGCTGATCACCCATGACACATCCACCGGCCAATTCCCTGACATCGCGTGGCTCACCGAGAACTTCCCCAACGCAAGGCCGGTCCTGCAATCGAACAACCGCAACGTCCAGGGCCACATGTGCCGGCAAGGTGTCGGCCTCGCCGTCCTGCCCCGCGTGGTCGGCAATCAGATCCCGGGCATCCGCCGACTGGAACTGCCGCTGCAGCCTCCAGCGCGAGACGTCTGGATGGGATATCACCGGGATCTGCGGCGACTCCGGCGACTTCGCGCGTTCATCTCAATGGTATCGAACCATCTCGTAAACGCGACCGCATGATGTGCGGGCTTCTGCGCCGGAGAGGCCGGGATGTGCGTCAGGCCGCAACCGCCTTTGAGCGCCGGCGCGTAGCGCTGATGGTCAGCGATACCGCGGAGATGAGGAAGTAGAAGGCGCCGAAGGCGGCGTAGGGGGCAATGTCGGCGATGCTAACGGGCGCTGTGCCAGCGGCCTTGCTCAGCATGTGCGCCCCAGCAAGCCCCGACTGGGCGCCGCTCAGGATCATTGCCCATTGCGCACCATAGAACTTCCAGCGCCGTACCCCGGTGAGGAGCTGGAACAGGCCGGAAAGAACCGCCCACACGCCGAAGATCTGGAGGACCGCGTGCATCCCCTGCGGCAGGGTCGAGGCGACGGCGACGGTGGCCACAACGCTGATGACGAAGTTGAGCATCTGGCTCTTGTTCCTGATCAGGCCGCCGCTCCGGCGGGCGTCAAGATAGTTCGCCAGCGCGTCCCAGGCCGGATAGGCGACGAGCATCGCCGCAGCCACGGGCGGCATGGCCTTCGCAACCGTGAAAGCGAGCGCGACCCAGACCGCGGAGATCGCGAAGCGAAGATAATAGTAGGTCTTGAGCCAGTCCCGGTTCGGAGACTTCGCGTCGGTGGTGGTCGTCATGGCATGGTTCCTTTCAGTGAAGCAGGCGCACGTTTCCCGTTCCGGGAAATCCGGATGGGTCGGCGATGGCCGGGTCAGGCGGTGCGCGGCGCGTGATTTGCCGCGTCGGATCTGGTTAGAGACAGAAGCGTCTCGGCAGGCGCCATCGTGCTGCAGTCGCCACGGCGGCGCACCCCACGGAGTACCAGACGACCACGTAAAGCGGGTCGTTGAAGGGACAGCAAAAGGCGAAGAAAAACGCTCCGCAGGCACCGGCGGCGATGCCGGAGGCAAGCGCGCTCAGCCTCGGCTGGGTCGGTGCGGCCCTCCGCATCACGACGCCGAGCAGCGCCAAAATCGGCAGAGAGAGCACGATTATCGACGCGGCGCAAAGCACGCCGCTGGCTGGATTGATGCGATCGAGCAGTTCGCGCTCACTCACACCGTTGGGCGTGACGAATGCGCCAACGGCGATGGCTGCGACCGCAAGAGCGCAGGCGAGCGCCAGCCCCCGGCGCGGCTGTGCCGTCGGCGAGAAGGACCGGATCGCCAGCACGCACGAAATCACAGCGAGCAGGCCAAGGCTTCCCAAGCGCCACAGCAGATACGGCGAGCCGGCCATATGGCTGATGTCCGGCCGCATGACGCCCAAGCTCAGGAAGAGCGCGAGCTCGGCTGCGCCGATCGCGAGGACGAGCCCCCCTTCGCGCAACATGCTGCGGCGCTGCACGGGCGCGAGATCCGATGACAGGTGGACGATCAGGGATTCATTCGACATCGGGGGTCTTCTCAATGATTGCCGTCAGGCGTGCGAGCCCACGGTGAATGTTCATCTTCACGGCGGAGGGGGAGAGGCCGGTCTGACCCGATGCTTCCTCCACGCTGTAGCCGTGCACTTTGACCAGCAGGATCGCCTGGGCCTGCGCAGGGCGGAGCTCGCCGAGCAGGCTGGCCAAAACCGAGCTGCTGACCACCGAAGCCTCGTGATCGCCCACGGCCATCTCCTCCGGCAACTCGTCCATGGGTCGGCGCGCCAGGCTGCGCAGTTGGTCGACCCACTTGTTCTTGGCAATGGCGGCGAGCCACGGCCCCAGTGGATAGCGCGGATCATAAGTGTGGCGCCGCCGATGGATCGCGAGCAGCGTCTCCTGGACGGCGTCGTCCACGTCGCCCGGCGGCAAGCGGCGCTGGAAATAGCGCGTGAGCCACTCGGAAACCTCGCCGAGCAGTCGCCGATAGGCGCCGCCGTGCCCGTCCTGCGCCGCCGCCATCAGGCTGCCCCAGCCGTCGGGCGCCGGCATAGCCGGCCGCTCATGGCTGACCCGTGTCGCGCCCTGAGCGGGCTTTGAGATCAATCTCGAGAAGAAGTCCGAGCGCATGACCTTTATTCGCGCGGTACCCGATCCTGGTCACTCGATCTCGAATTTTTCTGCATGTGGGTTTCGGTGGTGTCTCGATAGGCGACGTTCACATTATGAGGCTGATCGTCCATTTCAGCATCCTCCGCTTGGCTGTCGGGGGGAACGGCCCGGCCTCAGGCGGCAAAGCCGCCATCGATCGTGTGCATGGCGCCTGTAATCCCGCGTGCCTGCGTTCCGGCCAGATAAAGAGTGAGGCTCGCGACTTCGTCGGCGGTGCCGTAGCGCTTGATCGCCATCGGCTCGAGCATGCCAGCCGCGCGCGGACCGTCGGCCGGGTTCATGTCGGTATCGGTCGGACCAGGCTGGATCACGTTGACCGTGATGTCGCGCGGACCCAGGTCACGTGCCAGACCGCGCGCCATGCCCTGCACCGCCGCCTTGGTCAGCACATATGCGGCAAGTCCCGGGAACGGCATGCTGTCAGCGGTGTCGGAACCGATGACGAGGATGCGGCCACCTTCGGGCATCAGGCGCGCCGCCTCTACGCTGCCGAAATAGGCGCCCCGCACATTGACGTCGATCATACGGTCGACCTCGTCGGCATCGAGCGTAAATGGATCGCCGAACACCAACAGACCGGCATTATAGACGAAGATGTCGATTGGCCCGGCGTTACCGACCGCGCCGATCAACTCGTCGCGCGAGCCTGCATCCGCCTGGAGCGCCCGCGCGCCGGTCTCGATGGCGAGTTGGTCCGCCGCGTCAGCGGAGGCGGCGTAGGTAAACACCACGGTCGCACCGGCAGCGGCGAACCGCCGCACGATCGCGGCACCGATGCCGCGGCTCCCGCCGACGACGAACACCTTGCGATCAGAGAATTCCATCATGCTTGTCCTGCGGTTGAAGAAAAGAAGTCGATCGCCGGGCACCGCTTGCGCTCGGCTTGATCTGACATGGCGCTCCGCACGATCAAAGCGGCGTGCCGAGGGTTCGAAACACCGTCGCATCCGTGAAGCGCGGAACGTCGGCCATCACAGCCTCCGTCGCGGCCGATGCGAGCGCGGCATGAAGCGCGTCCTTGTCGCGGAACCGGTAGATGCCCACGGCAACATCAGCGCCGGCGGCACGGGGGAAAAAGGCGGAGGCGCTTTCCAGCCCATGCTGCTGCCAGCAGGCGAGCGCCAACGGCAGGTGGACGTCGACGTAGTGATCGCGATCGAAGTAGGTGCCGCCGCTGCACGTGACGATCAGTGTTGCATGTGCCATCGGCAAGCATCTGAACCGATCGATAATGATCGTAAACTTACAGCATTGAACGCTCTCTGTTCAAAACTGCGAGAGCTTCACCGGCTGTTGTCGGGCTTTCACCCCCGTCGCGGCTGGGCAAAACCTTGATGTTCAGCGGAAAAATGAGCCGTCCTACATGGCGACAGCGCGACGACGCGCCTGTTCGGCCTCCTCGGTCAGAGCCTCGACAACCCAGCCCTGCTCGCAATATGTGAAACGCTCATGGCTGCCGCGGCGGAAGCCGCTGCCGTCCCAGGCGATGACCTGCACCTCCACCTCGTCGTTGCGATGGGCGTGAATCCAATTGAAGCTCTGCAACTCGCTGTTGCGCAGCCGCGTGGAGGTCGCCGTGCCGGCCTGCACGACGAGCGCGGAGCCGGCATTCTCCACCATCCTGCGCGCCGACTCTGCGTAAGTGCGGTGGAAATGCCCCGCTAGGGCAAGGTGCACGCCCGCTTCGCAGACTGCCTTGATCGCGTCCCGGTGACGGCCGACAGCCTCGGTCAGTTCGCCGCCCTCACCGATCGGCAGAGCGTAAAGGGGGTGATGGGTGACCAGGATCCGCGTCTTCGACGAAGCGACCGCGCGAAAGCGCTGGTGGATCATCGCGATCTGTTCATGATTGATCCGTCCGTCCTTGATCGTCAGCGAGCGCGCAGTGTTGATCCCGAGCACCGCAACCTCGTCATTCTCGAACCAGGGCGCGAGATCATTGTCGATGAAGCGCTCATAGCGGTCCAGCGGCGCTCCGAAACGGCGGAACACGTCGTAGAGCGGTACGTCGTGATTTCCAGGCACGACCAATGTGCGGAAGCCTGCCGCGCGCAGGCGATTGAGATAGGCCGACGCCTCGCGGAACTGATCGACCCGCGCGCGCTGGGTGAAGTCGCCGCTGACGATCACCAGGTCGGGCCGACGCTCCTGCAGCCAGGCTTCGGTTGCTGCGACAATCTTGGGATCATGGGCACCGAAGTGCAGGTCGGAGAGGTGCGCGATACGGGCCATAGTTGCTGAACGATGAAGTCGGGAACTGGTTCATCGGTGCCGGGCGGCGAGCAACAGCGTCGACCGACGACGACGCGACCGCCGGCTGTCGCGGCCTGCAGGTGACGTTCATGCACCAGTGCGGGCGATGGCTGTGATAAGCCGCCGAATCTGCAGCACCACCCACCTTCTCCAGGAACCGTTAGATGGCTGTCTTCGACAAGGACGAGGAGCCGCTCAAATAGTTCACCGTCTACTGGCCACCTGCCGAGGCGCAGGGGACCAACCCCGAGGCTAAGGAAGATGTGGAGGCCGAAGAGGACTGATGCGATGACGCGCCCGGCCTGGCATGGATGAGGCGGAATGGCTGGCGCGGGCCGCAACGGTGGCCCGTGCTTTCGGCGCAACCACGCAGGGGATGCCGCGCGCTAGCCATAGCGTTTATGTCGTGCTGCTTAGTCGCGCAGCGCATCCCGAGCCGTTGGGCCTGTATGTCGGCCAGACCGCGCGCGATCCCGATTGGCGCTTCGACCAGCACAAAACCGGCTACAAGGCGAGCCGCGCCGTGCGTCGTTACGGCGTGCGCCTTCTTCCGGAACTCGTCGCCCACCTGAACCCGATGCATGGTTGGGAAGCCATCGAACTCGAGGCGGCCCTCGCCGAAGCGTTTCGCCATGCCGGGATCGGCTGGGTCGAAGGCGGCCATTGATCCGACCGCATCTTCTACGCCGCTCCCCACCCTATAGCGGACGGGGCCGCCTTCTGCGCTTCTCGAGCTTCGAAGCGCGCTGCAACATCGTCCTGTGCCGACAGCCATCCGTGCTCCCGGGCCATCAGAGCCGCCTGTGTTCTGTTTTTGACGCGCAGCTTGCGACAGAGCGCCTGGGTGACGGGCTTCACCCGCGTTTCGGTGATACCGGTCGACGTCGCGATGTCTTTCGTCGGCAGACCATATCCCATGCCGGAAAGGACTTGGCGCTCATGTTCGGTGAGCGCCGAAACAAGACCATTTTCCGTGTCAATCGAGCGAGTTGCGGCAAGCGCGCCGATCAACTCGGCGGGGAAAACCTTGTCTCCCAAGGCCACCAGCTCGATCTGGGCCCGCAGCGAAGAAAAGGGCGTTTTACTGCTGATATATCCCCAAGCGCCTGCATTCACGACATTGGCGAGATGCTGAAGATCGGTAAAACGGTGCCCGTTAAGGACGACCTTGGCGCGCGCGGATTATGAACACGCACGTCCGACAACACTGAGCAATCTTCGTCAGCAACATATATTATGCTCAGCAGGATGATGTCAGAAGCGCGATCCCCGGCGTCGAGCAGATAGAGCAGCGAACTTTTCGATATCACCGTCCAGGCGTTGTCCATGAGGCGATGGAGGCCCTCGCGCACAAGATGATTTCGTATCACCAAAGCTACGGACATCCGACGTCGCATGATCACTTCTTCAAAGTCGAGATCGTCCCGGGCTCAGAGGTAAGCTTCCCCACTCAGCTCAGTCTCCGGTTACGCGCCGATCGACCAATCAATCACTTAGGGCAATTCCGCCACGCCTTGATAAAAGTAAAAAGTGCATTTGCGCTTCGTCGGGGCCGACCTCGCAGGACTGCCGGCGGCTCTCGCATTCGGAGATGACTGTCCTTGGCGTGCTGTGGTAGGTTCCGAAAGATGATGCGGGGTGAGAGCCACAGCGGTGGTCGACATATGCTGACACGCGCCGCGCTGGTTTTGCTGCTGATTGCCTTTGCGCTGGCTGCGTTCTGCGTCTTTGGGTTGTTCACCGCCACTGGAGCGCGAGCGTTCGATGAGATGGACGGTTTGATCCCGTTCTTTGCCGGGTGCCTCAGCGCCGTAATGACCGCAGCAGCAATCATCTTGTGGAGCCTGAGCCTGCGGCGCAGGCGTTGACGAGTCTGACGGGAGTCACCGCGCCTGCGTCAGGCGCCCGCCATAGCAACCTTCGGCCAGGCTGGCTTGGGTAGCTCACCATGAGGTTTGGCAGCCAGCCGCTCCTGGCGCTGGTTGATCCGCCGGCTGGCCGACGCCAGCTAGCAGCGGCCCCGATGGCGGTCTGTCGGCTGGCGCACGGGCCGCGTCCTGCTCTTCCCCCATCAGCATATCTTCCGCGGCGCCGTGCGATGTCCGCCACGCGCTGCCGGATCAGTCGCGGAGACTCTCCGGAACGATGCCGCCATTGTCTGCAAGCTTGCGCATCACCGCCTTGTGAAGCGCGATATTCTGCTCGGCAGAACCGTGATCGCCGGCATGGACGCCCAATTCGTCGGCCAGCTCGCGTCGCGCAGCAAGACTGGTTTCAAGGTCGAGCAAGCGCAGCAGATCGACGATCGAGGTGCGCCAATTGCCGCCACCGCCGTCCTTCATCTTCGCCATTTCGTTCAACACGGCCTCGACATCAACGGCGCTCACTGCGACCGGCGCGGGCGCGGCGGCGGGCGGGGGAGGTGCCGCCGGCACAGGCGCTTGCGGCACCGGCGCGGCCGTCGGCGGCGCCTGGGCGGGGCGCGGAGCAGCAGGCGCGGCCTTCTTCGAATGGAAGATCTTGTCGACTATGCTGCCGAAGATGCTCATGTTCGTCCTTCCGATGACAGAGAGCCTCCTCGCAGGGCGGCCCGGGTTCGTCCGAAAGAACGTTGGACGGCGACGAAAGCTCCTGCCGCCGGTTGAGGTGGGGAACGACCGTCACCAGCGGCACGTTACCTTGCGCAGCCAGGGCTGTCGCAAAGGAGAGTGACGATGATGAGGACCACGATGGCGGTTTCGGCCATGATGCTCGTGCTGGGGGGATGCGGCTCCAAGACCGAGAATGCACAGGCACCGGCGATTGAAGCCCCCGACAATGTCGCTGCACCCGTGGAGGCGGCGCCGCAAGCGGCCATCGCCCCGGGCCAGGCCTTCGCCAGCACGGTTGCCTCCAGCGATGCCTATGAGATCGCCGCCGCCAATCTGGCGCTGGAAAAGGGCAGTGCGAACGCGATCAAGACATTCGCCCGATCGATGATCAAAGCCCATGGTGAATCCACCGCCAAGCTCCAGGCGGCGGCTGCGACGGCTTCGCCGGCGATCACTCCCGATCCCACGCTGACGCCGGAGCAACAGCAAAAGCTCGATGCGCTTCGCGCCAAAACGGGCGCGGCGTTCGATCAGGCCTATGCCGCCGACCAGGTTGCGGCGCACCAGGTTACGCTCGACGGCCTTCGCACCTATGCAGCGAAGCCCGACAGCGCTCCGCTTGGCGAATTCGCCAAGGCGATGACCCCAATCGTCACCGCGCACCTGAACATGGCGAAGACGCTGAAGCCATAACCCTCGTCCCGGACCGGCGGCGCGCCGGCATTTACACCGCCAGGCCGGGCGGCCGCCGGGCCTGACGATCTGCAGGCTGGGCGAATATCAAAAAATCACGGTCGTGGAAGTACGATTTGGTAGCGATCGCTAGCACCTGGAAGATCAAGAGGCTCGATCAGCCAAGGTCAACGCGCGTTTCAGCCTTGCCGCAACGAGAACATGATCGGCGATATTGTGCCGGATATGGCCACCTATACAAGCTCCACACCATCCAACGATGCGCCAGCCAGCACTGCCAATGACGCATTGCTTCCCCTCACCAATATCGTGCATCGGCGCAGCGCTGGACGATGTCCGCTCACTCGACCCGATATATTGGCAATGACATCGGAAACCAGGAGTTCCACGGCTTAACATCAAGCATGTAATTCGTCCGGTTCCGTCGATCTCAGCCAGTCGGACTCATGCAACGTTACGCCCCACGATCATGCTCGTGATCGAGCGCGGCGCTTCCTGGAGCATGCGATCGCGGCCGCGATCGCGCCTTCAAGTTCAGCCGACGTCCCGAACGCCATGCGCCATTGGCGGGCGATTGTTGGGAAGCGGGTGAACGCTTGACGATCCGTGTCGTTTGGCAATCATGCCCGCGTTTCACTGGCCCCCCGATCCCTACATTCTCGTGCTGACGGGCGTCGGCGTCCTGGTCGCGCTGGTTGCGTGGTTGCCGCTGGCGTTAAGACGCTTGCCGCTGTCATTGCCGATCGTCTGCGTCACACTCGGTGCCGCCATCTTCGCCCTCCCGCAGGTCGGTATGCGGCCGCTGCCCCAACTTTATCCTGTCCTTACGGAGCGGTTCTCCGAGTTCGTCGTCATCATCGCGCTGATGGGGGCCGGACTGAAGCTCGACAGGGTGTTCAGCATCCGCCGCTGGGCGGTAGCGTGGCGGTTGCTCGCGGTCACCATGCCGCTCAGCATCGCCGCGATCACTGCGATCGGCATATGGCTGCTCGGCCTACCTCTGCCCGCGGCGCTGCTGCTGGGAGCCGCGCTCGCGCCGACCGATCCGGTGCTGGCGGCCGATGTCCAGGTGGGGCCGCCGCGCAGCGGCGAGGAAGACGAGGTTCGCTTCGGCCTGACTGCCGAGGCCGGGCTCAATGACGGGTTCGCCTTTCCTTTCGTAAACCTGGCGCTGGTATTGGGTGTGTCCGCGGCAAGCGGTTCGCCGTGGGTGGAGCAGTGGTTCATGCACGCCGTCGTCTGGGAAGTTGGGGCCGGTGTCGCGGGCGGCTGGCTGGTCGGACGGGTCTTCGGCTGGCTTACCTTTCATATTCCGGCCGAATCAAAGCTGGCCCAGACAGGTGACGGATTGATCGCGATCGCGGCAACGCTCGTGTCTTATGGCCTCACCGAAATCATCCAGTGCTACGGCTTTCTCGCGGTGTTCGTCACCGCGCTGACATTGCGTGCCTCGCACCGCGCCCATGATTTCCATCACGACATGCACGCGATCACCGAGCAGGTCGAACGTATCACGATGATGATCTTGCTGCTGCTCCTCGGCGGTGCGGTTGTCGCGGGACTGACGCAACCGATCGGTTGGGCCGAATTTGCGGCGGCGCTGGCGATCCTGCTGCTCGTCCGCCCATTATGCGGACTGCTGGGGCTGGCTGGCTTTCCTGCCGACAAGCGCGAGAAGATGATGATCGCTTTCTTTGGCATCCGCGGCGTTGGATCGGTCTATTATCTCGCCTACGGTCTCAATCATTTCCCCTTTGCGAACGGCAACCGGTTGTGGGCGATCGTCGGATTGGTGGTGCTGCTTTCGATCCTGCTCCACGGACTGACGGTGACACCGATGATGCGCATGCTGGACCAGACTCACGGCCGCGATCCTGACGCACCGATTCCACCACCCGGGCTGCAAGGGCCCGCGGCCGAAAACGAGGGAGAGCCGCGTCAGCAAGCGGATGTTCCAGTCGGCCGCAACAAGGCGTGAAATCCTCATCAGCGATCGACGGGCCGCTGCCGCGGCGCCGCTCGCCCCGAGACCGACGGTAAGAGTGGACGCCATGAGCGACGAATCGACGTATTGGACTGATCTAAGTGAGAACCGGGAACCCGGCGGCGGGCCGCGCGATAGACATGCTCAGCGATCAGGAGACAGAGTATGAGCGAGGACCACGCTGCGCAGCACGTTCGCCCGCCATTGCCAAGGCAGCAGCAGCCCGTGCCCGGGGAGACCGGACGAATGAACCCGCTCCCCGACCATGGCGAAGACAGCTATCGTGGCTCCGGCAGGCTGACCGGCAAGAAGGCGATCATAACGGGTGGTGACAGCGGCATCGGCCGTGCAGTCGCTATCGCTTTCGCGCGGGAAGGCGCAGACGTTCTGATCTCCTATCTGAACGAAGAGGCCGATGCCGAGGATACGGCTCGGCTGGTCCGCGCGGCTGGGCGCGAGGCCGTCCTCGTGGCCGGCGATATCGCCGATGCGGACCATTGCCGAACGATCATCTCCCGCGCGGTGGAGGCGTTCGGACGCATCGACGTGCTGGTCAACAACGCGGCGCATCAGATGACCTATACCGAGCTTACAGACATATCTGATGCGGAATGGGAAAGGACCTTTGCGGTCAACATCCATGCGATGTTCTATCTCGCCAAGGCAGCGCTCCCGCACATGGCCAAAGGAGCGTCAATCATAAACACGACCTCGATCAATGCCGACAAGCCGCGACCGACTTTGCTGCCCTACGCCACCACCAAGGGCGCGATCCACAACTTCACCGGTGGTCTGGCTCAACTGCTCGGCGAGAAAGGCGTCCGGGTGAATTGCGTGGCGCCGGGGCCTGTTTGGACCCCACTGATCCCTTCGACCATGCCGGAGGACCAGGTCGAGAGTTTCGGCAAGGACGTACCCCTGGGTCGCCCGGCGCAACCCAGCGAACTCGCATCCGCCTATGTCATGCTCGCCTCCGATGAATCGAGCTACACCTCGGGCGCGACGATCGCAGTGACCGGCGGCAATCCCTTCCTCTGACGTCGGCACGACCGACCGAAACAAAGCGTCCGGCCGCGAACAACTGAGCCTTGCCAGGAGCGTTGGCGGCCCATGGCAGTTACCCCGCATATCGTTCCGGAATCCATTCCCGCTACAAGCCTTGTCTTCGGGTTCGGGTCGATGGTGCCGCTCGCGGTCGCAGCGGTGGGCGCCTGGACGATGCCACCGCCCTGGCCGCTGATCGCCGTCGAACTCGGGATCCTGTGCGCGGCGATCATCCTCATATTCGTTGGCGGCGTTCGACGCGGCTTCGGCTTTGGCAACCCGGCCTCGTCCACCCGGAGTCAGATTCGTGCAGTGATCGTCTATGTGGGTTTGGGCGGTCTGGCACTCCTGGCCGCGCGGGTCGACGAGACGGTGATCGCGCTGTGCCTTGTTGCTGACCGGTTTTGCGCTCGTCCTCATGCTGGATCATCGTGCCGCCTTTGAAGGCAACGTCCCCTCGCATTTTGCACGGCTTCGCCCGCCGCAAATGATCATCGCCCTGGCGTCGCTCCTTGCGCTGCTGGCCCGCATTCCTTCTGGAGAGCTCGGCTAGACAGAGCATGTGAGGCAAACGGCGCGGCGGGCGGCTGACCATATCGGCATGCAGGCTGAAAGCCGCGCGCCGACCGCTGCCCACGGATCGCCCGCGCTTGCCTTGCGTTTGTAAGACTACACGATGTTCCATCACAAGCAGGAGAGAAACAATGGACAACCCGACGACGGACGAGGCGGGCGCAAAGAGTCAGGACGCCGCAAGCGAGGCCGAAAAGACCAAGGCTGCCGCGGAACGCGCTGGCGGGGGCTCGAACAAGGGCCGCGGCGGCAGCAATGAGGATATCGACCAGGCCAAGCGCTGATCGCGGTTGATGATGACCCGGATTGCCGGCGCGACGCCGGTACCGGGCATGATCGGCGGATATCTCGCGCCTGGCATCAAGCCGCCCCACCCTGACCGATGACGGACCGCGCAGCGGCATCGGCATCAGGAGGTCATCCGTTTCCTGAACGCAGTGGAGGCCGAAAGGCCGTCCATGTCATCCTCAACACTTACGCCGCCCACAGACGACCGAAGGTTCGCGCCTGGCTCGCCCGACATCTGCGCTGGACCGTCCACTTCGTGCCTACGACGTGTTCCCGGTTAATGCCGTCGAGCGCTTCTTAGCCAAGCTGACCCGCCGGCGCCTTGAGAGCGGAGCCTTCTGCTCCGTCGTCGATCTCAAGGCCGCCAATAACCGTGTCATCAATGAGCATAATCACGAACGGAAACCGTTGATATGGAACGCCGATCCTGATCAGATTGTCGCAGCCCTCCGGCGCGGGCACCAAACGTTGAAATCGATCCACCAGCATACAACGCGATTCATCTTCACGGTGATGCCTTCTGCCCGACCGATGTCATTTCCTTCAGCAGCCGCATACCAGTGAAATTTCAGCGGCCAACACTCGGGGCATTACGGCAGGAGCAGTGCGGCGCCCTGCCGATTACCGATGCGTCAGAACGGTGAGCTCGCGGCTGCAGCCGCGGAACGGCTCCATGGTCTCGTCGTGCGGAGCCTGTGCTGTTGCTCAAACTTGGCATGAAGCCCTCGGAGGATAGGCAAGCGGCAAGCGTTATTCCCGTGGCGGCCGACGAGTTGTACTAGCACTGCTTTAGCAGAAGTGTGGGGATGATCGCTGATAAGACTTCCCCGCAGTGAGGACATCGGGATGGTGGAGGTCGCATCAGGCGGTCAATTATGGCCTGCCGAATTGCCGGCAGGCTCGGTTGAGGCGGCGGGCCGGAGGCTCTTTTTTCCGCGTCGTCTGAGCGAGTCTTCGAGTTTGCAGGAAAGCGTAGGCAATCATTGTCAAGAGCGCATGTCGATGCAGCCCCGTCCAGGAGCGGCCCTCGAAATGGTCGAGCCCGAGTTCCTCCTTGAGTTGCTGGTGCGCCTGCTCGCAAATCCAGCGCGCTTTGATGGCGCCGGCGACGTCCTTGATCGCGGTGTCGGCGGGAAGGTTAGAGAGATAGTATTTCCGCTCGCCATTTGAGCGATACTCCCCCACCAGCCAGGCTTCTTCGCCAGGCATATGTTGTGCACCAGCAGTTCCGATCCGCTGCGGGGCGCCATCGGCGATACGCACGCGCAGGACGGCAAAGCGAGCCTTCAGCCGGCCCTTGGTGCCACGGCACCAACTGATCTGCCGCCACTTCTCATCTTCGAGCATGGCATGGGCTGCTCGGGATTTGACGTCGGGCACATGCCGAACCCGCGGTCTTCCACGTCCCGCCACCGGAAAGATCAACTGCACGTCGGCTGGAAAGACCTACTGGTGCCGGGGAATGCCGACGGCCCAGTACAAGCCTCGTGCGCTGAGAGCCTGCCGGAACGGCGCTGACAGGCCATAGCCGGCATCGGCCAGGACACAGCCAAAGCGGACGCCGGCAGCAATGACGCGGTCGATCTCCTCGATGGCGATATCGGGCTTCGTGCGGTAGGCTCTGAAATCCTCGGGCACGCCGGCCCTGTCCATCCGCGCTGTATCGCTGGTCCAGCTCTCTGGCAGGTATAGCCGCAAGCCCAGCATGACCGGCACTTCGCCCGAAGCCAGCGTCACCGACACCAGCGTCTGGCAATTCGCGTTCTTGCCCAGCACCGTAGCGTATTGCGGTGCGACGCCGACCGAGGCCTTGCCCTTCTTGGGAAGCGCCGTGTCGTCAACGATCAGCCAGGTCTTGTCACCACCGACCAACTCATCCGCTTGCCGCCACAAGGTCGCTTCCAGCGGCGCGCTGTCCCAGATCCCGGCACCGATGAAATGATGCGGCCGGTCATAGCTGACCGCATCCGCACGCGCTGCCATCGGCTGGATGCTCTTGCGATCGCCGGGGCCAATCAAACCAGCGATATAGGCCGGGCACATCCGACGCCGGTTCGGAACAGCGCAATCTTACCACGCTCAACAGTCAAGAGTCGTCTCGCGCTCCCAGCTCGTAAGATGGCGGACATAGTCGTTCCACTCGCCGAACTTGAGCTTGAGGTAGCTCGGCACGAGCGGCCCCAGCGCGTTCTTCAGGTCCGAGGCCTCCAGCGCGCGCAAGGCATCGAGGAGGTTGAGCGGCAAGGTCTTGACGCCGGTGACGGTATGACCCTCCGTATACATGTTGATGTCAAGCCTAGGGCCGGGATCGCGCTGCTGCTCGATGCCGTCGAGACCGGCGGCGAGGACGGTGGCGCCCATCAGATATGGGTTGGCGGCACCATCGGCGAGGCGGAGTTCAAAGCGGTCGCCCTCGGGCACGCGCACCATGTGGGTGCGGTTGTTGCCCGTCCACGTCACCGATTGCGGCGCCCAGGTCGCGCCGGAGGTGGTGCGCGGCGCGTTGATCCGCTTGTAGCTGTTGACGGTGGGATTGAGGAACGCCGCCAGCGCATCCGCCGCGTGGATCACGCCGCCGATGAAGTTGAGGCCCAGCGGCGACAGCCCGGTCTCGTCGGCCGGATCGACGAAGGCGTTCTCGCCGTCGCGCCACATCGAGACGTGCATGTGGCAGCCATTGCCCGTCAGGTTGGTGAACGGCTTGGGCATGAAGGTGGCGCGTAGGCCATGCTTTTCTGCGATCGCCTTGACCATATATTTGAAGAAGGCCTGGCGATCGGCGGTGACGAGAACATCGTCATAATGCCAGTTCATCTCGAACTGGCCGTTCGCATCCTCATGGTCGTTCTGATAGGGCTGCCAGCCCAGGGTGATCATCGCGTCGCAGATCTCGGTGATCACATCGTAGCGGCGCATCAGCGCCTGCTGGTCGTAGCACGGCTTGGACTGACCATCGGCGTCATCGGCAATCGCGCTGCCATCCGGCGTGACGAGGAAGAATTCGCATTCCACGCCGGTCTTCATCTGCAGGCCCATTTCCGCCGCGCGGGCGACCTGTGCCTTCAACACGTTGCGTGGCCCCTGCTCCACCGGCTTGCCGTCCATCCACAGGTCGGCGGCAAGCCAGCCCACTTCGGGCTTCCAGGGGAGCTGGATCAGCGAGTCCGGATCGGGCTTCGCGAACAGGTCCGGATCGGCCGGGGTCATGTCCAGCCAGGTCGCGAAGCCGGCGAACCCCGCCCCGGCCTTCTGCATGCCGCCGATCGCCTGTGCGGGCACCAGCTTCGCGCGCTGGTTGCCGAACAGATCGGTGAACGAAATCAGGAAATATTTGATCCCCAGCTTACGCGCTGCCGCTTCAAGGTCCTGCGCCATCGAATGTCCTCCCGATCAGCGCGCCGACCCGCGGCGCGCTCCCCCAAAAAAGCCGGCCGCTTCAGAATTGACGCTGGCCGGGTATCCAGTCCGTTCCCGCCAGCGGCACCCGTGCCATCGCCGCGGCCTCGATCGTCAGCGCGACGAGATCCTCCGGTTCCAGGTTGTGCAGATGGCTCTTGCCGCAGGCGCGCGCGATGGTTTGCGCCTCGAGCGTGAGGACCGATAGATAGTTCGCCAACCGGCGCCCCGCCGCCACCGGATCGAGCCGCGCGGCCAGTTCCGGATCCTGCGTGGTGATGCCCGCGGGATCGCGGCCATCCTGCCAGTCGTCATAGGCGCCGGCGGTGGTGCCGAGCGCGCGATATTCGTCCTCCAGCGCCGGATCATTATCCCCCAGCGCGACGAGCGCGGCGGTGCCGACCGCAACCGCGTCCGCTCCCAGCGCCAGCGCCTTGGCGACATCGGCGCCGTTGCGGATGCCGCCCGAGACGATGAGCTGGACCTTGCGGTGCATGCCCAGATCCTGCAGCGCCTGCACCGCCGGGCGGATCGCCGCCAAGGTCGGGATGCCGACATGTTCGATGAACACGTCCTGCGTCGCCGCGGTGCCGCCCTGCATGCCATCGAGCACGATCACGTCCGCGCCGGATTTCACCGCCAGCGCGATGTCATAATAGGGCCGCGTCGCGCCGACCTTCACATAGATCGGCTTCTCATGGTTGGTGATCTCGCGCAGTTCCTCGATCTTGATCTCGAGGTCGTCCGGCCCGGTCCAATCCGGATGGCGGCAGGCGGAGCGCTGGTCGATGCCCTTGGGCAGGCTGCGCATCTGCGCGACGCGATCGGAGATCTTCTGGCCGAGCAGCATGCCGCCGCCGCCGGGCTTGGCGCCCTGCCCGATCACTACCTCGATCGCATCCGCCTTGCGGAGATCATCGGGGTTCATGCCGTAACGCGAGGGCAGATATTGATAGACGAGCGTCTGCGACTGGCCGCGTTCCTCCGGCGTCATGCCGCCATCGCCCGTGGTGGTCGAGGTGCCCGCCGCCGACGCGCCGCGGCCGAGCGCTTCCTTGGCCTGCGCGGAAAGCGAGCCGAAGCTCATTCCGGCGATCGTGATCGGGATCTTGAGGTGGATCGGCTTCTTTGCGAAGCGCGTCCCCAGCCACACGTCGGTTGCGCATTTTTCGCGATAGCCCTCAAGCGGATAGCGGGAGATCGAGGCGCCGAGAAACAGCAGATCGTCGAAATGCGGCAGGCTGCGCTTCGCGCCGGCGCCGCGGATATCATAGATGCCCGTCGCCGCCGCGCGGCGAATTTCGGACAATGTGTGCGGATCGAAGGTCGCCGACTGGCGCGGCAGCGTCCGCGGGATGTTGGTCAGATCCATGAAAGGCGATCCTCAGTAAACGGACGCGTTGTCGACGTGGAAATTATAGAGTTGGCGACCCGAGCCGTAGCGGCGGAACTCGTCGACATGGACCTCGCCATCGATGCCGGCGGCGTCGAGCAGCCCGCGCAATTCGGTGCGATGCTCGTCCCGCATCTCTTTTTCTATGCAGTCGGCGCCCAAGCTCTTGACCGACCCGCGCACATAGAGCCGCGCCTCGTAGATCGAATCCCCCAGCGCATCGCCGGCATCGCCCAGCACGACCAAGGCGCCAGACTGCGCCATGAAGGCACTCATCGGCCCGATCGAGCCTTTCACGACGATCGACACGCCCTTCATCGAGATGCCGCAGCGTGCCGACGCATTGCCGTCGATCACCAGCAGCCCGCCATGTGCGGTGGCGCCGGCCGCCTGACTGGCATCACCGCGGACATGGACCTTGCCGGACATCATGTTTTCGCCGACGCCGACGCCGGCATTGCCACAGACGAGCACCGTCGCCTGCTTGTTCATGCCCGCGCAGTAATAGCCGGCATGGCCGTCGATCTCGACGGTGATCGGCGCGTCCAATCCCACCGCCAGCGCGTGCTGACCGTTGGGGTTCAGCACATGCCAATAGGTCTCGTTGGTGTTCGCGGCGAGCGCGTGGAGACGCTCATTGAGTTCGGTGCGGCTGGTCTGTGCAAGGTCGACCGTCTGCATCAGTTGCGCTCCCAGGCATAGACGCGGGCCGGTTCGGGCTCGAACACCTTGGCATTCTCGATGCCGGGCAGTCCGGCCAGCGCACGATATTCGGAGGCGAAGGCGACATAGGAGTCTGTCTCGGCCATCACCGCCGGCTTGCACGAGATCGGATCGCGCATCACCGCGAAGCCGTTGCTGGTGCCGACGACGAAGGTGAAGAAGCCGTCAAGATCCTCGAGCCCGGCTTCGAGCGCCTCGGCGAGCGACGCGCCCTCGCGCATCTTCCAGGTCAGGTAGCCGGCGGCCACCTCGCTGTCATTCTCGGTCTCGAAGCTGATCCCCTCGCGGATCAGGGTGCGGCGCAGGCTGGCATGGTTGGAAAGCGAGCCATTATGCACCAGGCACTGGTCGGACCCCGTCGAGAAGGGGTGCGCACCCGCGGTGGTCACCGCCGATTCCGTCGCCATGCGGGTGTGGCCGATGCCATGGCTGCCATGCATCCCGGCCAGGCCGAAGCGGCTGGCGACCTGCGCCGGCAGGCCAACTTCCTTGTAGAGTTCGATGCGGCGGCCGGCGCCGGTTACCGCGATCTCCTCATGCCCGGCCTGCAGCCAGGCGCGGGCCTCCGCCTCATGCTCAGCCGGCAAGGTCAGCACGCTGTGCGTGTCGTGGCAGCTGACCGACACCGCGACGCCGAGCGCATCGCCCAGGCCCTTAGCGATCGCCTCACCATTGCCACCGCGCAGCGTGAGCTTCGCCTGCCCCTCGGGCGCGTCGCGATAAATGGCGAAGCCGGCGCTGTCCGGACCGCGGTCCGTCATCACATCCAGCATGCCGGCAAGAAGCCTGCCTAGCTGCGGCTCCATCGCCTTGTCCTTCAAGAAAAGCCCAACAATGCCGCACATCGGCCCGGTTACCTCCCGTTCGTCCTGCTGCCGAAATAAGCGCAAGGTCGGCTGGCTGTCAATCAAGAGGAATTTTATTTTCTTATGAGGAAATTTACTCGACCCGGTTCCGATAACGCGTTATTTTCCTGTCAGTCACATCCGTTTCCTGTAGGAATAAGCGCGCCGGTGCGCATGGCAAGCGAAACCGGCCAGTCGGATGGCGAAGAAGACCGGCTAGGGAGCAGTACGAGAAATGACGCAAAGAGTGGCAATCATCGGCGCGGGGCCGAGCGGGCTGGCACAGCTTCGAGCCTTCCAGAGTGCCAGGGCCAAGGGCGCCGAGGTGCCGGAATTGGTCTGCTTCGAGCGCCAGTCCGAATGGGGCGGTCAGTGGAACTATACCTGGCGCACCGGCCTGGATGAATTCGGCGAGCCCGTGCACAGCAGCATGTACCGCTATCTCTGGTCGAACGGCCCCAAGGAAGCGCTGGAATTCGCCGACTACTCGTTCGAGGAACATTTCGGCCGGCCGATCCCCTCCTATCCGCCGCGCGCCGTGCTGCACGACTATATCATGGGCCGCGTCGCCAGGAGCGACGTGCGCCAGCATATCCGCTTCAACACGCCGGTGCGCTGGGTGGAGAAGCGGGAGGATGGCCGCTTCGACCTGCGCTCGCACAATCTGAAGACCGATGAGCAGGTCGACGAGATCTTCGACTATGTCGTCGTCGCCAGCGGCCATTTCTCGACGCCGAACGTCCCCGAATTCGAAGGTGTCGCCGAGTTCACCGGCCGCGTGATGCACGCGCATGATTTTCGCTCGGCGGACGAGTTCGCCGGCAAGCATGTGCTGATGGTGGGCGGCTCCTATTCCGCCGAAGATATCGGCACGCAATGCTTCAAATATGGCGCCGCCTCGGTCACCTTCAGCTATCGCTCACGCCCGCTCGGCTATGACTGGCCCGAGGGGTTCGAGGAACGGCCGCTGCTCGTCCGCCTCGTCGGCAACACCGCCTATTTCGTCGACGGCACCAGCAAGCAGATCGACGCGGTGGTGCTGTGCACCGGCTATCAGCACAGCTTCCCCTTCCTGCCCGATTCGCTGCGGCTGAAGACGAACAACCGGCTGTGGCCGCTCAATCTCTACAAGGGCGTGTTCTGGATCGAGGATCCCAAGCTGATCTACCTCGGCATGCAGGACCAATATTATACCTTCAACATGTTCGACGCGCAGGCCTGGTATGCGCGCGACTATATTCTCGGCCGCATCGCGCTGCCGTCGGTCGAAGAACAGACCGCCGAGACGCTCGACTGGCGCGCGCGCGAGGAGAAACTGGAAAATCCCTATCAGGAGATCGATTTCCAGACCGACTATGTCCGCGACCTGATCGGCCCGACCGACTATCCCGAATTCGACCTCGATGCCGTCGCCGAGCTGTTCAAGGAATGGAAGCACGACAAGGTCGATTCGATCCTCGGCTATCGTGACAAGAGCTATCGTTCGGTGCTGACCGGCAACATGGCGCCGGTGCACCACACGCCGTGGATGCAGGCGATGGACGATTCGCTCGAAGCCTTCCTCGCGGTCGACCAGGCGGCGTGACGGGCACGGTGATGGCGGCAGACGCGGTGGTGGAACGGCTCGTCGTCAGCGGCGGGGATGGCGGCGTGCCGCTGATCCTCGGCGCCGGCGACAGCGTGCGGATCGTCGATCCCGAAGGGTTGCAGCCCGGGTTGCTGCAGGTGAAGGCCGCGGGCCCGATCGCCGAGGCGCTGCCCGCGCTTGCCGATCGGGCCGAGCCGCTCGCCACCCTCCCCGCGGCACTGGCCGAACGCGCGACCGACATTGGCGGCGAGGCGGCCACGATCGAGCTGTTCGGCGCGGAGTCACCCGCGGGCAGCGCGATCAGCTTCACCGCGGAGGCCCCCCTCGCCTGCCTGATCGCAGCACCGGGCGCGCCGATGGCGCCCGACGCGCAGAACCCGCCGACCGACCTGCAATTGTTCGTCACCCGCGCACCGCGCGCGACGGTGGCGGCGCCCCCGCCGCTGGCCGAGCCCAAGCTCGACCTGCGCATCGATGCGGCGACGGCGCGATCCTATGTCGTCAAGGCGGGCGACTATATCCAGATCATCGATGTCGAGGGCAAGCAATGCTCCGACTTCCTCGCCTTCGACGCGGTCGCGCTCGAACAGGGCAAGGAACTGGGGCTCGACCCCACCGTCACCCGCACATTGATGGGCAACGCCTTCGCCAAGCCGGGGCTGCATTCGCGCTATTTCGACGCGACGATGCGCCCGCTGGTGGAGATCGTGCGCGATACGGTGGGCCGGCACGATACCTTCATGCTCGCCTGCAGCGCCAAATATTATGAGGATCTCGGCTATCCGGGCCACGCCAACTGCACCGAGAACTTCAACCGCGCGCTGGCACCGCACGGCGTCGAGGCGCGCAAGGGCTGGCCGGCGATCAACTTTTTCTACAACACCGTCGTCGGCCATGACGAGCAGATCGGTTTCGACGAACCCTGGTCCCGCCCCGGCGACTATGTGCTGCTGCGCGCGCTGACCGATCTCGTCTGCGCCTCATCCTCCTGCGCCGACGATGTCGATGCCGCCAATGGCTGGAACCCCACCGACATTCATGTGCGCGTCTATGACGGCGCCGCCGCCATTACTCCAGGAATCACCCATCGCATGACTCCAGACGCTCCGCCGCGCCTGACGCGGGAGACCGGCTTTCATTCGCGCACGTCCGCGCTGACGCGCAATTTCGTCGAGTATCGCGGCTTCTGGCTGCCCACCTGCTTCACCGGCGAAGGGCCCGTCGCCGAATATTGGGCGTGCCGCGAGCGCGCGGTGGTGATGGACCTCTCCGCGTTGCGCAAGTTCGAGGTGATCGGCCCCGATGCCGAGGCGCTGATGCAGTTGGCGGTGACGCGTGACGTGACCAAGTTTGCGGTCGGCCAGATCGTCTACACCGCGATGTGCTACGAAACCGGCGGAATGATCGACGACGGCACCGTCTTCCGGATGGGGCCGCATGCGTTCCGCTGGGTATGCGGCGACGATTATTGCGGCGTCTGGCTGCGCGAGCTCGCCGCGCGCCACGGCCTTCACGTCTTCGTGAAATCCTCGACCGACCAACTCCACAATGTCGCGCTGCAGGGCCCGCTGGCGCGTGAGATCCTCGCGCCGTTGGTGACGACGCCGCGCCATCTGGCGACGGTGGAGGAGCTGAAATGGTTCCGCTTCACCACCGGTCGGATCGCCGACGTGCCGGTGATGGTCTCGCGCACCGGCTATACCGGCGAACTGGGCTATGAGATCTGGTGCCATCCGAGCCAGGCCGGCGCGGTGTGGGACGCGCTGTTCGCGGCGGGCGGCCCCAGGGGCATGTTGCCGTTCGGGCTCGACGCACTGGACATGGTGCGCATCGAGGCGGGCTTGGTCTTCGCCGGCTATGAATTTTGCGACCAGACCGATCCCTTCGAGGCCGGCATCGGCTTCGCGGTGCCCAAGGCCAAGGAGGCGCCCTATGTCGGCGCAGAGGCGCTGCGCCGTCGTCGCGAGGCGCCGCAGCGCACGCTCGTCGGGCTCGATGTCGCGGGAGCGGAGCCGGTCGGCCATGGCGATCCGGTTTTTGCGGGCCGGATGCAGGTTGGGGTGGTGACGAGCGCGACGCGATCGCCCATCCTCGGCAAGACGATCGCGCTGGCGCGCGTGGACGCGACCTTGTCCACGCTCGGCACCGCGCTCGAGATCGGAAAGCTGGATGGCCACCAGAAGCGCATCGGCGCCACGGTCGTCCGCTTCCCGCATTACGACCCTGACAAGACGCGCGTGCGGGCCTGATCGCCGACACGCGCCACCGGGTCGACAATGGAGAGGATGTCGCAACGACAAGAATCGGGGGTGCGACACATGACGAGCGGGTTGAGTGGAGTTGCTTTTGAGCGTGGCCGCCGGATGGGGCTGGCGGCCGTAACAGCATTGGTCGCGCTGCTGCCGGGCGCGGCAGCGGCGCAAGCGCCCGAGCCGGCGCTGAGCGGTGGCGATACCGCCTTCGTCGCGGCCTGTTCGCTGTTCGTGATGCTGATGATGCTGCCCGGCCTCGCGCTGTTCTACGCGGGCATGGGCCGCACCAAGAATGTGCTGTCGATCCTGACGCAGGTGTTCGCCAGCGCGGCGCTGATCTGCGTGCTGTGGACGCTGGTCGGGTACTCGCTCGCCTTCGCCGAGAACCCGGCCTACGGGGCGGTGATCGGCGGGCTCGGCAAGGCCTTCCTCAACGGCGTGACGCAGGACAGCCTGGTCGGCACGCTGCCCGAATATCTCTATTTCCTGTTCATGATGCTGTTCGCGGCGATCACCCCACCGATCATCGTCGGCGCCTTTGCGGAGCGCATCCGCTTCTCGGCGGTGATGATCTTCATGGCCGTGTGGTTCCTGATCAACTATGTGCCGATGGCGCACATGGCATGGGGCGGCGGCTGGGTGTTCGACATCGGCGCGCAGGATTTCGCGGGCGGCAATGTCGTCCACCTCAACGCCGGCATCGCCGCCCTCGTCGCCGCCTATATGGTCGGCCCTCGCCACGGCCTCGGCACACCGGCGATGGCGCCGCACAACATGACGATGACCTTCACCGGTGGATCGATGCTGTGGGTGGGCTGGCTCGCCTTCTGCGGCGGCTGCGCGCTGGTCGCCAACGGCTTCGCGATGCTGATCATGGTCAACACATTGCTCGGCGGCGCGGCGGGCGCGCTGTCATGGATGCTCACCGAATGGGTGCATCGCCGCCGGCCGAGCACGCTGGGTGTCGTTTCCGGTGCGATTGCCGGGCTGGTCGCGATCACCCCGGCGTGCGGCTTCGTCAGCCCGATGGGCGCGATCGGCGTCGGCCTGCTGGTCTCGCCGGTGTGCGTGTGGGCAGTCGAAAGCCTCAAGCATCGCTTCGGCTATGACGACTCGTTCGACGTGTTCGGCGTCCACGGCGTCGGCGCGTTCGTCGGCGGGCTGCTGACGACGGTGTTCGCGACGCCCGCGCTCGGCGGCGTCGGCTATCTGCAGGACCGCGGCTTCGTGGAGCAGATGGGCGTGCAGATCGGCATCATGGCGTTCAGCATCTCGGTCTCCGCCATCACCACCTTCATCGCGCTGAAGATCGCCGACATGATCGTCGGGCTGCGCGTGAGCGAGGATGAGGAGCAGATGGGGCTCGACGTCACCGCTCATGGCGAGACGGGCTACCGGATGAGTTGAGAATATTTCCTCCCCGAGCTTTGCTCGGGGAGGAAATGACAGCTCAGCCCGCCGCGCGCGGGTAGATGATGATCGACAGGTATCGCATCGGATTGGTGATCAGTTCTTCCGGGCCGTGCTGCGCGCCGGAGTCGAACATCAGGGTATCGCCGGGCCGCAGATGATAGGTCTCGCCGCCGTGGCGATAGCTGAGTTCGCCTTCCAACATGTAGATCAGCTCAGTGCCCTGGTGCGCGAAGCTGGTGTGGGGCTGCGCGCCTTCGTGCAAGGTGATCAGATAGGGCTCGACGATCACCTCGCCGCGCAGCAGATGGCCGAGAAGCTGGTAATTATGGCCTGACTTGGTGCCGCGCCGCTCGATGCTGACGCCCTGCCCCGCCGGCACATAGGAGCAATCCTGCCGTTCCTCGACCGAGGTGAACAGGCTTGAGATCGGCACTGACAGGGCCCGCGCGATCGACTGGATCGTCGTCAGCGACGCCGAGATGCCACCATTCTCGATCTTGGACATCATGCCGAGCGAGATGCCCGCGGCATTGGCCAGATCGGAGACCGACAGATCCTGCTTGCGCCGCATCAGGCGGATCTGCGCGCCTAATTCCTTTTCCAACTGGCGTTGATCGACCGATGGCGCGTTCGAACCGGTCTTATATTCCTCCGCCTCCGGCGGCTCCTCGGCTTTTGCCCGCAAAGATCTCGCCAAATCGACAGCTCCTTGTTTCCATCCTGCTTCTACTCTTCCGTGGCTGGTAGAGTCTGTGCTCCCCTCGACCCGAAATGCTTCCCTATATCATCACGGCGCCATGGCCGTCGAAAGTCTTTATGTTGCTTGGCGCGCGGCGCACCTGTTGCGGCGCCATGCCGAACTGCGTCTTGAACGCGCGCGAGAAATGGCTGCTGCTGGCAAAGCCGCAGATCGCGCCGACCTCAGTCACCGACAGTGCGGTCGCGCGCAACAAATGCTGCGCGCGTTCAAGGCGAATGCGGCGATAGACGTCCTGCACGGTCGCGCCCAATGTCTGGGCGAACAGCCGCTCCAGATGGCGCAGCGAAACCCCGGCGAGCCCGGCCAGCGCCTCGCGCTCGACGGGCTCCTCCAGCGACGACTCCATCGTCGCCAGCGCGCGCAGCACGCGCCCATCCTTGACGCCGAAGCGGTCGGCGAGGCTCGATCGCTGCGGCCGTTCGGGGCCGCGCGTCTCGGTGCGGATGAACCATTCGCCGACCCGCATCGCCAGCGCCGCGCCATGATCGCGCTCAATCAGGTCGAGCGCGAGGTCGAACCCGGCGGTGCCGCCCGCGCAGGTCATCCGCTTGCGGTCGACGACATAGAGGCCCGTATCGAGCGCCACGTCGGGAAAGGCCTCTCGAAACGCCGCCGCATGTTCCCAGTGGATCGTAGCGCGATAGCCGTCCAGCAGCCCTGCGCGCGCGAGCAGATAGGGCCCGCCCGACACCCCCGCGATCGAAACGCCGCGAGATGCCAGCCGACGCAGCCAGCCGAAGGTCGGCGTGTCACGGAACAGGCTGGGATCGCCGCCCGCGAACACCAGCAGCATGTCGCACGCGGTCGCCGCCCCCACCTTCGCATCGGCGACGACCATCGCACCGTTGGAGGCGGAGACCGGCCGTCCGTCGACCGAAATATGCGTCCAGCGATAAAGGTCGGCACGCGCCAGCTCGTTGGCAGCCCGAAAGGGCTCGACCACCGAAGCGTAGGAGAGCAGCGCGAATCCCTCGACCAGCAGCAACCCGAGCATCCTCGGGGCGGGATTGGCAGCCGTCCTGTCGCTTGGAGTCATGAAATCGTCCTGTAGGGACAAGCGGCGCTCTCCGGAACCCGCTAATTTTCCTTCAGGGCAAATAATTTTCCTGGATTTGATAAGCCGTCATGCGCTACTCCGTCTTCAGTCTGCTGGCAAATGCCCTTGGCGGGCATCGCGGATGGCGCCCCACGTGGCGCGACGCGGAGCCGCGCGACGGCTATGACATCGTCATCATTGGCGGCGGCGGTCATGGTCTTGCGACCGCCCACTATCTCGCCAAGGTGCATGGCATCACCCGCGTCGCGGTGGTCGAGAAGGGCTGGATCGGCGGCGGCAATGCCGGGCGCAACACCACCATCATCCGTTCCAACTATCTGCTGCCCGGCAACGAGCCGTTCTACGAATGGTCGATGAAGCTGTGGGAAGGGCTGGAGCAGGATCTGAACTATAACGCGATGGTCAGCCAGCGCGGCGTGCTCAACCTCTATCATTCGGATGCCCAGCGTGATGCCTACGCGCGGCGCGGCAACGGCATGCGGCTGCACGGGGCGGATTCCGAACTGCTCGATCGCGACGCGGTGCGGAAGATGGCACCCTTCCTCGATTTCGATCAGGGCCGCTTCCCGATCATGGGCGGGCTGCTGCAGCGCCGTGGCGGCACCGCGCGACACGATGCGGTCAACTGGGGCTATGCGCGCAGCGCATCCGATCGCGGCGTCGACATCATCCAGAATTGCGCGGTCACCGGCTTCCTGCGCGACGCGTCCGGCGCGGTCACGGGCGTCGAAACCACGCGCGGCAGCATTCGCGCGGGCAAGGTCGGCATGGCGGTGGCGGGGCACAGTTCCACCGTCGCGGCGATGGCGGGTTTGCAGCTTCCGCTCGAAAGCCATGTGCTGCAGGCGTTCGTGTCCGAAGGGCTGAAGCCGGTCATCCCCGGCGTCATCACCTTCGGCGCGGGCCATTTTTACATCAGCCAGTCCGACAAGGGCGGGCTGGTGTTCGGCGGCGATATCGACGGCTACAACAGCTATGCCCAGCGCGGGAACCTGCCGGTGATCGAGGATGTCTGCGAAGGCGGCATGGCAGTGATGCCGATGATCGGCCGCGCCCGCCTGCTGAGAAGCTGGGGCGGCATCATGGACATGTCGATGGACGGATCGCCGATCATCGACCACACGCCGATCCCCGGCCTCTATCTCAATGCCGGCTGGTGCTATGGTGGCTTCAAGGCGACCCCCGCCTCGGGCTGGTGCTTCGCGCATCTTCTGGCCACCGACACGCCGCACGAGACCGCCATCGCCTACCGGTACGACCGGTTCCGGACCGGTCACATGATCGACGAAAAGGGCCAGGGCGCCCAACCCAATCTTCACTGAGGCGACGGCAGATGCGGATCCCCTGCCCCTATTGCGGCGAGCGTGACTCGATCGAGTTCGTCTATCGCGGCGACGCCGCCCCGAGCCGGCCCGCCGGCGAGGACGGCTTCTACGACTATGTCTATATCCGCCAGAACACGGCCGGGCCGATGCGCGAACTCTGGTATCACGCGCAGGGCTGCCGCACCTGGATCGAGGTGGAACGCGACACGCGCACCCATGCGATCGCGGGCAGCCGCTTCGCCGCGGGTCGCGGCGCATGAGCGTGGCCGGCAATTCCCATCGCCTCGACACCGGCGGCCTCGTCGATCGCTCGGCCCCCCTCACCTTCCGCTTCGACGGCAAGGCGATGACCGGGTTCGAGGGTGACACGCTCGCCTCCGCGCTGGTCGCCAACGGCGTCCGCCTCGTCGGCCGCTCGTTCAAATATCACCGGCCGCGCGGCATCCTGACCGCCGGCAGCGAGGAACCCAATGCGCTCGTCACCCTGCGCGGCGGTGCCCATGCCGAGCCCAACAGCCGCGCGACCACGATCAGCCTGTTCGACGGGCTAGAGGCGAGCAGCCAGAACCGCTGGCCCAACCTGTCGTTCGACCTGCTGGCGGTGAACCAGTTGGTCGCACCGCTGTTCGTCGCCGGCTTCTACTACAAGACCTTCATGTGGCCGGCGGCGTTCTGGGAGAAGCTCTACGAGCCGCTGATCCGCCGCGCGGCGGGACTCGGCGCACTCTCCGGCCTGCCCGACCCCGATCATTATGACCGCGACCATGGCTTTTGCGACCTGCTCGTCATCGGCGGCGGCCCCGCCGGCCTCGCCGCGGCGCTGACCGCAGGGCGCGCCGGGCTGCGCGTGATTCTGGCGGATGAAGATGCGCGCACCGGCGGCCGGCTGCTTGCCGAGCGCCATGAGGTCGATGGCCTGCCCGGCGCGCGCTGGGCGGAACAGGCGACGTTCGAACTGGCCGCGCTGTCCAATGTTCGCATCCTTTCGCGTACCACCGTGTTCGGCGTGTTCGACGGCGGCGAGTATGGCGCGGTCGAGCGCGTTTCCGATCATCTCGCGGCACCGCTGCCCGGTCAGCCCCGGCAGCGGCTGTGGAAGATCGTCGCGAAGCGCGCGATCCTTGCCAGCGGCGCGATCGAGCGGCCGATCATCTTCGGCGGCAATGACCGACCCGGCGTGATGATGGCCTCTGCCGCGGCGACTTATGTCAACCGCTTCGCCGCCGCCCCTGGCAAGCGCGGCATCATCTTCACCACCAGCGACAGCGGCTGGACCGCCGCCGCCGACCTCATCGCCGCGGGCCTCGAACTCGCTGCGATCGTCGATGCCCGCCCCGGCCCGATCGCGATGCCCGATGCGGTGCGCGGCGCCGGCGTGCCGGTGTTCACCGGCGCGGTCGTCGAGGATGTCGCCGGCCGCACGATGAAGGCCGCGAGGATCCGCGACGCCGAGGGGCGCCGGCACGGGATCAAGGCCGATTTCCTCGGCATGGCGGGCGGTTGGAACCCAACGATCGGCATCGGCACCAATATGGGCGCCAAGCCGGTCTGGGCGCCCGAGATCGACAGCTTCCTGCTCGACAAGACGCCACCGGGGATGCGCACGGCGGGTGCGGCGGCGGGCCTTTTCGGGCTGCCCGAGGCGCTGCGCAGCGGCGCCGAGACGGCGGCGGCCATAATCGAGGATTGCGGGCGCACGCGGCCGGCACTGCCGCCGCTCGCCACCAGCGCCGATCCGGCGGGCGCACGGCCCTATTGGCATGTCGCCACCCGCCGCGCCAAGGCGTTCGTCGACTTCCAGCACGACGTGACCGACAGCGACATCGGCCTCGCCGCGCGCGAAGGTTTTGTCTCGATCGAGCATCTCAAGCGCTACACGACGCTCGGCATGGCGACCGACCAGGGCAAGACGAGCCAGTTGAACGGGCATGCGCTGCTCGCCGCCGCCACCGGCAAGTCGATCGCCGAAGCCGGCACCATCGCCTCGCGCCCGCCCTATCTGCCGGTCGCGATCGGCGTGCTCGCCGGCCATCATCGCGGCACCGACTTCCGTCCCGAGCGGCGCACGCCCTCGCATGACTGGGCCGCCGGCCAGGGCGCGACCTTCGTCGACGTCGGCATGTGGAAGCGCGCGCAATGGTATGCGCGGCCGGGCGAGACCGACTGGCTGCAGAGTGTCGACCGCGAGGTCAGCGCGACGCGCAATGGCGTCGGCATCTGCGACGTCTCGACATTAGGCAAGATCGACGTGATGGGCCCGGACGCGGCGGTGCTGCTCGACCGGCTCTACATCAACATGATGTCGACATTGAAGGTGGGCCGCGCGCGCTATGGCGTGATGCTGCGCGAGGACGGCATCGTCTTCGACGACGGCACCGCAACCCGCTTCGCGCCCGACCATTTCTTCGTCACCACCACCACCGCCAATGCGGCGCGGGTGATGCAGCATATCGACCATGCGCGGCAGGTGCTGTGGCCGGAGCTGGACGTGCAGGCGACCTCGGTCACCGAGAATTGGGGCACCTATTCGGTCGCCGGTCCGCGCGCGCGCGCGCTGCTGCGAGCGACCTTCCCCGATCTGCCGCTGGACGACGCGGCGTTGCCCTATATGGGCGCTGCCAAATTCCGCTGGAACGGCGTGCCGGCGCGGATCTACCGCCTCTCCTTCTCGGGCGAGCTCGCCTATGAGGTCAGCGTGCCCGCGCGCCACGCCGATGCGCTGCTGCGCCATCTGTTCGCGGTCGGCGGCGCCTTCGACCTCACCCCCTATGGCACCGAGGCGCTGGGCGTGATGCGCATCGAGAAGGGCCATGTCGCGGGCAATGAGCTCAACGGCCAGACCACCGCGGGCGACCTTGGCCTCGGCCGGATGATGTCGACCAAGAAGGACTATATCGGCCGCATCATGGCGCAGCGCCCGGGGCTGATTGCGCCCGACCGGCCGACATTGGTGGGGCTGAAACCCGTGGACCGCAGCAAGCGGCTGCGCGCCGGCGGGCATCTGCTGCCGACCAGCGCCATCGGCCGCACCGCCGCGGACGATCAGGGCTTCGTCACCTCGGTCTGCCATTCACCGACACTCGGCCACTGGATCGGCCTCGGCCTGCTTGCGCACGGCCCCGAGCGCCATGGCGAACGCATCATCATCCACGATCCGGTGCGCGACGGCGATCTGGAGGCCGAGATCTGCTCGCCCATCTTCGTCGATCCGGAAGGAGCGCGGCTGCATGGCTGACCGGCTGAGCATCAGCGAACGCGATGCCGTGTCCCTCGCCAGCGTGATGGCCCGCAAGGGCGTGGACGGATCGCAGATCGGCGCCGCATTGGGGGTCGACGCCCCCACCCGCCCGGCCTTCACCGCCGGCGACGCGATCGGGCTGATCGGCACCGGCCGCGGCACGTGGCTGGCGATCGGCGAAACCGACGCGCCGGACTGGGCGGAAAGTGTCGCCGAAACGCTGACCGGGCTCGCCTCGGTCACCGACCAGTCGAGCGGCTATGTCGTCATCCGGTTGGCCGGCGCCGATGCGCGCCGCCTGCTCCAGCGCGGCATGCCGATCGACCTTCACCCCGACAGCTTCAGCGCCGGATCGGCCGTCACCACCGTGATCGCCCATATCGGCGTGATCGTCTGGCAGGTCGACGACCAGCCGACCTACGACCTTGCCGTTTTCCGCAGCTTCCGGAACAGCCTGATCCGGTGGATAGAAGCCACCGCGGCCGCACTCTAACCCGAACCAACAGGGCATGACCTCGATGAACCCAATTTCCTGCCTGCTCGCGCTTTCCTGCCCGAACCAGCCCGGCATCGTCGCCAAGGTCTCGACCGAGCTGTTCAACCACGGCGGCAACATCACCGAGGCGCATCAGTTCGACGATCCCGAAACCGGCCGCTTCTTCACGCGCATCGTCTTCACCTTGCCCGATGCCGGGGCGGTGGAAACGGTGAAGGCCGGCTTCACCCCGATCGCCGAGCATTATGGCATGGACTGGGTGATCCGCCCGGCCGACCAGAACCTCAAGGTGCTGATCCTCGCGTCCAAGTTCGACCATTGCCTGGTCGATCTGCTCTATCGCCACCGCATCGGCGAACTGGCGATGGACGTGGTCGGCATCGTCTCCAACCATCCGCGCTCGACCTATGCAAGCAGCGATTTCGGCGACGTGCCCTTCCATCATCTGCCGATCACCAAGGATACCAAGCCGCAGCAGGAAGCGCAGATCAAGGCGATCGTCGACGAGACCGGCGCCGACCTGATCATCCTCGCGCGCTACATGCAGATCCTGTCGGACGATCTGGCCGGCTTCCTCTCGGGCCGCTGCATCAACATCCACCACAGTTTCCTGCCCGGCTTCAAGGGTGCCAAACCCTATCACCAGGCGCATGGCCGCGGCGTGAAGCTGATCGGCGCGACCGCGCACTACGTGACCGCCGACCTCGACGAGGGCCCGATCATCGAGCAGGACGTGGAGCGGATCAGCCACCACGACACACCGGAGGATCTCGTCCGCAAGGGCCGCGACATCGAACGTCGCGTGCTCGCCCGCGCGGTTTCCTTCCACCTCAGCGGTCGCGCCTTCATGAACGGCCACAAGACCGTCGTCTTCCCGGATTGAGCCGATCATGACGACGATCATCGATGGCAAGGCAGCCGCCGCGGCGCTGCGGCTGCGCGTGGCGGACGAGACCGCCGCACTGAAGGACGCCGGCATCACCCCCGGCCTCGCGGTGGTGCTGGTGGGCGAGGATCCCGCGAGCCAGGTCTATGTCCGCTCCAAGGCGCGGATGACGGTCGAGGTCGGCATGGCCTCGTTCGAGCATAAGCTGCCAGTGGAAACCAGCGAGGCGGATCTGCTCGCGCTGGTCGCCGCGCTCAACGCCGATGACGCGGTGGACGGCATCCTCGTGCAACTGCCGCTGCCTGGGCATATCGACAGCGACAAGGTGCTGCGCGCGATCGATCCGGCCAAGGATGTCGACGGCTTCCACCCGATCAATGTCGGGCTGGTCGCCACCGGCACCGGCGGCATCGCCCCCTGCACGCCTTATGGCGCGATGCTGCTGATCCAGTCGGTCCAGCCCAGGCTGGACGGGCTGCACGCGGTGATCGTTGGCCGATCCAACATCGTCGGCAAGCCGATGGCGCAATTGCTGCTGCAGCAGAACTGTACGGTGACGATCGCCCATTCGCGCACCCGCGACCTGCCCGAGGTGGTGCGCGGCGCCGATATCGTCGTGGCGGCGGTCGGCCGGCCGGAGATGATCCGCGGCGACTGGATCAAGCCTGGCGCGATCGTGATCGACGTGGGCATCAACCGGGTGCCGACCGATGACGGCAAGTCCCGCCTCGTCGGCGATGTCGCTTATGCCGAGGCCGCGGAACAGGCCGATGCGATCACCCCGGTGCCCGGCGGCGTCGGCCCGATGACGATCGCCTGCCTGCTGCGCAACACGCTGGAAGCGGCGCGCCAGCGCCGCGCCTGACCGCCATGATGGAGGCCGCGCCCGGCCGGATGCTGCTGTTCGTGCGCGGGCTGGAAGTGTCCGCCAGCGTCGGCATCTATCCCGACGAGCGCCGCGCGCGGCAGACGCTGCTGATTGACGCCGAACTGGAGGTGGATCCGCCGGGGGCCGACAGGATCGGCGAGACGGTGGACTATGACCTCGTTCCCCGAACGGTGGAGCGGCTGCTGGCGGCGCAGCATTTCGACCTCGTCGAGATCATCGCGATGACGCTGGCGGATGCGCTGCTGGAGGACCGGCGGGTGCATCGGGTGCGGGTGTGCCTGACCAAGCCCGGGGCGATGCCCGGGGCTGCTGTGGCGGGTGCGGTGTGGAGCGCGGGGCGGGAGTGACTGCCGCCTTGGCTTTCAACTTCACCTTTCGTCCCGAGCGCAGTCGAGGGACATTGGGGTCGCGTTGAAAATCTGGTGTCCGTGACTCGTCCCTCGACTGCGCTCGGGACGAACGGAGGTTAGGGGCGGTCCCTTTGCGAGACCGCCCGTCCGGAAATCACCCCTTCGCGGTGCGCTTCAGCTTCTTCGGATCATCGAACGGCAGTTCCGCCGCCACCGCCTTCGCGGACAGTTCCGCCCCGCGCAGTTCCAGCACCGTGCCCGGCACCGCCTTGTCGACATCCAGCCGGGCAATGCCAAGCGAACGGCCGGTGAGGGTGGAGACCATGCCCTGCGTCACCACGCCGACCTGCCTGTGACCATCGAACAGCGGATCGCCATTGCCTGCCGGCTTGTCCGATTCCAGTTCGATACCGAAGATCTTAAAGCGTTCCTTGCCCTTCGCGCGGTAATGCGCCTCGGCGCCGCGGAAGCCGGTCTTGCCGGGGCTGACGGTGAAGTCGAGGCCGAGTTCCCACAAGGTGTCGCCCTGCGGACCCTGCGGGAAGGGATAGACCTGCGAATTGTCGAACGGGAAGAACAGCAAATAGCTCTCCACGCGCAGCGCATCGAGCGCGCAGAACGCGGCGGGGACGATGCCCATCTCCTTGCCTTCCGCCACGATCTGGTCCCAGATCGCGACGATGTCGCGCCCGCGCGCGAAGATCTCGTAACCGCGCTCGCCGGTATAGCCGGTGCGCGAGATCATCACCGGCTTGCCAAACAAGGTTGTCGAGACATGGCCGAAATAGGCGAGATCGCGGATGCCCGGCACATGCTTCGCCAGATAGTCGACCGCGAGCGGCCCCTGCAGCGAGATGTCATGGAGGTCGTCGTCGAACAACAGCGCCGCGTTGCGGCCGACCACCGCGGGGGCCAGCACATCATGCGCGCTGCCGCCGCCATGGACGACGAACCAGTCGTTCGGCCCCTTGCGATAGAGGATGCCGTCGTCGATGAACGTGCCTTCCTCGCTCAGGAAGCAGCAATAGGCGGACCGGCCCGGCATGATCTTTTCGGCATTGCGCGTCGTTGCATGATCGAGGATCGCGGTCGCGTGCGGGCCGGTGAGGTGGAGCTTGCGCAGGCCCGACACGTCCATCAACCCCGCGCGGGTGCGGATCGCGACATGGTCTTCGGACGGATCATGATCGTAGAACCAGGCGGTCGGCATCCCGATCCAGTCTTCGAGGTTCGAACCGAGCGCGCGGTGCCGCTCTGCAAGGGCGGTGGTTCGCCAGGAATTCGTCATCGTCGGCCTTCTTGCTGGAGTTCGGACCATGATCCACACCGCGGGCCCGCAGGGTGCAAGCTCGTTCGGCAGGATTCGGTCATCGCGAACATCGTGCATCAACCGATCACTCATTGACAAACTTTTTTCTTGATAGGAAAGTAATTCAGGATCGGGGTTGGGGAGCGGCGTTGGCGCAAGTCCATGATTGATCAGGGAATCAAGAGCAGGCCGCGCTATGCGCCGCTCGGAATCGACGCCGTCGCGCGTTACAATCTGTTGCTGTCGGACACCAACGCGCTGCCGGAGGCGGCTTTTGTCGACGGGATCACCGCATCGTCGTTCGACGAGCGCTGGACGATCGCCGGCAACAGCCAGGCGATCCCGGAAGCGGGCAAGGATGCGCGCGACCAGGGCTTTCGCGCGCAGCAGCACATGCTGACCGCGCTGCGCCACCGCCTGGGCCGCGAGACAATGGGCTTCCGCCTCCATGCGATCGGGCGCGAGCCCTTCCTGTGGGCGGTCAATGCGGTTGCCGAGGAAGCGGGCATGGGCCCCGAGGAAGTGCGGCTGTTCGCGCAAGGCAGCGGCGCGCGGCGCGTCTATTGCAATCATTGCCGCACGATCACCGAAGGCGTCACCACCAACATCGTCGCCTGTTCGGGGTGCGGCGCGAACCTGTTCGTGCGTGACCATTTCTCGCGCCGCCTGAACGCCTTTGCCGGCGTGCAGGTGGATGCCGAAGTGCCCGGCGACATTCCCGAGATCGAGACCATCTACTCGTGATCCTCATCGACCCGATCGTCCTGCGCGTCCGCGCCGTCGAGCCGCTAGCGGGCACGCTGAAGCGCATCATCCTCGAAGCCGCCGATGGCGGCCTCCTCCCATCACCGCTGCCCGGCGCGCATCTGCCGATCGTGCTGCCGGCCAGCGCCGCGTCGCTGCGCAATTCCTATTCGCTGACCGGATCGATCGAGGATCGATCGCGCTACGAGATCGTCGTGCGCCGCACCGAGCGCTCGCGCGGCGGATCGGCCTTCATCCACGAGATGCTGAAGGAAGGCGACGTCCTCGACGCGGCTCGGCCCAACAGCCTGTTCCCGCTGCAGGCGCGCGCGCGCAAGCATCTGCTGATCGCCGGTGGCGTCGGCATCACGCCCTTTCTTTCCTTTCTGCCGGTGCTGGCGCAGCGCCGCGCGCATTTCGAGTTCCACCTCTTCGTCCGCGCCGACGAGATCGCGGTGTTCGAGGCGTTGCTGGCGGCGCATGCCAGCCACAACATCCATATCCACCCCGCCCGCGACGCGCTGTCGATCGCGGAGCTGCTCGCCCGCCAGCCGCTCGGCACGCACGTCTATACCTGCGGCCCGTCCAGCCTGATGGACGGGGTGCGCGAAACCGCGCTGGCGCTGGGCTGGCCCAAGGGCCGCATCCACCTCGAAAGCTTCGGTGCCACCGGCGGCGCGCCGTTCAGGGTTCAGCTTGCCCGCACCGGCATCGAAGTGGCGGTGGGCGAAGAGGAATCGATGCTGGAAGCGCTCGAAGCCGCCGGCGCGCCGATCCGTTCGCTGTGCCGCGGCGGCGCCTGCGGTGAGTGCCTCACGCGTGTGCTGGCAGGAACCCCCGAGCATCGTGACCATTTCCTGAGCGACGACGAAAAGGCCCGGGGCGGGCTGGTGATGCCCTGCGTCTCGCGCGCGCTGACGCCGTCGCTGACCCTCGATCTCTAGACCGGACCCGCCGATGACGATCCGCTTCAAGCCCGACGAAACCTTCCGCGACGATTTCCGCTACGCGAACAGCGACGCCGGCATCCTGCGCTTCCCGTTCCCGTTCCCGCAGGACGAATATATGTACTCGGTGAATATCGAGCCGCATGTCCGTGGCGGACCGACCGAGGCGTTCCAGGCGGCGTTCGACATCGACGAGCATTATGTTGCCGAATGCCGCGAACGCGCGCTGGTGCTAGAACAGGATCCCAATCGCTGCATCGTGCTGCCGCACATGATGCCCGCGCAGTGGGACACGCTCGAACTGATCATGGAAAGCCTCGCGCAGGATTATCCCGAGGATTTCCAGCTCGTGCGCGACGGCGATCGCTGGACCTGGACCAACCGGCCGCTGGGGATCGAGGACAGCTTCATCTTCGGCGATCCAACCACCCTGCCCTATGAGCCGTTCGAATATATCACCCGGCAGGCGCAGGGCGACTACACGCTGCAGGACCAGCGCGACAACAATCTCTATGTCGATGGCGGCATGGTGACGACGCAGGCGGATTGGTCGCTGGAATTCAACGCCGGCATGAGCTTCCACGAATGGCACGGCCCCGTGCCGCTGGCGCATGAGATGGGCGTGTTCGACCGCGCGCTGCAATTCCTGCTGAGACTGCAATATGGCAAGCCGGTGCGGCGGCTGAACTGGACGATGACGGTCAATCCGCGGCTCGACACCTCGCCCGAGAATTACCCGATCTGGGGGCCGGACCGCACGACGATCACGCCCGAGAATGTCGGCGGCAAACTGCACCTGCGCGTGGAGTTGCAGACTTTGTTCCGGCTGCCGCGCTCCAACGGCATCTTGTTCGGCATCCGCTGCTATCTGGCGAGCATCGACGAACTCGCCCGCGTGCCCAAATGGGGCCGCCGCCTGCACCGCGTGCTGCGCGACATCCATCCCGATCTGGAGGCCTATAAGGGGCTCAACCGCTATCGTCAGATCGCGATCGACCATCTCGCGCCGTTCGATGACGGCGCGCCGACCTCGCCGGGGATCGCGCCGGAGGTGGAGCGGCTGGCGGGGTAGGGGTTCGGGAGGCCACCATCCCCCGCCCCCTCTCCGTTCGCCCCGAGCGCCGCCTTTCAGGCCTTCGGAATCTCCGCCGCGAAGCGCTTCAACACCGCTTCGGGCATGTACCAGGTGCCGCGGAACCCCTTGCTGATCGCCAGCGCCTCGCCGGGGCCGAAGCTCATCGTCTCGCCGGTGTCCTCGTCGGTGATCTCGATACGCCCCTCGATCAGCACCGCCATCTCGTTGAACGGATAGTCGGTCAGCTTCATCGTGCCGGGCGTGCAGCTCCAGACGCCGGTGAGGAAATTGCCCTGCTCGCTGGCCATAAACACGTCGAGCACCTGCAGGCATTCGCCCTCGACGATATCACCCAGGGTGGCGGGGCCGCGGATCTCGCGGCCATTGCCGCTGCCCGCCGGATCAATCTTGAACAGCATCTGCGCCATGACGGCTCCCTTCCTTGCTCATCGTGAAAGTGGTTCGGCAGCCGCTGCGTGCCAGCGACGGGTGATGACATCATAGGCCGCGACATCGACCGGCGCGAAACCCGCCAGGCACAGCGCGTCGGCGATCGCGGGATCATCGAAATCGAGCAGCGCGGCGCGCAGCCGGGAGACAGTCTCTGCATCCACGCCGCCGGCCGCCGCGAGGAACGGCATCGGCGTGGGATCGGTCGAGGCGATGATGCGGAAGCCGGCGGCGAGATCGGGCTCGTGTCGCGCGATCAGCGCCCAGGCGAAGCTGTCGAGCGGGCCGACATCGATGCGCTCCTCCGCCAGCGCCTCGACGACGCGGCGCGGGGTGACGAGCGGCCCGATCGCTTCGGCGAACAGCGGCTGCCCCTCGCCGCGCAGGCCCATCAGATGATGCCGCGGTGCGCCGAGCCCGCTCTGGGAATCGTCCGCAGTATAGCCGATGCGGCCGCCGGCCAGATCCTCCAGCCGCTGCGCGGGATGATCGCGCCGCACGAGGAAATGCGTGGCATAGACCGGGCCGCCGGCGCCCCGCGGGACAGGGGCAGCAAGCGGCTGCAACCCGTCGTCGCGCAGCAGGAAGGGCAGTCCACAGACGAAGCCGCAGCCGAGATCGGGCCGTTCCCACAAGGCGGACAGCCGCGCCGGATAGGCATGGTCGATCGCCTCCAGCGCGACGCCGCTCTTGTGCAACACCCAGGCGAACAGCGCCTTCCAGGCCGCCGCCGCCCCCGGATTGACCGCATACATCCGGGCATTGGCGATCAGCGCCATCTCAGGCGAACCGCAGGCGCTGGCCGATTCCCAGGCGGCGGCCCTTCTCCAGCATCGCATGGCCGAGCGCGATATCCGACAGCGAGAGGCCGCGGTGCCAGAACAGGTTGGTTTCCGCCCCGCTCTCCCGCCCCGGGCGCAGCCCCGCGACGATCTGGCCGAGTTCGCCGTGGAGGTTGGTTTCGCTCAGCCGGCCGGTTTCCACATGCGCACGCAGCGAGCCGAACTGGCCGGTGCGGCACTGGCCCCAATCGTCGACGACGATCTTGCTCATGATGTCGGTCAGCGAGAGTTCGACCGCGCTCATCGTGCCATAGGGGATGATGAGCGCGCCGGGCTTGATCCATTCCGTGCGCAGCAGCGGCGCGGGCGCGCTGAGGCGGGAGGCCTCGACGACGATATCCGCATCGCGGACGCAGCTTTCCCAATCACTGGTGACGATGATCGGGCGGCCCAGATCCTGTTCGAGCCGCACCGCGAAGGCATCGCGGCTTTCCGGTCGGCGCGAATGCACTCGAATCTCGTCAAAATCGAACAGGCGGGACAGCAGGCGAACGTTCCAATAGGCGGTGCCGCGCGCGCCAATATGCGCGAGCACACGGCTACCCTTGCGGGCGAGATGCTTGGCGCCGATCGCGGTCACCGCCCCCGTGCGCATGTCGGTGATACCGCTGGCATCGAGCATCGCGCGCGGCACGCCGGTCGCGGGATCGAACAGCATCAGGATGGCGAGTTCGGAGGGCAGGCCGAGCCGGTAATTGCCGACGAAATCGCCGACCACCTTGACGCCGGCAGCATCCACCGCACCCGCCATTGCCCCGCGAAGCACATTGAAATGCCCCTCAGACACCCCCGGTTGCAGGTGAACGCGCGGCTCGATCACCGTCTCGCCGCGCCCCTGCGCCGCGAGGCTGCTCTCGATCGCGGCGAGGATCTCATCATCGTCGAGCGCGATCGCCTCGACATCGAGGCGGTTGAGATAGTCGATGTAGATCGGGTCAATCGATGGCGTCATTTGCCCGCCCGGACCGGATGCGCGCGGGGGATGCGGGGTTCGCCGCCGGGCATCGCAACGGTGCGGTCGGCGTAGAAGTCAGTGGGAGCATGGTCGCGCAGGAAGCGCGTGGCGAGGTTGCCGGGCGCGTCGGTCAGTTCGACGCCGGTGGGCGCGGCGGAGGCGCCGCTGTTGCCGGCAACGCCGAGCTGGCTGCCCGCGGAGGGCTGGCGGAGCGGCACCTGCTTGCGGAAGGCGGCGAGCACCGCGGTCGTCGTGTCACCGAATGTGCGGCTGGGATCCTCCAGCGCGCGAATGTCCATCCAGAAGGCGGCGTTGATCAGATCCTGCCCCATGATGTCCTGCGAGACATACATCGCCTGGCGCAGCCGCATCAGCTTGAGCATCGGCACCGCATCGAGATCGCCGACGCCGCGATCGGCGGTGACGCCGTCGGGCGCGATCGGGTTGGCGAGCGGCTTGAGTTCCTGCCACAGCGCGTCAGCAATGCCGCCGCCCCCGCCACCATTGCCGACGCCCTCGCTGCCGCCGTTGCGCGCGAGCACCGCCTTCGCATCGGTGCCGGTGAAGAAGACGTCCTCGAAGCGGTGGATGCGCTCCACCACCGCGACCATCAGATTGGTCAGCGGGATCGACACCTGCTCGACATTGTCGACCAGCGGATAGGGATCCCAATCGGAGTTGGAGAGGATGTAGCCGCCCTGGCCATTGCTCCAGCGCCCGCCCTTCACGTGATATTTCATCATCTGCGGGGTCGCCAGTTCCCAACTGTCCTCGGGCGAAAAGCCGGGGCGGACGGTGGGGTTGTGGTCGGTGGAATTGAGCTGGATCAGCACATTGTCGCGCAGCCGCGACCAGCTTTCCCAGAGGCTGCCGACCCGCCACACCGTCGCTCGCAGACTCTCGGGATCCTGGATGATGCGCGGTTCGCCGTTGAAAACGTAGCTGCCCTTCAGCATGTCCAGAACGCGCTTCGCGGCGAAATTGGGCCAGGGGAAGGGCCGCGTCGACTGCACCGGCAGGGTCATCGGGCCGATGCTGCCATTCATCCCGTTGAGGTTCATCGCCCACAGCAGGTCATGCCATTGCAGCATCTGCCGCAGATCATGGACGAGCAGCGCGGAGAAGCCGGCGGTGAGCGCGCTGGTGGTGACGAGCGCGCCGTCGCCGCCCGAAAGCTGGACGGGCTTCAGTCCCGCAGCACGCAGCGCATCCGCCGCGACCATCTTCCTGCCGCGGTAATAAGCGAAGCCATGGCCCTGCAGCACCTGCCCGGTCGGCACGAAATCGGCCTCGCCGATCGCCCCCCGCCAATAGACAGCAGGCGTCACCCTGGCATTCAGCAGCGCCGCGATGCCCTCGACATAGGCGGGGCTCGCGGCGAGATAGCGCATATTGTTGAGATCGACGGCAAGCATTGCCCGGCCGACCTCTTCCTCGGGGATGTCCGGACCGAAGCCGAAGGGCAGCCGGCTGGGCGGACGCTGCGCATAGCGGCGCGCCATTTCCGCGCGATAGCTTTCGGAATCGGGCGCGCCTTCGAGCGAGACTTCCTCGCGCCGCGATCCCGGCCGGCGGTTGAACAGATAGACCGGAATGCCTTCCGCCTGCGCCTGCAGCAGCAGGCCATAGGCGGCGGCGGCACCGTCGCGAAGCTCGTCACCGATCTTCACCTTGGCGCCATAGCGCGCGATAGCGACAAGATCGTCGATCGTCAGGTCATGGCCGGTGAGCACCACCGTCTGGCCGGCCCTGCTCGGCACGATCGCGCGATAGGGCAGTTCGACACGGCTTTCGACCGGGGCCGAGGTCTGCGCCGCGGCGGGTGCCGCGGCGAGACCGGTGGCGAGGGCGATGGCGCCGAGCAGGCGCCGCAGACCCAGGTTGCTCGGCATCATCGTCCCCCCCACAGTCAGGATGCTCAGTGCTTCTGGGCGACCGGCAGCGGCATGGTCGCGGGCATCGGCGTGGCGCCCGAGAGGAAGCGCGTCGCCGGGGTCGCCTGGATATAGTCGACCACCGAGCGGCTGGCGGTGTAGCCACGGCCGCCGCTGTTCCCCAGCGGGATCACGCTGCGAAGACCGGCGAGCGCCGCGGTCGGCACCGTGCCGAACTTGCGCGCCGGATCCTGCACCTTGCGCACTTCCATCCAGTTGGTGGAAGTGATGATGTCCTGCGCCAGCAGATGGGTGGTGAGATCCACCGCCTGCCGCGCACGGGCGACCTTAAGGCGGGTCTCGGCCTGCAGATCCTCGACGGTCATCACGATCGGCTGGCCCTGCGGCACGACCGGATTGATGAGGCCGGTGATCTCGATCCAGATGTCCGCGGGCAGATAGCCGCCCGCGAAGGGCAGCGCCGAGATCTGCTCGGGCGTCATCACGTCCGACGGGCGGATCACGGTGAAGAAGGGATTGGTGAAGCGCTCGATCCGCTGCGTCAGTACCAGCCCCATATTGGCGATGGCGATCGTCAGCCCCTCCACCTGGTTGGAAAGCGGATAGGGATCCCAGTTGGCGTTGGAGAAGATGTAGCCGCCCTGCCCGCCGCTGAGCTTGCCGCCCTTGACGTGGAACTTCATCATCTGCGGCGTCGCCAGCTCCCAGCTATCGGTCGGCTTGAGGCCGGGCCGGACGGCGGGATTGTGATCCGACGAGTTCATCGCGATCAGCACGCTGTCGCGCACTTCCGCCCAGCTCTGCCATGCGGAGCCGGTGCGCTGGGTGGTCGCGCGCAGCGATTCCGGATCCTGGATGATGCGCTTGGGATCGGCATCGAGCAGATAGCTGCCCTTCACCATATCCAGCACGCGGCGCGCATCCCAGTTGAGCCAAGGGAAGGGCCGATTGCTCTGCACCGGCATCGACAGCGGTGAGACACTGGAGTTCATCCCCAGCAAAGCCATCGCGGTATCGATGTCCATCCAGTTGAGCAGATTTTCGGTATCCGCCACCAGCAGCGCGGTCTGCGCGGTGAAATAGGCGTTGGTGCTGACAAGGGCCGCATCGTCCGCCCCGAAGGGCTCGAGTGGCTTCAATCCGGCGGCGCTCAGCGCCTCGCTCGCCGCCACACGCTTGCCCTTGTAATAGACATAGCCCTTACCGACCATCGCGCGGCCAATGTCGGCGAGCTGGGCGAGGTCTCCCTCACCCAGCGTTCCCGCGCTGCCAACCACCGGCGTGATCCCGGCGTTGATCATGTCCACGAGCATCTGGGTGAGCTGCGGGCTGGCTGCCTCATAGCTCATCGCATTGGCGCGGATCGCCATCATGGCGCGGACGATATCCTCGCGCGCGACCTCGGGGCCGTACGAACTGCCCTCGCCGCGGGCGAAGGAGGCGAGCTGACGCGCCTTGAGCAGTGCGGTGTTCTCCGGCGTCGTCGGATCGCCCGAGAAGATCACCGTCTCGCGTTGTGCGCCTGCGCCGCGGTTGAACCAATAGACGCTGACGCCCTCGGCCGCCGCCTGCAGCAGCAGGCCGTAGGCATCGGCGGAGCGCTTCCGTGCCTCTGCGGTCAGCGAGACCTTCGCACCATGCCGCGCGATGCGGACAAGCTGCTCGATCGTCATGTCACGACCGGTCAGCGTGATCGTCTCGCTCGCCGCGTCATAGCTGATCGGCGTGTAGGCGAGCGGTGCCTGCGGATCATTGGCACCCGCCATCGCCGGCACCGCCACGATGAGGCACAGCGACGCCACCGCGCTGGCGAAGATCTTGTTCAAAGCCATGGGATCAGAACTCTCCGTAAACCCGATAACCAGGCGCCCGCGGCTCTATCTCCGCGGGCGCCGCCCCTCCGAAGGTCAGAAGCGAACCGACACTTCAGCGCCGAATTCAAGCGGACGGCCGGGGGTGTAGCGGTCCACGCCCATGCCGCCGGTGTAGCCGGTACGGGCAAGCTGGGTGACCTTGTCAAACAGGTTCGTCCCCCACAGCGCGATGGTCCAGGGGCTGTCCGGCGACGGCGAGTAATCGAGCCGTGCGCCGACCAGCGCATAGGCCGGCAGATCGCAGGTCGCCGCTTGCGGCACCGTGGGGGTACCCGTCGTGTAGCAGGCCGGCTTCTTGCCGATCCCGCGAACGTCGACGGTCGGCGTCAGCCGGCCATCGCTACCGACGGCGAAATCATAGCTGACCGCAGCGCTGAACTGATATTTCGGCGCCGAGTTGACCGGCGTGTCGAGCCCGATGAGCGCGCCCGGCACGATCTTGGTGTATTTCTGGTGCAGATAGGATCCGTTGCCGCGGATCGTGAGTTCCGGAGTCGGGCGAGCGGTGAACTCGACCTCGAACCCGGTTTCACGCGCCGAGGCTGCGGTGGCAAACTGACGGGTGGTGATGCCGCCGATCGTCACCAGCACGGTCGACTGGATGTCGCTATAATCCTGGTAGAAGCCCGAAACGTTCAACTGCAGCTTGCGATCGAACAGGTCGGTCTTGATGCCGCCTTCATAGGACCACAGCTTTTCGGGGTTGTAGGTGGAGGCATAGACGCCGTTCGGCGGGGTCGCGCCGATCTGCTGGTTGAAGCCGCCCGAGTTGTAGCCGTGCGCCGCCGTCGCATAGACGAACAGGCTCGGCGTCACCTCATAGGAAAGCTGGAACTTGGGATCGAAACCGTCCCAGCTATCCTTGCCCTGCGCGGTGAATGGATCGCCGCCGCAATTGGTGATGCCGCCGATGAAGTCACCGATGAAATAGCCGCACTGGAACACCTGCCCATCGCGGACATAGGTGCGCCCGTTGCCGGCATAGAAGACGTAGCTGGAGCCTTCCTTGTCATCCCAGGTATAGCGGGCACCGGCAGTAAATTCGAGCTTGGGCGTGATCTTGAACGATGCCTGCACGAAGGCCGCATAGCTCTGATACTTCAGACGGCCGTCATAGACATAACCCAGCGGATCGATCCAGTCCGGACCGGTATCCTGCAGGAAGCGGGTCTTCTGGTAGAAATAGAAGCCGCCCGCGAGGAACTGCAACCGATCGTCGAACGCGCTGCCGCCCAGCGTGATTTCCTGTGTGAGTTGGGTGGTCTTGGTGTAATCGTTCTCGGCGTAGATGTCGTTCGGCGCGTGCAGCGTCGGCGTGTAGAAGGAAGCGGTGTTGCGGCGGAACGCCGAGATCGAACGCAACGTGAGATTGTCGTTCAGATCATAGGCGCTGCGGATGTTGATCGTGTAGACATCGGTATCATTGTACGGCCCCTTCCCGACCTGGCGGGTGAGATCGGAATTGGCGTCGCCGCCAACCGCTCGATCGGTGATGACCGCGCTGGTCGGGATGGTCAGCGTCGCGCCGCCATAGACCGTGTAGTTCTTGCCGAGGACCGGATAGGCATCGCAGAACGGCACGCTGTGCAGCGAGTCATAGTTGCGGACATAGGAGGCGGTGGACAGACAACCGACCGGAATTGTCGCGCCGCCATCGGTCGACTGCGTGTTATATTCGCCGAGGATGTCGATCTTGAACGGACCATCCTCACCGCGCAACTGCAGACGGGCAGACTTGTTGTTGACGTTGCCGCTTTCGCCATCGTCAAGCAGATGGTCGATATAGCCCTTCACATTCTGGGTACGGAAGCTGAAGCGCGCCGCCATGCCTTCCATGATCGGCATGTTGATGGCGCCTTCGGTCTCGAAACGGGCAAAGCGGCCGCCGCGGACGTTCAGATAGCCTTCGAATTCGTCTGTCGGGCGCTTGGTGGTCAGCAGCACCGCGCCGGCGGTCGTGTTTTTGCCGAACAGCGTACCCTGCGGACCTTTCAGCACCTGAACACTGTCGATGTCGTAGAAATAGAGATCATTGCCTTCCTGACGGGCGACATACATCTCGTCGACATAGAAGCCGGCCTTGGAGTCGGAATTGACCTGCGCGGAAGTCTGGCCGACGCCGCGGATGGTGAAGCTGGTGCCGCCGGACAGCATCGGCGTGATTTCGAGGTTGGAAACACGGCCGCGCAGATCGGCGAAATTGCGGACGTTCTGCTCGATCAGATTGTCGCCGCTGAGCACCGTGATCGAAACCGGCGTGGTCTGCAGGCTTTCATCACGGCGACGCGCCGTCACGATCACCGTCGGCACGCCATCATCCTCGCCGGCCGCGGCCGCGGGATCGGCGGGTGCCTGGGCGAAGGCCGCGTCGCACCCCATCAACGCCACTACACTCGTCGAAAGCGCCACGAAACCACGCAATCCGCGCGTGAAACCCGGCGCCTGAAACCTCCCTTGTCGATTCTCGAACATTCGGAATCCCCCACTCTCAAAAAGCGGATCGGCCGAACCCTGCGTCCGGCCGCTACCCTCTCCTCCGAAATATTTTTTCTTGTGGGGAAAGTGACTGGCACAGGTTCCGGGTGCAAGCCGAATGTTTTCGGCGATCGGCCATAAGTTTTATCGCACGCCTTATGGCGGCGGCTTCAGCCGTGCAGCTTGAGCGGCACCGCCGGTTGGGAACCGATGCGCGCGAGCGATTCCCGGAGCAGCCGGACCAGTTCGCGCTCGGCTGGCGCGAGGCTGCGGTCGGCCGAATAGATCACGAACAGCCGGCGCTGGATGACCGGATCGATGATCGGATGCGCGCGCAATTCGCCGGTGATGATCTGCTGGCGCACCGCCGAGGCGGGCAGCACAGTCGCCACCTCTTCGCGCGCGAGCATCGCAATGAGCATCGTCAGCGCGTCGATCTCATGCCGCGGGCGCAGGTCCACGCCCTGGGCTCGCGCGGCATTGTCGAGCAACTGGCGCAGTCCGAACAGGGATGTCGGCAGGGCGAGCGGCAGGCGCGCGAGATCGGCCAGGCGCACCGGCCCCTCGGGCAGCATCGCGTGGCGCGGATCGACGATCAGCGCCAGTTCCTCGCTCGCGTCGAGCGGCAGGCGCGGCATCTGCGACATCGCGGTCTCGACGATCGCCAGCCCCACCTGCCCGCGCAGCACCCAGCTCTTGAGCGTGCCGTTGGGCGCCTCGCGCACGGTGACGTTCATGCCTGGATAGTCGCGGCGCAGCGCCACCACGGCGTCGCTGATGCGGTTGACGAGATGGCCCTGGTGGCTGACCGAGGGCAGGATGCCGAGGCTGAGCCTGCCGCCCTCCCCCAGCGACGCGGCCATGCCGCCGATCTCCATTTCGCGCAGCCGCAGCTCCAGCAGCCGCGTCGCCACCGCGAACGCCGCGCTGTGCTGGGTGCGGACGAGGCCGAACGACTTGCGATCGAACAGCGAGACGCCCAGCGAGGATTCGAGCTTGTGGAGTTGCTGGCTGAGTGCGGGCTGCGCGACGCTGGCCGCGCGCGCGGCGGCCGAGACCCGGCCCACCTCATAAGCAAGATTGAAGTAGCGCAGCCGCCGTTCGGTCAGCACTGGCGACAGCACCGGCGCGGGGCTGCCATCGTTGAGCGCGGCTTTCAGCCGGTCGGCGAAGCGTTCCGCCACGCCGCTGCCGTCGCCACGCGCGACCAGGATCGCCGCAACCGGCGGATCGAGCGGCACAGCCTCCGCGCGCGACGATCCGGGGCGGACGCCGACCGAACTGGCCGGCAGCAGCAGCACATTGCCCGGATTGTCATCGAGCATCTGCGGCCATTCGCCCGGGGTGGTATCGACCGCCTGCAGGCTGAGACCATGTATGCGGGCGTGGGCGACGATCTGTTCGAGCATCGCCGGCGCAAAAGCCGGGACCATCGCCGGCGGCATCGTGTGCGAGCGATAGGGATCGTCGAGGTCGGCCGGCGTGAAGCGCCGGCGCACGAGCATCCAGGGGTCGGCGCACAGCACCGTCTCGCCTTCATCGGTGCGCGGCGCGCGGGTGATCGCGTCGATCGCAATCCGGCCCTTCTCGGCGAAGCCCAGCACATCGTCGGCGCCAGCGTCGATCGCGCCTTCCTCCATCGACCAGACGGGATGGACGAGCGTCAGCGGCTCTTCGAGCGCAGTGTCGGCGATCGCGCGCGCCACCGCCGCACATACCCGGCCAAGCGCGAAGCGCAGCCCGATATCGACCTCCAACCGGGCGATCGGCGCACCGGCGCGGGCGACGATGCGGCGGCGGGCGAACGCCTCCAGCAGCAGCACCGGCATCGCCGTGCGATAAAGCCAATGCGCGACCGGACGCGGGGCAAGGCCCGCCCCCTGCTTGCGGAACAGCGAGACCCCGAGACTCGTCTCGAGCGATTTCAGACTGGCGCTGAGCGTGGACGCCGCGATATCCAGTTCGCGGGCCGCCGCGCCGAGGCTTTCATGCTCGCACGCGACGAGAAAGTAGTTCAGCGACTTGAAATCGATCATCGTATTTTCCCGCTGGCTGGCCTGGGAAAGTACGAAGCTGGTCCCCCATGCTGCGCTGTGTCAACGCCGTGCGCTGCAGCGCAACATTATGGGGGCCTGCGATCAAGCTCTTGCCGACACGAGGTGTACGGAGCCAGGCAGCGATATTCCATCGGCGGTGATGAACGGCACCAGCCGCTCCGCGAGGCTGGCGAAGAACGCCTGCTGCACCGCTTCGCCGGCCTCTTCCAGCAGTTCCGATGTCGAGCCGGTGCGCGCGAGCAGTTCTGCCGCCCCGGCCGCATCGATGCCCGGCCAACCCGCCTTCATCTGCCCCTTCCATTTGCCGAAGCGGATATCGCTGAACCCGGCGCCGCTCAGCAGCCCTTCCAGATAGGCGGCGTCGCTGAACGCCAGCGGACCCGGCGCGCGCGGATCGGCCGGGGTGAGGCCGAGATGCTCGCGCCCGGTGAGCGCCATCATCATGAACTGGGGGTTCTCGTCCGCCGGTGCCCAAACCGCGAAATCGAGTCGGCCGCCGGGCACCATCATCGCGCGCAGATTGGCCATCGCGGCCGCCGGATCCTGGAAGAACATCACTCCGAACCGCGAAACAAGTCGATCAGAAGGCCCGGTTTCGGGCTGCACGACCTGCGCGTCGGCGGCGGCGAAGGCGATGTTGCCGATGCCCTCCGCAGCGGCACGATCCGCCGCGAGCGCGACCAGTTCGGCTGAGATATCGAGGCCGAGCGCGTGGCCGCCCGGGCCCACCAGCGCAGCGATTTCCCGCGTCAGCGCACCGCCGCCGCAGCCGATCTCCACCACCCTCTCACCCGGCGCGAACGCTGCCGCGTCGAGCAGCGCCTTGCCGGGGCCATCGAGCATGGTTTCGAAATGATCGACATTATCCTTCCAGCGCGTGCCGCCTGCGCCGGCCCAGTCGATCGGCTGCATCGTCTTGGGGGCGGATTGGGTGGTTGCCATGACGTCGTCTTCCTGTCGCGAATATCGGGCGAGGCTAGGATGGTGCCGCCGCGTGCCACAAACCCTGCATCGATGCAGCGTGGGATAAGCGAATCCGAATAAGCCGAAACCTCCAAAATCGGGGCTGGACTTATCCACCGATTCAGCATTGCTTATTCGTCTCGGGAAAATTGTTTTCGTAGCCATGTTGCAGCGCAAGATTCGACGCGATAGCCAAAGGGGGCTTATGCGACGCAGGGATTTCCTCGGTAGTTCAATCATCGGCGGCGCGGCCTTGGTCACAGGCCCGTCGCTGCTGCTTTCGGCCTGCGGATCCGGCGGTGGCGGGGCACCGACCGGTGGCCGGGACGCCACGTTGCGGGTCATCAACGCGCAGAGCCTGTCCAGCCTCGATCCGATCTGGACGACGGCGCCGGGCACGCGTGAATATGGCTTCCTGACCTTCGACCAGTTGGTCGCGGTCGACGCGAAATATGTGCCGCAGCCGCAGATGGCCGAAGGCTGGACGGTTTCCGACGACGGTCGCGTCTATGAATTCACATTGCGCGAAGGGCTGAAGTTCCACGACGGCGCGCCGGTGCGCTCGGCCGACTGCATCGCCTCAATCACCCGCTGGGGCAAGCGGGACGGCTTCGGCCAGATGCTGCTGCCGCATGTCGAGGGTTTCGACGCGGTCGACGATCGCCGCTTCCGGATCAAGCTCGAAGTGCCCTTCCCGCTGCTGCCCGCGGCGCTGGGCAAATCCTCCGCCGCGGCCTGCCTGATCATGCCGGAACGGATGGCGAAGACCGATCCCGGCACGCAGATCACCGAGGCGGTGGGCAGCGGCCCGTTCCGCTTCGTGCGCGAGGAATGGGTGCCCGGATCGAAGGCGGTATGGGAAAGGTTCGAAGGCTATATCCCGCGCAAGGAGCCGCCGAGCGGCCTCGCCGGCGGGCGCGTCGCCAAGGTCAAGCGCGTCGAATGGGCACAGATCACCGATTCCTCGACGGCGCTGTCGGCCCTGCAGGCGGGCGAGCAGGATTATTGGCTGATCCCGCCGGCGGACCTGCTGCCGCTGATGACGGCATCGCCCGACATCACTCTCGGCCGCCGGCTGAGCACCGACACCTGCTACATGCTGCAGCCCAACCATCTGCAGCCCCCGTTCAACAATCCCGCGATCCGGCAGGCGCTGGCGCTGGCGATCGACCAGGGCGCGCTGATGCGCAGCATTACCGGCGATCGCCCGAAGGACGCGCATGCGGTGCGCAGCTTCTACGACCGCACCTCGCCCTATTATACCGAGGCCGGTTCCGAGACGCTTGCCTCGCCCAGCCTCGAACGCGCCAAGGCGGCGCTCGCCGCGGCGGGTTACAAGGGCGAGAAGGTGATCCTGCTGAGCGGTGCCGAGGCGCCCGCATCCAATCTCGGCCAGGCGATCGAGGATGTGCTGCGCCGGCTGGGCATGAATGTGACGCTGACCACGCTCGACTTCGCGTCTCTGATCCAGCGCCGCACCAATCGCGGGCCGGTGGACGCGGGCGGATGGAGCCTGTTTGTCACCGGCTGGATGGGCAGCGACCTAATCGATCCGGCGGTGCATCCGATGCTGCGCGGCGCCGGCACCCAAGGCTATGCCGGCTGGTGTACCGCGCCCGAGATCGAGAAACTGCGCAACCAGTGGGTGCTCGCGCCCGAGGCGCAGCAGAAGCCGATTGCCGAGCAGATCCAGATCGAGGCCTATAAGGTGCTGCCCTATATCCCGCTCGGCGGCGCCGTATCCAATGCCGCCTGGCGCAAGGACGTCGGCGGTGTGCTGCAGGCGCCCTACGGCGTCTACTGGTCGATCGGAAAGCAGGGATGATCGCCGCGGCCGCGCATCGCCGAACCCATGGGCGGCGCAGCCGGCCATGACCGCCTATGCGATCCGCCGGATCCTGCTCGCGCTGCCGGTGATGGCGGTCGTCACGATCCTCGTCTTCGCCCTGCTCTATTTCGCCCCCGGCGATCCGGCGCTGGTGATCGCTGGCGACAACGCCACCGCAGCGGATATCGCCCGGATCCGCCACACGCTGCAGCTCGATCAGCCGCCGGTCACGCGCTTCCTCGCCTGGGCGGGGCGGCTGCTGCAGGGCGATTTCGGCACCTCGATCTATACCGGGGAACCGGTCGCGCGGATGATCGCGCAGCGCGCCGGCGCCACATTGAGCCTGATGCTGCTGGCGACCGCCTTCGCGGTCATCATCGGCCTCACGCTCGGCATCCTCGCCGCGCAGCGCCGCGGCGGCGCGTGGGATCGCTTCCTCGCCGGCTATGCGACGCTCGGCTTCTCGCTGCCGCCCTTCGTGATGGCCTATATCCTCGCCTTCATCTTCGCGGCGACGTTGCACTGGTTGCCGGTGCAGGGCTTCAAGCCGATCTCGTCCGGGCTCGGCGGCTTCCTGATGACTGCGATATTGCCCGCGCTGTCGCTCGGCATCGTCTTTTCCGCGCTGGTCGCCAACGTCACCCGCGGATCGATGCTGGAGACGCTGGAGCAGGATTATATCCGTACCGCGGTCGCCAAGGGCGTCGGCCGGCCGGCGATCCTGTTCCGCCACGCGCTGCGCAATGCCGCGATCCCGATCGTGACCGTGATCGGCAGCGGCGTACCGGTTCTGATCGGTGGTACCGTCGTTGTGGAAGGGATCTTCGTCGTCCCCGGCATCGGCGGGCTCACCGTCGATGCGATCCTTCACCGCGACTATCCGGTGATCCAGGCGGTCGTGCTGATGTCCAGCCTCGTCTATGTGCTGGTCAACCTCCTGGTCGATCTCAGCTACACCCTTCTCGATCCGAGGATCCGCTATTGACCGCGACCGCCGCGATCCTGCCCGGCGACCATGTCGCGACGGCCGATCCGATCCCGCAGACGCCTGCCGTCTCCGTCCTCCGCCGCCGGCGCCTGCCGCGCTTCAACGGCGCATTGGTGACGGGCAGCGCGATCCTGCTCACCATCGCGCTGCTTGCGGTCGCGGCGCCGCTGCTGACCGGTTTTGATCCACGCGCGGTCGACCTAGGCCAGCGGCTGCGGCCGTGGGACGGTAGGCACCTGCTGGGCACCGACATGCTCGGCCGCGACATCCTTTCCCGGATGTTGTTCGGCACCCGCACCTCGCTGGCGATCGGCTTTTCCTGCGCGGCGATGTCGCTGGCGATCGGCACGGTGATCGGCGTGGTTTCCGCCGCGACCCGACTGGGCGACGCAATCATCATGCGCGTGCTGGACGGGGTGATGTCCGTGCCCGCAGTGCTGCTCGCTATCGCGCTGATGGCGATCGCCGGCGGCTCCGCCGTCAACGTCATCATTGCGGTGACCATCGTTGAAACGCCGCGCTGCGCCCGCCTGGCGCGCGGGCTGATGCTGTCGCTGCGCGAGCGGCCCTATGTGGAAGCGGCAATCGCTTCCGGCACGCCGCCGGCCCTGCTGCTGACCCGCCATCTGCTGCCCAGCCTAATGGCGCCGCTGATGGTGCAGGGCGCTTTCGTATGGGCGGCGGCGATGCTGATCGAGGCCGCGCTCTCCTTCATCGGCGCCGGGGTGCCGCCGAGCACGCCGACCTGGGGCAATATGATCGCCGAATCCAAGTCGCTCTGGCAGCTTCGCCCCAGCCTGATCTTCCTGCCGGCGGCGGCGCTGACGCTCACCGTGCTCGGCGTCAACCTGCTCGGCGAAGGGCTGCGCCGCCTGTTCGATATCCGGAGGCGCTGACCGATGAGCCTGCTGCAGGTCGAGGCGCTCGACGTCACTTTCCCCTCGCCCGCCGGCCCGTTGCTCGCAGTGGACGGCATCAGCTTCACCGTCGAGGCCGGGGAGACCGTGGCGATCGTCGGCGAGAGCGGATCGGGCAAGTCGGTCACCGCGATGGCGATCATGCGGCTGCTGGGCGACGCTGTGCACTTGGGCGGCAGCGTACGGCTGGAAGGTGACGATCTCATCGCCGCTTCCTCCACCGAGATGCGCCGCGTCCGCGGCAACCGCATCGGCATGATCTTCCAGGAACCGATGAGCGCGCTCAACCCGCTGCAGCCGGTCGGACGTCAGATCGCGGAAGGGCTGCGCCTGCATCGCGGGCTCGGCCGGCGCGAGGCGGATGCGCGGGCGGTGGACCTGCTCGCGCGGCTCGGCATCCCCGCCCCGGCACGGCGCGCGCGCGAATATCCGCACCAGCTTTCGGGCGGCATGCGCCAGCGCGTCGTGATCGCGATGGCGCTGGCCTGCGATCCCGCGCTGCTGATTGCAGACGAGCCGACCACCGCGCTCGACGTGACGGTGCAGGCGCAGATCCTCGACCTGATCCGCGAGCAGAGCCGCCAACTGGGTGCCGGCGTGATCCTCATCACCCACGATCTCGGCGTCGTCGCCGAACTCGCCGACCGGGTGGTGGTGATCTATGCCGGCCGCAAGGTGGAGGAAGGCCCCGTCGCGGACGTGCTGAGCCATCCGATCCACCCTTACACGCGCGGGCTACTGGCGGCGACGCCGCGACTTTCGGGCGGGCGCGGCTGTCGCGAAGGACGGATGGTTGAAATCGCCGGCAACGTCCCGCCCCTCTCTCGCGAGCGGCCGGCGGGTTGCGCCTTCACCCCGCGCTGCGCCTATGCGGCGGATCGCTGTGCAGTGGTGGCGCCGCAATTGACCCCCGTGGGTGTCGGGCGGCAGGCAGCCTGCCTCAAGCTGGAGGATGCGGCATGAGCCAGACCATCCTGGACGTCCACGAACTGCGCAAACATTATCCGGTTGGCCAGGGCTGGCTGCCGGGATCGTCGCGGCGCAGCGTCAGGGCGCTCGACGACGTCACCTTCACGCTCGACAAGGGTGAGACCTTGGCGGTGGTCGGCGAGAGCGGGTGCGGCAAGTCGACGCTGGGGCGCACGATATTGCGCTTCGTGGAACCCACCAGCGGCAATGTCTGGCTCGACGGGCATCGCATCACCGAGATGGGCGGGCGCGAGATGCGGCGGCTGCGGCGGCAGATGCAGGTGGTGTTCCAGGATCCCGCCGCCAGCCTCTCACCCCGGATGCGCGTGCGCGACATCATCGCCGAGCCGCTGCGCAACTATGGTCTTGTCGGCGGCCGCGCCGCTATCGCCGGGCGCGTGGCCGATCTGCTGGAGCAGGTCGGGCTGCCGCGCGATGCGGGCGAGCGCTACCCGCACGAATTCTCCGGCGGCCAACGCCAGCGCATCGCCATCGCCCGCGCGCTCGCGCCCGAGCCGAACCTGCTGATCTGCGACGAGGCGGTCTCCGCGCTGGACGTCTCCAGCAAGGCGCAGATCGTCAACCTGCTCGCCGACCTGCAACAGCGGCTGGGGCTGGCAATTCTGTTCATCAGCCACGATCTCGCGGTGGTCGAGCATATCGCCGATCGCATCGCGGTGATGTATCTCGGCCGCATCGTCGAACTCGCCGATCGCGAGACCTTGTTCGCGGCACCCGCGCATCCCTATACGCAGGCGCTGCTTTCGGCAGTGCTGGATCCGAGCCCGGTGCGCAAACGCCAGCGCATTGCCCTCAGCGGCGAAGTACCCAGCCCGATCGATCCGCCCTCCGGCTGTCACTTCCACACCCGCTGCCCCTACGCCTTCGAGCGCTGCCGGCACGAGGCACCGGCTCTTAGCGAAAGGTCACCCCGTCAGACTGCGGCGTGCCATCTGGAGCGGCTACCCGCGGGGGCCTGATCACGCCGCCGCCTCCCTTAGGCGATGAGGTCGAGGGGCGACGAGACCCTCTCGGGCCTCGTCGCCCACACCGTCAGAACGCCATCAGATTGTCGCGGAACGTCTCATGCTGATAGGTCGTGCGGGTCAGCCCCCGGCGCTGCAGTTCGGGTACGAGGCGATCGCAGATGTCGGAGACGTAGCTCGGCTTGAAATGGCCGGCGATCAGGAATCCGTCGCCGCCGACCTCATCGACGATATCCTTCATCATCTCGGCGACCATCTCGGGCGTGCCGACCATCTGATTGAAGCCATCGTCGGCGGAGTGCGTCATGATCTGGCGCAACGTTGCCTGCGGGCCATGCTTGGCGAAGGTCTGCAACATGGTCTGCATGCCGTTGGTCTTGATCTCGCCGATCGGCGCATCGAGGTCGAACTTGCTGAAGTCGATGCCGGACAGGAACGACATGGCCGCCATGCCCTTTTCCATATGATGCTTCTTCGCCTCGGCGAGCGCAGCCTTCTTGTCGGCGACGTCGGCCCGGCTGTTCACCAGGATCGGCGTGACGGCGTACATCACCTTCAGGCTGTCCGGATCGCGGCCGAAATCGACGGCGTGGCCGCGCACATCGTCTCGATATTTCTTCATGTCCGCCATCGTGCCCGAGGTCGCGAGCACCACATCGGCGTTGCGGCCGGAGAATTTACGGCCGCGCGGCGAACCGCCGGGCGCGACGAACACGGGGCGGCCCTGCGGCGAGCGCGGCACGTTGAGCGGCCCGCGCGACTTGTAGAACTTGCCCTCGAAGTTGATCGCCTTGACCTTCTCGGGGTCGACGAACAGACCGCTCTCGGGGTCCATCACCACCGCATCTTCTTCCCACGCATCCCACAACTGGCTGCATAGGTCGACATATTCGTCCGCCATATCGTAGCGCAGATCGTGCTCGAACTGTTTGTCATAGCCATAGTTCTGCGCAGCGGCGTCGCTGGTGGCGGTCACGATGTTCCAGGCGATGCGTCCATTTGAATAATGGTCCATCGTCGAGAGCGAGCGCGCCAGCAGCCACGGGGGATAGAAGGTGGAGGTCATCGTCACCGCCAGCCCCAGCCGCTTGGTAGCCTGCGCGAGATAGGGCGTCAGGATCACCGGATCGAGCTTGGGCGTCATGGTTGCCGTGCGCAGATAGTAATCCATGCTGCCGCCATAGGCATAGGGCACCGCCGAGGTATCTTCTAGGATCAGCAGGTCGAAGCAAGCGCGTTCCAGCGCGCGCGCCGCGTCCTGGAAGATGTCGGGCTTGGTCCAGTCATAGCCCGGCGCATAGCCCGGCTCGTTCCAGCCCTGCACGGTGATGCCGGGCCCCAGAAACCAGCCAAGATGAAATTCGGCCATGAAAACCCCCGAAATGGTTGATGATGTGAGACTGGCATAGCGCCCGCCGCATGGATCATTCGTTTTTATGCACTGCACAATAGCGCCGCCCGAAGAGCCGGTCGCAGCCCTTGCGCTCGCCCCGCCCCTCCTCTTCTATGAGCCCGGCAATCGAACGGGGGCGAAGAACAGGCAGGCATGACGAACGACCGGCAATCGATCCGCCCCTTCCTGGCATGGCTTGAAACGGAGGGCGCGCTGCAGCGGATCGCCGACAGCGTCGATCCGGTCCACGAAATCTCGGCCTTTCTCTCGCTCGCCGATCGCGGCCCGGCTCTGCTGTTCGAATCCGTCACCGGCTCCCCCTTGCGCGTCACCGGCAATCTTCTGGCAGGGCGTGAGCGCGTCGCCGCCGCGCTCGGCGTGTCGGAAGCCGGGATCGTCGCCGCCATCCAGCGCGCGATCGCCGAGCCCGTTCTGCCCGTCGCCGCGGATCACGCCGCTGTGCAGCAGGTGGTCGAGCGCAAGGCGCCACTGGCCAGGCTGCCCGTGCCAACCTTCTTCGAGCATGAGCAGCGGCCCTATATCACCGCCGGCGTCATCCTCGCGCGCGATCCCCACACGGGCAACGGCAACGCCTCCTTCGCGCGTCTCGGCGTTCTCGACGATCGCACCGCGCTGGTCGGCATCGCCCCCAACCATCATCTCGCGCTGTTCGCGCGGCGCGCGGCGGAACGCGGCGAGACCTTGCCGATCGCCGTCGTCCTCGGCGCGCATCCGGCGATCCAGATGGCAGCCTGCCTCTATCTCGGCGTCGGCGACGACGAACTCCATTGCGCCGGCCGCCTGCTCGGCAGCCCCGTCGAACTGATTGACGCGCTCACCGTCGACCTCAAGGTGCCGGCGGGCGCCGAGATCGTGCTGGAGGGCCAGCTCGACGGGCGCGATCCGGTGCATGAAGGGCTGATTTCAGAATATCATGGCATGTACGAAGATTATGGCCCCGGCATCCGCGCGACCTTCTCGGCGATGACGCGGCGCCAAGATGCGATCATGCAGGTGATCGAGCCCGGCTATCACCGCGAGCATATCTATCTCGGCGCGTTGCCGATCGCGGCGGGGCTGCTCCACGCGATCAGGGCGGTCGTCCCCAACACGCAGGATGTCGCCGTCACCGAGGCGGGCGCCGGCCGCACCGACATCGTCGTCCAGATCGCCGATCCCCGCCCCGGCCAGGCGCGCCGCGCGATGCACGCCGCCTTCGCCGCGGTCAGCATGGTCAAGCGCGTGACGGTGGTCGACGCTGATATCGATCCCTGGGATGCGGTGATGGTCGACTGGGCACGCTGCAACCGCATGAAGCTGGAGCGTGACCTGCTGCTGCTGCCGCTGAGCGGCACCGACCGGTCCGAGCCGATGGAGGCCGGCGGGCTCGTGACCAAGGTGGGGTTCGATGCCACCGCCAAATCCGGTGACCGGGTGGAGGGCGTCGAACGCGCGCTGCCGCCCGCCGCGGTCACCGCCGCCGCGCGCGAAAGGCTGGCGGTGATGTTCGCCGAACGCCCGGGCTGGCTCGTCTGATGGCCGCCCCCCGCCGCATCATCGTCGGCATCACCGGGGCAACCGGCATCGCCTATGGCATCGAGGTGCTGCGCCTGCTGCGCGTGGCGGGCGACTATGAGAGCCATCTGATCATGTCGCCGGCCGCGATCCGCACATTGGGCGAGGAGAGTGACGTGCCGCTCGCCGAGGTGCAGGCGCTGGCGGACGTGCGCCATTCGTTCAAGGATATCGGCGCCTCGATCGCCAGCGGCTCTTTCCGCACCGCGGGCATGATCATCGCCCCCTGCTCCGCGCACACGATGAGCGCGATCGCCGCGTCGCTCGGCGACAACCTCATCCTGCGCGCCGCCGACGTCTGCCTGAAGGAGCGTCGGCCGCTGCTGCTGATGCTGCGCGAAACGCCACTGCACCTCGGCCATATCGAGCATATGGCCGCCGTCACCCGCTATGGGGCGATCGTGATGCCGCCGGTGCCCGGCTTCTACACGCGGCCGGCAAGCATCGCCGAACTGGTCCGCCAGACCGCCGCGCGCGCGCTGGATGTGATGGGCATCGATACCGGCGCGGTCGATCGCTGGGGCGAGGACGAATAGTTCCCCTTGCGGAATTGCTTATGCTGACCTCCGGCAAATCAGGCTACGAATGCAAGTCATGCGCCGCCTAGTCTGATCCTGCGCTCGCTGTTCCAGCTCTCCGCGCGGGTTACTGGGGGATAGTTGATGCCCGACAAGGTGTTCGTCGGAAGCATTGTGTTGCCCGATCGTGTGATCGACCAAGGGTTCGTGCTGACCGCGGACGGCATTGTCCAGCATGTCGGCGCGGGTGCGCCACCCGCCGGCGAACGGCATGGCGGCCCCGGCATGCTCGTCCTCCCCGGCGCGATCGACGCGCAGGTCCACAGCCGCAGCCAGGCCGACCAGGAGGATTTCATCTGGTCGACACGCAGCGCCGCCGCAGGCGGCGTCACCACCATCGTCGACATGCCCTATGACGATGGCGACCTGATCTGCACGCCCGAGCAATTGATCGCCAAGGCCGAGACCGCCGGCGAACAGGCGCGCGTCGATTTCGCGCTCTACGCCACCGTTGCGCCGGAAGATGGCGCGGCGCAGATCCCCGCCCTGATCGAGGCGGGCGCCGCGGCGTTCAAATTCTCGACCTTCGGCACCCATCCCAAGCGCTTTCCGCGCATCCCTCCGCAGACGATGCACGCCTGCTTCGCCGCGATCGCGCCCTATGGGCTGATGGCCGGCGTCCACAACGAGGATGACGAGATGGTGCGCGCCGCTATCGCCGAGGTGCGCGCATCGGGCGACACATCCTATCTCGCGCATGGCCGCTCGCGCCCGCCGATCACCGAGGCGCTGGCGACCGCACAGGTCTATGAGATCGGCGCCTCCACCGGCTGCGCCGCGCACATCGTCCATTGCTCGATCGGGCGCGGCTATGAACTCGCCGCCGCCTATCGCCAGCAGGGTCATGAGGCGACGATCGAGGCGTGCATCCATTACCTGACGCTCGACGAGGAGGACCATGTCCGTCGCCTCGTCGGCCGTGCCAAGATCAACCCGCCGATCCGCCCCCGCGCCGAGCGCGAGGCGCTGTGGCGGCACCTCGCGGCAGGCAATATCACCGTCGTTTCCACCGACCATGTAAGCTGGTCAGCCGACCGCAAGGACGATCCCGACATGCTCAAGAACGCCTCCGGCGCGCCGGGGCTCGAAGTGCTTGTGCCGTTACTGGTAAAGGGCCTCGTTGAGCGCGATTTGCCGCTGAGCCATGCCGCGCGGCTGCTTGCGCACAACCCGGCGCATCTCTTCCGGCTGGGCGGCACCAAGGGCGCGCTGGCGGTGGGCCGCGATGCGGACGTGATGCTGATGGCGAAAAACCCCTATCGCTACGATCCCGCCGCCTCGGGAATGAATGTCGTCGGCTGGAGCCCCTATGAGGGCATGGAACTGCCCTATCGCGTCGAGGCCGCCTATCTGCGCGGCGAACAGATCTCCGCCGGTGGGCGGACCAGCGCCGAACCCGGCACCGGCCGGTTCCAGCGCCCGCTGCGGCAGGCGGCATGACCAGGGTCGTCGTCGACGCGGCGCGCTTGTGGGAGGATCTGATCGAGCTGGGCACGATCACCGAGCCCGGCAAGCCCTATACCCGCCGCTCCTTCTCGCCGCTGTTCGATGAAGGCCGCGCGCTGCTGACGACCTGGCTCGAAGCCGTGGGCGCCACCGTGCGCGTCGATGCCGGCGGCAATCTGATCGGGCGGATCGAGGGCAGCGAGCCGGGCCTGCCCGCCATCGCGATCGGATCGCACAGCGATACCGTGCCCGCCGGCGGCCGTTTCGATGGTATTGCCGGGGTGATCGCCGGCATCGGCGTCGCGCGCGCCTTCGCCGAGGCGGGCGAGGCCTTGCGCCATCCGCTGGAAATCATCGATTGCCTCGCCGAGGAGCCGAGCGAATTCGGCCTGTCCTGCATCGGCAGCCGCGCGATGGTGGCGCGGCTCGACCCGCCGATGCTGGAGATGACCGACGCTAAGGGCCGCACGCTCGCCGATGCGCTGCGCGCGGTGGGCGGCGATCCCGATCGGCTGGAGGAGGCCCGGCGCAGCGATATTGCCGCCTTTCTCGAACTCCATATCGAACAGGGCCCGGTGCTCGAGGCGGAAGGCATCGACATCGGCGTCGTCACCGCGATCGTCGGCATCCGCCGCATCGAGATTCGCTTCACCGGCCAGGCGGCGCATGCCGGCACCGCGCCGATGCACCTGCGCCGCGACGCCGCCTATGCCGGCGCGCTCACCCTCGCCCGCCTGCGCGAGCGCGCCGAGCAAATTGCGGCTGAAGGCGGCCCCTATTTCGTCGCGACCGTCGGTATCATGGAAGTATGGCCGGGCGGCTCCAACGTCGTCGCCGGCAGATGCCGCCTCGTCGTCGACGTCCGCAGCTCGGACATGACCATGACCGACCGGTTCGCCGTGGAACTCGACGCGATCAGCCGCACCGCCGCCGAAACCGCGCGGGTCGAGCGCAGCGAGATCGCGGTGCTGTCGGACGGTGTGCCGGCGCTGTGCGATCCGACCTTGCGGACGCTGATCGCCGAGGCCGCCGCAACCGAGGGGCTGAGCGCAATCGACATCGCCAGCGGCGCCGGCCATGACGCCGCGTTCATGGCCGCCATCTGCCCCTCGGCGATGGTCTTCATCCCCTGCCTGCGCGGCATGAGCCACACGCCGGACGAATATAGCACGCCGGACCAGCTTGCGGCGGGGACGAGGGTGTTGCTGGAGACGGTGCGGCGGTTCGATCGGCGGTGAGCCGACGCAATGGCGCTCAGCGCTGGCGGACGGGGTCCAGCACGATCACGGTCGGCTCCGCCGCCGGCCCCGGCTCTCCGGCCTGCCGCGTCCGCCGTGGTAGCCCGCGGATCGCGATCAACCCCACCACCGCCGCCGCCGCGACATAGCCGGTCGGCGCCTGCGCGCCGAAGCCGTTGGCGGCGAGCCAGGTGATGATCGCCGGCGCGAAACCCGCGAACAGGGTGATCGCGGCGTTGTAGGAGATCGAGGTGCCGGTGGAGCGTATAGCGGTCGGGAACAGCTCGGCGAGGATCGCCGGCGCGGCGCCCGAATAGAGGCCGACCAACGCACAGAACAGCATCTGGATCGGCACCAGCAGCAACAGGCTGCGCGCCTCCGCCAGCGCCGCCATCAGCAGCGGCGCACCGATTGCCAGCGCGATCGCAGCCGCGCCCATCAGCGCGCGGCGCCCGAACCGGTCGGCGAGCGCGCCTGAGACGAAGCAGGTACCCGCCAGCACCGCATTGCCCGCCAGCGACGCCAGCAGCGCCTCGTTCGCCGAATAGCCGAGCGCCCGTTGCAAATGCACCGGCATGAACACCACCAGCGCGTAGATCGCGACGCCCCACAGCACCGATATGCCGAAGCCGCGCAGCAGCGCCTCGCCATGCCCCGCGAGCAATTGGCCGATCCGCGGCCGCCGCTCGGGTGCTTGCGCCGCCACCGCCTCGAACGCGGGCGTCTCGTCCAGCGTTGCGCGCAACCAGATGCCGATCGGCACGATCAGCAGGCCGAACAGGAAGGGGATGCGCCAGCCATAGGATGCCATCGCCTGCGCGTCGAAGATCTGCCCGGCGCTGATCGCGACCAGCGCCGCCAGGATGTTGGACATCGCCATGCTCGCCTGCAGCCACGCGCCGATGCGCGCGCGCCGCGTCGGCGGGGCATGTTCGATCAGGAACGCCGCAGCACCACCGATCTCGCCGCCGGCGGAAAGCCCTTGCAGCAGCCGGCCGAACAGCACGATCACCGGCGCTGCCGCCCCGATCATCGCGTGCGTCGGTGCCAGCGCGATGATCGCGGTGCCCAGCGCCATCAGCCCGAAGGTCAGAGTCAGCGCCGCCTTGCGCCCGGCGCGATCGCCGAAATAGCCGATCAGCACCGCACCCACCGGCCGCGCGATGAAGCCGACCGCGAAGGTCAGCAGCGCCTTGATCATCCCGGTGGTGCCGTCATCCTCGGGAAAGAAGGCCTGCGCGATGAACGGCGCGAACAGAACGAAAACCGAGAAATCATACCATTCGAACGCATTGCCGATCGCCGCCGCGGCAATCGCGCGCCGCCGGCCGGGGCTTTTGCTGTCGCTGCTCACGCCAGACAGCGGTGGATGCCCTCGGCCGCCACCGCGTCCAGCGCCTGCTCATAGCCCGCATCGGCATAGCGCAGCACGCCGAGCGCAGTGTCGTTGGTCAAAGCCAGCCGCAGCCGTTCATCCGCCGCCTCAGTTCCGTCAGCGATCACCGTCACCCCCGCACTCGTCATGAACCCCGCATAGCCCCCGCCCCCGGAATGAATCGCGACGAGGTCCGCCTGCGAACTTGCCATCGCCAGCGCATCGAGCAAGGGCCAGTCGGCCACCGCGTCCGATCCGTCGCGCATCTTCTCGGTCATGATCGTCGGATGCGCCATCCCCGCCGCGTCGAGATGATCGCGAGTGAAGGCGATCGGCCCAGCCAGCCGTCCGTCGCGCACCATGCGGTTCACCGCCAACGCCAGTTCGGTGCGCTCGCCATGGCCCAGCCAGGCGATCCGCGCCGGCAGGCCTTCCACCGGCACATGGACGCGCGCGAGTTCGATCCAGCGGCGGATGATCGCATTGTCGCCGAACACCTCGAGCAGATAGGCATCGATGCGCGCAATATCGTCGCGCTCGTTCACCAGCGAGATCCAGCGGAATGGGCCGATAGCGCGCGCGAACAGCGGCCGGAGATAGGCTTCGGTAAAAATGGGAATATTGAACGCGTCAGGCACGCCGCCCTCGACGGCCTGACTGCGGATCAGGTTGCCATTGTCGAAAACAATTGCGCCGGACCGCTGGAATCCGAGCATGGCGCGAATCTGCTGCGCGATGCTCGCGCGCCCCGCCGCCATCAGCGCCGCCGGGTCGCTGCGCAGCGCGGGCACCGTCTCCGGCGTCTCGCCGATCGGGATATAGCCATAGACGAGGTCGTGCGCGGAAGTCTGGTCGGTGACGATATCGGGCACCACGCCGCGCGCGAGAATCGCGGGGTAGATCTCGGCTGCATTGGCGCACAGCCCGATCGAGACCGCGCGGCGCTGGACAGCCGCCTGCGCCACCATCTCCAGCGCCTCTTCCAGCGACCCCGCGACCATGTCGAGCAGCCCGGTCTCGCGCCGCCGCGCAATGCGCGCGGGATCGACCTCGACGCACAGAATCGTCGCCCCCGCCATCCGTCCGGCAAGCGGCTGCGCACCCCCCATGCCGCCCAGCCCGGCGGTCAGTACGAACCTGCCGGCGAGATCGCCGCCGAAATGGCGCTCGGCGATGCGCATCAGGATCTCGTAGGTGCCCTGAATCACGCCCTGCGATCCGATATATTGCCAGTCGCCCGCGGTCAGCCCACCCCAGCAGATCAGCCCGGCCTCTTCCAGCCGGTAGAAATTCTCCGCCGTCGCCCAGCGCCCGACGAGGTTGCAGTTCGCCATGATGACCAGCGGCGCCCTGACATGGGTGCGCAGGATGCCGATCGGCTTGCCGGACTGGACGACGAGCGTCTCATCCTCCTCCATCGTCTTCAGCGCGGTGACGATCGCATCGTGCGAGGGCCAGTCGCGCGCCGCCTTTCCGAGCGCGGCATAGACCACCAGCCGCTCGGGCGCCTCGCCTACCGCCAGCACATTTTCCAGCAGTCGAAGCAGCCCTTCCTGCCGCCAGCCCTTGCAGCGCAATTCTCTGCCGCCCGGCACGGGAAAACCCCGGCTCATGCGAGCGCATGCTCCGCGATGGCTATGCCGAGCGCCTGTTCGACCACCGGATAGACGCTGGCGTCGCGCACCGACGAACTCAGCGGGATCAGATCCTTGGCTATGTGGAACACCAGCAGTTCGGCACCCTCCTCAATATGGCCGACGCTCACCGGCGCGCCTTCCGGAGTCAAAGTGGAGATCACGTCGGGATAGGTGGCGAGACGCGCGCCCGTCGGATCGTCCACCGCCATATATTCGTTCATCACGTGGAGCAGCACGCCCTTTCCGCCATCGTCGATCGCGATCGTGCCGATGTCGAACGCCTGTGCAGTATATTGCACAGTCTTTTTCGTGACCCGCCCGCGCGCCAATATGCGCCCGCCGGTGCTCGCGCAGATCGCGTCCACCACCGCCATGCTGCCCTTCGGCCGTGCATCGCGGATCGCCTCGCCAAGATCGAGCGCCAGCGAAATTCCGCCCAGCGCCGCATGCTGCTGCACATAGGATGCCCGGATCGGGTTACGGCAGCTCGCGATGAACCCGCCCGACATGTCGGAGGCGGCGCGCAGCACCGGAGATACCTTGGCGGTCGCGCCGCGCGTAACCAGTTCGATATAAGAACTCGAGGCGCGATGCCCGCCCGCCGCCGTCTGGATCATCGGCTCCGGGCTGGCGGCGAGGCCGAGCGACCCCATGTCCCCGGTCGGGTGCGCGCGCACGTCGCCCACCGCGTCTACCACCACCAGGCCAAGCTCCACTGCAGGCAGCCAGCCGTTGAGCGTGCTCGACATGCCGTTCTGGCCGACGATGAGGCCAGCAAGCGGCGCACCCAGTGCCTCCTGCAGCAAGGCCACAGCGCGAACATAGTCCTCACCACGCATCTCCCACCGCGTTGTGCCGGCAGGGGCTCCGATTGCCGCCGCCGTCGCGATCCACGCGTCCTCAGGCAGTTCGTCGATCGAGACGAGTTCAGGGCTGCCGCGATCAATTGCCGCGTTACCCAGCATCATGCCATGATCGGCCCAGCCGCCGCCGCCGCATGCGAATACCGAACCGCCCAGAACCGCGGCCTCGACATCGTCGCGGACGAGGCGACGCTTCATCGATAGAGGTTCACGCGCACGGGTTGATCGAGCGTTGTACCGTGGATCGCGACCATCTCGTCGAAACGGCGCCGAACCTCCTCGCTGGTCGCAGCCTCCTCGGTATAGCCATTGTAGCGCATGTTGCTGATCGCCTCGGCGGCATATGCGTCGAACCCGCCCTCGAACATGCGCGGCTCTGCGAAGAAGGCTATTGTCTCGCTTGCGAAGACTGGCGCGGCATGGGCAGAGAGAGCCGCAACCGCATCTGCGCGAACCTCTGTTTCGTCATGGTACGGCGCCATGACATACTGTGCCGCTCCTGCCGCTACTGGTTCTGCCACGCACAGAGTGCCGCCGGGCTTGAGGATGCGTTTCGCTTCGTTGAGTGCGCCTTGCATGCGCTCCCTAGGCACATGGTGAAGCGAATATACGAACAAAACAATGTCCGCACTGGCTTCGAGGAGCGGCAGCGCATCTGCCTGGCCGACCGCAAGCCGATAGCTGCCCCTGCCAAGCATGATCTCGTCTGTACTTTCTATGAAAGGATCGATGCCGATCACGTCCGCTCCGCGCTCCGCGAGCGCCTGAGCCATGGCGCCTTCACCGCACCCCACATCAATGACCTGCTTGCCGGCCACATCGCCGAGCACCTCGATCAAGCCTTCGAAGCGCGACTTTCGCTCGAGGGTAAACGGCATGTTCATTGAACGCTCTCTGTCCGACTGTCATTCTTTCCAGCTTATTTCCCTACTGCGCTCCCGCAAAGAAGGATGGACTGATACTTGGCCGAGATAAGCCATAGGGCAATTCGAACATTTACCCGGCCGCGCCCCTGCTCGCGGACGCGCCGCTGCCCTTGTTTGGACGACCGCCGGACGCCTCGGCAGATCGGCAAGTTCGTACACCGTATCGCGGCGGGCACCGCGTTGTTCGGCGCGGCGAAGGGCGTAGGGGTGACAGGCGATGACCTTGGGGCAATCACGAACGCGCGCGCAACCCGCGCCCCATTGCCGAGCATCAGCCGCCACCATCGGTCAGTTGTAACAGGCTGTCGCGATCGGCGCCGGTCACCGCGTAGCTGTCGATCAGCAGGAAGCGGCCGTTTCCGCGGCGGATCAGCGACATGTGCGTGCCCACATCGATCAGCTTCGCGATCCTGAACACGCCGCGGAAATTCCAGAAGTTCGATGCAAGCTGCTGCACTTTCCCATCTCGTTCCTTTGTGCGGACACCTTGGGCGGCATCCGGCAGGGCACGAAAGCCCGGGCTTCATCATCGTTCCCCGCTCGCGGATATGCAGAGAGCTGCCATGCCTGGCCAATGTGATTGGCGAAATAAATTTGATACAATTCCGCCACTTTTCCACACCACCTGCCGGCAATGTCAATGCCGCCTTCGCTATATCATTCATGCCAAAGCTTGCAGGGTAAATAGAGGAGCGCTCGCGCAAGGATTGCGGCGTGTCTCGGCATTTACAGCAAAAGACTGTAGCCTACCGTCCTGCTGACCGGCTGGCGTAAACTTCGGCGGCGCAGCTTTGGTTCTGCCACCTCCTAGGACCTGCTCGGATGCATGAAGGGCTTCCGATCTCCACCAACGCCGATTGCAGACCTCCTGCCGACTGGATCGCCGCGAATTTCGCCGCATCGGCCCACCATATCGTCGTGGATCGCATCACGCTGGACGATACCGATGCCCCACGGGCCCCGGAAATCTTCGCGCTGCGTCGGCGCACCGGCGCCTATTGGCGGGCGGTCCGCGCTATCAAAGATAGCATCGATCCGGTCCCCTGGGATCCGCCCCCCGCCATGGCGATCACACCGGGACCAGCCTGGCGCCGACAGTCGGGCTCTACCACAAGGCCAGCGGCGTGCCACTGGTCGCCGTCGGCGACGACCGGGCGCTGGTCGATTCAGCAATGGCTGCAGGCGGAAAGCTCCTGCATCCGGAGACGGTCTGGAGCCGCGCGTCCGCACGCGTCTGCGGCCGCGCAACCGGTGGCATGGCCGAGGAGCTCGCACGCTGGCGCGACGCCCTCGCGCGCGAGGACGCCTTGCTCGTGCCGGATTACAAGCATTGGGGCGAGCGGGCGCAGTGGCGCGGCGCGCAGCGGAAGGTAAGCAACGGGGCCCAGCTGCGTAAAGCCGAGGAACGTCTTTCTCCCCTGCCCTGCGATATGGCCCTGCCCGGGGGATCGTCCCTGTGACACGACCGATCGGCTACTATGTCCATCATCATGGCGATGGCCATCGCCAGCGTGCCGTCGCGATCGGCCGGGCCCTGGGGTCCGGCATCTGCCTGCTCGGAGCCGTCCTAGCCGGGCGTGGCGGCGGGTTGCCCGTCCTCGACCTGCCAGACGATCGGCTGCATGATGGCTTTGCCGGCGCCGCTCATGGCGACCGCCTTGGCTCGCTTCATTACGCGCAGATCGATCATGAAGGGATCCGCGCTCGGACAGCGGTCGTCACACGGTGAATCGCGAAGGCCCGCCCGCGGCTGATGGTGGTCGACGTGTCGGTGGAGATCGCGATGTTCGCGCGGCTGGCGTCGGTTCCGATCGTTTATGTGCGACTGAAAGGCAGGTGTCTAGACCGGCCCCATCTCGATGCGTTTCGCGCCGCCACCACGCTGCTCGCGCCCTTCCATGATGCGCTTGACGATAAGGAAACGCCGGCCTGGGTGCGCGCCAGGACCTTCTACGCTCCCGCGATCGTCGACGCGGCACCAACGCGCGCCCGCGTCGAGGAACACGTCGTTCGCGTCGTGACCGGCCGTGGCGGTGGTATTGCGGATGGCGTGCGCTGGTCCGAAGCTGCCTGCGCCGCGCCAGACCGTCGCTAGCGGATCATCGGTCCTGCCCCTCCCCGCGGATCTGCCACCCAATCTCGAACTGCGCGGATGGGTCGACGATGCGGATCGGATGATTGCCGGCGCCGGTGTCGTCGTCGGTGCTGCCGGTGATGGTCTCTTCATCTCGGTGATCGCGCATCCCAAGCCCTTTGTCTGCCTGCCCGAACCACGCCCGTTTGATGAGCAGGCGTCGAAGGCAAGCCGGTTGGCCGCGCTCGGGTCGGCGGTCGTCATATCCACATGGGCGCACGCTCCCTACTGGCCGCGGCTGCTCTACCAGGCGATGGTGCGTGCCTCGGCCTGGCCCGCGCAGCTCGCCGCGCCGGGCGGGCCTGCCAGGGTCGCACAATGGCTGGAGGCGCTGGTCGAGCCGGATCTCGGGCTTGCGAAGGCCCGGGCATGAAGTCGCAGGCAAAGCCATCGGTCGAGAAAGGCATTGCTGTCGTCGAGCGCCTTGCTGACCTCGGCACCCGCTATGATGCGGCGCCGAACTTTCCTGTCGAAAGCTTGGCCACACTCGTATCGGCGGGCTATCATCGACACTTTGCGCCCCGGGCGTGCGGCGGCGCGACCTTTGCGGACGGACCTGCGCGCCAGGGCGCGATGAGCCGCGCACTCCGCGATTTCGGACGCGGCGACCTCAGCATCAGGCGGCTGTACGAGGGCCATGTCAATGCACTCCAGCTGTTCGATTAGTACGCCAGCCGCTTCCAGCTCGACCGGCTCGACGGCGCTCGACGCCGGTGCCTGGTTCGGCGTCTGGGCGACCGAGCCTCCGCCCGGTGTGCGGATCGCCGGTGAACCGCCGGCCTTGTCCGGTGAAAAGCGGTTCGCGAGCGGCGCCGGCGGCCTCGACTACGTGCTCGTCACCGCCGCGATCGACGGTGGCGACCGGCGGCTGGTGATCGTTCCGGCCGACCATCCGGATCGCGCAAACCTGTTCGAATGGCGGGCGCGCGCCGCGCGCGCGAGTGCGAGCGGCCGCTACATCCTTGACAGCATGCCTCTCGACCCGGCGATGCTGCTGGGCGCGCCGGGCGACTATGATCGCGGTCCGCGCTTCACCGCCGGAGCCTGGCGGTTTTGCGCCGTCCAGCTCTGCCGTATCGAGGCGCTCGTCGACGAGATCCGCGCGGCAATGTCGGAGGATGCGAGGCAGAACAGGATCCAGCGGGCACGCCTGCCGAAGCCTTTGTGGCGATGCGCAACGCGGGCTTCTGGTTCGAGGAAGCAGCGCGCCAATTCGCGCTCACCGAGGATGATGCCGTTGTCGTCGCGCTCTTGGCCCGCGGCGTCGTCGAGCAAGCGGGCTTCACGGTGATGGCGGCTTCGGCGCGGATCCTGGGCACGCGAAGTGCCTTCGATGGCCAGCGCGCCGACAAGATCATCCGCGATCTGTCACTTATTTTTGCGCCAGGCCAGTCCCGACCATGCCCCCGACGCGGGGGCCGAAGTGCTGCTCGACCATGACTGACGTGACCCCCTGATTTTCCTCCAAGCATGATTAGAGCCCGGCCTGATGGAAGGACGGACAATGAAGCGAATGAGGTTCACGGAAGAGCAGATCATTGCGGTGCTGAAGGAAGCCGAGGCGGGAGCCAAGACGGGCGACCTGGCGCGGCGGCACGGTGTCTCTGAAGCGACGATCTACAACTGGCAGGCCAAGTATGCCGGCCTGGAGGTGTCCGAGGCGAAGCGGCTGCGGGCGCTCGAGGACGAGAACGCCAAGCTGAAGCGGCTCCTGGCCGAGGCGATGCTCGATAATGCCGGTCTGCAGGATCGTCTGGCAAAAAATTGGTGACGCACGATCAGCGACCATTCTTCATCGGAAACATCAGATGGATAAGGCTTACGGACGATCTCCATCCAACCCTTTGAATCCTTTCGGACTCAAGTCCATAACAGCCTCTAGGCCGGACCCTCGCTACCACCACCTCACTTCCCGACAGTCGAGCGCGGCGCGATAGCTTCAACGGTTGACCATTGCCAGCGCTGCGCTTCCATAGCGGTCTCCTGAGACCGCGAAGTCCGACAGCGCGCCGTCCAGCCGCTCCACCTCTTCGGCGGAGAGGACGAGCATTTCGGCCGCCAGGTTCTCCTCGAGATACTTGCGCCGCTTGGTGCCGGGGATCGGCACGACGTCGTCCCGGATTTGGAGGAGCCAGGCGAGCGCCACCTGCCCCGCCGTCGCGCCGTGCGGCCTGGCGATTTCGCGCACCAGTTCGGCAATATGCATATTGGCATCGAAGTTCGCGCCTTGCAGGCGCGGATCGCCCTTCGCGCGGAAATCATCGTCCGGATACTCCTCGGCGCGCTTGGCAGTGCCAGTCAGAAAGCCGCGGCCGAGGGGGCTGAACGGCACCAGGCCGATGCCTAGTTCGGCAAGCAGCGGCAGGATCGTTTCGTCCAGGTTGCGTTCCCAGATCGAATATTCGCTCTGGAGCGCCGAAACGGGCTGGACGGCATGGGCGCGGCGGATCGTGTCTGCGCCGGCTTCGGACAACCCGAAATAGAGTATCTTTCCTTCGGCGATCAGGTCCCGGACGGTGCCGGCGACGTCCTCGATCGGCACGTCTGGATCGACCCGATGCTGGTACAGAAGGTCGATGCGATCCGTCTGCAGGCGTTTCAGCGACGCCTCCACCACCGTGCGGATGTGCTCGGGCCGGCTGTCGGCGCCCGCGAACAGGCCCTGGCCGATCACGAAGCCGAACTTGGTTGCGATCTGAACGCCTTCGCGGCGATCCTTCAGCGCGCGGCCCAGCAATTCTTCATTGGTGAAGGGGCCATAGACCTCGGCGGTGTCAAAGAAGGTGCAGCCCAGTTCGATCGCACGGTGGATCGTCGCGATCGATTCGGCGTCGTCGGGCTGTCCATAGGCATGACTCATGCCCATGCAGCCGAGCCCTAGCGCGGATACTTCGAGGCCCTGTCGGCCGAGCTTGCGTCGTGTCAGCATGATCGTGTTTCCCTTGTCGTGGATAGGCCTGTTCAACCTGATGAGGCTTCAGGCGGGCCGCAGGATCGATGCCGCGTCGGTGCCGACGACCGTCGCCCATTCGCGAATGCGCCAGTGGCGGACGAGACCATTGTTCACGTAGGGGTCATCGCGGACGAAGCGTTCCACCACCTCGGGGCTCTCGCCTCTGAACAGGATGAGGCCGGTGTCAAGCGGATCGGTCAACGCGCCGGCCAGGATGAGTTCGCCCCGGTCGGCCGCCGCCCAGGCTCGTTTCAGATGCGCGTCGCGAAACTCGGCACGCCGTGCTTCATATGCTTCGCTGAAGTCCAGAAGGAGAACGTAGTGCTTCACGAAGATCGGCTCCTCACGGGCGGTTGCAGGGCGATGTCGATCACCCAGGCGCTGCAACGCTGCCCCTCCGCGGAGAGTTCTTCGCCAAATCGTCCGCGCTGACCCGACATATCGGAACCATCGGTTCGCAATCAGGCGCGCCACACTGGCCGGATTGCGGGACGGTCGCGGCCTAGTGCGGACACATGATAAGATTGTGCAGAAGGGGGAACTGGTTTGCTGTTCGACGGCAGGATTATTGCAGGCATCACCGTGTTCGTCGCCGTCGCCCGCACCGGCAGCTACGCCCGTGCGAGCGAACTCCTGGGGCTGTCGCGGTCAGGGGTCGGCAAGGCGATCGGGCGGTTGGAGGAGCGGACCGGTCTGCGCCTGTTCGATCGCAACGCCCGTGCGCTCAAGCTGACGGATCAGGGACGCACCTTTCTTGAGGAAGCGACGCCAATGCTTGAGGCATTGGGGCGGATCGCAACCCCCGCTGGGCCCAATGACGTTCGCGGACGCCTTCGGGTCTCGACGGACGGCGCGTTCGGGCCGGATGTGCTGATCCCCATGCTGCCCGACTTCCTGGCGGCCTATCCGCGCGTGAAACTCGATGTGCTGGTGCGCGACCGGATCGACAATCTGCTGATCGAGGGCTTCGATGTCGCGCTGCGCTTCGGCGAACCCGATTCACGCGGGCTCGACAAGCAACTCCTGATCCAGAGCCGCGTACTCACCTGCGCCAGCCCTGCCTATCTTGAGGCATTCGGCGTGCCCGGGCATCCCGAAGACATTACCGACCATCACCGCTGCATCCGCCTGATCGACGACGTCACCGGTAAGCCGCACGCCTGGAACTTCATTGACGCGGCCGGCGAAACACGCACGATCTCGCCGGATTGCAGCCTGACGGTGAACGACGCCCAATCGCTTATCGCCGCGGCACGCGCGGGCTACGGCATCGTCCGACTTCTCGACGTCGTTGGCGAGGCCCAGTTGCGCGCGGGCGAACTGGTCGAGATCCTTCCCGAATGGAACTGCCTGCGCTGGCCCGCCTATCTCTACACCCCAAACCAAGTGCATCGTTCGCCCGCGCTCGAGGCCTTCATGGCGTTTGTGCGCAAGCGTCTCACGGACTGACTCCGGATCGGCAGCGCGCCCCGGCGTCCGTATTCCCGCGACATTTCGGCGTCGAACCGACGCCGGTGCCGTGTGTTGAAGGCGCGATCATCAGGGAGGACCCAGCTTGCGATCGCCCTTGCCTCACTTCGCTGCCGCCGTGCTCGCCATCACCGTGCCGGCCGCGGCGGCCGTTCAGGACAGCCCGATGCCGATAAACGCCGAGACCACCAACCGTGCTCTGATCGAGGAGGCATTCTCCCGTTGGGCGAAGAACCAATTCGACATCTTCAGCCTGCTTGCCGAGGACGCAACCTGGCACATCATGGGGCAGGATCCCGATGTCGCGACGACCTATCGCTCCCGCCAGGCGCTGCTCGACGCGACGTCGCTGCCGCTGCGCGCGCGCCTGGCAGGACCGCTCAAGCCGACTGTGCGCCGCGTCTGGGCAGATGGCGATGACGTTCTTGTGCATTGGGACGGGACAGCTCCGCTCGCCGATGGATCGACTTACCGCAACAGCTATTTGTGGATCATGACGGTCCGCAGCGGCCGCGTGGTCGCGGTCACCGCTTTCCTCGACAATGCGGCCTTCAAGGCTGCGCTGGCGAAGCCGCTTGCATCGGGTGGCAGGACGCCCGCCGACTGACGGGGATCGGCAGCCCGACCAAGCCCGGCCGTCCTGCTTGCACCGGCCGTCCGCGCGTAGCGCGCACACGAATTCACAGGCGATCGAGCCAAGGGAGGAAATGTGGACTGGATCGATGCGGAAGCGACCATCGAGCTTTCACTGACGATCAACGGCGCTGAACGGCGCCTGGCCGTCGAGGCGCGCGTGACTTTGCTCGACGCGCTGCGCGAGCATCTGCAGTTGAGTGGGACGAAGAAGGGCTGCGACCATGGCCAGTGCGGCGCATGCACGGTGCTCGTAAACGGGCGGCGCATCAACAGCTGCCTAACGCTCGCCATGATGCACCAGGGCGATGAAATCGTCACGATCGAGGGCATCGGCGGCCCCGGCGCTCTGCATCCGCTGCAGGCCGCCTTCGTCGCCGCAGACGGCTTTCAGTGCGGTTACTGCACACCCGGCCAGATCTGCTCGGCAATTGGAATGCTCAGCGAGATCGACGCCGGGTGGCCGAGCCATGTCAGCGGTGATCCGGTGACGCCGGCGACGATCAGTCCCGAGGAGATACGGGAGCGAATGAGCGGCAATCTTTGCCGCTGTGCCGCCTATCCCCGCATCGTCGAGGCGATCAGCGCCTATGCACATGACCGCACGGAGAATGCCGCATGATCGCGTTCGACTATGTCCGGCCGACCTCGATCGAGGCGGCGCTCCTTGCCCAGCGGGCGCGCGGCACGGGGCGGTTCATCGCAGGAGGCACCAACCTGCTCGACCTGATGAAACTCGGCGTCGAGCAGCCGCGCCAACTGGTCGACATCAACGAACTCGACCTCAAAAGGATCGAGGAAACGGCCGATGGCGGGCTGCGCATCGGCGCGCTGGTGACCAATGCCGATCTCGCCGCCGACATCCGCGTGCGCACGCACTATACAATGCTGTCCCGCGCGATCCTGGCGGGCGCCTCTGCACAGCTTCGCAACAAGGCGACGACGGCTGGCAACCTGCTTCAGCGCACGCGCTGCTTTTATTTCTACGATCCAGCCACGCCCTGCAACAAACGCGAGCCGGGAAGCGGGTGCAGCGCCATTGGCGGGTTCAACCGGATCATGGCGATCCTTGGCACGTCAGCCGACTGCATCGCGTCTCACCCCTCCGACATGGCAGTCGCCATGCGCGCTTTGGACGTGCGGATCGAGACGGCGAGGCCGTCGGGATCACGTCGGACACTGACGCTCGACGCGCTGTATCGCCTGCCCGGAAAAACGCCACATCTGGAGACACATCTCGAGCCGGACGAACTTGTCACCGCGGTAGTCGTGCCGCCCCCGGCCCCCGGCCGCCAGATCTATCGCAAGGTGCGCGACCGCGCTTCCTTTGCGTTCGCCCTCGTCTCAGTCGCTGCAATCGTCGGGGTGGAAAAGGGACGCATCGCTCATGCCGCGCTTGCATTCGGCGGGATCGGGACGATGCCATGGCGCGATCGTGCGGCGGAAGCGCTGCTTATCGGCGCCAGACCAGATGAGGCGCTGTTCGCACGGGCGGCGGACATGGTGCTTGCCGAGGCACACGGCAGCGGCGCGAACGATTTCAAGCTGCCGCTCTTCAGGCGAACGCTGATCGCTTGCCTTTCGGCGCTTACGCAGGAGAGTGTCCGATGAATGCGACGGTGAAGATGGACGACAGGTTCGAGCGCAGCCTGCTCGATACGACAGCCGAGCCGTGCGTCGGCACGCCGGTCGATCGCGTCGACGGTCCGCTCAAGGTTGCCGGTCGGGCGCGCTATGCGGCGGAGCATTTTCCCGCGGGGCTCGCGCACGGCGTGATGTTGCGCGCGCCGTTCGGCAAGGGCCGAGTGACGCGGCTCGAATCCGACGCCGCAAGCGGAATGCAGGGCGTCATCGCCATCGTCACGGATGATCGGCTGATCCGCAACGGTGGCGATTTCGCGGGCGCCGCCGCGCCGGCGCAGGGCGTAAGCGACGTCGTCTATTTTGGTCAGCCGATCGGCGTCGTCGTCGCCGAGAGCTTCGAACAGGCGCGCGCGGCCGCGTTATGCGTCGAAGTCGGCTATGAGAATGAGGATGGTGTCTTCGACATGATGGCCGCACTCGACGATGCCGCGCCGCCCACCGACGACATCTTCGGGCTCTTCCTGATCCATACCGAGCAAGGTGATGTCGATGCCGCGATGAAGGCAGCCGCAGCTGACGTCGACGCGGTCTGGACGACCCCGAGCCACAGCCATGCGGCAATGGAGCCGCACGCGGCGGTGGCGGCATGGGATGGCGATCAGGTGATACTCGAGGCTTCCTACCAGTCGCCCGTCACGTCGCGCGATCAACTGGCGACAGTGCTGGGTATCGATGCGGCGAACGTCCGCATTCGTTCGCCCTTCGTCGGCGGCGGCTTCGGCGGAAAACTGGGGCTGATGCCCGAGGCGGCAGCGGCGGCAATCGCGGCGCGGCAGATCGGCCGTCCGGTCAAGATCGCCATGATGCGTCAGACGGTGTTCGAGACCACCGGCCGCCGCCCGGCGACACACCAGCGGATCCGGCTCGGCGCTGACGCAGAAGGCAGGCTGACGGCGATCGCGCACGAGACGATCACCGATCAGCTGGCCGGCGAAGTTTTCTTCGAGCCGGCTGGGATCGCCACGCATCTGCTCTATGAAGGCGACAACCGCCTGATCGACCACAAGGTCGTGCGCGTGAACAAGCTGCTCGGCGTATCGATGCGCGCGCCTGGCGAGGCGGCGGGCCAGCTCGGCCTGGAATGCGCAATGGATGAGCTTGCCGAGCGGCTTTCGATCGATCCGGTCGAACTGCGCCTGCGCAATGAGCCTGACCGCCATCCCGAGGAAGACATCCCGTTTTCCAGTCGATCGCTGGTCGCATGTCTGCGCACCGGGGCCGAGCGGTTCGGCTGGGCTTCGCGCAATCGCAAACCGGGCAGCATGCGCGAGGGCGAATGGCTGGTCGGCCACGGCATGGCCGCCGCCGCTCGCGGCAACTTGTTCGGTCCAGGCGCGGCGCGCGTAAGGATCGACGGCGACGGTCGCGTGACCATCGAAACCGAGATGACCGACATCGGTACCGGCACCTACACCATTCTGACGCAGATCGTCGCCGACCTCCTAGGCGTCGCGATCGACCGGATCGAGGTTCGGCTGGGCGACACCAATGATCCGCGCAGCGCAGGATCGGGCGGAAGCTGGGGTGCGGCAACAGCTGGGTCTGCCGTTTATGCCGCGTGCGCCGCGCTGCGCGCGGAACTTGCCGAGAGGGCCGGCGTGCCTGTCAAGGAAGCACGGTTTATAGGCGACGCGCTCATCGCGCGCGGCGAGCGCCATGTGTTGTCTGCGCTCGCCTGCGATGGCATCGCCGTCGTGGGCAGCACCGAACCGGGCGAAAGCAATTCCCGGTTTAGCCAAGCCGCCTACGGCGCGCATTTTTGTGAAGTGCGCGTCAACTCCGTGACGGGCGAAACGCGCGTGTCGCGCTGGAACAGCGTCTTCGCGGCGGGGCGCATTCTCAATCCGAAGACTGCGACGTCACAGGCGATTGGCGGCATCGTCTTCGGCATCGGCGCCGCGCTGACCGAGGAACTGATTCACGATGCGCGCACGGGCAAGGTCGTGAATCGTGATCTGGGCGAGTATCATATCCCTGTCCATGCCGACATTCCAGCAATCGACATCCTGTTCCTGGATGAACGGGACCCGGTCGCGAACCCGCTGATGCTGAAAGGCGTCGGCGAACTCGGCACCTGTGGATCTGGGGCGGCGGTCGCCAACGCAATTTACAATGCGACCGGCGTCCGCGTTCGCGATTTCCCGGTCACGCTCGACAAGCTGCTGTCCGGCCTGCCCGGCTGACATGATCTGCAACCTGCCCAGGAACAATGATGAAAGGCGCAAACACCACCCTCGTCGCCGCTGCGGCCAGCTGCGCGCCGTCGGACTGGACCTGGGTCGAGGACACAATGACGCCGCGTTCCTTCGCCCGCTCGTAGCCGGTGAAACCAAGATGCCACGGCAATGCCAACTGCCCAGCAGGTCCCCCGGTCATCAGTAAAGGTCAGGGCGATTATAGACCATCTCGCCGCAGCCATCACTTGGCCGCCACCGCCTGCGGGTTGCCTGGTGCCCGGCCCTGGGCCTGGATGTTCGCGCGCCGCCGACAGCGCTTCGGATCGAAACTGCTCCGCCGGATTCCGCGACACCATCACTGCGCGGAAGACCACATCCGCTCAACCGTCGCGGGCAAGGATCATCTCGCAATCCCATCCAATTGGGCAAGCAGCGCCCGTGCCAGTGGTTCGGCGCTCGCGGGGTTCTGACCGGTGATCAGCCGCCCCTCTTCCACGATCCGTGCGTCGAACGGCGCGGCGCGGCTGTAGACCGCGCCCTGACGGACAAGTTCAGTCTCGGCGAGGAGCGGCACGATCTTGTCATATCCGAGCATCGCCTCCTCCTCGTTGCTGAAACACGTCAGCGACTTGCCTGTGACGAGGTGCGCACCGTCAGGGGTCGTTGCAGTCAGCAGCCCGACCACGCCGTGGCAGATTGCAGCGACCGGCTTATCCTGTGCAATCAGCGCGGACGCGAGCGCGCCCAGGGCCGCACAACCGGGGAAATCCCAGAGCGTCCCCGTCCCTCCCACCAGGAAAATCGCCTGGATCCGCATGGCATCTACATCAGCCAGATCCAGCGGCGCCTCAAGTTGCGCCATGGCCGCCGACTGGCTGAGGAACCAGTGTCCTGCCGGCAGCAGCCATGGTTCTTCAAGGCTGGCGGGGTCGAGCGGCGCAGGCCGCCCCGCTGGCGTCGCGAATATGACATCATATCCGGCAGCCTCGAGTATCTGATAGGGCGTTGCCAGTTCTTCCAGCCACACGCCCGTACGGGCGCCGGTGTCGCCCAGTTCGGCCTGTGCGGTCAGTGCGAATAGGATCGTCTTGCTCATCGTGACTTGCCTCATGAACGTCGTCGACGAAGTGGCCGCCGCGTTCGATCGGGACAATCCACCGATTAGGTGGATGGGAGGCGTTGGGCTTTGTGGCATCATCGCGCCATGCTGATCCAGACGAAGCTCGCTCCGCCGAACAGGTCGATAGATTTGCTGTGGCGCGCGACCTTGGTCGATCGGATCACCGGCACCGGCCAGCATCTGACCGTCGTCTCGGCGCCGGCCGGCTATGGCAAGACGACCCTCCTCAGCCAATGCCATGCTCAGTGGCGGCGGGAGGATGTCGCCGTTGCCTGGTACAGCGTCGACGAATCCAAGTTCGAGGCCGATCAGTTCTTCGCCTATCTGATGGCGGCTCTCCACCGCGCCGGCCTGCCGCTGCCCTATTCGCAAGAGGCGATCGAGGCGGGACTTCCGGGGCTGGCGGCGGAAGCCGCTGCTCGCGCGATCGTGCTTGCGCTGGAGGCGAGCGAGGAACCGGTGCGCCTCATCATCGACGATTATCACCGCATTGCATCGCAGGGGACGAACCGGTTTCTCGACTATGTGATCGAACGCATGCCGGCCCACGCGGCGATCATCATCGCGTTGCGTGGGCTGCCCGACATCGCCCTGTCCAGCCTGCGCGTCAGCGGACAATTGCTCCAACTGGAACAGAGCGATCTCCGTTTTTCGGACAGCGAAGCCCGGTCCTTCATCAGTGACCAGTCCGGAAAGGTCGATTGGGAGGAGCTGATCGATCGCACGCAGGGCTGGCCTGCCGCGCTGCAGCTTCTGCGGCTGTGGCTCGCGGGGCGTGACCAGGTCGACACGCTGGCGCACTTGACGCGCCGATCCAGCGACCTGGCAGACTATCTGGCCGAGCAGGTGGTTTCCGGCCTGTCTCCTGAGACCCAGCAATTCCTGCTGGAAACCTCCATCGCCCAGCGCATCTGCAAGGGGCTGGGCGATGCGATATCCGGCCGGACGGACAGCGCCCAGATGCTTGATCAGTTGCGGCGGCAGAACCTGCTGGTCGCGCCCCTGGACGAAGAAGGCGTCTGGTATCGTTTTCATCCGCTGCTGCGCGAGTTCCTTTACGATTCGCTGGCGCAGCGCGGGCAGGCCATGCTCGACGCGCTACACCTGCGGGCGGCGTCATGGCTGGCCGGCCAGAATCTGCTGCCCGAAGCACTCGCCCATGCAGCGCTGGTTTCGGACGCTGCCGCGGCGCTGGGGATCATCGAGGCCGCGGGCGGATGGCGGATGGCGATCCGCGGCGGGCTGGCGCTGCTGCGCCATCTCGACGACCTGGACCCGGCAGCTGCCGGCGATTTCCCGCGCGTCACCCTTGGCCAGGCATATTATGCTGCACAGCATGGGCGGCTGCTGGAAGCGCGTGCACTTCTCGATGGCCTCCTTGCCGCCCGACCGATCGTCGAGGTCGAGCGAACCGATCCGGCGCTTGCCTGCGAGATCCTCTGCAACGACCTTGTCACGCACATCTACGAGGATCGCAGCTTTCCGCCGGAATGCCTGCCGATCCTGGAGCGCCAGCTGGCCCATGAAGGGCATGATCCGACATTGCGCGTGTTGCTGCATCATCTGCTGTGCCTCGACAGCTTTGATCGGGGGGACGATCTATGGTGCCGGGTGCATGGCGAAAAGGCGTGCAAATTGGCGCGCTTACATCAACTGCCGCTGCTGGAGGTCTACGCCTATCAGTATCTCGGCCTGTCGCAGATGCGCACGGGCCGCAGGCGCGAAGCCGAACTCTATTTTCGGCGAAGTCTCGAACATGCGACCCGCCATTTCGGTGAAGGCAGTCCGCAGGTTGCGGTCGCGATCGCGTTACTGGCCTACACGCTTTACCTGTCCGGTGACCTGTCCACCGCCACCGACCTGCTGGAATCCGCGCTGCCGGTGATCGAGGCGACGGAAGGCTGGCACGAGGTTTTCGTAGCCGCCTATGCCACGCAGGCCTGGTTCGCGATGCGGACAGGCAATCTGGCGCAGGCCGAATATGTCATCCAGCGCGGGCACGAGACGTCCGAACGTCGCAACCTGCCACGGCTGCGCTACCAGTTGGAGCTGATGCGCGTCCGCATGTTGCTGAGCCTGGGACATAGCGACAGGGCTGCGCAGCTTCTGGCAGGGATGGTCGCGCCATCGGCGACCTTCCTGCGGCGCGACCGGCGCCTCTCCTGCGACCACCGCGTCGCGCTCCTGACCTGCGCCCTGCAATGCGGCACGGTGGACGCGACCCTGATGGCCTCTCTGGAGGAGGATGTTGCCGATGCCGGATCCATCGTCCTCGAGATCGAGATGCACATCCTTCGGGCGGCGGCGCATGCCGCCGGCGGTCGCCAGACCGAGGCGGCGCGAAGTCTCCGCCTTGCACTCGAGGCCGCGGAGAGCGAAGGGCTGATCGGCATCGTGTCGCAATTCGGGGCGCTGCTGCCGGCGATCCTCGAAGCCTGCGAGGAAGTCCTCCACCTTTTCGAACCGGCGCAGCGCACGGTCGTCGCGCGTCTCCGGCAGAACAGCCCGGCGGCGCGCAAGGGCGCCATCGCCATTCCGCCTTCCGCAAGTGATATCATCGTCACGCCCCGCGAAGTCGATGTGCTCCGCGCGCTGGCGGACGGCATGTCCAGCAAGGAGATGGCAAGGAGCCTCGGCGTGGCGGAAAGCACGATCAAGACGCACCGCATCAACATCTACCGCAAGCTCAATGTCGCGACGCGTTCCCGCGCGATCTCCGCCGCGCGTAACCTGCGCCTCATCTGACGCCTCCACCTTTTCTCCTGATATACGCCCATCGCCGCTCCTCCCTAGGTTCGGGTTCCGGCGACCGGATCAAAGTCCGGCGCGGCGAACGATGGGGGCATGCGAGATGAAATTCGGGACATCCTTGGCGAGCGGGCTGCTGGGTTCCGCCTGTCTTTATGCCGGCGCCGCCCAAGCGCAGGATATGGACGGCAATGCCATCATCGTGACCGCGCGCCAGCGTTCGGAAAGCCTACAGCAGGTACCCGATTCCGTTACCGCTTTTTCCGCGCAGGCGATCGAGGAAGCGGGCATCCGCAACATTGATGACGTCACCGCGCTGATCCCGAACCTGTCGCTGGTCGACGCGCAGGACGCCGGCACCGTTGCGATCAGCATCCGCGGCATCGGCCAGGTCCGTAATGGCGAGGCGCCGGTCGCGCTGGTCATCGACGGCGTGCAGATGACGTCGACGGACGTGATCAAACAGACGCTCTACGATCTCGAGCAGATCGAGGTGCTGAAGGGGCCGCAAGGCGCGCTTTACGGCCGCAATGCCATTGGCGGTGCGATCAACATCACGACGAAGCGCCCGACGAACGATCTGGAGGGGCGGATCGGCCTCGACTATGCCAATGGCGACGACCGACGCCTGTCCGGTTCGCTGAGCGGTGCGCTTGTGCCCGACCTGCTTCTGTTCCGCATCGCGGCGGACTATCGCAAGTTCGACGGCGTCTTCGACAATGTGACGCTAGACCGGAAGGTGGATTTCGTCGAGGATCTGAACCTGCGCGGGCGGCTGATCCTGACGCCGACCGATCGGCTGACCATCGACGTGCGCGGGGCCTATGGCGATCTGGATGGCGGCGCATCCTGGTATATCCCGCTGCCCGATGGCCAGCCCAACAACACCGACATCCCGATCCAGAACGACTTTCTTGGCCGGAGCCCGCGCAAGACGAAGGACGCATCGCTCAAGATCGACTATGCGTTCGAGCCTTTTACGCTGACCTCCGTCAGCGCCTATAACGACACCAGCATCGACCTCATCGAGGATCTGGAATGGACGCCCGCGTCCATCCTGGGCGCGCGGCAGCTGCGCGGCTATGAAAGCTTCAGCCAGGAAATCCGTCTCGCCTCCCCCTCGTCGCGGAAGCTGCGCTGGACCGCCGGTGCCTACCTTCTCGATGCAAGAAAGAGCATCGACACCACCATCCTGCTATCCCCCGACCCGACGGCGAGCGGGTTGCCGCCTTCGGCCTATATTCCGGCGCCGGTGGCGGGGGCGGACGAGGACATCCTCACGAAGGCCGCCTACGGCCAGATCAACTACAGCGCGACCGACGCGCTGGAACTGACCGCGGCGCTGCGTTACGACCATGACCGGCGCGAACAGACCAACCGGCTCATCCCCAGCCCTCGCCGTGAGGCCAGTTTTGACGAGTGGCAACCCAAGCTATCGATCAAATACAGCTTTTCGCCCGACGCCATGGTCTATGCGACGGCCGCCCGAGGGTTCCGCAGCGGAGGCTTCAACCCACCGACCGGCGTGTTCCCGGAAGTCTATCGGCCCGAAGTTGCCGACACGCTGGAAATCGGCACGAAGAACAGTCTCGTTGACCGCAAGCTGACCCTGAATGCCGCCGCCTTCTACATGCGTTACAAGGATCAGCAGGTTTTCGTGCTGAACGTCGCCGACCAGGGCATCGTGAACGTCGCCAAGACCGACATCTACGGCTTCGAACTGGAGGCGCAGGCGCGACCGATGCGCAACCTGCAACTGGGTGCATCGCTGGGTTTCATCGATACCAGGATAAAGGACTATAACGGCACGGCCCAGTTCCGCGGCAACAGCGTGCCGCTGACCTATCGCTGGTCCTATACTTTGTTCGCCCAGTATCGCGCGCCGATTGCCGACAGTCGCTCACTGATTGCCCGCGTCGACTATTCGGGACGCTCCGGAAATTACTGGCACATCGATAATGCCGACAGGCAGGATGCGGTTCATCTGGCCAATGCGCGGCTGACCTTCGATGCGAAGCAGTGGTCCATCGCGCTCTACGCGTCCAACATCTTCAAGGAACGCTACACCGAGGAATTCTTCGCCAGGGAGTTCTCCGCCGGTGCAACCGACATCCGCTACCCCGGCCAGCCGCGCCGCTACGGTGTCGTCGCCAGCTTCAATTTCTGAGGAATATCGTGATGTCGACACAGATCCGCGATCTCGAGGACATGTTCCATGGTCCGCGCGCAGCCATCGAACTGATCGATCGCCGCCGCCATGGCCGGGGCGTCACCTATGAGGGGCAGGATGACCGCTTCTCGCAGAACTGGTATCCGTTGTGCCGCTCCGGTGAGGTGGCGCCGGGCGCGGTGCTGGGACGCAACTTCCTGGACGGGCGCGTCGCCGTCTATCGCAGCGAGGATGGCGTCGCCAACGTCGTCAGCGCCTATTGCCCGCACAACGGCGCGGATCTTTCCATCGGCAAAGTGGCGGGCGACCGGCTGGTCTGCGCCTTCCATCACTGGGAATTCGACATGCGCGGCAGATGCGCCCGCACTGCCACCGACGACCGCGTCGTCGATGGAATGCGGGTGTTCCGCTATCCCGTGCAGGAGCGGTTCGGCCTGATCTGGGCGTTCAATGGAGAGGAGGCGCTGTACGACCTGCCAGATCTGGGCTTCCCGGACGAGGAACTGGCCTTCCACAGCGACATCCCGCATCTCGACCTGCTGGCCGATCCCTGGGTGTTCATGTGCAACACCACCGACTTCAATCATATCAACATCGTCCACGGCATCGACATCGCCGGCGATGCAACCAATGATATCCGCTGGCACCAATATGGCTATGAATATGATCTAAAGGGCCGGTTCCGCGAAACGGGAGCGGAGATCGAGTACAAGGTCGGCATCCACGGCACCAACATCTTCTACCAGATGGGCAGCGTAAACGGGCGCTGGTTCGCCTTCCTCTACCCCTGCGGCATCCACCGGCCCGGCACCCTGCGCAGCTATTTCGTGATCGCGACGCAAAAGTCCGACGGCACCCCGGAAGACGATCGTCGCGTCCAGGAAACGCTCGATTTCGCGCAGGCGCTGGAGATCGCTGTGGTCGATCAGGACGTCGAGATCCTCAACACGATCCGCTTCACGAGGGGCATGTTCACGCGCAGCGACAAGGCGCTGGGCCGCTTCGTGGATTATCTCAAGACCTTTCCGCGCGCCCATCCGGGCGCCGATTTTATCCGCTGAAGGAGAAGGCGATGCTGACGGTCGAAATCGCGCGCCGGATCGCGGCGCCTGCCCAGAGGGTGTGGCAGTTCACCGGGGATTTCGCCGGGGACACGCTGACGCGCGGCTACGTCGCCCGGGTCGAGGCGAGCGGGCGCGGGATCGGCGCGCTCCGCACCTACCATCTCGACCCCGCGATCGGCGGCGGGGCCGTGGTCGAGCGGCTGATCGAACACGACGAAGCCGAGCGGGTGATCGCCTATGACATGGTCGATTATGGCCCCCTCCCCTGGGCCGACTATGGCGGACGGATCAAGGTGACCCCCGCAGGGCCGGATGCCTGCATCTTCATCATCCGCACACACTTCTTCCCGCTGGACCCGGCGCGGGACGACGAACTGCGCGGTCTTTCGCGCGGCAATATCGAGAAGTACATCGCCAATCTGGAAGCTGCTGTCGGACTGTAACGCAGCATCGATCGGCGGTCTTGAATCGAGCCTTTCCTCGCACTTCAACGGGGTTCTATTGCGATGATCCCTCCTGATGGCTCAATTCCGTCATGAAGAACATCCAGATCATCGCCGGTGCTGCGAACGCCACTTTCAGCGTGTTTCAGGCGACAGACGAGGAGTTTGCTGCCGTCTTTCCGGATGGGCGCGACATCGAATTGATCGAAGACCTGATCGGCCGGCTTGGGGAAGATGTTGCAGGCGCTATGTTGGCGCCGATCTGGGGCCGCCCAATCCTGAAGCGCGCCGCGCTCGGCATCCACCGCACACTGTTCTACGACAATGAGCAAGGGCGAGGACCACATCCCGCCGTCAAAACGGAAGGTCGACTTGAACAGCGGATCGGTCAATCAAGCCCAACGAGACCTGTTCGCCAAGCATCGCTAATCTCTCCACGCCGCCTGGATTAGAGGCATCCGACTCTCGTCGAAAATCGTGGTCCCGCGCAAAACTGGCATCGATAGCCCCGGGCCCGAGCGAACTCTCAGCCTGAAAACACACCGATGCCATGCAAACGGATACAGCGGCCGCAAACATTTTGCAGTGCTGATCGTGTCGGGCGAGAACACTCGCAAACGAGCGCGAATCTCCCGACCGATCGCGAGTCGGCGATTCGCTGCATCAAGCAAATCACGCGGCGTCCCCTGCCCGCCAACCGTGCACCCGAGAAAATTCGCGGTGTCGGCTAAGAACATCCGAGGGTGTTTTCCGTACTCTTTCCGTACGGCAACCCGGGGCGCGAGGCCAAGTCATTGAAAAAAATTGGCGCACCCGAAGGGATTCGAACCCCTGGCCTCTGCCTTCGGAGGACAACTGATAATCCTGTAAGCCGCAGAAAACCGCGATTCTCTGCTTTCGAAGTCCGGAACGAGAAGTGAACAAAGCGGCTCGTTTTTCGGTTTACACCGGACCAACACCGGAGCTGCGATTTCCCCGCGAAATACCTTCCTTTTTGGCGGGCCAGAGCGGATTCTGCTAAGGACCATTACGACGCATCGTGCGGTCTCAGATCTGGCGGCCGAGTCGCGATCTTGAGGACGCCGCCTCCGCTGATACCGGATCAACTCGTACGCACTCTCGATATCGTGAAGACCAAAATGATGATTTATGAGCGCGCGGTGACCTTCCCCTCCGTTTCGACGGACCCGCTGAGTTAGCCGGTCATTCGCTGCGCGGCTTGCTCGGGTGTAAGATGCCCAACTGCTGAATGCATGCGGCCCGCGACGCGAATGGCCGATGAGGCCAGGGGCTGGACGCTGCCCCTGAGCGGCCATCATCGTGGCAGCGAGTGGCAGTTCGATTCGTATATGCATCTCTTCGTATATTCACAGTCCTTCGACGTTCATTGCCTCGGCCAATCCCGACGCGACACCCGCCAAAGGCCCTCTTTCCTCTTCAGCGCAGGTGCCGCCGCCCCCCCCCCGAGACAGTAGCGACCCGCCGCCGCACCGGCCGCCCCCTTCCGCGAAAATCCGACTCGGTACCACCATGTCGTGCGAAACGACCGCCGGCCTTCCCAATCCATGCGCAGCAGCTCAGTTCACGCCGCCGGCCCGAAATCGCACCCAAAGGCACGTGCCGCGATTGCCGCCGGCATTGGATATTCAAGAGAGCAAATTGCGCCGGGCCGTTTATTCGAATTCGGTTTACGGACATACCCTATCTGGCTGTGACGATCTCATCGACCTGAGCGATCGCGTCACAGACTGGCGCAGCGTGCTTCATGTCGCAGCCAATCCGGAATTGGGGCGGGATGAGCTATTGCCCTGCTCGCTCGTGGGTGGATGTATCCGATGCCAAAGGGCATAGAGTGCCGGCAGGAACACGAGCGTGAGGACGGTGCCCACCATCGTTCCGCCGATCAGCGTGATCGCCATCGATCCCCAGAACACCGAACTGACGAGCGGGACGAAGGCCAGCACCGCTGCCAAGGCGGTCAGGATCACCGGTCGCGAGCGTTGGACGGTCGCCTCGACGACGGCCGAGTAGGGGTCTAGTCCTGCCATCTCATTGTCGTGGATCTGGCCAATCAGGATCAGCGTATTGCGCATTAGGATGCCCGCCAACGCGATCAGGCCAAGGATGGCGTTGAATCCGAACGGCTGTCCCGTCACCAGCAGCGTCGGAACCACGCCGATCAGCCCAAGCGGAGCCGTCAGCAGCACGATCACCATGGCCGACAGGCTCCGCACCTGCAGAATGATGACGATCATCATGAGCACGATCATGATCGGGAAGATCGGTGCAAGCGCTTCGTTCGCCTTCCCCGCCTCCTCAATCGAGCCGGCCATGTCGATATGGTATCCGCTCGGCAGACCCTTGCTAATCGGCTGCAGCTTCTCGAGCATCGCAGTCGAGACGTCGGGCGGTTGAAGCCCGTCAGCGATGTCGCCGCGAACAGTGATCGTCGGGACGCGGTCACGGCGTTGCAGAATGGGGTCTTCCATCCGCACTTCGAGCTTGCCGACTTGGCTAACCGGCACGCGCTCACCATTTGCGCCGGTCAGCATATAGTCCCCGATACGGACGGGATCGAGCCTGTCGGTTCCGCCTGACCGGGCGACAACATCAACCGTGCGGATATCTTCGCGCGCCTCGCTGACGGTTGCGCCGGTCAACAGGAACTGCAACTGCTCAGCGACATCGCTGGAAGTGAGGCCGAGGGCGCGCAACCGATCCTGATCCAGAACGAACCGTAACGCGGGCGCGCGTTCGCCCCAATCGCTGTTGACCGTCCGCATCATCGGATCGTCCTGCATCACCTTCTGGACGCGTGCGGCGATGCCACGGACGGTATCGACGTCCGGTCCATTGACACGGAACGCAACTGGGAAGGGCGACGGCGGCCCGAACACCAGTTGGGTAGCGCGAACCCGCGCGGCGGGCGCAAGCCCGTCAGCAGCAGCCTGACGGAGGCGCAGCTTCAGGGCATCGCGGTCTTCCTCCTTGTCCGTGCGGACAATGATCTTTGCGAAGGATGGGTCAGGTAGTTCCGGCGCAAGCGACATATAGAAGCGGGGTGCGCCCTGGCCGACATAGGTCGTGACGATGGCCGACTCCGGCTGCTTGCGCAGCCAGCTCTCCACCTCGCGGGCGGCTTCGCTCGTGCGACCGATGGCCGTCCCCTTCGGCATCTGCACTTCGACCAGCAGTTCGGGCCGATCGGAGGTCGGGAAGAACTGCTTCTTCACCGGCCCCATGCCGACACCGGCGATCAGGAACGCGCCCAGCGTCGTCAGCGCGACCAGCTTCTTGCGGCGCACCGCCCAGGCGATGACGCCGCGGACCTTCTGATAGCGCGGTGTCTGATAGATTGCGGCATGACCGCCCTCCACGGGCTTGATAGCGGGCAGAAGTTTCACGCCCATGTACGGCGTGAAGATCACCGCGACGAACCAGGATGCGATCAGCGCAAACCCGACAACCCAGAAGATGTTACCGGCATATTCGCCGGCGCTCGATTGCGCGAAGCCGACCGGCATGAGGCCGATCACCGTGACCAGCGTGCCGGCAAGCATCGGGGCGGCGGTATGGCTCCAGGCATAGGCCGAAGCGCGGATGCGATCGTATCCTTCCTCCATCTTCACCACCATCATCTCGATCGCGATGATGGCATCATCGACCAACAGGCCGAGCGCGAGAATGAGCGCACCAAGCGTGATGCGATCGAGCACCCGGTCGGTCGCCCACATGATGACGAGGGTGACGGCCAGGGTCAGCGGCACCGCGGCGGCGACCACAATGCCCACCCGCCAGCCCAGGCTGAGGAGGCTCACGACCATGACGATCGCCAAGGCTTCGAGGAAGGTCTTCATGAACTGGTCGACGGCATCACGGATGTTCACCGACTGATCGGTGACGCTGCTCAGCGTCATGCCCAACGGCAGGTCCTCACGCACTTTGTCGATTTCAGCGTTCAGCGCCTTGCCGAGATCAAGACCGTTCCAACCCTCGCGCATGACGACGCTGAGCAGCAGCGCCGGTTCACCCTCGCTGCGGATCAGGAAAGACGCGGGATCCTCATATCCCCGCGCGACCGTGGCGATCTCCGATAGACGCAACGTATTGCCGTTCGCCACGATGGGCAGGTTACGGATTCTCGACAGGTCGTCGAACGCGCCATCGAGGCGAACGACGACCTGCTGTCCCTTGGTCTCGATCGAACCGGCGGGCGTGATGAGGTTCTGCCTGGCGAGCGCGTCAAAGATCGCGCGTGGTGCGATGCCGAGCGTGGCAAGGCGCTCTTCGGCAAATTCGATATAGATGCGCTCGGGCCGCTCGCCCAGGATCTTGATCTTGTTGACGCCGGGTATATGGAGCAACCGCTGACGCAGGCTTTCGGCTTCCCGTGCGAGATTACGCTGTGGTTCGCCTTGGGCCTTGAGCGCGTAAAGGGCGAAGGCGACGTCGCCATATTCGTCGTCGACGAATGGACCGACGACGCCGCGTGGCAACTTTGATGCCTCGTCCGAAAGCTTTTTACGCGCCTGGTAGAATTGCTCGGGCACATCCCTGGGCGGCGTCTTGTCGCGCAAGGTCAACGTCGTGAAGGCAAGCCCTGGCCGGGTGAAGGTTTCGCTGCGGTCATACCAGCGCAACTCCTGCAGTCGCTTTTCCAGCGGCTCGGCGACCTGATCCTGCATTTCCTGCGCTGTCGCGCCCGGCCACGCCGTGACCACGGTCAGATTCTTGATGGTGAAGCTGGGATCTTCGGCTCGACCAAGACTGAGAAACGCAAAAATTCCCGCAAGGATGATCATGATAAGGAAGAACAAGGTTACCGACCGCTCGCGAACCGCGAGCGCCGACAGGTTGAACCAGCTTGACCCTCCCGAGCTTTCCGGCGTGCCGCTCATCGGGCGGCCACCCGCACGGCCTGGCCGTCATGCAGCATATGCGCGCCCATCGCCACGAAGCGATCGCCGGCTGTCAAACCCGCGCTGATCGTCGCGGTTTCCTCGCCAAGCGCAACAATGCGCACCGGGCGCCATGTCACCTTGGGCGGCCCGTCCTTGCTGACGATCCAGACGCCGGGCCCCTTGCCCGCATCGCGGATCGAGCCGAGCGGCACCTGGGTCGCACCGGCGTCCCCCGGCAACGCCAGCGTGACGGTAACCGTTGACCCCAACGGCGCACGGGCAGCCTCGCCGGCCAGGACATAGCGCGCCTCGAAAGTCCGCGTCATGGTATTGGCGGCATCCGAAAGCTGGCGAAGCGTGGCGCTGCTCTGCGTTCCACCATAGGTGCGCGCTCGCGCGGCAGAGCCGACCGCGGGTCGCAGATCTTCGGGCAGCTGCACCAGCGCCTCGCGTGGCCCAGAGCGCGCGACCCGCACGACGGTCTGCCCCGCGCCCACGACCTGGCCCGGCTCGGCCAAGGTCTCGACAACGGTCCCGTCGGCATCCGCGACCAAGACACTGTAGCCGGCTTCGTTGCGTGAGACGCGCGCCTGCGCTTCAGCCGCCAAAAGCTGCGCACGGGCCGCGTCAGCGGCCGCCTTGGCCTGATCGTAGGACGAGGCCGACACGGCACCAGCCCCAACCAGATCCCGCAAGCGGCGCTCATCGGCCGCCGTCTGCTCAGCCCGCGCCCTCGCCGCCTCGACCGTGCCGAGCGTGGCGCGCATCGCCAGCGCAAGATCGGTCTGGTCGATGCGCATGAGAGGCTGTCCACGGCGGACGAAGTCACCGGCATTCACCAGACGTTCGATGACCTTGCCGCCGACCCGGAAGCCGAGATCACTTTGCACCCGCGCGGCGACGATCCCGGTGAATTCACGGTTCGCCGTGCTCTCCGTCAACGGCGTCAACACCCGCACCAGCGGCGGCTTCGTGCGCGGGTCAGCTTCAGTCTGCTCACACGCCGTCAGGAAGAGCGGCAAAGCGAGGGCGGCGCGCCCGATAGTGAAAGGCCGACTCGACACAGGGGAACCTCCAGCAAATTCGGAGGATCACATGTTTCCTTGTGACCAATTAGTCAACAGGTCACAATCGTAAGCGGGCTTCCGGCTTTTAGCCTCATGGCGCCAGGCTGCGGAGGATAAGGCCAGTGACCTCGGTCTGGGCGTCAGGCAGTAGGTCGAGATTTTGCTCGAGATGGAGCGGATGGATGAAAGGAGCCATCGCATAGAAGATTGCGCGGCAAGTCTCGTCGAGCGGGGTCTTGCGCTCGAACTCGCCGGCTTCGCGTCCGCTCCTGACGATCTCCTCAAGCATCGTCCTGAGCGTTTCCTTGTACCGGTTGGAGGAGCTCCATTGCTCGGTGGCCGAGTATTTGGTGATGTCGTAGATCTTGCGATCTTCAAAAAACAGTTCGACGCTCAGCGTGGTCAGGCTCCTGAACATCCGGCGCAATCTCTCGCTGGCGCTGCCGCCTTCATCGATCGCCGCTCGCGTCTCCGTGGCTATGCGTTCGAGGTAGGTTGTGCAGATCGCCTCGCCGATCGCCTGCTTCGATTCGAAGAACCGGTAGATGTACGCCTTGGAGAAGCCTATCTCACGCGCAAGGTCGGCCACCGTCGTCTTGCCATAGCCATAGCGCTTGAAACACTCGTTGGCCGCCTCGACAATCTGGTCCCGGACCGCGTGCTCGGCTGGACCGCGCAAAGACGCGGCGAGAGGAGTCTTGTTGTTCATATGGGAGATATAGCGTTGCCGCGATTGATTGACAAACTGTGACCATATAGATCATTGGTCACCGTGATCGTTAATCGAGTCGAACCGCCATGCGCTTCCAAACCGCGACGTCGTTGATGCTTCTTTCTATCCTGCCGAGCGGTTGCGCGGTCGGGCCGCGCTATGTGAATCCGGTCTCAGCCGCACCCGAGACTTTCCTGGCCGGTTCCTCCGTTGAGGCACGCTCCGCCAACGGACGGATCGCAGATCTCGTCGATTGGTGGCGCTCGTTCGATGACCCGCTGCTCACCAGCCTCGTCGAACGGGCGCTTGCCGAGAATCTCGATCTGCAGCAGGCGGTAGCGCGGGTATCCCAGGCGCGCGCCGCCCTCAAGGGCGCCGATGCGTCGCTGCTGCCATCGGGTCAGATCACCGGGCAAGCAGGTGAGGCATATCAGTCACTCGAAACCCCGATCGGGCGCATCGGCAGCGCCTTTCCGCAGTTTGAGCGCTCAACCGAACTCTATCAGATCGATCTCGGCGCAAGCTGGGAAGTCGACCTGTTTGGAGGACGTGATGCCGCCCGCGATGCGGCAAGGGCGGAGTGGCAGGCCTCGGCCGCAGGTGCGGTCGCCGCACGGCTTGCTGTCGCGGCACAGACCGCCGACACCTATGTGCTGATCCGGGCCCTTCAGGCGCGCGTCGCTATTGCGCGCGCCCAGATGGAAACCCAGCAAAGACTGGTCGATCTGACGGCGCTTCAGTATGAAAAGGGCGTGGCGGCGGAGTTGCAATTGCGTCAGGCCGAAGGAGCACTCGCGCAGGTTCGAGCGATCGTCCCTGCACTGCAAAATGAATGCGATATCGCGATGAACGCGCTCGATGTGCTGCTGGGCGTTCAGCCGGGCGCAACCCGATCGGAACTCGCAGTATCCTCGCCGATACCGCTTGCCCCCGCGGTATCGATGGCGGGCGGGCCTGCATCGCTCCTGCGACGCCGGCCCGACATCATCGCGGCGGAGCGCACCCTCGCGGCTTCCAATGCCCGGATCGGGGCGGCGGTGTCCGAATATTATCCAAAATTCTCGCTCAGCGGGCTTCTCGGCTCGGCCACAACGGCAGCGGGCGGCCTTCTTACGGGCAAGGCCACGCAAGCGAGCGGATTTCTCGGTCTTCGCTGGCGACTGTTTGATTTTGGCCGCGTCGATGCCGAGATCAAGGCCGCCAAGGGGCGCAATGCTGAAGCGCTGGCGGCTTATCGCCAAGCCGTGCTCCGGGCCTCGCAGGATGTCGAGGACGCCTTCTCCACGCTGGTCGAGCAGGAGGCGCGCGCCGCGGCGTTGGGACAGGGCGAGATATCCCTTGCCCGTGCCCAGCAGGCGTCGCTGGCCGCTTACAAGGGCGGCGCGGTCAGCCTGGTCGAAGTGCTCGATGCGGATCGCCGGCTCCTGGAAACCCGCGACGGTGCGGTACAGGCGCGCGCGGCGGCCGCTCGCGGCGCCATCGCCTCCTTCCGCGCGCTCGGCGGCGGCTGGTCGCCATCCACCTGAAGGTCGAAGGAAGAATGGCTAGGGAGCAGTGGCCGCCAGCGCTGCAAAAATCTGCATCCGCAAATCGGAGTCCATATCATGGATGACGTTAGCATCGCCGGCGGCGGATTCGCCGGTCTCGCCCCCGCGCCGTAGCTCGGCCGCGCCCGCCGCAAGGTCGCGGCTTTCGATACCGGCCTGCAACGCAACCGCTTCGCCGCCATTTGCATGGCGTGCTTGGCCGCGACCACAGGCCGCCTCAGGACGTTATGGCCGAAGCGCGCAATTGGCTCACGCGCTATCCCAAGATCAGGTTCGTCAATGCCCGGCGAGAGCCTCTCCGGCGCCGTCGACTCCTTTTCCGTCCTCACGGGCAACGCCGAAAGCTTTACGGCGCGCCGCGTGGTCCTCGGCTATGGCGTCGTTGACCAGATGCCGGAAGTTCCGGGCTTCGCAGAAGTCTGGGGCAGGCCCTCGCGCGCTAACCCGTCGCCAAACTGGCCATCTGCGCGCCAAAGCGGATCTACGTAGAGATGGACGTGCCCGACAAGCCGTCTTTTTCTCGAAGCGACAGAAGACTGAGGGGTTGTGAATGTCGGTTAAAATGAGTTCCGGTCGCAGCCCCTCCTAAGCATGCGCGTGTTCGAGGGCGCCAGCGCTCCAGTCGCCTGTCTCGAGAAAATGCTGGCCATTCTTGTCAAGGCCGCCAGTGCAGCCGCTTGCTGGGCCGCATCGGTGGTGATGATGCTCTTTTCAAATAGCACCATCTCCTCCCAGTGATCTAAAATCGATAATTTAGCATGAACCGGCCCGTGCGGCCGAACAGTGGGCGCGCGACACCACGATTGCCGTTGCCGTTCGGAGCTTTGAGATCGAAGAACAGCGGATCGCCTTCGGTAAAGGAAAGCTGATTTGTCAAATTAGCGATGTGGAACTGTATCGAGAGATGGTCCGTGAGATCGATCAGCGCCCCGACGTTGATGATGTAATACGAAGGATAGAGCGTGACATTCAGGTCCTGCGAGTTCGAATAGCGCGCGGACCGATACTCGTACTGGCCGTATAATTTGACCGGAAGCCCGCTCACAGGCTTAAGGTCCCACCGCGGCTGGATGTTCAGCGTAGTGGTCGCCTGACGCCCCTCCCGGCGCCCGTCCTGGCTGACCGTGCCAAATGCATAGCTGTTCCCGACCTGGTTGACGATAGTGTAGCTCGATCCATTCACCTTCGGATTCTGCAGCACAATATTGGCCTTGAGATCGAAGCCCGGCAAGAAGGGCGGCCGAACCACGAACTCCAGCTCAGCGCCGTAGTTCGTCGTGCCGAAGGAATAGGGTTCGAAGATGAGTGGGCAAGAGGTGATCGTCGCCGGCGTCGCCGTCGTTCCTCCAGCGGTGCAGACCGGCGCGTTGATGTCCTGGTACTGGTTGATCAGGGTCCGGGGCGTGAACTTGTTGTAGAAGCCAGTCGCAGACGCGTCAAAGACGCGTCCACGGAAGCGCACGCCGCCTTCATACTGGTCAATATGCTCAACTGGATCGCCAAGCGGTGCCGACTGTGCGAATGCCACGCCATCGTTGAAGCTCGGCAGCCTGAACGATTGTGACGCGAGCGCATAGACGGCCAGCGTGTCGGTGATCCCGTAGTTCGCGCCTACCGACCAGCCATGGCCATTGTAGCGCTCATTGAGAAACTGCGGCGCACCGAGAGTCTGGACTTGGGTGTAGGCGCGATTCCCGGTCTCGGCGTTGCCGGGCAGAAAGACGGTGCAGCAGGACCTGTTCTGGAAGCGTACGCTCAGCTTCTCCGTTTCCCAGCGGAAGCCCGCGTCGATACGCAGGCGGCCGTCCAGCGCCTCCCAATGGTCCTGGATAAAGAGCGCGAAATTCTCGGCATCCCCGCTCGCCGCGTTTCCGGCAAAGCCAGGCAAATAGCTCCCATTCAGCGATAGCGAGGGGCCCACCTTGTTGCCCTTGGCATCGATGATGAAAAGGTCGACAAGCTCACTCGGACTTGCCAGCGTCGTGATCGTGAGGCTTTGGCGGAAGTCATAGTTATCATCGTTGGTGCTGTGATAGGCGCCAAACGTAAGATTGTGCCGACCGAGGAGTTCGAACTCCTTTTGCACCTTCAGGTTCTGCGCCGCGCTCGACAGTTTGGACCGCACGATCCAGGGGATCTGGAAGCTGAGATTGCTCCCCGCCGGAATCGCCTCTCCGTTCCGCGTGTTAAAGGCGCCGATATAGCCGCCGGGGCCGCCGATCGTCTGGTTGGCGCCATATTGCGCCCGCAGCTGTTCGAAATTGCTGAAGCCGGATTCGAGCAGGGGGGTGCGATACATCTGGTCGAAGGCCGCCGGGCTTAGCGCGTTGAAGTAGGTGGCGAGGATGTTGCGGTTGTAGAACGGAGCGTTGTTCGGGGTGCCTTCCGCCGCCTGGAAATTCGCGTCGAATGCGGGCTGGAGAACGTCTCCGGCCCAGCGGTTGGCAAGAAAGGACGCGGCGGTCGCAGCATCATTGCCTGCAAACAGAGCATTGAACCCGGCGGTACCGGACGTGTAGTTCGCATCGAATTCGAAGCGCCAGCCGGAATCCAGCTCCTTCGCGAATTTGGCGGTGATCGTCGTAAACACGGGGTGGATGCCATCGGCGAGATCCGCCGTCCTGACCCGACCGGAATCATCGATCTGCGTCACATAGCGTGTCGACGGGGACAGCAGCGTCCCGTCCCCGAAGTCAATTCCAATCGGCCTGACCGTGCTGTTGTCAATCCTAATCGGATTTTCAGCCGTGCCCGGTGTCGTAAAGCCCGGCACCTCAATGGGCAGATTGTTGTAAACCGCGGTGCGGTCGTTGAGGTGCGACAGATACAGTCCGAAGTTCGTCGTGCCGTCGCTGCTGTTGTAGGTGAGGTTGCCGCGGATCTGGCCGCCCTTGTCGGCGGTATAGCCGGTGTCGCGCAAACCGCCCGACGTCCGATAGAAGCCACCGATTGCGAAATGCAGGTTTTCGGTGATCGGGCCGGCGAGGTAGAAATCATTGCGGATGAAGTCGTAGGTCGCGAGCTCCAGCTTGTATCCGCCTTCGAGGCGATCGCCACCGGTCTTTGTCACATAGTTGACGATCGCGCCGAGACCGTTCGAGTAGAGGATGCCACCCGGGCCGCCCTTCACCACCTCGACGCGATCGGTCATCAGGTCGTTGGAGAAAAAGACGTCGTTGTTGGCGAACGGAACGTCCGAATCCTGGTAGACGGGGAGACCGTCGATCAATTGCGGGGCGTAGCGATAGCCGCTGCTGGGCAGACCGCGAACGGTCACATTATTACTGCGCTCGCCGGCGGTGCTGCCTTCTGCGAAGAAGCCGGGGATATTGTTCAGAAGATCAGCGGTGCTGATTGGCGCCAGCCGCTTGATATCCTCCTCGTCGAGCGTGTCGATCGTAAAGGTGGTGTCGAGCTTGCGCGTCTTGCGAACGACGCCGGTGACGATGATATCCTGTTCAAGGTTCCTCTCGGCGGCCCCAGCCGCGGCAGCATCCTTCGCGGCGCCCCCCCTGCCGCCCGCAGGTTTTGATTGCGGGGTCTGACCGAGTGCCGGTGCCGCAGCCGCCAGCGCGACGATGGACGCGGTCGCGGCCAAAGCGAAGACAGTCCGTCGCTGATGCGGATTCATCATATTCCTCCCCCATTCCTGTGATGTGAGCGTCGATCTGAGTCGAGTGCGGGCCGATAGAGCATGCGATTGTCGACGTCGTCAATTCCAAAATGTCGACGTCGACAATATAATGCCCGTGTTGCGGATTATGCGCTACACTGTCGGGGAATAGGTCGAACGGAGTGGCAGTTTGCAGACGATCAAGGATGTTGCAGCACTTGCAGGCGTTTCGGACAGGACCGTATCACGCGTCGTTAACGGCGAGCCGAACATCAGCAGCAAGACGCGGGCGCGGGTGGAGGATGCCATCACCCGCCTCAACTACATCCCCAACCTGGCGGCGCGCATGGTTCGGACGAACCGGTCGGGCGTGATCGGGCTGATCACCGACGTCGTGTCGACCACGCCGAACTCAGTAGAGATCATCCGCGGCGTCCAGGACCGCGTATCCGAGGCGAACCAGAGCCTGCTGATCGCAAACACGTCGGGCGCGTCCTACGAGGAAGCGAAGGTATGGCGGACGTTTCAGGAACATCGCATCGACGGCGTGCTGTTCGCCACAATGTACCATCACGAGATCGACTTCGACCCAGCGGCGCACAACATCCCTGCGGTGCTGGTCAATTGCTTCGCGCCGGACGGTGGTGTCCCCGCCGTGGTCCCGGACGACGAGAACGGTGGGTATGCGGCGGCCCGGCACGCCATCGAAAAAGGGCATCGGCGGATCGCGTCCGTCACCCTCAACCCACTGATCCTTGCGGCAAGGCTTCGCCGCGCTGGCTTCACCCGGGCCATGTCCGAAGCGGGCTTGACGGAACGTGACGACTGGGTCCAGCCGGGCATCCGGGGCCCGATCGGCGCAGAAGTCATGTGTGCGTTCGACGCTGCACGGGAGATCCTGGCGGCGGACGAGCAAGAACGGCCGACGATCATCCTTGCGGGAAATGACGAGATCGCGATGCAATGCCTGTTCGCCGCCGGCAGCCTGGGCCTGCGCGTCCCGGCGGATCTTGCCGTAATCGGCTTCGACGATTTCCGGATGATCTCCGAGCAGGTGATCCCCCCGCTGACCACGGTCGCCCTGCCCTATTACGACATCGGGATCCGTGCAGCTGACCGCCTGTTCGCCGTCCTCGCCGGCGATGACGGAAAGCCGACCGTGGAGAGGATGCCCTGCCCGCTCATTCAGCGCGGTTCGGCCTGATCCAATGTAACAGGCGCGGGCTTCAACCGCCATGCCCGAACGCGCACGCTCGCCGGCCTATCCGATATGGCACCGAACAGCGTACTTTCCGCGAGTGTCGGATAGATCCGGAAGGAAAAGGCCGCCGCGTTGTTGACGAAGACCTCCACCACGGAGTGATCGACATAGACGCGAAAGTCGCTCGGCTTGCCGAAGGCCTTTTCGTCATAGGCACCGCGCAGGATCTGCGGCCCTTCCCCGTCACCGCTCAATGTGGAGCGGTGCGTGTCCAGGACAAACTGTCGATCCTCCGGATCATAGAATAATTGCGTTGTCTCCCGCCCATCGGGAGAGGTCGCGAGCGTGACACCGTAACGCCCGGACTCCGGTGGCGCGACGAACTCAGCCCTGATCTCGACCATCCGCCCGAGGTCGCCCGCCGGTCGGTCGCCGGCCCCGTCGATCTGCAAGTCGATGCCGCCCGCCTCGTCGCGCAGCGCCTCCAGCGCGGGCAATGGAGACTGGCCGAGCGTCTCACCATCCGGGAGGAGCCGCCAGACGCGCGGAAGACTGAAGCTGTGTGCCCAGCCCGCCTTTCGCTGCGCCTCCGGCGTCCGCCGCTCGTCGACGATGCCGATACCGATCAGTCGGTCCGCTGCATCGCGATCGACGGTTGGGCTGAGGTGCCCCGGCAGCACGTCGAGATTTTTCGGCGTCAGATTGTCGGGCGTGAACATGGCGCCGTCCCAGCGTCCGATCCAGTAAACGCCCCGTGTCGCGGGATCGCCATATTTTGTGATCTTGCCGCCTATCGGGTTGGCGACGAGGATATATTTCCCGTCGCCGATCTTCTCGAAGACCGGCATCTCCCAGATTTCCGATGCGACATCCATCTTGCGGAATGGCGCGATCGGCGCCTGTCGCTTCCAGCAGCTGCGGCTCGCGAGATTGTTGCAGCGATAATAGGTCAGCCCGCCGGCGCCACCAAGCGCCGCACCGACGATCATTCGGGCCTCGCCGCCTTCGAACCAGACATAGGGATCACGAAAATCCTGCACGCCGGCGGCGTCGACCAACGGACCCGCCTTCTTCCACTGCACCAGGTTAGGATCGTCGCTGATCGCCATCGAGACGCCGGGATTGAAGAAGCGGGGACTGTGATTGACGCTCGTGTAGAAAGCGAAGGCGTAGCCGCCGGGTCCCGTCACGACGTCTCCAGACCAGATGCCCTTCATGTCGAATCCGAAGTCCCGCGTCTGCAGTTCGGGGCGGAGGGCGATCGGAAGATCGGTCCAGTGCAGCAGATCGTTGCTCTTCATATGGCCCCAAGTCATCAGGGTCTTGTAGGGGCCATTGGGCGTGCGCTGATAGAACATGTGCCAGGTCGAGCCGCGCCGGATCAATCCGTGGGGCTCGTTGGTCCAGTTCGCCGGCGGCAAGGCGTGGTAGCGGGGTCGTTGCAGATCGGCGGCAAAGCGGGAGTCGGGCACGATCAACGAGCGCGAGGCTGGTGGAGCCAGGACGGCCGCCGCAGCCGCGATCATGCTGACCGGGAGAGGCATGTTCACGACGCGCACATCGTCGAACGCCCCATTCAGGCCGTTGATGTTGAAGACGCCGAGCGGCGCCGGCCGCCAAGCGCGCCCGATCTTGAACGCCGTGTCCGCTGGCTTGAACGGTGCCGCCTTGCCCTTCCTAGCGGAAACCAGGTTGCCGTTGAGGTAAAGACGCGCCTCCCCCGCCGCCGGATCGTAGACGGCGGCGACATGGACCCACCGATTGAGCGGAAACGGCTCCGGGGCCTCCGCCTTCAATGAGCCGGATTCGGTGGAGACGCGCAATCCCCATCGTCCGAAAGCATCGATGAAGAGGTCGAACCCCGCCTCGCGGGTCGCCTGCTGGAAAATGGATGCTGCGACCATCTCCGCGACGGGCTTCTCCTCGGCAGAGGGATAGCTTTCCAGCGCGACCCACGTCTGCGCCGTGAACCCGCCGGCCCCGTCCAGCGCAAGCGGTCCCGAAACCCAGCTTGAGAAGCCGTCGCTTCGCCACGCGCGACCGGTAACGCCCGGCACGAAATCCGGCTCGGGAAACTGGGTATGGATCTCGGGTTGCGCGCTTCCCGCTTCGAACTGCCAATCGAGCGCCGCACGTTGCGCGGCGTCATCCTGCGCTGGGGCCGGCGCGCTCAGGGTGAACATGGCGAGAAGGAGCGCCTTGGTCGTCAGGGTGGCGCGTCGTATGGACCGCGTCATCAAACTCTCCGAATGCTCAGGGCCATGAAAGCCCGTTCCTGTTGTTCAAACCTACGCCGTCGGACGCTTTTGTCGGGGTCGACATGGCAAGCGAAGCTGCGCTGTTCGCGCGGTTCGCAGGTGCATGGCGAATGCGGAGGGCGACCGTGTTGCGCCAGCGGCCGGATCTATAGCCCGGCGCCGGCCAAAATCGACGACGCCCCGCATTCAGCCGGACTTGCGCTCGACCGCATGATACCGAACAGTTCACGCCCGGTTCCGGGGCTCGGTTCTGGTTCGTCCACCGTTTCGCGCCGGCTCCATAGCTCCGGATCCACAAGCGCTTCCAGCAGGCCTTCGCGCGCGCAAAGGCGCACCATATCGCCATCGCGCAGCCTGGCCAGTGCGCCGCCGCCAAGCGCCTCCGGGCTGACATGGATCGCGGCCGGTATCTTGCCGCTTGCGCCAGACATGCGGCCATCCGTCACCAGCGCGACACGGTAGCCACGGTTCTGGAGCACGCCGAGCGGCGGCGTGAGCTTGTGCAACTCCGGCATGCCGTTCGCGCGCGGCCCCTGGAAGCGAACGACAACCACCACGTCTCGGTCGAGTTCGCCTGAAGCGAACGCATCCTGGACCTGTTGCTGGTTGCTGAAGACGCGGCAGGGCGCCTGGATCGTCCAGCGGTCGGGTTCGACCGCCGAGACCTTGATGCAGGCACGGCCGAGATTGCCGGTCAGGATGCGAAAGCCGCCCTCCAAGGAGAAGGGCCTCTCGAGCGTCGCGAGAATTCCCTGGTCGCGGGACGTGGTCGCGTGGCTTCGCCAGACGAGACGTCCCTCCTCCAGTTCCGGCTGGTTTGCATAATCGTTCATGCGCGGTCCGCCCGCGGTGAGGGTGTCCGGGTGCAGCAAGCCGCCACGAAGCAATTCCCGCATCACGAATGTAGGACCTCCAGCCTCCTCGAAGCCGTTCACATCGGCGGAACCGTTGGGGTAGATACGGGCAAGCAGGGGCACGACGCGCGATAGCCTGTCGAAATCGTCCCAGTCGATGAGGATGCCCGCGGCCCTTGCAATCGCCGGGAGGTGGATGAGATGGTTCGTCGACCCGCCGGTGGCGAGCAAGGCCACCGCTGCGTTGACGATTGCCCTTTCGTCGACGACCCGCCCGATCGGCCGATAATCGCTGCCTTTCCAGCCGATCTCGGCGATGCGGTGCACCGCGGCACGGGTCAGTTCCTGCCTCAACCGGGTGTTGGCGAGCGCGAAGGATGCCCCGGGAACATGAAGCCCCATTGCCTCCATCATCATCTGGTTCGAGTTTGCCGTGCCGTAGAAAGTGCAGGTCCCCTGCGAATGATAGGCCGAAATCTCGGAGTCGAGCAGTGCCTCTCGTGAGGCTTTGCCCTCGGCATACAGTTCGCGGACGCGGGCCTTTTCCCTGTTGGCGATCCCGGATCGCATCGGCCCGCCAGGAATGAACAGCATGGGCAGATGCCCGAAGCGCAATGCGCCGATCAGTAGCCCCGGCACGATCTTGTCACAGATACCCAGCAGGGCCACGCCCTCGAAGGTGCGATGGCTGAGTGCGACCGCGGTTGACAGGGCAATGGTGTCGCGGCTGAACAGCGACAACTCCATGCCCTCATACCCTTGGGTGATGCCGTCGCACATCGCTGGCACGCCGCCGGCCACCTGAGCGGTGGCGCCCGCTTCGCGCGCCCACACCTTCATCTGCTCGGGATAGCGGTAATAGGTCGCATGCGCCGACAGCATGTCGTTGAAGGCGGTGACGATGCCGATGTTCATCGACCGGCCGCTCCGCAATTGGTCGCGCTGCTCCGCCGTTCCCGCATAGGCGTGCGCCAGATTGGCGCATCCCAGGTCCCGGCGATCCTTGCCTGATGATCGTTCGGCACCGATCAGCGCCAGATAGGCCTGCCGCCGATCCTTGGAGCTCGCGATGATGCGATCGGTAACGCTTGCGATCTCGCGATGTACTGACGACATCTACGGTCTCCTTTCGAAATTTCGATGCGCGCGGGACGCCGTGCCAATCTCTAGCCGGCCACGGGATCAGTTCATTCGTGCCACGCGTGTTCGTCACGCGCGGTGAGGGCGACTGCCGAGGAAGGGCCCCAGGCTCCCGCGGGATAGAGCCGTGGGCGAAGGTCATGAAGCACCCAGCCCGCGCGGATCGCGTCGATCCACTCCCATTGAGATTCAACCTCGTCGCGGCGCACGAACAAAGTCGGGTCGCCGTCGACGAGATCGAGCAGCAGCCGTTCATAGGCGATGCGGCGCCGGCTCCGGACAAACGCGCTGTCGAGGCTTAGGTTAAGCGGGACCTCCCGGAGCCGCACCCCCTGCCGGTCGAGGCCCGGCTCCTTGGTCATGACGAGCAGCTGGACATATTCATCGGGCTGGAGACGAATCACCAGCGTGTTTGGGTGAAGGAAACCACCGCGTTCGGCGAAGATCGAATGTGCCACCGGCCTGAACCGAATGACGATCTCCGATCGACGCTCGGGAAGCCGTTTGCCGGTCCGCAGATAGAAGGGCACATTCTTCCAGCGCCAATTGTCGATATGCGCCTTGATCGCGACGAAGGTCTCCGTCGCCGAACCTCGTGCAAGCTCGTCCGCATAGCCCGGCACGAACGTCCCGCCTATCGCGCCATTGCCATATTGACCGGTGACTGTCAGGCCGCGCACATCGGATGGTGCGATCCGCCGCAATGATCGCAGAACCTTGACCTTCTCGTCGCGGATGGCCGCCGCGTCGAAGCTTGCCGGAGATTCCATCGCGACCAGGCTCAGCAGTTGGAGGATATGGTTCTGCACCATATCTCTCAGCGCTCCGACAGCGTCATAGTAGCCGGCACGCCCCTCCAAGCCGACCGTTTCCGCGACGGTTATCTGGACATGTTCGATGCCGCGCGCATTCCAGATTGGTTCGAACAGCGCATTGCCGAAGCGCAGCGCGAGAATGTTCTGGACGGTTTCCTTGCCAAGATAATGGTCGACGCGAAAGATGCGCTCCTCTGGAAACACATCGCCGACCAAGTCATTGATCTCGCGACTGGTCGACAGATCGCTGCCGAGCGGCTTCTCGAGCCCGATCCGGCTCTGCATCCCGGCGAGCCCGGCAGCATTTAGCCCCGCAATCGTCGGTTTGAACAGCCAAGGCGCGGTCGAGAGAAAAATAGCGAGGTCGCCGGACAGGTCACCGATGGTCTCGGCGAGTTTGGCGAAGCCGGCCGTATCGTTCGCATCGAGCGCGCAATAGCTGAGCCGGTCGGCGAAGGCTGCGACCGCGCTGCGATCACGCTGCTCAGCAGGTAGCGCCGCGGTTATCGCCTCGGCCGCAAGTGCCCGGTACTGGGTGTCGTCCATCTCCACCTGCGAGGTCGCCGTGATGACCATGTCATCACGGAGGAGGCCCTCTGCGTGCAGGGAAAAGAGCGACGGGATCAGCATGCGCTGGGCAAGGTCGCCGGTGGCTCCGAACAGAAGCAGCTTGCTGGCAGCCTGCACCATTATCGGATCACGGGCGCGTGAAGCTTCGTCGCGTACGCTGGGACATTGTGGCTGCCCAAGATGAACCTTGCACCCGGCTCGGCAACAATCTGTGTCCGCGACTGGCCGACGGCGAAATAGCAGGCGGTCAGGACCTGCCGACCATCGCCGATGAAGACTTCGACCGAGGAGCGATCGTTGACGATCCGGATAGAGAGCGGTTCGTCACCCGGCAGCACATTGCTCGACTTCGCCGCGAACGCTTCCGGCTCCATATCGGGATGCGATCCCCGGCGCAGGTGGATTTCGCGCGCATCGAGGTCGAACGCGATCCGGATGCCACTGCCGGACTCGGCATCGACCGCGAACAACAAAGTGCCATGCGATCCGGCTTGCACCGTGAGAACCGCCTGTCCCAGAAAGGGCTCTGCGAGGTCGCCCAGCATAAGGCTCTCGCCGCCCGCAAGAACGCCCTCGACCTCGATGGCCGGCACGGCCGCCTGGAACAGCGACGCCGGCTCCTGCGCCAGCACAAGCCCCTCTTCAGCCGTCTTGAACCGAAGCTGCCGCGGCGCCGTCATCGCACCCCGCCATGGGTGGGTCGGATAAGCCTTGCCTGTGAGATGATTGCTCATCCATCCGATCCAGAGCGGCCCCCCGGCAGCTTCGGGAAGATCCGACCAGCTCTGCGCCGCATAGAAATCGGGGCCGACGTCGACGATCTGATGTCCATGTTCCCGGTCCGGCGTGAAGACGAAGCCGTCGAAGGTACCGACAAATAGCTGTGCGCCGGATCCGCCGCAGACGAAATCCCTGTCGACATCGACCTTGAGCGCCCAGGCTGTCCCGGCCCCACCGTCTATCGGCACCTCGATCAGGTCCGGGCACTCCCATTGCCCACTCGTCGAGCCCGCCGGCCCGAATGCCGAAACCAAATCCCATGATGTGAGGTCCGCCGAACGGTAGATCTCGATCTTGTGCTCGCGCGCCAGCGCGACGACCATCACCCAGGCGTTGCTAGCAGCATGCCAGAAAACCTTGGGATCCCTGAAATGCTCGAGATCGAGATCGATGACCGGATTGCCCGGATAATCGGTCCAGGTCCGGCCGCGATCATGGCTGTAGGCGAGGTGCTGCGCCTGGCGCTCGTGCCCAGGATGATAGGCGGTGTAGAGCGCGACCAGCGGGGGCGAAACGCCGTCACCGAGGCGGCTCGTATTACTCCAGTCAACAACGACCGACCCTGAGAAGATCATGAATTCCCGTTCGGGCATGGCGATCGGAAGCTCGTCCCAATGAACGAGGTCCGTGCTGACCGCGTGGCCCCAGCTCATATGCCCCCAATCCTTGCCATGCGGGTTGTACTGGAAAAACAGATGATATTCGCCATCGAAGAAAACGAGTCCGTTGGGATCGTTCATCCAGTTCTTGCGCGGCGTAAAGTGATACTCTGGTCGATATTCCGTGGAGCCTTGATCGATTAACTTCATGCGAGGTTCCTGGATATTGAGTTTACTGACGCCGGCAATCAGGCGCGCGTCACGGGAATTGCGACGTCATGTTCATCGAACAGGTGGCAGCGGGCGGGATCGAAGGTGACGCCGACCTGCCCGGTGCTTGGCAGGGCGCGGCCCGGATCAATACGCACCGCGACCGGCTCTTCGGCCCTGCCCTCAACGAACGCGAATGTGTCACTCCCAAGCCGTTCCACCTGGAGAACCTCCCCCGCGAAATGACCCTGGTCGGGCGCGCACAGTGTGCAGTCTTCCGGCCGTATGCCGATGGTAGCCGGCCCAGGCTCAGCGTCGCGCGCCGGGAGGATGAGGATGGCGCCAGCGTCGGTGGTGCGCACCGCAAGCCCACCGTCTCTGCCCCCCAGGATCTCGCACGCGAGAAACCCCATGCGCGGGGTGCCAAGGAAGCCGGCGACGAACTTGTTCGCAGGCCGCTCGTACAACTCCAGCGGCGGGCCGACCTGCTGCACCTGTCCCGCCTCCATCACCACGATGCGGTCGGCAAGCGTCATTGCCTCGACCTGGTCATGCGTGACATAGACGACCGTGTTCTGCAGCCGATGATGCAGCCGGCTTATCTCCAGCCGCATCTGGACCCGAAGCGACGTGTCGAGGTTGGAAAGCGGCTCATCGAACAGGAAGACGGCTGGCTTGCGGACGATCGACCGGCCGATGGCAACGCGTTGGCGCTGGCCGCCGGACAACTCGCTCGGGCGCGACTTGCGTAAAGCGGACAGTTGCAGGACCTCAAGGACCTCATCCACCCGACGCTGCCGCTCCGCCGCGTCGACGCGCGCGAGTTTGAGCGCGAACCCGACATTCTCCTCGACGGTCATGTGCGGATAAAGAGCGTAGGACTGGAACACCATGCCCACGTTGCGCGCAGCGGGGGCCAATGTGTTGACGCTGGCGCCATCGAAAAGGATCTCACCGGTATCGACAGTTTCGAGCCCAGCGATCATCCGCAGCAGGGTCGATTTGCCGCACCCCGACGGGCCGACAAGCACAAGGAACTCGCTCGGCGCGATGGTGAGACTGACCCCCTTGATAATCTGTCGTTCGCCGAAACCCTTCCTAACGGCACGGAGCTCAACCTGAGACGGCATCGATCATCCTTTTACTCCGCTTCCCATGACGCTCTGGACGAACCAGCGTTGGAAGAAGACGAATGCGGTGAAGACGGGAAGTGTCGCGAGCGTCGCATAGGCCATCACCTGGCCCCACTCCGTCTGGAATCGAAAGAATTGCTGCAGCCCGACCATCAACGGCCGGGCCTCTTCGCTGGGCACGACGATCACCGGCCAGAGATACTGGTTCCAGGCGGCGAGGCCCTGGATGATGGCAACCGTCGCGAAGGTGGTTCCCGAGAGGGGAACGATGACGTGGCGATACACCTGGTAGGGCGTTGCGCCATCCACATACGCTGCCTCGTCGAAGTCGCGAGGGATGTCGCTGAAAGCTTGATAGAAGAAGAAAATCGAGAAGGCATTGGCCACGAACGGCACGATCTGAACGAGCCTGGTATCGAGCCACGACCATTGGATGGAAATGCCGCCATCGAAGCCGATCGTCGGCAGATAGGCGACCATCAGCATCATCGGGACGGCAATCGCCTCGAGCGGAACGATCAGGAGGATGACGATGAGACCGAGAATGATCCCCTTGCCGCGCCATTCAAGCCGCGCCAGCGAGAAGGCGGCAAGACTGTTGACCACGAGCCCCGCGCATACCGTGACGATCGTGACGAACGCGGAATTGAGCGCATAGGCACCGACGCCGGACGACGCGATCACATCCCGATAGTTCTGCAGTGACACCGAACCCACCGGCAGGAAGGCCCGTACCGAGGTCAGATCCGCGAAGATTTGCTCGTTGGGCTTGAGCGATGCCATGACCATGAAGAGGAATGGTGCCAGGAAGATGGTCGCGAACAGTAGCGTGACCGCGTAGAGCGCAAAACGCGCGGCGCGGGAGGTGGCGTCGGGAGCATGTGTCATCGTTTGTCCGCCCGGCGTGCGAAGAAGCGCTGCTGAAGGAGGGCGAGCGACGCGATCAGTACGAAGTAAACCACGGTGATCGTCGAGCCATAGGCGATGTCCTGGCCCCTCACCCCGCGTTCGATCGCGTAGAACATCACGGTGCCGGTCGCATTGGCGGGTCCGCCCTGCGTCATCACATCCACCTGGGTAAACAGACCGAAGGCTGCAATCGTCGTGATGATGACGACGAAGGCGATGGTGCGAGACAGCCCGGGTAGCGTCACATTGACAAACCGTTGCCAAGCCGTGGCGCCATCGATCCGCGCGGCGTCGTAGAGCTCTTTCGGGATCGCCTGGAGTCCCGCGAGAAAGATCAGCATCTGCAGTCCCGCTCCCTGCCACGCGGACATGAGGACGATCGCCGGCATTGCCGTGGCGGAAGTGCCGAGCCAGTCGACAGGATCGATGTGTCCGAACGAGGCCCAGTGCAGGAACTGGTTGAGGAGCCCGATGTCGCGATTGAACAGGAACGCCCAGATCACTGCCACCACGACCATCGACATCACGACTGGCGAGAAATAGATTGTTCGGAACACACGTTGGCCCGACAGGCCGGCGTTGACCAGCAAAGCCATTGCCAGCGCCAGGCCGCCCTGCACCGGAACCACCATCAACGCGAACAGCGCCGTGTTCAGTACCGACCGAATGAAGATGGGGTCGCGCGCGAGAAGGACATAGCGCGAAGATCCTGCAGTGGCCTGAGCGAGCGGCTTATAGCCTTCGAAGCGGACGGAGTGGCGAGTAACGTCGCGGATACGGGGGAAAGCGGTGGCGCCGCCAGGATCGGACATTCCCGCCTGGCGCATCACGGCAAGGCCAAGAAGACGCTCATAGTTCGTCAGGCCGACAACATGCGTGGCTTGTGGCGACAGCAGCTTCTGATCGGTGAGGGTCAGCGCGAAGGCCATCAGGAACGGGATGATCAGGAAGACGATCAGGCCGAGCATCGCCGGCGTTCCGAACAGGAAGGCGAGCACACCTCGCCGCATCCAGGCCGGCCTCATCGCGGCGCTCGCTGGGCAACGGCAAACCCGCCATTGTCCGCGATCGCCTGATCGATCTCGTCGACGGCGTCGTCAAGCGCATCCTGCGGGTCGGCGCCGTCCATGATGTCCCGTGCCGTGCGGTACCAGGTGGTCGACAGGGTCGCGAATGCGGGGGTAGCGGGCCGCGATCGTGCATAGGCGCGCGACAGGTCGAGGAAGGTCCGCCAGTCACCGCCGCGGCGAAAGCGGGTCGTGCGCTCTGCCGCCGCTTCGGTCGACGGGATCATGCCGGCGGCCGAAGCCATTGCCGCGATTTCGCTGGTGCTGACAAGGTGTTTAATGAAGGCCGCCGCTTCCCTGGGATGCCCGCAGCTCGTGCTGACCGCCCATTGCCAGCTGCCGCCCCCAATAACCGGCCCCCGGCCGAAGTCGGGCGGGGGTAGAACCAGAAGGTCGTTGCCGAACGCTTCTTCGAGTTCCGGCGTACGCCAGTTGCCGGTATAGGCGATCGCCGCCCTTCCGCGGAGCAGGCTCTGATCGTCCGGCTCCTGCCGGCGCGCCAGATCCTCGCGAAACAACATGCGAAACCAGTTCGCCCATCGACGGGCCGCCGGGCCGTTCAACGTCCCTTCCGCACTCCGCATATTCTGCCGATCGATCAGGTCCCCACCGAAACTCTGAAGCATCGGGCTATACGCGTACGTCCACCAATTCGGATTGGGTTCCCGTGTCCCGAGATCGAGCGGAACCTGCCAACGGCCACTTGCCTTGATCTTCCGAAGAACAGCATTAAACTCTTCACCCGACCATGGTTCCTGGACAGTGGGTATGCGCGCGCCGATCAATTCGAGCGTGGAGCGGCGGGTAAACAGGGCAAGCGCTGCGTCGAATTGGCCGACGGCATAGATATGCCCGTTATACCGGCCGAGCGCTGCTGGCGCGATCTCGGCAAAGGTGGTTGCCGGCACAAGCTCTTCCAGCGGGCGAATGTGCCCCGCCCAAACGAATGACGGCACCATCGGACTGTCGACCGTCAGCACGCACGGCAAGCGGTCAGCCATCGCGGCGGCAAGAATGGACTGGGGGTATGAGCCCTGCGGTATGGTCTGGTCGACGACATCGATACCCGGAAATTTAGTATCGAAACGGGCCAACAGCTGGCGGTTCGCGGCCGTCTCTTCAAGGCCTGTTTGATGCTGCCACACCTTGAGCACAGTGCGGTTATTGGAAGGTCTGTCGCCGCACGCCGTCGCGGCAAGCGCTGCGATCATCGTCGCAAGCGTGGTGGGACGCATTAGTGGAAAGCCTTCGCGGCTGCGATACGCGCCATTTCGATCGCGCCGACGAGGCCCGGAGAGGGGTCGACCAAGACCGGAGCGACCAAGAAGGTTTCCGGGTCTGCCGCATGCCTCCCAATCGCGTATCCGCCCATCAGCCGCATGAAGTCTTCTCGGATGCGCGCCAGGAGCGACGGGGCGGACATGACCCCGCCGCCCAGAACGATGCGCTCGAGCCGCAAGGCGTACGTCAGGTTCACGCACAGCGACGCGATGTAGTGGCTGGTATATGCCCAGCCCGGGTGATCCGTTTCGAGTGTCTCCGCGCCCTGCTTCCATCGGAGATGCATCGACGGCCCCGAGGCAAGGCCTTCGAGGCAATCGCCATGAAACGGACACGCACCGACAAACAGGTCTCCTGGCGCCCGCGGGACCCGGATATGGCCTATCTCGGTGTGAGGAAAAGGCGATCGAACCTGCCCGTTGAGCATGATACCAACGCCGATCCCCGTTCCGACCGTGACATAGGCGAAATTGCGAACATCCCGGGCGGCACCCTGCAGGTTTTCGCCCAACGCGGCAGCATTCACGTCGGTGTCAATCGCCACCGGCGCGCGCGTCGCAGCCGCCAGCGCACCCCGGATGTCCGCTCCGTCCCAGCCTGCTTTCGGCGTTTTCAAGATGCGTCCGAATGACGACGCCGATGGATCGAGCTCGATGGGACCGAACGAAGCCAGCCCCGCCGCCGCCGGTCGGCCATGCCGGAGGGCGGCCGCCTCGAAGAAGCTCGCCACTGCGGCGAACGTCTCGCCGGGGGTTAAGGTCGGCAGGGTTATTTGTTCGAGCACGTGCCCCTGCCGCCCTACGAAGGCGCAGATAAACTTGGTGCCTCCGGCTTCAACTGCCGCAAAAAGGTCGTCATTCGACATGATACAGTGCACTCAACCTCTGATTGTCCGACATTTTTAGATATCTCGTCAATATGACCAACGATATCTTCGCAAATATCTCAGCCATATCAGCGGTGAATCAGGGATTTAAAATAAAGACACGTCTCTGCGATCGGCCCAGTGAGCTAGCCGCTCCCGCACATCTGCGGAAAATCTTCTCGGATATCATCATCTGATATTGGCCTCTCCTGCCGCGGTCGCCATTTTCGGACGACATCTTGCTCGGCGCCCTGCCGTCCCCTCGCTGTCCACCGGGTGGCCCGCCATCTTATGCGTCCTTCTAGTGGGGGGCTCACGACACCGTCAACGTAAAAATGTCGACGTCGACAATCTTTCCAAATATGAGCACTCGGCGGTATATTTGAAAGGATTTAAGAAATGGCGGAGACACGCGGCGTTGGCTGGAGATGCATTGAATTGCAGGCCTTTACCCCCCCATTCGTCGAGCGGTGCCCGGCTACCAGATCGGCGTCTCGGCGCGCGCTGGGCAATCCGACGGCGGCGCCCCGGTGATCCTCGCTGCCGCCGAAACCGTGGATATCGCGGTCGCCCCAGCCGGCGCGATGCGGATGCATGTCTTCCGTCCGGCAGCGGACGTTCGCTTCCCTGCGATTCTGCTCTTCTCCGAGATCTACCAGGTGACACAGCCGATACGGCGCCTTTCCGCAATCCTCGCGGGCCACGGATATATCGTCGGCGTGCCCGAGGTTTACCATGAGTATGAGCCGGCCGGCACAGTGCTCGGCTACGATGCCGCGGGTACAGCCCGCGGCAACGAGCTCAAATATAGAAAGACGCTGTCCGCCTACGAAGCCGATGCGGCAGCAGCAATATCCGCGCTGGCCCGGCATCCCGTTTGCAGCGGGCGCATCGCAACATTCGGCATTTGTCTTGGCGGCCATCTAGCCTATCGCGCGGCGCTTGATCCGCGCGTAACTGCCGCCGCGTGCTTCTATCCAACGGACATCCATTCCGGATCACTCGGACTTGGACAGTCGGACGACAGCCTTTCCCGCATGGCGGACCTGAAGGCGCAGATCATGTTCGTCTGGGGACGGCACGACCCCCATATTCCGGCAAGTGGACGGGCGATCATCCGTGATCGCCTTGAAAGCGTAAACGCGAATTTTGAGTGGCATGAAGTCAACGCACAGCACGCCTTTCTTCGCGATGAGGGACCGCGTTTCGATCCGGATCTGTATCTCCGATGCATCATCAGCACACTAGCTTTTCTTGAAAATGCTTTTCGCTGCGAGACCAGATCAGCCTAGGGTTAGGACCCATTGATGTGAGAGGCGAGATCTGCTTCCGGCTCCGTAGAGAGACCGAATGTGAGCGACCTGTGCTGGCTGACAGACGAGCAGATGGCGCGGCCCGAGCCGTGTTTTCCGAGGAGCCACGGGAGGCCCCGGGTGGATGATCGGCGGTGTTGAACGGGATCTCCTCGTCAACCTCAACAGGCTACGCTGGCGGGATGCTCCGGAGGACTGCGGGCCCCACAAGACGCTGTAGAAGCGGTGGGGCACTGCGGGCGTGTTCGCCCGGATAATGGAGGGGCTGGCTGCTGCCGGCGCCGAGCGCAAGACGGTGATGATCGATGCAACCTACCTGAAGGCACACCGCACCGAAGGCGGAATGAACACCAGACTCCATGCCGCCGCCGATGCCAATGCACCTTGAGCTTCTTCATGACCGCCGGTCAGATCAAGTACTGGGTCGGCGCGGCGGCCCTGCACGACGAATTGTCGAAAGCGCGGTGGCTGCTGGCCGACCGGGGCTGCCGCGTCGCCTACACTCCCAAGAGATAGATCAGGATCTGAGCGACGAGGTAGATGGCCACGATCGCAAGCGCGATTGAACATGTATTGTTTGCGAGACCGTCCAGCTTACTGATCATGGTCCAATCCTCTCACATCGACGGTGCTGCCGTTTGCCGGCTTTGTTACCGCATGACCCATCCGTCCGATGACACTAAAATCACCTATCAGGTGTGTCCAGCACGCGGGTCAATTCTTCCTCGCTGCAACAATCACAAGATGCGTACCACCTCGACCAGCCTTATTCGCAAACGACCACCACCACCGCTTTGCGTTGCGAAAAGCTCGGACCGGACGCGTCGCGCACCTGCTCGATCGAACCGGATGCATCATGCATGCATCAGCTATGTGATAAGTAGCGGGCCGTCCCCGAGCCCGGTCTTGACGGATCGAGTGGAACACGGGCTGCTGAGGGGACAGACTGACTGCGGTTCCCCCGACGCCTCGCAAGGTTTCGATCGAGAACGAATCACGGTCTCCAGTCGAAGGCGCAAATGATGAAGAACTCGCCGCTCGAAGCCGTCGAAACAGGCATGATCTTCTATGGGCAAATAATGCCACAGGTCGATGTCAGAAAGCTCGCGCCGATGTGGCACGTCTTCACCTTGGGTCACATCGTCTCTACCGATTTGGATCGGATATCACGGCGCTTCGGTCTCAGCATCGCTGACGTTCATCTCCTGGGAACGGTGAGGATTGAGCGACCGCAGCCCATCCGCGCTGTCGATCTCGCAGCAACGCTCAACGTCTCCCAGGCGGCGCTGTCGACGCGGATCGATCGGCTCGTGCAGGCCGGCTTGCTGCACAAGCAACGCCAAGACGGTGACAGGCGCGCGTTCGCGCTGATGCTGACAGACGAAGGCAGGCGCATCGCCGACGCGTCGGTCGAGGCGTTCGTCAAGGACGCTCATATGGTGCGTGCCCTCGACCAACTTTCGCAGGATGATCGTGCTGCGCTGACCCGTATCGTCGGGAGCCTGCACAGGGAGCTGGACCGCGCGATCGCGGCGGGCATCCCGGGAGATGCTTAAGGCCTTTATCTAAATCCTGTTCCGCAGGCGTGCTGGCGGAGACATAGGATCGCCTCCGCGCAGCGGCGATCGGCGCTGATCGCACTGATGGATAGGACGAGATGTGCAGCCTGACGCTCTGAACCCCACGATCAGCCATGTTCCCCATAATCGGGTCGTCGACATCGACATCTTCGACTTGCCGCTTGCCGACGGCGATGCACAATCGCGATGGAGAGCGCTGCGCGCGCATGGGGCGCTGATCTGGACGCCACGGCATGGCGGCCACTGGATCGCGACGCGCGGCGCGCTCATCGAGCAGATCTATCGCTCTCCCGACCTTTTCTCCAATCGCGAGGTCGGCATTCCGCCCGGAAAATTTCCCCTTCAGTTGCTGCCGATCCAGCTCGACGGAATCGATCATCAGACCTATCGGGCGCTTATCGATCCTGCCTTCCGGCCCGCCGCGGTGCAGCGCTACGGCGTGACTGCGCGCGCGCTGGCACGCGAACTGATCGACGAGTTGTACCCCAGGGGCGGTTGCGAGTTCGTCGCCGACTTCTCGCTCGTGATGCCGTTGGCCATCTTCCTGACGATCGTCGATCTGCCGGTGGAGGATCGGGTGACGCTCCACACGCTCGCCCGTGCAGCCTCCCGGTCGCCGACCCAGGATCGGCGCTCCGCCGCCTTCTTCGAGATGGTCGCCTATCTCGAGCAGTGGGTCGACCGTCGCCGCGAATGCCCCGGCGACGACCTGCTCTCCACCATCGTCCACGCAAGGGTGAACGGCGAGCCCCTCTCCCGCGAACAGATCATGGGAACGGCCATGCTGCTGCTGTTCGCCGGCCTCGACACCGTCGCGGCGATGATGGCATTTGTGATGCGCCATCTCGCGCTGCATCCCCAGCACCGCCAATGGATCCGCGACAATCCGTCAAAAGTGTCGTTTGCGGTGGAAGAACTGATGCGGCGCCACGGCGTCGCCAACAATGTCCGCACGGCGGCGCAGGATATCGAACTTGACGGCGTCGCGGTTAAGGCCGGCGAGATCGTGGTCATCCCCAACTGCCTCCACGGACTGGATGATGACCAGTTCCCCGAGGCCTGCAGTGTCGATTTCGGCCGGGTGCTGGGCCAGACGGCAACCTTCGGCTGGGGGCCGCATCGCTGCGCCGGCGCCAATCTCGCGCGGCTGGAAATGCGCATCCTGCTGGAGGAGTGGCTGGCGCGCATCCCCGATTTCGGGATCGACCCCGATCAGCCGGTGGTCCAGCAGACCGGCACCGTCAACGGCGTTCTGCAACTGCCGTTGCGCTGGGCCGTCGCCTGACCCCCGCGATCGCCAATGGTTGACCATGATGCGGCCGGAGGGTCGAAAGGAGATGGAAGACGCATGTTGAAAGTCATCAATCGAAGCGGGCAAGAGCGCGTCGTCGAGGCCGAGGAAGGCCTGTCGGTGATGGAGTTGCTGCGCGACAACGGCTTCGACGAGCTGCTGGCGCTGTGCGGGGGCTGCTGTTCCTGCGCCACCTGCCATATCTATGTGGATCCCGCTTTCGTCGACCTGCTTCAGGACATGAGCGAGGACGAGAATGATCTGCTCGACAGCTCCGGCCACCGCGACCCACGCTCGCGGCTGTCGTGCCAGATACCCTACCGCGCGGCGTTGTCCGGCCTGACCGTCATCATCGCGCCTGAGGATTGAACGCGGCGGGGTGCTCAGGTGCCGGCAAGTTCTCCCGGCGCCGAGACCCGGCCCATGTCCCCGCCCCGTTCGAAACGCTGCAAATAGGCGCCGAGGCCTGCCGGTTCGCGACGGTCGCGCGGGTTGTAGAAGGGAGAGAACACGCCGAGCAGGTCGCGGATCGTGTGGCGCTTCATGAACGTGCCGAAGGCGCGTTGACGCTGCCGGGATTGTTCTACCTCGTCGGGCGACATACGTTCGCGGTCGGCCTTGATGAGTTCGCGGTAAACCGCCTTGCTGTAGCCGCCGAGATGCCGGATCGTGCAGACGAAGCCGTAGCAGCGATAAATCCAGCCATTCCAAATCCTGCCCCATAGCGTGCGCGCGTAGAGCGCCTTGAACAGCTGGAAGCAGACCTCGCGATGCTCATATTCCTCGGCCATGTGCCATTTCCACAGCGCCACCGCTTCGTAATCGGCGCCTTCGAGATAGGGCGCATAATCCTCGAACCACATTCGGGCGGCGATCGGCCCCATCGATTCGAAGCCTTCGGAATATGCGAGGCAGAACTTCAGCGAACGGCCGCTCAGCATCTCCGCATATTCGCGTTCGATCTTTTGCTCGTGCGGAATGATCTGCGGGTAAAGCTCTCGGATACGCTTGTTGAAGCCGTTATGCTGGCGGTAATGCTGCGCTTCCTGCGCGATGAAGATTGCGACCTGCTCATGCAGTTCGACATGGTCGGCCGGCAACAACCCCTTCGCCCGCCGCATTACTTGGATCAGCCAAGGCTCGACGAAGGACGGAATAGTCGACGACGCGTTCACCTGATGCGCAAATTCCGGGATCGGCGCCCAGTTGGGTCGGATATCGGCATAGTCGATCCTGGGCAGACGTGCCTTCATACCATCTCTCCGCGCGGGCAGCGCTTCACGTGCCCTTCTTCGTGCATGTGCGGAACCGGCATTGCATTGGGCGCGGGCATTTCGGCCAGCGTGATTTCATTAAGGGGTTAACCGAGCTCAGGGGATGAAGTCACGTTCCAGCGCGCCCTGTACCTTGGTGAGCACGGCGCTGAAGCCGCGCATCTCCGCCGGGTCCATGCCAGCGAACAGTTTCGCGATCTTGGCCGTGCCGACCAGTTCGCGGATGCACGCATCGACCAGTTCCTCGCCCCGGGGGGTCAGCGACAGTTCCATCGAGCGATGATCGTCAGCGCTGCGCCGCCGGATCAACAGGCCGTCCTTCTCCAGCCGGCCGATCCGGCCTGATAGTGCCGCGTTGGAGATGAAGAGCCAGGTGGTGAGATCGGTGGCGCGCACCGGACGGCCAAGATCGATCCCGATCCGCCCGAGCAGATGCAGGTCGGCAAAGCTGTACCCGAGACGGTCCGCGATACGCTCAAGATCTGTCATCACGAGATGGCTGACGATCAGCATCTGCCGCATCGCTACCAGCGGCGACATGTCGATGTCCGCGAGGCGATCCGCATAATATGGGATGCCTGGATCCGGTCGATCGGATGGGCCGTCCGCCGTCATTCTCCGCGCGCCTTCGAACCGTGGAACCGCCCAGGGCGTATAGCGCCGCCGCGATCCGGACGCGAGCGCGGCTAACGCCCCATCGCCGCGAGGATCGCCATACCTTCCATCGCGAGGCCCTGGTCGAGTTCCGCCGCCAGCCGCTCGCGAAGCTGGCGTGTCAGCAGGACGCGCGTGTAGCGATTGGTGATTGCGGGCCGCGCCGCGATCATGGCGGCGAGCTCACGCGCGCGCGGCATCAAGCGATCGCCCGGAAGCACCTCCCCGACCATCCCGAGCGCCAGCGCTTCCTCGGCGCCGATCTCCTGCCCGGTCATCAGGAAATAGCGTCCGCGGTTCGGGCCGAGCAGCAGCGGCCAGATTGCCTGCACGCCGTCACCCGGCACTACGCCCGCGGCAGCATGCGGCTTGTCCGCAAACACCGCCGTCTCCGTGGCCAGCACGATATCGGCAAGCAGCGGGATCTCGGCATGGATGAAGGCCGGGCCGTTGACCGCTGCGATCACTGGCACCTCGATCGCGAGCAGATTGTGCAGCAGGCTGCGCCCTTCGCGCAGGATGACATCCCAGGTGGCGGCAGACATCGCGGGCATCTCGACATCGGTCTGGAAGGACGCACAGAACGTGTCGCCGGTGCCGGTGATCAGCAGGACGCGCAGATCGGGATCGGCCGAGACTTCCGCGAAAGCAAGCCCCAGCTCGCGGTGCAGCCCGCCCCACGACGCCCACTGCGCCGGGCCGCCGCGGTGGTGGATGCGCAGCTCGACGACGCCATCCGCCTTCGAAATGACGATATTCTCGTACCCGTCCGCCATGGTCCTTCCCCTCGCGCCTCAGTTTGTTATGAAGTGCGCACTTGATAGTAAATCTGGCAACGGTGGCAAGAACGAAAGGCTTAGAGGATGACGACGAAGGTCAACCAGGCAGTGCAGGAAACGCTCGATCGCCTCGTTGCGGACGGCAAGGAGATCGGCCTGCAGGTCTGCGCCTGGCTGGGCGAGGAACAGATCGTCGACTGCTGGGCCGGCCTCGCCAATCCCGAGACCGGTCAGCCGGTGGACGGCGATACGCTGTTCAACGTCTACTCTGTGTCGAAGGCGGTCTCCGCTACTGCGATGCACATCCAGGTCGAGCGCGGGCTGGTCGACTATGATGCACCCGTCGCAAGCTACTGGCCGGACTTCGCTGCCGCCGGCAAGGGAGACGTCACCGTGCGCCACGTCCTGTCGCATGTGTCGGGGGTTCTGCGCATGCCGCCGGACGTGACGCCGGAACTGATGACCAACTGGGACTGGATGTGCCGCCGCATCGCCGAGATGGAACCGGCCTATCCTGCAGGCAGCCGCTCCTCCTACCAGTCGATGACCTTCGGCTGGCTCATCGGCGAAGTGGTGCGGCGCACCGATCCCGGTCGACGGCCGTTCGGCCAGTTCATCAAGGAGGAGATCGCCGATCCGCTGGGTGCGACCGACCTGTGGATGGGTATTCCCGACGCCGTCGAGCCACGCATCGCCAAGCTGGACGACGTCGCCGTCTATGTCGCGCCCGACGACAATATGATGCGCGCAGCGCAACCACTGATCGTCGACCTGATGCCCGATCCGTTCGAGCGCCCCTATGTCCGCCGCGCCTGCATCCCCGCCGTCGGCGGCATCTTCAACGCGCGCAGCGAGGCGCGCTTCTGGGCGATGCTGGCCAATGGCGGGCAGTTGAACGGTGTGCGCCTGCTCTCCGAGGACCGTGTCGCGAGCTTCGCTTCGCCTCGCCCGCATTTCGAGGATGCCGACCCAGTGTTCTTCGGCATGGTCGTGCCGATCGCCTGGTCCGGCTTCTGGCTTGGCGGCGCCGAGGCGCCCCCCGTCTCCTCGCCGCGCAACATGCGGGCATTGTGCCATCCCGGCATGGGCGGGTCGATCGGCTGGGCGGATCCGGACAGCAAGCTCGCTGTGGCGTTCTGCCACAACCGCATGTTCGACACGATCGACATCGCCGAGGACAGCCGCACGATTATCGGCGATGTCATCCGGGCGAGCATCTGATGATGTGGGACTATATCATCGTCGGCGGCGGATCCGCCGGATGCGTGCTGGCCGACCGCCTGTCGGAGAATCCGGCGAACATGGTGCTGCTGCTCGAGGCGGGTCCCGAGGACAAGAACCCGTTCATCCACATGCCCCGCGGAGCCGCCAAGCTCTACAAGAACCCAAACCTCATCTGGTATTTCCAGACCGAGGGACATGACGATGTGCCGTCGGAAACCTGGATCCGCGGCAAGATGCTGGGCGGCTCCTCGTCGGTCAACGGCATGATGTATTTCCGCGGCCAGCCCGAGGATTACGACCATTGGGAGGCGTTGGGGGCGAAGGGCTGGGGCTGGAACAACATCGCCAAGGCCTATCGCGAGTTGGAAGGGCATGAACTGCCGGGTGACGAGGTGCGCGGTGCCGAGGGGCCGCTGCGCGTATCGATCGAGCCGGATCGCGACGCGCTGAGCGAGGCCTTCATCGCGGCCGGCCAGCAATTGGGGGTGCCGCGCGTCGATGATCTCAGCCGCTCCGGTCGCGGCGGCGTCGGCTATACCAGCCGCACCATCTGGAAGGGCAAGCGCCAGAGCAGCGCCCAGACCTTCCTGAAGCGCGCGCGCAAGCGCCCTAACCTACGCGTCGTCACCGGCGCGGTGGTGGACAAGGTAATCTTCGACGGCCGCCGCGCGACCGGCGTGCGCGCGAGCGTCAACGGCTCGATACAGACTTTCCCGAGCGCGCGTGAGGTGATCCTGTCGGCCGGCGCGCTGATGTCGCCCCAGATCCTCGAGCGGTCGGGCGTCGGATCGGCGGCGCTCCTGTCGGCGCTCGGCATCGCGGTGGTGGCGGACAGCCCCGGCGTGGGCGAGCATATGCTGGAGCATCGTCTGCTGCAGATGACCTACGACGTCATCGGCCCCTACAGCCACAACATGCAGTTGCGTGGCCTAAAGCTGGTCGCCAATGTGCTGCGCTATTATCTGTCCGGCACCGGGCCGATGGCGGCCGGCTATGGCAATGTCGGCGCGTTCGCGACGGTGCTGCCCGAATCGCTGACACCCGACATCGAGATCCTGCTCTCCCCCGCCGTGGCGCTGCTTGACGCCAAGGGCAATCTTGCGCCGGATACGGTGCACAGCCTCACCTTGTTCGGTTATCCGCTGCGATCGCGCAGCGAGGGATCGGTGCATATCGGCGGCGCCGATCCGATGACGCCCGCGCGGATCCGGGCGGGCTATCTGACCGATCCCTACGATTGCGCGGTCACCGTCGCGATGCACCGCTACCTGCGCACATGGATGGGCCAGAGCGCGCTGGCGCCGTTCATCGGCGGCGAGCGCGAACCGACGCGGTCGCTCATCAGCGACGATGAGATCCTGGATGGCTTCCGCAGGATCGGGCAGGCGGGCTATCATGCCTGCGGCACCTGCCGAATGGGCGATTTCGATGATGCGGTGCTCGACGAGAAACTGCGCGTGAAGGGCGTGGACGGGTTGCGCGTCATCGACGGATCGATCATGCCGACCATGGTATCCGCCAACACCAACGGGCCGATCATGGCGTCGGCCTGGCATGCCGCGAACGTCATATTGGAGGGGCGCAATCGCTGACGCACTGACACCCGAGACCCCGGCCGACACCGAACAGGGTCGAGTCCGCCGCCGCCGCCGCACCCGCGAGGACGTGGTCCAGCGGATATGCGACGCGGCCCGGCAGCTCTTCGCCGAGCGCGGCTATGCAAGCACGACGACACGCGAGATCGCACGCCTCGCTGATGTCAGCGAGACTTTGCTGTTCCGCTACTACGGCGACAAGGCGGGACTGTTCGGCGAGGTGGTGATCGCGCCCTTCAACGCGCTGATGCTGGATTTCGTCCGCCTCCATCCCGATCCCACCGCCAACTTCCCCCGCGAGGCGGAGACGCGGCGCTTTACGCGCAGCGTCTACGAGCTGTTCGAGGGCAATGAGGCGATGTTCCGCGCGCTGCTGGCGGGTCCGGCGGCAACCGAGGGCGCGGAAGCTGCGCCAGGCTTGCGCGGCCTCGCACCCTTTTTCGAACAATCGGTCGATCAGGTGCGCCGCCGCTATGAGGCGGCCGGAATCGAGCCGCCCTTCGATCTCAACATCGGCGTGCGGCTCGGCTTCGGCATGATCGCATCGAGCGTGATCCTCGCCGACGCGCTGTTTCCGGACCCGCCCGACCGCAGCGCGCTGATCGGCACGCTCGAACATCTCATCGCGAAGTGGCTTGCCGGACCCCACTGAAAATTGACAGCCCTGCCGTCGCAACTTATGTAGTGCTCACTTCATAGGAGAGAGCAAGCGATCATGGCTACCGCGGTCAGGATTCAGGAATTCGACGATCCGAGTTACGATCCGTTCAACTCGGACGAGGTCAATTTCGGCGACACCCGCGATCCTTATCCCGATATCGCGAAGTGGCGGGCACAGGGTGCGGTTCTTGAGGGCGACTATCGGCCGAAGATGGGCTTGCAGTCGGCGATGTATCCCGACCGCAAGATGTTCACGGTCGTCGGATCCGAGGAAATACTGACGGTGTTGACCGACACCGATCGCTTCTCGAACGCCGGCTACAAGTTCAACCTGGGCGCCACCTTCGGGATGGGCAGCATCAGCGTGATGGACAATCCCGAACATGGCCGCTGGCGCAAGATATTCCAGAAGATCTTCCTGCCCCAGTTCGTCAAGCATTGGGGCGAGTCGATCGTCGATCCGGTCGTCCACGGCTTGATGGACAAGTTCATCGGCCGCGGTGATGCGGACCTCATCGAGGAATTCACCCTCCGCTATCCGTTCGAGGTGATCTACCGTCAGCTCGACCTGCCGCCGTCGGATGTGGGCACGTTCCAGCGGCTCGCGATAGGCCAGACCGACTATGTGAATACCGACAAGGCAGTCGAGGCGGGCCGGAAACTGGGCGAATATTTCGTCGCGCTGGTCGCCGAGCGCCGCCGCAATCCCGGAGACGATCTTGTCAGCCTGCTCGCCAACACCGAGGTCGATGGCGATCATCTGCCGGAGATCGTGCTGATCTCCTTCCTGCGGCAGCTGATGAACGCCGCTGGCGACACCACCTATCGCGGCACCAGCGTGCTGCTGACGGCGCTGCTCGAGCATCCCGACCAGTACGCGCTGCTCCGCGCCGATCGCAAGCTGATCCCCCAGGCGATCGAGGAAGCGCTGCGCTGGGACGGACCTGTCGCGGTGCAACTGCGCATGGCAAAGGAGGATGTGGTGCTGGGCGGCGTCGCCATCCCGGCCGGATCGCTCCTCGATGTCGTCGCGGGCGCGGCGAACCGCGATCCGGCGATCTTCCCCGATCCGGACGCCTTCGACATCCGCCGCGAACGCAAGCCGCATTACTCCTTCTCGCGCGGCCCGCACATCTGCGTCGGCCAGCATCTGGCGCGCGTGGAGATGACGCGCGCACTGCACGCGGTCATGGACAATCTGCCGAACCTGCGCTTCGATCCCGACAAGCCGCGGCCCGAGATCCGCGGATCGATGATGCGGGTGCCCAAGCATCTGTACGTCCGCTTCGGCGACTGAACGAAACATCCAGGAAAGACAGCCAAGATGCCAGAGATCATCGTCACCCGGCGTGACGGCGAGCAACAGACCGTGACGGCCGATGTGGGGCTGTCGCTGATGGAAGCGATCCGCGATGCCGGGATCGACGAGATGCTCGCGTTGTGCGGCGGATGCTGCTCCTGCGCGACCTGCCATGTGAAGGTCGATGCGGCCTTCTCCACGCTGCTGCCGCCGATGAGCGAGGACGAGAGCGATCTGCTCGACAGTTCGGACCATCGCGACGAGCGTTCGCGCCTGTCCTGCCAGATCGCGATGACCGATGATCTGAACGGACTGCGCGTCACCATCGCGCCCGAGGACTGAACGCGACCGAGAGAGCATCGCGAGGAGAGGAAGAGATGATGGCCCTGGAGGACATGACCCGGCCCGATCACATACCGGCCGAACTGGTGCGCGACTTCGACTTTTACGACATTCCCGGATCGGCGGAGGACGTTCAGGCGGCCTATGCCGCGATCCAGCGAGCCAATCCGGATATTTTCTGGACGCCGCACAATGGCGGCCATTGGGTCGCGACGCGCGGCGAGGACATCCTTGCCATGCAGCGGGACTATCAGCATTTCTCGCACAAGCATATCGTCCTGCCGCCGATGCCCGAGGGCACGCCGCGCCAGATCCCGCTGGAGATGGACCCGCCCGAGCACGCGCGTTACCGCCGGCCGCTGATGCAGTCGCTGATGCCCGCGATCGTCGCCGAGCTGGAAGACAAGGTGCGCGATGTCGCTGTCGAGGCGATCGAAGCTATCGAGGCGCGGGGCGAGTGCGAGTTCATCGAGGATTTTGCGAAGGTGCTGCCCATCCATGTCTTCATGGAACTGGTCGACCTGCCAATCGCCGACAAGGCCATCCTCCTGCCCCTCGCCGAAGCCTCGGTCCGCGGGCGCGATGCCGAGACACGGTTGCAGTCGCAGCGGGCGATGGGTGGCTATCTGATGGACAAGATCATCGCCCGACGCGAGACGCCCGGCGACGATCTGCTGAGCAAGCTGGTCAATGTCGAGATCAACGGCAGCCGCATCTCCGAGATGGAAGCCGTCAGCTATGCCTCGCTGGTGCTGTTCGGCGGCCTCGACACCGTCGCCGGGATGATCGGCTTCATTGCGCGCTTCCTGGCCATGAATCCCGGCCACCGCCGGCAGCTGGTCGAACGGCTCGACGACGAGGCCTTCCTGAAGCAGGCCATCGAGGAACTGATCCGCCGCCACGGTCTCGCCAACACCTCGCGCGTGATCCCGGAGGATTTCGAATATAAGGGCGTGCAGTTCCGCGCGGGCGACCGCGTCCTGCCGGCGAACCTGTGGGTCGGCACCGACGATCGGCTGAACGTCAATCCGCTTGTGGTGGATTTCGAACGGGAGAAGCCGATGCACGCTGCCTTCGGCAATGGCCCGCATGCCTGCCCCGGCGCGGTGCTGGCGCGTCGCGAAATCCGCATCTTCCTTGAGGAATGGCTTGCGCGCATTCCCGACTTCCGGATCAAGCCGGGGACCCAACCCGTTCTCGCGACCGGAATGGTCAACGGCGTCCTGCGGCTGGATCTTTGCTGGCCCTGACCGGTCACGGCGCTCACGCCTGACCGGTCCAGTCCACCGCCTCGCTCAGGAAGCGTGCCACCGCCTGTACGGCCGGCCGCTTGCGGCTTTCCTGCGGGATGAACAGCAGGATGTTCATCACCGCCTCGTTCCAGTCCTCCAGCACGCGGACCAGCCGGCCGTCGCCCAGCTCAGGCACGACCAGCATCTCCAGCGTCTGCGCGATGCCCACGCCGGCCACCGCCGCAGCGGCGATGGCGTCGCCATTGTTAAAGGTAGCGACGCCACTGGGGCGCAGCGCCTGACGCTCACCGTTCCGCGCGAAGCGCCACTGCCCCACCGGCCGTTCCATGGTGGCGTAGAGGATGCAGTCATGATCGTGCAGCGCGTCGATCGTGTGCGGCGTTCCGCGCCGGGCGAGATAGTCAGGCGAGGCGACCTGAACGAAGCGTGTCCGTCCGAGTTCGACGATCTGGCCGCGTCCCTCCGGCGCGACGCCGACCCGGATCATCATGTCGAACCCGTCAGGACGGAACAGCATGGACCGATCGCCCACGCTCAAATCGAGCATGACATGAGGGTGAACGCGCCGGAAGTGGGGGATCGCGGGCACTACGAAGCGCAGGCCGATGCCCCCAGGCGCGTCGATCGATACCCTCCCCATCGGGCCCACCGCGCCCTGGCGCACGCGGTTCTCCGCATGGCCAACGGCTTCCAGGATCGCGCGCGCCTCGTCCAGGAAGATATGGCCCTGGGTGGTGAGCGCAAAGCGGCGCGTGCTGCGCTGAATGAGGCGCGCGCCAAGTCGGTCCTCAAGGCGGGCGATATGCGCCGAGACCATTGTCGACGACATCCCCAGCCGCTCGGCCGCCTTTCCGAAACCGCCATGGTCGACGATCGCCACAAGCACTTCCAGGCTGGTCAGACGGTCCATGATTATCCTCTCACAACGGATAATCTACGCTTCATTCGAATGATTATCCAGCATCTCATCATGTTTATGCTGCGCAAAGATCAAGAACATCATGAGAGGATCCATGGCCTATCCAGCCCTGTTCCAGCCGTTCAGCATCGGCAGCCTGCGCCTCAAGAACCGGATTGCGATGGCGCCGATGGAAACCCATCTTGGCAATCCCGACGGCTCGGTAAACGGGGAGGTGATCGCCTATTACAGCGAACGCGCCCGCGGCGGCGCCGGGCTGATCATGACGGAGTTCACCTGCGTCGACGGCACCGACGGCTTCAGTTCCAACGTGCCGCAACTGCGCCTCGACAATGAGCGCTACAAGGCCGGCCACGCCCAGTTGGCCGCCGCGATCCATGCCGGCGGCGCCCGGGCGGTCATCCAGATCTCCCATGCCGGGCGGCAGACGAAGGAAAGCGTGATCGGCACCACGCCGGTTTCGGCGAGCGCTATCCCGCTCAGGAGCATCTACATGAGCGGAGCCCCGCGGGCGCTGGAGGATCATGAGATCCGCCGCGTCATCGCCAGCTACGCCAACACCGCGCGGCTCGCCATGATGGCCGGCTATGACGGCGTGATGCTGCACGGCGCGCACGGCTATCTGCTGCAGCAGTTCCTCTCGCCGCTGATGAACCACCGCGACGACGATTGGGGCGGCGACTTCGAACGGCGGCTGCGCTTCCCAATGGAGGTCATCAAGGCGGTGAAGGCGCAGATCGGCGACAAGCCTCTGCTCTATCGCATGTCGGTGGTCGACGGCGTCGACGGCGGCCTCACCATCGAGGACAGCGAGATCATCGCGCCGCGGCTGGTCGAGGCTGGCGTGGACGCGATCGACATCAGCTGGGGCTTCCTGGAATGCCCCGACCTGATCCTCGAGCCGATGTCGATCGCCGAGGGCGATCGCCTGCCCTACGCCCGCCGCATCCGCGAGGCGACCGGCAAGCCGGTCATCACCGCGGGCGTGATGCGCTGGCCCGACAAATGCGAGCAAGCGGTTCTCGGCGGCGACACTGACATCGTATCGCTCGGCCGCGCCCTGCTTGCCGATCCGATGTGGCCGATCAAGGCGCAGCGCGGGCTGGCGCACGAGATCCGCCCCTGCACCTCTTGCAACTGGTGCATTCGCGAGCTGGGACAGAGCCGGCCCGTCGCCTGCGCCGAGAATCCGCGCTGCGGCAAGGAGACGGATCCCGACATCGGCAGCTTTGGCGCGGGCCTGCGCGCGACGGTGGTGGGTGGCGGCCCAGGCGGCATGGCCGCGGCGCTGATGCTCGACCAGGCCGGGTTCGCGGTGACGCTCTACGAGAAGCGCCAGCGGCTCGGGGGCAACCTGATCACCTCGGCGGTGCCCCCGGGCAAGGATAAGCTGTTCTGGTACCACGCCTTCCTGGTCCGCCGCATCGAGAAGAGCGGCGTGCAGGTTCGAATGGGCACGGTGGTGGATCAGGAGACGATCGGCGCCGACCTGCCCAACGTCGTCATCCTCGCCAGCGGGTCCCGCCCTGCCCCGCTCGATCTGGCGGCTTGGGGCAATCTCCCGACCGCGCCGGCCTATGAAGTGCTGATCGACGAGATGCGCGTTCCGCCTTCTTCCGCCGAGCGCCCGATCGTCATCTATGGCGGCGGCGAGACCGGCACCGAGACCGCCGAGCATCTCGCCAAGGCCGGCCACCATGTGCTGCTGGTGACGCGGTCGAATGCCAAGTTCCTCGCCCGCAATGCCGAGGCGCTGTACCGCATGCATCTGTTGCGGCGCCTCAGCACGAACGCGGCGATCCGCATCCTCGACCACACCAAGCTGCACGCGATCGACGGCGAGCATGTCGTGCTGGCGGCATCCGACGGCACGCTGTTCGACCAGCCCGCCGCTGCCATCCTGCTCGCGCATGGGCTGGTGCCGGATACGACCCTCGCCGACGCGCTGGCCGATAGGGACATTCCGACCATCAGCATCGGCGACGCAGCGCAGGTCGCTCGCATCGGCGAAGCGGTGCGCGACGCCTATCGCGCGGCGCAGGATCTGCGCCGCCTCATCACCCAACCGGAGCCCATCGCATGTTGACCGAAGCCCCCTCCATCGAAGCCCGCCGGCTCGACGCGCCCTTCGGCTGTGAGATCGTCGGCGCCGATCTCACGCGCCCGATCGACGATCGCACGCGGCAGGCGATCCGCGAGGCGTGGATCGACGCGGGCATCCTGCTGTTTCGCGGCCTCGAGAATGACGATCAGGCGCAGATGCGGCTGAGCTCGATCTTCGGCGAGATGGAGCCGGCCGCGACGGCGGATCTCAACGATCCGACCAACCAGTTCATGATGACGCTGGCCTATGATCCGGAGAATCCGACCGCGCGGGCCAATCCCTTCTATACCGTCGACGGCATTGACCGGGCGGGCTGGCTTGGCTGGCATTGGGACCAGGCGTTCATGCCCACCATCGTGCGCGGCGCGGTGTTGCGCATGACGCACCCCGCCCGAACGATGGGTGAGACCGGCTTCATCGACGCCATCCAGGCGTATGACCGTTTGTCCGACGCGATGAAGGCGCGGATCGAGAAGCTGGAAGTGGTGTACGCGTTCAACCCCGATTTCTGCTCCGGACAGTTCGGCTTTCCCACGGACATCCAGCGCATCGAGATGGGCTCGGGGAGCAAGGGCGGCATGGGCTATGACTTTCCGCCCGTCGTCCATCCGATGGTGATCACCCAGATGGAAACCGGACGGAAGGTCCTCAAGCTCTCGCCGATGCATGCCCGCTACGTCCTGGGCATGGACAAGGCCGAGAGCGACGCGCTGCTGACCGCGCTCGCCGCGCACCTGACCGATCCCACCCACGCCTATTTCCACGACTGGCAGGAAAACGACATGCTGGTGTGGGACAATTGGCGGATCATCCACTCGGCCAATGGCGTGCCGCTCGACTGCGGACGGCGCGCGCGCCGGACGACGATCGCCGGCGACTACAAGGTCGGCCGCTATCTCGACCCGACGCTGGATCGTGACCGTCAGATCAAACGGCTGGTCGACTGACCGGCGGCGTGGCGCAGGTCCATCCCAGCATCTGCCGGCTCTGCACGGCTTATTGCCCGATCCAGGTCACGGTGGACGGCGGCCGGGCCACGAAGGTTGCGGGCAATCCGCGCGCGCCCCTGTATGGCGGTTATACCTGCCCCAAGGGCCGCGCACTGCCCGAGCAGCATTATGGCGAACAGCGGCTGCTTCATGCGCTTCGGCGCGGCCCGGGTGGGTTCACGCCGATCCCCTCCGAACAGGCGATGGACGAGATCGCGGCAAGGCTGCAGGCCGTCATCGACCAGCATGGCCCGCGATCGGTCGCGCTCTATGTGGGCATGGGCCTAGTGCCATTCGCGGGATCGATGTCCGTTGCCGCCGGCTGGCTGCGCGGCATCGGATCGCCGATGTTTTTCACGGCGGGCTCGATCGACAAGCCGGGCATCCTGATCGCGCTTGCCCATCATGGCATGTGGCAGGCGGGGCAACCCGCCTTCGCCACCGCGGATGCCTGGCTGCTCGTCGGCATCAATCCTGTCATCTCCAAGTCGCCGGGCTTCCCCGGCCAGAACCCGGGCCGGGTGCTGAAGGACATGCAGTCCGCGAACGCGAAGCTGATCGTCGTCGATCCGCGGATGACCGAGACCGCGAAGCGCGCGCATATTCACATGCAGGCGCGCCCCGGCGAGGATGTCGCGATCCTCGCCGCGATGATCCATGTCATCCTGGCGGAAGGGCTGGAGGATCGCGACTTCGTTGCCGCCAATGCGCAGGGCCTCGCGGCATTGCGGGCGGCCGTCGCACCCTTCACGCCCGACCATGCGGCGGCGCGCGCCGGCATCTCCGCCGAAGACCTGATCGAGGCGGCGCGCATCTTCGCCACGGCCCACAACGCAGGGGTGAGTTGCGGCACCGGCCCCAGCTTCGCGACGCATTCGACGCTCACCGAATATCTGGCGCTCTGCCTCGCGACCCTTTGCGGCCACTGGGCGCGCGAGGGCGAGTTGCTTGCCAAGCCAAATGTGCTGTTGCCGGCCTATGAGGCCCGCGCGCAACCTTGGCCGCCTTTCCAGGGTTGGGGTTTCGAACCGCGCCTGCGTGTCCGAGGGCTGGGCGGCTGCGTCAGCGGCCTGTCCGCTGCGGCACTGGCCGACGAGATCCTCCTGCCGGGCGACGGCCAGGTGAAGGCGCTGATCGTCGCCGGCGGCAACCCGATGATGGCCTGGCCGGACCAGAACCGCGCCTTCGCCGCGCTCAACGCGCTGGACCTGCTGGTCACGCTCGACACCGAGATGACGGCGACCGCCGAGTTGTCGCACTATGTGATCGCGCCCCGGCTGACGCTGGAAACGCCGATGACGACCTACATGCCGGAAAGCGTGAAATATTACGGCACCACCCGCGGCTTCCCCGAACCTTATGCCGCTTATACTCCCGCGCTTGTCGAACCGCCGGCAGGCAGCGACGTCATCGAGGATTGGACGTTCTTCTGGGGCCTCGCGGCGCGGATGGGAACGCGGATCCCGGTGACAATGCGTTACGGCAATGGCCCGCAGGCCGAGCATCCGCCGCAGGAATTCGTGCTCGACCCCACGGAGCGCCGGCCGACCACCGACCAATTGATCGACCTGTCCTGCACGGGATCGCGGATCCCGTTGGAGCGCGTGAAGCAATATCCCGATGGTCATGTCTTCGCGAGCGATCAGCGCATCCTCCCGCGCGCGCCGGGCAATGACGACCGACTGGAGCTCGCCGCGCCGCCAATGCTGGACGAGCTGGCGGCGCTGCTGGCCGAGGACAATCGCGCGATCGAGGCGGACTATCCGTTCCGCCTCATTCCGCGCAGGACCAACACCATCCTCAACTCCTTCGGACGGCGGATCGCCAAACTGGCTGGTGACGGCACCAATCCCGCGCATCTCCATCCCAGCGACCTCGAGCGCCTGGGGCTCGCCGAAGGCGATTGCGTGACGATCCGGTCTCCGCACGGCGAGATCGAAGCGATTGTCGCGGCCGAAGCGGCGCTGCGGCCCGGCATGGTCTCGATGGCACATGGCTTCGGCACCAATCCCGGGGCGGACGATCCCCGCCGCACCGGTGGCAACACGGGCCGGCTGATCTCCGTTGAGGATGGCTATGATCCGGTGACCGGCCTTCCCCGTATGGGCAGCATCCCGGTGCGGCTGACACCGTCAGAGCGCCGCGAGATCGCTCCCGCCTGACCTCTTACCCCACATCTCCAACGATCGCCGAGCGAAGGGACATGGCCATGACATCACTGCCCGCCTTCACCGCAGCCGATGATTGCCCCCATGACCCGGGCGCCGAGGCGAGCTGGCAGGAAAGCGCGCTGTTCGTCTGGCATGATCGTGAGGCAGGCGTGGGCGGCTTCTGGCGGCTTGGGCAGGAACCCGTGGTGCAGGCGCTCAACAGCTGCTTCGCCCTGTTCACCGACGACGGTACGCGCTTCCGGTCCAACGTGACCGGCGTGCCCATGGCGGCCAGCGACCGTGGCGACCGTCATATGGGCTGGGGAAATGCGTTGCGCGTGGAGCTGGACAGTCTTCAGATTGCAGCCGACTTCGCCGATTGCACCGCGACGCTGCGGTTCGAGGACTTTCATCCACGCTACGACTATATGGCGCTGGTCAAGGGCCCGCCAATGCCGGACGGCACCGCGCATCATTTCGAGGTCGCCGGCCGGATGACCGGCACCGTCCGCCTCGGCGACCGTGAGATCGTGGTCGATGCGCTGGGCTATCGTGATCGCTCCTGGGGCCCGCGCTCCTGGGGATCGCTGCGGTCGACCCGATGGTGGCCGAGTGTGTTCGGCCCCGATCTCTCCGCGCACGTCCTCGCGGTGGTGACCGAGGGCGGGCAATATTTGAAGTTCGGCTACATCCTGCGTGACGGCGTGCCGCTCGCGATCGTCGATTCCGAGATTCTGGTTACGATGGAATCTGACGCGCTCAGTCCGCGCGGCGGTACGGCCCACATCCTGCTCGAGACCGGCGAGACCCTCGAGATTGGCTGCGACCGGGCGGATGGTGTGGCCATGCATGTGCGCGGCTACACCGCCGTCGAATGTATCGGCATCGCGCGCCTGGGCGACCGGATTGGCATGTCGAACCTGGAAGTGTCGACCAACGCGACCGGCGGGAATCGGCCGCCGGTGCTGGCGATCGGTGCGAACGGCGTCGATGGGCTGAGCGTCAGGAAGAGCTGGAGTGCACCGGCTTGACGCAAGTGGTCGCGCCCGCCGGCGCCCTGCCCCTGCCGCTCGTGCCGGAGGGTGTGACCGCCGATTGGCTGACCGAGGCGCTCCGCCAGCACCGGCCGGCGGTGACCGTCACCTCGGCCACGATCGTCGACATCCTGTGCGGCACCTCGACCAAGATCCGCGTGCGGGCAAGCTATGAGGGTGATGATGCGGGAGACCTGCCCGCCACGCTGATCGTCAAGGGCGGCTTCGAGGCGCACAGCCACGACATGGCGGCAATGTATGCCAACGAGGCCCGCTTCTATGCCGACATCCTGCCGTATATCAGCATGCCCTCACCGCGCTGCTACTTCGCAGGAAGTGACCCGAGATCGCACCAGTCGATCGTCATCATGGAGGATCTCAGGCGGCCCGGCCTGGAATTTTGCAGCGCGCTGCGCCCGCAGACATTCGACCAGGTTGCACGGCGTATCGACGCGATGGCGCACTATCACGCCGAGACCTGGCAGTCTCCGGCATTCGAGGCGGGCGGCCGCTGGTCCGACATCGGCAGCCGGTTCGAAAGCTGGGGCCAGGAATTCCAGCAGCGCTTCCTCGTCCCCGAGGTGTGGGACCATTACATGGCCTCGCCGCGCGGTGCCGCCGTGTCGACGCGTTGGCACGATCGCCACTGGATGGCGCAGGCGCTGACGACGATCGGTGAGATCCAGTTCGCGCAACCGCGCTGCCTGATCCATGGCGACACCCATCTGGGCAATCTGTTCATCGACGAGCATGGCGCGCCCGGCTTTTTCGACGCGCAGGTCGCGCGTACCGCTTGGCATCATGAAGTGTCGTATCACATCGTCTGCGCGTTCGACGTCGCCGAGCGGGCGAGATGGGAAGGCCCCCTGCTGCAACGCTACCTCACGGCGCTCGCAAGCCATGGGGTCGAGGTGCCCGGGTACGACTCGGCGTGGCTGGATTATCGGCGCTCGATCGCGTGGGGGCTGTTCATCTTCCTCACCAATCCGACCAAATATCAGACGGAGGCGGTGAACACCGCTTATGCCGCCCGCTTTTCCAGCGCCGCGCTCGACCATGATCTCAAGCGGCTGCTGGATTGAGCATGGATGAAGAGGGAGAGAGCAGGATGAAGGCATCGCGGATCCACCGGCACGGCGGCGCGGAAGAGTTGCGCTACGAAGATGCTGAACGCCCTTCGCCGGGCCCCGGCGAGGTGCTGATCCGCGTGGCGGCGGCGGGTGTGAACCCGGCAGATCACAAGCACCGCGCCGGCCTGTTCAAGGATTTCATTCGCTACGATTTCCCAAAGACCCTGGGCTATGACGTTGCGGGAACCGTCGCCGCGCTGGGCGTGGGCGTCGCAACGCTTGCGCCGGGCGCTCGCGTCTTCGCCCTGCTCGATCCGATGGTCGCGGGCGGCTATGCCGATTATGTGGTCACCGCGGCGACCGGTTGCGCGCACCTGCCCGACGGGCTTGATTTCGCCACCGCCGCGGGGATGCCGTGCCCCGCGCTCACCGGCACGCAGATGGTGGAGGAGTATCTCCGACCGGCGCCGGGCGATCTCATTCTCGTCACCGGAGCGACCGGCATGGTCGGCCGCTTCGCGGTGCATGCGGCGAAAGCGGCGGGCGCGCGGGTAGTCGCCGCCGTTCGCCCTGCCTATGCCGAGGCCGCGCGCGCGCTCGGCGTCGACCATGTGGTCGCGCTGGACGGTGCCGGCTGGGGCGGCGCCCCCTTCGACGGCGTCATCGACACGGTCGGCGGCGCAGCATCGACGGCGCTGGCCATGGCGACGAGGCTGGGCGGCCACATCCTGACCGCCGCCACGGATCCGCTCGACAGCGCGCGGCTGCCGGTCACGCCAGAGTTCGTCGCGGTGCATCCGGACGGCGCCCGCCTCGCCATGCTTGGCGCAGACGTGGCTGCCGGCGCCATCGCGGTACCAATTGCGGCGCGGTTCCACTTGTCCGAAGCAGGGCGGGCGCAGGAGATGATCGAGCGCGGCGGCGTGCGTGGCAAGGTGGTGCTGATCGTCGACGACAGCCAACCCCGATGACGGCGCTGCCAGCGCGCGACCTTTCGGCGACCCGGGACACCATGATGGCGTGGCTTCATGCCCGCATGCCGCGGGCCGGCTCGATCGATCTGGCGCCGCTTCGCGCGGCGGAAGGCGGTTCTTCCAGCGAGACGATCTTCCTCGACGTCGACATTGTCGAAGGCGGCGCGCGCCGGCGGGAGCATTGGGTGCTGCGCATCCAGGCTATGCGACACCAGGTCTATGCGGACCCGTCGATCGCGCGGCAGTATCGGGTGATGGAATGCGTCCGTCGCGAAAGCACGGCACCGGTACCACGCCTGCTCTGGCTGGAGGAGGATCCGTCCATCCTCGGAGCACCCTTTTTTGTTATGGAACACGTCGCTGGCGCCGTTCCCCACGAGCGCTATCACAGCCAGGGTACGCTGTTCGACGCGTCCCCTGCCGCGCGGACGTCAATGTGGCTCGCGGGCGTGCAGGCGATGGCCGCGATCCACCGCATCCCGGCGGACCGCGCTGCCTTCCTGAACCGCCCGGCCTTGGGTGCGACCGGGCTCGACCAAGAGATCGCCGCGTGGGACGCCTATCTTGACTGGGCGGGCGTGCCGCCTCATCCCGTGCTCGAGAAGGCGCGCGGCTGGATCGCTGCACACATGCCCGCCTATCGCCCCACGGGCCTCGCCTGGGGAGATGCCCGGCTGGGTAATATGGTGTTCCGGGAGCAGCGGTGCTGCGCCGTGCTGGATTGGGAAACGGCCTCGCTTGGCGGCGCGGAAAGCGATCTCGGCTGGTGGATCTATTATGATTGGTGGGTCACCGAAGGCACGGGCGTTCCCCGCCTCGACGGGATCGGCGGTCGCGAGGAGACGATCCGCGCCTGGGAGGATGCCATTGGCCGGAGGGCTGATGCGATGGCGTGGCACGAGATGTTCGCGACCTACCGCTTCGCGATCATCAGCGAACGCGCGATCGCACTGGCGCTGGCGGCCAATGCAAGCCTTCCGATCAGCGGCGGCGACGGCAACCCCGCAGTGCGCCGATTGCGCGACCTGCTGGGCTGAGCACCCGAAGTCCGGCGCACGCACGCGCGTCATCGCATATCAGATGGGGGATGCCTCGCACGCGCCGCTATGCATCGATCCGGTCATCGCCCAGCATGCCCGGCGTCGAGATCGGGAGAGCATGGCGGGATGGAGCACATGTCGCACGCGCGGATGGCGGTTCGGGAATGGCGCGCTGCCTGGCGCCAGGGCGTGGCGGCGCTGTTCGCCGGATCGCTGGGCTATTCGCTGTTCTCCGCGGTCTCCAGCCTGTTCGTCGAACCGCTGCAGCACCAGTTCGGCTGGTCGCGCGGAGACATTGCCTTCGTCCACAGCTTCGGCCTGGTCACCGCCTTCGCCGCGCCGGTCATCGGGCGGCTGACCGATCGGCGGGGCGTACGCCCGATCCTCGTGACCGGCCTGCTGTTCACGGCTGCCGGCTATGTGCTCCTGGCGCTGATGGGCGGGTCGCTCGGCTATTATTACGCCGCTTATTTCCTGTTCTCGATGGCCGGCATGGCGACGACCGGCATCACCGTCACGCGCATCCTGAGCGGCGCCTTCGATCGCACGCGCGGTACCGCGCTCGCGATCGGCCGGTCGGGTCTGGCGATCGCGGGCGCGCTGATGCCGATGCTGCTCTTTCCCGTCATCGGCCGGTTCGGCACGATGGGCGGATATCTGACGCTCGGTGCCTTCATCCTCGCCCTTCCCTTGCCGCTGATCTGGCTGTGGCTGCCGCGCAGGATGGCGGTGCCAGCCGCGCGGGCGAACCGCACGCCGACGATCGACTCGTGGCGGGGGCTGCTCGCCAGGCGCAAGGTCCAGATTCTGATTGCCGCATCGGTGCTCAATTATGTCCCGGTGGTGTCGCTGCTGTCGCAGATGAAGCCGCTGGCGGTCGAGAAGGGGCTCGATGCGGTTGCCGCGGTCGGCGCCGTCTCCGTCATGGGAACCGCCGCCGCGTTCGGCGCGCTGCTGAGCGGCGTGCTGGTGGATCGGTTATGGGCGCCAGCAGTCGCGTTCGTGCTCAACATGGCGCCGGCGGTCGGGTGCCTGTTTCTGCTTCAGGCCGACGTACCGCCCGCGCTGTTCTATGGCGCGGTGCTGATGATCGGATTGGGCCAAGGGGCCGAGATCGACATCGTCGCATTCATGATCGCCCGCTATTTCGGGCTGCGCAGCTATGCGACGATCTACAGTCTCTCGACCCTGGGCATCGCGCTCGGTGTCGCTGTGGGGGCCAGTCTGATCGGCCGCGCCTATGATCATTTTGGCAGTTACAACGTCGCGATCATGGCGGCTTCAGCCAGTTTCGCACTGGCCGCGGTCGCTTACCTCGCAATGGGTCGATACCCTGACGAGCTGCCGGACTAGGGCAGCCGCGTCAGTGCGTCGAGCGCTGCGCGCTCACCCGCGCTGCCGTTTGCTGCGGGCATGAACTCCGTCTCGATCAGTCCCTTCCAGCCGATCATGTCGAGCGCTGACATAATCGGCTTGAAATCGATCTTGCCCGCTCCCGGCTCGACGCGACCGGGCATGTCGGCGAACTGAACGCCGGCGAGAATGTCCACGTGCCGAACGATTGCACCTGCCATATCTTCGCCGTTGCAGTCGCAGTGGCAGCTATCGAGAATGAGCCCGAGCGCGGGCGAGCCGATCGTCCTGACAAGGCGTGCAAGCGCCGTGACCTTCACGTCGAGCGCGTGAGGCACGCGCGCACGGCTGATCGACTCGAGCGCCAGCATGACGCCGCGCTCCGCCGCCATCCGGGCCGCGATCGCCAGATTGTCGGTCGCATGGCCCAACTGGTCGTCGCGAGGTCCACCGCCGTCGAGCACAATGAGATTGACGATGCCGCCGCCGATATCCGCAGCAACCGACCAGGTCGTCGCGAGCGCGCCCTCGATATCGGCCATCCGCTGCCCCCAGTAGCAGGTCGACGCGCCCGGTGGATCATGAACGAAACTGCCCATCGCCAGACCGTGATCGCGTAACGCCAGCCGCATGTCGCGGCGGACGGGTGGCGCGCGCAACTTAAGCAGATTGTCCGTGACGCCTGCAAAACCGAGCCGCGCTGCGCATGCGATCTGAGCGACCGGATCGGTACTGCCGGCGCTGGCCCGGAGAAGGGGCATGTCGCTGGACGCGATGCCGAGATGCGCTGCGAAGCGCCAGCGGGAGGAAGCAAGGCTCAGGCCAGTGCCCACCGCGCCCATACAGCATCGACATCCCGCTCGAGCGGCGGGTTCACCTCTCCGATGCGGCCCGGCGTGCGCGAAAGGCGCGGTGTCGGCGCGGCCAATGCCAGATCGCCGAGGCTTTCGTGGCTTACACGCACGAGGCTGCCGCGCTCGCTCACGTGCGGATCGTCGAGCAGACTGTCGAGGTCATTCACAGCCGCCACCGGAATACGCCTGGCAGCCAGGAGGTCGATCAACGCCATCTGCGCCTGCCCGGCGATCCAGCGCGCGACGCGCGCATCCTCGTCTCCCTCCCCGCCGGCGAGCGCGACGAGATCGGCCTGATGGCGCGCGGTGCTCGCGGAGATGGCAACAAAGCGGCCATCCGCCGTGCGATAGACATTGCGCAGGACGCCGGGCAGTCGGGAACCGCAGCGGCGGGGCGGTCGACCCGGCGTCCAATGCTGGGCGGCATGCGCGACGATCTGCAGGACCGGCTCATAAAGGCTCGCATCCACCTGTTGGCCCCGACCGTTGCGCTCGCGGTTGTAGACCGCGGCCAGTGTGCCGATCACCGCGCTCATCGCGCCCACCGCGTCGCCAAGGGCAACGGACGGCAACATCGGCGGACCATCCGCTTCCCCCATCAGCCAGGTCAGGCCACCGAACCCCTCGCCGATCGTGCCCGATCCCGGCCGATCGGCGTAGGGGCCGCTCGCGCCGAAACAGGATATGCTGAGCATGATCAGCCGCGGATTAAGTGCGGAGAGTACAGGCCAGCCGATGCCACGCCTTTCGAGCACCGCAGCAGGATAGTTTTCGACGACGATGTCGGCCTGTTTCACCAGATCCTTGAACGCCGTGATGCCGGCGGCTGTGCGCAGGTCAAGGGCGAGGCAGGTCTTGCCGCGCGCCACGATCGGCCACATCTTGGTGCCACGAAAAGGATCGCCGTCCGGCGGCTCGATCTTCAGCACGTCGGCGCCGAAATCCGCCATGATCGTCGCGGCCAGCGGTGCGGCATAGAGCGACGCCATGTCGATCACCCTGAGGCCCGAGAGCGCGCCGCTATCGGGTTCAGCCATGCACCGCCTCCTGCCCGAGAAAGTTTTCCCGCAGCCTGCGTTTCATGATCTTGCCGGTCTCCTCGCGCGGAAGCGCGGCGACAATGGCGATGTGCCGAGGCACCTTGTAGCCGGCGATCCGCTCTTTCAGAAAGCTGCGCACGGCTTCGACCGAAAGATCTGCGTTCGATTGCAGCTGCGCTGCGAGTGTTTCGCCATATTCCGGATCGGGCACGCCAAACACCGCGCAATCGGCGATGTCGGGATGTTCCAGGAGAGCGGCTTCGACTTCGGCCGGATAGATGTTCACGCCGCCGGAAATCACCATGTCGACACGCCGGTCGCACAGGAAGAGATACCCCTCATCGTCCAGCCAGCCGACATCGCCGCAGGTGATCAGCCCGCCATGTTCGACCGACGCCCGTTTGGCGGCATCGCCATGAAAGGTGAAATCCGGCGTGCCGTGGATGCGCAGATAGACGTCGCCGACGATTCCGGATTCCGCCCAGCCGCCACCCTCGGCAAGAACGCGAACCTCGCCGGTGAGCACCGGCTTGCCCACGCTGCCCGGGCGCGCGAGCCATTCGGCAGGGCTGATCTTTGTGACCACCCCGGTCTCGGTCGAGCCATATGTTTCGTGGAGCACCGGCCCCCACCATGCCAGCATCGCCCGCTTCACTTCCGCCGCGCACGGAGCACCCGAATGAACCACATGGCGCAGCGTGGCGAGATCGTAGCGCGCCTTCACCTCGGCCGGCAGGCGCAGCAGGCGCACGAACAGGGTCGGCACCAGCGCACTATGGGTGACGCCGTACTGCGCGATGAGGCGCAGGCACGCCTCGGGATCGAACCGTTCCATGACGATCACGGAGCCACCTGCGCCAAAGGTCGCCATCAGCAGCGCCTGGCTGAAGAGATGGTAGAGCGGTCCCGTCACCAGCGCGACATTCTCCGGCCCGGTATCGTGAATGATCGACAGCACGCGCGCCCGCTGCGCCGATTCCTCGCCGGTCGCCGGCAGGCGCTTGACCGCCTTGGGCCGCCCCGTCGTTCCCGAGGTGTAGACCATCGACGAACCCAAGCCGTTGCCGAGCCCGCCATAGGGTTCATGGGCCGCGATCCAGCCCTCATAGTCCACCCAATCCGGCCCCGCCGCATCCACGGCGACGACCGGCAGACGATCGGGAAGCGCGTCGCGGATCGCGTCCAGCAGATCGGCATGTCCGATCAGGACGCGCGGCGGGCAATCGCGCAGGACATAGCCGATCTCGCTCGCATGCCAGTGCCAGTTGATCGGCACGCCATAGGCATCGAGTCTGCGGACGGCGAGATTGGCCTCGAGCACCGGAAAGTCGTTGCGCAGCAGCAGCGCCACCGCGTCGCCAGCGACGACGCCGGCCGCCGCCATGGCGCCTGCCAGCCGCGCCGCGCGGTCGAGCACCTCGGCGCGGGTGCGCACGCGATCGCCGACGATGACTGTGCTCATGCCGCCACGACCGGCTGCGAGACGGTCAGGCAGGTGCCCCAGCTATGCAGCATCGCCGCGTGCAGGCCGCCCTCCCCGCCGGCGACCATGACCAGCACATCCTCGGGCGTCGGGACCAGATGGACGCGTCCGTCCGGCTTGATGCGCCCGAGATTGCCGATGGGATCACGATATTCGGGCCGGAACCAGTCGATCGGAAGCGCGCATCTGTCCCACAGATAGGCCTGCACGTCGGCGATGTCGGGGTAGTCCCTGGCGATCACCTCCGCCCAGATCGGATTGATCACGCACAAGGTTTCGGAAAAGGCCGATGAGGGCAGGAATCCGTTGGCACCCGGATAGGCCATCGACTTGGCGATCATGTCGAGAAAGCCATCGGCGCTTTTCGTCACCACGTCGCAGATGTTCGCGGTTCCCATCGCGCCATAGGCGGTGACGGCATCGCCCGGAACACCCCGCCGCTCGGCGAGCGGCGCCCAGGGCGAACGCTCTTCCCATTCGGCGAAAACGATGCCCGCGACCCGGCCCGGCGTCCCGTAGACGCTCTGCGACGTGGCGCCGATCAGTTGTCCGGCAACGTTGCGCATGATCAGGCGGATCGCCCGGCCAATGGCAACCGCCGGCGACGCCACGCCCCCCAGGCAACCGGCCTGATACGGAATATCCAGCCGGTTGCGGATGGGCCCGTTGACGATCAGCGCCGGTACGACCGACCCGGTCGTGGCATTGAGACCGGCGAGGTCGAACTTGGGATCGGCCATCGCCGCGATGGCGGCGCACAGCAGCGACATCGCGGTGCCGTTGCAGCCGGCCATCACGGCGTTGACCGCGATCTTCTCGACCGTGCATTCGGCGCGCATTGGCGGCAGCACCGCAACGAGTTCGTCGGGGAAGCGACCGCCCGCCACGAGGAAATCCTGGACGCGCGCCTCGGTGGGTGGGATCAGGGGAAGTCCGTCGCCCCAGCCCTGCGCCATCGCCCAGTCGTTGAAGGCGACGATGTCGTCGTTAACCTCATGCCGCCGACTGCTCAACCAATCGGCTTCGCACCCCGAAACCCCGCAGGAACGATCGGTACTGATCTCTTGCAATGTCATCGACCTGCTCTTTCGAAAGGATGTCGAGGGGATAGGGAAGGATGTGCAGGCGCAGGCCCGATCGCCCGCCGCGCTTGGCGAGATTTCTCGCCAGTCCTTCGAAATGGGCGGTGGCCACCGCGATCGTCGGAAGGCCCGCTGCCGCCGCGGTGAGCGCGTCCGCAATGGTCCAGCTGGTACATGATCCGCAATTGCCCAGGCCGACGATCGCGAGGTCGCTCCGGCCGATCAGGGCGCGATATTCAGCGTCGGCGGCAATGCCTTCCGCTCCGGTGCGGCCGCAACTGCGCCAGAAGACGACTTCCGCGCCCTCGGCGCGCAGCCCTTCCGCCCAGACCGCGCTCACCCAGTCCCAGCTCCGCCATAGCATGTCGATGCGGATCGCCACGCGCTTGCCGGCGAGCCCGCCAGCTTCGGCACCGGCATCGGCGATATCGTGCGCCAGCGATGCGGTGGGGTCGAGAATGATCGTCATAGCGTCTCCTCTCTTTCCGCTCTTATGCATGTTGCATGCAAAGTTGCAAGGCCGTGATCAGAAGGTGAAACGGGCCTCGGGCAGGCCGCGCAAGCCCGTTCTGATCGTGAACAGACCACCCGCCTGCGCCCCCATCGGTTCGTCGCCGGGGATGTGGCGGTGCGCCGCGCTGGTCAGATAAAGCATGGCGAGGTCAGGACCGCCGAAGGCGATCTTTGTCGGCTGCAGCACGGGCACCGGGATCTCGCGCTCCAGGCGGCCATCGGGCGTATAGCGCGCGACCGCGCCCTTCATCAGAAGCGCGACCCAATAGCCGCCCTCGGCATCGACCTCGGCACCGTCGAAGATGCCGTCGGCGCGATCGCGCGTCACGAATACGCGCCGGTTGGAGGGCATGCCGTTCTCGACGTCATAGTCGAAGGCGTAGACGGTGGCCGCGGGCGAGTCGGCGAGATACAGGGTGCGGCCATCCGGGCTGAACGCCATGCCGTTCGCACATGTGATGTCGTCGATCACCGGCACCAGGCCGCGATCGTCCAGCCGATAGACCGCTGCGCGCCCGGCCTCACGGGACTGGTAATAGGACAGGTCGACCGATCCGATCAGATAGCGGCCCTGCCTATCGCAGCGGCCATCATTGTAGCGATGCGTGTCCTGTGGATAGGGTGGTGGCGCCGCGACCGGCGCCAATGCGCCCGTTGCACGGTCGAAATCGAACAGGCCGGACCGAAGCGCGACCAGGATCGGTTCGTTCGCGCCGCGCAGTGCGAAGCTGCTCACATGCGCCGGCATCTGCCATGCCTCGTTCGTGCCGGACCCGGGATCGAAAGCGTTGAGCCGGTGCGCTTCCTGGTCGACCCAGAACAGCTTGCGTTCAGACCCAGACCAGACCGGCGTTTCGCCCGATTGCGCCTTGATGTCGAGCACGCAGGTCACCGCGGCGATATCCGTTGGGTCCGTCATGCGCCCAGCACCTGGGCATATTCGTCATAGACGTCCGCTGGCTCGTCGAGGGCGCCGCGCGCACAGATCGCGTCCCAGTGCGCCGCGATGTCCGCCGGTTCGGGCGTCCCTGCCTCCTCGACGCGCCACCCCTTGCCGACGCCGATGACCACCTCGCCATAGCGGCCGAACGCATAGGAGAAGAGGCCGCGGCTCCGCGTGCAGCGGTCGCTCGCCAAATAGAGCGCCAGCGCTGCGCTGTAGGCGGGGTCGCCGCGCCGGTTGGCCGCGAAGTCAATCCGGTCCATGCTCGCAGCGAAGGCGGGCAATTCGCGGAACCCCCGGCCCATCGCTGCGCCGACCCGGCTCGATGCATTCGGCATCAGCACGTTCGAGAGAATGCCATGCGGCGCACCTTCGATCGCGATGGTATGGGAAAGACCGACGATCGCCGCCTTGGCCATCGCATAATTGGCCATCCAAGCATGGCCGAACAGGCCGGTCCCCGAACCGGTGAACACGAAGCGGCCATAGCCTTGCCGACGCATCTGACGGAAGGCTGGCTGGGCGAGGAAGACACTGCCCCTCAGGTGCACGTCCATCACCCTGTCCAGCGCCTCGGCGGTCATGTCCTCGAACCGGCTGTTGGCGACGATGCCAGCGCTGGGGATGACGACATCCAGCCGGCCGAAATGGTCGAGCGCGCATTCCACCACCGTCGCGCCGGTGGCGGGTTCTGCAACCGAATCGTGGTTCGCGACCGCATCGCCGCCCGCCTGCCGGATCTGCGCCACGACCGCATCCGCCGCGGTCGCCGAGGCCCCCTGTCCGCTCGGATCGCCGCCGAGATCATTGACCACCACCTTCGCGCCGTGTCGCCCGAGCGCGAGCGCGAGCGCATGCGCGCGGCCGATGCCGTTGCCGCCACCGGTGACCACTGCCACCCGCCCATCGAACCATCGCTCAGCGGTCATAGAAAGCCCGTCCTCCGTCGACATGGAAGGTGCGGCTGGTGATGTAGCTCGCGGCGTCGCTCGCCAGGAACACAATGGTCTGTCCGACATCCTTTTCGCCGTCGCCCATGCGGCGCATCGGGATCATCGCGAGTTGGTGCGCCTGCTCCGCCTCGCTCAGGCTTTTCCACCAGCTATCGAACAGCGGCGTCGCGACCATCGGACAGACGGTGTTGACGGTGATGCCATACTGGCCCCAGCCGGTCGCGGCGGTCTTGGTGAGGCCCCTGATCCCCTCCTTGGCGATGGCATAGGCGCCCACCTCAGGCAGGCCCATGGTCGCGCCGCCCGAACCGAAATTGACGATCCGTCCGCCGCGCGCCTTCATCGTCGGGAAGCAGGCCTGCATCATGTAGAGCGAGCCGTGGATCGAGGAGCGCAGTACCAGGTCCAGATTGGCGTCGTCGACATGCTCGATCGCCCGGTTGTCGGCCGACACCGCATTGTTGACCAGCAGCCAGACCGGTCCCAGATCCGCTTCCGTCCGCGCCACCGCCGCGTCGACCTGCGCCCGATCGGTGATATCGCACACCGCGACGATCGCGTGGCCGCCTTCGGCCGCGATCGTCGCGCGCGTCCGTTCAAGTGTTTCAGCGGTCCGACCGGCCAGCGCCACCGCCGCACCGGCCTTGGCCAACGCACGAGCGATACCCACGCCCATGCCCGAACCGCTGCCGGTCACGATCGCGACCTTGCCATCCAGAACTTTCTCCATCCGCGCTTCCCCTCTCAGAACAGACCGGCCTGGCCGCCCGACCAGGGCAGGTGCGCGAAATAGCGCTCGGTCTGCGCCCAGAGCGTCGGGATCATCGTGGGCCGGCTCAGGTCGCGGATCACTGCAATATTGGCGGCGATGCCTTCCGGCGTGATCGCGGGATCGAACATGCCGTCATTGTCGAAGATCGCGAGTCGCGCCACGCGCCCGCCGCCGACGTTGAAGATCTCGCCGCTGAATTCGAGCGGCTCGCTGCAAAGATAGGCGACCAGCGCCGACACCTTCCCCGGCTGGAAGTGCGTACGATACCATTGCGCCAGATCCGCCTGCGAGCCGTCGGTGAGGCGCGAGGCGCCGGTCGGGAAGATCCCGTTGACCAGAATGTTGTGCGGTCGACCGTCGAAGGCCACGTCATGGGTGAGACCGAGCAGCCCTGCCTTGCCCGCCGCATAAGGCGCGAGTTGGCCCGCGCCGAGCACGGCCGAGGACATCACATTGACGATGCGTCCGAACCGCTGCGCGCGCATCAGCGGCCAGACGCGCCGCAGCAGCATGTAGGGGCCGATGAAATTGGTCCGCACGACGCCTTCGATCTCGTCATCGTCATAGGCATCGGGTTCGCCGATCAGCGCTCCCCCGGCATTGTTGACGAGGATGTCGACCCTGCCGAACCGGTCCAACGCATGATCGACGATCTCGCGGGCTGCGGCGCCCGTGCCGACCTGCGTGGCATCGGCCTCGGCCTCGCCGCCTGCCGCGACGATCTCGTCGGCCACGGCCTGCGCGTGGGAAATGGTGCCCGGGCGGATCGTGGATTGCGATCCGCCATAATCGTTGACGAGAAGTTTTGCGCCGCGCGCGGCCAAGAGCAGCGCATGGGCCCGCCCCATGCCGCGCCCGGCACCGGTTACGATCGCTACCCTGCCATCCAGCCGAATCATGCAGTCCTCCGCCCTGCGGCAATCATACATGCAACATGCAAATCATCGCGGTGCGTACGACTTCCCGCCGCACTTATCGGCCTTGTGATACCTTTCCGGTTCAGTCCGCCGGCGGCACCGATCGCAGGAAGGTGCGCGTCCGCTCGATATGGGCGCGGAGTGCCCGCTCGGCCGCGTCGGCATCGGCTGCGGCCAAGGCGTCGACGATTGCGCGATGATCCCGGATCACCGCTTTTCCGCTCCAGCCCTTGGCGCGCGACAGGCGGCCGTTGAGTACCCGCAGTTGCTGATCGATCTGCACCAGCTGCCGCGCCAGCCGCGCATTGCCGGCGCCCTCGCGAATCATTGCATGGAACGCCGCGTCCAGTTCGACGTGACGCGTGAGATCGCCGCCTTTGACCACCGCCTCATGTTCCGCGACGAGCGCCTTGAGCGCGCGCACGGCGCCCTTGTCCATGCGCTCGGCCGCACGGCGCGCCGTCATGATCTCCAGCCCCTCGCGAATGTCGAGCAGGTCGAGGATCTCAAGCGCGCCGCCAGCGATCACAGCGACTCCGGCGCTGGGGCGCGGCTCGACAAGGCCTTCGCGCTCGAGCACGATCAGCCCCTCGCGCGCCGGCGTCCGGCTGACCCCGAGCTGGCGTGCGATTTCCGGCACGCTGAGATGCGTGCCCGGCGGCAACGCACCGGACAGGATCGCGTTACGCAGTCGCTCAGCAACCTTTTCGGTCAGGGCTTCGGAGCGCAAAAGAGGCTCGAATGGGTCCGGATTGTCCTTGTGCGCCGCAGCGCGGGCCTGATCCTTTTGCATGCAAGTCGTCATGCGCCCAATCAAACGACGTTGCAATTGCCGCGCTTAAACGGCCGGCGGCTTCCCGAATCAAAACCTGGAGGTCAGTTCCGGCACGACTTTGAAGAGGTCGCCGACGAGGCCGAGGTCTGCGACCTGGAAGATCGGTGCGTCCTCATCCTTGTTGATCGCGATGATCGTCTTGCTGTCCTTCATCCCCGCGAGGTGCTGGATCGCGCCGGAGATGCCGACGGCGATATAGACTTCCGGGGCGACGATCTTGCCGGTCTGGCCGACCTGATAGTCGTTGGGGACATAGCCCGCATCGACCGCAGCGCGGCTGGCACCGACCGCGGCACCGAGCTTGTCGGCGAGCGGTTCGATGATCTCGTGGAAATTCTCGCTGTTCTGCAACGCACGGCCACCCGAGACGATGATCTTCGCCGAGGTGAGTTCCGGACGCTCCGACTTGGAGATCTCGGCACCGACGAAGCTGGAGAGACCGGCATCGCCCGCCCCCGAAACCGCCTCGACGACACCGCTGCCACCCTCGCGCGACGCCTTCTCGAAGGCGGTGCCGCGCACGGTGATCACCTTCTTGGCATCCGACGACTGCACCTTGGCGATCGCGTTGCCGGCATAGATCGGCCGGGTGAAGGTGTCTTCGCTCTCGACCGAGAGGATGTCCGATATCTGCATCACGTCGAGCAGGGCGGCGACGCGCGGCGCGACATTCTTGCCGATCGAGGTAGCGGGCGCGACGAACGCGTCATGATCGGCCATCAACTGGACGATCAAGGGCGCGACATTCTCGGCCAGCGCGTGCGCATAGGTCGCGTCGTCGGCGACATGGACCTTGCCGACGCCGGCGATCGCCGCCGCCGCCTCGGCAACACCGCCGACGCCTTCGCCCGCGACCAGCAGATGGACTTCGCCCAGCTTCGCCGCGGCGGTGACGGTGGAAAGCGTCGCGTCCTTGACCACGCCGCCTTCATGCTCGACCCAAACCAGCGTCTTCATGCCGCAACTCCCATCGCCTTGAGCTTGCCGACCAGCTCGTCGACATCGGCCACCTTCACGCCGGCGCTCCGCTTGGGCGGCTCGGCGACGTGCAGCGTCTTGAGGCGCGGCGTCGTGTTGACGCCATAATCCTCGGGCGTCTTCTGCGCGAGCGGCTTGGACTTCGCCTTCATGATGTTGGGCAGCGAGGCATAGCGCGGCTCGTTGAGGCGGAGATCGGTGGTGACGATCGCGGGGGTCTTGAGGCTGACCGTCTCAAGACCGCCATCGACCTCGCGGGTGACCGTCACGCTGTCTCCCGAAACCTCGACCTTCGAGGCGAAGGTGCCCTGCGGACGCCCCGTCAGCGCCGCCAGCATCTGGCCGGTCTGGTTGCTGTCGTCGTCGATCGCCTGCTTGCCCAGGATCACGAGGCCCGGCTGCTCTTCCTCGACGATCTTCGCCAGGATCTTGGCGACCGCGAGCGGCTCGACCTCACCGGTGGCGGTGACCAGGATGGCGCGGTCGGCGCCCATCGCCAGCGCGGTGCGCAGCGTGTCCTGCGACTTGGGTTCGCCGATCGAGATCGCGACGATCTCGGTCGCGACGCCCTTTTCCTTCAGGCGGATCGCCTCTTCGACGGCGATCTCGTCGAACGGGTTCATCGACATCTTGACGTTGGCCAGGTCGACGCCCGTGCCATCCATCTTCACCCGCGGCTTCACATTGTAATCGATAACCCGCTTCACGGGCACAAGGATCTTCATCTCGAGCAACCTCTGTCAGCAGCAGGCCTGGACCTAGCCGACGGAAGTTGCGGGACAAGGCGCGCGCCCATCTGATCGCATAGCTGATGGAATGGCGCGGCAAGTGATCGGGCGATTGCCGTTTGGGCGCGGAGGCCACATCCTTTGCCCACCGCAGGCAGCGAAGCACAAGGCAAGCCATGACGGACATTGAGCGGCTGCTCGCGATCGAAGACATCAAGCGGCTGAAGGCACGCTACTTCCGCTGCGTTGACACCAAGGACTGGAACACCTTCAGGACGCTCTTCACCGCCGACGCGGCGTTCGATATCCGCGACGACGTACCCGGGTGCTTGATGATCGGTCCTGACGCGATCGCATCCGCGGCGAGCGGACCTCTCGAGGGATGCATCAGCGTCCATCACGGCCACTGCCCGGAGATCGACATTCTGTCCGACGTCGAAGCCCAGGGCATTTGGGCGATGGAGGATATTCTGCGCTGGTCGGCGGACTCTGCCTTGCCCGGCCAGACGCTCCACGGCTTCGGCCATTATTTCGAACGCTATGCCAAGGCTGACGGGGCATGGCGCATCAGCGCGCTGAAGCTCCAGCGGCTGCGCGTCGATGTCGGAGGATCGACCTGAAGCTGATGCGGAGGCAGAGATGACCCATATTTTTTCCGGCTTCTTCCAGTTCGGCTATGTCACGCGCGAACTGGACGCAGCGATCGCAGCCTATCGGCAGCGGTTCGGTGCCATCGAATTCCTGATCAACGCACCCGATCCCATCGATGGCGTCGCACCGCCGACGCGGCGCATCGCACTCGCCTATATCGACGCAGTGATGATCGAATTGATCGAGCCGGATCCGGCGCAGGCGACGATCTATGACGATGCCCTGCCCACGCGAACGGGCGACATCGCGCTTCACCATTTCGGCTATCTGATCGACGATCATGAGGCGATGGTCGCTCGTCTGCAGGAACGCGGCTACGCGATGCCGCTGGCGGGGTCGGTGCCGGGCGCCCTCGACTATATCTATGCGGATACGCGCGCGCATCTTGGCCATTATTCGGAGTTCATTTGTCTCGACGAGGGCGGACGGGCCTTCTTCGGCGCGGTTCCTCGGCTGCGAACCGGCAAACAGCCATAGGCTTCACATCGCCGATATGTTCAGGCCTGCGCTTCCCATTGCAGGCCCGCCCGAAGCATCCGGCGGCATCATCGATCGAAAGGCGCACGGCAATGGCAGACAACAGGCACGCGTTTCGCTCGGCGCTTGGTCGCTTCGTCACCGGCGTCACCATCATCACGACCCGGGATGTCGGCGGAAAGGCGATCGGCCTGACCGCGAACAGCTTCAACTCGGTCTCGCTGGATCCGCCGCTGGTCCTGTGGAGCCTCGCGCTGGGCAGCCCCAACCTGCCGGCGTTCAGGAACGCCGGCTGCTGGGCCGTGCATGTCCTGTCGGCGGAGCAGGAGGCGCTGTCCAACCGCTTCGCCTCGCGCGGCATCGACAAGTTTGAGGGGATGGACATCGCGGATGGACCGGAGGGCGCCCCGATGATCCCGGGCTGCGCCGCCCGTTTCGGCTGCCGGTCCACTTTCGAATATGAGGGTGGCGACCATGCGATCTTCGTGGGCGAGGTGATCGACTTCGCCGACCAGGACGTCCAGCCGCTCGTCTTCCACGGTGGGCGCTACGGCGGGGTCTTCTCGGGCGCCAGGGAGACCCGCCCCACCGAGCTGAACAATGACGGCGAGTTCGGCCGCTATTTCATCGGCCATCTGTTGAACCGCGCCTATGACGCCGCATTTCGCGGGGTGCGGCGGGAATATCGCAAGCGCGGGCTGCGGTCGTCCGAATATAGCGTGCTCGTCGCGCTGGGGCTGGGTGACGGCTGCCCGCGTGCCGAGTTGACGCGACGCGCGGCGAATGGCGGGGTCGACCTGCCGGACGCGGCGATCGAGAGCCTGATCGCCCGCGGCGCGATCGTCGCGCGCGGTGAAACCCTGCTGCTTGCGAGCGAGGGCCAGATGCTGCTTACCGAGTTGATGGCGGTCGCCCAATCCTTCCAGCTGCGGCTCGAGGACACGCTCGCCCCTTACGAGATCGGCCAGCTCACCACCTTGCTGCAGAAGCTCAGCCTGCTGGGCGAGGACGAAGCCTAGCGGGTCGTCTGCGCAGCGATGCGTTCATAGTCTGCGATGATCCGTTCCATGGTCGGGCGATAATCACCGAAGGCAGCGGGGATATCGTCCGGGCATGCGTCCCCGCCCGCCGCAGTCATTGCCCGGCGCTGCATCAGGCTCACCGCAGCGCCGATCACCACCTGGTTCACCTCGATATAGGCGTTGGTGGCAACCGCACGGTCCAGTCCGCTGGCTTCGAGGCGACGCAGAATGTGGTGCGCATAGTCGACCGCTTCGGTGTCGAGACCACCCATCATCAATTGGGTGATCAGTTGGGGGATGTGGCGGAACAGATGGGCACTCGTTGCCGCATGTTCGCGCAGCACGTCCTGCCAGGACTGGCCGCGATCCTCGAGCAGCGACCGGAAGGCAATGCGCCGGCCGACCATCTCGAGCAGCTGCGCGCGGCTCTTCACATAACCGTAGAGCGTCGCCACGCCGGTTTCGAGCCGATCGGCGACCAAGCTCATCTCCAAGTCGGCCAGGCCGATCTGGCAGGCGGCATCGACGATCGCGTCGAGCGTCAGTCGGCGCGGACGACCGGGCGGACGCCGCAATCGCGCTTCGGGCATAGGCTCTCCCAAGCCGACGGCGGCTGTTCATTCGCTTGGCCGGCATGCTTTACCCGCCCCTTTTAAGGCCCGCACCGAGGATCACCACCCTTTTCCGATGCCGGTTCGGAATAGTTTCCGAATCAGACTCGACAAAGATGTGGCCGCATCCTAACGCCGCAGCGCGGCGGGCTGGGCCCGCGATTTCCAAAAGGGGTGATCATGAAGATTTGCTACGCGCTCGCATTGGGTCTGAGCGTTTCGTCCGTCCCGGCGGTGGCACAGGACGCCGCGCCTGCTGCCCAGGCCGCGATCACCCCTGGCGCGATGATCGTCTCCGCCGACGGTCGACGCGTTGGCCGGATCGATCGCGTGCTCGCCAGCACCGTCAGCCTGATTTACAATGGCCGCTTCATCCAGATCCCGACGGCGACTCTGACCCCGAGCGACCGGGGCTATACGACGACGCTGACGAAGGCGGATCTCGCCAAGCTCTAAGCGAAACCGATTCCGGGCCGCGCCGGCGAGCGACGGCCCGGACGGCGGTCAGATCACGCCCTGGCTCCGCGCCGCCCGGGCAACGGCGGTGAACTCGTCATAGACGGTGAGCGGCTCGTTCGGCGCGGACAGGTCGCAGATCTGCGCGAAATTCGCGGCCACATCCTCGACCGAAGGTGGCGTCGGCCCCATCGGTGAAACCCAGCCATCGGCGGCAGCAATGGCAACGCGCGCATAGCGGCCGCTGTTCTGCGAATAGATGCCGTGCGTGGACGTGCACTGCTCGCTCACCAGATAGACCGCCAGCGGCGTGTTGAACGGCACCTCGATCCGGCCTGCGCTCGCGGCATAGTCCGCGCCCTGAACGGCGTGGGCGAACGCCGGTATCTCCATGAAGCCCGCATCCATCTCTGCGGCGAGCCGCGACTGCGCCGTTGGGAGCAGCAGGTTGGCGGTTATGCCGTAGGCCGCACCTTCGATCGCGACGACATGGCTGAGCCCCATCAGTCCACCCTTTGCCGCGGCATAATTGGCTTGCCAGGCATGTCCGAACATGGCCGAGGCCGACCCGGTGAACAGAAAGCGCCCATAGCCGTTCTGCCGCATCGCGCGATAGGCCGGCTGCGCCACATGGAATGCCCCCTTCAGGTGGACACCGATGATCGCGTCGATCTGCTCGTCGCTCAGATCCTCGAACCGGCCGTTGCGCAGGAACCCGGCATTGTTGATGCAGATATCCACCTTGCCGAACGCATCGAGGGCCGTTCCGACGATTGCCGCACCGCCCTCACGCGTTGCAACGCTGTCATGGCTTGCAACCGCATCGCCGCCGCCATCGCGGATCTCCTCCACCACCAGGTCGGCGGCGCGCTGCGAGGCGCCCTGCCCCGACCCGCTGCCGCCGAGATCGTTGACCACCAGCCTGGCGCCCCGCCGCGCCAGTTCCAGCGCATAATCCTTGCCGAGCCCATTGCCCGCGCCGGTGACGATCGCCACTCGGCCTTCGAATCCGATCGCGGTCATTTCCCGCATCCTCCTGTTCAATTGACGCTTTGTACCTGCCCGCCATCCACACGGATGTTGGCGCCGGTCATGTAGCCGGCGGCGGGACTGACGATCATCGCGACGACATGGGCGATCTCCTCGACCCGCCCGATCCGGCCGACCGCGATCGGCGTGATCTCTCGCGCCGCGCGCGCTTCCGCCTCCTCGATCGCGACCGCACCCCAGCCCATCGCCAGACCCAGGTCGGCGAGCCAGGCCTCCACAGCAGGCGTCAGCACCATGCCCGGGCTGACGCTGTTGGCGGTAACGCCGCACGCCCCCAGCGACTTCGCAAGGCTGACCGTCATGTTGAGCATCGCCGCCTTCGCCGCGCCATAGTCCGGCCCGAAGGCGATGGGCTGCGTGCCCGCCGCGCTGGCGATATTGACGATCCGCCCCCAGCCCTTCGCCTGCATCGCCGGCAGCAACCGCCGGATCATGCGGGCGGCGGCGATCGCGTTGAGCTGGTAGGTCGCGCTCCAGTCCGCCTCTTCCACGGCCGTCCAGTGCATCGCCGATGTACCGGCCGCACCCCCGGCATTGTTGACGAGGATGTCTACCGCGCCCGCTGCCTCGGCAACGGCATCCGCTCCCGCATCGGTGGCAAGATCGCCGATCGCGATCCCGGCCGCGCCGATCGACTGAGCGACGCGCTCCGCCTTCGCTGCGTCGCGCCCATGCACGATCACCGCGCATCCTTCCTGCGCGAGCGTCTGCGCAACCGCCGCACCGATGCCCGAACTGCTTCCGGTCACCAGTGCGCGCTTGCCTGATATGCCTAGATCCATGTCCCTCTCCACGGAACCGCTGCGCGGCCGACAGGCGCGCAGGATTTCACCGCTGCTTGACGCAGTCTTGCCGGGTTTTGTCATGCGCCCCGCCGAAAGCATCATAGTCGTGATTAGGATGGCCGCAGGCGGGCCATTATCGTGACCGTGACAGAAGCGGGAGCGGATCATGCAAAGACTACAGGGCAAGGTGGCCGTGGTAACCGGCGCCGGGCGCAACATCGGCCGGGCGGAGGCCATGCTGCTGGCGGCTGAAGGCGCCAAGGTCATCGTCAACGATCTAGGCGGCGGCCCCTATGGCACCGAGGCGGGCGACGCGTCGCTGGCCGATGCAGTGGCGCAGGAGATCCGCGATGCTGGCGGCGAAGCGATCGGTCAATGTTCGAGCGTCGCGTCCCGCGAAGGCGGCGAGGCGGCAGTACAGAAGGCGATCGATGCGTTCGGACGGATCGACATCCTGGTCAACAATGCCGGAATCGTGCGGCCGTCCCGGATCGACCGGATGACGGACCAGGACTGGTCGCTGTGCATGGACGTCAGCCTGACCGCGAGCTTCTATACCTGCCGTGCCGCTGCCGTGCACATGATTGCGCAGCGTTCGGGCGTGATCGTGAATACCGGCTCGCCATCGGGCTTCGGCCATTGGGGCATGGGCAATTATTCGGCAGCGAAAGAGGGTCTGCTGGGCTTCACCCGCAGCATCGCCCGCGAACTGGGGGAGTTCGGCATCCGCTGCAACCTCGTCCGCCCGGTCTCGCACCTCACCGGCACCCACACGCCGGAGATCGACGCCACCATCGCCGAATCAGCGCGGCTGGGTATCCCGCTGCTGTGGAACAAGCCAATGGCGGCGCCGCGCATGACCGCGCTACCCGAGCATGTCGCGGCGCTGGTGGTCTGGCTCTGCACCGATGCGGCCGCGCAGATCAGCGGCCGCGACTTCTACATCCAGGGCGACGAAGTGGCCCTGATCCCGGAACCCGAGGCCGTTCGCACCAGCATCCATCCGGGGGGCTGGACGCTCGATGCGTTCGACGAACAGGCGAACCGCGACTATCTCTTCGGCGATATCCGCAACCGCTTCGTTCGCCACGGTTGACGGAAAGGGGGTGCGCCGCCGTGCCGCGCAAGCTGACCGAGCGCGTCGCGGCCGGCCGCGCCTATTACGCCCGGCGCCTGCCCGGCGTGGACGGCGCCCATTTCGCGGCGCTGTGGCACCTCTTCACCGTCGGGCATCTCGTTGCAACCGACCTCGATGCCATCGCCCGTCGGGACGATTGCAGCTTCTCCGATCTCGACCTGATGGGCACGCTTGCCCTTGATGAGGAAGGGGCGATGCGCGCGACCGATCTCGCCTCCGCACTTTATGTCTCCAATGCCGTGGTCTCGATCCGGGTGGCGCGGTTGATGCGCAAGGGCCTCATCGCGCGGGAGCGGGGCGCCGACCGGCGCGCCTTCGTGCTGCGCCTCACCGATGCGGGACGGGCGCTGATCGAACGCGCGATCGGGGACATCGCGCGCGACGCCAAGATCGCGCGCTTCTTCCGAGAGCTGCAGCCAGCCGACCGGGAAGCGCTGGTGCGCATTCTGGGCGTGCTGCACCAGCGCTTCGACCGCGAGCACATCGGATGATTAGGATCCTAAACAACTCATAGTTCAACAGCATCGCCGACGCGGCTAGGCTCTGGGCCACAACAGACAAGGAGCGCAGGATGGCCAGCAAGGTGAAGCAGGATGCCGCGGAACCGATCCAACAGCGGCGACTGAAAACAGCGAGCGACCATCGGTTCGACCCCCTCGACCCAAACACCATTCGCGACCCCGGCCCCGCTTATTCCGCGCTCGCCAAGGAATGTCCGTTCTATCATTATGAAGGTACCGATTATAATTTCTACATAACCAGCGATTACAAGGAAATTCGTGAGAAGATCCTGTCCGACAACCCCTTCTGGTCGTTCAAGTGGGGCGACGCGCCGATGGACTGGGAGACTTTCAGCGACTTCGGCATCCTGACCGATCCGCCCTTCCACCTCGAATATATCGCCGCGCTGCGCAAGGGCATGACGCCAGCGCGCATGAAATATTACCGCCCTGAGGTAGAGGCGATCGCCGACGACCTGATCAGGCAGTTGAACGCGCGCGCCGACAAGCACGGCAATTTCCATGACCTGTTTGCGCTGCCGCTTCCCGCACGCACGATGTGCTTCATGCTCGGCGCCGATCAAGCGCTCTATGCCGACTACAAGCGCTGGGCGGACGAATTACAGTACCTGCTGTTCAACGACAAGGATCCGAGCGCCGAACAAACGCTGATCCGCGAGATCCAGCCCCACTTCATGGGGTTGATCGACGCGCGCAAGGCGATGCTGGCAAAGGCCGGCATCGACGATCCGACGCACGAACATTGGGGCACGGTGTTGCCGGCCGATTATATTTCGCTCGGCCTTGTCAGCCGGGTCGAGGGCCGCCGCTTCAACGACATGGAACTGTTCCAGATCTGCACCGCGCTGCTGACCGGGGGCCAGGAAACCACGACGAGCCTCCTCACCAACGTCGTCTGGCGGCTCCTCGAGGTTCCGGAACGCTGGGAACGGCTGAAGGCCAACCCCGATCTCGTGGAAAATGCGATCGAGGAGAGCCTGCGCTTTGATCCGCCGATCAATTCGCATTTCCGCACCAGCCTCTGTCCCGTGTCGATGCATGGGGCCGAGCTGCCGGACCGCGCGAAGCTGATGTTCTCGATGCTGGGAGCCAATCGCGACCCGTCCATCTTCGACGAACCGGACAGCTTCAAGCTCGATCGGCCGCTCAACCAGTCCAAGCGCCATCTCAGCTTCGGCTATGGCGTTCATTTCTGCCTCGGTGCGCCAATCGCCCGGCTCGAGGCGCAGATTGGCCTGCGCAGGCTGGTCGAGGCGCTTCCTACGCTGCGCCTCACCGGTGAACCGGAACGGATCAACAGCTGGATCTACTGGGGCCAGCGCAATCTGCCGGTCGCCTGGGACTGATCGGTCACGCCTGTGATGAGTCGCGCCGCCATCTGGCCATGATCCCACCGCCGCCTATGCCGGGACAAAGAACCGGCACGGGCAAGAGGAGAGGCATGGATGGCGGACGGCCAGACCTGGCGGGCGGCGGCGGACGAGTGGCGGATGCACTGGCGAATCGGGATCGCCGCCTTCCTGGCGATCGGGCTTTCGCAAGGCGCTTACCAGGCGCTGTCCAGCCTGTTCGTCATCCCGTTGCAGGAGGCCTTCGGCTGGTCCCGCGGCGAGATCGCCTTTGCCCATTACGCGTTGCTGTCCGTTGCGTTCGCGGCGCCCTTCGTGGGCCGGCTCGTCGACCATATGGGCGCGCGGCGCATCATGCTCGTCGGCATGATCCTTTCGGCGCTGATCTATGTCGGCATGGCATCGATGAACGGCTCGCTGCCGCTGTTCTACATCCTCTACGGCCTGTCGGGCGTCATCGGCCTGTCGGCAAGCGGCCTCACCTGCTCACGCGTGGTGAGCCAGGCCTTCGTGCGCTCTCGCGGGCTGTCGCTTGCGATCGCCCGCAGCGGGCTTGCGCTGGCGAGCGCCGCGCTGCCCACCATCCTCTACGCGATCATTGCCCGCTTCGGATGGCGCGCCGGCTATCTGGCAGAAGCCTTGCTTGTCCTGCTCGTCGCGCTTCCTGCTGTCTATTTCTGGATCGGCCATTCCCGGGCGCCCGGCACTGCGGATCGGCCGCACGCCAAGCCCGACCTGCCCAAATGGCTGCACCTGCTGCTTGACCGACGCGTCTGGCTGCTCTGCATCGGCGCCGGTCTGGGCTATGCGCCGGCGACCGCGATCATGGGGCAGTTGCAGCCGATCCTGGTAAGCAAGGGGATCGCCGCGGCCCCCGCCGCCGCACTGGTCGGCATGGCGGGGATCGCCAGCTTCATTGGCGCGCTGGTGACCGGCAGCCTCGTCGATCGCTTCTGGGCGCCGGCGATCGCCTTCCTGTTCGCCTGCGGATCGGCGGCAGGCACCTATCTGCTGGCGTGGAACGGGACGCTGGACAGCCCCACCGCCAGCGCAGCGATCATGCTGATCGGGTTCGGCCTGGGCGCCGAGATCGATGTTGTCGCCTATATGGTGGCCCGCTATTTCGGCGTGCGGAATTTCTCGACACTCTACGGCATGACCGTGTTCTTCATCGCCTTCGCGGGCGCGATCGGCGCGTCTACGCTGGGCATCGCCTATGACCGGCTGGCCAGTTACGACCTCGCGCTGATGGTGATCGCGGCGTGCTTCCTGGCGGCAGGCTGCTGCTATCTGCTGCTCGGCCGCTATCCCCAGAAGCAGGAGGGCGAAGCGGCACACTGATGGCGCGGGGGCAGCGTTCCGCGCAAAGCATCGTCTATCTGAATTGTCCCGCCCGGCCGTTGAGCAGCCATCGGCGAGACGCCTATCCTGCCTTATCCCTGCAACATGGACTGGATCGCGACAGCGATCCGGAAAGCCGTGACGGATGCCTGCGATCGCAGGCCGCGAGAGGACAGGCTGATGGCTGATTATGACCTTATCATTCGGGGCGGCACGGTTCACGACGGTAGCGGCGGGGCGCCGTTCGTCGCGGACGTCGCCGTCAAGGACGGCATCATCGCGGCAGTCGGCGCGATGGACGGGACCGCTGCGGAGGAGATCGACGCGCGCGGTCGCATCGTAACCCCGGGCTTCGTCGACGTGCACACCCATTATGACGGCCAGATCACCTGGGAGAATCGGCTCGCGCCCTCTTCCGACCATGGCGTGACCACGGTGGTCATGGGCAATTGCGGCGTCGGCTTTGCACCGTCACGGCCGGAACACCGCAAGCTGATGATCAAGCTGATGGAAGGCGTCGAAGACATTCCCGAAGTCGTGATGACCGAAGGCGTGCCGTTCAACTGGGAAACCTTTCCCGACTATCTCGACGCGCTCGAGAAGCGGGAGAGCGACATCGACTTCGCCGCGCAGCTGCCGCACAGCCCTTTGCGGGTCTATGTGATGGGTCAGCGCGGCGCCGAACTTGAGCCGCCAACCGACGCGGACCTCGCCGAGATGCGCCGCCTGACCCGGGAAGCGATCGAGGCCGGGGCGCTCGGCGTTACCACTTCCCGCAGCTATGCGCACCAGTTCCGAAACGGCCGCCCCGCCCCTTCGGTCAAGACCGAGGACCAGGAGGTGCTGGCGCTCGCCGAAGGCCTGCGCGACGCGGGCAAGGGCGTGTTCCAGATGGTGCCCAGCTACGACGCGACCGCCGCCGAGCGTATGGACCTGCTCGACGATATCGCGCGCACCTCGGGCCGTCCGGTCTCCTTCACCTTCATGCAGACGCCTAAGGGTGAAGGCGACTGGCAGGAGATGGTCGCACGGCTCGACGCCGCCAAGCAGCAGGGGCTGGAGGTGCGCGGCCAGATCATCCCCCGCCCCACCGGCGCGCTGCTCGGCCTCGAGCTTTCGATGCATCCTTTCTCGTTCAACCCCAGCTTTCGTGCGATCGAGCATCTGCCGCTCGAGGAGAAGGTGGAGCGCATGCGCGACCCCGCGTTCCGCAAGCAGCTGATCGCCGAGGAGCCGAGCGACCCGCAGGCCTTCTTCGTCTTCGTCATCTCCGACCTCGACATGATGTTCGTGCTGGGCAATCCCCCGAACTATAATCCGCGCAGCGACGAGAGCATCGGTGCGCGCGCCCGCGCGATGGGCGTCGATCCGAAGGAATTGATCTACGACGCGCTGCTCCAGCGCGACGGGCATGAAGTGCTCTACCGACCGCTGGGCAATTCGGAGGGAGAGCGGTTCGAGAGTTCCGGCCGGAACCTCGTCAGGCACGACCGCACCTTCCCAGCGCTCGGCGACGGCGGCGCGCATTACAGCATGATCTGCGATGCCGCATACACCACCTACTTCCTGACCTATTGGGTGCGCGACGCGAAGGCGGACAAGCAGATCGACCTGCCCTACGCGATCCGCAAGCTCACCTATGAGCCCGCGTTCGCCGTGGGCCTGAAGGATCGCGGACTGATCAGGCCGGGCTTCAAGGCCGATATCAACGTGATCGACATGGACCGGCTGCACCTCTACGCACCGCACGTCGTCTACAACCTGCCGACCGGCGGCCGCCGTCTGCAGCAACGGGCGGACGGCTATGACGCCACCGTCGTCAGCGGCGTCGTCACCTATCGCAACGGCCGTTCCACCGGTGCGCTGCCCGGCCGGCTGGTGCGCGGCGGCAAGCAGGCACCTGTCGCCGATCGGCCGCTCGAAATTGCGTGAACGCGGAGAGGATCATCGCATGACCGTCGAACTCACGCCGGAACTCGTGGCTTTCGTCAGCGAGCAGAAGGATCGCGAGGACATTCGCGCATGCCTGCTGCGCTACACCCGCGGCGTCGACCGCCATGATCGCGAACTGATGCTGTCGGCCTATTGGCCGGACGCCTATGACGAGCATGGCGTCGCCGAGGGCATCGCCGCCGACTTCGTCGATTGGGCGATCGGCTGGCATGGCAAATTCCAGACCAGGCATCACCACGGCATTCTCAACCATAGCTGCGAGCTCGACGGGGACAGCGCGCACGCGGAAACCTATTACATCTTCTGGGGTGAGAACCGGCAGGGGCCGCCGCAACTCAGCTTCGGCCGCTATATCGATCGTTTCGAGCGTCGCGGCGGGGAGTGGCGCATTGCGCACCGGGTCTGCATCAATGAGATGACGGCGACGCTCACTGCCGCCGAAATCCCGGACGAATGGAAGGCGCTGATGTTCAAGACCGGCCCCAACCAGCGGGATCGAAGTGACGTTTCCTATGTGCGCCCGCTGCTTCGGACGCCGGCTGCCGCCTGATCCGGCGCGCGACCCCAAGCTCAGACCGAAAAATGGACCGCATTGCATGACATCACGAACTGTCGTCGTCACTGGAGCCTTCGGCGTCCTGGGAGCAGCGGTCGCAGGCGCCTTCGCTGCGGCCGGCGACCGGGTCGTAAGGGTCGATTATGCCGACGCCCGGGGCGACCCGCTGCCCGGCGGAATCGACCATGGCCGCATCGACCTCACGGATGAACGCACCGCACGGCGGGTCGCGGCCGATATCGCCTCCGCCGCCGGCTCGATCGACGTGCTGGTGAATGTCGCGGGCGGGTTTGTCTGGGAAACGCTGGCCGACGGCGGCAGCGCGACCTGGAACCGGATGTTCGCGATGAACGCAACGACCTGCGTCAACATGACCAGAGCGGCCCTGCCCGCGCTGCGACAGGCAGCAGGCGCACGGATCGTCAACATTGGCGCGGGCGGCGCCGTCATCGCGGCGGCAGGCATGGGCGGCTACGCAGCATCCAAGATGGCCGTGCACAAGCTTACGGAGAGTCTTGCCGCCGAGCTTTCCGGCGAGGATGTCACCGTGAACGCGATCCTGCCTGCCATCATCGACACGCCGACGAACCGCAAGGACATGCCGGATGCCGATTTCAGCCAGTGGGTGCAGCCTCAGGCGATCGCCGATGTCATCCTTTTCCTCGCCTCACCGGCAGCCCGCGGGATCAGCGGCGCGCTGATCCCGGTAACGAGGGGCGGCTGACCCGCGCCGACACGCCTAGACGATCTCGAAGAGAGCGGCAGCGCCCATGCCGCCGCCGATGCACATCGTGACGACCGCGGTCCTGGCGCCGACCCGCTTGCCGGCCAGAAGTGCGTGGCCGGTCATGCGCGATCCGGTCATGCCGAACGGATGGCCGATGGCGATCGCGCCGCCGTCGACATTCACTTTCTCGGGATCGATGCCCAGTCGGTCGCGACAGTAAAGCGCTTGGCTGGCATAGGCCTCGTTCAACTCCCAAAGATCGATATCCGCCACGGATAGGCCAAGTCGATCGAGCAGCTTGGGCACCGCGAAGACCGGTCCGACGCCCATCTCGTCCGGCTCGCAACCCGCGATCTGCATGCCCTTGTAAAGCCCCAGAATGGGGATGCCGCGCCGCGACGCCTCATCGGCATCCATGATCACGCAGACGCTGGATCCGTCCGAAAGCTGGCTGCAATTGCCGGCCGTCACCGATCCGCCGTCAAACAGCGGCCTGAGCTTGCCAAGTGCTTCCCTGTCGGTACCGGGTCGGTTGCACTCGTCGCGGGTGAGCGTGACTTCTTCCTGCCCTGTCACGGCAAGCGTCTTGTCCACGATGTTCTTCACTGCGGTGACCGGCACGATTTCCGCGTCGAACCAGCCGTTTGCCTGTGCCTGTGCAACGCGCGCCTGGCTGCGCACCGCGAAGGCGTCCTGCGCCTCGCGGCTGATCCCGTAGCGGCGTGCGACGATGTCGCCCGTCAGGTTCATCGCCATGTAGAGTTCCGGCTTGTGCTCCAGCAGCCACTCATCCTTGTTGCGGAAGGTGTTGCGGTGCGGATCAACCAGCGACACGGTTTCCACGCCGCCGGCGACATAAATGCCGCCCTCGCCGCTGCGAATGCGCTGGGCGGCGAAAGCGATGGTCTGAAGGCCGGACGAGCATTTGCGATCGAGGGTGACGCCGCAGACGCTGACCGGCAGTCCCGCGCGGAGCGCCGCCTGGCGCGCGATGTTGGAGCCCACCGCGCCTTCGCAGCGCGCCGAGCCCAGCAGGACATCGTCGATCTCGTCCGGATCGATCCCGGCGCGCCCGACCGCCGCCTCGATGGAATGCGCCGCAAGCGTCGCGCCATGAATATTGTTGAGCGCGCCACGATGCGCCTTGCCAATCGGCGTGCGCGCGGTCGCGACGATGGCAGCTTCCTTCATGCCGACAAGTCTCCTGCTGGTATGGCTGCGAGATAGGCGCCGCCGGCTGTGCCGGCCAGAAGCGCGCCGTCTCATCACGTCTTTGATGACAGCCCGGGTCCGCTTGACCAGGCACGGCCACGCCAACAAAGCGGGCGGCACCTTCGCGGCAGGAGCCCCCATGACCATCACCGTCGACAAGCAAGGCGCAATCGCCATCGTCACACTTGACCGGCCGCAGACGAAGAACGCGATCACGCAGGAGATGCGGGGCCAGCTCTACGGCGCATTCGAGGACATCGCGCTCGACCGGACGATACGCGCCGCAATCCTGACCGGAGCCGGCGGCGATTTCTGCTCCGGAATGGATGTCGGTGGCATGGGCCAAGGCGGCGTCACCGCGTCGATCGACCGTATGCACACGCTGAACCGTATCGCGCGCGCGATACACGCGCTCAAGAAGCCGACCATCGCGGCCGTGCCGGGGATCTGCGTCGGCGTCGGCTTTTCCTACGCGCTGGCCTGCGACATCGTGCTGGCAGCGGAAAAGGCCAAGTTCGCAGCGATCTTCCGCAACATCGCGCTCGCGCCGGACGGCGGCCTGGTGTGGCACCTGCGCCAGCTGCTTGGCGTTCAGAAGGCGAAGGAGCTCGTCTATTCCGGGCGCATTGTGCGCGCCGACGAGGCAGTAGCGCTGGGCCTCGCCTATGAGAAGGTGACGGACGATGCGCTGATGGACCGAGCGATGGAACTCGCGATCAGCTTCGCGAGCGGCCCGAGCATCGCGATGGGCCTTGCCAAGCGCCAGTTCGAACTCTCGTGGAACAACAGCTTTGACCAGTATCTGGAGATGGAAGCGACGATGCAGCCGATCGCGAGCCGGACCGAGGATCATGAGGAAGGGGTGCGAGCGTTTCGAGAGAAGCGCAAGCCGGAGTTCCGGGGCGAATGACCATGACGCTCCAGCCCGAAGCCGAATGGCGCGGCCACCTCGCCGAGGGGCGGTTCATGATCCAGCGCAGCCGATCGACCGGTGGCCACGTGTTCTATCCGCGCATCGCCGAACCTCGGACCGGCGCAGCCGATCTGGAATGGGTTCCGGCATCGGGTGACGGCGTGGTCCATGCGTTGACCATCGTGCGCAAGAAGGACCCGGCGGACAGCTACAACGTCGTCCTGGTCGATCTGGCGGAAGGTCCACGGCTGATGAGCCGCGTCGACGGTGTCGCGCCCGACGAGATCAGGATCGGCATGGCGGTCCGTGCTGCGATCGTCGAAGAGGGAGGCCAGCCCGTGCTCGTCTTCATGCCCGCATGACCATGATCAACGGCTTCCCGCGGGGACGCACCGCAATCGTCGGCGCCGCCACTTTCGGCATCGGCCGGTGTCCGGGCGTTTCCGCCGTCGACATGGCTGCCAAGGCTGCGCTGCTCGCGCTAGCCGACGCGGGCATTTCGTTGTCGGGTGTGGACGCGCTCTACACTTCGGCGCCCTATGAGGCGCTGGGTGGCCTCGAGCTCGCCGAGTATCTCGGCATCACCCCCAAGGTCACCGACTGCAACCGCACCGGCGGCTCCGCCTTCGAGGTATATGTCCAGCAGGCGGCGCTGGCGCTGGAGGCGGGTCTGATCGACTGCGCGCTCATCGCCTATGGCTCCAACCCCGCGAGCAATCCGCCCCCGGGGGTAGGGATGACGCGCCAGTCTCCCTGGGAAGCACCCTACAGGCCGCTCGCGCCGATTTCCTCCTATGCGCTGGCGGCAAGCCGGCACATGCACCTCTATGGCACGACCCGCGAACAGCTGGCCGAAGTCGCCGTTGCCGCACGGGCATGGGCGCAGCGCAATCCAGAGGCCGCGGCGCGCGACCCGCTGACCATCGACGATGTGCTGAAGGCGCGCCTGATCTCCGATCCCCTCGGCGCACGCGATTGCTGCTTGTTCAACGACGGCGCGGCCGCCGTGGTGATGGTGCGCGCCGATCGTGCCAAGGACTGCGCGAAGACGCCGGTCCATGTCCTCGGAGCGGCACACGCCGTCACCCATCGCGAGATCAGTTCCATGCCCGATCTCACGGTCACCGGCGCGGCAATCTCCGGCCCCCAGGCGTTCGCGCAGGCGAAAGTGAGGCCTGCCGACATCGATGTCGTCATGCTCTATGACGCCTTCACGATCACGCCGATCCTGTTCCTCGAAGATCTTGGATTTTGCCCGAAGGGCGAAGGCGGCCGCTTCGTCTCGGCGGGCCACATCGCGCCGGGGGGCGGTCTCGCGGTCAACACCAATGGCGGCGGCCTCTCCTGTGTCCACCCCGGCATGTACGGGCTGTTTCTGCTTGTCGAGGCGGTACGGCAGCTGCGCGGCGAGGCCGGCGATCGGCAAGTCGAAGGTGCCAAGCTCGCAGTGGCGCATGGCAATGGCGGCGTGTTGTCGAGCGAGGCGACGGTGGTGCTGGGCAGCGGCGCCGCATTGTGACCGTGGCGGCGCACAGCCGCCATCACAACCATGATTTCCGATGCCACGACATGTTGCATGCAACATGTCGTGGCGGCTGCAACTCTCTTCTGCGATGTAGTGCTTGCACCATAGCGACCCCGAAACCGGGGCGGGTGCGCATCATGGGAGAGAGAGATGAAGGGCAAGAGCGCCTGTTTTCGCGTTTCCGTCGCCATGGCGACGCTGTCTGTGGCTGGCACCGCCGGGGCTCAGCAGAATGAGGGCGATGCTTACGGCATCCAGGATATCGTGGTGACCGCGCAGAAGCGGGCGGAAAGCATGCAGGACGTGCCCATCGCCATCACCGCGATCGGATCGGAACAGCTCGAGCAGCGCGGCATCACCGGCCTCGCCAATCTGCAGTTGACGCCGCCGCCCGGCCTCTTCGCTCAGCCCTTCGCGGGCGACCCGACTTTGCTGATCATCGACATGCGCGGTGTCGTGAACACCGATCCGGGCCAGGGCACGATCGAATCGGGCACCGCGGTCTATCTCGACGACATCTATCTCGGCCGCTCGCAGGGTAGCGGCGTCGAGCTGGCCGACCCCGAGCGGATCGAGGTTCTGCGTGGTCCACAGGGCACGCTGTTCGGCCGAAATGCGGAGGGCGGTGCGATCCGGATCGTCAGCAAGAAGCCGACCGGCAGCCTGGGCGGCACGCTGCGCGGCCAGGTCGGCAATTTCGGGCGGTTGCGCGGCGAGGCGCACATCAACCTGCCGGAGATCGCCGGCTTCAAGATCAAGCTCGACTATCTCAACAATCAACTCGACGGCTATACCCGCAACGGCGCGGCGCGGCTCGACCGACTCTCGTCGCAACGTCGCTTCGGTTATCAGGACGCCGAGGGTTATCGCGGGTCGGTTCGCTGGGAAGCGACCCCCGACATCACGATCGACTATGCCTACGACTGGATCAAGCAGAAGATCGCGACCGACTATTACGTGCTCGATCGGCCGATCGACCCACCCTATCCCGCCAATGCGCCCAGCCAGTATTTCGCGCCGCGAGCGGACGAATCGGTCAACGAATATGAGCGTCGGAGTTCGCTGCCCCTCTACCTCGACACCTTCGACACCAAGTCGCGCGGACACACGCTGCAGGGCGAGTTCGTGCTGTCAGACGCCATAACGATCCGCTCGATCACCGGCTACCGCAAGCTCGACACCGCGGGGCGTGGGCAATTGGGAGAGGCGTTCGTCGCGCAGGACTTCGCGTCGATCTTCGGTGCGCCTCCCGGAACCCCGGTCGGCCTGCCGATCGAAGCCTTCACGCCCGTCGACGGCGGCAGCTTCGGCCTTCCGGCGGGCACCACGGTCTATGGCTTCTCCGGCGTCGTTCCCGACGCACGCCTGCGCCAGCGCCAATTCAGCCAGGAATTCCAGCTCGTCGGCACCGCCGGCGACTTCGAATATACGCTGGGCGCCTATTATTTCCACGAGAAGGTGACGGACACGCGCCAGTCGCTGTTCAGCATCATGTATGTCGGCCCGGGCGTCGGCACCTTCCGCATCACCGATCCGCAATCGGTCAATCCGTTTGCCTTGCCCTTCCCGGGCCAGGGGCCGACCGCGCAATCGGCGACGACGGACTCGTTCGCCGGCTTCGCGCAGGTCACCTGGAGCCCCGCCTTCGCCCAGGACAGGCTGCACATCACCGGCGGCCTGCGCTATACCGACGACAAGAAGAAGTTCCTGCGCTTCCTGCTGGGCGGCAGCGCCGTCGATATCGAACCCGAGCCGTTCGAAGAAAGCCGCTTTGATCCGGCTTTCACCCTCGCCTACGACATCGCCGATCGCGTGAATGTCTACGCGAAATATTCGCAGGCCTACCGGGCCGGTGGCGTCTCGCTGCGGTCGCCCAACTTCGTGCCGTTCGGCGCGGAGGTGAACAAGGCCGTCGAAGTCGGGCTCAAGAGCGAATTCCTTGACCGGCGCCTGCGCCTCAATATCTCGGCCTTCCAGAACCGCATCTCGAATCGCCAGCTCGGCATCCAGACCGATCCGCTCGATCCCGCAGTGACGGACACGATCAACGCACCCGGCATCACGCGCGTGCGCGGCATCGAGACCGAATTGACGCTGGCGCCAACGCCCGGACTGACGTTCAACTTCAACTACGCCTACCAGACCGCGAAGCAGCCGAGCTTCGCGACGATTGATCCCAATGCCAGCTTCTATCTGACCAATACGCCAAGGCACGCGCTGAGCGTGGCGGGGGATTATGTCATCCCGCTGGGCATGGGGAACGCCGAACTCGCCCTGCATGCGGACTATGCTTTGACCAGCGACATCTTCGGATCGGTGCGCGTCGCCAACGACAACTTCGCGTGGGACACCAAGCGCGACGTCGCCAATGCGCGCATCGGCGTCCAGAATATCGAGGTCGGCGAATTCAGCTTTCGCATCGCCGGATTCGCCAACAACGTCTTCGACACGGCCTACCCGACCTACACGGCGCCGGGCGCCAACGCCATCCTGCTGCCGCCCCGCACCTATGGGCTGGAGCTCGGCATCAATTTCTGAGCGTCCGGGAGCAGGGGCGATCAGCCGGGCCCGGGCAACATGGTCGCCCTTGCTCGAAATGACAGCGACGGGAGAGCATTGATGAATGATTGGCCGCAATATGCAGATCTGCTGAAAGGCGCCGAGCAGCTTCTGGAGCGCGTCGCCTTTCCCGACGATCCGGCGCTCAAGGCGCAGCTGTGGAAGCAATTCGCCATGAACCTGTCGCAAGGTTACTTCCTGCTCTTCCAGTCGACCCCCGACCATCCGGAGTTCGCGCCGTTCGAGAATTCGGTATTCCTGGCGCAGCCCAATCCGGATGCGGTCTATTATTATGCACCCGTCGACGGCCGCGGGACCTATCGCGTCACCGGCGAGCGCGGCGACGCGCCGGTGGCGGGGTTCGCGCTCGGCAGCCGCATCATCGGCATGGACCCACTGCCGGGCAAGGGCCTCGGCAATTACGACATGGACGATCTGCACCGCGATGCGGACGGCCGGTTCGAAGTGGTCTTCTCGACCGAGCGGCCGGCCGGCCATGACGGCAACTGGCTGCGCATGGATCCGGAGACCGATTTCATCCTGGTCCGTCAATTCTCCTATGACTGGGGCAATGAGCGCGACGTCCGGCTTGCAATCGAGCGCATGGACATCCCATCCCAGATCCGCCCGCCGCTCACTGCGGACGAGATCGATGCGAAGCTGACGCATCTCTTCGCCGGCTATGTCCGCAATCTCTCGGGCATTTGCCTTGGCGCGGTGCAGCGTTGCGCGGAACGCGGCTTCGTCAACCGCTTCAATCTCAACACCTTCCAGGAACTCGGTAACGGCGAGGACTGGCCGCAGGCTTATTTCGAGACGGTATTCGACGTCGCGGAGGACGAGGCGCTGATAATCGAGAGCGCCATGCCCGACCGGCGGCCCTATTGGAATGTCCAGGTGATCGACGCCCTGTGGAACCAGGTGGACTATGTCTACCGCCAGTCGAGCCTCAACGGCCGGCAGGCAGCGGTCGATCCGGACGGCAGGTTCCGCGCCGTGCTGTCTCATCAGGATCCGGGCATTGCCAACTGGCTCGATACGGGCGGCAACCGATACGGCATGATGATCGGACGATGGTATCGCTGCTCCAGCCAGCCCACGCCGACGGTCATCAAGGTGAAATTCGCCGACCTCGCCGCTCACCTGCCGGCCGAGGTGTCGCGCATCGACGCCGCCGGCCGCGATGAGGCGCTGCGGCGGCGGCGGATCGGGTCGCAACTGCGCCGCAAATGGTGACGCGAGCGATCGTCGCCATCGGCATTCCGATGCCTGTCGCGGCCGGCTTGCCGCATGGCATGCGAGCCTGCACGATACCGACAGATCGGCAGGATGGGAGATGCGGATGGGCTATATCGAGGCACGTGCGAACCTTGCCGGCAAGGTCGCTGCGGTCGTAGGCGGCGGGGGCGGCATCGGTGCCGCCATATCGCTGGCGCTGGCGCGGGCAGGCGTGGACCTCGCGGTCTGCGACATCGACATGCCGGCGCTTGGCAAGACCGAGGCGGCCATCCGCGCGCTCGGCGGCGCCGTTACCGCGACCCACGCCGATGCGACTGACGAGACCGCGCTCGACGGTTTCTATGATGCGGTCGAGCGCGACTATCGGCGCCTCGACATCGTCGTGAACGTCGCCGGCGGGACGAGGCGGACACTGCTGGCCGAGGCGACCCGCGCGGATATCGCCCGTGATATCCACCGCAACTATGGCTATGTCGTGCAATCGGTGCAGCGCGCGGTGCCGCTTATCAAGCGGTCGGGCCTGGGTGGCAGCATCATCAACTTCACCACGATCGAAGCCCATCGCGGGGCCGCCAGCTTCGCGGTCTATGCCGGCGCGAAGGCAGCGACAACCAACTTCACCCGCTCGATGGCGGTGGAACTCGGCAAGGACCGAATCCGCGTCAGCTGCATCGCGCCCGACACGACGCCCAGCCAGGGCAATATCGATGCCATGCCTCCGGAACTCGGCGCAGCGTTCGCTGCGCTTCAGCCGCATGTCCAGCCCCGGGGGATGGGCATGTACATTCCGCGCGGCGAGCAGCCGCCGGCGGATGCGCTTGCCGACGCGGTGCTGTTCCTAGGGTCGGATCTCTCGACCTTCGTCTCGGGGATGACGCTGCATGTCGACGGCGGCACCATGGCCGCCGCCGGCTTCCTGGACTGGCCGTACGGCGACGGCTTCGTGCCGGCGCCGCTCGCGGGCACCTTGGCACACCTGTTTCGCGATGGGGACGCCGCGTGATCCTCTATGCCGTCACGCTGTCCCCCTTCGCCGCGCGCGTCCGCCTCGCGCTTCGGGTCAAGGGGATCGGCCATGACCTGCTGCCGCCACCGGGCGGCGGCACGCGCTCCCCGGAATTTCTGGCGATCAATCCGATCGGAAAATTGCCGGTGCTGGTCACCGACGATGGACTCACCATCGTGGAATCGGAGACCATCATCGATCATCTCGACGAGCAATTTCCGACGCCGGCGCTGACGCCGGTCGACCCGCGCGATCGCGCCCGCATGCGTACCATCATCCGCGCCTTCGAACTCTACGCGACGCCGGCGATGTTCCGGCTTTTCAAGCAGATCGACCTTGCGACGCGCGATCCGGCGGTGGTCGAGGCCGAAGTCGCGCGCTGGCGGGAGGGGCTGGCATTGACCAGCGGCTTCGTGGACAATGCGATGTTCGCGGTCGGCGGCGCGATCAGCAAGGCGGATTGCATCCTGCTGCCCAGCCTGTTGCTGTGCGGCGTCACGGCGTCGATCTTCGGGCTGGAGGATCCGCTCGCCGACCTGGGGGCGCTGGCGGGCTATCGCGACAAGGCGCGCACGCACGAGGATATGGGCGTGATCTGGACGGAAACCGCGGACGCGCTCGCCGCGATGCGCGCGCAGCCATGACCGGCGCGGCACCAGCCGCCGATTGGATCGACCCGGCGACGGGGCAACCGCGCGCGGATGCGCCGCTGGGCATGCTCCTGACCGCGCAGGCGCGCGCGACGCCGGATCGGCCGGCGTTGACCATCGCCGGCCGCAGTTGGAGCTTCGCGGCCTTCGACCGGCGGGCGAACAAGCGCGCGCGTGCGCTGCTTGCCGGCGGCGTTCGGCACGGCGATCGGGTAGCGCTTTCGCTGCCCAACCGCGTCGAGTATCTGGAATGCGTCTTCGCGCTGTGGAAGATCGGCGCGACACCCTGCCCCGTCTCGGATCGCCTGACGGGAGGAGAGTTCGACGCGATCCTCGCGCTTCTCGCGGCGTCTCACATCATCGGCACGGCCTCGGTCGTGCACGGATCGGTGTCTCTGCACGACGTTGACCGTCCGCTCGATCCGGCGCTGTCGGATGCGCCTCTTGAGGCCGTCCTCGCGACGCCGGGCAAAATCGCCACCAGTGGCGGCAGCACCGGTCGTCCCAAGCTGATCGTCGATCCGATGCCGTCAGCGTGGGGTCCCGACAAGGAAGGCTGTCGGCGCGACGCCCGCCTCACACTGCTCAATCCCGGCCCGCTCTACCATTCCGCCCCTTTCAACACGGCGACGATGGCGTTGGCGCAGGGCACCCACATCGTCTGCATGGAGCGCTTCGACCCGGTAGAATGGTTGACCTTGGCGGCCGTGCATCGCGTCGATTACGCCTATATGGTACCGACAATGATGACGCGGATCGCGAAGCTTCCCGCCGACCTGACCGCCGCCGCCGATCTGTCGTCGATCCGGACGCTGCTGCACATGGCGGCCCCCTGCCCGCCCGAGACCAAGCGCTGGTGGATTGATCGCATTGGCGCTGACCAACTGTGGGAGGTCTATGGCGGAACCGAGCGGATCGGCGTCACCACCATCGGCGGACGTGAATGGCTGGCCCATCCCGGCTCTGTCGGGCGGGCAGCACCAGGGCAGGAGATCGTCATCGCCGGCGAGCACGGCCAGCCGCTGCCGCCCGGCGAGATCGGCGAAATCCGGTTCCGCAAGGCGGGCGGGGCCGGCACCAGCTATGCCTATATCGGCGCGGCGAACCGGATTGCCGGCGACACGGACAGCTTTGGCGACATGGGCTGGCTCGACGCCGACGGCTATCTGTACGTCGCCGACCGCCGCACCGACATGATCCTCGTCGGCGGCGTCAATATCTACCCTGCCGAGATCGAAGCGGCTGTGGAGGCGCTTGCCGGCGTGCTGTGCTGCGCGGCGATCGGCCTGCCCGATCCGGACCTGGGCAACCGCGTGCATGTGATCGTCGAACTGGCACCGGGCGCGGCAGAGCCTGATGAGCGCGCCTTCCTGCATCTGGTGAACACGAGGCTCGCCGGGTTGAAGCGCCCGCGCTCGGCGGAATTCACGCGCTCGCCCGTCCGCGATCAGGCCGGGAAGCTGCGCCGCTCAGCTCTGCGCGCTGCGCGCATGCAGGACGCCTAGCAGCGCTCGATCAGCCGAACAGGTCAGGTTCTGCCAGCCGGTCGGCCACGAAGCGGCAGAACCGCGCGGCGTCCGCGCCGTTGATCACGCGATGATCGTAGCTGAGCGAGAGCGGCAGCATCTGGCGCCATGCGATTCCGCCTTCCTCGGCCGGAACCGGCACTGGCCGCGCACGCGTCACGCCCAGGATCGCCACTTCGGGCGCGTTGATGATCGGTGTGAAGCTGGTGCCGCCGATATGGCCGAGTGAGGTAAGCGTGATGCAGCCGCCGGACATCTCCGCCATCGACAGGCCCCTGGTGCGCGCCTTCTCCGAGATCGCGACGATCTCCGTCGCGATCTCGCCAACCGACTTGCGGTCACAATCGCGAATGACCGGAACCAGCAGGCCGCCGGGCGTGTCGACAGCGACGCCGACATGAACATATTTCTTGAGGGTCAGCATGCCGCTCGCGGGGTCGAGCGACGCGTTGAACTGCGGGAAGGCGCCCAGCGCATCGGCCAGAACCTTCACCAGCAGCGGCACTGCCGTCAGCTTGATGCCGCCGTCCGCATTGTGCGCCTTGCGCCGCTCTTCGAGCGCGGTGATGTCCGCATCGTCATTGTGCGTGACGTGGGGGATCGCCACCCAGTTGCGGCCGAGGAACGCGGCCACGAACTTCTGGATCTTGCTGAGCGGCCTCTGTTCGACCTCTCCGAACATCGAGAAATCGCCCGTGGGCCAGGGTGCGAGACCCTGTAGAAGATCACTCATCGACGATCAGCCCTTGTGCGGCTTGAGGAAAGTGAAGCACGGACTTTGCGGGTCGATCGCATCCGTCAAATGCATCGTCGGCACGGCGGCGAAGACGCTTTGCAGCAGCGCCGCCGGATCGTCGGTCTCGACACTGTAGTCAGCGACGAACACACCAGTCTCCTGGCCCGCCATGTCGAGCTCCCGGTAGCGCGTGCACGACAGCACACCTGGCAGCGCGCACATCTCGACGGCATGGACCTGATCGTACCAGCGATCATAGTCCGCCTCGCGGCCGTCCAGTGCGCGCGACGCGACATGGAGGATGTAGCGCATCCTCAGCCGATCGTGGCAAGCAGCGTGCCGACCTCATAGGTCTCGCCGGTCTGGGCGATGATCTTGAGCGTGCCGGTCGCCGGGCTCTCGACCTCCTGCGTCGACTTGTCCGATTCCAGCGCGTAGAGCGGCTGGCCCTCGACGGCCTGGCCGCCATCCTCAACCAGCCATTCGGCCAGCATGCCTTCGTTCATCGAGAAACCGATCTTGGGCAACAGAACGTCAAACGCCATGAGAATCTCCCTGAGCGATATTAGGCTTTGATCAGCGCCTCGGCAGCCGCGACGATATCGGCTGTCTGAGGCGCGAAGGCGGTCTCGAGCGGCTTCGAGAAGGGCACTGGGCAAAAGGCCCCGCCCAGCCGCTTGATCGGCGCCTTGAGGCGGCCGAACAGTTCCTCGTTCAGCACCGCGGCGATCTCGGCACCCGCGCCAAACGGCGTCACGGCCTCGTGCACGATCATCGCGCGACCGGTCTTCGCGACCGAGGCGAGGACGGTCTCCTTGTCCCAGGGCGCGATCGTGCGCAGGTCGATCAGCTCGGCTGAGATACCGGCTTCCTTGAGCTTGGCGATCGCAGGCATCGCTTCCTGGATCATGCGCGCATAGGCGATGACGGTGACATCGCTGCCCTCGCTCAGCACATTGGCCTTGCCGATCGGCACGCGATGCCCCTTTTCCGGTGCCTCGGCCGGCGACCAGTAGGTCGGCAGATTCTCGATGAACAGCACCGGGTCGGGATCGTCGATGGCGCTGCGCATCAGGCCGTAGGCATCGCCGGGGCTCGACGGGCAGACCACCTTGATGCCGGCGGTATGAGCAAACCAGGCCTCGAGATAGTCGCAATGCTGCCCACCCGATGCGAAGCCGGTGCCGGTCATCGTGCGGATCACGATCGGCACATGGGTCTGGCCACCGGACATGAACCGCAGCTTCGCGGCATGATTGACGATCATGTCCATCGCGACGGTGGTGAAGTTCATCAGCATGATCTCGGCGATCGGCTTGAAGCCGACCAGCGAGGCGCCGATCGCCGCGCCGACGATCGCCTGCTCCGAGATTGGGGTGGAACGCACGCGATGCGCACCGAAGCGCGACGAAAGCCCCTTGGTGACGCCGCAAACGCCGCCCTCCTCGGGATCGGCCAGGTCCTCGCCAAGCGCGATCACCGTCTCGTCCTCCTCCATGGCGTCAGCGATGGCGGCGTTGATACCCTGGAGGATGTTCGCCTTTGCGGCCTTCACTTGGGTTTCGGCGTTCATCAGGCCATCTCCTCGGCGAACACGTCGCGCTTCAGTTCCTCGACGCCAGGGAACGCGCTTTCGAGCGCGAATTCGACCGCCTCGTCGATCTCCTTCTCGATGGCCGCCTCCAGCCCTGCGAGCTGGTCTTCGGTGGCGATGCCGGTTTCGATCAGCGCGGCACGGAAGCGCGGCACCGGATCGTTCGCGATCGCCTCGGCCTTGCGCGCCTTGTCCATATAGTTGTCGGCGTCGCCGAAGACGTGGCCGAAGAAGCGATAGGTCATCGCCTCGATCAGGGTCGGCCCCTCGCCAGCCCGTGCCCGCGCGACGGCCTCGGCGGCCGCAGCGTACATCGCGAACGGATCATTGCCGTCCACGCGCTCACCCGGCATGCCATAGGCGGCGGCGCGATCGGCGACCTTCACGTTGCTGGTCTTGTCGTAATGCGTGTGCTCGCCCCACTCGTTGTTCTGGCACACGAAGATGACGGGCAGCTTCCACACCGCGGCGAGGTTCAGCGATTCATGGAAGGCGCCGATGTTCGCCGCGCCGTCTCCGAAGGAGGCGACCGTCACCCGCCCGTCGCCGCGCAACTGCGATCCCCAGGCAAGGCCGTTGGCGATCGGCATCGTCGAGCCGACGATACCGGTGGTGACCATGATTCCCTTGGCAGGATAGGTCACGTGCATCGGCCCGCCCTTGCCCTTGCAGGTGCCATCGACGCGCCCGGCGACTTCCGCCCAGAGATCCTTGAGCGGCAGCCCCTTCGCCAGCTGGTCATGGCTGCCGCGATAGATGGTGCAGATATAGTCGTCGTCGGTGAGGTTGACGGAGATGGCGCTGGGGATCACCTCCTGCCCGCGCGGGCTGTAATAGGGCATGACCAAGCGCCCATTCATGATCACCTTGCGCGAACGCTCGTCATTGGCCTTGATCAACGCCATCCGGCGGTAGATCTCCACCTGCGTCGCCGCATCGGGCGTGGCCCTGTTGCTCATTCCTCAGACGTCCTTTCGAATGGCCTCTTCGCTGCCATCCGCGATGTTGGCGCGGCTTGGAAGCCTGTCGCCCGCCATATCGCGGTTGTGAAGGGTTGCGGCAGGCGCAGCGCTATTCGGGGCGCGTGCGGCGCGCGCGCAACGCGACCCGGCCCTTCCCGAACGGCGCATCGCGATTGACCAGCGCCTCCTTCAGCCCGAGCTCGGCCATGTCCTTGCGGAATCTCGAGCGGCGCGGCCCGGTGCTCAGATGCGCGCGCGCATCCTGCTCTGCGGCGTAACGCAAGGATTGGCGCGCACCGGCAAGCTCCATCTGCATGTTGACCACCCGCTTGTGGCTGGCGAGAATCTCCGCATCGACGCTGCCGATCCGCCGCGCCATCTCGTCGGCCTGGGCATCGATCTCCTCCGCGGGATAGGCTTCGAGCACCAGCCCGATCAACGCCGCGTCCAGCCCGCTGATCGTGTCGCCGGTGAACAGCATCCGCTTCGCCCATTGCGGGCCGCAATGATAATACCACAGGTTGGTGGGGGGCGTGCCGTTGGCCCGGGCAGCGGGGAAGCCGATCTTCGCATTGTCGGCCGCCAGGACGATGTCGCAGGAAAAGGCCAGGTCGGTGCCACCGGCCAGGCAGTTGCCCTGTACCTTGGCCACGATCGGCTTGTGCAGGTCAAGCATGATCGCGGTCAGATCCTGCTGCCTTTCAAGCGTCCAGATGTCGTCGTCGAGCGTACCGGCGCGCGTGCGATAGGCTGCGGGATCGTAGGCGGTCGCATCGTCGGCCTTGCCGCCATAGCTGTCGGTCAGGTCGTAGCCCGCACAGAAATCCCGGCCGGCCCCCGACAGCAGGATGACGTTGACATCGACCAGGTCGTCCGCTTCCAGCAGGGCCTGGTTGAGTTCGCGCAGCGTCAGCGCGGACAAGGCGTTGCGCTTGTCGGGCCGGTTCAGCGTGATGCGCGCGACCTTGTCGCTCACGTCGAAGCTGATGCACTCCGTCGATTTCAGCCATTTCATTCCCGTCCCTCCCGCCATGCCGATCCAGACGGCCATGCTAGCGCCCGCCGAACCCGGCTGGCGAGACCGCCCCCATGCTATCGGCCATGTGATCACTCTGGGGGCGGCATATTGCCGCGGGACAGTCGTTCGGGCAGGTCCGTCACGGATGACAGGTCAAGAGACGATGCAGGAAGTTCCAGACGGCTTTCGGCCGTTGGTGACGTTCGACGCTGTGACGGGCGCCTTCGGCCCTCTTCACGCACGGCGGGCGGAGGACGGCCATCTGCAGCTGGGCTTTCGTGTCGATGACCGGCACTGCAATCCGAGCGGCGTCTGCCATGGCGGCGCCTGGTCGACGATGGCGGACATCCTGATGGGCCTCAGTGTCGGCCTGTGCACCGGGGCGAGCGGCCCTACCGTGTCGCTCTCGCTTCACTTTCTAAGCGCCGCACCGCGCGGCGCGTGGGTGGAGGGCAGTGCGCGGGTGCTGCAGCAGACGCCGTTCCTTGGCTTCGCCGAATGCCTTTTCACCGTCGATGGCGAGCCTGCGCTGCGCGCCAACGGGGTCTTTCGACTCAAATCCACCCCCTTTGGCGACATCGAGACGCTTTTCGCGCGTTGACGCTTTGCCATGGAGGGGATGCGAGCCTGGGCTGACCGGGCATGGCGGCCAAGGCGGCGCTCAACCAGATGACCCGCTTCGTTGCCTATCAATATGGCCGGCACGGCATTCGCGCCAACATCCTTTTGCCCGGCCTCACGCTCACGCCGATGCTCGGCGACTGCAATGTCTCAGGCATGGTCGGGGCTTAGGCCAACGAAAATCCGCTCGTCCGCATCACCGCGATGCAGGACATGGCCAACGCCGCTTTGTTCATGGCGAGCGCCGAATGCTTCATGACCGGGCAGGTTTTCAACCTGACCGGCGGACTGAAGCTGCGCCGCACCCCACGAAGAACGAGATCATGGCCCGATCGCGGCCCACCAGTCCGAATGACGCCGGCGAGACATCAGACTGATGATCATCGCCGTCGCCGGCGCCGGCGACATTGACTTGGCGGAAGGGGGAACAGGATGGTCGAGCAAATTGACGCTAGGGAGAGGACATGTCCGGCAGGCTGAACGGCAAGACCGCGATCATCACTGGCGGCGGCCAGGGGGTCGGGCAAGGCATCGCGCAGCTGTTCGCGCGCGAAGGCGCGAACGTGCTGATCACAGGCCGCACACCCGACAAGCTTGAGGCCGCCGTCGCGGCGCTGAAGGCGGACGGCGGCGAGGCCGCGTGGATCGCGGGCACCGCAGGGGTACGGAGCGATGCCGAGGCGGCGGTCGCGAGGGCCGTCGAACTCTATGGCGGGCTCGACATATTGGTGAACAATGCGCAGACCTCGCGTCCCGGCACGATGTTCGAGGATACCGACGACGCGCTGTTCGCGACAACAATCGACTCAGGCCTCTACGGCACCTTTCAGCACATGCAGGCAGCGGTGCCGCACATGAAGGCGAAGGGGGGATCGGTCATCAATTTCGGATCTTATGAAGGCATCCACGGCGGCGTCGGCTTCGCCGCCTATGCCGCGACCAAGGAAGCGATCCGCGGCCTTTCCCGCACTGCCGCGCGCGAGCTCGGAAAATATGGGATCCGCGTCAACATCCTCTGCCCTGCCGCGCGCAGCCCGGTTGCCGCGCAATGGATGGAGGATTTTCCCGAGGAGGCGGCAAAGGTCATCAACCTGATCTCGCTCGGCTATCTGGGCGACTGCGCCGACGATATCGGCCCCGCCGCATTGTTCCTCGCCAGCCAGGACAGTCGCTACGTCACCGGGCAGACCATCAATGTCGATGGCGGGCAGATGATGTTGTGACCGACACGCTTGGGCTTGCCGGCCGCACCGCGATCGTCACGGGCGCGGCGAAGGGTCTGGGCCGCGCCTATGCGCTCTGGCTCGCCGCGCGGGGATGCGCGGTCGTCGTCAGCAACCGCGTCGCCGCCGACGGCAGTTCGCAGGCGCAGCCCGTCGCTGCGGAGATCCTGGCCGCCGGCGGCCGCGCCGTCGCGCATGACGGGCGGGTGCAATCGGCCGAGGCTGCCGCAGCCGTGGTGGCGGCGGCCACCCGCCATTTCGGCGGACCCGACATCTTCATCAGCAATGCCGGCGTCCAGGCCTTCCGCGATTTCGCGACCGTCACGCCCGCGAAGATGCGCGACCTGCTCGACACCAACCTGTGGGGCGTGCTGATAGGGTTGAAGGCGGTGTGGCCGGCCATGGTCGAGCGAGGCTATGGTCGGATCGTCCTGACCGGCTCCAGCGCCGGTTTGTGGGGTCAGGTCGGATCGGTAGACTATGCCGCGTCGAAGGCGGCGATGGTCGGCATAGCGCGGTCGCTCACGCTCGACGTTCCGCCGGGTGTCGACATCTGCGCGAACGTCATCGCACCGGCCGCCTACACCCCGATGTCGATGGGGAGCATCGACGCGCGGTGGGCTGACTATGCGTCGCCCGATCATGTCGCACCGGTGGTCGGATGGCTCTGCAGCGCGCGCTGCCGGACGTCCGGCGGCCTCTACCATGCCGGCGCCGGCAATGTTCGCCGCGTGCAGATCCTGGAAGGTCCGGTCCAACGCGTGTCTGAGGTCGACATCGATCGGGTGATGACCGGCCTTGCCGCGCAGCCGGAATGGCGCAGTTCCTTCGCCTCGGGCGCCGAGATGCTGCCAGAGATGGTCAAGAGCGGCGCGGCATGACCATCAACTTTGCCGGACAGGTCGCGATCGTCACCGGCGCCGGCGGCGGCATGGGGCGCGGCTATGCGCTGGAACTCGCACGGCGGGGTGCCACAGTACTGGTCAACGACTATGGCGGCAGCGTGCTCGGCGGACAGGACGGCAGTTCTGCCCCCGCCGAAGCCGTCGCAAACGAGATCACAGCAGCCGGCGGCCGCGCGCTCGCCAATGCCCGTGCCGTCGGATCGGCAGCCAGTGCGCGCGCGATCGTGCAGGCCGCGCTCGACGCGTTCGGCCGCGTCGACATCCTGATCAACAATGCCGGCAGCGGTATCGCCGGCGCCTTTACGGCGCATGACGATGCCGCGATCGAGCGGCATTATGCGACCAACCTGATCGGCGGCCATCACCTGATGCGCGCCGCCTGGGTACATATGGCGGCCCAAGGCTATGGTCGCGTGTTGAATGTCAGCTCCAACGGCGCGCTTGGCGTCGGCTGCAACGCGGCCTATGCCGCGGCGAAGGCCGGAATGATCGGCCTGACGCTCGATGCCGCGATCGAGGGCAAGCCACTCGGCATCCTCGTCAACGCCGTGATGCCGACCGCCTATTCGCGCCTGATCGAGCAGATCCCCGATCCTGCCGTCGTCGCCTGGTTTCGCGACAATCTGAACGCCCGGCAAGTGGCAGCGGCCATGGCTTGGTTCGTCAGCCGTGAATGCACCGAGGCCGGGCGCATCCTCTTGGCCGGGGGAGGCCGGCTTTCGAGCCTGATCTTCGCCGAGACAGGCGAAGTCTTCGACCCCGGCCTTTGCGCGGAACAGGTTGGCCGACGTATCGCTGACGTGCTCGACGAAGGCGGGCTGACGCCGGTCCACACCCAGGCTGAAGCCGGCGCCCGCTATTTCCGACACCTGCCATGGACCGCCGGCGGCGCCCCCGATTTCGGCCCCAAGGTCGACGGCGGCTGAACTTGGCTCCGCCTGGCACGGCAGGCCCCAGCCCTCCGCCCGATTCCGGGGCTCAGGGCGCGGACACCAGGGCATGGCCGACGAGCGGACCGATGCCCTCTACGCCGCCATCCACCGCCAACTCGACGCCGTTGACGAAGCGGGCCTCGTCGCTGGCAAGGAACAGCACGGCCTGCGCCACGTCCCAGGCGTCGCCCTCGATGCCCAGGGGGCCGACCTTTCGCCGCGCCTCCCGCATGTCGGCGGGAATTTTGCTCATTGCGTGCGGGGTCATGACATGACCGGGCGCGACGGTGTTCGCACGGATGCCCTGCCGCCCGTGCAGCACGCCGATCTCGCGCGCGAGCTGCGCCATTGCCGCCTTCGAGGGGCCATAGGCGATCGCCCCCATGGCGCGCATGCCGGCAAGCGAGGAGATGTTGACGATGGCACCGCCGCCGCGCTTCGCCATCTCCGGCACCGCCGCCTTGCTCATCAGCATGGCGCTGGTCAGGTTCACCGCGAAGGTTCGGTTCCACAACTCCTCCGTGATCGATTCGAGCGTCGCCGGCACGGATATGCCGACATTGTTGACCAGGATATCGAGGCGTCCGAAGCCGGTAACGGCGGCATCGACCAACGCGGCGCAATCAGCGGCGTCGCTCACGTCGCCGGCCGTTGCGAACGCCTGCCCGCCATCGGTCGCGATCCGCGCCGCCGTCGCTTCCGCCCGTTCGCACGAGAGGTCCGCGCAAACGACCTTCGCCCCTTCCCGGCCCATGATCAGCGCGATTGCCCGGCCGATGCCGATCTCATCGCCATCCGCTCCGGCACCGGTGACGATGGCGACCTTGCCGGCAAGGCGCCCATGATAGCGGGTCGGTTCGGGCATCCTCTGGTCTCCTTTGATCATTATCCGTCACGGTGTGCGGCCAACGGCGCTCATCTTGACAGGCTGATTGGGCGCAGATAACGGATGTTTTCTCTCAGGCATGGCGGCTGATTTCGCTCTCATCGCGCTTCCCGGCGCCTATCACAGCAGCATCGGCGCGCTGGCCGACAGCTATGTGATGGCGCGCGAACGGGTGGAGCGGGTGTTCGCCGGCGAAGACCGTCAGCGTATGGAAACAAGGCTGCGCATCCTTTCGCAGGATGGTGGATCCGTGCCGCTGGCCGACGGTCGCCGGTTGCAGGTCGATGGCGCCATCGGCGAAGATGGGCCCTTCGCGTTCATCTGGCTGCCGGCGTTCCGCGCGGGCGGGCGGGCGCCACTCGAACACAGCCTTGCGACCGCGGGACCGCTGCTCGCCTGGCTGCGCCGCCAATCGGAACGGGGTGCGATCATCGGCGCCAGCGGTGCGGCGTCCATGCTGGTGATGGCGGCGGGGCTTTCCGGCGACATCACCATCCCGGTCGCACGCGCGCTGCAGCCGCTCACCCGCATCCTCTTTCCCCGGCAGCTCTTCGAGGAACGCACCGGGCTGGTCGACCACGGCACTTTGCTGGTGTGCAATGGCATCGCCAACGATCTGCCGCTCATCCTTCGCGTGATCGAGCGCACCATGTCCCCCGACATCGCGCGCTGGCTGACATCGATCATGGGGCAAGACCGCGACGAGCAGGACCTGCTCGTCGCCGATCAGCTCGTCGCGCAGGCGCAATTGTGGATTGAGCAGCGCTTCACCGGCCCGATCAACATGGCGGAGCTCGCGCGCCACCTCTCCACCAGCCCGGCGACGCTCCACCGGCGCTTCCGCAGCGCGCTGGGCGTGTCGCCCAAGGCCTATGTCAGCCAGCTGCGCTTCGAGGCCGCAGTCCGGATGCTGGAAAAATCAACCCGCTCGATCGACCGCATCGCGCAACTGGTGGGCTATTCCGACAGCCGACTGTTCCGCACAATGTTCCGCCAGCACGCCGGCAAGACCGCGACAAAATGGCGGGCCGACGCGCGCCGGTCCCGTGGCCTTTCAGCAGCTGAGGAAACCGACGACGAGGCCGACTGACCCGCTACTGGTTGGCTCCGGTCGCGTGGCGCGCCGCGATCCAGGCGAAGACGAAGGACGCGCCGATGCTCGCGCCCGCCGCAGGATAGCAGCGGCCCATGACCGACGCCGTCGAATTGCCGGTCGCATAGAGCCCCTGGATCACCGATCCGTCGGCTCGCAGGGCGCGGGCATATTCGTCGGTGACGATTCCACCCGACGTTCCGACGTCGCCGGGCACAAGTTCCATGACATAGAAGGGGGGCTTCTCGATCTTGCCGAGATTGGGATTGGGCTTCACCGTCGGATCGCCGAAGCCATTGTCGTAGCCGCGACCGCCGCGATTGAAATCCAGATCCCTGCCGGTCTCGCAATAGCCGTTGAAACGCTCGACCTCCGCCTTGAGTCCGCCCGGATCGATGCCCGCCTTCCCCGCCAGTTCCTCGATCGTGTCCGCCGTCTTCATGAAGCCGCTGTCGAACCAGTCTTGCGGCGTCTGGCCCGGTGGCTGCACCCCCCAGGCGTAGCGCTTGCGGTGACGACTATCGAGGATGACATAGGCCGGCACCTCGTCGCGATACAGGCGCTGGCCATTCTCCATGTAGGAACCGCTCTCGTTGAGGATGCGCTTGCCACGCCTGTTGACGATGATGCAGTGCGGCTTGGAAATGTCCGTGTTGTGCATCAGTCCGGGCCCGGGATTGTTGCCCGGCGGCAAGGTCGCGGGCACCCACCAGGCCTGGTCCATCAGGTCGAGCGCGGCGCCATGCCGCTCCGCGATCTGGATCATCTCGCCGGTGTCGCCGGGATTGGCGTTGGTCCACTCGGCAGAACTCGGCTGCGGCCCGTAGCGCTTGCGCATCTCCGCATTTCGAGAGAAGCCGCCCGCGTTGATGAGCACGCCGTCGCGCGCGCCGATACGTCTCTGCCGCCCTCCTTGCTCGGCGACGACGCCGACGATCCGGCCATCCTCTTCGACCAGGTCGACGACGCCATGGCCGGTTCGCATGTCGACGCCGGCCTCGTCGGCGAGCATCAGCATCCGCCCTTGCAGTGCTCCGCCGAAGCTCAAGATCGGCTTGCCCCGCCGCTTGACCAGCCACATGCGGCACAGCAGCTTCACGCCTTCCCACATGCCCCTCGGGGTGCGTGTAGCGAGGCCGATGATGCCCGCCTTGTCGGTGGGCAGCGGCATCACCATCGGGCCGAGCCGCAGCTTGTCGAACAGCGGCCCCATCTTGCGGGCGTCGAGCATCGGCGCCCCGATCGAGCGACTGCGCGTGACACCACCGGGCCGATCGTCATAATAGTCGGACCAGCCTTCGGTGTGCAGCCATTTCATGCCCCGCTCTTCCAGCCACTGGAGCATGTGCGGACCGTTGCGGAGATAGGCTTCCTTGCGCTCCGGCGTTGATCCCGGCCCCGCATCATCGCCGATGGTCGCATCCATGTAGGTTCGCCCCGCCTCATGGCTGTCGGCGATGCCTTTGCGCTTCAGCAGATGATTGTTGGGGATCCAGAGCACCCCGCCCGACATGGCGGTCGATCCGCCCAGCTTATCGGTCTTCTCCAGGATCAAGGGGGTCTTGCCGATCGACTTCAGATAGAGCGCCGCCGCCATCGAACCGCCGCCCGATCCAACGATCACGAAATCGGCGATCTCGTCCCAGCCAGTCCCGGTCATTCAGCGGTTCCCATGCAGGTAGGCCAGCAGGATGTTGTGGAAGTTGCTGATTTCCACTTCCTGATAGGGATTGGGGCGCGCGGCCTTGAAGGCGCGCGACTTCATCCCGCGCTGAACCTCCTCCATATTCTGGAAATCCTGCTCCAGAATCAGGCCCCAGTCGACGCTGCGCCAGTCATCGCCGCCGTCTTCTACCTCGACCTTGGGCTCGGCGCCCGGCGCGTAGCGCTCGAGCACATTGATCTCGAAGAGGCACTTGTCGGGATCGTCGCCATATGGGCGGGACCGGTAGAACAGCACGTTGGTTGGCTGCTGGAGGAAAACGAGGTTGGGAAAGATGTTCCAGTCCGTCCCCGCCGCCATCAACTGCTCGCCGGTCATCGGGGGGAAGGGCCGGCCGCTCTTCGCCGCCTCCTCGGCATGAAATTGCGCGAAGGCCCCATAGACCTCGAACGGCGTCGCCGTTTCGGGCAGCTCGGTCAGCCGCGCGCCAGCGGCGAGCATCTCGTCGGTCGTGGTCGCCTTCAGCGTTTCCCAAATTTCCTTGTTGAACTCGTAGAGCCCTTTGCGGATATCGCCCTTCTGGTCGCTGATCCGCGGACTGGGCAGGCCGAACAGCGCGGTCGGCGCATAGCCGAACATGGCGTGCTTCCCGAACGCCTTGCTGTACGTATAGTCGTCCTGATAGGCGAGCAGCTGGCGGTGGGTCGTCTGGACATGATAGCCTTCCATGAAGGCTTCCTGGGCAGTCTTCCAATTGCAGGGCATGATGATGCGCTTGCGCCAGGCATAGCGCATCTTGTCCATCTCGAACGGATCGAGCAGAGTCTTCGCCTCGCCCAGAAAATCTTCCAGGCTCTCGCTCTCCAAATCCATGTTGACGAACACCCAGCCGCCCCAGCGGCCGACCTTGACGGACTGGAGCGTCACATCCTCGTCGGGCAGCATGTCGCCCCAGTCGTGGCGGTCGACAATCTCCACCGGGCGACCGTCGAGATTCCACTGCCAGCCATGATATTTGCAGTGGAACTTGCCCATCCGACCACATCCCGTGGTGAGTCGGCGACCGCGATGGGGACAGACGTTGAAATATGCGGCGATGGCGCCGTCCTGCTTGCGGACGACCGAAATGGACTCGTCGGCGATGTCATAGGTGTAGAAGTCGCCCGCGTTGGGAATCTCCTCCTCGCGGCAGGCGACCTGCCACACCTTGGGCCAGAGCCGCTCCTTCTCCAGCTGGACATAGTCGCGGGAGATATAGGCATCGACCGGAACCCGGTCGGGCGTCACCGCGATGTCGGCAACCGCTAGCTTGCTCATCTCGTTCATCGTCTTATCCTCTCTCTGGCGACCGTCCGTGCAGCGCTTTCGCTGCTAGCTCCTGGCGGGTCCTTGCGGGAAGCGCATGTCGAAAACGCCCTCGGCAATGCGGTTCAGAAGGATTTCGATGGCACCACCGGCGATCATCCAGCCGCGCGTGCGCCGCAGGCAATATTCAACGAGGCTGTCCTGGCTGTAGCCGGTGCCGCCCATCACCTGGATCGCCTCGTTCGCGCAGTCGAAGCCGGCGCGGTTGCAAGCCACTTTCGCCAGTGCGGTGTCATCGGGTGACGGCAGCCCGGAATCGGCATTGGTCGCGGCACGATAGAGCAGCAGCTGCGCCGCCTCCAGCTTCAGCTTCATCTCCGCGAACTTCCACTGGAGCCCTTGGAACTCGCACAATGCCTTGCCGAACTGCTTGCGCGTCTTGGCATGCTCGACCGCGGCATTGAAGGCATAGCGACCCAGCGCAAGGCTGCGCGCGGTGTTGCCGATGCGCTCCACGTTGAAGCCCGACATCTGCTTCTTGAATCCGCCGGGCCCGAGCAGCACTTTGCCTTTGGGCACGTAGACATTGTCGAAGAACAGCGGGTTCCACTCCTCGCCGGACAGGAAGCGGACCGGTTTGCCGAAGCTGAATCCCTCCTGCCCCCGCTCGATCAGCACCGATCCGATATTGCCGGTACCCGGACCGAAGCGGACATAGACCAGGAACACCGTCGCGTGGGTTCCGTGCGTGGTGAAGATCTTCTGCCCGTTGATGCGATAGCCGTCACCATCCTCGACCGCCGTCGTCGTCAGCTCGGTCACTGCGGAACCTGCGTTCGGCTCTGTCATCGCGACCGAGATCAGCCCTTCACCACGCAGCAAAGGTGCGAGATACTGTTCCTTCTGCGCATCGCTGGCGAACTGCGCGAACGTGCGGATTGCGCCGAAATTGCCGGCCTGCACGACATCGGCAGAGCGCGGGCAGACCGACGCCACCGTCTCGATCGCCAGAACCGCATCCATCAGGCTGCCGCCAAGCCCGCCCTTGTCCTCTGGCACGGTGATGCCGATCAGCCCCTGCCGCGCCATCATCTTCGCCACATCCCAGGGATAATCGTCGCTGTGCGCACGCTCCAATGCGCCGTCGACCAGATGGCGCTGTGCGAACGCCGCGACCGCGTCCCGGAACATGGTCTGTTCGTCAGTCAACTCGAACCGCATCGGCGTACTTTCCCTTCATGCGGCTCCCGCCGCGCAAATCTCCGGACGCTTGACCTAAGCATCACGCGCCGCCGTGCGAAGCGCCCGAGCCCAACCCTTCACATTCGCGATACCTCCGAGGCCGCGGGGTGCTCTCCTTGACAGGACGGGGGTGCGCGCCGCTTGTGACAGCGCGTTTATCCCCTCCGATTTTCAGAAATAGGGCCTCATCAACCTGCCATGACCCAGATCAACGAGAAGATCTCGACGCATGTCGATGGCGACATCGGATATATCGTCAGCAACAATCCGCCGGTGAACGCGCTGGGCATAGCCGTGCGTTCCGGTACGGCCGCGGCGATAGAGGCGATGAATGCTGATCCCGCGGTGAAGGCGATCATACTCTATTGCGAGGGGCGCACGTTTTTCGCGGGCGCCGACATCACCGAATTCGGCAAGCCGCGCGTGTCGCCGACCCTGCAGGACATGATCGCGGCGCTGGAAAGCTCGGCCAAACCGGTCGTCGCCGCGATCCACGGCACCGCTCTAGGCGGCGGCTTCGAGACAGCCATGGGCTGCGCCTTCCGGGTCGCGGTGCCCTCGGCCAGGGTCGGCCTGCCGGAGATCAATCTCGGCCTGTTCGCAGGCGGCGGCGGCACACAACGCCTGCCCCGCCTGATCGGCCCGGAAAAAGCGCTGGAACATGCGCTATCCGGCAAGCCGATCGCGGCGGCAACGGCGCTCGAACTCGGGATCCTCGACGCGGTCGAGGACGGCGATCCGAAGGCGATAGGAACCGCCTTCGCGCGTCGTGTGATCGACGAGGGGCTGCCAGTCGTGCCGGTGCGCGAACGCGAGGAGAAGCTCGTCGACGCCCGCGCCGATCCCGCCGCCTTCGATGCGCTGGCGAAGACGCTCACCGCGCGCAGCAAGGGACAACTCGCGCCGCAGGCGAATATCGATTCCATCCGGCGTTCCTTCACCATGGCTTTCGACGAGGCGCTTGCGATCGATGCGGTCGCCAACCGCGAACTGATGACCGGCAGCCAGTCGCGAGCGCTGCGCCACCTGTTCTTCGCCGAGCGCGAAGCCGCGAGGGTTCCCGGACTGCCGGAGAGCGCGAGGGCGCGCGCGGTTGGGAAGGCGGCGATCGTCGGTGCGGGCACGATGGGCGGCGGCATCGCGATGTGCTTCGCCGGCGCCGGCGTGCCCGTCACGGTGATCGACACCACGCAGGAGGCACTCGACAAGGGTCTGGCGCGGTTGACGGGCAATTACGCGACCTCGGTCAAGCGTGGCTCGATCAGCCAGGCGCAGATGGACGAGCGCCTTGCCCTCATCACCGGAGCGGTCGATCGCGTGGCGGCGGCCGATGCCGATATCGTCATCGAGGCGGTGTTCGAGGACATGGCTGTGAAGAAGGAGATCTTCGCGGATCTCGAAGCGCGCGTGAAGCCCGGCACCATCCTCGCCTCGAACACCTCCGCGCTCGATGTCGACGAGATCGCATCGGTGCTGGAGCGACCGGAGGACTTCCTCGGCATGCACTTCTTCTCCCCCGCCAACGTCATGAAGCTGCTGGAAGTCGTGGTCGCGAAGAAGACCAGCGCCGAAGCAATTCTGACGGCGATGGCGGTCGGCAAGATGATCGGCAAGGTGCCGGTCTACTCGGGTAATTGCGACGGCTTCATCGGCAACCGCATGGTCGCCAAGCGATCGGCCCAGGCCGAGCGGCTGCTGCAGCAGGGCGCCTTTCCGCCCCAGGTCGATGCGGCGCTCACCAATCTCGGCTTCCCGATGGGGCCGCTGACCACCAACGACATGTCGGGCCTCGACATCGGCTACTCGATCCGCAAGCGGCGGGGCACGCCCTTTCCTATCGCCGACGCGATCGTGGAGAGCGGACGGCTGGGCCAGAAGACGGGCGCGGGCTATTATCGCTATGAGGCGGGCGATCGTACGCCCTATCCCAATCCCGATACCGACGCCGTGATCATCGCCACGTCCGAGCGGCTGGGGATCACCCGGCGCGCGATTGCCGAGGAGGAGATGGTTCAGCGCTTGTTGTTCCCGCTGATCAACGAAGGCGCGCGCATCCTGGAAGAGGGGATCTCGTTGCGCGCCTCCGACGTCGATCTGGTCTGGATCAACGGCTATGGCTGGCCCCGACATCTCGGCGGGCCGATGTTCTACGCCGACGAGGCGGGGCTGCCCGGCATCGTGGCGAAATTGCGCGAGATGGCGTCAGAGACGCCGGACGACCCGTCCTTGCAGCCCGCGGCGCTGCTCGTCGAGCTGGCGAACAACGGGCAGAGCTTCTCTGATTGGCAGAAGAACAGGGCGGCGGCCTGAGAGGCCATCAATTTTCTAAAGAACAGGTTCAGGTTTGGAGAGATTCATGAGCGATGCCAACGAGTTCCAGCGCGACATCGACTATAGCGAGTTCGATTTCTTCACGGTCGAGATCGGCGCGGACGGCGTCACCGTCGTCACCATGAACGACCCGGAAAAACTCAACGCCGTCGGCCCGCACAATCACTGGCAGCTGGAGGATATCTGGCTGAAGCTTGCACGCGACGAGCGGGTCAAGGTCATCGTGCTCACGGGCGCGGGCAAGGCCTTCTCCGCAGGCGGCGACATCAAGTTGATGGCCGAGCGCGCGCAGACGGAATATGGCCTGAAATATGCGCTGCGCGTGCCGATCAACACGCTCCGGATCTGGGACCAGATCCTGATGACGCCGCAACCGATCATCGCCGCGGTGAACGGTGATGCGATCGGCCTTGGTACTTCGCTGTTCGCTTTCTGCGACATCAGCATCGTCGCCGAGGACGCGCGGCTCGGCGACACCCATGTCCGCGTCGGGCTCGTCACGGGCGACGGCGGCGCGGTCATGTGGCCGCTGCTGGTCGGACCGCAGCGCGCCAAGGAATATCTGATGCGCGGCAAGCTGCTGGACGGCAAGAAGGCGGAGGAGATCGGCCTCGTCAACTATGCCTTTCCCAAGGTCCAGGTGCTCGACGAAGCGCTCAAGATCGCGCGCGAGATCGCCGGTCAGCCGATGTGGGCGGTGCGCTGGTCGAAGGCTGCGGTCAACAAGTGCCTGCGAGACCAGGTCAACCTCACCGGCGAATTGTCGATCGCCTATGAGGCCATGACGATGATGACTCATGACTACAAGGCGGCCACCACGGCCTTCGCCAACAAGGAAAAGCCGGTCTTCAAGGGGTACTGAGCCACATGCCGTCCCATCGCGACAGGCACGATGTCCACGTCGTCGCCGCGGTGGGCGGCGGCGTCATCGGCAATGGCTGGGTCGCCGCTTTCCTGGGAAGCGGCAAGTCCGTGCGCCTCTATGATCCCCTGCCCGACGCCGGGCCGCGGACCCGCGCTCATGTCGCAGGCGCCTGGGATCAGATGGCAGCCCTGGACCTCGCCCTCCAGGGTGACGACTGGTCACAGCGGCTGACGGTTCACGACAGTCTCGAAGACGCCGTGTCGAACGCGGACTTCGTTCAGGAGAGCACGCCCGAGCGGTCCGAGCTGAAGCTGGCGCTTTTCGCCGAGCTCGACCGGCTGGTACCAGCCGACGTGCTGATCGCCAGCAGCACGTCCAGCCTGCCGATCACTGATTTGCAGGCCGGGCTGGCGACGAAGGACCGCTTCGTGCTCGGCCATCCCTTCAATCCGGTGCATCTGATCCCGCTGGTTGAAGTCGGCGGCGGCGAGGCGACTGATCCGCGGGCGATCGACATCGCCTTCGCGCTATACGCCGCAATGGGCAAGCAGCCGATCCTGCTGCGGCGCGAGATCTTCGGCCATATCGGCAATCGCCTGACCGCCGCGATGTTCCGCGAGGCGGTGCGGCTGGTGGCGGAAGGCTATGCCACAGTCGGCGATGTCGACAAGGCGATGCGGCACAGTTTCGCGCTGAAATGGGCGATACAGGGACAGTTCACCACCTTTCACACCTCCGGGGGGTCCGGCGGCCTCGCTGACTTCCTGCCCAAGTTCGCGCCAGGCATCGTCAAGCGCTGGTCGACCATGGCCGATCCGCCGCTGGACGACGAAGCGCTGCGCGCGATGCTGGTGCAGCAGATGGAGGACGCCAGCGGCGGCCGCAGCGTCGCCGAAATCGCTGCCGCGCAGGACGAGACGCTGATGGCGATGCTGAAATTGCTCCGCGCCCGCGAGGGATGATCGATTTCATCCGACAGTCGATCAGGAACGTCCCTGCGTCGCTGCGCCGCAGGCGTAAGATTGCGCCATGCCAGGCATCCATCGATGCCGGCCAGTGGAGAGATCTATGCCTGTGGAAGCCATTAACCGGCCCGACGCCGTCGATCTGAGCGCACTCGACGTTCATCCGGCGCGCGACCTCGAAAGCTGCAATCACCTGCTCGACGACCATGATGCGCTCGAAGCCTTCTACAAGAAGAATGGCTATATCTTCCTGCGCGGCGTGTTCGAACGCGCCTCCGTCGACGAGGCGCGCGACGCGATGCTCGCGGTCGCGGTCAAGCTTGGGCTCGTGGAGCCCGGCGACGAGACCGGCCGCTGGACCGGCAAGCCCCTGCCCGGCAGCATGGAGGAAAGCGACCTTTATGCCGGCATCGCGAAGACGCTGATCGAGCATCCCGCCAACCTCGCGGTCATGGAGAAAGTACTCGGCGAGCCGGCCTGCGCCGTTCCCATCGTCCAGTATCGCACCTATCCGCCGGGCGGCCCGGTGACCGTCGTCCACCAGGACGGCTTCTACAGTCCCGGCATTCAGGACTATAAGCCCGTTTGGGTTGTGCTCACGCCATGCAGCCGCGATATGGGTGGGCTCGCGCTCGCGGTCGGCCAGAACGATCGCGGCTTCTTCCACAATGTGGCCAAGCCCTCGCCATACCCATTCCCGCGCGACGCCGTGCCTGATGACGCCTGGGCGACGGCCGACTATTTCCCTGGAGACGTCCTGATCGTGCATCCCTATACGCCGCATTGCGGCATGCCCAACACTTCCGACCGACTGCGGATCACTTTCGACTCGCGCGTCCAGTCGGCCGCGAATCCGAGCGCCATCGCCGCCACCGTCACCGCCGTCACGCCGGACAGCATCACCGTGGATGCCGACGCGCTGGGCATGCTGACGCTCGCCGTTGACGAAGGGACATTCATCCGCGTCCTTCACCCCGGCGTGCGGGAGAAATTCGAAACCTTCTCCGATTACACCAAGCCCGGCATGCGCCTCGTGGTAGTGCGGGACGGCGATCGTGCAGTGATGCTGCGCAAGGCGGCGGAAGGCTGACGCCGGCGATCGGTCCCGGCGCGGGCCGCGCCGGGACCGATCGCGCGCTCATGCGGCGACCCCGTAAACACCGCGAAGTTCTACCAGCCGTGCGAGATGCCAGTCGCGATCGCCGAGCAGCGCGTCAATCGCGGTCAGCCGCTTGAATGCATGGCCGACCTTATACTCCGCGGTGATGCCGATCGCGCCGTGCATCTGCACCGCCTCCTGACCGATGATCCGTCCGGACCTGCCAATCTGCGCCTTGGCTGCCGAGATGTTGCGGCGACGCTGCTCCAGGTCGATGTCGAGCGACAGCGCCGCGAGGACGGCCATGCTGCGGGACAGTTCGAGTTGCATCAGCATCTCCACCGCGCGGTGCTGCAGCGCCTGGAAGCTGCCGATGGCGACACCGAACTGCTGCCGCGTCTTGAGATAGTCCACCGTCACGTCGAAGGTCTCCGCCATGACCCCCACGGCCTCGGCGGCCAGCGCCGCTGTCGCCTCCTCGAAGGCTGCGGCGAGGATGGCGTCCCCCTGCCCCTCCCCGCCCACCAGCGCGTCGGCGGGTACAGCCACCCCGGCGAAGGAGATCGCGGAGACGGGCACACCATCATAGCCCCGCGCACCGTTGATGCCGATCCCATCGGCCCGGGCGTCGACCAGGAACAGCGACACGCCCTTGTCGGTCATTGCGCTGACGATCAGCCGGTCGGCGCTCTGGCCGTGGATCACCGCGATCTTGCGGGCCTCGAGCACCCAGCCGCCGTCCGACGGGAGGGCGCGTGCGCGTGCTTCAAGCGAATGGCGCGGCAGGCCTTTTTCACTGTGCGCCAGCGCGAGGATCTGCGACCCGTCGATGATTCCCGGCACGATCGCCGCGCGCTGCTCCGCCGAGGCGCCGTGGCGCAGCACCGCGCCGGCGAGCACGACCGTCGGGAAATAGGGTTCGACCATCAGGCCGCGTCCGAGCGCTTCCATCACCACCATCATCTCGACGCCGCCGCCGCCGAAACCACCATCCTCCTCCGCGAAGGGCAAGGCGAGAAGGCCCATCTCCGCCAGGCCGGCATAGGCCGTCCGGCTCCATCCATCCGCCGTCTTCAGCGCATGCTCGCGCTTCTGGAAGTCATAGGTCTCCGCCACGAAGCGCGTGACGGTTTCCTGCAGCATCTTCTGTTCGTCGGTCAGGTCGAAATCCATGGCGCGTCACAATCCCAGCATGGTCTTGGCGATGATGTTCTTCTGGACCTCGTTGGATCCGCCGAAGATCGACACCTTCCGCATCGTGAAATAGAAAGGCGCAGCCGCGCCGATCCAGCTATCGTCGGGATCGTTGGGCGCATGACCATGATCCGGCATCGGCAGCCCCGCCGGACCCGCCAACTCGGTCACAAGTTCGGTCATGCGTTGCTGCATCTCCGTCCCCTTGACCTTGAGAATCGACGCTGCGGCGTTGGCGCCGCCGCCATGCGAGTCCGCCGCGACGACGCGCAGCTGGGTCAACTCGAGCGCACGCAGCTCGACCTCGACCTCGGCCAGCCTGTAAGCGAAGCGATGCTGCTCCTCCCTGGTCAGCGTGCCGTCGTCCGCCAGTCGCGCCTCCAGCGCGCGCAGCTGCGACAGCCGCTCCTTGGACAGGCCGATGCGGGCGATGCCGCTGCGCTCGCTGCCCAGCAGATGCTTGGCGACGTCCCAGCCCCTGCCCTCTTCGCCAACCACGTTTGCCACCGGCACACGGACATCGTCGAAGAACACCTCGTTGGCATCATGCTCGCCGTCGATCGTCTCGATCGGACGGACGGTAAGACCCGGCGTCTTCATGTCGAGCAGCAGGAAGGTGATGCCCTGCTGCTTCCTGCCCGAATTGTCGGTGCGGAACAGCCCGAACATCCAGTCGGCATGCTGTGCCTGGGTCGTCCAGATCTTCTGCCCGTTCAAAATATAATGGTCGCCGTCGCGCACGGCCATGGTCTTGAGGCTGGCAAGATCCGAGCCGGCCCCGGGCTCGGAGAAGCCCTGGCACCACCAGATGTCGATATTGGCGGTGGCGGCGAGAAACGCCTCCTTCTGCGCGGGTGTGCCGAACCTGCAGAGCACGGGACCGATCATATTGACGTTGAACGGCGACCCCTCGGGCGCGTGGGCCAGAGCCATCTCCTCCTGGAAGATATAGCGCTGCGCCGGCGTCCAGTTCTGGCCGCCATATTCCACCGGCCAATGCGTTACCGCCCATCCGCGCGCATTGAGGATGCGCTGCCACCGGACGATGTCGTCCTTGCCCAGATGCGCGCGGTCGACCATCTTCTGCCGCAGATCGTCGGGCAGCGCGTCCTTCAGGAAAGCGCGCACCTCGTCGCGAAACGCGGCTTCCTCGGGCGTAAAGTCCAGTTTCATCGCATCGTCCCCAAGATGATCGCCTTCCCATCAACCATCGCCGCACCAAGTCAAAGCCGGGCGCGCAGGCTTCACATGGTCGATATCATGCGGTGAGATCGAGCAGCACGCGGCCGCGGCCGCCGTCGCGCGCGCGGGTGATCGCCGCCGCGGCCCGCGAGAGAGGCAGGACCGCACGAATCGGCATGGCGACATCCGACTGCGCGCGAAGGCCGACCAGCTCGGCGAACATCTCCCGCACGCCTGCCGGCCCCATCGCGGCCTCAGCAGGTCGCAGACTGAACCCGCGGATCGTCAGCCCGCCGCCAGTCAGGAGTTGGGAGCGGATGGCGACGGGGTCGCCCGACATATGACCGAACAGCATGATCGTCCCGCCATCCGACAGGCATTGTGCAAGGCGACCTGTGGCCGATCCTGCAACGCAATCCAGCGCAGCGCGCACCGGCCGTCCCGCCGCGCGCGCGCGAACCTGTTCGGCCAGATCGTCGCCGTCGATGATCGCGTCGGGCAGCGCCGGATCCGCCCTCCGCACGATATCGACGACGGCCACACCCGTGCGCTGCGCGATGGTGCGCACCCAGCCAGCGACAGCCGAAGAAGCCGCGTTCTGGATCAGCAGCTGGCCGCGCGGGACTGCCGCTGCCGCGACAAGCAAGTGCGCCGTCGGCGGGTTGATGCGCAGCATCGAGGCCTGCCGGAGGTCGGTATCCGGCGGAAGGCGAATGAGGTCGGTGCCCGGCAGACAGCGGAAGCGGCACCAATTGCCGCGGCTCAGCGGCACGACCAGTTCGCCCGGTGAGAGATCGGCGACATCCGCTCCCACCGCCTCGACGCGACCGACGCCCTCGGCGCCGAGCGGCGCGTCAGACGGGAGCGCGAAGGCGTAGCGTCCGTCAATAGCCAGCAGGTCGGCAGGGTTGATCGGTGCATAGAGCATGCGCACCATCACCTGGCCGGCGGTCGGAGACGCCGGCATCGGCAAGACTCCGCAGCGAACCGCACCGCCGGTCCCTGGCAGAACCGCGAGGTTCGTCATGCCCCGCGGCCCCTCATCTCCGCGCAACGCGGGCCGGTCAGGCGAAATGACGGCGATAGCTGACGATCTTCACCGGTTCGGGCATCGGCACGACATTGCTCGCCTTCGCGTCATGGGAATCGTCGGCATCGTAGAAATCTGCGATGTCGTTCCTGCGGCTGAGCAGCAGCGCCAGCATTTCCTCGCCCCGCTCCCGGATCACCGACGGTTTGGCGATGATGCTGACGGTCATGCGGTCGATATTGCCCTTGTGCGGCAGCAGCACGGCGACGCAGCCGACGCCGTCACGATCCTCTTCGATCACCCACCCGCGGTCGCGCAGTGCGGTAAACTCGGTCAGCAGTTCGGCGATGCGGACATGCCGGTCTAGATCGGCCTCTTCGGCATTGAGGCGATGTACGGCCGAGCGAATATTCTCGTTACGATAGCTGGATAGGAGCAGGCGTCCCTGCGCGCTGTGCAGTATCGGCAGCGCATCACCACCATGCGCATCGATGGCGTCGTCGCTGTTGCCATGAATAACGTGAAGGTGTTGCACGACATAGTTGGAGCTGGAGGACAGGGCGACTGTCTCGTTTGTCGCCTTGGCGATATCGTCGATCGCTGACAGAACCGGCCCACCTCGGAACAAGGACGGCTTGACCCACGCCCCCAACAAGGCGACCCGCGCGGTCGGGCTATAGGTTCGGCGCGTGCGGTTATAGTGAAGATAACCCAGCCTAGTCAGACAGCGCAGCAATTCCGATGTGCTTGACTGCGGGTAATTCAGGGTCCGCGACATATCCATTACGGTTGCGTACCGGCGATCCTGGTCGAAATATTCCAGGATCTCCAGCACCCGATGCGCCGATTTGATCGTGCGGGATGCGCTGGTGGCCATGGTTGTCCTCTTCCTCGGCTGGTTCTGGGAATCGCTGACTCGCGTCCTTCCGATGTCTGAGATGGGTATCGCATCACATATGCAGCGGTCAACGATTTTTCGAATTGCGTTCGATTTTTCGAACGCTTAGACTTCGTCCGGATGCGGGAGAATAAGATGTCCATCCAAGAAGCAGCAGAAGAGCGGCGGCCAAAAGGTCCCAAGGCGATAACACGGGTTCTCGACCTGCTGAGCCTGCTTGCAAAGAAACCGGACGGAATGAGCCTCGCGGAACTCAGCGCCGCGCTCTCAGTGCCGAAAAGCACGTTCCTCGATACGCTGCGCGGTCTATGCGATATGCATTATCTGACGTTGCGTGAGGGCCGTTACCGCCTCGGATCGGGAGCCTATCATTTCGCAAGCCGGATCGTCGCCAACTGGTCGGCCCCTGACATGATCCGGCTTCAGGTCCGCCGCCTCGCGGACGAAACCAGGGAGTCTGTCGGCTTCGCGATCGCTGATTGGGAGATCGGACAGGCCATCTACACCGAAGCGGTCAACAGTCGGCAGCCAGTACGCTATGCCATGCAGGCGGGCCTGCGGGCGCCACTCTACGCCAGCGCGGCAGGTCGCGTGCTACTCGCCTACTCGGATTCGGACCATGTCGACATGTATTTCGAGCGCGCCCATTTCAAGCCGCTGACCCGATCTACCCGCGTCGACCCTGACGAGATCCGGGCTAATCTCGTCGAGATCAGGGCGCAGGGATATTGCGCGAGCTTCGGCGAGATGTTGAGCGACACCGCGGCCCTGGCGGTGCCGGTCCATGGTCCCGACGGCGAGAATATCGGCGCCCTCATGGTCGCCGCGCCGCTCGACCGCATGAAGGCCAATCTCGATGTCTTCCTGAAAGCGATATTGACGGCAGGCCAACAGGTATCGGCGCGCTGATGACACACGTCGGGACGGAGACCGGACCGCGATACCATCAGATGGCCGATCAATGGCGTTCCGCGGGCCAAGATTGACGTCGCTCGGTTGACCGCCTCCGGCCACGGACAATAGGTCCGCCGATGACGTGAAAAAAGGATGGACGGATGGCCGAACTCGACGAGAAGCAGGAAGCGGGTGTTGCCTTCATTACCGGCATCATGGGCGAAGCCTTCGGCACCGCGTTCGCCGCAGCCGCCCGCGGCGACGGCTTCGCTTCCGACATTCCACGGATGGCTGCCGGCTGGGCGTTTCACGACGCGTGGCAGCATGAGGGGATCGACCGCAAGTCCAAGAGCATCGCGATCATTTCCGCGCTCGTTGCGATGCGCCAGTCGCTCGAGCTCAAGAACCATGTAAAGATCGGCATCGCCAACGGTCTCACCCCATCCGAACTCGAGGGGCTGCTTGTTCAACTCACCCCCTATGTCGGTTTTCCCTGCATCGCCTCCGCCACCACCGCGGTGATCGAGGCGATGCGCGAGGCCGGCGTCTCGCCCGATATCAAAACCGCGGAGGAACGCGGACTTCTGTGAGGAGGCAAGCGACGATGGCCGCCTTGGGCACCAACCCGCACTTCTCGGACCTGCAGCCCACGCTCGAGCACACGCTGCCGCAGGTCATCGCGCATGTGGCGGCGCGGCACGGCGACACGCCGTTCATCGTCAGCGAGTGCGGCGACCACATCAGCTTCGCCGATTTCAAGACACGTGTCGATCGCCTCGCGCGCGCGTTGATCGCTCACGGCGTCGGCGATGGCGAGCGCGTTGCCATCTGGGCGCCGAACAGTGCGGAATGGATCATCGCGGCCTCTGCGACCGAATGCATCGGTGCGATCATGGTGCCCATCAATACCCGCTTCAAGGGCGGCGAAGCGCTCTACGTGCTGGGCAAGACGCGGGCGCGCATCCTGTTCACCGCCGATCATTTCCTCGGCAACGACTATGCCGCCATGCTGCGGCAGGCCGGCGGCGGCGCGGGTGAGCACGGGCCGGTGCGAGAGCTTCCGGCGCTGACGCATGTCGTCGCGCTTGACGGGCCCGATCTCGTCCGCTTCGAGGCGGCCCAGGTCGACGATGCCGCGCTTGCAGCGCGCATCGCTGCAGTGACGCCAGACAGCATCGCCGACATCCTGTTCACCAGCGGCACCACCGGGCAGCCCAAGGGCGCGATGCACAATCATGGCCAGGCACTGTGGATGCCGGCGATCTGGAACGAGTCCAACGATCTGCGCGCCGGCGACCGGATGGCGATCGTCAATCCCTTCTTCCACAGCTTCGGCTATCGCTCGGGCTGGATATCGGCGCTGATCGCCGGGATCACCGCCTATCCGATCGCGACCTTCGATGCGGACGCGCTGCTCGACTTGATCGAACGCGAGAAGATCAGCGTGCTGATGGGCCCGCCGACCATTTTTTCCTCGCTTCTGGAGCATCCGCGGTTCGGCGATTACGATCTCTCCTCGCTCCGCGTCGGGCATACCGGCGCGTCCAATGTACCGGTGGACCTGATCCGCGCCGGCCGCGAGACATTCGGTTTCGACCTGTTTCTGACAAGCTTCGGCCAGACCGAAAGCACCGCGCTCGTCAGCGTCAACTATCCTGACGCAAGCTTCGAGACGATCGCCAGGACCGTCGGCAAGCCGCTGCCCGGTGTCGCGCTCAGGATCGTCGATCCGGCCGGCAATATCCAGCCGCAGGGCAAGAGCGGCGAATTGCTGGTGCGCGGCCCGAACGTCATGCAGGGCTATTTCGAGGATCCCGAACAGACCGCCGCCACCATCGACACCGATGGCTGGCTCCACACCGGCGATGTCGGTTGCATCGGCGAGGACGGCAATCTGCGTATCCTCGACCGGCTGAAGGATGTCGTGATCGTCGGCGGCTTCAACGCCTATCCCGCCGAAATCGAGGCCATCCTGCGCAAGCACCCCGCGATCGCCGACATCTGCATCATCGCGTGGCCCGACCCGCGCATGGGGGAGGTCTGCGCGGCCTGCGCCATTCTGCGCGCGGGCGCAACGCTCACCCTTGCGGAACTGACCGCGTGGAGCCGCGAGCAGATGGCCAATTACAAGGTCCCGCGCCACCTGGTCCTGTTCGACCAGTTTCCGCGGACGCCCTTGGGCAAGATCCAGAAGTTCCTGCTGCGCGAGCAGGCCCGCGACCATTTGGCAGCCTGAGAGATCGCGCGCGCTCTCCGAGGCAAAGAGGGCAGCAACATGGAGTTCGGAGGAGACCTGCATCAGATCGGGGTGGTCGTGCGCGACATCGAAGAGGGCATGCGGCGGTACCGGGATCTTCTCGGTCTCGGCCCTTTCTGGCGGCTCGATACCGACTATCGCGGCCGCTACCGCGACTGGCACGGACGCTTCGCAAACCGGAACGCGTTCACGCGATGGGGCGCGCTTTATCTTGAGATGATCGAGCCCGTTACGGGCGAAGGCAATGCCAAGGAGTGGCTCAACACCCGTGGCGAGGGAATCTTCCATCTGGGCTATGCGGTCGACGATCTGAGCCAGCGGCCCCAAGGCGTCGAGTGCGTGTTCGAAAGCTGGGGCGCGACGATGCCGGACGGCTCGCCTGCGGTCATTCATCTCGATACGGTCGACCAGCTCGGCTATTTCGTTGAGCTGTCGGATCGCGCTTTGGTTGAGCGGCTCAACGCCGGCATCGACATGCTCCTCGCGCAGGGCGGCGCCTGAACGAAGTCGCTTCGCGGCGTCTTACAGGTACAAGGAAGGAGCGCACATCGTGCACCCCTTCCCCATTTCGACCGTGTCGACGTCAGAACTTGTAGCCGACCTCCACGCCGTACATCCGGGGCTCGCCATAGACGCTGGACGAGAAACCCAGCCCCTCGGCGACGAGGCCGAGCACGCCGATGCGATAGGTCTCGTCGAGCAGATTGTTCGCGAAAACCGCTGCTGAGAACCCGGAGCCCCCGATCTTGCCGAGTTCTGCGCGGACGTTGACGAGCGAATAGGCGCCCTGCCGCGCTGACCGCTCGAAGTCGTCGAGGAAGATTTCGCTGCGCCAGGTGTAGTTCAGCGAAAAATTGAGTTCGCCCACGCTCTCGTCGATCGGCGGCGAGATCGTCGCGGTCGCACCGGCCTGGTGCTTGGGCATGCCACGCTGGGCGATCTCGGGACCGACCGGCGTCGGCGCCGCGGCCCCTTCGAGAATCTTCACCTTGGTGTAGGAATAGAATCCGGTAAGCGAGAAGCCGACCGTCGAGAAGGTCGCCTCGAACTCGCCGCCGGTGTTGCGCTGCCGCGCCGTATTGTCGACGATCGTGAAGACATTGCCATTGACGAAGGTGGCGCGCTGCTTCTGCACGTCGCTGCCATCCTGGCGGAACAGCGCCGTGCTGGTGGTCAGGCGCCCGCCGCCAAACCGCGTGTTGGTCTTCAGGCCAATTTCATATTCGTTGACGAATTCCGGAAGGAACGGCGCCAGCGTGACATAGCTCGTCGCGCGGGTCGAGAAGCCGCCCGCCCGGAAACCGTGGCGGTAGGACGCGTAGGTCGTGACAGCCGGGCTCGGCTCATACTGGATCGTCGCGTCGTAGGTCAGCTCCTTGAACGACTTCGAATTGGTGAAGCTGCATTCGGAGAAGGGCACGGTCTGGACGCCTGCCGTCGCCGCATCGATGTCGAACGAGCAGCGGCCCACCGATCCATCGGCATTGACGATGTTGGGCATGCTCGGTTCGACGGTGATCTTGCGCTTGTCATAGTTGTAGCGCAGGCCGCCCGAAAAGCTCAGCTCGTCGGTCGCATGGAAGGTACCTGCGACGAATGCGGCCGCGGTGCGCGAATAGCCCGAACCGGGGTTGGCGGTGGCGAACAGCAGCGCCGGTGTGGTCCGTGCATTGAGGCCCGCGCCGACGATGTTCAGTTCGGGCAAAGTGTTGGCGGTCGAGCCATCGATGCCCTTCTCCTCGAAATAATATGCGCCAAGGATGAAGTCGAGCTTACCGTCGAACACCTTACCCTGCAGCTGCAGTTCTTCGCTTATGTTGCGCGATCGAGAATATTGATAGGGCGTGATGAGGAATGCGGGAATGCCATCATAATCCTGCACCTGCTCGCGACGCACCTTGCGATATCCGAAGATATTCTTCAGCGTCAGGTCGTCGCTAAGTTCCCACGTGGTCTTGTTGGTGATTCCCCAGTTCTTGATATTCTCGAACGGGGCGCCAAAGGCATCGAGATTGCCGCCCTGCCCGGCACCGATGTTGAAGGTGAATCGCTTGTTGCGGAACAGCTGCTGCGCCTCGGCGATCTGCGCCGGAATATTGGCGTCGATCAGGCCGGCGCGCCGCAGCCCTTCATAATTGCTCAGCACGGATGGAAAGCGGCTGTCGGTCAGGAAGGCGGCGGTGCCGGCTTCTTCCGACTTGAACCAGTCGTACACGGTGAGCGACTGCAGCCCGTCGAACGGCTCGACCAGTGCCGACACGCGGAACGTGTCGAAATTCTGATTGTCGAAGCGGCGGCCGGTATCGACGTCGCGCGCCCAGCCGTCGCGCTCGCGCGACTTGCCGGAGAAGCGCAGCGCCACACGATCGCCGATCGGCACGTTGACCATCGCATAGGCATCCCACATGTCGTAGTTGCCGTACTGGCCGCGGATTTCCGCGGAGAATTCGCCGAGCCTGGGATGCGCCGGCTCGACCAGCACTGCGCCGCCGGTCATGTTGCGGCCGAACAGCGTGCCCTGCACGCCCTTCAGCACCTGGACGGATTCGAGATCGTAGAAGGTCTTGCCGAAGCCATAGGGCCGGGGCTGAACGACTTCAGCGAAATAGGTGCCGACCGGCGGGTCGGTGAACAGCTGCGTTTCCTGCGTGCGCTGGCCGCGCAGCGAGAAGGCGACCGTGTTGCGCTGGCTCTGCGAACTGGTGATCGACAGCGATGGCGTGCGGAATTGCAGCCCCTGCACATCGTTGACGCCCGCCTGTTCCAGCTGCGCGCCGTTCAACGCCGAAACGGAGATCGGCACGTCCTGGATCGATTCCTCGCGGCGGCGTGCGGTGACGACGATGTCGCCGGTGGGCACCGCTTCTTCCTGCTGCGGCGCTGCGTCCGTCTGCGCATACGCCGGCGCCGTGATGACGGCGGCACAGGTCATGGCGAGATATAGGCGGTGGTTCATTGCATCCCTCCCTGGACAAAAGGACACCGGCCGCTTGTTATTTTCGAAGCCGGTGGAGAAGTGTCAGCTACTGCCAATCACCGTCATGCCAAAGTCTTTAGAACCGGATGACTTACATCATCGTATGAGTGATTTGTCCTGAAATGGGCGGGCTCACCCACCCGACCCAGTTATCACGAATGTGATGCAAGCCCCCCTAAAATCGGTGCTCGCGGATACTATCCGCTTTCGATCATCGTACAATCGGAAGAAAGGACGTTTCTGCTCTTTCCGGATGAATTCTATCACAGGGAGATCCGGCGGGACCAGTCCCGCAGCCGGTCGGCCAGTTGGGTCGCGCGCGCGGCGCGGTCGAGCCGCGCGACCGCGCCGCCAAGACGGCCGTCAAGTTCATCCATGCCGACGACAGTGAGTTCGTGGTTCGGTCCAGCCCCGGCTTGCATCGCGGGCAAACCCTGCCACCGAATCATTGGCAACAGGTCCCGCAGCCCGTCCGTCTGCACCCAGTTGGCGACGCCGGGATCGCGCGCCGACATGACCGCGGTGATGCTGCCATCCGCGTCCGGCACGCATTGCGCGGCGCTCAATCCGCTCTGCAGACGATGCGCGTCGAGCGAGCGATACCACCAGATGGCGAACTGCAGGCTGCAATATGCCGCGCCCGCCCGGTTGAAGCGGACGATGGCGGCCTGGTCCTCCTCCAGCCGCAACCGCCCGATGCCGCTCGCCTGCGTCACCAGTCCCCCGACGGCACCGGTGCGGAAGGGCGGCGGCATGGAGTTGACGGCTTGCCCGGCGGAGAGGCGGAAGAACCAATAATAGAGCGGCACATCCTCCCGCACGCGCCTGAGCGCCTCCTCCAACCGCGCGTCGGGCGAGCGCGGCAGCAAACCGACCGCGTCGAGACGCTCGATCCGCAGGTCGAGCGGCGTCTCGCGCGCCCAGTCCATCATGCTGTCACGCACAAACAGGAATTTGACGCGCGGGCTGGTGGTCATGTGATTGGGCCGGCCAGCCGTCGGCTGATCGTCGATGATGATCGTGAAACAGCCGTCCTCTCCGACGTCGATGCCCGGCAGCTCCAGCGTCTGCGCCGTTACCGACGTGCCCCAATTTTCCACCAGCGTGAATGAGACATGCGCCGGGCAGGCATCGATCACCCGGCCGGACACGCGATACCGTCCGCCATGGGCGATGCCCGCCAGGCGATAGCAATTGTCCGGATTATCGCCGCCCATGCGGGCATCGGGCACATCGCGGTCGCCCCAGCGATAGCCCGGCATGAAGTTTCGCACGAAGCGGGGACGCACCGGGTCAGCCGCAGCGGCCTTGAACAGATAGTTGCCGATCCAGCCATCCATCGCCGCGTCGAACAGTGGCTCCACCTCCGCCGGCACGTCGGTGCCATGGCCGACACGCCAGAGCTGCGCGCAGTGAGCGCGCGCGACCCGGGTTTCCGGCTGGTCCCAGAAGCTGCGCACCTCCTGCTCCGCAGCAAACTGGCCGGGGTTGGCGATCGGATTGCGCATCCTCTTGTTCTCCTGCGGATCAGGCGAAGCGGCCGAGCCGGAACCGCCGCGAATAGCCCTCGAAGGCGGTTTCGATCATCCCGGCGGAGAGGCCGAAGGGCTCCAGCGCATAGTCGTAGCGGCCGTAGCGGTTCGGCGCGTTGGCCGGATCGGCAAGCCAGGCGCGCATCCGCGTCTCGAACGCCGGGCTGACGCCGCGCCCCCAATGCCCGTAGGCGTCACGAATGACCGCGATCGGATCACGGGTGAGATCGTGGAAGTCGACATGGACGATGCGGGGATCATCGATCAGCGGATCGGCCATGGCGTCTGCCACCGACGCGGCGATGCTCTGCACGAAAGCTGGCCCCAGCGCCCTGAAGTCCATCTGCCAGTCGGTGATGCCGCCATAGAGCACCGCCGTGATCGCCATGGTCGATGGGTGGACCTGCAAGGGGTCGCGGTGCGGCCAGATGCAGAGCGCATCGGGATAGGCGCTGAACAATGCATCGAGCACGAACTGATGGTAGGTCCCCTTCACCACCCAGTGCGTCGATGGGCGGTTCCATTGCAGATGCTGAAGGAATTCACGGTGAAAGGCATAGGCATCGGCGGCATTGCCGGCGTCGAGCACCATCGCCAGCGCCGGGAGGCGGTACAGCAGCGTCGGATAGGCGTTGTGGAAATCGAGCGCGAAGATCTCCTCGTCCTCGATCAGGCAGTGCCCACGCTTGTCCCAATACGGATGGAGCGTGAGCAGACCCGGCGCGATCCGCAGCATCTCGTCCAGGTCCCTGGCGGTGTGTTCGATCCGCTCCGCGGTCACCGTCACCTCGCCCGGTGGCGGGCTGGGCGCGTGCGTGTGCCACCAGCGCGGCGCGCTTGCCTCCGGATCCTCGCCGAGCAGCGAATGAATCAGCGTCGTCCCGGTGCGCGCGAAGCCGATGACGAAGATCGGCCGCTCGATCCGTTCCTGCGCGATGCCCGCGATGCGTCTGCGATCGGCGCTCAGGCGCAGGCGATTGGCGAGCACCGAGCGGAGTTGCAGCCCGACCGCAGACTGCTGGTCGGCGCGCAATTCGCCCTGAGCGTTCAGCCAGTCGAGGAAGCGCGCAACCCGTATGGCGAGAGCCGGATCGATGGGGTCGAAACTACCGGCCACCATCTGCGCGCTGCGCAGCAGGGGCTCAAATCCGATGCCCGTCGGCGCCTGTGCACCGGTGTGGACCGGTGCCGATCTGCTGCGCATTGCCGATTTCTCCTCTCCGTTGCTGTTCAACAGCCAAGGACTGCAGCGCTCGTTCCGGCGATACTTGCCCCCTATGCGCTGATCCCGCGCTCTGTCCTCTGCCTTTTCCTTCGGCCTTTCTGCGTTGTCGCCGCTCCCGCTCTTCAGCGGATCATCAGGCGAAGATAGTGTCGCCGAATCTCTGGCCGTGCAGGATCACGTCGCCGAACTGCTTCTCGATCACCATCAACCGACGGAAATAATGGCCGATCGCATATTCGTCGGTCAGGCCGTAGCCGCCGTGCACCTGGATGCCGTTGCGCGAGACCAGTTGGCCGGCTTCGCCGATCACGAGGCGTGCGGCCGAGATCGCGGCCGACCGCGTCGGCTCATCCCGGTCGGCATTGGCAAGCGCGTGGTACAGCATCGAACGCGCCTGATGCGCGGCCACGAAATTATCCGCCATGATATGCTGGATCGCCTGGAACGATCCGATCGCGGTGCCGAACTGCTTGCGTTCCTGCACATAGGAGGCGCAGACCTTGTTCGCCGCCTCCATTGCGCCGACCGCCTGCGCCATCAGCACGATCGACGCGCGGTCGATCGCCTCGCGTAGCACCGCGCTTCCGCGATTGGCACCGACCAGAAGCGCGTCAGCCGGCAGAGCGACGTCGGTCAGGCCGATATCTGCCGCGCGCGTGCCATCGATCAGCGGGTAGGATTCGTGGATCACGCCGGGCTGGTCCGCAGCGACAAGGAACAGACCGATGCCGTCTTCGCCCTCGATCATTGCCGAGACGATCAGGTGCCCGGCGCTCGGCGCATCCAACGCCATGATCTTCGCGCCGTTGAGCACATAGCCGTCGGCGCTCCGCCGTGCAGTCGTAGCCGCCGTATCGGCACTCAGCGGATGCATGCCCTCTTCCTGGTGCGCGAGCGCGATACGCAGCGTGCCACTTGCGATCTCGCCGAGCAGCACCAGCGCCCTGGTCTCGTTCGCCGACTGCTTCAGGATATGGTCGGCGAGGACGACGGTGCTGACATAGGGCTCGGTCGCTAGCGCCTGCCCAAGCGCGATGTTGAGCAGGGCGACATCCTCAAGCGTCCCGTCCAGACCACCTGCGGCCTCGGGCACCGGCAGCGCCAGCCAGCCCAGCTCGGCAAACTGCGCCCAGCGCGCCGCGTCGAACCCCAGCGCGCTTGCCCGCTGATGGCGCCAATACTCGACATCGGCATTTTCGGACAGCAGTCGCTCGGCGCTGTCCAGCAGCATCGCCTGAATGTCGGACTTCGCGAAATCCATGTCGGTTTGTCCTCTTCAGAGACCGAAGGCGAGCTTGGCCAGGATGTTCTTCTGAATCTGCTTGGTCCCGCCATAGATGGTCGCGGCGCGGTTGATCAGCGCCACGGTGGTGCGACCCGGTACATAATCCTGCCAGGCAGCGGTGGGCGCCGGCGGCGCCACCGGTTGCGGATCGAAGAAGCGCAGGGCCTTCGCGCCAAGCAGGTCGCATTGCAGCATCGTGATCTCCTGCTGCAGCTCCGACCCGCGGATCTTGAGCACAGATGCAGCCGCCGCTTCCGACGCGTCGAACGCCTCGTGCGCAAGCACGCGCAGCACCGACCATTCCAGCGCCAGCAGATCGGCCTCGATCCGGGCGAAACGGGCGCGGATGGCAGGATCCTCGGCGATCGGCCGGCCGGCGCGGCGCTCTCCGCGCGCGATGTCCTTCGCCCGGGCCAGTTCCCGCTTGCTCCAATAGATGAAGCTGGAGGTGGTGCGTTCATGCTCGAGCAGGAACTTGGCATAGGTCCAGCCCATGCCGGGCTCGCCGACCAGCTGATCGGCCGGCACCACGACATTGTCGAGGAACACCTCGCAGAGATGCGCCTCGCCGTTGATCTGCGGGATCTCGCGCACGGTGATGCCGGGCGTGTCCATCTTGGCGATCAGGAAGCTGATGCCGCGCTGCGGCTTCACGCCCTTGTCGGTGCGGACCAGAAAGAAACCCCAGTCGGCATGCGCCGCACCGCTGGTCCATATCTTCTGGCCGTTGACGACATAGGTGTCGCCGACCCGTTCTGCCGATGTCCGCAGCGACGCCAGGTCGGACCCGGATCCCGGCTCGGAGAAGCCTTGCGCCCACATCGTGGCGCCCTCGCGGATCATCGGCAGGAACCGGCTCTTCAGATAGTCCGAGCCGAAGGTGTAGATCACCGGCCCCAGCATGTGCGTACCGCCCCAGTCGAATTCCGGCGCATCGGCAGCATAGAGTTCTTCGTTGAAGATGAAGAGCTGCATCGCCGACCAGCCGCAGCCGCCATGTTCGACCGGCCAGTGCGGCACCGAACGGCCGTGCGTGTTCAGGATGCGCATCCATTCAAGCTGGTCCGGCACCGCCGCATTGTTCGCGACCTTGCGACGTTGGCGCTCCTTCATGTCGATGGGCAGCACCTGATCGATGAAGGCGCGAACCTCCCGGCGGAATGTTTCCAGTTCGGGGTCAAGGCGCAGTTCCATCGGATGAGGCTCCGGATCGTCTGTACGGTGGGATATGCCGTCCATGGCCCGTGGTCGGCGGCACGCGCAAGCCTCGGCCTCGGCACCATCATCAATGCGATGGGCGCGTGCCGGGGTTTGACAGCGCACTGTGCCGGCCTACGCTTTTTGCATGCAAATATCTTCAGCCTCGTCTGATCTCGTCTGGATTTCCGGCGCGACCGAAGGGATCGGCCTCGGCCTCGCGCGCAATGTCCCCTATCCCGGCGCTCGCATCGTCAACCTCTCGCGGCGTCAGCATCACGATTATGAGAGCCGTTTCCTCGACCTCGCGGACCAGGGCAGCTGGGATGCCGTCGGAGCGCACTTCACCGACATGCTCCGCGGCTCTCGGGGCAGCCGCGCCATCTTCATCCAGAACGCCCATCTGAAAGGCTTGACCGGCTTCGCGGGAGAGGTGGACGCGGCGGATTATGCCCGCGACATCATCGCCAATGTCGCTGCGCCGCTGCGCCTGGGCGAGATGTTCCTGCGTGCGGCGGTCGAATCCCGCTTCGCGGGCAATGTCGGGCTGGTGATGATGTCCTCATCCTCCGCCCGATCACCGACCCTCGGCCAGACGGTCTACTGCGCCGGAAAGGCGGCGCTGGAGATGTGGGTTCGCGTCGCGCGGCGCGAACTGGCGATGCGCGGGCGCGCCAACATCTGGGTCACGGCGGTGCGGCCCGGCTTCGTCGATACGCCGCTGACGCGGCAGGTCGCGGCAATGGCGGACAGCGATTATCCGATCGCCACACAGATGCGGCGGCAGATGGCGGAGGGCATCGGAGTGATGGACATCGACACCGCCGCCCGCCAGATCTGGGCAGCACTGCCCACCGACCAGTCCCTGCTGCTGTTCGGCCAGCAGGTCGGCCGCGACGGATGAGCCCCTTCGCCGACGCCGCCATCAGCGCGCGTCGGCCAGGACCAGTTCTGCACCGCGCTCGGCGATCATCATCGTTGCCGCATTGGTGTTGCCGGAAACGACGTTCGGCATCGCCGACGCGTCGATGACGCGCAGCCCTTCGACGCCGTTGACCTTCAGCTCACCGGACAGGACGGCATCGGCCTGTGCGCCCATCGCGCAGGTGGACGCCTGGTGATAACCGGTCGATCCCGCTGCCCGCGCGAACGCCAGCAATTCTTCGTCGCTCTCGGCCCGTGCGCCAGGGGTCAGTTCATGATCGAAATAGGGGGCGAGCACGGGTGCGTGCATCACCCGTCGCGCCCAGCGCAGCGTCTGGATCTGCGCGCGCTGATCGGCCTCGGCGGCGAGGAAATTGGGCCTGATCGCGGGCGCGTCGCGGAAGTCGGGCGACTTGATGTGGATCGAGCCGCGCGACTGCGGACGCATCACATAGCCACCCACCGTGATGCCCGGCAGCCGCTCCATCTGCATCGCTCCGCTCTTCGCCAGCGCCTCGAAGTCCACGGTCGCAGGACTGGCGAAGAATTGCAGGTCCGGAAGGTCGAGCGCGGGATCGGACTTGAGGAAGGCGGTCAGGTTGGAACCGCCAAGCGCGAGCAGGCCGGTCCGCGTGACCGCATAGCGGATCATCTGCGCAGCGAGCCCGAAGCCCCTCGACAGCTGGTTGAGACTGCGCGAGCCCGGCTTCAGCCGCGCGCGGACCATCGTCGCGAAATGATCCTGCAAATTCTCGCCGACCCGGGGGCGATCGACGATCACGGGAATGCCCAGCGCGCGCAGCGACTCGCCGTTACCGATGCCGGACAGTTCCAGGAGTTGCGGCGAATTGATCGCGCCACCCGCGAGAATCACCTCGCGTCGCACCCGTACCGCGTGCCGCTCATTGCCCTGCCAATATTCGACGCCGATCGCCGTCCTGCCCTCGAACAGGATGCGCGAGGCGTGCGCCTTCATCACGACCGAGAGGTTCGGGCGTTTCATCGCCGAATGGAGATAGGCGACCGCGGCCGATACCCGCACGCCCTTGTGGGCGTTGAGGCGCACGCGTGCCACGCCTTCGCGCGTCGTGCCGTTGAGGTCTGTCGCAAGCGGCGCCCCCGCTTCCTCAAAGGCGCGGGTCATCAGGTCGAGCATCTCGTGGCGCATCGGCACGTCGCCGATGTCGAGCTGCCCCTGCTGCTGCTCGGCGGTCACCCCCTCGCCATGCTGGCGCTCGATCCGCCGAAAATAGCGCTCCGCATCACTCCAGCCCCAGCCGCTGAGGCCAAGCTGGCGCCACCCGTCATAATCCTCAGGCAGCCCCCGCACCCACAGGATGCCGTTGATCGACGAGGAGCCGCCCAGCACCTTGCCGCGCGGAAAATGATACTGGCGTCCATCCGAACTGGCGTCGGGCTCGGTCAGATAGTTCCAGTTGATGCGCGCATCCTTCAGCATCCTGGTGAAGCCCGCGGGCACATGGATGTTGAGCGTACTGAGCGCCTGCGCCGGGCTGGCGATGTTGCGCAGCGGACGGTCGTCGCCACCCGCTTCGAGCACGACAACCTTGTATCGGCCGTCAGCACTCAACCTGTTCGCGAGAACGCAGCCAGCCGAGCCCGCGCCGACAATCACATAGTCGGCTTCCAAAATGCTGCGCTGCGCCGCGTCGGCCATTGTTATCGCTCTCCTTCTTTGTCCACATGCATCGCGGCCCGCCAGGCGGGCGACAAGATGACAGCAGTGAAATCGCTCTTATGATGGGTTGGCAAACGCCATCGAAATCGACGCACCCACCGCGCTATGGCGGCAAACAAGCACATCAGGATGAGGATCGAATGACCCGGCTCTTCTCGCTCGAGGGACGCACCGCCATGATCACTGGCGCATCGCGCGGGTTGGGCAAGGCCATCGCGCTTGGCTTCGCCGAGGCGGGTGCGTCGCTGATCCTCGCCGCGCGCGATGCCGGGAAGCTCGAAGAGACGGCGGAGGCCGTCCGCGAGGCAGGCGGGCAGGCCCGTACCATCGCTTTTGACCTGGGCGATCTGGACGCCGTCCAGGCCGCGGCGGACCGGCTGACCGCTGAGGACACACCGATCGACATCCTGGTCAATAACGGGGCGATCGGCGGCTGGGGCGCGCTTCACGAATCGACGCTCGGCCATTGGCAGACGATGTTCGACGTCAACGTCTCGTCCATGTACATCCTGTGTCGTGACCTTTCGAAGGGTATGGCCCGGCGAAAATGGGGCCGGATCATCAACTTCGCCTCCTATGTCGCCGATACCGGCAGGCCCAATCTGTCCGCCTATGTCGCGAGCAAGCATGCGGTGCTCGGCATAACCCGGGCAATCGCCGCCGACCTCGCACCGCACGGCGTCACCTGCAACGCGATCGCGCCGGGTTTCTTCGACACCGACATGGCCGCGCCGACCGTCGGCCATCCGCAGCGCGCCAAGATCTTCCGCGACGCCATTGCGCTCGGCCGCTTCGGCGATCCGGCCGAGATGCTGGGGCCCGTCCAGTTCCTCGCGTCCGAGGCGTCCGGCTACATTACCGGACACATGCTGCCGGTCGACGGCGGGGTGGCGAACATCCTGTCGCTGCCGGTGGTCGTCGAGACCTGATCTGCGCGTCGCCATCAGCCCTCATCCGCATCTGGAGACATCCGTCATGACCGACACGCTGCTCAACCTCGCCAACCCCGAGAAGCTGTTCATCGGCGGGGACTGGTCCAATTCATCTGAGGGCCAGGGCATCGACATTGTCTCCCCCGCGACCGAGGAGACGGTCGGCCGCGTCGCGAAGGCGACGATCGCCGACATGGATCGCGCCATCGCCGCCGCGCGCAATGCCTTCGACAACGGCCCCTGGCCGCGCACGACGGGTGCAGAGCGCGCCGTCGTTCTGCGCCGCATCGCCGAAGAGATGGCGAAGCGCGCCGACGACTTCGCCCGTGCCTGGTCGTTGCAGGTCGGTATGCCCTATACCCAATCGTCGGCGACCGCGCCGTTCATGGGCGGCTATTACAGCTACGCCGCCAGCCTCGCCGAACAGGGGTTCGAAAGCGTCCGCCCGGCCCTGGCCGGCGGCTATGCGATCGTCGTGCGCGAACCGGTGGGCGTTGTCGCGGCGGTGGTGCCCTGGAACGCGCCGCTTGCCACCCTTTCGCTGAAGGTCGCCTTCGCCCTTGCCGCGGGCTGCACGGTCATCGCCAAGCCTTCGCCGGAAACGCCCCTGGAAGCACTGATCCTCGCCGAGTGCATCGCCGCCGCCGATGTGCCCGAGGGCGTGTTCTCCGTGCTGACCGCCGACCGCGACGTTTCCGACTATCTGATCCGTCACCAGGGCGTCGACAAGGTGAGCTTTACAGGGTCCACGGCCGCCGGCCTGCACATCGCCTCGGTCGTGTCGGGCCGCTCTGGCCGTATCACCACCGAACTCGGCGGCAAGTCGGCCGCGATCGTCCTCGAAGACGCCGATGTCGGCAAGGTCGTTTCCGGCATCATGCCCAACCTCGTGGGTCTCTGCGGCCAGCAATGCGCGGCGTTCAGCCGTATCCTGGTGCCTGCCGCGCTCAAAACCGCCGTAGAAGAAGCGATCGCTGGTGCCATGCGGCATGTGACGGTGGGCGATCCCTTCGCCGACGCCACCCAGATGGGGCCACTGGTCGCCAGCCGCCAGCAGGATCGCGTGCTCGACTATATCGCAAAGGGCAAGGCGGAAGGCGCGCGGATCGTCACTGGCGGAAACCGTCCGACGAATCTTCCCAAGGGCTGGTATGTCGAACCCACGCTGTTCACCGACGCGAGCAACGACATGGTGATCGCGCGCGAGGAGATTTTCGGTCCGGTCGGAACGATCATCACCTATGGCAGCGAGGAAGAAGCCATCGCCATCGCCAACAACAATATTTACGGCCTGTCGGGTGGCGTCTTCACTGAGGATGTGGAGCGCGCCTACGAGGTCGCCCGCCGCATCCGCACCGGCAATTTCGGGCATAATGGCCGCGTGATCGACTATACGATTCCCTATGGCGGCTTCAAGCAGTCCGGGGTCGGGCGCGAAGGCGGCGCGGAAGGCCTGCACGGCTTCACCGAAATCAAGGCGGTGTTCATGCAGGAACTTCCGGCCCACCTGAAGGCGTGACCGGGCCTACCGCCCTCCCCCATCCGCCAGGCAGACAAAGGCGCTCATGACGACCACCATCCCCGCGCTGATGCGTGATACGGCCAACCGCTATGGCGACCGCGCGGCGTTGGTATCGCAACTGGACGGCGCCATCAGCTTCCGGGAGCTGGATCGTCAGGCGGACTTGGTTGCCAAGGCCCTGATCGCCGACGGCGCCCTGCCGGGCGATCGCACCGCAATCTGGGCGCCGAACATGTGGGAATGGGTGGTGGCGGCGATCGGCATCCAGCGGGCGGCCGGCGTCCTGGTGCCGCTCAATACGCGGCTGAAGGGCGGCGAGGTGGCGGACGTCGTCCGCCGTGGCCGCATCACGCGGCTGTTCGCCGTCGGCGATTTCCTCGGCCGCTATTATCCCGCCATGCTCAAGGCGGAGGATATGCCGGAGCTGCGCCGTCGGATCGTCCTGCGCGCTGCCCCCGACCGGCTCGGCGCGCAGGAGACCGGCTGGGATGCGTTCATCGCTAGCGGCGACGCCATCGGCGATCCCGCGCTCGCCGAACGCGCGGCGATGGTGAAGCCGGACACGGTGTCCGACCTCATGTTCACGTCCGGCACCACCGGCGCGCCGAAGGGCGCGCTGTTCGACCACCGCCGGTCGCTTGCCGGCGGGCAGGCCTGGGTCGACATCGCACGGCAGCATGACGGCGACCGCTATGGCGTGTTCGGTCCCTTCTCGCATAACGCCTCCTACAAGGCTGGCTGGGTGGCGGGGCTGCTGAGTGGCGCCACCGTCTACTGGCCCGAAGCGTATGATCCGGTGAGCGTGCTTGATCTGGTCGCGCGCAATCGCATCACGGTGATGCCCGCACCGCCGACCGTGTTCCAGGAACTGCTCGCCTTTCCCAACTGGCGCGACTGGGACATCTCGTCCTGGCGGTTCATGTCGACCGGCTCCACGGTCGTGCCGATCGAACTGATGAAGCGACTGGAGGCGGAAACCCCGATCCAGGAGATCAGCACCGGATACGGCATGACCGAGTGTGCCGGTTCGGCCACCCACACCCGCCCGGGCGACCCGATGGAGCGCGTGGCCTACACCGTCGGCACAGCGATTCCAGGCACCGAAATCCGGGTGGCGGGCCCCGACGGCGCCGTCCTCCCCGTCGGGGAGCCAGGCGAGGTGCTGATCCGCGACGGCAAGCTGCTGATCGAATATATGGACAATCCCGAAGCCACCCGCCTGACGCTGGATGCGGATGGATGGCTGCATACCGGCGATGTCGGCTATCTCGATGCGCAGGGCTATCTGAAGCTCACCGATCGTCTGAAGGACATGTACATCGTTGGCGGTTTCAACGTCTATCCCGCTGAAATCGAGAAACAGATGACCGGCCTTCCCGGCATCCACCAGTCGGCGATCGTCGGAATAGCCGATCAGCGGCTGGGCGAGGTCGGCCACGCCTTCGTCGTGCGCGCCGCCGGATCGACCATCACCGCCGAGGAGGTCGTCGCATGGTGCAAGGCCAACCTCGCCAATTACAAGGTGCCTCGCGGCGTCACCTTCCTTGAAACGCTGCCAATGAACTCGACCGGCAAGGTCATCAAATATGCGCTGAAGGAAGCGCTGAAATCCGCCTGACGGCGCGATGGCGGGAGATCCTTGATGCTGACGCTGGTGACGGGCGCGACGGGTACGCAGGGGGGTGCGGTCGCGGCTGCGCTGCTGGCCCGCGGCCGGCCGGTGCGCGCACTGGTCCGCGACGTCGAGACGGCGGCCGCCCGCGCGCTCGCGGTCGCGGGTGCCGAGCTTGCGGTCGGCAGCTTCGATGATCCCGCAGCTCTCGCCGCGGCGCTGCGCGGGACCGATGCAATCTTCTCCGTGCAGCCCGCGCCCGGAGCGGATGCGGACAGCGAGCGCAACCAGGCGCACGCCCTGATCGACGCGGCACACACTGCCGGCGTGCATCGCGTGGTGCACAGTTCGGTCTCCAATACCGGCGCGTTCACGACGATGCCGGGATGGGCCGAGGGGCGCTGGCACCGCAATTATTGGCAGAGCAAGGCCGACGCGGAAGCCCTCGTTCGCGCTGGCGGCGTTCCGGCCCACACGATCCTGCGCCCGGCCTTCATGATGGAGAATTTCGCCATGCCGAAGGCGGGCTGGATGTTTCCGGACCTCGTCCGGGGCGAGATCCTGACCTGCCTTCATGCCGACACGCCGATGGTCCTGGTTGCGGCCGAGGACATCGGACAGGCAGCGGCCGCCGCGATCGAAGCGCCCGATCGCTTCGACGGACAGGAAATCGAGCTGGCAGGCGACCTGCTGACGCTGCAGCAGATTGCGCAGGTGCTGAGCGACATTCTCGGCCGGGCGGTGATCGCAAGGACATGCGAGCCGGACGATCTTGTCGCGCGGGGCCAGCATGCCGGATGGGTCGAGACCCAATCGTGGATGAACGTCGTCAACTATTCGGCGCGACCGGCCGAAATGACGCGCTGGGGGCTCCGCCCCACCCGCTTCGCCGACTGGGCCGCGCGGCATGCCGCGGCGATCCGGTCATGATCACGGGATATGGCCCGATCCGCCAGCTGGGCTATGTCGTGCGCGACATCGAGGCGGCGATGAAGGTCTGGGCGGGCAAGCTGCGCATCGGGCCATGGTTCTACAATGTGCGGCTTCCGCTCGACGAATATCGCTTTCGCGGGGTCGATCTTGCCGGGATGGACATGAGCTATGCGCTCGCCAATTCCGGCGACATGCAGATCGAACTGATCCAGCAGCGATGCGACACGCCCAGCGTCTATCGAGAGTTCCTCGATCAGCACGGGGAAGGCCTGCAGCACATCTGCGTCTGGCCGGATGACTATGACGGCGTCCATGCTTCGGCGGTGGCCAACGGCCTGACGCCGGTTCAGGAGGGGCGCGTCGGCGCGATCCGCTTCGCCTATTTCGAGGATGCGCTGCATGCCGGTACCAGCCTGGAGATGTCCGAGATGCTGCCGATGCGGCGGGCCGGGATCGAGCGCATACGCGCCGCAGGGCAGGCCTGGGACGGAAGCGATCCTGTCCGACCCTATGCAATAAAGTCGTAGCCCACTCGCCAGGGGTGCCATCGTCAGATCGTAGCAGACGTCCGCAGGGATCCGGACACAGGAGACAAGATGAGCCCGCAGCCGTTCCAGATCGATGTTCCGCAAGCCGTGCTCGAGCGGATCCAGGCGCGTCTCGCCAGCAGTCGGATCGGCTATATGCCCGATGACGAGGATCAGTGGCGCTATGGCATGGATGCCCGCTATCTCGCCGAGCTCGTGGATTATTGGCGCTCCGGCTATGACTGGCGCAAGGAAGAACGGGCACTCAACCTCTGGCCCCAGTTTCGCGTCGAGATCGACGGCATCCCCATCCATTTCTACCATGTGCGCGGCGACGGGCGACACGATGTGCCGATCCTGCTGACCCATGGCTGGCCGGGCTCGGTCGTCGAGTTCCAGGCGGTGATCCCGCTGCTCCTCGAGGCGGGCTTCTCGCTCGTCATTCCTTCATTGCCCGGCTATGGCTGGTCGGGCCGCCCGCCCCGTCCGATCGGGCCTGCGCGCGTCGCCGCCATGTGGCGGACACTTATGGTCGATGCGCTGGGCTATCCCCGCTTCTTCGCGCAGGGCGGCGATTGGGGATCGGTAGTCACGACGCAACTCGGCATGTCCCATGCCGATGCCGTCGCGGCGATCCACCTCAACTTCTTCATGCCTCCACCGGCCGGACCCGACGCCGACGCCGAACTGCGCGACTATTGGGCCGATGTCGGCAAGCTGATCCAGGCCGAGGGCGCCTATCAGCATGAGCATATGACCAAGCCGCAGACCATCGGCCTTGCGCTGCACGACAATCCGGTCGGCTGGGCAGCCTGGGTGGTCGAGAAGTTCTGGCGCTGGGGCGATACGAAGGGCGACATCGAAAGCCGCTTCAGCAAGGACCATCTGATCACCAATCTGATGTCCTACCTCGTGAACGACACGGTGATGTCGTCGATCTGGATGTATTATGGCTTGGGTCAGGAGCAGCGCGCTTCCGGGCGTGTCCTCGTGCCGACGGGCCTCGCCCATTTCCCAGCCGAGTTCTATCCGATGCCATCGCGCGCGCTGGCGGAACGGCACTATAATGTGCAGCGGATGACAACCATGGCAGCGGGCGGTCATTTCGCAGCGATGGAAGAGCCGGACGCCTTCGCGCAAGACGTCATCGCCTTCTTCGGGAGCCAGGCGTGACCTCCGTGCTGCACATTGACGAGCCGAGCGCCGGCGTCATGCTGTTGTCACTGAACCGGCCCGCCCAGCGCAACGCGATCGATCTGGAGCTTCTCGACGCGCTGAGCGCTGCATTCGCTTGCTTCGAGAAGGAGGATCAGCTCCGCGCGGCCGTGCTGACCGGGACGCCGCCCGCCTTCTGCGCCGGCCTCGACCTCAAGACGTTCTCGGCACCGGATGCGCCGCGCCACCGGGCGACCGCCCTGATCCAGAGCATGGCGACGCTCGCCAAACCAATCATCGCCGCCGTGGGCGGCGCTGCCTATACCGGCGGGCTGGAGATGGCGCTGGGGTGCGATTTCATCCTGGCGAGCACGGAAGCGCGCTTCGCCGACACGCATGCCCGCATCGGCGCCTTGTCCGGCAGCGGCATGGGCTCACGCCTGCCCCATGCGACGGGAACCCGGTTCGCGAAACAGATGATGCTCTCCTGCCAGCCCATCAACGCCGAAACCGCGTTGCGTGCAGGCCTCGTGAACGAGGTGCTGGCGCCCGATCGCCTGCTGGCGCGCGCGATCGAGGTGGCGAGCGCCATCGCCAGCCATGATCCGGCGCTCATCCGGGTCGTCAAGGATGTCGTCGACCGCGGCGCGCACGGCACCCTGTCCGATGCGCTGCGCCTGGAAGCGGATGCGCTGGCGCTTCGCAATGCGAGCGGCGGGATGCACTGGAGCGGTCAGGCGAAGACCGCGCCGCCGACGGCGTAGCGCCAACCTCCGGAAATCGGACCGGCGCGGCCCCCTCGACCGCGCCGGTCCGCCCCCCCCCCACTCATACCGTCCCGCTCGGTCTGCGACCGATCAGGAGAGGGTATCGCTCAGGCGCCACGCGGGCTTAACCAAGCCGCGATGAGTCATGCTCATCGCAGCTTGGTATCAGATGCCCCAGAGGCCGGCGGCGTTAGCGCCGACCACCTGCTTGCCGGCGTCCTCACCCACCATGTCGAAGATGCGCTTCATGATCGCATCGGAGCTGCCCATCACGCCCTCGGGATGCGGATAGTCGGTCGACCACATCACGCGGCCTGCGCCGAGCCGGCCGATATTCTCCATTGCCACATCATCTTCCATGAAGGTGGTGTAGCAGTTGTTGTGCCAGTACCAGCTCGGCTTGTGCGCGAGCTTCGGGCGCAGTTCGCTCGCATAGTCGCGGGCGACCTTGTCTGCATTTTCAAGCGTGCCGGGCACCCAGCTGGCCCCCCCCTCGGTGAAGACGACCTTGAGGCCCGGAAACCGGTCGAACACGCCGGAGAACACCAGTTGGCCGAACAGCCCCGTGAACGGCATCAGATTAGCGTTGAGGTTGGCGCCCAACGAGCCGCGTCCGGAATATTGAATGTAGGCGCCGATGTGGAACGACACCGGCATACCGCTTTCCTGGATCGCTTCCCACATCGGATCCATGGAAAGGCTGTTGTAGCGCACGCCTTTCGGGCTCACCGGAATGTCGATCGCCTTGTAGCCCAGTTGCTGGAGCTTCTGGAGATAGTCCCTGGTCTGCTCCGGCCAGAGGAAGGTGGGCAGCAGCGCCACGGGGAACAGCCGATCCGGAGCAGCCTCTTTCCACTCCGCCGCCCATTCGTTGCAGACATCGACGCAGCGATACCAGAATTCCTTGTCGGGCATCCGGATCAGGCTGTTGAGGCGGCCATGATAGATGACGGCGGCGTCAATTCCTTCGGCGTCCATATCGGCCAGGCGCTTCGACACGTCCCAGAAGCCCTCGCGGCCTTCGGGAAAGAGCGGCGGCAGGCCCGGCACGTCATAGGAATGGCCATCGACTTCAAGATGAAAGCCGGTCTCGTCACGCCAATACTTCGGCGCGCGATCCTTGTCCGCCCCCTTCAGCCGATCTTCCCACAGCCCCGGCTCTTCGATCAGATGATCATCGGCCGAGATGACGCGCGTGCCCGCGGGGCGCTGCCAGGTCGATTCCGGGATCACGCGGTCCCGCGGCCACGGCGTGGCGGTCATGTCGTTCATAATGTCGGTCCCTTCTAAATCTGCCGAACCGCAGCCCCCTCGATGCAGCTGCCACGCGAAAATCCATAGCATGGCATCGACCGAACCGAGCCGGCGCGGGCCGTTCCGGGCGCTCTCATCAGGTTTCTGATGAATCGACATGGCGGAGCCGGGGCGGTGGCCGTCGAGACACATCGCGCGCATGATTTCTTTCGACAGCCACACTCCGGTGAGGGAGAGAATATGCCCATCGGCAATACCATCCGGCCCGGATCTGGACTGAAGGTTCGCGCGCTGGCTCACGGCTTCGGCGCGGAAGTGAGCGGGATCGACCTCACGCGACCGCTCGATGATGCGACTGCGGCGGCTATCCGGGACATCTGGATCGAGGCGGGCCTGCTGCTGGTCCGCGATCCCTGCGCGGACGACGACGCCCAGATGCGCCTGAGCCGCGTGTTCGGCGACATGGAGCCCGCGGCGACTGCCGACATGAATGACCCGAAGAACCAATTCATGATGACGCTCGCCTATGATCCGGCCGATACAAAGCCCCGCTTCCAGGCCGATTACAGCTTCGGCGGACAGGATCGCGCCGGCTATATCCCCTGGCATTGGGATCAGTCCTTCATGCCGACGATCGTACGCGGCGCTGTGCTGCGCATGGAAAAGCCCGCGCAGACGATGGGGCGCACCGGCTTCATCGACGCAATCGAGGCCTATGAGCGGCTTTCCCCGAAGACGCAGGCGCGGATCGACGGCATGGACGTGGTCTATCACTTCGTCAGCGACTTCATGCAGTGCCGCTACGGCGTGCCAGCGGACCTGCGCGTCCTACCGCGGGAGCGGCCGTCGAGCGGCAAGAGCTACGACTTTCCGCCTGTCGTGCATCCGATGGTGATCACGCAGCGCGAGACCGGTCGCAAGGCGCTCAAAATTTCGCCGCTGCAGGCGCAATATATCCTGGGGCTGGACCGCGCGGAAAGCGACGCCCTGCTCGCCGAACTGGCCGCGCATCTGACGGACCCGCGCTACGCCTATTTCCACGAGTGGCAGCGCAACGACATGCTGGTCTGGGACAATTGGCGGATGATCCACACCGCGGAGGGCGTGCCGCTCGACTGCGCACGCAGTGCGCGGCGCACGACGATCATGGGCGACTATGAGGTGGGCCGCTACCTCGATCCCGCGCTCGACCGCAATCGCCAGGTGAAGCGGATCGTCGACTGACGCCGACGGTCAGCGTCCCGAAAACCGGGGCGGTCGCTTGGCCATGAAGGCGGCGGTCGCCTCGGCATAATCCTCCGTCATGGTTCCGAGGATCTGGGTGCGGTTCTCCGCCGCGACCGCGGCCTCGAACGAGCCGGCATCGAGATTTTCCCACATCAGCTTCTTTGTGTGGGCGATCGAATAGGGGCTGTTCGCCAGCACCAACCGGGCATAAGCGCGCGCGTCGGCGAGCAGGTCCGCCGGCGCGCTGATCGAGCGCACGAGCCCGATCCGTTCCGCCTCGTCCGCATCGATCGGCCGGCCGGTCAAAAGGATGTCGAACGCGCGCGAGGCGCCGATCAGCCGCGGCAGCAAATAGCTCAGGCCGCTTTCGCCGCCGGTCAGGCCGATGCGTACCGCAGCGACCAGGAAGCGCGCGGCGGGCGTCGCGATACGGATGTCGGCGCTGAGCGCGATCGCCATCCCCGCCCCGACCGCGGCGCCGTTCACTGCCGCGATCACGACCTGCGGCATCGCCCGGATGCGCGCGCCCATGCCGGCGAACTGCTCCTGCCAGTGCAGCTTTTCGATCACGCCGCTGCCACCCGAGCGGTTGCGTGCGTCGGACGCGGCAAGATCCTGCCCCGAACAGAAGCCGCGCCCGGCACCGGTGATGATGACCGCGCGGCATTGCGGATCAGCCGCAAGCACGTCGAACGCGGCGTTCAGCCGCGCGACGGTCTCACGCAGCAACGCGTTCAGACGGTCAGGCCGGTTCATCGTCACGACGCAGATGCCTGGTTCCGCACGATCAAGCAGGATGTCGTCGTCCTGTGTCATCGTCTTCTCCGCTCAGGCAGCGGCGCGTAACGCCGGCATGCCCTTCGTGCTGATGCGGTGGAGCAGCCGGCGCTTGCCTGGCTCGTTCGAATATTCGATGGGCGAGGCGCAGTGGACCGTGCCGAAATTGTCCCACAGCACGATGTCTCCGGTCCGAATCTTGTAGCTGATGCGGTGCTCGGGACGCACGATATGCTCGCGGAGGAAGCGGATGAGATCGGTCGCCTCATTCTCCTCGACGCCATGAATCGCGTAGGCGGTGCCCGAGGTGAAGATGGCCTTCCGCCCGGTGATGGGATGGCGCATCACCAGCGGGTGGTCCGGCGCATCGGTCGTGCGGCGCGGCCGATTGGGATCGGGCTGCGTCTCGCCCGCGATCCACGGCGCGCGGCCCAGTTCGTGGCTGGCAATCATGCCGTCGATGCGCTGACGGATCGCCTCCGGCAGGCTTTCATAGGCGGCGGACGTACTCGCGAAATGCGTTTCACCGCCCTCGTCCGGCGCCGCCTTGCCGTAGAGCATGGTGACAGCGCCCGGCTCGGTCTCGTAGCTGCTGTCGGAATGCCAGTGCACGGCGCCATCGCGCGTCACCGGCGGCGTCGCGGGATCGTTGTTGATGTGGATGATCTCGGGATGATCGGGATTGCGGTGCTCGGGAATGAAGAATTCGAGCGGACGACCGAAGAAGCGTCCGAACGCGACATAGTCTACGGCCGAAAGGCTCTGCCCCGGTATGACGACGACGCCGCGATCGAGCAGCAGATCGATCAGCGCGCGCATCGTTCCTGCCGACATGTCGCGCGATAGATCGAGACCGCGCACGACCGAGCCGATCGCGGGGGACATTTGCGTGCTCTCGAACGCCTGGGTGTCAGGGTTCATACCCACCTCTCCTGCATCGATGGTTTCGGCGCACTAGCCGCCAACGCGATCCGCCGCGCAAGGGCCGCCGCTCCGCGCGCGGCGAATGTTCACCTATCTGATGAGGGCGACAGGCGGCGCAGGAGGCATTCCTGCGCGCTAGACGCGACAAGCCGGCCGTGCCGGTCGAAGATCTGGCCGCGCGCGAAACCAAGCCCGTCGCCGGCAGCAGGGCTGATGGTATGATGGAGCAGCCAGTCTTCGCAGCGCACCGGCCGATGGAACCACAAGGCATGGTCGAGGCTGGAGATCAGCAGTTCCCGCCCGTTGGTGGGGAAGACATGCGGGATCGCCGACACGCCGCCGAGCCAATAATCGCTGGCATAGGCGAGCAAGCACTGCTGCAGTCGCGGTTCTGCGATCGCGGCGGCGCTGGGCAGGCGAAACCAGAAATCGCGCCTGCCCTCGCTGCGCTGCAGGAAATAGCGGTCGGGATCGACGGGACGCATCTCGATCGGCGTCGCGCCCTTGAAGTTGCGGATCGCCGACAGATCGATCCGCCCCTCGTTCTGCAGCACATAGGCTTGCAGCGGCATCACCGCCTCGGGCGGCGGGACATCGGGCATCGCCGCATGCTGATGCAGGAACCCCTCCTCAGCAGCATGGAACTGCGCCATCAGCGTGAACAGCGTGACGCCTGACTGTCGCGCCTCGACCATGCGGTTGGCAAAGCGGCGGCTGTCGCGCAGTGCGGTGACGTGATAGTCGACCGGCTGGTCGACCTGCCCCGCCGCCAGAAAATAGGCATGCAGCGACGTCGCTGGCATCTCCGCCACTGTGGCGGTCGCGGCGGCCAGGGACTGCGCGATCAGCCGCCCGCCGAAGATCGTGCCATTGTGATTGCTGCGGCCGCCGGTTGTGCGGAACGTGCCATCACCCCGCTCGACCAGCCGAAGGATGTCGGCGGCGATCTCGAGCGTGGCCAGAGGCTCGTGTTCGGAGCAGGGGGCGGCGCTTGCGTGCATCAGAGCCCGAGCGCCGCGCGAGCCTTCAGAACCGTATCCATCTCGTCGAGACCGCTCAGCGGCACGTCGTAGCGGCTGCGATCGTCGATCCGATCGATGTGCCGAAGGATATCGTCGCAATCGGGCGCGTCGGGACCGGGGCGGTACCAGCCCTCGGTGAGCCCCACGAACAGCCGCGAATATTTGCCGCCCAGCACGGAGTACATGGCCTGCGAGCGATCGCACTGGCGGCTCGCCATGTAGCAGGCGAGCGCGGCGACGAAGTCGGGCTGCATCCCCTCGACGAAGTGACGGGTCCGATCGCCGGCCGCCTTCAGGAAATCGATATCGGGCCGCTCCGACAGCGGCGTGCCGCCCAGCCGCCCGCCCTGCGCGTTGGGGAACAGCGTGTTGACGGCGATGCCAGCCGGCGCCTCCTGCGCGATGACGTTCATCAGGCCGATCAGCGCCGTCTTTGCCGACCCGTAATTGGCGCGGAACGGGTTGCCGAAGATGCCCGATTGCGAGCTTACCAGCACGATGCGCCCATAGCCCTGCCCCACCATCGCGCGATAGGCAGGCTGGCACACGTGGAAGGCGCCCTTGGCGTGCACGGCATAGACCGCCTCGATATCCTCTTCGCTCAATTCGCCAAACGCCCCGTTGCGCTGATTGCCGGCGTTGCTGATGACGATATCGACCCGGCCGAAGGCGGCGAGCGCGGTCTCTACGATCGCCTGTCCACCCGCTGCGGTCGCAACGCTGTCATAGCTGGCCACCGCGCGCGCGCCGGCCGCCCGCAACTCCGCGACGATCGCGTCGGCATAGCCGGTCGACGCCCCCTGCCCGGTCGGCGCGCCGCCCAGATCGTTCGCGACGATCGCCGCGCCCCGGCTGGCAAGCGCGCGGCAGAAGGCCGAACCAAGCGCACCACCCGCGCCCGTTACCACTGCCACCTGCCCGTTGAAGTCTATCCTGTCCATGTCACTTCCTGTTCGCGCCGATCATGGCGGCACCAACGGGACCGGCCAAGATCGGCCGCGGTCAATTCGGCCATGTGATGTGTTGGTTCAGGCGCCTCTCGGCTCGGTCGCCTTGAACAGCATGCGGGCGAGCGCCGCTTCCGCTTCGCCTTCGTCCGGCGCCACGCCCGGGAAGAACCAGTCACGGAACAGCACCGCCCCCCCCAGCAGGCCGAAGGCGTAGCGGACGATGAGCTCGGGTTGGATGTCGAACTGCCAGCCGGCCGCTTCATATTGCGATCGCATCCGGCTCACCGCGCGCGCGAAATAATCGTCGAGCCCATGCAGCGACGCTGGCTCCATCTCACCGCTCGACTTCACCAGCGCGAGCAGCAGATCGGCATGGTCGCGCAGAAACGGATAGAGCGTCTTCACGAAATGCGCATTGCGCTGCTCGCGGTCGGGCGGGAGCGTGTCGCTCGCCGCCAGGAACTCGCTGAAGCGGGTGTTGAACGGCTCGATCACGGCTTCGGCGAACAATGCCGCCTTGCTGCCGAAATTGTTGAAGATCAGCGGCTCGGCCACCTCGGCACGCGTCGCGATCAGCCGGGTCGTGGCTCCGGCATAGCCGCGCTCCGCAAACAGCGCGCGCGCCGCCTCCAGAATGAGCGCACGAATTTCCGCCGTTGTCCGGCGAATGCGGCGCTGGGCGGCGGGCGGCCGCCCTCCGCCGGAATCGGAAAGGCCCTGCATTCGACGTTTATCGTTGTTTTCGGCTGAAACACAAGATAAATAGCATTTACTATTTAGCGACCAATGAGTCGCCCATCGAGAGGATCGAGATGACCAGCAGTCTCCATGATGTCGTGATCCGCGGCGGCACGATCGTCGACGGCACGGGCGCCGTCCCCTATGTCGCCGACATCGGCCTGCGCGATGGCGTGATCGCCGAAATCGGCACGATCGAGACCGGGGGGCGGAACGAGATCGACGCCGCCGGCCTCACCGTGACGCCGGGCTTCGTCGACGTGCACACCCATTATGACGGCCAGATCACGTGGGAGAGCCGCATGGCCCCCTCGTCCAACCATGGCGTGACCACCGTCGTTATGGGCAATTGCGGCGTCGGCTTCGCGCCGGTCCGCCCCGGCGATCATCAACTGATGATCAAGCTGATGGAGGGCGTGGAGGACATTCCCGAAGTCGTGATGGCCGAAGGCGTGCCGTTCAACTGGGAAAGCTTTCCGGATTATCTCGATGCGCTGGCAGCCCGCGAAAGCGATGTCGATTTCGCGACGCAGATCCCGCACAGCCCCTTGCGCGTCTTCGTGATGGGCGAGCGCGGCGCCAATCTCGAGCCCGCGACGCTGGAGGATCTGGTAGAAATGCGCCGCCATGTCCGCGAGGCGGTGCAGGCCGGTGCGCTGGGAGTCGCGAGTTCGCGCAACCTGTTCCACCGGTTCCGGTCCGGCGCGCTGGCCCCGTCGGTCACCACCGATCTCGACGAGGTGCTGGCATTGGCCGAAGGGCTGAAGGATGCGGGCGCGGGCGTGTTCCAGTGCAATCCCAACCTCGACAATGATGCCCGGACCGAACTGGATATTTTTCGAGCGATCGCGGAGCAGACCGGCGTGCCGGTCACCTTCAGCCTGATCTGGATGGCTTCCAATCCGGAGAACTGGGGCCGTTATGTGGACGGGGTGCGCCAAGCGAAATCGGATGGCCTGGACATACGCTGCCAGTTCATGCCGCGTCCGATGGGTGTGCTCTACGGCCTCGACCTGAGTTTCCATCCCTTCTCGCTCAATCCCAGCTACCGCGCGATCGCGAAGCTCCCACTCGCCGAGAAGGTCGCCCGGATGCGCGACCCTGAACTGCGCGCGAGACTGATCGCGGAAGAGCCGGACGATCCGAACCCGGCCTTCGTCGGCCTCCTGCGACTGATCACCGCGCTCTATCGCCTGACCGATCCGGCAGATTATAATTTCGCCCCGGAAGACAGTATCCAGGCACAGGCGGAGCGCGACGGCGTCGCCCCCCGCGAAGCGATCTACGACGCGCTGCTGGAGGATGAAGGCCGTGCCATCCTCTGCTCCTATTCGTCGAGCGTCACCGATTATCTCGATCGCTCGCGCGACCTCATCGGCGAGGACAACAGCATCATTGCTCTGGGTGACGGCGGCGCGCATTACGGCATGATCTGCGACGCGGCCTACACGACCTACATGCTGACTGGGCGCATGCGGCGCGACGGGTTGGCGCTGCCGACTGTGATCAAGGCGTTGACAAGCCAGCCGGCCAATTCGGTGGGCCTGCGCGACCGCGGAGTGATCGGCGTCGGCTACAAGGCGGACATCAACGTCCTCGATCTCGAGAATATGCTGCTCTATCGACCGCAGGTGAAAGCGGACCTGCCCGCCGGCGGCAAGCGCCTGTCGCAGCGCTCGAAAGGCTATGTCGCAACGATCGTCAGCGGCAAGATCACCTATCGCAACGGCGAAGCGACGGGCGAACTGCCCGGGCGGCTGGTCCGCGGCGTACGTGGCGTGCCCGGCGCGCCCGCGCGGGTGGAACACGCGCTGGCCTGAGGGCCGGCATGGGGCCGACCGACCCGAGTGCCCCCCTGCGCCGGCCCCGTCACGCCCACCTGGCGATGCGGCGCATATCACAGGGCTGATCCTTTCCAGCCCTAGTGAACGCGCAGGGCTGTGCTGGTTTACTGCGTCAGGCGATCGTGCGGGAGAAGGATGGGCATGGCGGACACGCTCAAGGTCGGTATCATCAGCGCCAACTGGAGCCTGAAGGTCCATGGCGCTGCCTGGCGGCGGATCGACGGCGTCGAGGTCGCGGCGATCTGTACTTCCCGCCAGGAAACCGCCGAGCGGGCCGCACGCGACTTTGGGATCGCCAAGGCCTATTGGAACCATGCGGAGATGTCGGCCGATCCCGAGCTTCACATCATCGACGTCGGCACCCGGCCTTCGTTCCGGTTCCCGATGGTGATGGCTGCGCTGGCGAACGGCAAGCATGTCTATGATGCGCTGCCCTTCGCCGTCAGCCTCGCCGATGCCGAAGCGATGCGTGATGCCCAGACCGCGGCGGGCGTGGTCGGCACCGTCGATGCGCAATTCCGCTGGTCGCCACCGGCGCAGCAGATGAAACGCATGGTGGAGGACGGATTCCTCGGCCGGCCACTCGGATTCAACGTCCAGCTGATGCTGCCGCTCGTCGAGCATGAGGGCAAACCCTATGCCTACAGCGCCTATTCCGAGCACACCGATCCCTATTACTGGCTCGCCGAGAAGAGCAGCGGCGGCAGCGCATGGCGCAATTTCGCGACACATTCGCTGCTGTTCCTCACCCACTTGCTTGGCCCCGTGGCGGAAGCGACGGGCATGCTGACCACCGGCGTGCCCGAATGGTTCCTGCCCAATGGCGAGGTGCTGCGGCCGGAGACGCACGACCTGGGCAGCGCCGTACTGCGCCTGGAGAATGGTGCGATCGGCAGCCTCCAGGCCGGCTGGTGCGTGCCGGACACCGAGGGGTGGCGCGTCGAGATCTGGGGCGAGAAGGGCCGGCTGCTGCTGGTCGACAACAGCTTCGGCAACCTCATGTCCGCCAAGCTGTTCGCCGGCGACGCCCGCCTGCTGACCTATGGCGCGCGGACCTGCGCAGAGGTGGCGATCGACCCCGCCTTCTACGCGGTGCCCGGGACCATCGGCGGCGAGAGCGGCCCCCGCGATTTCGTGGCGATGGACTGGATGTTCTCCAACATGGTCCAGGCGATCCGCGACGGCAGCGAGGGGTCCCCGAGCTTCACCGAAGCGGCGGCGGTGCACCGCGTCGTCGAGGCGGTGGAACGCGCCAGCCAGGAACGATGCTGGTTCCGGATGGACGCGTTCGAATAAGCGGGTGAGCCGCGGCACGCGAGCGCCACGACGCGCGCGCTGCTGCCCTCATCCTGCGCGCGACACCATCCGCGACCAGTCATGCAGCCGCTGCCACAGCAGCGCTCGCGTAGACGCGAAATTGTGCATATGCGCCATGGTCGGCACGATGAAGACACTTACGTCGCGCGACGCCCCATATGCCGCGGCCTCCGCATGCGGATCGGGACAGGTGTCGCGCTCGCCATTGGCGATCAGCACCGGCACGGTGATCCGTGCGGCATCGTCAGCGAAGGCGCCCGGCAGCATCATCTGCACCGCGCAATGCGGGATGGTGAGGCTTCCGAACGCCGGCGACGTCTGGCGGATCGGATAGCCGCCCTTCATATCCTCATGCAGGATGTCCGCCGGCACATCCTCCCAATGGAAGGCGTAGAGATAGTCCACGCCCTCATGGTCGGCCTCGAGATGGCTCGTCACCCGGCCATCGGCGACCGCGTCGAATCGCGCCTTGCCCCGCTCGAACTGGTCGGACTGCCGCTGCGGCAAAGCGGTGTGGATGGCACTGACGCCGCAGGGGGCGACGGCGTCGAAGGTCGCGAAGCGCCCCTGGGCAAGCAGGGTGACGCCGCCGCCCATCGATTGACCCATGCCCACAACAAAGAGCGACGGCAGGGCGGGAAAATCCTCAGCCATGCTGCCGGCGCGCAGCGCCCCGGCGATCTGCCGCACGCTCTCATCATGCGTCGCCGCAAGCGTCTGGAAGTCGATCAGCGACAAGTCGGGAATCGTGCTTTCCCCGACGCCGACATGGTCGATGGTCACATGGATGATGCCACGCGCCGCATGCCATTCGGCTTCGTCATAGCCTTCATGCCCCTCGAAACGCATTTCGAAGTAGCGCCGCGAATAGCCGCCGCCCGGGCAGGCGAAAATGGCTATCGGTCGATCGGGCAGCGCCGCTGGATCGGGCAGATGGACGGAGACTGCCAGTTCCACGCGCGCGCCCAGCTGCGGCGCAGCCGCGGTGACATCGATCCGTCGCTCGATCCTGCGCATTCCAATCACGCTCCCTTCATCGACCAGGGCAGGACGATAGCCGGTATCCAAGGCGCGTCGAACCGCTGCGCCGCACCATCAGCACCGTGATGGTTCATCCTGCTTCCTGCCAATCGAAGCGCGCGTGCCTATAGGCTGCCCCCCTGTCATCCTTGCCATCGGGGGCTCTCATCCATGCGCACCGCCTATATCGTCTCGCCCGTCCGCACGCCCGTCGGCAAATATCTCGGCGCGCTGGCGGAGGTTCCGGCAGAGCGGCTGGCCGAGGCGGTGATCCGGGCCGTCGTCGCGCGCAGCGGCGTCGATCCGGCGGCGATCGACGACGTCGTCCTGGCCCAGAGCTATGCCAATGGCGAGGCGCCGAGCATCGGACGGTGGGCGGCACTCGCCGCCGACCTGCCGCTCACGGTTCCCGGCATGCAACTCGACCGGCGTTGCGCGGGCGGGCTGACCGCCGTGGCGATGGCCGCCGCCATGGTCCAGGGGGGCATGGCCGATGTCATCGTCGCGGGCGGTGCCGAGAGCATGAGCAATGTCGAATATTACACCACGGGCATGCGCAAGGGCATGCGCGCGGGGAACAGCACGCTCTACGACCGGCTCGACCGCCAGCGCGAACGCTCGCAGCCGGAGGAGCGTTTCGGCCGAATCTCGGGCATGATCGAGACGGCAGAGAATGTCGCGCGCGACTATGGGATCGCCCGCGCCGATGCCGATGGCTATGCGGCGCGCAGCCATCAGCGCGCGGCCGCCGCATGGGCGGCCGGCAGGTTCGCCGACGAACTGGTCCCCGTCACCGTCAAGACCCGCAAGGGCGAGGTGGTGGTGGGCCGCGACGAGGGCATTCGCGCCGAGGCCACGGCCGAAAGCATGGCGACGCTCCGGCCGATCCTGAAGGAAGGCGTGGTGACCGCCGGCAATGCCAGCCAGCAGAACGACGCTGCGGCCGCCTGCCTCGTCGTATCCGAGGAGCGGCTGAAGGATCTCGGCCTGACGCCGATGGCACGGTTCGTGGGCTATGCGGTCGCGGGCTGCCATCCCGGCGTCATGGGCATCGGCCCGGTGCCGGCGGTGGAGAAGCTGTTCCACCAGACCGGGCTCGGCTGGAACCAGATCGACCTGGTCGAACTGAACGAGGCCTTCGCGGCGCAGGTGCTGGGTGTGCTCAAGGGCTGGGACTGGAACGATGCCGAGGCGCTCAACGTCAATGGCGGCGGCATTTCGCTCGGCCACCCGATTGCGGCGACCGGTGCGCGCATCCTCGCCTCGATGCTGCACGAGATGCAGCGCCGCGGCGCGCGCTACGGCCTCGAGACGATGTGCGTCGGTGGCGGCCAGGGCGCAGCGGCGATCTTCGAGCGCGCGTGACCGCCCTTCGCGGCCGCGCCGTTCAGCTGCCGTGCGCGCGGCCGCCCGACACTTCGATGCCGCGGCCGGTGATCATCGCCGATTCGTCGCTCGAGAGAAACAGCACCGCCGCTGCGATCTCGCGCGGATCCACCGCCCGGTGGATCATCTGGTTCTCGGCCGCGATTTCCGCCTGCTGCTCCGCCGTGAACATGTCGGTGATGAGCGGCGTCGCGGTGAGGCCGGGCAGCACGCTGTTCACCCGGATCCCGTCGGCGGCATAGGCGCAGCTCGCATAGTGGCTGAGATGCACCACCCCCGCCTTCGCCGCGGAATAGGACGGCGGCGACGATGGCGTATAGAGCCGCGCCGCCATTGACGCCGTGTTGACGATGGTGCCCCCGCCATTCGCCTTCATCACCGGGATCTCATGCTTCATCGCCAGGAACACGCTGGTCAGCGAGATCGTTACCGTCCAGTTCCAGTCCTCCAGGCTCATATTTTCAAGCGTACCGAACCGCGACATGCCGATATTGTTGAAGGCATGCCGCACCGGGCCATGCGCGGCGCACGCAGCCGCGATCGCGGCGCGCACCGCATCCTCGTCGGTCGCGTCGGTCGGCACGAACAGCGCTGTGCCGCCCTGCGCCAGGATCGCGTCGCGGACCGCCTCACCCCTGCCCGCGTCGAGCTCGGCCAGCGTGACGTGCGCGCCATCCTGCGCGAAGGCTTGCGCGGTCGCCGCGCCGATGCCAGATCCCGCACCGGTCACGATCACCGACCGACCCTCGAAACGCCCCCTGCCCGTCATTCGCATTCTCCCGTCGGCATATCCGTCAGCGCGGCCAGCCGGTCCTTGTCTTCCGCCGCCCAGAACGGATCCCAGCTCTCGAAAGCCTGCGGCAGGCTTGGCGGGTCGTCATGCGCGGCCCATCCGGTGAAGGGTGCCGCCGGCCGTTCCTGCCAGTCAGCGGCGTACCAGTGCTTCTCGCGCCGGCGCACGAAGTACCAGTCGCCGTCTCGCCGCTCATAGGTGTCGAAATAGGCGATCGCCATGACCACCCATTTGCCGGCATCCTCATGCTCGGCCCGGCAGTAGACGACGCCATGGGCGTGATCGGGATCGTCGAATTCAACGCGATGGCCGCAGATCTGGTGGATCGATCGGTAGAAGGTCCGCACCGCCGTCTCGATGATCGATTTCAGCACGATGCGGCCGCTGCCGCGCCGGCCACAATTCACGTCCGGCACGAACAGATCGACCCACGCGTCGAGGTCGCGGCCATCCACCGCCAGCGCGTAGCGGATGGGAAGCTGCTGGATCGCCGCCAGCGACTCCATCCGGTCGATCCGCGCCGCGAGATCGCTCACGCCAAGCGCTCCAGATTGGCAGGGTCGAAGGGCAGGAAGGGCTCGTCACGCTGTGCCTTGCCGAACCAGTCGGGGTCGTTGAGGATCGCGCGCCCGACCGCCACCAGGTCGAACTCGCCCCTTTCGAACCGCGCGATCAGCAGCGGCAGATTGTTCACCGACTGCTGGCTGTCGTCGATATGCTTCGCGCTCCCCCTCGCTTTGGCGAGCGCGACGCCGCCCACCGTCATCGACGCCTTGCCGGTCAGCGCCTTTGCCCAGCCGGCGAGGTTGAGCGGCGATCCTTCGAAGATCGGCGTATCGAAGAAGCGCTGGCTGGCGTCGAACAAATCGACGCCGGCATCGGCGAGCGGCCCCAGCAGCGCGCCGAGCGCGTCGGGCGTGTCCGCCAGCACCGCGCGATAGTCCTGCATCTTGAACTGCGAGAAGCGCAGCACGATCGGCAGCGCCTCGCCCACCTCGGCACGAATCGCCCTGACCACCGCCGCGCCGAACGCCGCGCGCTCGCCCCAGCGATCTTCGCGGCGATTGGTATAGGCCCACAGGAAGCTGTCGATCAGATAGCCGTGCGCGCCGTGGATGGCGATGCCGTCCGCGCCGAGCGCCACAGCGTTGCGCGCAGCGAGCGCATAGGCGCCGATGATGTCGGCGACATCCTCGTCGGTCATCGCCGGCACGGGCGCCAGGCTTTGCGCGCGTCCGTCCTCCCGGAACGAGATAGTGCCGTCGGCAGGCCCCCAGATGCCCGATGGCCGCATCGGATTGCCGGTGCCCGTGCCGGCATATTCGACGTTCCACATCGGTCCCTGATGCCAGAGCTGGGGGATGATCCGCCCGCCAGCGTCATGGACCGCCTCGATCACGCCCTTCCAGCCGGCGAGCGCTTCGACACCGTCGATGCGCGGGATGTCGGGATGATCGGCCGCCGCATAATGCGGCAGCGCCACGCCTTCGGTCAGGATCGCCCCCAGCCCGGTCTCGGCGCGGCGCGCATAATAGCGCGCCACTTCGGCGGTCGGCACGCCCAGCGGCGAGCGATAGCGGGTCATCGGCGCCATCAGCACGCGGTTCGGCAGCGTCAGCCCGCGCAGCGTGAAGGGCTGGAGCAGCGGGTCGATCAGGCTCATCTCATTCCCCGATGAAGACGGGCTTGCGCTTCTCGATGAAGGCCGTGCGCTTCTCGGCGCTGTCGCGCGTCGACTGGCTCATGTAGATCGCCCTATTCTCCATCTCGATCGCCGCTTCCATGCTGGGCGCATCGGCGTTGAACTGCAGCGAGCGCTTGGTGACCGCGATGCCGATCGGGCTGTTCGCCATCACTGTCTCGGCGAGCTTCAGCGCCTCGTCCATCAACGCAGCATCCTCCACGCAGCGCAGGATGAGGCCGATCCGCTCCGCCTCTTCCGCCATCACCGGCCGGCCGGTCAGCATCAGCTCGGCGGCGCGCTGCAGGCCGACCAGGCGCGGCAGCAGATAGGAAAAGCCCATCTCGTGCCCAGTGCCGGCGTTGTGGAAGGCGTTGACGAACTTGGCCGAACGCGCGGCGATGGTCATGTCGGCGGCGATCGCGATCGGATAGCCGGCCCCCGCCGCGGCGCCGTTGACCGCGCAGATCACCGGCTGCGGCAGCGCCCGCATCAGCAGCGGGATCTGCCCGAGCTTGGCCATCACGCGCTGCTGATATTGCGCCTTGCCGAGCCCCTTGGCCACCCAGTCAGGCTCGCCAGCGCCGCGGATGTCGTGCCCCGCGCAAAATGCCCGCCCCGCGCCGGTCAGCACCACCACCCGCACGTCATGATCGTAACGGACGTCCTCGAGATGGTCGATCAGTTCCCCGTACATCGCGAAGGTCAGGGAATTGAGCGCATCCGGCCGGTTCAGGGTCAGCCGGCAGACACCATCCACCGGCATGTCGCGCATGATGTCGCCCATGAGGCTCTCCATCCTTCTCGTTCTGCATGTGGCACGGGATGTGGACCATGGCGGCGCGATTTGCGAGCGCGGGACGACGGCTGCCGCCCAGCCCCCGGGGCATATCATGGTTGTGAAGGGGCCCGCGTACGGCTTTGTCATCCCTGCGCGCGGTGGCAAGGGAACAGGCTGTCTCCAGTGAAGGTGAGCCATGAGCAGACTGCCCCTCGAAAAGATCCGCGTCCTCGATCTCACGCGTGTTCTTGCCGGGCCGTTCGGATCGCAGGTTCTGGCCGACATGGGCGCGGACGTCATCAAGATCGAGCGACCGGTGGTCGGCGACGACGCCCGTATCTTCGGAGAGCCCTATCTGCGCGATGCCGACGGCAACCGCACGCGCGAGAATGCCTTCTACATGTCGGTCAATCGCAACAAGCGCTCGGTGGCGCTCAACATCGCCAGCGAACAGGGACAGGCGCTGATCCGGGAACTGGTCAAGTCGTGCGACGTCGTAATGGAGAACTACAAGGTCGGCGACCTCAAGCGCTATGGGCTGGACTATGAAAGCCTGAAAGCGATCCACCCCGGGATCATCTATTGTTCGGTGACGGGCTATGGCCAGGATGGACCGCTGGCGACCAAGCCGGGCTATGACGCCGTGTTCCAGGGCGAATGCGGCCTGATGAGCGTCACCGGCGTGCCGGACGGCAAGCCCGGCGCGGGGCCGATGAAGGTGGGCCCCAGCATCATCGACCTGTTCACCGGCCTCAATGTGGCGAACGCCGTGCTCGCCGCACTCTATCATCGCGACGCCGCCGGCGGCGAAGGACAGTATATCGACATCGCGCTGCTCGACTGCGGCGTCTCCGCGCTCTCGCACTACGCCCAGATCTATCTGACCTCGGGCGAGACCCCGGTGCGGCGCGGCACGCAGGGCAATGGCGGCATGCCCACCAGCATGTTCCCGTGCAGCGATGGCGCGATCATGATCACCTCGGGCAATGACAAGCAATATGACACGCTCTGCGAGGTCGTCGGCCATCCCGAGCTGAAGGACGATCCGCGCTTCTACACCAATGTCGAACGGGTGAAGAACCGCGACGAGATCACCGAGGTGTTCAACGCGATCTTCGTGACCGACACCGTCGACAACTGGCTGGAGAAGCTGGGCGCGGCCGGCATACCCAGCGGGCCGATCAACGATCTGGAGCAGGTGTTCGCCTATCCGCAATCGGTGCATCGCGGGCTGCGCGTGCGCGCGCCCCATCCGCTCAAGCCCGACCTCGACGTCATCCGCAGCCCGCTCAACTTCTCGGCAACGCCGATCACCGACTATCGCGCGCCGCCGATGCTGGGCGAGCACACCCGCGCAGTGCTCGTCGACGATCTCGGGCTCGACGATGCGGCGCTGGCGAAGCTGGCGGAAGCGGGCGTGATCTAGGCCGCGGCCGGTGCGGCGGCCTGCGTGGGCCGCTGCCGCCAGAACAAGGTCCCGGCGAACGCGACGCCCAGGATGGCGGCATAGAGCAGCCAGGCCCAGCCATAATCGCCGGTGCGGTCGTAGGTCCATCCGGCGAGGATGGGGAAGATCATGCTGATCGGCGCCCACATCACGCGCGACCAGCCAAGCGCCCGGCCGAAGCTCGGCAGGCCGACGGTCGCGGCCAATGACGCGCCCCATACCGGCAGGATTGCGCCGAGCCCGACGCCGAAGATCGCGACCGCGGCGAGCATCTGGCCATAGGCGGTCGCGGTCGCCAACACCAAGCAGCCGAGCATCCCGCAGCCGATACCGGCCTGCAGGGCAAGCCTGAAGCCGACGCGGTCGATCACGAAGCCGAACAGGGCCTTGCCGCACATCGCCGTGATCGCCAGCGCCGAGATCAGATAGCTGCCCTCTGCCGTCCCCAGGCCTCGCGCCTTGGCGAAGGTGACCAGCGAGACCATCAGGCCGGTATTGGCGCCTGTCACCGCGCCGCAACCGATGCTGATGATCCAGAATGCGGGCAGCGAGAGAAGCGCGGACAGGCTCATCGGCTTGTGCGCGACGCCCGCCGGCGCGGCGACGCGCTCGGCCTGCGGCATGCTGGCCGGCAGGCGCGCCAGCCACCAGATCGGCGGCAGGATCGCGAGCAGCATCAGCGCGTAGACGACGAAGGTGTGCCGCCAGCCGATCGTGCCGATCAGCGCGTCCGTGACCGGCGGGAAGATCATCCCCGCGGTCGAGGTGCCGATCAGCGACAGCCCAAGCGCCAGGCCCCGGCGACGCCCGAACCAGTGTGCGAGGATATAGTTGGTAACGACGGTGCCGATGCAGATGTCGGCCAGCGCCACCAAGGTGCCGAACAGGATCACCACCGGCCAGATCCCGTCGGCGAGGCTGATGAGATAGAAGCCCAGCGCGGTGCCGACGATGCCGAAGGCGGCCAACCAGCGGATCGGCAGCCGGTCCGCCATCATGCCGACAGGCGCGGCGCCGATGTTGCCGACGATCCCCACCACCGTGAAGCCGATGTTGATGACCGACCGCGACGCGCCGAATTCCTGCCCGAACGCGACGGCATAATTGCCATAGGCGTAGTAGACCGGGCCCGCGCCCATGAACAGCATGGCGAAGCAGGCGGCGACTACCAGCCAAGCCCGCGCCATGCTCGCCGCGGGCGCGCCGCTCCGAGGCGCCTGTTCCGTCATCCCTTGTTTCATCGCTCGTCCGCTTCCCGATCAGACATAGCCGCGCCTTACGCGATAATCGGCGAAGCGCGCCTCGAGCCCTTCGCGGGTCAGCCCGAAATCCTCCGGCCTGTGCTTGGGGCCGGTGCTCGGACGATGCGGATGGGCATCCAGCCACGCGGACATCGCCGCCTCGGTCTCGGGCGCCAGGACAAGGTCGAGCTGGTCGTAGATTGCGCGGATCGTCGCCATCTGGTCGCGGGTGAAATCCTTGAACTCGACGTCGATGAAGCGCGCGTCGCTGGTTGCGCGCACGGCTTCGGCGCGCGCCAGCGCCTGCGCCCAGATATCCGCCTCGCGCCGGCCGACATCCTCGGGCCGTGCCCTGTCGCCGCAGAAGGCGCGGCGCGCGGCGTAGATCAGGTTGCTGACCGAGGGCGTGGTCGCGACGGGGTCCCGATGCGTCTGGATCACCGTCGCGTCGGGGAAGACGGTGAGCACCTCCTGCAGCGAGAAGAGATCGGTCGGATTCTTCAGCAGCCAGCGCCGCGCGTCACCGGCGCCGATCAGCCGCAGCACGTCGGCCAGCCAACGGTAGCTCGCGGTATCGTCGCGGTTGCGATACCACGCATCATAGCACGGCACGTGCCACATCGACGGCCACATGTTGCTGGCGAAGCTGGATCCCAGGATGAACAGCGACTCCTCGATCCCCTCCGCCGTCATCATGTGATCGTCGGCCATTTCCGGCGCGCCGGCGATATAGGCGTCAAGCGTCGCCTTCTCGGTGAGATAGGCCGGGATCTGCTCCCAGGTCTCACGCGGCGGGCGCGGCATGGGGTAGACAGTCAGCCAATGCTCGGGACCCTGGAATTGCGGGTCGAGCGACAGCAGGAGATGCAGCGCGGTGGTGCCGGAACGCACCAGCCCTGCGATGATGATGGGTTCACGGATCGGCGCGGCGAGCAGTTCGGGCCGGTCCTTCAGTCCCTGCACCGCCATCGCGCGGGTATCGAGCGACTGGCCGATGCGCCAGGCACTCGTCTGCACGCTAACCGGATCGAGATCGAGCGCGCGGATATCCTCCAGCAGCAGGTCCAGCCCCTCGCGAAAGCCGGGATCGCCGAAATCGGAAAGCCCCGTGCGCGCTCGCGACGCGGCCAGCATCGCCTCGGGCGTCAGCACATCCTCGCTCCTCACCGCCTCCCGCATGGTCATCGCGCGCTCCATGGATCGACATGCACCTTGGTCTCGCTGGCACCGGCGCGCAGCGCCTCCAGCACATCGGGCAGCGCGTCGAGGCCGATGGTGCGCGACACCATCAGACGCGGCTCGACATGGCCGGCCTCGAGCGTGTCCGCACAATGCTGGAACTCGCGCAGGTCGTAGGCGAAGGAGAACCTCACCGTCACCTGCTTCCAGGTGGCGAGCGACGGTACGATCTGATCGGGCGCGGTGCAGAAGCCCAGCGAGACGATGGTGCCGCCCGGCGCGACGAGTTCGACCGACTTGTGCATCATGCCCACCGCGCCGACACATTCGAGCACGATGTCCGGCATGCCGCCCAGCGCGGTCGCCGCCCGTTCCCCCTCGCCCTCGCCCAGCGGCTCGAACGCGCTGGCGCCCATCCGCTGCGCGAGGTCGGCGCGGCGGGACGAGCGCGACATGGCGACGATCCGCCCCGCCCCCAGCAGCCGCGCCCAATAGATCGCGGCCAGCCCGATCGATCCGGCACCGAGCACAAGCACGCGGTCGCCCGGCTGCATCTGCGCCAGCCGCGCGCCGCGCAGGCCCACCGCCAGCGGTTCCACCAACGCGCCATCGGCCGCGGACAATGTCTCCGGCAGAACGACCGCACTGTCGGCGGCGATCCGCATATATTCGCCGAAGCCGCCGACCATGCCCTGCATCTGCGCGCAGGCCATGGGATAGCCCGACGTGCAGGGCGGACAGTGCCCGCAGCCTGCAACGGGCATGGCAGTGACGATTTGCCCCGGCCTCAGTCGCTCGACACCCCGGCCCAGCGCGACAACCTCACCGCAATATTCATGGCCGATGACGCTGCCCGTCGGCGCGTCGTTGCCATGGCCCGAGGTCATGTGCAGGTCGGTACCGCAGATGCCGCAGCGATGGACGCGGATGACCGCCTCGCCAACGCCCGGCGTCGGGTCGTCCAGCGTTTCGACGGCCAGCGGCGTACCCGCGCCCCTGAAAACTGCTGCCCTCATCCCTCTCTCCCGATTTCCGTCGGCGCGTTCTGCGGCTCTCGCATCGAAGCTGCACGGGAGCGCGCGGCCCTCGCAAGGAAGCGGGTGAAGGCATCGCAACCTTGATGTTCGGCTGCTTGCCATCCCCGCCGTGTCACGCCATTTGGCGCCCCTTCCCACCGGAGATCCGCATGCCCCGTGTCACCTTCGTTTCGCCGGACGGCCTCGAGCGCACGGTCGAGGGCGATATCGGCCAATCGGTCATGGAGACTGCCCGCAAGAACGGGGTGGACGGAATCGTCGGCGAGTGCGGCGGCTGTTGCGCCTGTGCGACCTGCCATGTCTATGTCGATGCGGCATGGGGCGAGCGCGTCGGGCCGCCCTCGCCGGACGAGGACGACATGCTCGACTTCACCTTCGACCGGCAGGCGGACTCGCGCCTCTCCTGCCAGATCCGCTTGCGCCCCGACCTGGACGGCCTGACGGTGCGGACTCCGGCCCGACAGACGGCCTGACGCGTCAGAACAGATATTCCAGGCGCACTCCATAGCTACGCGGCTGCGCATAGGTGACCGCCGTCGCGATACCCGACACGAGGACGCCGGCGATATAGTCCTCGTCGAAGATGTTCGTCCCGAACAGCGTCGCGCGGATATGATCGTCGGCCGACGTCCATGACAGGTTGGCGTTGACCAGGGTAAAGGCGGGCTGGACGAAATTGCCGCTGACATCATGGTTCATCCGGCTCGTATGCGAGACAGTGGCGTTGCCGCCGATCGTCGAACCATTGCCCAGATCGGTTTCATAGCTGATCGTTCCGTTCGCCTGCAGCCGCGGCGTACGGATCAGCCGCTGGCCGCTCGCGTCGAACGAGAAGCTGGTATTGCCGCCGATCGGCGTGCCGGCGGCGTTCGTCGTCCGGCGGAAGCCCTGCGCGCCTGGAAAGTCGGTGTATTCGCCGTGTGTGTAGGCAGCGCCCGCGCGCAGGTTCAGCCCCGTCACCGGCGAAAGGTTGCCGTTCGCTTCGAGCCCGTAGATCTCCGCCTGCGCGGCGTTGCGCAGGATGACATTGGTTGCCGTCGTCCCGAACGAGGCGATCTGCAGTCCCTGATAATCATAATAATAGCCCGCGAGATCGAACGAGAAGCTGCGCGAGAGCGCGCCCTTCATCCCGATCTCGTAAGCGCTCACATTCTCGGGCTCCACCGCATCGGCTTGCAACTGGTTGGCGTTGAACACCCCCGACTTGAAGCCCTTGCTGTAGGTCGCATAGGCATTGAGCGTCGGCGTCACCGCATAGCGCAACGAGACGCGCGGGGTGAACTTCGAGAAGCTGTCGGCTCCGGCGACGCGCGTCGCCGGATTTTCCAGGCCGGTCGCCGGAAAGATCCGCGCGCCGCTGAAGCCGGGTTCGTCATGGCTGTAGCGACCGCCCGCGATCAGCGTGAGCCGATCGGTGATCCTATATTCGAGCTCGGCGAAAACCGCGACCGCCTCGATCCTGATCCGCTCGACATCCTGCCCGGACGTAAGCGGCGGATCGGCGGCGGGGACAGTCAGTCCGCCGAAGGTGCGATTGAAGAAAAAGCCTTTCTCACGATAATAGGTGCCGCCGACCAGCCATTTGAGCGGCCCGCCGGCACTGGAAGCAAGCGTGAGATCCTGCGAGATCATGTCATCGCCAAAACGGATGCGGGACTGCGATGAGGCGGCGGGCGAAAGATCGGAATCGGTGACCGCGAATTGCCGCGTCTTGGAAAATGCGGTCAGCGAAGTGAGCGTGGCGAAACCGACATCCTGATCGACCTTCAAACTGCCGCCCCAGCTTCTCACCCGGTTGACCGGCACGACGTTGAGCGAGGACGTGTTCGGTTCGGTGGCGAGCAAGATTCCGGGCACCGTGACCCGGATCGACGCATTGCCGTCCAGCGCCTGGTTGCCGAAGGTGGTGATGTCGTTGACGCGATTGTAGTAGCCGCTCACGAGAATGGTGGTGCTCTCCGTCGGCTCGACGAGCAGCTTCGCGCGCGTGCCGCCGCCCCGGACATAGCCGAGCTGGCGATCCATGAAGATGTCGCGGCGATAGCCGTCGCTATGGATATAATTGCCGGACAGGCTGAACGCCGCCTTGTCCCCCAGCGGCACCGAGATGAAGCCGTTCAACTGCACCTCGTCATATCGTGCATAGCTCGCCGACAGCTTTCCGGTCACATCGCCCAGCTTCGGCCCCTGGGTGGTAATGCTGATCGCGCCGCCCGCTGCGTTGCGCCCGAACAGCGTGCCTTGCGGGCCCTTCAGCACCTCGATGCGCTCGATATCGTTGAACCTGAGGAAATTGCCTGCCTGGAACGGCTGATAGACACCGTCGATGTACATCGCGACGTTGGAACTGTCGCCAACCGAACTGCCGCTGGAACCGATGCCGCGGATCAAGGGCTGCGCCGCGGAACCGACGGACTGGAAATTGAGCCCCGGCGTCACCTGCGACAGCGCGCGGGCTTCGACGACGCCGGTCGCGGCAAGGCTCTTCGCATTATAGGCGGTGATCGAGATCGGTACCTGGCTCTGTCGCTCGCTGCGGCGCTGGGCGGTGACGATAATGTCACCGACGGATTCCTGGTCAGCCTGCTGCGCCGGCTCAGGGGGTGCCGTCACCTGCGCCTCTGCCGAAGCAATCGAAATCGACGCTGCGCCCGCAAGCATCCCCATTCGGACGGAAATCCGCATCCTGCTCTCCTCCTGCGCCAATCCTCGCGACGGCGTCATCTCGTTCACATTATTGCATGCATTATGCAATATTGCTGCGCGTCAAGTTTGTAAGGCATTGATGCGCGGGAATCAGGCTGCGCCGCCAGAGGCCGTGGATCTGACCACATATGCGATCTTCGCCAACTGCCAACGATCATTGATCCCTCCCCGCGCAAGGCGCCAAGGCGGGCGCCGATCTTCACTCGTCTTCGGGGCGTTCGGGATAGGCGCCGAGCATCAGATAGAAAGGAATGGATAGCGCGAGTATCGTGATCATCACGATCAAGGCGAGATGATAGGATCCAGCATAATCGTGCAGGAAGCCGATCCCGACTTGGCCGGCTACACCGGCCATCGCCATGGTCGCCACCGTGCTCCCATAGATTGTGGAATAATGTCGCATTCCGAAATAGCGCGCGGAGAGATAGGCGACGACGTCGATTTCGGCGCCTTGCGACGCCCCGATCAGCACCGCGGCTCCGAAAGCGACCGGAAAGCTCAGTGCGCCGGACAGCATCAGTGCGAAGCCGATGATTGGACCGACGCTGAACAGGCATGCGACCGCTGGCGCCCAGACCCTGTCGATCAGCACGCCCGAGAGCAAGGTTCCGAGCAGAACCGATCCGGCCAACACCCCGGTCAGTGTTGCAGCGTCCTGAGGTGCAATCGACAACTCTGTCAACAGTGGCTGGAACTGGCTGAGCGCCATGGTGATGGGCACATAACCAAGCGCCGCGCAGATGCAGAGCTGGACGACCTTTCGATTCAGCCGGACGAGGGTAAGGAAGCTCTCCCGCGGGCGTGTCTCTTCTGGACGCGCGCGCGGCATGTCCCTGATTCCGAGCCAGCAGATCGGCAGTCCGACCAACAGCACCACCGCCGCAAGCAGATAGAAGCCGGCGGGCCAGCCTTTGTGATCGATGAGCCAATGAAGCAGCGGCGGCAGGAATATGCCGAACAGCGAGATGCCGATGCGCGTGCAGGCCAAGGCCAGTCCGCGGGATCGTACAAAGCGCGCCGCAACGACGCGTGTGAATGCCAGGCCAGTCGTGAAAATGCCGACGAACTGCAGAACGAGGTAGGTCGCATAATATTGGATCAGTGACCCGTTCAGTTGCGCCATCGCGATATATGCGCAGCCCATGAGAAACATCGCGGCAAGCAGCGGTCGGCGCACCCCTACCCTGTCGAGCAGCGCGCCGGCGAAGGGCGAGAGCAAGGCCGTCAGGATCATGCCGTTATGCGCAGCGGCAATCTCGCCCCGCGACCAACCGAAGCTGTCCTGCCAGGGCTGGATGAAGATGCTGGCGTTGAACTGCAGCATGGAGAACCCGGTCGCCACGCCGAGCGAGGATGCCGCTACGGCGGGCCAGTGGCGACGCCATTCGTCCGCGGAGCGGGTCATGCACTTCTCCCAAAAAAGATGGCACGCGGCCGTTCGAGACCGCGTGCCGAGGGATGCTCCTTCAGAAAGAGGCGGCGAGTTCGAGCCCATAGGTGCGCGGCGCCGAGAGCACTGCATTTGCTCCGGGTGCAGTGAACACCGGATAGGCAGTATCGAAGATATTCTTGGCAAAGGCGGCGATACGCCAACGGCTCGGCCCCACCTCAATGTCCTGGAGTGCGATGCGGGCATTGGCGACATCGCGCTCGATGTCCCATGCGAAGGCGCCATAGGCGACGCGACCGGTGCCCGGCGTATCGCTCGCCATCGAATAATCGATATGGAAAGCAAGGTCACCCAGATCGGCAACCGGCACCGTGTAGTCCAAAGCTGCGGTTACAGCATGTTTGGGCAGGCTCTGGATGCGTAACTCGGCATTCGGATCGATCTGCGTATAGCTTGGTGGTCTCTTTCCGGACAGATAGGCGTAGGTAAAGGAAAGCTGCAGACTGCGTATCGGGGCGGCGACGACCTCAAGTTCGGCACCGCGGATGCGCGTGACGCCTGGCGCGTTCAACGTGTCCGTGACCGCGGGATTGCCGGTCGGATCGAGCTGCGCGGTGATCTGCCGGTTGGAGATGCGGTTCTCGAACAGGGCCGCATTCAACCGGAGGTGGCGATCGAGCAGATCGCTCTTGAAGCCAAGCTCATAGGCCTTGTTCACCTCAGCGCCAAACGGCCGAAACCCGGGCGAGCGCACGGACACGCCACCGGCACGATAAGCCTGCGAATATTTCGCGTAGATGTTCGCGTTGTCGGTGATGTCATAGGCGATGGTGAAGGCGGGATCGAACCGCTGCTCGCGGAAGGGTTCTCCAACCGTGACCGCTGCCACCCCGTTGCTGATCGTGCGCAGGAAGGTTTTCTTGTCATCGGTATATCGAAGTCCCGCCGTCAGGTGGAGGCGGTCGCCCGCGAATTCAGGCGTCCAGGTCGCCTGGCCGAATCCGGCGAACGAGGTGGACTCGGCGCGCTGCTGGCCCAGGCCGGCGGTTGCGCTGCCCACGGTAAAAGGATTGGTGCCGACCGCCTGGGTGAGTGCGCGGTCGGTATAGACGACGCTCAGGAAGGACTGCCGAAGATCGTCCACCTTCTCGTGGAAATAATATGCGCCGACCACGAACTCGACGCTGTCGAAACTGCCTACCAGCTGAAATTCCTGGCTTTCCTGTTTCTGGTTGACATCGTTAAACGAGGCGACGCCGGAAATTGCGTAGGCGATCGTCGCCGAATCAAGGCCAAGGCTGGTCGTGCCGAGGCCAGGCACGAGCCGCGAGACCGGCAGGCCGTTGGGCCCGAGGCTCGATACAGTGAACGCGCCGCTCAGCTGGTTGGCACCGACCTCGCGGGTCCGGCGGAACGCCGTGATCGAGCGAAGCGTCAGCTCATCGGTAAGGTCCCAGCCGGCTTGAAGTGTATGCCCATCCGCCTTGATCCGAAACGGCGCATTGTACAGCGAGATCCAGGAATCATCGACGCGCGTGTGGATGCCCGTGCGCGGCTGCCCGCCGGGCGCGTTGAAGGTCGCCAGCGGCGTCAACGGACCATTCGGCGCGAAGCCGTAGGGCGGCGTGGCAAGCACGTTGTAGTCGCGCGTGTCGTAGGTGACCGAATGATCATAGGCATAATCGACCGTGATCGTGTCCGTTGGCCTCCAGCGGACACTCGCACGATAACCTTCGGCTTCGAAATCGCCGAAATCCTTCTGGCTTGCGATGCGCTGGACCCGCGGCCCCGCGCTCGTCCAGCCGTCATGACTCGTGTTGAGATAATCGAGCTTGACCGCGAAGCCGGCGATCTCCGGAAGATTGAGATGCGCCTCGTAACGCAATTGGTCATAATTTCCGTAGACGAGCTTGGCCGAGCCGCCCCATTTGCCGGTCGGCTTCTTGGTCACGATACGGATCGCGCCACCTTCCGCGTTGCGCCCGAACAAGGTCCCCTGGGGACCGCGGAGCACCTCGATGCGTTCCGGGTCGGCAAGCTCGAGACCAAGCCCCTGCGCTCGTCCAAGATACACGTCATCCAGATAGACGGCGGTTCCAACCTCTGCAGTGCCCTGCCCGGGGTCAGCATTTGTGACGCCGCGCATATCGACGATCAGCAGGCTCTGGCTGCCCGCGAACGGCTGCATCACGACGCCCGGCGGAGGCGCCTGAAAAAGGGATGTCAGCGCCGTTGCGCCGCGCGCCTCGAGCGCAGCACTCGAGAAAGCACTGACCGCGATGGGAACATCCTGAAGATTTTCCTCGCGCTTCTGTGCGGTCACGACGATGTCCTGGAGCCCGTCATCCTGGGCATGGGCCGGCGCATCGGCCAGTACCACCGCGACCGCGCCAAGCGATATTCCCAGACTCAAGCAGAAGCCGTTCTTCCTCACGCCCAGTTCCTCCCCATATCGAGTTTCTGATTGTCGTGCGGTCGATGCCGCTAAGACACGTTGCTCAATATAAGACAGGTTTCTTAGTGCTGGCTACGCGGCGAACGTCGAGGGCGGCCGAACGATCATGTATGCGATAGAACTGGACCGTTCAGCCGGCTGGGGATCGCAGGCACGCCGCTTCGATCATTGCGATGCCTTCGGCGAGAAAGATCGGCTCGGGCATGACTGCCCGCTCATCGGCGATGGCACAGTCGCGCTCGAAAATCATGTCGAAGAACATGCATGAGGCGTGGCGCAGCCGGTAGTTCAGCAAGGCGGCGGAAACATCGGGTCGAAGCGCATAATAGAGCTTCAGCGCCTCCTGGATCGCAGGCGTTGCATGCAGTTGGGCGTTTCGGATCAGCTCGCCTTGGCGCCACCGGAGCGCATGCCGGAAGAAGGCAGCATAACGATGAACGCCGCTGGCATCCATCAGGTCGTAGTTTGGAATGATCAGAGCGCGCAGAACCGCCTTCGGGTCGCGCGCCATGCCTTCGTCGTAGATGCGGTCGAGCAGAAGCCGCCGGGCTGCGTCCAGTTGGGGAAGCCGGTGCTCCCAGATGGCACTGACGAGCTTTGCACGATCGCTGAAATGATAGGTGATCGCCGAATTATTGCCGACGCAGGCCTCCAGCCGGATCTGGCGCAGCGATACGGGCTCAATGCCATGTTGGCCGAACAACCGTTCCGCTGCCTCGATCAGCGCAAGTGGCGTTCCCTTAAGCGATCGCAACGAAGCTCTTGTCATCTATCCCCATGAACGGCGCGGCATCCGGATGGCCTTGGCCCGCATCACGCCGGACGCTCCCCGCTATAGCCGAGGCGGCGCCAAAAAAAAGTGTGCAGCGCCCGTGAACCGCTCGCGTTCGCTGGACGCCCGCTCGGGTAAAATCTGCGCGCCATCACATAGGCGATCAAGGCCCCCGCAACAGCCAATCCGTTGCAACGCGCTGGCGTATTAAGACATGTTTCTTATACGAAGGATCCGAAGGAGAGGGATCGCGACAATGGAACGGGACGACGGGGCGGCGGTGCAGGCGCTTTTCGGATTACCGGGAAGGACGGCACTGATCGTGGGCGCCGGAAAGGTGCCGAGCGCAATTGCGGACCTCTACCGCGACGCCGGCGCGGCAGTCGTCCACGAACGCGATCCGGACTTGAGCGAGGCGAGCGTCATCGCGCTTTTCGCCCGGCACCGCGACATCGACATTCTGGTCAACGGAGCGGTGATCACCGGCCCCTGGTCGATCGAGACGCTGAGCATGGACGAATGGGATCGCGTTCATCGGACAAATGTGCGCGGCGCCTATCTGTTGATGCGCGAAGCCGTGAAGGCGATGCGCGCGCATCGGCGCGGCGGCCGGCTCATCAACATTTCGACGATCGGCTCGACGCATCCGGTGCTGAACGGCAATTTTGCCTACGGATCCTCGCGCGCGGGGACGAACGCGTTGACGCGCCAATTCGCGATGGACTTTGCCGGCGATGGCATCACCTCCAACGCAATCCTCGTCGGTGCGATTCCGTCCGATCCGTTTCCGCCGGACTGTCCGCTGCCCCCGAGCGGGCCCGGTATGCAGCCCGAACGCTTTCCCCTGGGTCATGGCAAACCTGGCGACGTGGCGCCGGTCGCGCTGCTGCTCGCCTCTGACGCCGGGCGCTACATCAACGGACAGGCGATCGTCGTCGATGGCGGCTTCCAGGTCGCATGAGGCGAGGCATATGGCGATGACGACATTGTTCGATGGCTTCTACCAGATGGGCTTCGTCGCCCGCGACCTCGATCGGGCCACGCAGGCCCTCGCCCGGAGCCATGGCATCAGTCGCTTCCGTCGCAAGCGCACCTCCGATGTCATGGACTCCGCGCATGCCTGGATCGGAGCCACGATGATCGAACTCATCGCGATCCGCCCCGGCGCCCCGGAACTATATTTTCCCTACTTGCCGGACGATCCGGACGCCGTCCGCTTGCACCATTACGGTTTTCGCGTGGCGGACAGCACGGCGTGGGATGCTGTCAACCACCGCGTCGCGGCGGCCGGATATGCAACGCCGCTCAAGGGCGCGGCGATGGATGGCCAGCTCAACTATCTCTATGTCGACACGCGCGCGGCAACCGGCATCTACAGCGAATTTGTCTATCTCACCGGCATCGCAACGTCGCTTTACGACGACGTGCCTTACAACTGACTTCAAGGAGAGGATCATGGCGGAAGCCGATGTCACCGACATCTACAGCCAGCATCGCGCACTTTACGAGCGGGTTGCTGTGCCGGCACATGTTCCACCGGAGCTTGTCGTCGACTTCGACTATCTCCATCCGCCCGGGATCGATGACGGTGACGTCTATTCGGCATGGTCGCGGCTGCACGACGGGCCGGATATTGTCTGGACGCCCTGCAATGGCGGGCACTGGATCCTCACGCGCGGCGAAGACATCAAGGCCGTACAGGAGAATTTCGAGGTTTTCAGCCACGAGATCTTTTCCATTCCCCGCGGCTCGTCGCCGATCCGCATGCCGCCATTGACCGTCGATCCGCCGTTGCACGCCCGGTATCGCGCGATCCTGAATCCATTCTTCACGCCGACCCGCGTGCGTATCATGCGCGAGCAGGCGGATGCGCTGACGCGCGAACTCATTGCATCCATAAAACCGCGGGGCGGTTGCGAATTCGTCAACGACTTCGCCCGCGTGATGCCGGTGACGATGTTCCTGGGGATCGTCGATCTGCCGCTCGCGCATCGCGAACAGTTTGTGGAGTGGGGGGTCACCTTCATGACCTCCACCGACTCACGCGAGAAACTGGACGCGCAGGGCAAGGTCGTCACCTATCTTCAGAACGTGCTGGACGAGCGCTACGCCGACCCCGGCGACGATCTCCTCAGCAAAATCGCAGCATGGCGGAACAATCCGCGGTTCCTCGGCGAATATGAGGTCATAGGCATGGCGGTCCTCGTCTTCTTCGGCGGGCTGGACACGGTTGCGAACATGCTGTCGTTCATCACCCGCCATCTGGCCCAGCATCCCGAGCATCGTCGCCGCCTCATTGAGCAGCCCGAGATCATTCCGCGGGCCACGGAAGAATTTCTGCGCCGCTTCGGCCTGTCGAACACTGGCAGGCTGATCACCCGCGATTTCGACTATAAGGGCGTGCCCTTCAAGCGGGATGAGATGGTGATGGTGCCGATATCCATGTCGAGCATGGACGACAGGCTCTACAACCGTCCTCTCGAAATCGACCTGGATCGCGATCCGACACACAATACGTTCGGGAACGGCGCCCACAAATGCGTGGGCAACGCGCTGGCGCGCGCCGAAATCCAGATCTTCCTACAGGAGTGGCTGAAGGCCCTCCCCGACTTCAGGCTCGATCCCGACCGCCCCCCGGTCACCCATTCCGGTGCGGTCAACGGCGTCAACTCGCTTCATCTCCTCTGGGATGCGTGATCCACTTCATCCGGCCATCGAAGGAATGAACTTGACCATAATGTCCGCGCTTTCCGCCTTCTCGCTCGAAGGCAAGGCCGCCATCGTCACCGGTGCAGGGTCCGGCATCGGTCGCGCCACGGCCACCCTGTTCACGCAGGTCAATGCACGCGTGCTGTTCGTCGATATCGTGGAAGATGCGGTGCGCGACGCCGCGGAAGCCGTCGGTTCACCATGGATCGTCTGCGACATCGCCGATGAAGCGCAGGTGGCGGCGGTGTTCGAAACAGCGCTGGCGGCATTCGGCGGTGTCGATGTGCTGGCCAATGTCGCAGCCTACCGCCGCAAGGCAGATACAATGGCGATGCCAGCATCCGAATGGGATGTCATGCACGCGGTCACGACGCGCGGTACCTTCCTGATGATGCGCGAGGCGATCAGGATCATGCGCGATCAGGGCCGCGGCGGTTCGATCGTCAACATTTCGTCGGTCAGCGCCGCCCATCCGACGATCTTCAACAACATGCATTACGACTCGGCCAAGGCCGGCGTCGATGCAATGACCCGCGCGGCAGCGGCGGAGTTCGCCGAACATGGTATCCGCGTCAATTCGGTCCAGCCCGGTGGCACGGCCAGCGGCGGCGCCAAAGCGATGGGCGATTCGCTCCCCTTCCGGGGACCGATGACACAACCGGGCCGCATTCCGCTCGGGCGCGTATCGGATCCGATCGAGCAGGCTCGCGCCATTCTTTTCATGGCGAGCGACGCGTCGAGCTATGTCACGGGCCATCATCTCACTGTAGATGGCGGCTATGCCGTCTCCTGACACGGCGATGCCAAAGCATTGTCGTCGAAAGCCGGGCCACCGGAAAAATTCACGACATCGGCGTTTTCGAGCGCTGCCCCGCCGCCGATCATCACGCGCGCCGGCCTGATCCGGCCACGACCGGTCGGGTCGCGGAAGCAGTCAGGCCCGGGTGGCTCGCGCCGACGCACGCGCTGCCCCGCCGACGTCAAGCCCCGGCCGTCGCCATTCGATGGATGGATCGCAACCGTGATGCGTGTCGCCAACGCGCCATTGGGCCGAAGCGAAGCAAGTGACAACGCTGCCGATGGGTGACAGACGGACGCCACCGGTTCCGCCGTCAACGGGGTCGGGGACGGCTCGACATTCCCGAAATCGGGATTGTCGAGCCGCCTTCATTTGTGACGAGGACCGACATTCCTCCGAAGATCCCCAGTCGAGATCCAGACGAGCATTGTCAAAGAGGTTGCACGAACCACTTCGTGCAACCGATCCTGAAACTGAGATATTGGAGGGACACCGATGAGCGACCAGAACGGCGTCTATATTGTTGCCGGCGTGCGCACGGCGATCGGTGATTTCGGGGGCAGCCTCAAGGATTTTGCGCCCGCCGAACTCGGCAAGCGCGTGATCGCCGAGGCGATCGATCGCGCGGGGCTGGTGCCGGCGGACGTGCAGCATGTCGTGATGGGCCAGGTGATCGCGACCACCCCCAGGGATGCCTATCTCGCGCGGGTCGCCGCGGTGAACGCGGGCATCCCCGTCGAGGCGCCGGCGCTGACGCTCAACCGGCTATGCGGTTCGGGCGTGCAGGCGGTGGTTTCCGCCGCGCAGATGCTGACGCTTGGCGAGTGCGAGGTCGCGGTTGCTGGCGGTGCGGAGGTGATGAGCCGTTCGCCGCACCAGGTTTCCTCGGCACGCTTCGGGCAGAAGATGGGCGCGATCGAGATGGTCGACGTGATGATCGAGGTGCTGAGCGACCCGTTCGAGGGCTTCCACATGGGCATCACCGCGGAGAATGTCGCCGAGCGCCACGGCATCGACCGCGCCGCGCAGGATGCCGCGGCCGCCGAGAGTCATCGGCGCGCCGCGCAGGCGCAGTCGGAAGGGCGCTTCGACAGCCAGATCCTGCCGATCGAGGTGAAGGAGCGAAAGGGCACGCGGATCTTCGCGGCCGACGAGCATGTCCGCGCCGAGACCACCGCGGAAAGCCTCGCCGCGCTGCGGCCGGCGTTCCGCAAGGATGGCAGCGTCACCGCCGGTAATGCCAGCGGCATCAATGATGGCGCGGCGGCGCTGGTGCTGGCGAGCGGCAAGGTGGTCGCGGCGCGCGGGCTCAAGCCGATGGCACGGATCCTCGGCTGGGGCCATGCCGGCGTCGATCCGGCGGTGATGGGCATCGGCCCGGTCAAGGCGGTGCCGATCGCGCTGGAGCGCGCCGGGCTGACGCTCGATCAGATCGATGTCATCGAATCCAACGAGGCATTCGCGGCGCAGGCCTGTGCGGTGGCGAAAGGGCTCGGATTCGATCCGGACAAGGTCAATCCCAACGGCTCGGGCATCTCGCTCGGCCATCCGATCGGCGCGACCGGTGCGATCCTGACAGTGAAGGCGATCTACGAACTGGAACGCGTCGGTGGCCGCTATGGCCTCGTCACGATGTGCATTGGTGGCGGGCAGGGTATCGCCCTGGTGCTTGAGCGCCCGCAGACTTGAGATCAAACCGGGGCGAAGTAGGCGCGTCAGCGCGCCGTCCGCCTGGCTTCATGATGCCGATGCCTGTCGAGCAGCAGCGACTTGCCCTGTGAAATGCCGGCAATGCGAGTCATCCGGGCTGGAAGCGCGGCAGCATGCATTAGTCCGGACGACGAGCGATCGCCCTGCCTTGCCCCGATCTGTCGTCATAGGCGGGAACGGCGATCAGCCCGGCTGCCGCGAGTGTTCCGCGCCGGCAGGGGCCGGCATTGATCGCGATGCCGTCGATCGCTGCGCGCGCCCTTCGCACGCCTCTCGCCATCGACAGATGACGCCGGCGACCAAGCCCATCGGCCCGGGGGTTCAACGGCGTCGTGACCGGTCAATGTTCGGGAAAGGGGCCGCACGATCGCACAACGAGATGGCGGAGTTCCGTCTCCGGTCGAACGATCATCAACTGGAAAGTGTCGCCGCTGGGTCGATGAACCACGATGGCCCTGCCGGCATCGATAATGCTGCTCGAAGCCACCTCACCTTCGATGATGCCGTCCGCCCATTTGTCGTGATGATCCTGGAAGACGTTCAGTCGGTACCGTACCGGCCCGATCACATTGCCTTCGGCCACGAGTTGGCCATTCCCCTCGACCGTTCGAAGATGCGTCATGCTTCGGATTGCTCCCCTCAAGGCGCGCGCGTGAGGTCTCATCCTATCGCCTTTGCCTGTGACGACAATCCCTACCCATCCCAAGGGGAACTCTCATCGCCCTTCTGATGCAACCGGCCGTGGCCAAGGCTTGTCCGGGATGGATCTCGACGGTTGAAGTCGATCGATCACGGTCGCCGCTGTTCCGCCTTCCGGACCCGTTCGTAACGGCATGGGCCTAAAAGCTTTTCACCATCGCGGCTCTCGTTCGTGCGCTCGCCCCCATTTCCGCGAAAATGCCGGCAAAGCCGCTCAAGGTGCAAAAAGAAAGGTCGGACGCGATGGTCCGACCTGAAAGTTTAGGAGAAGATGCCTGAAAGGCACGCTTGTTTTGCGTCGCAGCAATCGCGGCAGCAATGTCAGGGTTATCGGCATCACATGCGTGAAACTGCAGACCGAAGCCGCTGAGATGCCCGGCCTGCCGGCGTCGCCGCCAGTGAACCCAGCCGCTAAGCTCGCGCGGGGGATGCGTGACATAAAGCGTGAGGGGAGCATCGCGCAGAAGGAGATGCACACCGATAAGAGAATTTCAGCAGGTCGACTCCTTCAAGCGCCGAACGTGCGACCGATCTGGCGTTACCGGTTTGCAGGAATGCCAGTTCGACCAATGCGGGTCGGTGCGGCGGCGACAAGTCTGTTTTGCTCTTTATCGCATTTTGCTGTCGGCTGTTCGCCCATATCCTGACCGCCACAGGACAAGCCAGCGCCCGAGACGGTGGCGATACAGGGAGATGATGATGAGGCAACAGCGCATCGCTGGCGCGTTTGAGGGCGCGCGTTTAGGCACCATCGGCGGTGGGTATCGAGCCGATGCTCGCGTCGGCGATCAAGCCCAAGGACCACAGCCGGTTAAGATCCAGAAGCGATGATGCGCTTCAATCATATGGAGTTGACGGTCGCGCCAGGCTTCGTTGCCGAGAATGGCGAAGCGCTCTACGCCTTTCTCCATGAGGTACTGGACTTCGAACGATCCGTTTTCCCTGGCCTCGACTTCCCCAGCCTGGTCGTGAAGACCGACCAGGATGCAAGCCAGTTCCTTTTCATCGCCGAGCATCCCGAGCCACTGGGCCGCGCTTCCGAGGATCATCTCGGCTTCCAAATGGACGACAATGACGCCGTGGAGCAGGTGCTGACGCGCGCCCGCGACTGGCAACGGCGCGACCCGCGGGTGGAAATCCGCGACGTCGGCGTGCTGGACCTCGAAGCGACGCTGACACGCGCCTTCTATGTCCGCTACCTGCTGCCGATCTGGTTCGACGTCCAGCATATCCAAGCGAAGCGCGGTCACGAGCCCGCATTCGAATGGCGTTTCATGCCCATGCGGCTGCCGGCCTAGCTGCGCCGGCCGCCGCCCAAAATCGCAAAAAAACAAGGGTCGAGCACGATCGACCCGCCATTGAGGGGAAAATCAATGTCGAGAACTGTCTCGCCGCGCGTCTTGCTGACGGCGTCGTCGCTGCTCGCAACTGCATCGCCGCACGCTGCCACAGCACAGGACGTAGAAGAAGGCCGCGCTGCGGCGAGCATCGAAGAGATAATCGTGACCGCGCGCCGCCGGGAGGAGCGCCTTCAGGACGTCCCGGTGGCGGTGACCGCGATCAGCGGCGAGCAGCTCGCCGAACGCGGCGTCGTCAAGCTCGAGGATATTCGTTACCAGGCCCCCGGCTTTCAGGTGCAGCCCGGTCCGTACGGCTCCGCGGTTCCCGCGTTCCAGATCCGCGGGCAGCGCCAGCAAGAGGCGCTGATCACGCAAGACCCCTCGGTCGGGGTCTATGTCGACGAGGTCTATCAGGCGCGCGTTCACGGCGTGAACCAGTCTCTGCTCGACCTTGAGAATGTGCAGGTCCTCAAAGGCCCCCAAGGTACGCTGTTCGGTCGCAACACGACCGGCGGCGCGCTGCTGGTGGTCTCGCGCCGCCCGACCGATCGGCTGGAGGGCTCCGTCGCCGTGGGCCTGGGCAATTTCGATCAGCGGGAAGTGACCGCGATCCTGAACCTGCCGGCATCGGACAGCCTTCGTTTTCGCGCGGCACTGAAGGCGGATCGCAAGGATGGCTTCGTCCGCAATGTGTCGACCGGAGACCTGCTCGGCGATGAACGCAACTTCGCATTTCGGCTGGGTGCGCTGTTTACCGCCGGCGCGTTCGAGAACTATCTCACGGTCCAGCGGACGCGCACCTCCGGAACCGGTGTTCCGCTGATCTCACAGGGGCTCGGACCCGCAGCCTCATCCTTCCCCTCGATGGACCCCGCCGCGGTCGCCGCAGCGAACGCTGAGCAGGCGGCACTCGGCTTCTACGAGATGACCGGCGACCTGGCGCCAAACCCGAACCGCGTCCGGACGTTCGGCGTGACCGACATCGCAACGCTGGACGTCGGCGACGGCCTCACGCTCAAGAATGTCTTCGGATATCGCGAGATCGATACGTTGATCGGCCTCGAGTTCGACGGCTCGTCGGTCAAGACACGCAGTGGCGTCCCGTTCTTCAACGCGATCAACCAGGCCAACGAGCATCAGGTCAGCGAGGAACTGCAGCTTCAGGGGAAGCTCCTCGACGACCGGCTTTCCTTCGTCATCGGCGGCTATTACTTCCGCGAGAAGGGACGCGACTTCCAGCAGACGATCATCGGCGGGTACGGCATATCGCAGGCCGGCGGCGGCCGCGCCACCAACCGGTCGATGTCGCTGTTCGGACAGGTCGATATCAAGCTGACAGGAACGCTTACCGCGCTGGCCGGCATTCGCTACAGCTGGGACCGACGCACGCTCGATGCCCGGACCTATGTGTCCGGCGTGGCGGGGCTGGTGCCCCCCAGCATCGGCTATGACGGGCTTCCCCCAGCGATCGCCTGCAACAATGGCACCGCCCTGCCCGACTGCCTCGCATCGCTGCCGGCCTACAGGGACAAGCGGCCGACCTGGACTGCGGGTCTCTCGTGGAAGCCGTCGCCCTCCACTCTGGTTTATGCGAACGTGTCGCGCGGCTATCGGTCCGGGGGATATAATCTGCGCGGCAGTCGTGCCGGCGTCGGCGCGCAGGGCAGCTTCGGCCCGTTCAGGCCGGAGATCGTCACCAACTACGAAGGCGGCGTGAAGCTCGACTTCAACCTGGCCGCGATGCCGGTGCGCGCCAATCTTTCCGTCTACCACCAAGACTATAAGGATATTCAACGTTCGATCTTCGCCCAGTTCCCGGGGGAAGTGACCGCGCAATCCTATATCCTCAATGCCGCCGCGGGTGAGATCGACGGCGGTGAACTCGAACTTTCGATCCGGCCGGTCAGCGGCCTCAGCCTCGCCGGCTATGCCGCCTACACCCGTCCAGAATACAAGCGCTTCAGCTACGTCGTGGCCGCAAATGCTGACGGATCGGGTACTCGGGTGGTCGACGGCAGCGACAATCCGTTTGCAGGCACGCCGAAATGGCAGTTCGGCGCCAACGCGCGCTACGAATATCAGCTCGACGACCAAGGCACGATCGCGATCTCCGGGCAATATTATCATCAGGACCGCATCTACTGGTCCGACAATGGCGAACGACGGGCAACCAGCGTACCATATGGCCTGGTCGATCTTCGGCTCGAATGGAATGGCATCCTTGGCAGCACCGGCGATCTTGCCGCCTATGTGCGCAACCTCACCGACAAGAAGTACAAGGCCCTCGGTGCTTCGGGCTACGACACGCTCGGCTTCATCAGCTATATTCCAGGTCTGCCGCGCACCTATGGTTCGACCCTGACGATCCACTTCTGAAATCGAGAAAAGGGGCGAGAGGGGTGGAGCCGATCGGCCCCGCCCCCTTTCCGTTCAGCGACGCGAAGCGGTGAACGCCCTGCCCCTGTGGGCGCAGCTGTAGCCAACCGCATTATACGCCGCATCGACGAGGGCCTGTCCGCGTTCGTTCAACGCCACCCCCGGTCCGAGCCGGTTCATGACATAAGCGAATGACAGTCCGGCCTCTCCATCAGCAAATCCGATGCTGCCGCCGAGCCCCGGCGTGCCGAACGCCTTCTCGCCGATAATCATCTGATAACCAGGGCCGAGCGCGCGATCGCCCCAGGACTGGGAAAAGCCGAGCGTAAAGCTCGTTGCGATGCCGAGCAGGCGATCATGGCTGCTCGCCGATCGCACCTCGCGCAGCGCCGGCAAAAGGCCTGGGTCGACGATCCGCACCCCATCGATCTCACCGTCGAGAGAAAGTGGCGCATAGACGCGCGCAAGCCCCCGCGCACTGACCATGCCGCCCGCAGCCGGGATCTCAGCCAGACGAAAGGCGGCCGACGCGATCGTATCGGCGGCGAATGCGCCGCCACAATTGCTCAGCAGCCGCAGACGCTCGCGCACGTCTGGCGACAGCTCGTCCTGCGATGGCGCCGGCGCCTGCTCCGGCAGGATCATCTGCGCGACCCGCTGATGTTCGCTCTCGGGCAACCCGATCCAGACGTCGGCCCCGAGCGGACGCGCGACTTCATCTCGAAGGAAGCTGCCGATCGTCGTCCCCGTCACCCTCCTGACGATCTCTCCCCAGATGAAGCCGCTTGTGAGGCCGTGATAGCCATGCCCCATGCCCGGCTCCCAGGCCGGTTTCTGCGCCGCGAGCGCGGAAGTGACGAGGTTCCAGTCGAACAGGCCGCCGTCAGGCACAGGCATCTCCCAGTACGGAAGGCCCGCCTGATGACTCAAAGCCATTCCGACGGTCACGCCTGCCTTGCCGTTCGCGGCGAATGCCGGCCAGTAGGTCGCCACCGGTTCGTCCACCGCGACCAGGCCGCGATCAATCAGGATGGCGAGACATGTCGCCGCCATACCCTTCGTCGCTGAATAGCCGAGCGCCAGCGTGTCCCGTCGCCAGGGCGACCCCGCGACGGGGTCTGCGACCCCGCCCCAGAGATCGACGACCGGATCGCCGCGCAGGAATATCGCGACTGCCGCGCCGACTTCACCGCGCTCGACGAAGTTGCGCAGAAACTCCTCGGCCACCGCCGCAAAGCGAGGATCGCATTCACCATGGATCTGTGTAGGCGGCGTCGTTCGACCGTCCATTGTTGCCTCTCCTGTGCTTGCCGACGCCTAAGCAAGCCAGATCAGGCGTGCCCAGCACAGCCCGCAAAGCCGCAAGACAGTTTCAACGCAAACGGTGGCGCAGCTGCCGGTCAGATCGGGTCGTCATGCAGCGAAGGCGTGGGCGTCGAAGCCTTCGACCACCAGCCGTTTGCGCGCAGTGTGAATCGAGAAGTCAAGCAGGGCCCTGACCTTGAAGGGAATATGGTCACGGTGGGGATAGATCGCAGTGACTTCGCCGGAACTCATGTCGCGATATTCGGGCAGGACGACCTTCAACTGCCCCGTCTGCAGATAAGGGAGGACGGTCCTGACCTCCGCGGCGATGATGCCGAGACCCTCGAGCGCGGCCGGCAGGGCGACATCGACCTGATTGCCCACATAGAAGCGCGCCTTCACCTTGTGAATATAATGTTTGCCCGTCGCGATATTCTTGAGATTCCACGGGAAGACGCCCCGTCCGGCAGAGGCCCTCACGCCGATACCGAGGTGGCTGGAGAGCGCCTCGACCTCGGTCGGCACGCCGTGGCGCGCAAAATAGGCCGGACTTGCCGCGAGCAGTATCTCCATCCTCCCGAGACGTCGGCTGATATAGCCGGTCCTTGCCACCTCACCGATCTGGAAGACGATGTCATAGCCGCCGGCGATCGGATCCTCGCCGGTGTCGTTGAGGTCGAGGTCGATCGAAATCTGCGGATGGAGGTCGAGAAAATCCTGCAGGGTCGGTACCAGGCACTGGCGCGCGAAGATGCTGGGCGCCGCGAGGCGCAATGAGCCAGACGCGCTTCCGATCTGCTCCTGCAGCAGATCCTTCGCGTTCTCGACGCGTTCGATGGCACCGCTGATCTCCTGCAGGAAGAGCTCGCCGGCGGCTGTCAATTTCAGCCGCCGTGTCGTGCGATTGAACAGGCGGCAGTCGAGTTCTTCCTCAAGGCGTGCGATCGCGCGGGACACAACGGCGACCGAGACCTTTTCGGCCGCTGCAGCCTCCGTAAAGCTGCCGAGCCTCGCCGCCGACCTGAACATCGCCAGATGCTGGAAGTTGCGCATGTCCTCTCCATTTTTGCGGAAAAGGCTAAACTGACTCATCCCTTCGGGCAAGGACTGCGCCCGTCGGCCACTCTACTCTCCCGGCAGAACAGGCGCCGATGCTCGCTTCCGCGAGCGGAAGCCGAAATCGAGACAGGATGAACATGCAAACCGGAAAGGCCTCTGCGCCGGCCGAGCGTTATGATGTCGTCGTCGTGGGCGGTGGCTTCGGCGGGCTTTATTCGCTCTATCGTCTGCTGCGGCAGGGTCGTTCCGTCGTGGCGTTCGAGGCCGGCGATGATGTCGGCGGCACCTGGTACTGGAACACCTATCCAGGCGCGCGCTGCGATCTCGAGAGCATCGAATATTCGTTCAGCTTCGATCATGCGCTGGAGCAGGAGTGGGACTGGCCCGAGCGATACAGCGGTGCGGACGATATCCAGCGCTATGCACGCCACGTGGCCGAACGTTTCGACCTGCTCAGGCATATCCGCCTCGGTACCCGTGTGACGTCCGCTCGCTTCGACGAGGCCCTCGCCCGCTGGACGATCGAGACGGATCGGGGCGAGACCGTCTTCGCCAGATATTGCATCATGGCGACCGGGATGCTCTCCACGCCCGTCCTTCCCGATCTGCCCGGCCTCGGCGACTTCGGCGGCCGCATCCTTCACACGGGGGCTTGGCCCCGCGGTGGCGTTGACCTGTCCGGCACGACGGTCGGGGTCTTCGGAACCGGGTCGTCGGGCATCCAGCTCATTCCCGAGATCGCGAAGGAGGCAGCAAAGGTCGTCGTGTTCCAGCGTACCCCAGCCTACGCGGTACCGTCTCGGAACCGGCCGCTCGGAGCCGTGGAAGCGCAGGAGGTCAAGAGCCGCTACCCCGCATTCCGGCACGATTGCCTGCACAGCCATGGCGCGATATTTCGGCCGGACACCGTCACGGACCGCTCGGCGCTGGAGTTCGCCGCCGAGGAGCGCGATGCCATCTACGAGCGGGCATGGGAACGCGGTGGCGTCCACTTCGTCACGCTGTTCAACGACCTCAATGTCGACGCCGCGGCGAGCGACACGGCTGCCGATTTCATCCGCCGCAAGATCCGCAGCATCGTCAGGAATCCGGCCACGGCTGCAGCGCTCTGTCCGCAATATCCGGTGGGTGCGCGACGGATCTGCCTAGAGGATGGCTATTACGAAGCCTTCAATCGCCCCAATGTCGAGCTGGTTGATCTCAGGACGACGCCGCTCGTCTCGATCACAGCCACCGGAGTGGCCACGACGGCGGGAACCTATGACGTCGACAGCCTCGTCTGCGCGACGGGCTTCGACGCGATGACCGGCACGCTGGCACGCATCGATATCGTCGGACGTGATGACGTCCAGCTGCGCGACGCGTGGGCCGACGGGCCGCTGACCTTCCTCGGCATGGCCGTGGCAGGCTTTCCCAACCTCTTTCTGATCGAGGGACCGCTCAGCCCGGGCGCGACCGCCAATGCGATGCGCCAGATCGAAGTCAATGTGGAGTGGATCACCGACTGCATCGGCCATCTGGAATCGAACGGCTTCGCCTTCCTGGAGGCAACGCAGGAGGCTCAGAACATGTGGCGAAACGAGGTGAACGCGCTTGTTGCGCGTACGCTCTACATGACGACCGAGTCCTGGTACTGGGGCGCGAACATTGCGGGAAAGCCACGCGTGTTCATGTCCTATCTGAACTGGCCGCTGTATCTCGAACATTGCCGCGCCGCCGCCGCCGACGGCTATCGCGCCTTCCGGCTGGGTCGCTCGACCGATGGAGCAGTGCTGACAGCCGGATCGGACTCCACGTCTTAGCGCGGCGCTGCATCGTGACATCCACACCTGTCAGTACGGCTTTCGGTCTGGCGCGGACACCATCGTGCTCATTGACCATGCTGATCCCCACCGGGCCGGGCGCACATCTTTTGCGAACAGGTGAGCGGATGCAGCTAAAGGTGGCCGAGCCGGGCACAATGGGGACGTCCTCGCTGCCGCAAGGGCGGCGACAATGCTCACTTTCAAGCGTCGCGGGCCACGCCCACTTCGAAGAACAGATTTGCGCCCTTCCCAAACACATGCGGCTCCAGGCCTTCACAGCTTGCTCATCGCCATTGCTGGTGACCATTGCGCTGTTGAGCGCACTCGGAACGCCCGTAATCCCTACATCTTTCTCCGCTGAAATTCTCGATCCGCATCAAGAAAGGCCGCGAGCATGAACGGAATCAACTCGGCGACTGGTTCTTCGCGCCCGTATCGCTCGCAGTATAGGCGGGCATAGGCGTCCAGCCGATCATGGAGTTCAGGCATGATCTGCAGAACCAGCTTTCGTGGAGTCCGATCGGGCAATTTGGGCAGTTTGAGGTCCGCCATTACATCGCCCTGTCCGCGCGCCACGGCCTCAGCACAAGATCGGCATGGACAATGACGGTCAGCGGCCAGCCTGGTCGCACCCGGATGGTCGGCGGGATATCGAGTGATCGTCCAACGAGTTGATCTCCCGCCCTCGCCGCACCCTGCTGCGCCGACCGGCGAACGGCGCTCACGAGATCATCGTCTCCGTCAATGCTCAGTTCGGTTCCGACGCCAAGCAGCGTCGACAAGGCGACGCCCTTGAGCAATTGCCCGCCATGGCGGTCAAGCCGATCTGCCAGCCCGGCATAACCGGCCATGTCGCTCGCCGGCGCATTGTCGATGCGGACCGATGAGCCATCGGGAAACATCAACCGCTGCCAGACGATCAGCGCGCGCTCCTGACCGAAGGAGACGTCGCTGTCATATTTGCCGATCAGGCGGCTGCCTTGGGGCACGAGAAGGCGACGACCGGTCGCACTGTCATAGGTATTCTGCGTGACCTGCGCGATGACGATGCCCGGCACATCGGAATTCAGTCCGGTCATCAGGCTGGCGGCGATGACCGTTCCCGCACTGAGCATATCTGCAGAGGCTGGCGGGAGGAGCATATGCGGATTGACGTCGCCGCCGTCATACCGGCGTTCGAGAAACGCGACCTTGCCGGCCGCCGCAGATCGAAGGTCGGCAACTTCCGGCTCAGCGGCGCTTGAAGCCGCGCTGCCAGCCTCGGCCGCTCTCGGTTCGGCGGTCTGCTTGAGACCGACGAGCAAAGCCGACGCGCGCGCTGCCCGTTCATCCGCCAGTCGGCGCTGGCGCTCTGCTTCCGCCGCCTGAGCGGCTGCGTCGCCGGCTGGTGCAACCCCTTCGTCCGCGCGTTTGCGCTGGCGCGCGACAATGGGCCGCCCCAAGTCTCCGGGCAGCGGCGGGCCGAGACGGGGGACATCGCCATATGTGCCGGGCGCATCGGCGAGAACGTCCGCGGCTGCATCCCGGCCGCGCTGCTGCTCATCATCGGAACGGGACGCCAGGCCGATGGTCGCTGGCTGCAAAGCAAGCCACGCGACACCTGCAAGTGTCGTCGATCCAAGCGCAGCAAGCCCGATGATGACGCCCTTTCGAAATCGTACGGTACGCGCAGGCGCACCGCGCAGGACCAGCGTTTCAGGATCCACCTTCGGGGTGGCCGGCGAAGTATTCGCGGCGACCTCGCTCACCGCCCGCCCTTCCCGCGAACCTCATGGCCGGTGCGCACAATGCGTACGACCCGCTGCGGCTTTTGCCCGATACGCAGTTCGGCAAAGTCGAACAGGCGGTCAACGATGTACCAGCGGCCCGACACCCGGTAATTGACCAGTTGCGGCGAGGCCTTCGCATCCAGCACGAACAAGGGTGGCGCTTCGTCGACCAGCATCGATGCCGGGAACTCGATAAAGGTCTGCCGGCCATCGTCGAATGCGCGCAGCGGTCGCCAGGCGACCTTGTCGCCCGTAATGCGATAGTCGAAGCGCAGACGGGCGATGTCCAAGGCGGGGGACACGTCCGCCGCCGCAACCGGTCGCTCTTGTTCCACTGCGACGGCAAGAAGACCATCCTTGGGGTAGGTCCAGGCGATGCCAGCCATTGATTGTTGCGTCCGACTGTCCAGCTCCAAATGATACACGCGCCGGTCGGTGGTGATGACGAGGTTCGTGCCGAGACCACTGGCTTGCGGCTTGACCAGGATATGCGAGCGGCGGGTCGGCCCTGCCCCGCTCGATGTATCGCCGATCGTCCAGCGCGCGGTATCGCCGGACGCGACCGCGATAACGCTCTCCCCGGGTTGAAGCGCGACATCGGAAACCCGTTCGGGTGCGGTGGCCAAGTAATAGCGGGCGCCTTCGGCAAAGGCATAGGTCTGGATCGCGTTGAGATAGGCCTGACGCGTCGGCCGGCGCAACGATGCGGCATCCGCTTGTGCAATGTCCGTGTCGAAGGGCGATCTGTCCCCCTCGGCGCCGCCGACCGGTCCCTTGAGTACCTGCGCCACCGGCGCATCTGGCGGATGGCTGTTCTCTTGCTGCGCCGACGGCGGCACGACCTTCGTGTCGTCGGCCCTTGCCGGCGGCGAGATGGCGGCTGTCACGACCAGCGCACACGCGACCGGTATCTGCATCTTCGAGATCATTGCGCGTTCTCCATCATGTCGGCCTGGGGTTCGGAATCAGCTGTTTCATCATCGCGTGCTGCAGGCGGGCGATCCGCAACGCCTGCCCCGTCAAGCTCGCGGCTCCAGTCGATCGCATCGACATAGAGGCCAAGCGGATTGCGCCGCAGAATGTCGGCGGATCGCGGCGGCCTGGAGACAATCGTCAGGATCGCCGTCCAGCGCGAGGTCGAGACCAGGCTGCCGCGCTCGAAGAGCGTCTCGGTCCACTTCACTTGGAACGACCGGTCCGAGGCGCGGACGACGCTCGTGACCTGCACCGAGACGCTGCGGGTGCCGACCTGCTCGAACGGCTTTGCGCTGCGTGCATATTCACCGAGAAAGATCGATCCGCGGTCCGTCACGAAGTCGTAGGCCGACAGCCATCGCTCGCGCATCAGCACGGGATCGAGCGAGATCGTCCGGATGTGAGAGACGAACTGGCCGAGGTGCCATGCGATCTGGGGGTCGGTCGGGCGATAGTCGAGCTCCGCCGGCGCCACCGCGCGGGCTTCGCCCAGCCGGTCGACTTCGACGACATAAGGCACGATCCGGCTCTGCAGCGATTGCCAGATCAGAGCCGCGGACAGGCCGGCTGTGATCGCAAGGCCGCCAAAGGCCATCAGGCGCCAGTTCGCGGCCTGGGCGCGCGCGGAGCCGATCCGTTCGTCCCAAACCTGTCCGGCCCGCTGGTGCGGCGTCTCCACCTCCGGCGCGCGACCGTAGCGTTGCGTTGCTCGTTTGAAGCGCATCATTCGTCCTTTTCACTGATGTCCGGAATGGCGGCGGCACCGCCGCGATCACCTTCGCGCAGAGCCTGAAGGGCGGCCTGGCGATGCTGGCGCGCCTGCTGCGCACTCTGGATCCGCCGCGCCCATGGCGGTGGCGCTTCCGCGCTGCCGACGCCGGGTGCGGCTTCAGCGCCTTGATGTCCGGTCAGCGCCGACCAGGCCGCGGTCCGCCCCTGCTCGGCCGCGCGCGACAGGCCGAGCGCGCCGCCGACACGCTGGCCGAGCGCGCCCTTGGCCGCAGCGGCGACGCCGCCGATGCCGGAGCCGCCGGCCTCGCGATCCAGCTTGAACGCCGTGCTCGCCGCAGAGCCCATCGCTGTCCCCGAGCGCACCGCGCCGAGCGCGCCAGCCCCCGCCAGCCGGGCAGCGCCCAGGGCGGCGCCGCCGCCGACGGCGAGCATGCTGGCGGCCCCCACCGCGGTGCTGACAACGGCCCCCGCGCCGAGCTGCGGCGCGCCCCCGACCAGCCCGGACGCGATGCCTGGTCCGAACAGCCCCAGCCCGAGCAACGCACCGCTCGCGAGCATCAGGCTGACCGCCTGCTCGAGGTCGGGCTCGCGGCCATGAAGCGCGCCGATGAAGTCGGCAAAGAAGCCCGAGCCGATCCCAACGATGACCGCGAGCACCATGACCTTGATCCCAGCGCTGACGACATTGCCGAGCACGCGTTCTGCGAGGAAGCTCGTCCGGTTCCACAGCGCGAAGGGCACCAGCACGAAGCCGGCGAGCGTGGTCAGCTTGAATTCGAGGATCGTCACCAGCAGCTGGATCGCGAGCACGAAGAAGGCGACGATCACCACCAGCCAGGCCAGCAGCAGGATGATGATCATCAGGAAATTGTCGAAGAAGCTCGCAAAGCCCATCAGGTCGCCCGCCTGGACCAGCAGCGGCGACGCAGCCTCGAACCCGACGCCGGCGAGATGGCCGGGCTTCAGCAGATCGTCGGCGGAGATCATCCCCCCGCCGGCGATGAGGCCGAGCCCGGCGAAGGACCGGAAGATGATATCGGCGAGCATCGAGAAGCTGTTGATGATGAAGGCGAAGGCGCCGACATGGAGGATCTTGCGCAGCAGCCGCGCGATCACATCGTCCTCGCCGCCCAAAGCCCAGAACAAGCCGGCGAGCGTGATGTCGATGCCGATCAGGACGCTGGTCAGGAAGGCGACATCGCCACCGAGCAGTCCGAAGCCGCTGTCGATGTAGCGGATGAACGCGTCCATGAAGGTGTCGATGACGCTTAGGTCGTCCATGACCGGTCGATCCTTGGAAGATGAGGGGTGCCGCCGGGCTCCGAGGGGGAGCGCTGGAGCCCGGCGGCTTCGACGGCAGGAAGGGCGCACTGCCGCCGAAAGGGAGTCAGCGCGGCGTGTAGGCGCGGCCGTCGCCGAGGAAGCGTGTGGTCGCGTCCTTGGCTTCCCGCTCGGCCTGCGTCCGCCGCGCGCGGTCCAATGTCTCGGAGCGGTATTGCGCGGCCATCATCTGCTGCAGCTGCAGCTGCTGCTTGGCCGTCAGTGCAAGCAGCTGGTTGGTCGCCTGGGCTGCCTGCAACGAACCGCTAGCGTTCTGGCTGGCGCCGACGATGTCGGCGAGCGCCTGGGCATCGGCGCGCACATCCTCGACGACTTGCGCCTGCACCGTCATCGCGTGACGGTAGCCGCTCATTGCAGTGTCGAGGCGCTGGCGGGCCTCCCTGACCCGATCATCGGTGCGCAGGGCAGCGTCGAAGGAGCCGGGAAACATCGCCCGGAACCGCGTCTCGAGCTGGTCGAGATCGAAGTCGATGCCGCGGGCCTCGCGCATCAGCCGATCGATGGCGACGAGGCTTTGGGTAATCTGGTCGAGCTGCGGAAAGTCGATCCGCTCGAGGTTGCGATCCATGTTGGCGATCATCGCTGCCTCGTTCTGCAGCGACTGGATCTGCTGGTTGATCTGCTGGAGCGTCCGCGCCGCGGTCAGCAGGTTCTGGGCATAGTTGGCGCTGTCGAACACCGGCAGCGCCTGCGCCGGTGGCGACTGCGCGATGAACGCGCAGGCGCCCGACATGATGGCGCCGGCGGTGAGAAGGCAGGACATGAGCCGCTTGTTCATCGATCGTCTCCTTGGGGCTGCGGGATTGGGACAGGGAAGGATGCGAGGACGGCGCGCGCCCAGCCGAGCCCGGCATGCTCGAGGAAGCGCCCGCCGAAATCCGCAAGGCCGCCGTCGGCAAGCAGGGCATCGATGCGCTGCTGGGTTGCCGGATCGGAAGCGCCGCACAGCGCCAGCGCGACCGGATCGAGCCCGAGCTCGAACAGACGGTTGCCGCGGCTCGACTGCAGATAATAATGGCGCTTGGGCGTCGCCCGGCTGATCAGTTCGATCTGGCGCTGGTTGAGCCCGAAGCGCTCATAGGCGGCCCGCCCCTGCGGCTCGATCGCCCGTTCGTTGGGCAGCAGCACGCGCTGCGGGCAGCTTTCGATGATCGCGGGTGCGATCGTCGATCCCGTGATGTCGGCGAGCGACTGGGTGGCGAAGACGACGGCGACATTCTTCTTGCGCAGCGTCTTGAGCCATTCGCGAATGCGCGCGGCGAACAGCGGATGGTCGAGGAAGATCCACGCCTCATCGAGGACGAGCAACGTCGGCCGCCCGGTGAAGCGCGCCTCGAGCCGATGGAACAGATAGGTCAGCACCGGGGCGACGACGCCGGCATGCGCCATCAGGCCTTCGGTCTCGAAGCATTGCAGGTCGCCAAGCGCCAGATCGTCCTCGGCAGCGTCGAGCAGCCGGCCGAACGGGCCGTCGATCGTGTAGGGCGCGAGCGCAGACCGCAGCGGCTGCGACTGCAGCAGCAGCGACAAGCCGGTCAGCGTCCGCTCCTCGACCGGCGCGCTCGCAAGGCTCGCCAGCGCCGACCAGAGAGCCTCCTTGACCAGCGGCGTGACCAAGAGCTTCTCATGCTCGAGGAGGGCCGCCAGCCAGTCGGCCGCCCACGCGCGTTCGTCCGGCCGGTCGATGTGGCGCAGCGGCTGGAACGCGACCGGCGCCGCCGCGTCCCCGGCGTCACCCAGGCCCAGCACATGGTGCGTGCCAGCCATCGCGAGCACCGCGGCCCGCGCCGAAAGGCCCTTGTCGAACACGTAGATCTGGGCGTTCGGGTAGCGCCGGAACTGCAACTGCAGCAAAGCGAGCAGCACCGATTTGCCGGCGCCCGTCGGTCCCGCGATCAACATGTGGCCGACATCGCCGACATGCGTCGAGAAGCGGAACGGTGTCGTGCCGCTGGTCTGGGCATGGAACAGCGGGGGGCCGCCGAGATGGGCGTTGTGCGTGGGCCCCGCCCAAATTCCCGACAATGGCATCAGGTGCGCGAGGTTGAGGGTGTGGACGAGCGGCTGCCGGACATTGGCATAGACGTGGCCCGGCAGGCTCGACAGCCACGCCTCGACCGCATTCACGCCTTCGCGGATGCAGGTGAAGCCCAGGCCGTTGACGATGCGCTCGACCGCGCGCAGTCGGGCATCGGCCACCGCGGCGTCGGGGCCCGACACCGTCACGGTGGTGGTGAGATAGCCGAACGCGACATGATCGCCGCCGAGCGCCTGCAGCGCGACGTCGGCATCGACCACCTTGTTGTCGGCATCGCTGTCGAGAAGCTGCGCCGGCTGGTTGTACAGCACTTCGCGCAGCATCGCGCTGACCGACTTGCGCTTGTTGAACCACTGCCGGCGCAGCCGGGTCAATGTCCGGGTGGCCTCGGCCTTGTCGAGCGCGATGAAGCGCGTGACCCAGCGATAGGGAAAGTCCTGATGGTTGAGTGCGTCGAGGATCCCCGGCCGGCTGAGATTGGGGAAGCCGAGCAGGCTGACGGTGCGCAGATGCGCGTCGCCGAGGCGTGGTTCGAGCCCGCCGGCCAGCGGCGTGTCGGCGAGCAGCGCATCGAGATACATCGGCGTCTCGGGGACAGCGACCGGATGGGCGCTGCGCGAGACGGTAGCATGGAGATAGGCGAGCAGTTGCGCATCGCCCAGCGGCGCGATCTCGGGCATGAACTCGGCCATCAGGTCGAGCGCGCGATCGGTCTCGGCGACGAACCCGGCGAGTGCCTTGCGCCAGTCGCGGCCGGGCGCGGCGTCGCCGCGATCGACCAGCAGCCGGCCGGCGGCGTCGCCCTGGTCGGGCGGCGGCATGAAGGTCAGCGTCAGGTGGAAGTGACTCTCATAGTGCTGGCCGGCATTCTCGAACGCCGCACGCCGCTCGGCCTCGACCAGCCAGGAGATCGGATCGGGGAAGCGGCTGTCGGGATAGTCGAGCGCCTCGCGCCGCTCGGCATCGAAGAACATCGCCCAGCCGCTGCCGAAGCGCTTCAGCACATTGTTCATGCGGGCGCAGACTGCGACCAGCTCCGCCTCGGTCGCGCTTTCGAGATCGGGGCCGCGGAAGGCGAAGCTGCGCTGGAAGCTGCCATCCTTGTTGAGGATGACGCCGGGCGCGACAAGCGCCGCCCAGGGCAGATGGTCGGCAAGCCGGTCGGACCGGCTGCGATATTCCCTGAGGTTCAGCATGCCAGCACCGCCTTGTGGCGCAGGTGGCGCGCGAACACGGGTGCGAACATCGGATCACGCTTCGCCGCGAACACCGCCAGCGAGTGGCCGATCGCCCAGACCAGGATGCCGGCGACGACCTGCTGCAGGCCGAGGCCGAGGGCAGCCGCCAATGTGCCGTTGACGATCGCGACGCCGCGCGGGGCGCCGCCGAGCAGGATCGGCTCGCACAGCGCCCGGTGGATGGAGGCCTCGAAGCCGGCGACGCCGCCCTCGCCGCTCATCCGACCAGCGCCCCGCCGCCGAAGCTGAAGAAGCTGAGGAAGAAGGAGGACGCGGCAAAGGCGATCGAGAGGCCGAAGACGATCTGGATCAGGCGCCGGAACCCGCCCGCGGTCTCGCCGAAAGCAAGGGTGAGGCCAGTGGTGATGATGATGATCACCGCGACGATCTTGGCGACCGGCCCCTGTACAGATTCCAGCACCTGCTGCAGCGGCTCTTCCCAGGGCATGCCCGAGCCGGCGGCGCTGGCGACCGCCGGGAGCAGCAGCACGGACAGGAAAGCGATGCCGGACAGGCGGTCGCGGCGGCGGATGATGGACGATGCCATGGCTCAATCTCCTTGCGTGGTGGTGATGTCGATGAGGCGGTAGTCGCCCTGGGCGTCGACGCCGGCGGTGCGCATCAGCGTCTCGATGCGCCGGGCGGTGCCGCGGCCCGATATGAAGACGATGAGGTCGATCGCCTCGACGATCAGCCGGCGCGGCACCGCGGATGTCGCTTCCTGGACCAGCTGCTCGATGCGGTAGAGCGCCGACCGGGCGCTGTTGGCGTGGACGGTCGCGACGCCGCCGGGGTGTCCCGTGTTCCAGGCCTTGAGCATGTCGAGCGCCTCGGGCCCGCGCACCTCGCCGACGATGATCCGGTCCGGCCTGAGGCGCAGCGTCGAGCGCACGAGGTCGGCCATCGAAACGAAGCCGGGCCGGGTGCGCAGCGCGACGGTGTCGGGCGCGGCGCACTGCAGCTCGCGCGTATCCTCGATGAGGATGATGCGCTCGCCGCAGTCCGCCATTTCGGCGAGCAGCGCGTTGGTCAAGGTCGTCTTGCCCGAACTGGTGCCGCCGGCGACGAGAATGTTCTGCCGCGCCGTGACCGCACGGCGCAGCCGCTCGGCCATCGCCGCGGGCATGATGCCGTCGCGGACATAGTCCTCGAGGCCATAGACCCGCGCCGCCGGCTTGCGGATCGAGAAGCACGGCCCCAGCGCAACCGGCGGCAGCAGTCCTTCGAACCGCTCGCCGGCCCCCGCCCCATGCGCGGGCAGCTCCGCCGAGACGATCGGGCGATCGATGTGGACCTCGGTGCGCGCCTGGCTGGCGACCAGCCTGATGATCCGCTCGACCTGTGCCGGGTCGTAGCGCGTGCCGGTGTCGATGCGGCCATCCCCCAGCCGGTCGAGCCGGAGTACGCCGTCGGGGTTCACCATGATCTCGATGACATGCGGGTCGGCGAGCGCGGCGGCGATCGTCGGCCCCATCGCGGTGCGCAACATCGCGCGACGACGCTCGTCCGAAACCGCGCCGCTCATCGCCCGCCCTCCGCGGCCTGCGGCGCGAGGGTCGATCGGCCGGCGGCGATCTGGCGCCCGACGCGGTTGATGAACTTCTCGAACCGATCGCGGCCGATCGCGACCGCCGCGGGATCATTGTCGGGCAGCGGCGCGCCCACCGTCAATTGGTGCTGGATGAACAGCGACAGGCTTTCGAGCAGCACCTCGAGATCGCGCCGGATCGCCTCATGCTCGCGCGACAGCCGATCGAGGCGCAGGCGCAGCTGATCGTCGATCTGGCTGGCGGCGCGATTGGCGAGATAGGCAGCGAGTGCATCGTTGACGATCCGCGACTTGTTCGCGCCCGGCCTGGCCGCGAGCGCATCGAGCGCGTCGGCGACGCTGCGGTCGAGATAGAGGTTCTGGCGGAATTTCATGGTTCAAAGTCCCGGAAGGAGGTGCTGGTCGTCGCCCTGGTTGAGCGCATGGCCGCGCGCGATCGCACTGAGGCCGCGGACCCGGTCCATCGCGCGCTGGTCAGTCGCCTGGGCATCATCGTCATCGGCCATCGCTGGATCCGGCACCGGCTCGAGCGACGGCGGCGCAGCGTCTTCTCCGATCGTGGGGTGACGCTGCTGTTCCTGCCCGCCGTCCGCCGCGTCGCCATCGGCGTCGGCCACAGCATCGAGCCGGGCATCGTGGCCGGCCGCGCGGCCCGCCCAGTCATCGGCACGGGGTTCCGGGCGATCGGCATAGGCGCCATCGCCGAGCACCGGCGGCGGGAGCACCCGGCCGCGGAAATTGGCGTCCTCATAATAGCGCAGCTTGGCGGCGCGGATCGGTGCGAGGCCCGACACCAGCACGAGCTCATCCTTTGCGGGCAGCTGCATGACCTCGCCGGGTGTCAGCAGCGGCCGCGCGGTCTCCTGGCGGCTGACCATGACATGGGCGAGCCAGGGTGCGAGGCGATGACCGGCATAGTTGCGCATCGAGCGCTGCTCGGTCGCGGTGCCCAGGGCATCCGAGATGCGCTTGGCGGTGCGATCGTCGTTCGCCGCGAAGGCTACCCGGACGTGGCAATTGTCGAGGATCGCATTGTGCTCGCCATAGGCCTTGTCGATCTGGTTGAGCGACTGAGCGATCAGGAAGGCGCGGATGCCGTAGCCCGCCATGAAGGCGAGCGCGGTCTCGAAGAATTCGAGACGACCGAGTGCTGGAAACTCGTCGAGCATCATCAGCAGCGGGTGGCGGCCGGCCGGCCGGCCGGCGCCGTCGAGGCTCTCGGTCAGGCGCCGGCCGATCTGGTTGAGGATCATGCGGACGAGCGGCTTGGTGCGCGAGATGTCCGAAGGCGGGATGACGAGATAGAGCGACACCGGATGCCTGGCATCGACGAGGTCGGCGATCCGCCAGTCGCAGGACGCGGTGACGCGGGCGACGGTCGGATCGCGATAGAGGCCAAGGAACGACATCGCCGTCGAAAGCACGCCCGAGCGTTCGTTGGCCGACTTGTTGAGCACCTCGCGCGCGGCCGAGGCGACGACCGGGTGGACCAGCGGCGCCTCGGCGGTGCCGAGATGGTTGGTCGTCATCATCCGGCCGAGCGTCTCGGTGAAGCTGCGCTGCGGGTCCGACAGGAAGGTCGCGACGCGCGCCAGCGTCTTGTCGTCCTCGGCGTAGAGGATGTGAAGGATGGCGCCGACGAGCAATGCGTGGCTGGTCTTCTCCCAATGGTTGCGGCGTTCGAGCGCACCTTCGGGATCGACGAGGATGTCGGCGATGTTCTGGACGTCGCGCACCTCGTTGGCGCCGCGCCTGACTTCGAGTAGCGGATTGTAGCGCGCCGAGCGCGGATCGGTCGGATTGAACAGCAGGCAGTGCGAGAAACGCTGGCGCCAGCCGGCGGTCAGCTGCCAGTTCTCGCCCTTGATGTCATGGACGACGACCGAGCCGTTCCAGCCGAGCAGGCTCGGCACGACGAGGCCGACGCCCTTGCCGCTGCGCGTCGGGGCAAATGCCATGACATGCTCGGGGCCGTCATGCCGCAAATAGCGTCGTCCCAGCCGACCGAGGAAGACGCCGGCATCGCCATGCAGGCCAGCCGCAGCGATCTCGGCCGCGGTCGCCCAGCGCGCCGACCCATAGGTGGTGACATGGCTGGACTGGCGCGCCCGCCAGACCGAGCCGAAGATCGCCGCGCCGCAGCCGAGGAAGCCGCTTGCCGCGGCGAGCGTGCCCGCCTTGTCGAAGACGTCCGGCGCATAGGCGTCGAAATGATACCACCACCCGAACAGCGCGAGCGGCTGATAGACGCGCAGGCCGCCGACATGGAACCAGGGGCTGCCGAGTTGCGGCTGGTGGGCGAGCATCGCCGCTGCCCACTGGGTCGCGGCCCAGACGCCGAGGATCACGATCGCGAAGACGACCAGGATCTGGCCGATCAGCAGCTTGGTCGGTGTCATGGTCGAGGTCCCTTGGGGCGCAGCGCGCTGGCGCCGGCCTTCAGGTTCGGACAGTCTCTCAATCGCCGCGGTCAGGCGACTTCGCTCTCGCGGCAATCCACGGCAGTTCGCGGCGCGACGATCCACCGCGCCGGTGTGGACGCCGCTACTATGCGGGGACGCCTAGCTGATCGTCGGTCCCGGCCTCCCCTTGCCCAATGTCCAGTTGATGCCGCCGTCGCGCATCAGGCCCGAGACAGGCTTGCCAAGCTGCCGCTCCAGCACCGGGCGCCATGGCACCAGCGTGAACTCGCGCGACTGCTCGACGATCGCGAAGCGGCCGCTCGCGAGATCGACCGCACCGCGATAGGTGCCGGCAATGCGATCGCCGGAACGGGACGCGCGATAGGCGCGGCCGCTTTCCGCCGCCATCCTCGTGCCGGCGTCGCGCAGCTCGCGTTCCTGCAGGGCCGCCAGCGCCCCGGGCGCCGCGCGAAAGCCGGCGGCGCCCTCGACGGCGAGCGCCTGCGCCAGCAACCAGCGCCGTCGCTGCGCGAGCGCCTGCTCCACCGCCGCGCCGAAGCCGGAGGCGGCGCGCGGGAGGGCGCCAGGTGCCGCCAATTCCCGATCGAGCCACGTCGCCGCATTGGCGCCGGGCAATGCGGCGAGCGGACGATGCGACAGCACCTCCAGATCCACCGGCCGGTCGCGCAGCTGCCGGGCCTCGAAGGCGATCGCCTGATCGAGATGATCCGGTCCGATCGTCCACTTGCCATCGGGCCGCCGCTCGACCGTCGCCCCACCCCGCCGCAGCGCCTCGAGGCGGCGCTCATGGGTTTCGGCGAAGGCCTGCGTGGCGCTCGGATCATGCCGCAGATGCGCGTCGGCGTCGTAGATTCCGCCATTGGCCGCGGCGACCGCGGCGACGGTCCGGTCAACATCGCGCACCGCAGCGACCCGCGGGTCCAGCCGGACGATCGCATCGGACGGCATCGCATCGACGCCGTCGCCCTTGCCGATCTCGACATAGTGCGAGCGACCGTCCGTCCCGTCGACGATCAGATAATGGCGATCGGCATGTTCGTTGGCGAGACCGCGTTCGATCACGCGGCCGACGACCGGGCCGGCCGCGCCGCCGGCCGGATGGAGTTGCATGTCGACGGGCCGCTGCTCCGCGCGCGCATAGGCGCGCTGCATCGTGCGAATGATGTCGCCGCGCTCGCCCGCCTGCCGCAGCACCGCCTCCAGATCCTCCGCCAGGCGCCAGCGGCCGGCATCGAGCCGCTCGGCGAGCCCCATATGCTGGAGCTTCACCAGGCGCCCGGTGCGCACGCTGGCGGTGAAAGCGTCTCCGCCCGGCGTGACGATCCCGTCGTCGCCGGCACGGCCGACGAGCGAGCGATCGATGCTGGTGAAGCGCTCCTGGTCCACCTCGGCGCGCAGGCGGTCCTCGATCTCGCGATCCGTGCGCGGGCCGAGATCGAGCGCGACCAGTTCGGCGGCGCGCTCGCGAATGCCGTGGGACAGATAATCGCGGGCGATGACGAGGTCGTGTCCGCGGTCGTCCTTGCCGCGCAGCATGATGTGGGTGTGCGGATGGCCGGTGTTGTGATGATCGACCGCCACCCAGTCGAGGCGGGTACCGAGATCCGCCTCCATCTGCGCCATCAGGCGCCGGGTCAGAGGTTTCAGATCCTCATAGGCGGCGCCGTCCTCCGCGGAGACGATCAGCCGGAACTGATGCCGGTCCCCCGACGACCGCGCGAGGAACGCCTTGCCGTCGACGGCAACACCATCGGCTGAATAGAGCGCGCCCGGCTGTCCGTCGCGGGTGACGCCGTCGCGCTGGATGTAGCGCAGGTGCGCCGCGGCGCCCGCGGCCCCCTTGCCGGCAAGCTTCACCAGGCGCGTCTTGACCAGGACCCGACGTGCCCGGAAGGCTGCATGGCGATCGCGCGCCGACAGCAGCCTGCCGGCGCCGGCGCCCCGCCCCGCCCGGCTGCCACTGAACGCCGCCTTGCGCGCCACGCTGGATCGCCCGCTGCCGCGGGCAAGGTTGCTCGCGGCGAGGACGCGGTTGCGGAAGCGGAGGCGGCCGTCTCCCAGCGCGCGCATCCGGCCAAGCTCGGGCTCGAAAAAGTCGCCGTCGGACATGAGGCTGCTCCGCGCTGTACCCTGATGTTCGGTGCGCTCCCACCTCCCCTCCTGACTGACCTATTTTCGGGATGATTTCACCGGTGCCACCGCCGCATCAGGCGGGGATCGCGCCCGTTCGCCGGACGCCTCGTCATCCAGCGCGTCGTTGCGCTGAAAACCGGCGGAGCCGGCGGCGGCCTATCGGGGCTGCGCGCACACCTGACGGCCGCCATAGCGCGGCCAGCGCAGCGCATAGCCGCCGCGAACCATCGCGCAGGACAGATCGAGCGTGCCGCGGCGACACCAGGCGACGGTGCGGCCATAGCTGGTCCCGACAGGCGCGCAGCGCAGTGGCACCGGCCCGATCCGGATCGCTCCGTGCCGGGTCCGGCCGCGGGCGCCGCCGAGCAAGCTGACGAGATGATCGCGGGCCGCGGCGCCCGACGGCCGTGGGCAGGGCTGGCCGCGCCGGCAGCGATTGTCGATCTCGCGCGTGGCGATGCCGGCCAGCCTGATTTTGGTTCCGTCGGCACAGGTGATCGGCCCATCGCCGTCCCAGACGGAGACGGCGTTGCAGACGAACGATGGTTGGGCAGCGGCGGCCAGCGCGAAGAGCAGCATGAAATCCTAGGCGAAGAGCGGGCCGGCACCGCCAGCCGCGCGCGGCGCGTTCCACCGCTCGCTGGTCCGCGTGATGGCGATCAATTCATCGGGAAAGCAGCGCTGCTGCAATGCGACGAGATCCTCAAGGCTGCCATTGAGCCAGCGATCATATTCGTCCGGCAGCAGCAGCACCGGCATGCGATCGTGAATCGGACGGATCGCATCGTTGCAGTCGGTCATCGCGCCGGAATAGACCGGCCCCCATTCGGCGCTGTCTCGCCACAGACCGCCCCAGGCGAACATCGCGTGCCCCACGAGCGAGAACCAGGTCCGGGTCTTTGCGCCCTTCGCGCCCTCGGCTTCCGCGAACGCGGTGAGCGGGATGAGGCAGCGGCCTTGCGGCTTGCCCGCAAGCCCTGCCCACATCGGCTTGCGCAGGTCGGCGATGTTGTTGACCGGCCTCGGCTTGGAGTCCGGCTTCATGCCCTTGAGGCGCAGGGGGAAGCCCCAGGTCATCGACTGCATGACACGCGCGCCGCCCTCCTCGCGCACCACCATGCCGGTATAGCCCGGATAGACTTCACCCGCGCTGTTCGCGCGCAGCGGATTGGCGACGCCGAAATGGGCCGCGACCGCGTCGGCGCCGAGCCGCTCGGTGTAGAGATTGCAGATGTGGACGGCCCCCCGCTTGCAGTGAACGCACAGACTGTCTGACCTAATCGCTTGCTATCAGATGTCCGGCCTTTTTGCGCGAGGAAACCTCGCTGGCCAAGATGGTGTTCGCTACGCGCGCTCCAAACACACTGGCGACATCGGGAATGTCAGTGCAATCTTCGGAATGTCGCGCGTACCGACCGATAGGTCGTTTCCATCTGTTCGTTCGTGCAAGTCTCGTGGGCGATCCGGGTGCAGCCTCGCGGGCTTCCGGGCGCCGGTTTCAGATCAGGTCGGCGACAGCTCTGAGGGTCGGGTGTAAATTCCGCCCGATACCATCAGCCGCCAAGCGATCCTGGCAAACTTGTTGGCCAGCGCCACCGCGACAAGCTTCGGCGGCTTCCGCTCAATGAGCTTAGCCAGCCATGGCGATGGCTTCGTATGCCCTAGACGCACGTGCCGCAGCAGCGCTGTTGCCCCGACAATGAGCGTCGATCGGATCGATGGATCTCCGGCCTTGGTGATTCCGCCGAGCCTTGATCGACCGCCTGTCGAATGGTCTCGCGGGGTAAGACCCAGCCAGGCTGCGAAGTCACGTCCTGAGCCAAAGGCCTCTGCTGGCGGTGCTTTCATGCTCAGCATCGTCGAGCCGATAGGGCCAACTCCGGGAATGGTCGCGATGCGCCGGCTCAGTTCGTCGGCGCGGTGCCACTTCATGAGCTTCGCGTCGATCTCCGCTAGGCGCGCCTCGACCGCAGCGTACTCCTTGGCTTGGAAGTGAAACAGCTCGCGGGCCAGCTCCGGCAGCGTGTCATCTTCGAGGACGCGAGCGATCAGGCCGTTGACGTTCTGCCGGCCGGACGGGCCCACGATCCCGAACTCCGCCGCATAGCTTCGGAAAGCGTTGCTCAGCTGAGACTTCACCATAACCAGGCGCTCTCGCACGGTCATCAGCATGCAGGCCGCCTGACGATCCTCGGACTTCACAGGCACAAAGCGCATCGTCGGCCTGGTAACGGCCTCGCAGAGCGCTTCGGCGTCGGCCGCGTCGTTTTTGCCGCGCTTGACGTAGGGCTTCACGTACTGTGGCGGGATCAGCTTCACCTTGTGGCCGAAAGACTCCAGGAGGCGAGCCCAATAATGGGACCCGCCGCAAGACTCGATGGCGACAAGGGCGGGCGGAAGCTTCTCAAAGTAACGGATCATTTCGGCGCGCCGGAGCTGGCGCCGCAGAACTACAACCTCGTTCTCATCTACTCCGTGGAGCTGGAACACGGACTTAGCCGTGTCCATGCCAATACGCACTGGGGTGGCCATGTTGTTCTCCTCTCGACTGGTCGATTGACGCTGAGCATCATTAAACCGTTGGGATGAGAAGCCGTCCACACCAACACATCCGCCGCGCTCCTAAAGCAGGGCACCCTGGGTAGAAGGCAATCCTTCGCTGCGCCAGCGCGCGCTGGTGCGCTCGACCACCATGCGATTGCCCGGGATCGGCGTGCCGAACTGAAACGCGATGACATCCTGGATCGAGCCGTGCAGCCAGCGCTCATGGTCGGCGGGTATCAGCAGCAACGGCATGCGGTCGTTGGTCGGCGGGATGGCATCATTGGCATCCATCGTGAGCCCGGCATAGACCGGTCCGTCGTCGGTCATCCGCCAGATCCCCGCCCAGGCGATGATCGGATGGCCCGCGACGCTGAACCAAGTTCGCGTCATCTCGCCCGGCACGCCGTCGGGGTTGGCGAAGTGGGTGAGCGCGATCAGGCAGCGCTGGCGCGGTTCGACGATGACCGTATCCCACAACGGATTGGTGAGATCGGCGACGAGCCCGATACGCCCCGGAGGCTCGCCTTGTTCGCGCATCGCACGGGTGTGACGGGGAAAACCCCACGCCATGTTGCCGCATCGCCTGCCGCCACGATGCGCGATCACGACGACGCCCGGCGCGCCTTCGCTGGTGGACGTTGGAACCACTGTTCCCGCGGCGATCTCCGCATCGAAATACGCAGCGATCCGCTCCGGGCCGGCCATCAATGTGTGGAGACGTGACATTCAGTCTTCCGTGCGCGCCGAACAGTCAACGATGACGGCGCAGGGCCTGATGCCATTGCTGGAGCGACGGCATCGGCAGTTCATGCGTCGGCGCGTCACGCGAGGCGCTGACCCGCGGGCGCACGCGCTCGCCGCTCTGTTCCCGGCATTGCCGGCAATGAAAATGCCGACCGACCACGCGAAGGCCTCCGGGCCAGTGCCTGCGTTCGAACAGCCACCAGATGGCGTGCGGGTCATAGACCGCCACCCGTCGGCAGCGCGGGCATTCGAGTCGGATGGTGCGATGGCGGACCGCAGCGTCGAACATGCGGCCACCGGATTGGCGAGGTCACGCGCCACGAACCCGACGCCCCGATCACCGGAACGCGCGGTCGTGCAACGGCACGGCAGGAGGAATGCGACTCGCCATCATCTCACCTTGCCATGTTCCCACTATGTTCTCAACATGGGGGCATGAGGACGATTCGGGAGCAACTGATATTCAAGGCGCTGGTCGCGCTCGACGAGATTGCCGACAGCGCCCATGCGGCGCCGGTCGCACCGAGCTTTTCCATCCGGTTCCTGCTGGCCTTTCTCTACGCCGCCGGCGACGCCGACCGGCGCTGCTTCGATGAATATTGGAAGGCGATGCAGGATCCCCATGACGGACAGCCCGGCACGATGCCGGGCTATATTCGCGGCACGGCGCTGCGCGGCTGCATCACCTGCATGATCCGCGAACTGGGATTGCCGCTGACGCCCGAGTTCCACGCCAGCCTGGGCCATGCCCGGCGGCCCAGGGTCGAGCGGCTGGCGATCGAGGAAAAGGAGCGTCAACGGCGGGCGCGACGGGCGGCCGACGAGGCGGCGCAAGACGAAGCGCGCCGGCTGGACGCGGTTCGCAGGGCCCGGCAATCATCGTGATGCGATCCCGCTTGCTGCTGCACGCGACCGGCGTCGCGGTGCGCGATTGCCGCGGCGATAGTCCTTGCCATCTCCCGGCGGCGGCACCAAGGATTCCCCGATGAACAGCGACTTGAGCCAGCTGCCGCAGACGAAGCAGCGTGAAATCGCGCATGTCGTGCGCGTGCTGTTCGAGGAGTTCGACGCCGCGCATGCGCTGGGCACGCAGAAGTGGAAGAAGCAGGGCCGGATCCTCAAGCTGGTGCTGTACGGATCCTATGCACGCGGCGACTGGGTCCATGATCCCGTCGGCGGCTACAAGTCCGACTATGACATCCTGATCGTCGTCAACGATGAGCGGCTGGTCGATTTCGACTTCTGGTCGGCGGCGGGCGACCGGCTGCTGCGCGACGCGACGATCACCGGCACGCTCACCGCGCCGGTCAATTTCATCGTCCATTCGCTCACCGATGTGAACCAGCAGCTGGAGCGCGGTCGCCCCTTCTTCATCGACCTCGTTCGTGACGGCATTGCGCTGTACGACGCGGAGGGCTTCAACTTCGCTCAACCGCGCAACCTGCCGGCCGAGGAAGCTTTTGCCGAAGCGCAGGGATATTTCGACAAGTGGTTTCGAAGCGCGCAAGCCTTTCTCCGGATGGCGCAAACCGCAGCGGAGAATGACGACCGGAACGAAGCGGCATTCGTTCTGCATCAGGCCGCCGAGCGCCTCTATCATTGCACCCTGCTCACGCTCACGCTCTACAGCCCCAAGTCGCACAAGCTGAACTTCCTGCGCTCGCTGTGCGAGGACATCGCGCCCGAGCTGATCAGCGCCTGGCCGCGCAACGACAAATTCAGCCGGCGGTGCTTCGACCTGCTGCGCCAGGCCTATGTCAACACGCGCTATTCGCCGCAGTACATGATCGACGAGGACGAGCTGCACTGGATCGCTGCCAGGGTGGCCGACCTCCAGGCGCGCGTGCAGGAGATCTGCGCGCGTCATTTGGCAACGCAATCCGGCTGATCCGACAGCCGACTCTCGCGATTGATCCGGCAGCCGCTCAGCCATGCAATTGCGGCCGCACAACGCCGAGGTCGCCGCGGCGGGCGCGGCGTATAGGCCGAGGTATGAGCGAGTACCGGTCCGCCTTTCCAAACAACATACGGTGCCTGGGAATCCGCCAGTTTTCCGGGGCTTCGCGGCGCACCTGGCACCATCCCCATGCCGCTGGTGCCAATTCATCGACCGAAAAACGATGTGCAGACAGCAGCTTAAGGCAACAGGGGTGCCGCTGCTTTTATCTTGCCTTACCTTTCTTCTGCCTCCCCAGTCTCCAGCGCCCCACCTCCCTTAACCTACATCAACCCTCCCCATACCCTTCATCCGATGGGCGCGATGTCGGCCGGGCGGTTTCAACAGACGACGCGAGCCGTCTTTCGCGCTCAATTCAAGGGGTCAGGAGCAGCGTCGTCACGCGCTGGCTGCACCGGCCGGCGGATTGCGAACAGAGGATCGAGCAGCGGCCCGTCTCCCGGCTTTTCCAAGGCCGCTCGCGCCGCCCCGACACCCGGAATAAGCACTGGCGCTGCTTCAAGCGACTGGTCGTCCCCAGGCAGATTCTGCCCCGCACGATCGTGTCCGCCAACGATGCTTTCCACATAGGCGCGGGTCTCCGCCGGGAGCGGCCGGCCACGATCCAGATGCTGGCGATAGCGTCCCGGGCCCGCATTATAGGCCGCGAAAAGTCCGGGATAGCCGAACTGGTCGTACATCATCCTGAGATAGGCCGTGCCGGCCAATATGTTGTCGCGCGGATCATATGGATCGGGCCCAAGCCGGAGCCGGGTCCGCATCGATCGCCACGTCCCCGGCATCAACTGCATCAGTCCCATCGCCCCCTTGGCACTGGTGATCGGCCGTCCGCGCAGCGCCGTCCGTCCGCCACTTTCGGCCTGGATCACCTGCCGGATCCAGCGTTCGGGCATGTCGAACCGGCGCGCGGCCTCGCTGACATATGGCGCCCAGTCCTGCGCGCCCGCGGGCGTTGCCGTGACGAGCGCGGCGAGCGCGAGGGCAAACCGCGGGCCGTTCAGCGCGCCCATATCAGCCTCGCGCGGCCGACCACCAGACGCGCGCTGGTCGGCCCGAAATAGCGTCCGTCGAAGCTGTCCGGCGCGTCAATCAGGAGCAGCACTTCATCCACCGCCAGCGTTCGGCAGCCCGTCCACCACGGCATCCACCGGCCGGACGGATCCTTGGCCCGGCGCCGTGCGCGCGCCGTACCATTGACCGAGAGGTCGGCGCCAACGGCACAGATCCGGTCGCCGGCAACCGCCGCCACGCGTTTCACGACCGGCACATTGGCGGGCAGATAGCGCCGCCGCGCAGCGAGCGCGCGCGCCGCATCGGGCAGCCGCGCGACGACCATGTCGCCGGCGCGCGCCGGTCCCGGCGAGACCAGATAGAGCCCTTGCGGCGCGCTCGCGCTGGCGTTCCAGACGAACCGCGGCGTCGGCGGCGCGGCGACAGTCGCGAGCAGCGCCGCGCCGCCGACGGCGATCATGGTCGCAAGCGCGACCCGCCGCCGACGACCGAGCCGGCCCCGCGGCAGTGGTCGCCGGTCGGCCGCCAGCCGGGGCCTTTCCATTTGGCGCCGCTCAGTCATCGCCCCCCTCCCCGGCTTCGTGACGGGTCGACCAGGCGTCGATATCGTCGATGTGATAGCGGACATGGCGGAAGTGGCGGCGGTACGGCGGACCGCTGCCGCGGCTGCGATGTTCCTGCAAGGTGCGCACCGAAACGCCGAGATAATGCGCCGCCTGCTCGGGACTGAGGAACGGCGATCCGCGCGCGGCACGCTTGGCGCGGGCGACCGCCTCGTCATCCTTGGTCATGTTCTGCCTCCTGCGCCGGCCAGCGGCACCGCGCCGCGACCGGTGGCGACGGGCTAGGCGGCGCACGCGGTGCGAGGCAGGGTCGCAATCGGGGGCGGTCGTTTTCGACTCCCCTCCACGCGCGGTGCCGCCCGCGCCGGTCGGCGCGGGCGGCGGGCCGGTTCAGTCGGCCGGGTTCCAGATGATCGCGAAGACGGCGTCATCGTCCTGCCCCGCGGCGCGGCCGAGATTGGCGTAGAGCCGCCGCGGCCCGAATTCGGGCGCCGCGATCACGAGCGACACATAGTCGCGTCCCGAGGCTTCGCCGGTGCGGATCCAGGCGGCGCCGACCTCGACGCCGTTCGCCGCGACCCGGTAGTCGGGCTGCGCATCGTTCGCCTTCGAGCGGTTGGGCAGGATCTCGATCTCGGCGCGGATCGAGAGGGTCTTGAGCTGGCCGGTGAACGCGCCGTTGTCCTGGCGGGTGACGTAACCGATGGCAGGCATGTGACTTCTCCTTGGGTGCTCGCCCGAACCTGTTCCGGGCGATGGGCCGACCGTCGGACCGGTTCGAGCACCCCCATGAACCGCAGGCCGCAACGACAGTGGAGGACCAGCGCCCGGCGGCTATTTGCAGCGCAGCGACCGCGAGGAGCCCGGCACCGGCCGGGCGGGGAAATAGCTGCAGGGGCGATGGTTTCATGGGGGTGCGACCGGTCCAGGTCCTGGCCCTTCAGCTCCGGACAGGGCGTGCGCCACACCGGAGGCGGCACAGTCCACTCGGTTGCGTCACCCGCCAGAAAAAGCGGCCTCGCCGGCAGGCCGAGACCCTCTCGCCCGGCGCGCGAAGCGCGAGCCAACCGTCGAGGCGACCACGCGGCACGCGCGACCGCTGGACGCGCCAATGTTATCGAACTTGGCGGCGGCGTGGATGCGCATCGATGTGGATCGAGGTGCGCGTCTGCCGTCGAACGTCGCGCGGCCGGTGGGATGGCGCGGCCATCTCAGCCATTCGCGACGCGAGCGGCAGGACGCCCATCACGCCCTCCGTGATGGTCTGTTCCAGCCGGTCCAGGCCCCTGCCACTCGCGCCGATCAGCGCGGGCGGCAGCCTTCACATCGTGGACACAGGCAGCGATCGCGCACGACACCTTTCGCAGCGCTGGCGAGACGGTCCATCGGCGACGGCTGGCAATGCGCCAGCGCATCATTGACCGCCGCAATTGCCGCCGCTGCATCCCGTTCGCCATGCCGTCGGCATGGCGATGACGGGTCGGAACGGCCCGTGCCGCCCTCCGCCGCATGCCCACGGCATGCGGCGGAGGGCGGCCGCGATTTTCCGGTCCCAGTCGTGCGTCATCCCCCCTCGCCGCACTGCCCAAACGCACCGTAACGAACCCACCCGCCATAAGGCGGGCGCCGCCACTGCGACGCCCGCCGGGTGGATCACGCCGCCAGCCGCTGGTCGTCCGGCATCTCCAAATCGTCGACCGGATCACCTCCCTCCGATCGCGCCACGGTATGCCGCGCCACCGCGTTCACACCACCGCGATCGGTATAAGCGCCCGCCGGAAAACGCAGCCAGCGCGGCACCCAGCCCTCGACCTTTGGACGCCCGCCGGTGCCGGCCAGATGATCCGCGATCAGCTGCCGCAGCACGGCCGTCTTGGCGTCGGCATGCGCCGATGCCACGCCATCACCGGCCAATTCACCGAGTAGTGCGAGCAGCACCGCGCGGTCACGAACGAGGCCCGGCAAGGCCGCATCGCCCTGCCACCAGTCGGTCATGTCGATGCCGAGATGCAGCCCGACGGCACCGACTGCGACGCTGCCGCTCGCCAGCGTCTCGCCCATCACCACCGCGATCAGGTCGAGGATCGCGCGATCGGGCAGGCCAAGCAGCCGTTCGAAGAGGGTCGCGAGATCGTCCGATGCGACGCCGCCGGTCAACCGGTCATGGTCGGCGTCCAGCCCGAGCAGCTGGCCCCCAGCCTGCCGGCGCTCGGCAAAGCGCGCCTCCGCCGGGCAGGCGGCGAGGCTCGCCGCGACCGCATCGTTGCGGGCCGTCTGCGGCTCGACCGCGACCCGCCAGAGGTGCGATCCGGCGATCGCATGCGCCACCATCAGGCACAGGGCGACGCGCGGATGGTCGGTCAGTTCGGCACGCACGGCGGCGTGGCGGTGGAGGTCGATATAGGTGTCGAGGGTGGCGGTGACTTCGGGACGACGGACTTGCTCCGCCGGTTCCGGCGCCTCTCCGGCCTCCCGCCGCGCCGCCTCGCGGCGGGTGAGATAACCCTCGTGGAACACCACCGCGCCGTCCTGCCCGACATCGATATAGACCCGCCCGCCCTTGCGCTTGGGCATCTTCTGGTGCTCCCAATGCTGGAACCAGTCGCCCGGCGGGACGATGACGACATCCTGCCAGCCCGCCTCCAGATAGGCCGAGCGACGCGCCTCGATCGTGGCGTTCTGCGCCTGCCAGAAGCGATCCGCGTCGGTGAAATAGCGATCCTCGCCGAACAGGTCGGCGACGGTCTCGCAACCGGCCTCGGCAGGGTCGAACAGGGCATGGCGCGCGGCGATCGCCGGTCCACCGAACAGCCATGCCTTGACCCGGTTGCCGGTCGGGCAGGACTGGTCGGGATCATCGTAGAGTGCCAGCCATTCGCGCTGGCGCGGCCTGCTGGCGAGGGTCAGGTGGCGGATGGTCGCGGCATCGATTGCCTCGCGCTGGTAGAGCGAGCGGATGCGCGGCAGCAGATTGCCGAGCGCGAGGATGCGGCGGACTTGCGGTTCGCCCATCCCGAAGATCGCGGCGATGTCTTCCACCGTCCGGCCGCCGCGCACGAGCCGCGCGAAGGCGGTCCAGCAGGTCACCTCGTCGGCATCGCTGCGCGCGAGATTCTCGATCATCGATGCCTCGACCGCATCGACATCGTCGGTCTCGTCGAGGATCGCGCAGGGCAGCGGCGGGAAGGCGCCGCGTTCCTCGGCGACGGCGCGCGCGGCGAACAGCCGGCGGCGTCCGGCGACCACCTCGAACAGACCGGGCGCCTCGCCGGGCCGCACGAGCAGGGTGGTCAATATGCCGCGCCGCGCGACCGAGGGCAGCAGGTTGGCGATGTCGGGCGCCTTGCGCGCCGCGCGCATGTTGGCGCGGGAGTCGGTCAGGCTGGCAAGCGGGATATGGTCGAGTTTCATCGTTACGTCTCCTTGGGGAAAGGCGCCGCGCATCCCTGCGAAAGAACCGATGCGCGGCGCTTGGGAATGGGCGGCCAACCGGCCGCCCGGATCATCCGCGCGAACGCGGAAACCGCGGCGCAGACAGCAGGCGTGCCGCGTCGAGGATCGAGCCCGCGCGGCGGGCGGCATCCGCCCAGTCCGACAAGGGGTGGTCGGTGGAAAAGGCTATATCGCGCTCGATGCCGAGCCCGAACGGCAGCCGTAGGCCAAGGATTTCGCGCAGGCTGAAAGAACCGAGTTCCGGGCAGCCGAAGCCGAGATCGGCAAGCCCGAACAGGGTGTCGCCATCCAGCGCCAGTTCGGTGGCGAGCCATGTCGCGGCCCCAAGCGGATTGAACAGCCTGAGTATCGGCACCGGGTCGGGTTCGCTCAGCCCGCGTGCCATGGCGGCAAGGCGAAGCCCGTCATTGGCGCGCAGCGCGTCGCGGATCGCGGGGGGCAGGATGATCATGCCGCCGCCCTCCCCTCGCCCGCCGCGTCATCGACAGCGGCATTGGCATCGGCATGGCGGCCAAGCAGGAAATCGGCGGCCTTGCTGGCGGCGCTGGCGGCACGAAAGATCGCACGATTGTCCTCGCGCAGCACCTCGAGCCAGCAGGCGAGATAATCGGCATGGCGGACGGTGGGGACGATGCCGAGCGCGGCGCACAGGAAGGCGGAACCCATCTCCGCGATCAGTTCCTCGCGGGCATAGAGCTTGCTGCCGAACCCGCCCGAAAAGTCGCGCGCGAGCCGCGAGCCATGGCCCGTCCAGTGGGTCAGTTCGTGGAGGCAGGTGCGGTAATAGTTGATCTGTTCGAAGAAAGCCGGCTGCGGCGGCACCTGCACGAAATCGGCGGACGGCACATAGAATGCCTTGTCGCCACCGATCCGGAAATCCGCGCCCGATGCCGCAATCAGCGCCTCGGCAACCGGCACGATCTCGCGTTCCGGCAGCGGCACCGGATCCGGCGCCAGCCCCGGCCTCAGCCCCTCGCATTGCGCCACGTTGAAGACGGTGAAACGCTTGAGGAACGGCACCGCGCGGGCATCCTCATCCGCGCGCGCCGCCCGCTCGACCTCGCCTTTGGGGATGAAGCGATCGGCATAGACGACGGTCACGCCGCGCTCGCCCTTGCGGACGGACCCGCCCGCCTCCTGTGCCTGCCGGAAAGTCAGCCAGCCTTGCGACGGGTGGCCATGCTCAATGGCGGCACCCCACAGCAGCAACACGTTGACGCCACTGTAGCAGCGCCCGGTCAGCGCGTTGCGCGGCAGCCCCGGGGCCGCAGCGCCAGCCTTCCCCCATGGCTGCGCCCAAGGGAAGCGCCCTGCCTCCAGTTCGCCGACGATCTTCGCGGTCACCTCGTCATAAAGACTGATGCGCGAGGGCTCACCCTGTGCCTTGCCGACCTGATCGCGGGTATGACGGCGGGAATTCCTGATCATGTCCTGACCTCCTCTGCTGCCCTCACCAACAGGCCTTCCCCGGAAGCGGGGGTGGGCGGCGAAGAGTGACCGGAAAGGCCCGCCTCCAGCGGGGGCCCGCACCCAAGGCGTCAGCCGCCGGGGCGCAACGCAGTGGAGCAGCCGCAAGGCTTGCGGGCCGCCGTGGCGGGCCTAGTAGGGAGCGACGCCCGCACCCGCCAGACGGGAAAGGCCATCAGAAAACGCCGCGGCAAAGCCGCGCCATCGCAACCGGCAAAGCCGGTTCATCCGCCAGCGATCGTCACCTCTGGCCGAGACCCGCCAGGGGCTCGGTGCGCAGGCTTGCCGGAGCATAGAGCGCGGCGCCGCAGGCGGGCGGCGGTTGTCCCCTTAAAGATTTCGTCATCGCAACCGCGCACCCGGCCCGACGACGATCGCCACTGCGGAAAAACGCGCCATCGCCCAAACTGTAAATTTTCTTGAGCCGCCGCGCTGGCTTCTGGCATAGATCCGGAGCACTGGCCGAAGCGCAGCAATCGCGTCCCGGCGGCGGACACACGCATGCAAAACCGCGCGGGGCCGGCAAAGGAGCCGATGATGACCGATGAGCCGTTCGTCTACCGTGGCCTCGATCCGGACACGGTGATCTCGAAGGCAGACGCCCACAGGCTGGCCTTGAAGCTGATCGACGAGATCGCCGAGCCAGAGCCCTATATGCAGGCCTTGCTCAAGGCGACGGCGGGCGGCGTGCCTGAGATGCATGCGATGTGGAAGGGCGTCGACCGTGCACTCAGTGAAATTCGCCCGCGACCGCACTGACCTCAGCCTCAACCCTAGCGCACCCGCGATACCACCGCCGCCGATCGACGATGGCGATGCCACGCCAGCGCGGACTCGACGCAGGAACAAATAGCGAACATACTCGCACCATGTTCACGAGTCGGCAGGGTTGATGGCCATGAAGGCAGATCTCTTCGCACACGAGACGCGCTCCCCGCGGACGCTGGTTTATGGCGCGCCCACCGGCTTGACCGAAGCCGCGCCGGCGATCGAGCGGACGCCGGCCCCTGAAGGCGCGCCGCGCATGATGCCACCCGCCAACCCGCCCGCCGCGCCGCCGCCATCGCTGCCGTTCGGAAACTGGCTGCTCGGCCAGCACGGCCGGAGCGACTGGATCGGCGATCTCGCCAGGGCCGCGAAGGCGGACCGCGCATTCCCGAAAGCCGGAGATGCGGACGCCGCCCGGCATCGGCTGTCGGCGATGGGCGCCGAGGCGGACATGTTCGAAGCGCTCGAGGCCGCGGAGATCGAATGGCTATGCTTCTGACCCAGCTCGAATTCACGTGGGGCCGTGACGCTGCCGCGCCCGGCGGCTATGCCGAGGCCGACATACGGGCGATGGCGATCGGCCTCAGCGAATTGAACGGCCCGCACACGGCAGGCCGAGTGGCCGAGATGGCCGACGCCGCGCACGCCGCGGGCCTGCAGGATGCCGGTGCCTTGTGGACGGCGATCGCGGCCTGCCTGGCCGACATTGACGGCAAAGGCACGGCCACGCCGATGCAGACAGGAGCACGAGATGCCGAAGCCCACTGACCAGCAATATTTCGATCAGCTGCAGAAGAGCTTCCATGCAGCGATGGCCAACGCCGGCGGGGCCGAACGTTTCGAGCCGCAGCCGGGCGGAACCCTCGGCGCTGCAATGGACGTGCGCCCGCATCTCATCGTCCGCGCGCTGACCTGGGTGATGGCGATGACGATCGCGCAATATGCCGAAGGCGATGAGCGGCGGCGCGACGTCGAGGATCAGCACCGGCTCCTCGACGAATTCATCGCGATCGCGGACAGGAAGCTGGCAGCCTTCCGCGCGGGCGCGTCCTGACCGACCCGCCGGCCGTGCCGCCATCCAGCACGCGGGCGGTCCCAGCCCAAGCAGCAAAGGGGGCCAGACAGCCGGCGCAGCAAAGGAAGCGCGGCCACCTGAGCATCGCCGAAAGCGATCCATGCGCGCTATCGGTAGCCAGTTGCCAGATCGTTGAACTGATTACCCTTTTGTCATTTGACGGATATGCCGCCCCCATTATGCCTCGACCTTCGTCGGAGATGGGGATCGCCGGATGTCGCTGAGATGCAGGATATTTGGCCATGACGCCGATCGCGGCGGCGCGCGTCACGATGACCAGGACTATTGGACCCGTTGCCGCCGCTGCGGCACCGAGCTCATCCGCGACATCGACGGCTGGCGCAAGCCGACCGAGCGCGAAACGCTGGACCAGGCGTTTCATCTTGCCGCGCAGGAGGCCAGCCGCGTTAATCGCGAACCGCGACGCCTATGATCGGCGCCCGGTGTCAAACATCAGGGAAAAAAGCCGCCCAGACCAACGCGCTTTATGGAAAGGCACAATCTTTCCCGCCATGGCTGGTTTGGTACCAACCGCCTTTTTGCGAGTGCACCCCTGAACATCGCTGACACCTGCCGCCTGCTTGATCCTCTCGCACCCTTGCCAGCCACGCCGCTGTCGGATTGGGAGATCCTGGCGGTCGCGAGCAGGATGGTGCAGCGCGTGGACTGCGACCAGTTCATTGCGGAGCGCGTGACGCTTCTCGCGCTGATCGACGATGCCGCAGGCGTTGCGACATGGCGGGCGATCTCGCTGAAGGTCGGCGCGATCCGTGATGCCGCCGCCGTTTAAGACGGGGGTTCGCCCACGACGGCGAACGACCCAGGTGGGGCGAACATAATCGCGACCGGCCGATCCTGCCTGCATTACCGCTCCCTTGATGATCGCCCTCCCCGACCACCCGCGGTCTGCGCAATCCGCCAGCGCCGTCGATCACGCCCCCAGATCCGCTATCCGACCGGCGCCTCGAACAAAAGGAATACAAGATCACCTCAGCAGGTGGCACGGGTAATCGAGATCGGCTAAACGATGCCTATGCGATCCGAGCTCGACCATCTGCCGGCACATAAGCAACGCGAGCTTCAGCGCGTGGTCCAGATCATCTTCGAAGAATTCGAAGATGCCTTCGCCCTCTCGCGCCATGAGTGGAAGAAGAAGGGACGGATCGAAAAGATTATCCTTTACGGAAGTTATGCGCGCGGCGGCTGGGTGGACGAACCGCATACCGCCAAAGGATACAAGTCCGACTATGATCTGCTGATCATCGTCAACGACAAGCGCCTGACCGATCATATCAAATACTGGGCGAAGCTCGAAGACCGGCTGATCCGCGAATATGGGATCACAGGCACCATCAGAACGCCCGTGAACTTCATCGTCCACACGCTGCAGGAGGTGAACGACGGCCTGGCGCACGGCCGCTACTTCTTCATGGACGTCCGACAGGATGGCATCGCGCTGTATGAGTATGAAGACAGCGATCTTCTGGAGCCGAAGCCGAAGACGCCGGAGCAAGCGCTGGCCCTTGCCGAGGAGTATTTTGCGGAGTGGTTCCCCGCCGCCGCGGGTATGCTTGAGACCGCCCTTTTCAGTGAGCACCAGGGACGATTAAAAGATTCAGCCTTCCTGATGCATCAGGCGACAGAACGCCTGTACCACTGTGTCTTACTGGTTTCGACCTTCTACACCCCGCATGTACATAACCTTGTATTTCTGAGAACGCAGGCGGAGCGACTTGATAGGCGCCTTGTTGAGGTATGGCCTCGCGAACGTAAGGCAGATCGCGCACTTTTCGAGAAGCTGAAGGACGCATATGTGAAGGCGCGCTATTCTAAGCACTACCGGATCACCGTAGAGCAGTTGACATGGCTCGCCAGCCGCGTGGAGGAACTGGGTCAGGTGGTTCACGTAATTTGCACGGAACGCGTAAATGCGCTCAAGAGTTCGGCCGCCGCTTAACCCCTTTTGCCGGTTCCAAATCTTGGAATTGGGCCCCTAAGGCAGTTGGCCTGTCAAGCGGCCGCTTCCGACCGATGTCGTTGAAAAAGTCGCTTCTCGGCCGATGCGGCCGGAAATGATTGAAGCGGACGGGCGGAGGTGCCGAGGCTCATGTCACCACCGTCTGCC
>NZ_JBNPXQ010000005.1:0-380927 GCF_050433225.1 Sphingomonas zeicaulis | reverse complement strand
TCCTAATTGCTCTATTCGCGCTTGAGAGTCTCACCATCAACGACAGCCCTGGGCTGTCAGGTTATGCTCACAGCCTTCAACATCGATCTTAACCCCACACCAAAACATTGCGCTGGCTCCATAGCTTGGTGGCCATAGCGTCTGTGACCCACCCGATCCCATCCCGAACTCGGACGTGAAACCAGACTGCGCCGATGGTACTATCGCTTAAGCGATGGAAGAGTAGGTCGTCGCCAGGCTTTGAAGCCAGCGCAATCACAACGGTGCACCAGAACCCATTCACCCACTCGCCTCGTCCAGAGGCTCGAAACGGCCGCCGATCGCACGATCGGCGGCCGTTTTCGTTTGTCGCCAAATGCCCTGCGGCATCCAGCATCAGAGGCACAGCGGCCGCGCGGCTTTCGCGCTCGGCGATCTCCGTCGCACCCGATCTCTCACGTGGCGGTCGGCCGGCTCACCACCGCCGCGCGATCGACAGCATGAACGTTCTTGGCCGCAGCGGCGTATATTGCGGTCCCTCGCGGATCGAGAAGGGATTGCCGAACGCGAAGCTGTCGCCGGAAAGATCGAGCGCGTTGTCGAGTGTCGCCCCCAACCTCCATGGCCCGCGTGACGCGCTGAGCCGCGCCCCGACGACCGCATAGTCGCCCATCTGGCGATCGAGATCGCTGTCGAAGCTCAGGCGTGCGGTGCCGATATAATTTGCCTGCACCGCCGCCTCGCCGCGCCAGCCGGCGGCGCTGATCGCCTGTGCCACCTCGATCCGCCCGGTGACATCCGGCGCGATGGGAAGTCGGCGATTGTCGAGCGCCGCGCCATCCTCCCCGCGCAGCAGGCGGCTGTGCTGGACCGCGGCGCCCGCTGAAAGGCTGAGCCCTTCGCCTAGCCGCCAGTCGAGCGCCGCCTCGATGCCGATGATCCGCGCCGATCCGGCGTTGCGCGTGGAGATCAACCCATTGGGCAGCAGATAGTCCGATTGGACGCGATCCCACCAGGTGAAATAGCCGCTGCCCGACAGCGCCAGCCGCCCGTCCGTGCTGGCCTTGCGGATGCCGAGATCAACCGTATTGATCCTGTCTGCATCATAGCTGCCCACACCCTCACCCTCGGAAGGCGCGAGACCGCCAGGCCGCTTGGCACGCGCATAGCGAAGGTAGAGAATACCCTCATTCGCCAGCGGCAGCGATAGGGAGGCGCTGGGCGACACCAAGGTCTTGGTGCGCAGCCGGATACGTTCGCCTTCTGGTTCCGCCGCCATGTCGCGCGAGACCGAGCGGAAGACACGCGCGCCCACGGTGGCGTCGAGCCGGCCGAGCAGGTGCCAGGATGCCTCTCCGAAAGCGGCATATTCCACGGTCCGGCGGTCAATCGTATCGACGACCCGCGATGTACCGGCCTCGTCGGCGATGGTCGCGGTGCCCTTGGTCCGCGCCCCGAGTACGGACAGACCGACCAGCCAGCGGCCGCCATCGGCCGGGGAAAGGCGCAGTTCCTGGTTGAACAGCGAATAGGTCCGACGATCCGCGAAGCGCGCGGCGCCCATCAGTCCGAAGCTGGCGGATGCGGCGCTGGCGTCGAGCGTCGTGTCGAACCCCTGGCCGACGATGCTGGTGGCTGACACCAGCCGCAGGCCGCCCAGCCGGCCCTCGATCGTGGCATGCGCCATGCCGAAATCATTGTCGGTGGGCTCGGCGATGCGGTTGGCGCGGATCAGTGCGTCATTGCCGCTCAGCACATATTGGCTGTCGCGCGCATCGATATCCTGCTGCGCAACGCCAAGATCGACGGTCCAGTCCTCAGTGGGTAGCCAGCGCAGCGCCAGCCGCATGCCGGCGACGCGGGTGGAATTGCTGTCGGTGCGGCCATCCTCATTGTCGATCCAGCCCGCCTTGACGATGCGATAGCCGACCGCTCGCAATGCCAGACGGCCGTCGACGAGCGGCATGTTCGCCACCGCCTCGACGCTGCCGGTGACGCCGCCATGCTGCACGCCCTCGCTCGACAGCCGCAGCGTCGACGAAGCCTGGTCGAGGTCGGGGCGGCGGGTGACGATGTGGTAGATGCCGCCCAGCGCACCCGATCCATAGAGCGGCCCCTGCGGTCCCTTGAGGATCTCGACGCGCTCGACATCGATCAGATGCATATCGGGATTCGGCGCGTCGAAGGTGGCGCGGGTATCGTCGATCTGCACGGCGACGGTCGACTGGCTCTTGCCGATGAACGGGCTGTCGGCGACGCCGCGGATGAACTGGCGGTTGCGGCCAGGCCCGAGATTGGTTTCGGCAAGCCCTTCGGCGCCGAGGCTGACGTCGTGGCTCGACGGTGTGGCGGGTCCGTCGCCGAACGGCGCGAGCGCAATGACCGAGATCGACATCGGCACCGTGGCCAGCGATTCAGGACGCTTCTGCGAAGTCACGATGATGTCGGGCGCCGCCAGGTCAGACAGCGAAGGCTCGGGCGGCGGGGCCAGGGGCGGCGGCGCGCTGCGCGGCGCACGTTCGATGCGGTAGGTCGCGCCGACCCGGCGGGCACGTAACCCGCTGCCCTTGAGCAGCCGGCGCAGCGCCGCATCGGCGCTCATCCGGCCGGAGACGCGGCGCGTGATGATGCGCGGCATGGCGCCGGCGACGCCGATCGAAAGCCCGGTCTGCTCGGAAAAGCGGGCCAGCGCACCTTCCAGCGACCCCGCCGGAATGTCGATCGCGTGGCTCGCTTCGCGCGCGGCGGCGGGGGTGGCGCCGCCGATCGCGTCAGCGGCCAGCAGCAGCGCCGAGCCGAACGCCGCCTTCCGTGCGCACGACCCGCGCGCCGATGATCGTCGCGAGGTCGTCCACGAGTTTCGATCCGTCGCCGATAACCAGGCTCCCCGAAAAATGGGCATTCTCCAGCGAAGGATCGATGATGACAGGCGCGTTCGCGTACCGCGATATGTCCGCCGCAACAAGCGAGAGCGGAGCGTTGCTGTAGGACAGTCGACCCGACCGCCAGCTTCCGACATCGTCGGTGGCAACCGCCGAAAGGCGCGGCGTCTCTCCGGCCGAAACGAGTTGTTGGCCGGCGACCACGCGCACCGTCTCCATCCGTGGCGAGGCGATGCTGACGACACCCTCGGACACTGCCACGCGGAAAGCAGCGTTCGTGTGGTTGATCGAGAAGCGCGTGCCGATATCGGTCACCTCGTAGGGCCCGGCGGAGATGGTCAGCGTGCGCGACGGATCGTGGCGCACCTCGAAATAGGCCTCGCCTTGTGCGAGTTCGATCCGCGTCGCCTGCTCGTCATGGACGAGGATGCTGCTCGCGGGCGAAAGCGTGACGGTGGTGCCGTTTGCCAGTTGCACGGTGCGCGCGTGCTCTTCCGCGGCGTAGCTACGCAGCTCCTGTGTTGCCCACGGCACTGGCAGCACCAGCAGGAAGGCAAGCGCGGCGGCGATGCCGCCTCCGATCACCCACGCCAGGCGGGGCAGCCAGAAGCGTGCGGTTCGCACTGCAGCCGGTGCTTCCAGCACGTCGCGAACCTCGCTGCGATGCGCATCCACGGCGGCATCGATCAGATCTATCGCATCATAGGCTTCTTGGTGGCGCTGATCGGCCTCCAGCCAGGCGATATAGCCGTCCCAGTCGGCATCATCGCGGGCAAGCGCTGCCTGCCATGCCAGTGCCTCATCCATGATCGCGTCGCCTTCATGTGACCGTATCGTCATGGCCAGCGCCTTTCCCCATCCCTGTTCGCAGCCGGCAGCGTCATTGCGACGTCCCCCAATCCAGCAGCGTGCGTTTCAGATTCTTCATCGCAACGGCCATATGCTTTTCCACGCCGCTCTTGCTGATCCCGAGCCGGTTCGCGACATCGGCGTGGCTGAGGCCCTGCAGCTTATGCAGTTCGAACGCACGACGCGCGCCATCGGGCAGGTTGGCGATTGCCGACGCCAATGTCGCGACCTCCTCGCGGTCGAGCATTTCTTCTTCCGCCGTCTTGCGCCGGTCGACCGCATCGAGGGTCGCGGCGGCGAAGTCGGTGACCTCGTCTGCCCAGCGACGATCCCGTTCCATGCGGCGCTGGCGCGTGCGCAGGCGGTCCTTTACCAGGTTCTGCGCCATGCGGAACAGATAGGCGCGCGCGTCCTGCACATCCCCGGGTGGGTTCTGCTGCAGCTTGATCCACAGTTCCTGCAGCAGGTCCTCCGCCTCGCTGCGGATCGCGGTGCGCGCCATCAGCAGGCGCAGCAGGCCGGCACGATGAAGGCCGTAGGCGTGGGACCAATCGTCCTGTTCGATCAGCATCGTCCTGGTCATCTAGATGTCGTTCGCCGCCAGTGCCGGTGGCGATACCAGCGCCAGCTTGCCACGCCGCGCGGTCACCGCAAACGGCCGCCGTTCTCGTCGCCAGGCGCGCGGCGATGGACGCGCCGTGCCGTTGGCGATGGCGCGGATATGATCGATGGTGACTGCGGTCCAGCCCGCCGCGGTAAACGCCGCCACCAGTTCGTCACCCGGCGCGTGCCCGCGTCCGATCGCAGCCGCCATCGCCCGCAAGGCTTCCAGCCGCGCGTCGGCCAGCGGCCGCGCCGTCGATGCGCCGAACAGATGGTGGAGCAACCGCCGGAGCGGCCCGGCGACCGCCATCGCGAGGATCGCCGGCCGCTCGCGCGGCGACAGGCCGATGCGGACGACCTCGATTTCCAGCGGCGAGAGGGCGGAGGGGAGGGGCGGCATCGTTTAGAAGGCGTAGGAGATGCCGAGCAGCGCCTGCCCGAAGCTTTTGGAGCCATCCTTCACGATCGGGCTGTCCGCCGCGTCGCCGGTGAAGGTGCCACCGCCCGCGCGCGCGATCACGCCCCAGTGGCGCGACAATTGATAGCCTGCGGTCACCCCCGCCGAGACACGGCTGATCCCGCCGCCCGGGCGATAGGCGTCGAGGCCGGAGGCAACGGATTCTGCCTCGGTCACGCCGAAGAAGGTGCGCGTATATTTCTTGTCGTTGAAGCGCGCGGAGATATCGAAGGTGGCGAACAGGCGCTGTGAGCGGATCGCAGCATAGCTCAGGCCAGCGTCGACGGTGATGCCCTTCTCTTTTTTGCTGTCCTTGGTCGCCTGCAGCGAGACGACGAAACGGCCCTGGCCGGCTTCGTTGCCGCCGAAGCGATAGCCGACGAAGCCGCCGAAGCTGGCGCTGTTGCCGATCGTATCGAGCAGCTTGACCCGCCCATCGGCATCGCTGCGCGAACGGGAATTGGAAAGCCCGACAACCGGGCCGAACAGGAAGCTGCCGCCGCCGCCGAAATCCGCTTTCAGCTCAGGGCCGGCGAGGTTGAACTCGACGCCGCGATAGCGCACCGCGGCGAGGCCGAACGGCGTCGCCTGATACTTGCTGGCGCCCTCATAAGCTGGGATGACGCCGCCGCCGAGCGCGATCAGCCCCGAGACCTTTCCGTCATCCTCTTCCTTGTTCGCAGGTGAATTCGCCACGGCGGTCGGTGCGGTGGTGTCGAGTGTCGTCTGGGCTGTGGCACGCGAGCCCATCAGCGCGGTCGCAACCACAGGCAGCAAATATCGGATCATCATCGTCTCCGGCAGGCGTTGGCAGTCCGGCGCAGACGATGTGGATGCAGCGCCACCTCAGTGGCGCTGCGAAAAAAAATTGGCTCAGCGATCCATCGCGATGATCCGCACTGGCCCGAACAGTCCGGATGGCCTCAGCGGCGCGTCCGGCCGATAGGTGGGGGCGCTGGCGAAGGTCTGCTTCTGCGCGCCGGGCTGGGCGTCGCCGATCAATCGGTTGACCCAGAGATTGGCCACCTTCACCTCGATCAGGTTGCGCCCCGGCTTCACCAGATCGCCGATCGCGACGCGGTAGGGCGCGAACCAGGTGGTGCCGGCACGCTTGCCGTTGATCCATACCTCCGCGACATCGCCGATGCGGCCGAGATCGATCGCGAGCGGCGCGCCCGGCCGGGTGCCGGCGGGCAGGGTGAAGCTGCTGGCATAGGTCGCGATGCCTGAGAAATAGCGGATCGCGGGATCGGCATCCTTTTCCAGCGGCGTGAGGCCTTGCATCATGCGTTCGGCGGGGGCGCCGCGACCGGGCTGGAAGCGGACCGTCCAGGGGGCGGAGAGGGTGGCGATCGGGGTTTCGCGGGGGGCTGCGACGGTGCGTTGCGGATCGGTCGCGGGCTTGCGGAAGAGGATGAAGAAGGCGTCCTCGCGGCCGACGTCGAGCGGGATGACGCTGTGCTTGCCTTCGATCCGGTAGGATAGGGGGCGGGCGGTGCCGTCGATGGCGCGCCAGATCTCGGGTGCGCGACCGGTCACGCGGAAGCGCGCCTCGATCGTCTCGGTCTTCGCGGCGCCGTGGCGGACGAAATAGAGATCTCCATCGGCCAGCTTGCGGTGGACGAACGCATAGTCCGTCGGCGTGCCGCCGGTGATCGCGACATCGGGGGCCAGCCCGATGCCGGCGAGCGCGGCTTCGGGATCGGTGCCGGCGATCACGCGGCCCTTTCCGATGGCGGCGCCACTCCACAGCCGGTCGGCGAGCGCGCCGAATGCGACGGGATCATCCTGCAGCGCCGGGGAGCGGGTGGGGCGATTGCCGATTACGGTGACACCCGCCTCGACGAGAGCGGCGATGCGGCGGAGCGTCGCCAGGGTCATCACGTTGCTGGTGCCGCCGAGATAGAGCGCCTTGTAGCGCGCGCCGCCGGACGCGACGAGTTCGCCGTGCTCCACCGTCAGCCGGTTGGCGAGGATATCGGCATTGACGAAATCATAGGCGTAGCGCGTCGGGATGCCCGCCGGAACGCCCTGTTCGAACAGCGAGGTGATCGGCCGGTCCTCGCCATAGAACCACGCGATGTCGGCATGATCGCGGCCCTGCTGCAGCAGGAAGCCGGTGCGCGCCATATAGTCGACCCATGGCTTCGCCATCTCCGCCCAGCTTTCGTGGCGGTTGAAATATTGGCCGAAGATCATGAGGCTGAGCCCCGGCAGCTTGTCGTCCACTGGCTGGTGGACCGAGGTGTGGACGATCGGGCGGTTGATGCCCGAGACGAACTCCAGATCGATCACGCGCTTGAGGTCCGCCGGCGCGAAGGCCCAGGGCGCGAAGGCGGAGGTCATCGATTCCGCCGAGACGATGTTCTGGCCATAGATGTGCGCGACCGACGCCGCGCCCTTCATGTCGCCCAGCAGGGTGGGGCGTGGTGCCGCGCCGCGGTTGAAGGTCCACAGCGCCGCCATCGGCACGTCGGCATGCGCGCGCATCGCCAGATCGTCGCCCAGCACCGGCCGGCCATTTTCCAGCGCCTCGCCATAAACGATCAGGCCTTGCTCATGCGCCACCTTCGCGACGGTTCCGTAATGCGCGTCGGCCAGCAGGTCGGCCAAGGTCTGGCGATAGTCGTGGAGGAAGGCATCACTGCGCGCGGCCGAGCCGATCACCGTGCCGGTCAGCGCGGGCAGCCAAGGCGTCGGATCATAGCCGCGGCGCGCCTTGAACTGGGCGACGATCTCCGGCGTCCAGTTGGAGGCACCCACTTCGATGCTGTCGGTCAGCAGCGCGCGGATGCCCTTCTTGCCGATCCAGTCGGCGCCCACCGTGTCGCGATACATCGCCAGATAGGTTTCGAGGTAGCGGCGCACCGCGCCGGCATCATATTTGTCGACCTCAAGACCGGTCGCCTCGGGCGTGGCGGGATGGTTGGTCTTGCCGGTCAGCGAAGAACCGAGCCGCAGGATACGCCAGTCGCTGCCCTTCGGCGCTGTCCAGTCGAGCGTGCCGTCGGGCCGCAGCCGGTCGGTGAGGTCGATGACCTTCGCGGGATCGATCGCCGGTGCATCCGCGGTCGGCAGGGCGTTATAGTCGGGCAGCAGGGCGAACCCCGCCTTGGCCTCAAACTGGTCGATCCGCGGTTCGGCGAAGAGGCGGAAGTCGCCGATGGCGAGCGTCGGCGTTTCGGGCCGCGCGAACACATCGATGCTGATCGCGCCCGGTGCACCATCGCCCAGCCCCGGTGACTTGGCCGCGTCGTTGGCGGCGAGCAGCAGGCGGAAGCGGCGCGCGGTGACGGGGGCGAAGGCGATCGTCGTCGCCGCCTCGTTGAGCGGGATGCGGCCGATCCGCGCCCAGCCCTCCGCGGTCTCCGCCTCAAGCGCGGGCAGATAGGCCGGATCGCCGAAAGGCGGGCGTGCGTGGGGGATGAACAGGCTGGCCGAACGGATGGTGACGGGCTTGCCATAGTCGAGGATCAGCGCGCCGGGGTTGGCGGCGTCGCCCTTCGCCACCGGAACGGTGGTTTCGAGATCGTCATCGGCGAGCGCGGCGGCATCGAGCGATGCGCCGCCGGCCTGGCTGGCGACGGGCTGCGGCAGCGCCTGCCTGGCAAGCGGATAGGCGAGGATGCGCGCGTCCTGGTAGAAGCGCGGCTGCTCGGGGCCTTTCTCTCCCCCCGCCAGCGGATCGCTGAATGCCACGCTCTGGAACGGGCCGGTGGTCGCGGGCGGCGCGGGCAAGGCACCGGAGTAGCGCAGGCCGCCGCGCAGATCGGCCTGCGCCCAGACCAGTTTCTTCATCGCATCCCGCGGCTTCACCCAGGGGCCGCCGGTCTCGCTCCAGCCGGGCGAGGCGGCGATGGCGAATTCCAGCCCCTTGGCATCGGCTACATGAACGGCATGGCGGAACGCATCCTTCCAGCCATCGGTCATGTAGGTCAGCCGCTCAGGCACGATCTGCGGCGTCTGGAGATTGGCATCGAAATTCTGAACGCCGGCCACGCCGATCCGCGCCAGCCAGTCGAGATCCTTCTCGATCCCGTCCTTGGTGACGTTGCCGTTCATCCAGTGCCACCACACGCGCGGACGCGCCGTGGCGGGCGGGCTGCGGAAGCCATCGGCAAGTTCGTCGGCATGGGCGGGCATCGCGATCGCGGTGCAGGCAAGCAGCGCGGCGAGGCGCAAGGTCCGTGCGGTCATGTTGGTTTCCGATTGTCAGGGACGGCCGGCGAGGAGGTTGCGCGCCTCCAGCCATGCGAGGAATTGCGGCAGCATGCCCGTGGTGGTCGTGCCGGGGCGGCCCGCACCGAAGCCATGGTCGCCGCGTTCATAGGCATGGAGTTCGACCGGCCGGCCGGCCTTGCGCCACGCATCGACGATGCCGAAGCCCTGTTTGGCGAAAAGCCCGTCGTCCATGGCGATCGCCGCGAACATCGGCGGTGCGTCGGCCGGCACCGCAACCGGCAGCATCGGACCATAGATATAGCCGAGGAAGGCGGGGCGGGCAGCGCCCTTGCCTTCAAGCGTGGCGTTGAGCGCGGTCATCGCGCCGGCGGAAAAGCCGATCATGCCGACGCGTGCCGGATCGATGCCGTAGCGGGTAGCATTGGCACGAACCATCGCCAGTGCCTTCAACGCGTCCTCGGTCGCGCGCGGTTCGCGCACTTCGGGCCCGGCCTCTCCCTTCGCGGCCGCGCCAAATCGCCCGGCCATCACCGCCATGAACGCGCCATCGTCCCGCGGGGTGGGATTGAGGCGGTATTTCAACACGAAGGCGGCGATGCCATGATCCGCGAGCCATTGGGCGATGTCGCGCCCCTCGCCGGTCATCGACAACGACAGGAAGGCACCGCCGGGGGCGACGATGACCGCTGCACCGCTGCCCTTGCCGGCCGCGGGCAGATAGGGGGTGATCGTCGGCCGGACGACGTTGCGGACCATGATGTTGTCGAACCGGTTCTCGCCGATCTGGCCGGACATATGCGACCATTGCTCGTCCGCGCCAGGCTTCGCCGGCTTGTTGTCCGGATAGAGCGGGATCGCCGGCCCGAGGTCGGGCGCGGAAATGGGTTCGACGCGCGGCGCCTGCCCGATCGCGGGCGCGCCCAGCAGCAGCGCAAGCGCCGCGGTGATCGCCAGTCTCATGCCGTCAACCTCCCGATGCAGACGGTCGTGATCGCGGCGCCGAGCGTGCCGCCATAGCCGAGCTTGAGCAGCAGCGCCGTTGTCCAGCCGATCGGCGGAAGCGATGCGCACAGCGCTGCCATCGCCGCACCGACGAGGCCGCCGAGCAGCGCGAACAGCGAGGCGCGCAGCACGATCGGCTGGATGCCGATCGGCAGCCGCAGCCGCCGACGGAGGATGAGGCATGGCACCAGCGCGCTCATCAGCGCGACCGCGATCGACTGCGGTACGAAATCCAGCGCCAGCCGATCCGGCGCGCCCCATGCGAGCAGGCGCGGGGTCAGACCGTAGAGCAGCGCGAAGAAGGCGAGGCTCAGCATTGCGTTGATCGCGAAGCTGGTCGCCGCCTCCCGCATGACCGTCTGGCGCGGGATCGCCGCCACCGTCACAGCGCGTTGCGGCGCGCGATCGCGCCGTAGATACCGGCACTGGGCTTGGCCGTTCGCGCGAAGGTCTTGGGATCGACGCTGTGCAGCCCGAAGCGTGGCTTGTAGCCGAAGATCCATTCGAAATTGTCGAGCAGCGACCAGTGGCAGTAGCCGGTCACCGGCACGCCATCGTCGATCGCTTTTTTCAGTTCGGCGAGCGCCGCAGGGATGAAGGCGGCGCGGACGGCATCGTCATCGGTGCCGACACCATGTTCGGAGACCAGCACCGGCATGCGCGTCCGTTCATGCGCGTAGCGGACCGCGCCGGCGAGCGAAGGCGCCCAGACCTCCGTGCCGCTCCAGTTCACCGCCGAACCGGCGGGGGCAGGCTGGCGGCCCTTCTCGCTCCACAGCGCGCGCTCGTAATTCTGCACGCCGATGAAATCGTCCCGCTTCGCGACCTCCAGCCAGGCGCCGTAGAGTTCGGCGCGCATGCGATCGCGCATCGCGGTGTTGCCCACCGCCTGATCGTCCATCATCGCCAGCGAGATGCCGACCGGAAGATCGCCGCGCGCCGCCTTGATCGCCGCCTTGCCAGCCTGATGCGCGGCAAGCAGCCCCCGTTGAAGCGCGGGCAGATCGGCGATGTCCGCGACATTCGCGCTGACGAACTTCGGCACACCCAGCCGCTTAGCCGCGGTCTCAAGGGTCGCCTTCTGGATCTCCCAAACCTGTGGGGGCAGCATCGGTTTCAGCAGCAGCAGGATATTGGGTTCGTTGAAGGTGATCGCCTGCGCGATGCCGGCGCCCAGCGCGCGCGTCGCCGTGTCGCAATAGCGCGCGAAGAGTTCAGCGGATTCGGCATTGGTCCAGCCGCCCTGCGCGCTGAACCAGCGTGGCGCGGTGAAATGGCTGTAGGTGACGATCGGGCTGAGGCCGCGCGCGCGGCAACCTTCGATCACCGCCTTGTAATGATCGAGCATCGCTTGCGAGAAGCGGCCCTTCTCGGGCTCGATACGCGCCCATTCGATGCCGAACCGATAGGCGTTTAGCCCCATCGCCTTCGCCAGATCGAGGTCGGTTTCCCAGAGATCGAAGCTGTTGCAGGCATCGCCCGAGGGGGTGGCGAAGATGGTCGGCTGCTGGTTCTCCAGGAACCACAGATCGCTGGCGAGATTATTGCCCTCGATCTGGTGCGGCGCGGTGGCGGCGCCCCACAGGAAGCCCTTGGGGAAGGCAGGGTCTGCGGGGGGCTTGCGCGCGGCGAGCGCGGGCGCCGCCATCATCGCGGCACCGGTCGCGATCCCGCTCGCCAGCATCGTCCTGCGGTCCAGCATCCGTCTCTCTCCCTTTTATCGTTCGGTGGTGGCGCGCACGAAGGCGCAGATCTCGTCGGCCAGCCGCCGGTCGGCGGTGCCCAGATGCATCGGCATCGAATAATGATTGTGACCCGACAGGATCATCGCGCGCGGCATGGCGTCGTGCCGCGCCAGCCGTTCCTGCATCAAGGACAGGAACTCGGCCTGGAAACGCGGCGGGTCGAATTCGGCCGAGGCCAGGAACAGCGGCAGCCCGGTCGCCGCCAACGCTTCCAGCGGCATCCGGTCCGAATAGAGCGCGGGGTCGCCATAATAGAGCGCATCGCGCTCATCGATCGGGGTGTAGCCGTAGAGACCGGAGAGCAGGATCGCGCCGCGAATGCCGCCTTCCACCCGCTTGAGCGCGCCGGCGACGTGCACCGCGCCCGCCGACGTGCCCGCCAGCACGATCCGGTCGGGATCGCCGCCATGCGCGGCGGCATTGGCCTTCAGCCAGCCGACCACCGCCGCGACATCCTCCGTCCCCGCCGGCCACATATGATCGGGCGCGAGGCGATAGGTGACGACGACGCCGAGGAAGCCGGCCGCCGCCGCCATCCGGCCGACATTGGCGTTGGCCCAGTCGGCGCCGCCGCCCTTGTCCCCCTTCAGGAAGCCGCCGCCATGGACGAAGACGAGGATCGGCGCGGCGCTGGCCGGTTCGGCCGGCGCGTAAAGGTCCAGCCGTTGGCGCGGATCAGGGCCATAGGGGATGTCCGCGGCGGTGACGGGCAGGGCGTCGCGCAACGCCGCCTGCTCCGCATCGAATAGCGCCCGGCATTGTTCGAGGATGGCTGGCCCGAGCGCGCGGCCCATCGCGGCGATCGCATCGCGCATCATCTGCACCCCACATCGAAGCTTGAAAGGTCGCGCGCAAGATCGACCGGCCCGGCATAGCGGCCGCCGATGCCGGCGCGCAGCGTCGGTTCGGACTCGCTGAGCAACCCCGGCACGGCGAAGTGGGTGAGGACGACGCGACCGACCTTCGCCTGCGCTGCGAGCTTACCGATATCCGCCGGGAGCAGATGGTGGGTCGACAGATGCTCGCGCATCGATGCCAGCATTTCGGGCGAGGCATCGATGCGGCGCTGGCGGATCTCCGCGAGCAGCCGGTCGAGATCGATCACCTCGCTCACCAGCATGTTGCTGCCCTCCGCCAGCCTCGTCACCGCCTCGCTGGGTCCGGTATCGCCGCTATAGGTGATGCTGCGGTTGCCCAGCGTGAAGCGGTAGCTGAGCGAGATGTTGGCGGGATCGGGCTTGCCGTCGTGATCGTAATGGCTGTTGGCGGCGGCCTCGACGATCGCGCCGCCATCCAGCGTGATGCGCGCGCCGTCGCGCAGTTCGATCGCGCGGACCGAGCCCGCGGGCGGGGGCGGCAAGGTGCCCAGGCCGAAGCCGATCCGGCTCGGCGGCGCCATCGAGGCGACGATGCCGTCGACCAGTTGGCTGGTGCCGGGTGGGCCATAGACCGTCAATTGGCCGGGGAACTGGTTCATCCAGCGCAGCCCGATCACCGCGGCGAGCCCGCCGCTGTGGTCGAGATGCAGATGGCTGATGAACACCGTGCGGATCAGCCGCAGGTCCATGCCGATGCGCGACAATTGGTTGACCGTGCCGTCGCCGGCATCGACCAGCACCTGCCGGTCGCCGAGGATCAGCAGGTTGGAAGGCTCGGCGCGGTCGGCGGTGGGCACCGGGCCGCCCGCGGTGCCCAAGGTCGTCCAACGCAGCGCCGGGCAGGCCGGCGCCGCGGCTGCGGGGGCGGCGCTGCCTGCGATCAGGCCTGCCACCATCGCCGGCAGGGCAATGTGCGTCGAGATCATCTGCTCGCTCTCCTCGCCGTCCGCACCACGCTGCCGTTAGAAGCGCATTTCCGCCGATACGCCCAGCGTGCGCCGGCCCTCGCGGCTCAGCCAGTTCACGCGGCCGCCTGGATCGCTGAAGGGCAGGCCGATGACCGCCGAATGGAAACGCTGGTCGAGCAGGTTGCGGGCGAAGACGCCGATGCGCCAATTGCCGTCCGGATGGCCGATGCCGGCGTTGAGGCCGATCGTTCCATAGCCCGGCTGGTCGGCATAGGCCTGCACAGCGGCGTATTGGACGCGGCTGCGATAGTAGAAGTTCGCCGACCAGTCGAAGGTCAGGCTGTCGTTGATCGGAAGGCGCACATCCGCTCCGGCGGTCGCGCTATATTTCGGCGCGCCCGACAGCGGCTCGCCCGCGGCCTGCACCAGGCTGGTGGTGCCGTCGAGATAGCAGGTGAAGCCGGCCTTCACGACATCGGGGCAGGCGGTCACATAATCGGTGAACTTGGTGTCCGAATAGGTGAAGGAGCCGTTGAGCGAGAATTCGGGCGAAACCCGCCATGACGTCTCGACCTCGAAGCCATTGGCTTTGAAGCCGCCGGCATTCTCCGTCAGGAATTCCAGCCCGTTGAACACCGAGGTCTGCAGGTTCTTGTAGGTGTCGAAGAAGATGTTGGCGTTGAGCGTGACGGCGCGATCGAACAATTGCGATTTCACGCCGACGGTGATGTCGCGCACCGTCTGCGGCCCCACATCCACCTTGGCGCCGGTCAGGCCGGAGAAGGTGACCGTGGGCCCGAGATAGCCGCGCGCGATCGTGCCGTAGATCATCAGGTCGCGGCTCGGCTTGAACTGGAAGCCGCCGCGGCCGGACCAGTCGCCCTTGCTCGTCGAGCCGGTGGCGAGCGGGCGGGCCGTGTAGAAATTGACCTGCCCCGGCACCGGCGGGCCCGGCGGATTGGGCGGGAAAGCGGGATCGATGATCGAGAAGCTCGACGATTTCACCCAGTCATATTGATAGCGCAGGCCTCCGATCACCGCCAATTGCTCGCTGACGTTGAACTTGCCGTCGAAGAAGGCGGCCAGCGAGTCGGAGCGGGTCTGGGTGTTGCTCTGGCCCGCCGAAATGCTGACGATGAACGGATTGAACGGCGCGGCCGGGCGCAACTGTGCGCGGCTGAGATCATTGTCGTCGCCCACCTTGCGCCGCGAGCCGTAGACGCCCGCGGTGAATTCGAGCGCGCTGCCCGAGGGCGAGGTGATGCGGAGTTCCTGCGACAGGAAGGTCTGGTCGACGCCATCCTGCTGCGCGGTGAAGACGGGAACGCTGCTGCCATCGATCGCGAAGACCTGCGGGCCTTCGTCGAGCCGGCGCCACGCCGAGATCGATGTGAAGTTATAGTCGCCGAGCGCGAGGTTCACTTCAAGCGAGGCGCCATAATTCTGCTCGCTGGTATAGCCCTCGTATTCCTCGGCGGATTTGGCGTTGTCGAACCCCGGCGTGATGCCGAGTGCGCCGAGATTGCCGAAGCGTGCAGCCATCAGCGGGTTGGCGAAGCTGGGCAGCCGCGCCAGCGACCAGATCTGGCCGGGGCCGGTGCGATCGATCTTCGAATAATCGGCGATGAGGTAGATGCTGAGCGCATCGCTCGGCTCGAAATACAGCTTGCCGCGCGCGCCATAGCTTTCCTCGCCGCCCCAATCCTTGTCGAGGACGACGTTGCGCAGGAAGCCATCGTTGCGCCGGTAGAAGCCGAACAGGCCGAGCGCGGTGTTCGCGCTGAGCGGCAGGTTGAGATTGCCGTTGACGTTGACCTCGTTCAGCTCGGCATAGGAACCGAAGATCTTGCCGCCGACCTTGTCGAAGGTCGGCTTCTTCGTGGTGATGTTGACCACGCCGGACGAGGCGTTCTTGCCGAACTGCGTGCCCTGCGGCCCCTTCAGCACCTCCACGCGCTCGAGATCGCCCAGGCTGTTGATCGGGTTGCCGAACGGGATGACGACATTGTCGACGACGGTGCCGACATTCTGTTCGGACGAACTGCTGAACCCGCCTGCAGTGCCGACGCCGCGCAGGCGGAAGCCGCTGTCATTGGGCGAGGTGCCGAACTGCACGCCCGAGAATTGATATTGAATGTCGGTCAGCCGCTGGAAGCCGCTCTCGGCGAGCTGCTCGCCGCCGATTGCCGACACCGCGATAGGCACGTCCTGCAGGCGCTCGGCCCGGCGGGTGGCGGTGACGACGATATCGGCGCCGACATCCTCGGTGACTTCGGGTGCCGCCTGCGGCGCCGTGCTCTCCTGCGCGGCGGCTGGAGCGGCGAGGGCGATCGCGCTTGCTCCGGCAAGCGCGCTGATCAGAACCAATCCAGTCATTGTCTATCCTCCCCAAAACTTGCTTTCGCTTTGGATTATTGTTCGTCGATGATGCGGTTGGTGAGCGTGCCGACGAGGCCGATATCGACTTCGACCTTGTCGCCGGCCTTCATGTAGAGCGGCGGCGTGCGCTTATCGCCGACGCCGCCGGGCGTGCCGGTGGCGATCACGTCGCCGGGCGCGAGCGGCGTGAAGGCGGAGATATATTCGATGACGGTCGCGATATCCCAGATCATGTCGGAGACCGGTTGGTCCTGAACCAGTTCGTCGTTCAGCCGGGTGCGTACGCAGAGCGCGGTGACGTCTCCGACCTCGTCGGGCGTTACCAGCGCGGGGCCGAAGCCGCCGGTGCCGGGAAAGGTCTTGCCGGGGGTGAACTGGATGTTGTGGCGCTGCCAATCGCGCGCGGAGCCGTCGTTGAATGCGGCATAGCCGGCGACATGTGCCATCGCATCGGCACGCGCGACCTTGTGCGCACGCTTGCCGATGATCACCGCCAGTTCGCCCTCATAGTCGAAGCGCTCGGTGACCGCGGGCTTCACCATCGGCTGGCCATCAGCGACGAGACTGTCGGGATAGCGCACGAAGATCGCCGGATGCGCCTTCTGCTCGCGCCCGGTTTCCTTGACATGCTCGGCATAGTTGAGGCCGACGCACAGGATCTTGGCGGGATCGGGGATCACCGGCAGCAGCACCACGTCGGCGCGGGCGAAGCGCGTGCCATCGGTGAGCCCGGCGAGGCTCCCGTCGATCAACGCGGCCTTCAGACTAACGGCGCCGCCGGGGGTGGCCAGTTCGACGATCTGCTCGCCGTCCAGGCGCCCGAAGCTGGGCGTGCCATCGGGGCGGCGGAAGCTCACATAGCGCATCAGGCGTTTTCCTCGCTGGGCAGCCCAAGCGGCTGCGGTTGCCAGTCCCGCCGGTGGCGGAACCGTTCCTCGGCCTGGCGCAGGCCGGCAAAATCCTTGTCCGACATCCCCCACTGGTCGATCCGGCCTTCAGGCCAGATCCAGTCCTCGGGTGAGCCCGCCTCATAATCCTCGGGCACCTTCTCGACCGCAGTCGAGAATTCGATGACGGGGCCGAAGGGGGCGATGAAATAAGCGAACACATTGGCGCCGGGGCCGTGGCGGCCGGGCCCCCAGGCGGGCGCCAGGCCATGATCGCGCAGCCGGCCGATGCCGCGCATCACCGCATCCATATCTTCCATCTCGAACGCGATATGGTTGAGCGAGGCGATGCCGGCGCGCGCGAAGGCGGTGCTGTGGTGGGAGTCGTTGCAGCGGACGAACACCATGCCCTTGGTACGATCCGAGACGCGAAAGCCGAGCGCGCGCTCGACGAGCGCGCCGGTCGCCTCGGCATCGACCGAATTGAACACGACATGGGTAAGCTTCACCGGCAGGTCGCGCCCCTCGACGGGGTTGCTGTCCTCAGCGTCAGCCAGGAAGCGCAGCAGCTCGCCTTCGGCCAGTTCGACGATGATGCCGTGGCCGCCGCCGGGATCCGCGGAGACGGTGGGCGTGGCGACCAGCCCAGCGTCGCTGACCGAGCGCCGCAGCCGGTCCAGCCGCTCCGCCGAACAGACGAAGGTGGTGGAGCGGACATGCGGCGCCACCGCTTCCTGAAGCGCGACCAGATAGGGGAAGGGACCGGACCCGCGCAGATAATATGTGTCGCCCGCCTGCGTGGCGGGCAGCATGCCCCAGATGTCGGTCAGGAAGGCGGCGGCTTCGCCCGCATGGGGCAGCGCCAGCTCGATGCTGCGCAGCTTCATGATTGCACTCCGTGAAAAAGCCCGGCGCCGGCGATGCCGGCTGCGGCGCACGCCTCGTCGCGTTCGCCGGTGTCGCCGCTGATCCCGACCGCGCCGAGCAGGGCGCCTTGCTCATCGCGGACGAGCACGCCACCGGGCGAGAAGGCGATGTCGCCACCTACGACCGCCGCGACGCTCTGGAAGAACACCGGGTTGGCGGCGGCGCGCACCGCGATGACCCGCGTGTCCGCGCCCATGCCGAGCGCGCCGGTGGCCTTGGCGCGGGCGATGTCGAAGCGGAACAGGCTGGCGCCATCCTCGCGGACGAAGGCGATCGGGTGCGCGCCGGCATCAAGCACTGCGATGGCGAGCGGCTGCAGTCCTTCGCCGCGGGCGTGCGCCAACGCGTGGTCGACGATGGCGCGTGCCTGGCTGAGCGACAGCGTCATGCCGCGATCTCCCGGTCGACGGGCGTGCCGGCGATCAGCGCGTCGCGGTGTGCGATCAGCGCCGCGGCGGGGCCGGTGCCGAACACATAATGGTCGGGGCGAACCATCACCGCTTCGCCCGCGCGCGCGGAGAGCCAGCCCGATACGGCGCCGCCATCGGCGAGATCGTCGAGCGCGACGACGGTGACGTCGCCTGCCTCATCGATGGGCTCGCGGGTGAACAGCCGCCAGCCGCCGCCGGTCACATCGTCGAGCAATCGGCCGCCGACGCGGGGCTGGATGAAGCGCTCGCCGGCGCCCGGCGTGCCGCTGGCAATAAGGCCGCCGCCGATCGGGGGGATGAGATCGGCAGCGGTTCCGTGCTGCGCGGCCTTGGCTTCCTCGCGCATGCGCAGGTCGCGGGCGGCGGCAGCGTCGGGATCGAGCTGGCAGATATAGCGGCCCGCATTCACCGCCGCGGCGATGACCGCGCGAACATGCGGGTCGCGTTCCGGCTTGTAGGTGTCGAGCAGCGCTTCCGGCGCCTTGCCCCGCAACACCAGATCCAGCTTCCAGGCGAGGTTGGCGACGTCGCGGAAGCCGTGGCACATGCCCTGGCCGAAGAAGGGTGGGGTCTGGTGCGCGGCGTCGCCGGCCAGGAACACCCGGCCCTTGCGCCATTCATGCGCAATGAGGCCGTGGAAGCGGTAGGTCGCGGCGCGGACGACCCGATGCGGCACGCCCTCGAGATAGGGGGCGACCAGCGCCGCGACCGTTTCCGGCGCCATCATCGCTTGGTCATCCTCACCCGGCAGCAGCATGAATTCCCAACGGCGATGATTGCCGCGTCCCGGCACGATCGTTGCCGGACGGTGCGGATTGCACATCATCACCGACAGCGTCTGCAGGTTGGCGGCCTCGGGCACGCCCCACAGTTCGGGGAAGCGCACCGGCCCATCGACCTCGGCATCGACGACGAGCCAAGGCTCCTCGAAATTGAGATCGTCGAGCGCGATCCCCAGCGACTTTCGCACCGTGCTGCGCGCGCCATCGCAGGCGATGACATAGCGGGCGCGGGCGTGGGTGCCGTCGGCCAGGTCGAGGGTCACGCCCTCGCCATCCTGCGCCAGCCCCTCGAACGCCGCGCCGAACCTCAGTTCGACATTGGCGTAGGCGCCGAGCGCGTCGCGCAGATGCGCTTCGAGTTCGGGCTGGTAGAAGAAATAATCGTTGGACCAGCTATAGGGTCGCGGCCGCCCGACGGTGCCCATGTAACGGATCACGCCATGGTCGGCACCGACATGGAGGTGCCCTTCGGTATCGCGCATGTCGCCGGCGACGCGATCGATCACGCCCGCGGACTGGAACAGCCGCATCATCTCATGATCGAGATGCACCGCGCGGGGCAGCGGATAGGGCGCGGCCTCCTTCTCGAGCATCAGCACCGAGAAGCCGGCTTTGCCCAGGAAATTGGCCGCAAGGGCCCCTACCGGCCCGCAGCCGATGATCGCAACGTCGAACATGATGCGTCTTTCCGGTCAGGCGGTAACGAGTTGGGGCGTCGGTGCCTTGTGCAGGCGGCCGCCCTGCATGATCATGCGGATCCGCGCGGCATCCTGCAGGATGGCGACGTCCTGCGTGGGGTCCCCGTCGATCAGCAGCAGATCGGCGATATAGCCGGGCTTCACCTGACCCAGTTCGTCACCCATGCCCATCAGCTCGGCACCCAGCATCGTTGCAGCGTTCAAAGCCTCGGCGGGGGTGAAGCCATAATGGGTCACGAAGTGCTGGAGATCGCGGGCGTTGCGCCCATGCGGGTTGAACGGGAAGCCATAATCGCCGCCGATCAGCACGCGCACGCCGCGCCGCCGCAATTCGGGCACCAGCTTCGCCTCGAGTGCCAGCCGTTCGGCCGCGCTCGCCTTCATCGCGCTCATGTCGATATGCGGGGGCGGTGTCGCTTCGATCGCCGCGACCGAAACACCGGGGCCGGGGGCGTAGAAGAACGCGTCCTTCTTCGCCGCCATCGCGTCGATCGCGGCCTCATCGGCGAAGGAGCAGTGGTAGAGGATGCGCGCGCCGGCCTCCAGCGCGAGGGAGATTGCGCGCGGCGAGTAAGTGTGCGCGGCGATCCAGAGGCCGGCATCCTTCGCGGCCTCGCCAGCCGCCTGGATCTCGGCATCGGTATAGAGGATGTCGCCGGACGATCCGGGCTTCAACGCATCCTCGCCCGAGATGACCAGCTTGACCGACTTGACGCCCTCGTCCCGGCAATAGGCCATGAAGGCGCGCATCGCATCCGGCCCGCGGCCGTTGAAGATGTCGCCGGTCTCGACGCCTTCCTCGCCTTCGGGGCTGCGTTCCAATGTGGAGGGCACCAGCCGCGGGCCGGGGGTTTCGCCGGCGGCGATGGCGCGGGCGAGTTCGGGTTCGATCCCGTCGCCGAGCGCGCCCGCCGAATAGAGGCTGGTGAAGCCATGGTCGAGCAGCACGCGGGCGTTGCGCCAAGCCGCAACCTTCAGTTCCTCGGGCGGCAGGATGAACTGGTGATAGATCTTCTCGACCGAGGAGCCCCAGGTGAGGTGGGTGTGGGCATCGATCATGCCGGGCATCAAGGTGCCGCCATTGCCGTCGATCTCGCTCTCGGCGGTCACGCCGGCATCGTCGGCCAGCACGGCGGCGACGCGGTTCCCCTCGACGATCACGGCACCCGCGAACGGCGCGGCGCCCGTGCCATCGAAAATCCGGATGTTGCGGATCAGCTGCCGCACGACATTCTCTCCCTATGTCTGTGCAGCCTGTATGCGCCCGCTCAGACCATAAGAAAAATAATGATTTTTGGTGACATCATAGCTTGGAGCTATGGATCACGATGTCCAGCAGCGCCTGCCCGAGGTGCGACAGCCGTCGGCCCTTCACCTTGCGAATGCCGATGCTGCGCGGGAAGACCGCTTCCGTGATCGCGATCGCGCGGAGCACGCCGATCGAGAGTTCGGCGGCGGCGACCTTCATCGGCAATATTGTCATTCGGCTGCTGCCGCGCACGATCGCCTTGGTGGTGAGCAGCGAGTCGCAACGGATGCTGTCCTGCGGCACCGAGGTGTCGCTGGCGAGGAACAGCGCGTCGATCTGGCGGCGGAACGCGCCGCGTGCCTCGGGCAGCACCCAGCGCTTGGCGGCGACCTCGCGCAACGACAGTTCGGCCGGCAGATGATCGTTGGCGCGCCCGACGATCAGCGCGAAGGGATCGCGCGAGAAGGTATGCTCCTCGATATCCTCGGGCGGTTCCTCGATGCCGGTGGTGACGAAGGCGAGCTCGATGTCGCCCTTGTGCAGCATCTCGCCCAGGTCATGGTCGGGGCGCTCGACGGCGTGCAAGGTGAACTGACCGACCTTGTCCTCCAGCCGCCGCACCGCATCGGGCAGCAGGCTGACGAGCGCGCCCGGCGTGCCGCCGACGCGGAGCGGCCCGAGCATGCCCTGCCGCGCGAGCCGCACCTCCTCCTCGGCGTCGCGCAGCAGCGAATCCAAAGCATCGGCGCGGCGCAGCAGCACCTCGCCCTCGATCGTCAGATTGATGCCGGTGCGCGATCGCGCGAACAGGCTGCTGCCGAGCGACTGCTCGAGCTGCGCGATCGCGTTCGAGACGGAGGGCTGCGACAGATTGAGCACCCGCGCGCCGCCGCTGATCGACCCCGCCCGGCACACCGCCAGAAAGACGCGAAGGGCGCGAGGGTCGATCATGGCGAACCCTTATCGGAACCGCACGGTCGCCGCCATCCCGGTGCGTCCGCTTGGAGATCCCGCGTCATCGGTGGACGAATAGTGGATAGCCTTCGACGCAGGCTCAACGCGGTTCGGGGTCGGTCCCCGCAGGATCCGTCGTCTCCGCGAAGCATTCGATCAGCAGATCCGTGAGCACCCTGATCTTGCGCGCGGGGTGCTGGCCGGGCGGGCGGACGATGAAGATGCCGGCGGGCGGCGGCGGATGGTTGGGCATCACCTGGACGAGCGCCCCCGAGGCAAGATGCTCCTGCGTCAAGCCATCGGGGACATAGGCGATGCCGAGGCCGGCGATGGCGGCCGCGACCAGAGCGGTGCCGTTGTCCGCCTTGAAGCGGCCCTGCGGGCGGACGGTGACGATCCGGTCGCCGTCCGTCAGTTGCCACGCCTCGGTACCCTGCATCAGCGCCTCATGCGCGCCGAGTTCATCCGGCGTTTCGGGCGTGCCATGCGCGCTGATATAGCTCGGGCTGGCAACCAGCTTGCCGTAGAGCGGCCCGATGCGCCGCGCGATCAGATTGCTGTCCTGCAGATAGCCGACCCGGATGCCGCAATCATAACCCTCGGACACGATATCGACGAAGCGATCGGTGTAGCAGGTGTGGATGTGGAGCAGGGGATGGCGGCGTGCCATTTCGGCGAGCACCGTCGCGAAATGGGTCGGGCCGAAGGTCAGCGGTGCGGCGACGCGCAGCCGGCCGCGCAACTCTCCGGCGGGCAATATGGTCTCGCGCGCGACATCGATCTCGATGCAGGCCCTTGCGGCATAGTCGCGAAAGGTCATGCCGGCCTCGGTCAGCGCCGCGCCCCGCGTGGTGCGCGCGAGAAGCTGGACGCCGAGTTCGGCCTCCAGCCGCGCCAGCCGCCGGCTGACGATCGACTTGGAGATGCCGAGGCGCAGCGCGGCGGGTGAGATGCCGCCGGCATCGGCAACTTCCACGAAGGTCTGAAGCTCTTCGATATCCATTGCGACGTTCCTGTTTCTGCGACACGGCTTGGCTCGGACCGGCGCTACCGCATCGCGGCGGAGACCGGCAATGCTTGGGAGCAGCAATTGCTCAAAACGCGCGTGCGTGCCGCTGCGGGCTGATCTATCGAGGAATGGCTCGAAGAAACGCGCCATCCCCGTCCGCCGTCACAGACGCTCGCCATGCCTGACGGCGGCCATCGATCGGTTCAGTCGGTTTGCCGCCGTTCAATACAGGGCGGCGGCTTCGATCTAGAGGCTTAGGTCGAGCAACCCGCCGCCAAACAGGCGGTCGCGCGAATTCTTGATGTGGCCGCGCATTTCGGCCGCGGCGGCCTCGCCGTCGCCGCGGCGGATCGCGTCGACGATGCGGTCATGTTCCTCGAGCGATTCTGAAAGCCGACCGGTCGGGCTGAGCAGCGCCATGCCATGGAGGTGCATGCCCACCGCGATCTGATCACGCAGGCCGAGCAGCACCGTGGAGAAATACTGGTTGTTCGCGGCCGCTGCGATCGCCAGGTGGAATTCGAAATCGATATCCTCGCGATGCGTGTTGCTCGCGGTGGCCCCTTCCAGCCGTGTCAGGATCGTCTCGAGCTGCTCGATCATCGCGGCGTTGCGCCGGCGCGCGGCGAGCATCGCAGTGGCGGTTTCGATGGTCTCGCGAAATTCGAAACAGCGCTGGATGTCAGCGATCGTCTCGGCCGGGCGGAACACCGAGGCCGTTTCGCGGGTGTCCGCCTGGCTGCGCACGAAGCTGCCGGCGCCCTGCCGCGAATAGATGATGCCGTCATCGCGCAATCGCCGCAGCGCATCGCGGACGACCGGGCGCGACACCTCGAACGACTTGGCAAGCTCATATTCGCTGGGGAGCTTGGATTCCTGGACATAGTGGCCGCTCGAAATCCATTCGAACAGTTTCTCGTAAACCATGTCGGACAAGGTGCCGCCGCGCCCCTGCGGCTCATTGCTCTCGTGCGCCGGCCGCGCGAGCCATGCGGTCGTTTCGTCGCTTGGGTCCGTCCTCATGATGAAGTTGTAACCCTCGTGGCCTTGGGAAGACAATCAGCATCGTCTGTCTGAACTTGTAAAAAAAAGGACGCCAGCGGTGCTGGGCCGCTGGCGCAGGGGGAGGCTCGGTTGCGCGTCGCCGCGGGGCAGGTGGAGGGCGGCTCGCGGCGCTGAACGCGCTAAATTGATTTGGCAAACGAGATCGTGGCTCATCCTCTCGCGGGACTTGCTTGCGTCCCGATTTGTATGTCGTATGACCTATGCATAATCCGCTATTACAGGTTGATCAAGAGGTAAAGTGAAGCGGCTAAGGTTTTGTGCGGTGCATACGCGTCGAACGATAACGGATTTATGGTAAAACACTGAATATAATAGCAATTTGGAGTGCAGGCAGCTTACGTTGGCGGATTGCCAGGTTGACAAACATGTTCAGCCAAGCAACGAAGATGCCGCAATTTGAATCGCGCGAAGCGATGGAGGGGGCCATGGATCTGTCGCGTCGCAACATGCTCGGAGCCTCGATGATCGCGGGTGCCGCGCTTGCGGCACCGGCTGCCGCGGCAACCAAGGGGCTGCCGCGGATCGAGCGCTGGGATATTTTCGAGATCGAGCTGGCTGGGCCGGCGCAAGGCAATCCGATCGACGATGTCACCCTGTCGGCGCGGTTCGTGTGTGGCAACCAGGATCTCGTCATTCCCGGCTTCTACGATGGCGAGGGCGTCTACCGCATCCGCTTCAGCCCGCTGTCGATGGGCGTATGGACCTGGCGGAGCGCCAGCAATGTCGAGGCGCTCGACGGGCGTTCGGGCCAGTTCCGCTGCATATTGCCGGGGCCTGACAATCATGGCCCGGTGCGGATCACGCCGGACGGCTATCATTTCGCCTATGCCGATGGCACGCCGTTCCGCCAGATCGGCACCACCTGTTACAGTTGGGCGCAGCAGTCGGACGAGAAATGCGCCGAGACGCTGGCGACGTTGAAGGCTTCGCCGTTCAACAAGATCCGCATGTGCGTGTTCCCCAATGTGGAATCGGTTGCGAAGGATCCATTCGTCACCACCGGCAGCGGCCCCGCGGACTGGGATCCGCATCGCCCGGACCCCGCATATTTCCGGCGCTTTGAAGATCGGGTGGCGAAGCTGCGCGCGCTCGGCATCGAAGCGGACGTCATCCTCTACCACCCTTATAACAAGTCGCGCCGCTTCTCGGACATGACGCGCGCAGACGATGAGCGCTACCTGCGCTACGTCGCCGCGCGGTTCGGCGCGTGGCGCAATGTCTGGTGGTCGATGGGCAATGAGTATGACGGCGTCAAAACCAAGACGATGGCGGACTGGGATCATCTGTTCCAGGTGCTGCAGGCGTCTGACCCACATGACCGGCTGCGCTCGATCCACCAGATCAATGACTATTACGATCATCGCAAGCCGTGGATCACTCATGCCAGCATCCAGAACGGCAGCGCCGTACTCGACGATGCCCGCGCGCAGCCGCACCGCAATTTCGCGCAGAAGGCGGTGATCTTCGACGAGGTGCTGTACGAGGGCAATTCGCAGCGCCGCTGGGGACAATTGTCGGGCGAGGAACTGGTCACGCGTTTCTGGTGGGGCACGATCGCCGGCACCTATGTCGGGCACAGCGAAACCTATTCGGCACCGGGCCGCACCGACCAGTCCTGGCTGGGGCAGGGCGGGACCTTGCAGGGCAGCAGCGCGCCGCGCCTCGCCTTCCTGCGCAAGATATTGGAGACGGCGCCAACACCGGGGATCGAGCCGATCGAGACCTGGTACGAGCATCATCTCGGCGGTAAGCCCTTCGAATATTATCTGCGCTATTTCGGTGACGCCGCGCCCGCCGCGTGGGACGTGGTGCTGCCTGGCCGCGACGACGATCCGTTCCGCACCTATCGCGTCGATATCATCGATACCTGGAACATGACGGTCACGCCGGTCGATGGCGTGTTCAAGATGGCCGTGCGCGATCACTATACCCACCATGATCCCACCCGCCCGAGCCTGGCGCTGCCTGGCCGGAAGTGGATCGCGGTGCGCCTGACGAGGGTCTGATGATGCTGATTTCCCGCCGTTCCGCCGTCGGCGCCGTTGCCGGCGCGCTCGTCGCCGCCACCCAAGCCCCGGTGCGCGCGGCCGTCGTCGCGCGCCCGCGCGACGGCATCTATAATGTCCGCGATTTCGGTGCGCGCGGTGACGGCAAGACGCTCGACACCGATGCGATCAACGCCGCGATCCGCGATGCCAGTCGCGCCGGCGGCGGCACGGTGCTGCTGCCGCCGGGCCATTATCTCTCCTTCTCGATCCGTCTGCTGAGCAATGTCACCTTGCTGCTTGGCCGCGGCTGCCTGCTGGAAGCCGCCGATCCGGACGTGCATCGCGGCAGCTATGACCTGCCCGAGAGCGATTTCGTCGAGCAGTTCCAGGATTTCGGCATCACCCAGTTCCACTGCAGCCTGATCTATGCCGACGACGCCGAGAATATCGCGATCGGCGGACAGGGGCGGATCTTCGGCAAGGGCTTGCGCCGTGACGATGCCGGCGCCTTCTGGCATGGCCTGCCGGATTATCGCTCCCCCGCCGAGCGCGGCCTGAGCCCGCGCGAGGCGCGACTGACCTATCCGAACCAGAAGAAGATGGAAGGACAGGGCATTCGCGCCGTCGGCATCAAGGATTGCCGCAACGTGCGGCTGGCCGATTTCACCGTGCTGCAGGGCGGTCATTTCTCGGTCCACCTGCTCGGCGTGACCAACGCGGTGCTCGACGGGATCACCGTCGACACCAATCGCGACGGCATCGACATCGATTGCTGCCGCGACGTGATTGTCTCCAACTGCGTGGTCAATGCGCCGTTCGACGATGCGATCGTGATCAAGGCCAGCTATGCGCTGAACCGCAAGATCCTGTGCGAGAACATCACCATAACCGGCTGTCGGACGAGCGGTTTCGACGTCGGTACGTTGCTCGACGGCAGCTTCCGCCGCGAATTTCGCTGGGATCGCATCATCGGCCGGATCAAGCTGGGCACCGAGAGCAATGGCGGTTTCCGCAACATCCTGATCACCAACTGCCGCTGCGAACATAGCCGAGGCATATTGATGGGCGTGGTCGATGGCGGCGTGCTGGAGGACGTGACCGTCTCCAACATCAGCCTGCACGAACCGCTCAACCATCCGCTGTTCGTCCGCCAGGCCGCACGGATGCGTGCGCCCAAGGGAACGACGGTCGGCGCGTGCCGGCGCGTGGCGTTCAGCGACATCTTCGCTTCAGGTGCGGACGCGCGCTTTCCGTGCGGCGTGGCGGGCATCACCGATGGCTGGATCGACGACGTCAGCTTCGACAATGTCAACATCCGCAGCGCCGGCGGCGGCACCGAAGCCGACGCCGCGCTGGTCCCGCCCGAGCGGCGGGAGTCGAGCCTCGAAGTCAGCTTCCTCAAGACCTTGCCCGCCCACGGCCTGTGGGCGCGTCACGCTACCAATTTGCGGCTGTCGTCGGTCACGTTCGAAACCGACAAGCCCGACGCACGGCCGGCGGTGGTGCTGGAAAAGGTGCGCGGCGCAGTGATCGACGGCATGCGCACGGGGGTGGAACCCGCGCGGGCGGTGCGGCAGGTGGAATGCGAAGGGGTTGAGACGAGGGGGCTGACGCGGTTGGTGTGAGGCGGTTGCTTTTCCCCTCCCCTTCAGAGGAGGGGATATCTATTCCGCCTCAATCCAGCCCACATCACCCTTGAAGAACGCCTCCAGCGTCCACCCGGCCGCCTCGGCTTCGGTGAACTGGTGACTCCGCCGATCGCGGGTCGCCGGTGACGCACCCGGCCCGGTCGAGCGATATTCCGCATAATAGGCGGTATCGAGCGTCTTCGAGCGGTCCGGATACCATTCGCGCCAGCCCGCGGGATCGACAGCCGCGTCCATCCGCGTGTCGAGCCAGATGACCCGCGCATAAGGGCGCCAGGCGCGGCCGAGGAAGATGCCGCTGTCGGTCTCGGCGGTCAGGCGGCAATCCTTGAAGACGAACGCGCTGTCCTCGTCGGGCGAATTGCGGCTCTGTGCGGTATAGAACACATTGTCGCGCTTGAGGCCGTGGAGCTGGCAGCGCTCGAAATAGGCCTTGGCGTTGCCGAACACGAAATCGACATGCCCCTCGACATAGCAGTCGCGAAAGACGTGGCGGGCGACCTCGTTCTGCGGGTGGACAAGGTAGAGCGTGTCCTGGGTGGAGAGAATGCGGACGCGGGTGAACACCGCGCGGTCTCCCGAAACTGCCAGCGCAACCGCCTGCGCATTGGGATGCGCCGGATCGCGCGACCAGTCATTGCTGATCGTCAGATTGTCTGCGCGGAAGCCGTTGGCCGCGACATAGACGCTCGGCGTCGCATAGGTGTTGCCGACATTGATCGAGCTGTCGCCATAGACGAGTTCCACCGCTTCCGGCGTGTCGCCGGTGCCGACGAGATGGACGTTGGGCTTGGTGATCCACAATTTCTCGCGATAGGTGCCCGGATCGATCCGCACGGTGCCGCCCATCGGCGGCAGCGCCTCGATCGCGGCGCCGACGCTGCGATGCGCGCCGTGCGCGGTGGGCGAGACGCGAACCGTCTCCGCGTGCGCCGCGGTGACGCCGCAGCACAACAGGAGCAACGCCGCCAGCCATCGCATCCTGATCATGCGGGCGACCAGGTTTCGCTGTTGATGGTCACGCCCTGCGCCTGCACTTGCGCATGTTCCAGGCGGTTGCCCTGCTTCACCTTCTCGAACGTGCAGTCGACGATTCGCACCGCGTCGATCGGCAGTTCGGCATAACCCCGGATGTCGAGCGCGTAGAGGCTCGATCCGCTGCGAACGTTCCGCATCGTCACCCCGCCCACGCGCCGCGGCGGGAAGGGACCCTCATTGGGTTTCATGCCGCGCTCGCTGTAGAGCAGGCTGATCTCCAGCACGCCTTCGCCGACGCCGTCGACCACCACGTCGCGGAACAGCACATTCTCGATATAGCCGCCGCGCCACGAATTGCTCTTGAGCCGCAGCGCGCGCAGCAGATCCGATCCGCCCATGCGACAATCGCGGACATAGACGTTGCGGATACCGCCCGAGGCCTCGCTGCCCAGCGAGACGCCGCCATGTCCGTCACGCATGCGGCATTGCTGCACGACGATGTTCTCGCTCGGTACATTGACCCGGCGGCCATCATGGTTGCGGCCGCTCTTGATCGCGATGCAGTCATCGCCTGTGGTGAAGTCGCACTGCTCGATCAGCACGTCGCGGCAGCTTTCGGGATCGCATCCGTCGCTGTTGGGGCCCAGCGAGTTGAGGGTGACGCCACGAATGGTGACGTTGGTGCACAGCACCGGATGGATCAGCCACATCGGCGAGGCGATCACCTTCGGCCCGTCGATCAGCACGTTGCGGCAGCGATAGGGCTGGATGAAGCTCGGCCGCAGATAGGCGCCGGGGCCCATCAGCCGCTCGGCCGGCGGTGCGCCCTGTTCGGCCATGCGCGTCAGCCGCTCCAGCGCCTCGCGGCGGCCGGCCTTGATCTTCTGGTCGTCGGTATAGATCCAACCCCACCAGTTGGACCTGTCGGCGGCGCCATCCAATGTGCCGGGGCCGGTGATGGCGACGTCGGTCGCGTCCAGCGCGTAGATCAAGGGCGCATAGTTCATGCACTCCACGCCCTCGAAACGGGTCAGCACCATCGGCAGATAATCTTGCGGCGCGGTGGAGAAGCGCAAGGTCGCGCCCTCGGCGACGTGGAGGTCGACCTTGCTCAACAGGCGGATGCCGCCGGTGGGCCAGGTGCCCGCTGGAACGAGCACGCGGCCGCCGCCCCCCGCCGAACAGGCCTTGATCGCGGCCTTGATCGCCGCGCTGGTCTTCGTCTTGTCCGCCTGGTCGGCGCCATAACGGCGGATGTCGAACTGGCGCCGGGGGAAACGCGGCGGCTTGATCCGCGCGAGGATCCGTTCGGCCGGGGCCCAGTCATCCTCCTCGGCGGCGGCCGCGCACGGGCCGGCCATCCAGGCGGCGGCGGTCAGCCCGGCGGCGCCGCCAAGCAGGGTGCGTCGGTCGAACGATGGAAATCCAGTCACGCGTCGGGTTCCTCCTTGAGGGTCCAGCCGGTGTCGCCTTCGAAGAAGGCGTCGAGCGTGTAGCGCGCCGCCTCTTCCGCGCTCAGCGTGCGCATGTTCGATCGCGGCGGTGCGCCGGCGGCATAGTCGGTACGATATTCGGCGAAGGTCACGGTGCGGGCATCGTTGGTGAGCCCCGGCTTCCACTCACGCCAGCCGCCGGGCGCCATCTCCGCCTCGACGCGGCTGTCGATCAGCACCATCGTCGCATAGGGGCGCCACGGCCGGCCGAAATAGACGCCGGCGGGCGCGCGGCCGGCGGTGAAGCGGCAGCGATTGAACACGAAGCCGCCGCGCTCGCCCGGCGCGTTGCGGCTGGGCGCGGTGTACATCACCGTATTGTGATCGACGCCATGGATCGCGCAATTGTCGAAGAAGGTGCGGCCATTGCCGAAGATGAAATCGACATGACCCTCGATCCGGCAGTTGCGGAAGAGCTGGCGGGTCGTCCGCCCCGGCGGTGCCGCGAGATAGAGCGTGTCTTGTCCGCCGAGCACGCGGACATCATCGAACACCGCACGATCGCCTGAAACCGCGAGCGCCACGGCCTGCGACGATCCGTGCGCCGGATCGCTCTCCCAATCATTGACGAAGCTGAGGTTGTGCGCGCGGAAATCGTCGCCCGAGACATGGGCGGTGCTTGAGGCATAGATCGAGCCGCTGGTCGCCGCACTCTCGCCGGCGACGATCACCACATCGCCGGGTTCGGCGCCGGTGCCGATCAGCCGCACATGCGCCCGGCGAATGTTCACCTTGCCACGATAGGTTCCCGGCGCGATGCGGATCGTGCCGCCCGCCGCCGGCAGCGCGTCGACCGCCTCCTGCACGCTGCGATAGGCGCCCTTCGCGGTCGTGGAGACGGTCAGCGGCCGTCCGGCGACAGCAAGCTGCGGGCTCGCCACCAACAGCAGCGCCGCCAGCCCCATGGTCCAACGCCTCATGCCTCTTCCCACTGCACCCGTACCACTGCGGCGCCGACACCGTGCCGGCCGGGCTTCTGGCTGGTCAGGAGCAGCCGGACGCGATCGGTCTCCACCGGCGCAAATGCGATGCGGTTGCGCCCGGTTGTCGGCTTCACCGGATCCGCCACCGCCTGTTCGGCCGTGCGCCATTCGCCGTCGCGCCACAGCGTGACCGCGGCCGCGGTCGGCGCCTTGTGGCGTTTCTCATCCTCATAGCCATCCCACCACAACGCGCCGATGCGGATCGGCTTCGGGAAGGTGAGTTGCAGCCAGTCGGTATCCAGGCCCGAGCTGTAGAAATCCCAGATGCCGTCCGCATCCTCCTCGCCCAATACCGCGCCCGGCGGTTCGGCCTTGTAGAAGGAAGCGGTGACAGTGACGCGGTCGACCGGCCCCGGTCCGATCTCATCCCGCAGCGGCGCGACCGGTGCAGAGACAGCGGGGGTCCGCCCCGGCAGATCGGCGGTGAGTGGCCCCAGTGTGGCGCGGCGGGCGAGCAGCTTGCCACCGACCAGCAGCCGCAAGCCGGCCTCTCCATAACGTGCGCCGGTGCGATCCCAGATGATCGACACGTCATGGCCGCGATAGCGCACGTCGCGCAGCGCGAAATAGTCCCACGTGCCCGGCGGCACCAGTGGCTTCACCCGGACCCGCCCGTCGCTCGCCGGGCGCAGCCCGACCAGTCCGCTGATCACCAGATCGGGGAAGGTCGAATGATTGTAGCCGGCGGTTTCGCTGGTCCAGTGACCGTTGATCGGCTGTATGCTTTCCCCGATCCACGGCTGCCGCACGCCATCGACGGTGCGGTAATGCGAGCGGGCATAGGTCAGCAGCGTCTCGAAATAATCGACGACGCCAATGGGAGCGGGATGGCCGCTGTCGAGCAGGTTGGCGAGCGCCACCAATGTCTGGCTGGTCGCATAGGGCCAGGATGACCCGTTCCAGCGCGAATCATCCTCGACCAGTTCGAAGCGCGGGCTCCGCCGCTCCAATGTGGTGGGGCCATAGGGCGCGCGGAAGCCGGCGGGATCCTTGAGCTGCGCCCAGGCGCTTGCGAAGCGCGCATCGGGCAAGTCGAAATACCAGGGGATATAGCCGACCAGTTCGCGCTCGCCGGAAAAGCGACCGTCCGCCTCCAGCACCGTGTCGAAGAAGCGCGTTTCCGGGTTCCACAATTTGTCCTGCACCAGCGCCTTGAGCGCTGCGGCGCGATCGTCATAGCGCGCGGCGATATCACCGGCGCCGATCGCGCGGCTGATCGCAGCGATCGCGCGCGCGTCGCCAAATTGATAGGCGTTGAGCGTCGGGCGGAGCCCCTGCGGACCGCTCGCCGCTTCCTCCATCCCGTCATTGACCGCAAGCTGCGTGTAAAGGCCGGACGGGCGGCGGAAGACATCCTCCCACGCATGATAATTGTGGATCAGCGGCTGGATCAGCGCGCGCGCCGCGCCGGCCTCGGGATGGACCTGATCCAGCGCCCGCGCGGCGCTCGCCATCCAGCAACTGAAGCCGCGCAGCGGCGCATCGCGATTGGTGAGCCAGAACCGCAGATAATCGTGCATCGGCGTCGGGTCACGCAGCCAGCGGCCGTCATAGACATGGTGCGCGGCGGCATCGACGATGGTGTTGTGCAGCCCCGCCCAGGTGACGTGGTACGGAAACTCCCACACCACCCAGCCATCGGATGAGCGCTTTAGGCTGTGGAAATAGCTGCGCCAGCGGAAATAATAGATTTCGCTGAAGCCGGCATCGGGGCAGTCGAACAGCGGCGCCTGCGCGGTAAGCCATGCCCGCTCGCGCGCGTCGCCGAGATGGTGTGCGAGGTCCTCCCACTCCGGCAGCCGCGTGCGTGTCGCGCCCAGCGCGGGCGCCGCAACCGCCGCTGCCATGCCCGCCAGAAACGCTCGCCGTCCTGTCTCGATCATGCCGAAACCCGTGCGATCGCGTCGGCGAGGCCGGCAAGGATGGCATAGAGGGACCAGATGCCGATCGCCGCGATCACGCACAGGATCAGCTTCTCCCACCAGCGATTGACATAGTCCGCCAGCATGAAGCGCTTGCTGGAGGTGAGCATCAATATGCCGAGCAGGATCGGCGGCAATGTGAGTGCGGTGACCACGCTGGTGCCGAAGATGCTGATATGAACGAGGTCGGGCGCGCCCGGCATGGTGATCAGCAGCGGCACGACGATCAGGAAGGCCACCATCGCGCGGCGGAACCAGGGATCCTCCTCGACGCGCGCGAAACGCTGCCCGCGTGACGTGGCGAGGTGCAGGCCATCGAACATCATCCGCGCGAAGCCATGCGCCTGTGCGGGAAAGCTCGTCACCGCCTTCAGCGCGAAGGCGATCCACAGCAAGGAGGGGCCGATCGGGCCGACCGCATGATGCATCATCGCCGCGAGGCCCGCCTCGCTGGAAACCGTGATGCCGCTGTCACGCACGGTCTCGGCAGCGACGATCCAGATCAGCAGGTTGATGATCAGCAACGGCAGCATGCCGGTGAGCAGGTCGAACTGCTGCACCGGGCGATGCTTCGGCTCGTTCCAGCCGCGCTCGGCCATGAAATAGGGGTAAAGCAGGTTGGCCGCCGAGCCGCCGATCGTGCCGATCGTCGCGACCGCGATGAACAGCGCGTCGAACGGGCCATTGTCCGCCGGCACCGCGAAGGTCAGCCCCTGCACCAGCGCGACGATGTCGATGCGGCCGATGCGGATCAGCGCGAAGGCGAAGGAACCGATGATGACGATCGAGGCAATGCGCGCGCTCCATTCGAGGAAGCGGAAGGCGCTGCCGCGGGTCAGCACGATCGCGGTGACCAGCACGATCGGCAGCCCCCACCAGAAATGGCCCCACTCGCCGCCGCGCCGTCCGGCCAGCTCATAGAGGCCGACGGTGCCCGCGCGCAGGAAGGCAGCCTGCACGATCACGCCGTAGATCAGCATCATCACCGCAAAGAAGGCGGGGAACCCCTTCCAGATGCGACGATAGCCAGCCATCAGCGACTGGTCGCCGAAGCGGTTCTGCAGCTTGTACTTGGCGATGGCGGAAATCATGAAATAGCGCGCGCCGAGTGCGACGAGCAGCGTCCACATCAGCGCATAGCCGTAATTCGCGCCGGACACGCTGGAACTGATGAGATCCCCGGTGCCGAGGAAGGTCATCGCCAGCACCAGCCCGGGGCCGAAGCCGCGCACGAAGCGGAAGCGTGGTGCGCGCGCAGCCGGCGGAGGCGCCGTGACGTTTGTGTCCACGGGAAGGGCGCTGGTGGCGCTCATGCTGCGACGCCCCGCTGCGCCGGCGACGCGGCCGCGACGATCGCGACCAGCGCGTCGGCGGCGCCGAACCCCCCGGACTTGGTGACGATATGCATATCGCTGTCGGGCGGCCGGCAGATCGGTGCGCCGGGCAGCACCTCACCTTCGGGCACCAGCAGGTCGATGCCGAGCGCGCGCAATGTGGCATGCGCGGTGTCCCCGCCGGAAAGGAACAGCGTTGCCGGCCGGTTGCGCGCGACGAGCGGTGCGACGCCGCGCGCCAGCCGCGCCGCGCAGGCGGTGGGCTCGTGCACCGCACCATCGTCGGTCGCACGCAGCAGCATCACCGGCGCTTCGGGCAGGCGGCGGCCGACATAGCCGCCGGGCGCCGGGCAATCGACGATGCCGGGCCGGTCGAGCAGCGCCTCTACCTGCGCCAGCGCGATCGGGTCGCGTGAGCCGACCACCAGCAGCAGCGGCTGCAACGGCGTTGCCGCCGGCCGCGGGGCAATGCCGGCTTCGACAGCAAGTTCGGCGGCCAATCCTTGCGCCATGCCACGCGCGCCGACGCCGAGCACCGCGTTACCGGCGGCCAGCAAGCGCCGCGCGAGCGCACGCATATCCTGCATATCCTCGCCATCGGCGATGTCGGCAGGCGGGCCATCCAGGCGCGCCGCGACCGAGATCGGTGCGGCGACGCCCTTACCGGTCACCTGCCCGCCCCGCACGATGCGGTATTGATCGGGTGCGGCCGGGCAGACCAGTGCGCGGGTTCTGCCGGAATGTTCGAGAAGAGCGGCGATCATCGCCGCGATCGGGCCCTTGAGCCGCGAATCAACCTTGACCATCACCAGCCGCGGCTGTGCTACTGCGAGCGCAGCCCAGATCCCGGCCATGCGTGCGCCGACCTCGGCAGGCGCGCGATGCCGCGTGTCGCTGTCGATCACGATGATATCCGCATCGGTCGCCAACGCCTCGGCGATCGCACCGACATCGAGCGCAACGATGGTCGAAAGGCCGGCAGTGCGGAAGGGGGCGGCGCTGTCCAGCGCGCCGGTCAGGTCATCCGCAATCATCACGATCGGGGCGCGTGCCATCACTCTCTCCCTGTGGGTTGCCCACGATCTTTGCGTCGGTTGGCGTGAAGCTTGTCTACACATGTTATCTTTGCATCGTCAACGCGCTTAACGCTTTTCCGACTATGCCCGCTCTAATTGAAGCATCCGACATGACAACTCGATTGACAAGCTAACCAATCGATGAGACTCGCTGCGGGCAAGAACAGCGACGCGGAGCGGATTCATGGTGCGAGAAGGGCCGGCAGCGCGGGCCATCACGATATCGAGCGGCGATCCCGCCGGCGTGGGGCCGGAAATCGTCTGCCGCGCGCTTCGCGATCTCGATGAAACGGAGTGGCCGAGCATCACCGTCGTTGGCGATCGCGCGGTCATGGAGCAGGCGGCGCGGCTGACCGATACCGGACTGCGCTTCAGCGATCGCGGCGAGCCCGGCTCCGTGCGACTGGCGGATGTGCCGCTTGCCGCGCCGGTCGCGTTCGGCCGGCTCGATCCGGTGGCGGGGGATGCCGCCTATCGCAACATCGCTCGCGCGGTCGACTTGATCGGCGAGGATGGCAGCTGCCTCGTCACCGCACCGATCAACAAGGCGTCGCTCAACGCCGCGGGCCATCATCATGACGGCCATACCGGGCTGCTCGCGCACCTTACCGGTCAGAAGGCGGCGTTCATGCTCCTCGCCTCGGAGCGGCTTTCCACCATCCACGTCTCCACCCATGTCTCGCTGAAGGATGCGATCGGGCGCGTGCAGCCGCCGCGCATCAGGGCGACGATCGAGGCCGGCTGGCAGCATCTCCGCCGGTTGGGGCTGTCAGCGCCGCGCATCGCCGTCGCCGGGCTCAACCCGCATTGCGGCGAGAACGGCCTGTTCGGCAATGAGGATGATATCGCGATCGCGCCCGCCGTCGCCGAGGCGCGCGCCGCCGGCATCGAAGTGACCGGGCCGATTTCGCCGGATACCGTGTTCTATCGCGCCTCACAGGGCGAGTTCGACCTGGTCGTCGCGCAATATCATGATCAGGGGCACATCCCGACCAAGCTGATCGCGTTCGACACGACGGTGAACGTCTCGCTGGGGCTGCCGGTCGACCGCACCTCGGTCGATCATGGCACCGCGTTCGATATCGCCGGCACCGGTCGCGCCTCGCACGTCAACATGCTTGCCGCGATCGGCTATGCTCGCCGGCTGGCGCCGCGCGATGCCGCGGCGCCGGTGGAGCAGGCGGCATGAGCGCGGGTCCCGCCGTCGCCGGCGTCTATTGCGCCGCCTTCACCGCGATCGACGCGCATGGCGGCCTCGATCTCGGCCGTACCGCCGGCCATGCGCGGTCGCTGATCGAGCAGGGGTGTGATGGTGTCGCGCTGCTCGGCACCACCGGGGAGGCGAACAGCCTGTCGCAGGCCGAGCGCCGCGCGGTGCTGGAAGCGGCGATCGCCGCCGGCGTGCCTGCGAACCGCCTGCTGCCCGGCACCAGCGCCTGCGCGATCGGCGAGGCGGTGGAGTTGACCCGCCACGCCCGCGCCTGCGGCGTCGAGACGGTGCTGCTGCTGCCGCCCTTCTATTATCCCGATCCGACATTGGCCGGGCTGGTCGATTTTTACAGCCGCGTGATCGACGCCACCGCGGCGGACGGTCTTCGCGTGCTCCTCTACCATATCCCGCAGATGACGGGCGTGCCGATCACTGCCGAACTGATCATGGCGCTGCTCGATCGCTATCCTGGCGTGATCGTCGGCCTAAAGGACTCGGGCGGCGATCTCGATCGCATGATCGCGCTGGTCGACGCGTTTCCCGATTTCGCGGTGCTGGCGGGCGCCGATCATCTCCTCGGCCCGCTGCTCCGCGCCGGCGGAGCGGGCTGCATTACCGCCACCTCCAATTTGATCGCGCCGCTGCTCGCCGAGCTGCACGGCCGCATCATGCGCGGCGAGGGCGTGGAGGCAACGCGGGCGCTGGAGCGCCACATCGGCGATACGCGCAGCCTGTTCCAGCGCTGGCCGCAGATCGCCGCGCTCAAGGCGGCGCATGCCTTGATCCAGGGCGATCCCGCCTGGGCCAATGTCCGCCCGCCGCTGCAATCGCTCGACATCATCCAGCAGGCCGAACTGCGCGACGTGATGGTGAGCCAGAATATGCTGAACGATCAAACTCTCCGGGAAAATATCGCATGACCGTTCTTCGCCCCGCCCTGCTCGCCGGCGCTGCACTCACGCTGCCGACCGCCGCCATCGCTGCACCGGGCGATGCGCCAGCAATGGTCGAGATTCCGGCCGGATCCTTCCTGATGGGCGCGGACGCCAGCGCCTCGCGCGACTGGTTCAACGAGCGGCCGCAGCACAAGGTCACGATCAGCCGTCCGTTCAAGATCGCCGCGCATGAAGTGACGATCGAGGATTGGCGCCGCTTCCGCCCCGATACGCCGATCACCGATGACCTCGCGCCCTATGTCGCGGGGATCAGCTGGGACGATGCGCAAGCCTATGCGGCATGGCTCTCCAAACAGACCGGGCGCAATTATCGCCTGCCGACCGAGGCGGAATGGGAATATGCCGCGCGCCTCGTGGCGGGTGGCGACGCGCGTTATGCGAAGCTGGAAGGCATCGCGAGCGGTCCGCTGGAATGGACCGCCGATCGCTTCGCGCCTTATCCGGCGGCGGACCAGACCGATCCGACGGGCGCCGCGACAGGCCCGCTTCGCGTCGTGCGCGGCGGCCGCATCGGGTTCAACCCGACACGCGCAAAGAGCGATCCTGCAATCGAGATCGATTACCTCAAGCCTGAGGCGCGGCTGGCGATGCCGCCCTCGACCGCGCCCTTTGTCGCCGCGCCGGAATCGGGCGGCGCCCATTCGATCGGCTTCCGGCTTGTGGAAGGGCCGGCACCACGCGCCAACATGCTCGCACCCACCCCGCCGCTGAACGCCGTCGGCATTCGGCAGGACGTGTCGACCGCGAAGATGGGCCCCGATCCAGCCAAGCCCTATTTCCGCCGGCGTGCCTATCTGCCGACGCCGTTCGACGACACCGGCGGCAAGACGACCGACCAGTCGGGCTGGGACGCCTTCTATCGCAACCATCAGCACAGCCCCGGCATCGCCGTGATGCCCAATGGCGATGTGCTGATCGCGATCTATACCAGCTATCACGAATATGAGGCCGGCACCCAGATCATCGCGACGCGATTGCGCCATGGTGCCGATCAATGGGATCCGCCTTCGCCCTTCATCGACATGGTCGGGCTCAACGATCATGCGCCGCTGTTGATGCGCGATGGCGAAACGGTGCGCTTCTTCTGGGGATCGCCCTATCTCGGCAATCAGGAATGGGGGCCAAAGGGCTTTCCCTTCCAGCAGATAACGAGCACCGACAATGGTGCAACCTGGTCCGACATCCGCTTCGCCGAGGTTCGGGGCAGGGTGGGGCCGCATAACCGCCAGCCGATCAACAGCGCATTCCGCGACAGCAAGGGCCGGTTGCTGCTCTCCAGCGATGCCGGCACGCAGGAAAGCATCACCGCGAGCAGCGACAACCAGGCGATGCTGTGGGCGAGCGAGGATGACGGCAAGACGTGGCGCGACACCGGCGGCCGCAGCTTCGGCCGGCACACGACCTTCGTCGAGGCGAAGGACGGCCGCATCCTCGGCTTCGGCGGCAAGAACACCGACATCGACGGCTTCATGCCGCTGTCCACCTCCACCGATGGCGGCAAGACCTATACGCGATCCAAGCTGCCCTTTCCGGCACTGGGCTCGGGGCAGCGGCCGATGGTGCTGCGCCTGCAGAGCGGCCGGCTGCTGATGATTGGCGACTATGTGCGCGCCAAGCCGATCGTGAAGCCGGTGCCGCAGCGCGGTTCCTATGTCGCCGTGTCGAACGACGATGGCGCGACCTGGACCTTCAAGTCGCTGCCCGGCACCCGGCCGCACGAGCGCGCCGATCGCGGCAAGGCGATGGAGGGGGGCACCGTCGGCTATGTCGCCGCGGCGCAGGGGCCGGATGGGGTGATCCACGTCGTCACCTCGGTTACCCACCCGTCGGTCGCCTTCGCCTTCAACGAGGCGTGGCTCGACGCGCCGGCGGACGCCGCGCCGTCGGAAACGACGATGCAGGCCAATGATGTCACCGCGATCACCGCACGCAAGAGCTATGAGGAACGCTATCCCGGTGGTGCGTTGCGCGGCCGCTGGCAGGGCGGGCGCGGCAGCAATGGCGCGCTGGTGATGGATGGCGCGCAGAGCTGGTATTATCCGGACGGCAAGCTGCAGTGGGAGGTGAGCTACACGCTCGGCCGCCCGAGCGGCACCGAGAAGGAATATGATCCCCAGGGCAAACTGATCTCGCAGCGCGATTATCAGCCTGACGGCCGCTTCGTGTGGACGCGCTGGTGGCCCAACGGCAACCGCCGCAGCATCTCGCACTGGAACGGCCAGGATGCGGAGGGCCGTGCGCAGACCTGGTCGATCGATGGCAAGCCGCTGACCGACGCGGTTTTCAAGGATGCCGTATTGCCGGGACAGGGCTATCCCGGCGCGGTGCCGCCGGAGCCGTGGCAGTGACCGAAGGGCTGCTGCTTCGACCCATCGTCATCGGATCGCCCGCCGCGATCCACATCGGTCCCGGTACCGCCGCCGAGGTGGGGCGGGCGGCAGCCGCGCGCGGCATTCAGCGCGCATTCGTGATCGCCGACCCGTTCAATGCCACGCGTGTCGACAGTCTGGCGCTGGGGTGCCGCGTCGACTGTTTTGCCGACCTGCCCGGCGAGCCCGATACCCACATGCTTGCGGCGGCGCGTGTGCTGGCGAACGAATTCGCGCCTGATCTGGTCGTCGGCTTCGGCGGCGGCAGTGCGATGGACCTCGCCAAGCTGGTCGCGGTGCTGGTCGGATCGGCACTGCGCCCGGACGAGATCGTCGGCGTCGGCCGGACCCCGGCGCGCGCAGTGATGCTGGCGCAGGTGCCGACAACCGCTGGCACCGGCAGCGAGGCGGGCACCCGAGCGCTCGTCACCGATGCCGAGACCGGCGCCAAGCTGGCGGTCGAGAGCCTCGAGATGCTGGCCGATCTGATCGCGCTCGATCCGCACATGACAGCGACCTTGCCGCCGCAACTCACCGCGGAGACCGGTATCGATGCGCTGGCGCATTGCGTGGAATCCTTCACCAGCGCGCGCGCGCATCCGGTGATCGATCTTTATGCGCGCGAGGGCATCCGCCTGATCGGCCGCTACCTCCACCGCGCCGTGAAGGATGGCGGTGATCTGGAGGCACGCACCGGCATGGCGCTCGCCGCGCTCTATGGCGGCTATTGCCTGGGCCCGGTCAACACCACCGCCGGCCACGCCATCGCCTATCCTCTCAGCACCCGCCATGGCATCGCGCATGGCCGCGCAAACGCCATCATCTTCCCGCATACGCTGGCGTTCAACGCAGGCACCATCCCCGAGCGCACGAACGAGATCCTCTCCTTGCTCGAGCTGGAGGCGGCCGGCGCAAATGCGGTGTTCGAGGTCGCCCACCGCTTCTGCCGCGATCTCGGCATCGATATGCGGCTGACCAGCGAGCAGGTCGCGGACGGAGACCTCGAAGCGATGGCGAGCGAAGCCGCCGCCATTCGCCGCCTGCTCGATCACAATCCCCGCATCGTCACGCGGGAGGATATCCTGCACATGTATCGGGCGGTGATCTGACGGCGGAAGACCGTGTGTCGGCCGCGGCGCAACCATCCTGCCGCGCAATCATGTCTTTCAGCAGCACAGACATCAAAAGTCACAAACGAGCCACGCGTTTCTGACCAAGGATAGCCACGTTCGAGGCCAACGCTGTACCTCAAGAGGAGAATATTACGTGGCAACGTCCGTCAGCACTTCTGTCAGCCAGCCGACCCCGGACGAGGCATTGGCCCGGCTCGTCAGCGGCAACGACGCGTTTGTCGCCGACCGGCCGTTGCCCTCCGATCTCTCGCGCGAGCGGCGGCTGGCGCTCGCCGAGGGGCAGCAGCCGTTCGCGACCCTGGTGGGATGCTCGGATTCCCGCGTGGGTCCCGAGCAGTTGTTCGGTGCTGGTCTTGGCGAGCTTTTCATCGTCCGCACCGCCGGCAACAATGTCGACACCGCCGGCATGGGGTCGATCGAATATTCCGTGGCCGTGCTGAAGGTGCCGCTCATCGTCGTTCTCGGCCATGACAAATGCGGCGCCGTTTCCGCTGCTGCGGACGTCGTGACGAAGGACGCGCGGTTCCCCGGAAGCATCGCTCGCATGATCGAGCCGATCGTGCCGGCTGTCCTGGCGGCGCAGCGCAACCCCAGCGCGGCATCGTTGGTTGATACGGCGGTCGAGGAGAATGTCCGGCGCATGGTCGAGCGGCTGCAGAAGTTCTCGGAGCCGATGCTGATCGAGCCGCAGGAACGCGGTGAATTGAAAGTCGTGGGCGCCGTTTACGAGCTCGCGACCGGCCGCGTGCGCTGGCTCTGAGATGATGTGTCGGTCGGGCAAAGCCATTGATGGCTTTCCCGACCGCGAGACCGGGATTGCGGTCCTTGACGAGATCAAGGCCGCAATCAGCCGGGAGGGCTAGGCCGCGAGTTCAAAGCTGTCGGCGCGCGCCAACTGCCAGGCATTTCCATAAAAATCCCGTTGGTTCGGATCTCGCAGCAGTTCACCCTCCTCAAGGAAGGTGTGGAGCTGCGAAAAGAGGCGAACCTCGGTCTCGCTGACGCGGCGGACGAGATGATGCGGGCTGATGCCGCGCGGATGCTCCAGGCCGGCGGCTGCGATCATCTCCGCCAACGCGCCGAGCGTATTGCGGTGGAAATTAAACACCCGTTCAGCCTTGTCCTCGACCACCAGCGCGCGCTGGCGCATCGGATCCTGCGTGGCCACGCCGACCGGACAGCGGTTGGTGTTGCAGGCGAGCGACTGGATGCAGCCGATTGCAAACATGAAGCCGCGGCCTGCGTTCACCCAATCCGCACCAAGAGCCATCACGGCGGCCATGTCGAAGGCGCTGACGATCTTGCCTGCCGCCCCGAGCTTGATCCGGTTCCGAATTCCCGCGCCGACCAGCGTGTTGTGGACGAACAACAAGCCTTCCCGCATAGGCACGCCGATATGGTCGGCGAATTCGAGTGGAGCCGCACCCGTGCCGCCTTCGGCGCCATCCACCACGATATAATCCGGGAAGATGCTGGTCTGGCGCATCGCCTTGACCATGGCCATGAACTCCCAGGGATGACCCACGCAGAGTTTGAAACCGACGGGCTTGCCTTTGGACAGCCGGCGCAATTCGGCGATGAAGTGCATCATCTCCACGGGAGTTGAAAAAGCGCGATGGCGGGAGGGGGAAACGCAGTCCTCCCCCATCGGTACGCCGCGCGTCGCGGCGATCTCGGGTGTGACCTTCGCGGCGGGCAGAATGCCGCCATGCCCTGGCTTCGCGCCCTGGCTGAGCTTGATCTCGATCATCTTGACCTGCGGGTCTACGGCTTGTTCCCCGAAGCGGACGGGGTCGAAATTGCCGTCTGCGGTGCGGCAACCGAAATAGCCGCTGCCGATCTCCCAGATCAGGTCCCCGCCATGTTCGCGGTGGTAGGGACTGATGCTGCCTTCACCGGTATCATGCGCGAAACCGCCCATCCGGGCTCCCTTGTTGAGGGCACGGATCGCGTTTGCGCTGAGCGAGCCGAAGCTCATCGCGCTGATATTGAATACGGATGCAAGATAGGGCTGGGCGCAATCCTCGCCGCCGATCGAGACGCGAAAGCCGGCCGGATCGCTCTTGGGGGCCGGGCGCGTCGAATGCGCGATGAACTCGTAGCCATTCTCGTAGACGTCACGCTGCGTGCCGAACGCCCGTTCGCTGCCCTCATTCTTCGCGCGTGAATAGACGAGAGCGCGCTGGCTGCGGGAGAAGGGATTCTCCTCATCATCGGCCTCGATCAGGTACTGGCGGATCTCGGGCCGGATGTCCTCGAAGAACCACCGCAGGCGACCGATGATGGGATAGTTCCGGCGCACGGAGTGCAGCGGCTGCGCGAGATCGTAAAGGCCGAGCAGCGCGAGGATCACGCTCCCCACGAAGAACGGGATCGCCCAGACGTTCGGCAGATAATAGGCCGAGACGAGGGCTGTGACGAGGCTGAGGCCCAGCGCCGTGAAACGAGTGAACAGAACCTGACCTCCACGCCATACATACACATCCAGGCACATGGCCCAGACCGATGGCGGACGGATTAGCCCAAGCTTGCGAGCATGGCCATGTTGCCGGCCTTGCAGAAATCTCGCCGCACTCGCGGTGAGGGAGCACAGGATGTGCGAACATGCGAGGTGCGCGGCTTCCTCGCCACCACGGGATCCGTGGCCAGGGAAGATACTGACGCTCTTTTTATTGCGAACCGCTTCGCACTCCCTCACAGCGGGCTATGTCGATGCGCTCTTGCCTTCTGTCCGTCCGGTCGCTCGCCAAGACCGTGTCGGACGGGCGTCTGCTGTTCGAGCACCTCGATCTCGAGGTTGCCGCTGGCGAACTCGTCGCGATCATCGGCGAATCCGGCGTCGGCAAGTCGACGCTGCTCAACATCCTGGCCGGGCTGGACGATGCCGATGCGGGACGGGTGAGCCTCGAAGGCACCGAGCTGGAGGCGCTCAACGAAAGCGCGCGCACGCGCCTTCGCCGTGAGCGCATAGGCTTCGTCTTCCAGGCCTTCCATATCCTGCCCTATCTGACGCTCCGGCAGAATGTCGCGCTTCCCCTGGCGCTGGTTTCGCCGGACGCGCGATCCGTCGAGGCAAGGGCCGCGGAAATGCTCGCGGCGGTCGGTCTGGGCGACCGCGGCGAAAGCTATGCGCGGGATCTGTCGGGCGGCGAATTGCAACGCGTTGCGATTGCGCGCGCGCTTGTCCACCGACCGGCGCTGATCCTCGCGGATGAACCGACCGGCAATCTCGACCCCGAAACCGCCAGGCGCATCCTCGACCTTTTTGCGCGCGCGGTGAGGGAAGGGGGAGCGGCAGGCGTGATCGTCACCCATTCCGAAGCCACGGCGGCGATCGCCGACCGGGTCCTGACGCTTACGCCGGTCGGCCTAGTCGAACGGCGTGGCCGCTAGGGTGGGCCTCTGGGATGCGCGGCTGGCGCTGCGCTGGCTGATCCTCGGCGAATGGCGTTTCCACCCGGCGCGATATCTGCTGACGTCGGTGGCGATCGCGGTCGGCGTGGCGCTCGGCTTTGCCGTCCATCTCGTCAACGGATCCGCGCTCGCATCGTTCGGCGCGGCGGTACGCGGGGTGAACGGATCTGCCGAACTCTCGGTGCGTGCCGCGAGCCCGCTTGGCTTTGACGAGAACATCTATCCCCGGGTTGCCCGGATGGATGGCGTGCAGGATGTGAGCCCCGTCGTCCGTCTCGACGCCCGGATCGGGCGCGCGCGGCTCACGCTGCTCGGGCTGGACGTCATTCGTGCCGCGGCCATCACCCCCGCGCTCGTCGGGGTGCGCAGCCAGGGTCCCGGAGCGGACGACGACGCGGCATTCGACGAGGACGCGGTCTATCTCTCCCGGGCAGCGATGTCCGCAACCGGCGCGGCCGTCGGCGATACGGTGTCGCTCATCGCGAACGGCCGTACACGCGTGGTGCGCGTGGCCGGATCCCTGCCCGGTGTCGGCGAAAGCGCGTCGGTCGGCGTCATCGACATCGCTGCCGCGCAATGGCACTTCGCGCGGCTGGGGCGGCTGGATCGTCTCGATCTTCTCGTTGCCGATCGATCGAAAGCGCAAGCGGCATTGCGTGCGCTGTTGCCGGCCGACGCCGTCATCGCAACTGCCGACGCGGACAGCGTCCAGGGCGACGCGCTGTCACGATCCTATCGCGTCAACCTTGACATGCTCGCGCTGGTGGCGCTGCTGACGGGTGGCTTCCTTGTCTATTCTGCCCAATCGCTATCGGTGGTGCGTCGGCAACGCGCATTCGCGCTTGCCCGAACGCTTGGCCTGCCGCGGCAGAGCGTCATCGCCGCGCTGGCGGTCGAGGGGCTGGCGATCGGCCTCGCCGGTGCGACGGGTGGTCTGCTGGCCGGCTACGCACTGGCCTGGTCCGCGTTGCACTGGTTCGGGGGCGATCTGGGCGCTGGCTATTTTCGCGCATCATCGGTCGCCATCGATTTCCAGCCGATGGCTGCGGCCGGGTTTTTTGCGCTCGGTCTGATTGCGGCCTGCGCCGGCAGCGCGCTGCCGGCGCGTCTTGCCGCGCGCGTGACGCCGGCCGCGGCGCTCCGCAATATGGGCGACATGCTCGATCCGAGGCAGCCCGTCGCCTGGTGGCCCGCGGCGGTGCTGTTGCTCGCCGGTGGCGGCGTCTCGCTGCTGCCGGCGGTGGCGGGGCTTCCGCTGTTCGGCTTTGTCGGCATGGGGCTGCTGCTGGCCGGTGGTGTCGCCGGGGTTCCATGGTTCACACGGCTGCTGCTTGCCCCCGCGGCGCGCCGTCCCGTCCGCGCGGTTTGGCGAGCCCTGGCGGTCAGGCATCTTCATGGCGCACCGAACGAGGCCGCGACGGCGCTGTCCGGTATCGTCGCGTCGACGGCGCTGATGATCGCGATGGCAACGATGGTCACCAGCTTCCGCGGCGCCGTCGACGACTGGCTCGGCGACGTCCTGAGCGGAGATCTCTATATGCGGGCGATGCCCGGCGCCGGCTTCGATCCGGCCGTACGCCTGCGCCTCGCCGCAACGCCGGGTGTGACGATCGCGCGCTTCAGCCGCCAGGTTCCGCTCACGCTCGCCGCTGACCAGCCGCCGCTGATGCTGATCGCACGGCCGACCGAGCGGGGGCGAAACGCGCAGTTGCAACTGATCGGGCCGGCGGCGCCCGTTCCTGCCGGTGCGATGCCGGTGTGGGTGTCGGAGCCCGCCCACCGCTTGTACGGCTGGCGACAGGGGGAGACGATCGTGTTGCCGATCGCTGGTGGTGCGCGCATGTTCGTGGCGGGGATCTGGCGCGACTATGCCCGGCAGGCCGGCGCGGTGGTGATCGACGAGGCGGATTATCAACGGCTGACCGCAGACTTGCGCCGCGACGAGGCGCAGATCGAGGTGCAGCCCGGCAGTGACCCGGACGAGGTTGCCCGTCGGATCCTCGCGCGTCTGCCGCACGCGCTGCGCGGGCAGGTCGAGATCAGCCGTCCGGCTGCGCTTCGGCGCTTCGCATTGGATCTGTTCGATCAGAGCTTTGCGATCACCTATCTGCTCGAAGCGGTGGCGATCCTTGTCGGCCTTGCAGGCGTAGCGGCGACCATGTCTGCCCAGACCATCGCGCGAGAGCGCGAGTTCGGCATGCTGCGCCATCTGGGTCTCACCCGCGGCCAGCTCAGCCGCATGCTGGCGACCGAAGGAGCGATCGTAGGCGGTACCGGCGGGTTGGCGGGCATCGCACTGGGGCTGCTGCTCGCGCAGGTCCTCATCCACGTGATCAACCCGCAATCGTTCAACTGGACGATGACGACGCGCATCCCCTTCGCGACGCTGGCGGCGGTCCTGGCTGCGTTGACCTTGGCTGCGGCAGTGACCGCTGCCCTCGCCAGCCGGCGCGCGACCGCCCGGAAGGCCGTGCAGTCGGTGCGGGAGGATTGGTGATGCGGCGGCTTGCGGCAATCCCCATAGTCGCGGTTGCAAGCCTGGCCGCCGCGCCGGCGCCACTCGATTATCCCGCCGTGCGACCTGGGGTCATCCTGCGATTTCCCCGTGATCATGGGGCGCATCCCGCCTTTCGCACCGAATGGTGGTACGTCACCGGGTGGCTGAAGACGGCGACGGGTGAGCGGCTTGGCTTCCAGGTGACCTTCTTCCGGACGCGGCCGCCTGTCGATCGATCCAATCCCAGCCGCTTTGCGGCGACGCAGCTGCTTTTCGCACATGCCGGGCTGTCGGATCCGCGTGTCGGCGCGCTTTTGCATGACGAGCGCGCCGCCCGCCAGGGCTTCGGACTGGCCCGGGCGCGCACCGGCGATGCCGATGTTCGCCTGCGCGACTGGCGGCTTCATCGCATGTCTGACGGGCGCTGGGGCACGGCGGTACGCGCCCGGGATTTCTCACTGGCCCTCATCTTCAAACCGACCCAGCCGGCGCTTCTTCAGGGGGCGGGGGGCTATAGTCGAAAGGGGCCGGCGATCGGGGACGCGAGCCATTATTATTCCATACCGCATCTGCGCGTTGCCGGCGAAATCACCCGTAATGGCAAACCGGCACGGGTAACCGGCGAGGCATGGCTCGATCGCGAATGGTCGTCCAACTTTCTCGCCAGCGATGCGCAGGGGTGGGACTGGACCGGCCTCAATTTCGACGATGGCCGCGCGTTGATGGCGTTTCGCATCCGGCGCCGCGACGGATCGACGCTCTGGGCGGGGGGATCGATGCGCAGTCCGGATGGCCGCGTCATCGTCCTGGCACCGGGAGATGTGGCGTTCCGGACGACTGGGCGGTGGCGCAGCCCGGCGACGGGCGCCGTCTATCCCGTCGCTCAGGAGCTTGCGGTGCGCCTGCCCGGGGGCGTTTCCCGCTTCCCGTTGCGGCCGCTGTTCCCGGCCCAGGAACTCGACGGCCGCCGCACCGGGCTCCCGGTCTATTGGGAGGGCGCGGTGCAGACCCGCGGCGGCAGGGGGTATCTGGAACTCACCGGCTATGACCGGCCTCTGAAGATGTGAACGTGAGCGCATCCGGCGCGGCCATCGACGGCGATAGGCGCCCGAAGCTCGTCATGATCCAAAATCGCGCGGACCTGAACGTCGTCGAAAAGGCGACGGTCGGCATCGATTTTGACGAGCAATCGCTCGCGGTAAGTTACCTCTTTCAGCGCGCATCCTTGTCCAGACCGACCTGCGCCTTGAGCTCGTCGATCATTTTGGACGCCTCAGCCTTGCTCAGCCCGGCAGGAGGTGCCTGGACACCCGCCTCCTCGCACAGCGTCGTCAAATAGGAAGATTGCGCGCCGGTCATCGGCTCGTCGCCCGAAACCCATTCGTCCGGATCCTTCTCCGTGTTGGATCCGGGGTGCGCTTCGAGTTTGGGATTTGGCAGTGCAGCGGACATCATGTCACCTCGCGTTCGATATATGTTCCGATAACCGGTGGAGAGGCCGGGAAGTTCCCGCAAAGAGTTCGCCGAAGATCAGGCCATCGGACGTAACCAGGGCAAATCTACTGGCGCCGCCACACCGCCGCTGATCGCGCGCTGCGTCACCCTGGATCCACACCCCTGTCCGCAGCGTTGCCCCACTGGATGGCGCAAAACCAAGGAGAGTGACATGGAAGAGAAGCGCGGCGGGCAGGCGCCGGAGACCGAGATCGCAACAAGCGATGGCCGCACGGCGCAGCAAACTGCGGCACCGGGCAGGGGCGCGGTGCGCGACAAGCCGGAAGATCCTGCCATTCTCAAGGAGGCTCAGGACAAGGCGAATGCGGACCGCAAGCTGATGCGGCGACATGGTTTCGGCGATCACAAGGGCGGCGATATCTCATGAACTGAGCTGAACTGGGGTTCCGATCGATTTCCACGCCTGGTCGGCCGCTACGTCCCGCAGAACGCCGCATCGTGCAGCACGGCGGGCAGGCGTGGCAGGAGGTCCCGCGCAAGAAAGCCGAACCTGCCGATCCGGTGCGCGGCGTCGTTTCCGGCGGCGCCATGCGCGGCGACGCCCCAAGCGGCCGCAGTCAAAGGCTCCGCCCCGCGCGCGACAAGGCCGCCGATGATGCCGGCGAGCACGTCGCCCGAGCCGCTGGTCGCGAGGCCGGGGCAGCCTCCGCCGAACACGAGCATCTCGCCGTCGGGAGCGGCGATAAAGGTCTCGGCACCCTTGAGCACGACGATGGCGCCGCTTTCGCGCGCGACGCGTGTGACCATGGCAGCGGGGTCGCGTGCGATGTCGGCGCGTGCGACGCCGACAAGCCGTGCCATTTCGCCATGATGCGGCGTCAGGATCAGCGGCATATCCCCAGCAAACCGACGCAACGTAGCGACGTTACAGCAAGTGAGCGCCGCCGCGTCGAGCAGGACCGCCGGCGGTCGCAGGCCGAGAAGACCGTCGACAAGCGCCGACGTTTCGTCGGACCGGCTCATGCCGGGTCCGAGCAGGAGCACATCGCATCGCGGGATGCGGTCGCGCAAGATATCGACCGCGGCAGCAGCGATCTCGCCATCGTCGCGCATCGGCAGGGCAGTCATCGCTGCCTCGGGCACGAGGACGCCCAGCGCCAGTGCGACCGGCTCGACCGTGGCCATCTGCAGCTTGCCGGCGCCCGCCCGCAGCGCGGCCTCCCCGGTCAGCGCAAGGGCGCCCGGCACGAAGCGCGCCCCGCCCACGAGCAGCACGGTCCCGCGGCTGTTCTTGTCGACGGGGCCGTCATGCGGCGGCAGCGGATGCGCAGCCCGCCACTCGGCGTCCAGAGCGGCGGCGGTCGTCATCCGCCTACCGCGGCCGGACGGTCGGCCGCGCGCGTCACCGCGACATTGTCGGCCACGACCGGCGCAGTCATGTTGTAACGTTCGAGCACAAGCCCGCCGCGCCGGCCAGCAGCGGGATCGAAACGATATTCGGTGATCGCGCAGTTCGCCACATCGCCTTCACGGTCGATGGCGAGGATGCGATCCTCGTCGAGATTCTCGATGACGTAGCGGAAGCAAAGCACCACCACCTGATGCGCGAAAATCATCACATTGCGCCCGGCATAATGCAGCGAGATCGTGTCCATGACGGCGCGGAGCCTGAAGATGACGTCACACCAGCTCTCCCCGCCGGGCGGCCGATGATAGAATTTGCCCAGCGTTCGGCGGAACATCGCCTGCTGTGGTTCGAGCTTCGCAACGCCAGGCGTGGTCAGCCCGTCGAGGATGCCGAATTCCTTCTCGCGCAATCAGATCGGTTCATCGGCGTCGGCACCGCCTTCGGCCCGGAACAGCTTCGCCGTCTGCATCGCGCGGCGATAGGGCGAGGCCAGCAGGATTTCGGGACGGCCCCGTTCGTCGGCATCACGAAACCAGCGTCCGAGCGCGCGTGCCTGATCCTCGCCGAGCGAGCTCAGCGGCACATCGACGTCGCGGCCATCGATCGCGATGCGATCGAGCGCGTCGGCATGCGCCTGATCGCGCGCGACATTGCCCGCGCTTTCGCCGTGGCGCACGATCCACAGGCGCTTCGGCCAAGGCGGATGGGCTGTGGTCATCTCCGCACGGGCCTCATTCTGCGGCCTGGGGCCATGGCGCCGCGGCGCGGACACCGCCGAGGTCGTGCGGCGCGAAATCGTCGACCGCGACCACCTGCTCGACCGCATGCTCCACGGCCTCGAGCTGCGCGGCCTCATCCGCGCTGATCAGGCCTGCGGCACGAGCCCTGCGCCAGTCACGCTGACCCGCCTTGCGCAACCGGTCATGAATTGGCTGGATGTCGGCGACCATCGCGAACGTTCGGGTGAGATGGCCGACGGACGAATCGCGCCTGAGATAGAGGTCGCCGACGAGACGGTCGCGAGCCGCGGACGGCACGGTGAGAAGGGTCGCGACCTGCCGGACGTGTCGGTCGGAAGGGCCACGACGGCGGCGGCCCCAAGGCATGATGAAGAAGCGAAGCGTCCGGCGTACCGGTGCGTAAGGCAGGTTGGCGAGAATCTCATCGAACCGCTGCTCGATCGTCGCAAAGCCGCTCTCCATGCACCAGGCGAGAAGCGGCCAGTCCTCGTTCCGGCGCCCTTCATCCTCCCACCGTTTGAGCGCGGCGGCGAGCAGATAGAGTTCGGACAGGATGTCGCCCAGTCGCGCCGAGAGCAGTTCGCGGCGCTTGAGCGCCCCGCCCAACGTCAGGAAGGCAATATCGGAGACGAGGGCGAACGCCGCCGAATAGCGCGACATCTGCCGGTAGAAACGACGTGCGCGGCCGGCATCGGGCGCCGGCGCGAGCAGGCCGCCGGTCCAGTTGCGCCAGAAGGCGCGCACCGCGGTGCGCACGAAATGGCCGACATGGCGCCATAGCGCATCGTCGAACGCGACGAGCGCGCGGCCCTGATCGCTGTCGCCGACGGCGCGGATCTCGCGAAGCAGATAGGGGTGCGAGCGGATCGCGCCCTGCCCGAATACCATCAGGCTGCGCGTGAGGATGTTGGCGCCTTCCACCGTGATGCCGACCGGCAGTGCCCGATATTGGCTCGCCATATAGTTAGAGGGGCCGTCGATCACCGCCTTGCCGGCGTGGACATCCATGGCGTCGTTGACCACCACCCGCATCCGCTCGGTCGCGTGGAGTTTCATGATCGAGGCGATGACCGCGGGATGCTTGCCCTGGTCGAGCCCCGCGCAGGTCAACCGCCGCGCGGCGTCGAGAAGATAGGCATTGCCGGCAATACGCGCGAGACGTTCCTGAATGCCCTCGAAGCTGCCGATCGGCAGGCCGAACTGCTGGCGAACCCGCGCATAGGCGCCGGTGACGTGCGCGCAGAAGGCGGCTGAGGCTGCCGACATCGATGGCAGCGATATGCCGCGTCCGGCGGCCAGGGCGCTCATCAGCATCTTCCAGCCCTCGCCCGCGCGCTCGGGCCCGCCGATGATATGATCCAGCGGCACGAAGACGTCGTGGCCAGCCGTGGGACCGTTCTGGAAGCTCTGCATCGACGGCCAATGCCGCCGGCCGATCTCCACGCCGGGCAGGTCGGTGGGCACGAGCGCCACGGTGATGCCGATCTCTTCCTCTTCGCCCAGCAGGTGGTCGGGATCGCGCAGCTTGAACGCCAGGCCGAGGACCGTCGCGACAGGGCCCAACGTGATGTAGCGCTTCTGCCAGTTGAGGCGGATACCGAGCACTTCCTCACCCTGCCATCGGCCGCGGGAGACGATCCCCTCGTCCTCCATGCCTGCCGCGTCCGAACCGGCCTGCGGGCTGGTCAGTCCGAAGCAGGGAATTTCGCGCCCGTCGGCAAGCCGCGGCAGCCAATGATCGCGCTGGGCATCGGTGCCGAACGCCAGGATCAACTCACCCGGCCCCAGCGAGTTGGGCACCATCGCGGTAACCGCGGCAGACACCGAATGCGACGCGATCTTGCGCACCACCTCGCTGTGTCCGAAGGCCGAAAAGCCGAGGCCGCCATAGCGTTTGGGAATGATCATCCCGAAGAAGCGCGCGCGTCGGAGATAGTCCCACGCCTCGGGCGGCAGGTCGTGCGTGACAGTGTTGATCGTCCAGTCGTCGATCATTGCGCACAGCGTCTCAACCGGTCCGGCGAGAAATGCCTTCTCCTCCGGCGTCAGCGCCGCGGGCGGTATCGCGAGCAGCGCCGACCAGTCCGGATTGCCGGTGAACAGCGCCGCATCCAGCCACGGTTCGCCGGCCTCGATCGCTTCGCTTTCGGTCGCGGACAGCGCCGGCATCGCCTCTGCAACAAGATGGAAAAGGGGGCGCGAAACAAGTTCGCGGCGCAAAGCGGCTGCTGCCATGATCACTCTCCTCACCATGGCAAACGCAGCCGGTGCGCGAGCGGTTCAATCGGCGATGACGATTGCGCCTTGAAGCGTCGATCCCGGTGCAAGCAGCCGGAACTGTTTCAAGAAGATGCGATGAGGGATCGGCGCGGCGCGTTCAGCCGGATGCCGAGCGAGAGTCATGGCGAGCCCGTTTGCCCGTAAGCTGAATTTTGCCGCAGCCTCCACGGCGCACGGCCGCCTCATGCTGGATTGGTTCTCTTATGGATCGCGGAAGGGGGATACACCGCGACACAACCCTCTCATCAGGGAGGGGTTCGCCTGCCGATACAAGCTGCTTCGAACGGCGACTCGATGCTGCACATGCTGCCGCTCCTGATCCGCGGCAGAACGCGATTGTCCGCGCGCGGGCCGGCTTGCTCTTCGAACTGGAAATGCGCCAATGATTCCAAGGTGAACAGCTGCTGAGGGGCCGATGTTGCTCGGTTGAGCAAACCGCAGATGTCACGGTTACGCCGTCGCATGTTTCGCCTGCGAGCAAAACTTTTGAACCGATCACGCGTTCATATGCCGTCAGGCAGGTCGACCAGAATGCCCGTCATCTCACAGTTCGAGGCCAGAAGTTCAAGGCCCGCATTCGGGACGAGACCCATGATCTATCGCATAACCGCCCGGCAATCGCCGGCAAGCGAAACTCTCGAGCCTGGTGTGACACAGAGCGAGCGGCGTCGGCTGCAGAGTCTTTCCATCTCGAATATGGACAGGCCATCGCTGCCCGTCTCTGAAGCATCCTATCTCGGCAAACGCATCGACACGTGCGAGCGCATGGCCGAACAGAGCGAGGATAGCTGCGCACGCCGAGTGCATATGACCATGGCTGACGGCTATCGGGCGCGGCTTGCCGCACTGGTATCTCGCCGGCCATAGTCGGACCAAACGGCGTCACCGCCGAGCAGCGGGAGCGATGCGCGCCGCGGCATGCATCTGTCGCCGTCCAGCGGCGAGGCATCGAACTGCCGTTAGCGCGGCCGCCGCCGTTCATGTTCGTGCGCATCAGCCAGATGTCGCCGTGGGTGTGGTAGCAGTTGATCGCTCCGTTATGGAACTATCAACGCAGGTTGAAGACGGTGGGTTTGAACCCTCCTAGCTGGCTTGCTTGTTTGATGATGAACGGTTCGGGGCGCGTAACCAATCTTGAGAGTTGATACAAAATCAACGAGCAGTGACAGTGAATTAGAACGTGATCCTGAGGAATCAGTCTAGGACGCCTGCAGGACATTGGGCGGCCGGTGCGACTGCGCGGAAGTGATCCCAAGGAGAGAGGAATGGCCGGGAATGGATTCGTGGAACGAGCAACACGACTGATCGGTTGTCATCTTGAGGAGGGGAGAGGGATTGGCGGGGACAGTCCGATGCAACCCCATGTTCGGAACCGGCATGCAAGCTATGCGTCGCAGGAAACGCCCGTCGAGCATCGCGCCCTTGCGCGCGCATTTCTTGCGGCCCTGCGAGAGCCCACCGCGCCGATGATCAGTGCGGGCGCGCGAACGATCGAGGGGCTGCAGCCGACGCCCGAAGCGATGGCGGAAACCATATGGCAGCGCATGATCGATGCGGCCTTGGATGAGATTGAGTAATCATGGCGACGCAGCAAAAAGTTTTCCTCTCTCGCTGCTTGATGCACAGACTCTCGCTGGGGTAGTCAAATAGATCGGGCCAGTACTATATCTAGCGGAGCTGCTCTTTATTCGATAAATGGTGCCAGGTATTCTAAAGATATCATGGTGAATTCGGTGAGCCGTCGACGGACGGCATTTGTTCCGGTTTGTTCGATCTCTGCTTAGGCTCCAAACTCAATCAGCCGGTTGAGGTATAGCGGTTTTCCTGATTCACATGACGTGTGGATCACGGGAGGTGGGGCATGGCATTGTTTTGGCTGTCGGACGAGGCGTGGGCGGCGATCGAGCCGCATCTGCCGAGGAACCAGCCCGGCGCCCGGCGTGTCGATGATCGCCGGGTTATATCGGGCATTTTGCACGTGCTGAAGGTGGGCTGCCGTTGGTGCGACTGCCCAGCCGACTATGGGCCATCGACAACGGTCTACAACCGGTTCAACCGCTGGTCGCGGCGCGGCTTCTGGCTCAAGCTACTGGACGCGCTGGTGAATGCTGGCGTGGTCACGAGAAGCACCGCCATCGACAGCACCTACATCAAGGCTCAACGCGCGGCGTTCGGAGCAAAGGGGGGCGTGCGGTACAGGCGATCGGCCGCTCTCGCGGCGGCTGGACGACGAAGGTTCACGCGCTCACCGACGTCATCGGCCGCCCTTATGCGCTGATGCTTACGCCGGGCAACGTCAGCGACATGACGGCAGCGCCTGCACTCCTCGAACGCGCCGGACGTATGCGCTACCTGCTCGGCGACAAGGGCTACGACGCCGACGAGCTACGCCGCATAGCTCGCGATGCCGGCGCCACGCCCGTCATTCCCGGCCGCCGCAACCGCAAGCGCGCCATACGTTACGACAAGCAGCGCTACCGCGGGCGCCACCTTATTGAGAATGCCTTCTGTCGTCTCAAGGACTTCCGTCGTGTCGCCACCCGCTACGACAAGCTCGCAAACAACTTTCTGTCTGCGGTAGCGCTGGCTACCATGATCTCGTTCTGGCTTTGAGGTCCAGCATGCTCAATCCGGCAATGAACAACACAAAGTGGGACGAACTGCGGCTTGCAATGTACGCCATCGCGCCGCCGCCGTCCTGGACCACGCTGTCCATAGATGGGCATCGCTCGTCGCCAGATCGGGAGTGGTTCTACCACTTCAGAGAGGGTGGATATGAGTCGATCCTCTCTGTCGACATCCACGTCAACGGTCCAGACCAGCGGGAACTTGTTCGTTCAGCTCTGAGGAAGGTGCATGTGCCCGGCGAGGAGTTGCCGGAGGGCTTTCGCGTGTTCGGCTATGTCAAAGACGGGCAAGCCGCCGCGTTCCTGTGATGGCCGCCCTGGCGGTCTGATCGAGTCTGGACCCTATGATGCTCGAAATAACCGCATTATCAAGTTCCGATAGGAATTTGGCGCGCGTGAGCGCGGGCCTCTCATTGGCCGATGATGATCACACATAAATGCAATGTTCATGGTTTAATCCGAAATGGGGATCAAATAGCCATCAGGAGCAGGCGAACTGCTTGATGGGACATGATCTCACGTTATCTGCACCTCGACTGATCGGATTACAAGCCGCGCGAATGCCGGGGTGCCCTCAAAATCCTCCTGAGATCAAGACTATCGCGCATCTGAGATGCGGGATAATTCTTGAATGAGATCATTGGGGGTGTGATGATCACGCATCTGAAATGCGAGATCATCCTGTGGCACTGCACCTGGTCGGCGAAACGCGTCTCAGCGAGGCGAGCGCAACGATCAAGCTGCCTCTATTCACGATAAATGCGCTGGCTTTCCAAGCGGCTCAAACGCAGGTTCTGGAGCTTGCTACAGCGCGCGCTTCCAAGTTGGCGGCGAACATGGCTTAGTACGTAACGGACGGATCTGGGCTGAGATGCCGATCTTCATAGCTCGGCTGCTTTCGGCCAGCTCAAGACGTTCAGCGTCGTTCTTGTGAGGGGCAGCTCTTACCGAAGCCCGCCATTGGGGTCGCGCAAACCAGCCGGTCGGCTATGCGCCCTAACCCGGCCGTTCAACCTACGAATCGGTTCGGCAGCTCACGCACTCGCCCCGGCGAGCAGTGGGCGCAGCTGGCGGCCGCCAGGCGCCGGCCGGTTTCGAGCCGCGGCCCTGGCGACCGCGACGACGAGATTCGGCGCAAAGCGGACGAAACACGCGGGAAATGTGCCGCGGCAGTCACGGGAGTCATCGCGCGACTGCAAATGGCTTCGTGGCCGATCCTCGAAGACGGATTCAACCCGCCAGTGCTGCCGCCACGCCACGGGCTTCGAGCGGCAGGTTGACGACATTGGTCGCGCCAGTGCGAGAGAGGAGGTCGACATTCTGACCGTGGGGCGCATGGCAGGCGAGCAGGCGCGGGGCGCCCGGGTGGCGGCTGCGCGCGCGCTCGAACAGCCAGCTTATGCCATTGTCATCCGCCATCCCCATCGCCAGCACCACGTCGAAGCGCGACGGCGCCGCCTCGAGAGCCGCAACCGCAGCCCATCCATCGGTGAAGCCGACCGGCTCATAGCCGAGTGCCGCCAGTAGGTCCTCGGCGCTTAGTCGCTCGGCGTCGGTGGGCGCGAGCAGCAGCACGACCCGGCCCGCGCCGTCCACGGGCAGCGCCGCATCGGCGTCGCGCGGGACGATGTCCGTCGCCGGCGCTGTCGTCATGAGAGGGATCCATATCGTCGCAGTTGTCCCGGCGCCGGGCGCGCTCGCTAATGTCAACGTCCCGCCATGCTCGCGCGCTATCTCGCGCGCGGTCGACAGGCCAAGCCCGGTTCCCGAGGGGCGGGTGGTGAAGAAAGGTTCGAACGCCTGGCGGATCACCTCCGGCGACATGCCGATGCCGTCATCGACCACAGCGATGGTCGCGTAGCCGCCCTGTTCGAGCTCGTCGGGCGCCTCCACCCCTTCACGAACCTCAATGCGTCCGCAGCGGACGCGGATCGGGGTGCCGGGCGGGCTGGCGTCGGCGGCGTTGCTGCACAGGTTGAGGAGCGTCTGCTGGAGCTGTGTCGCATCGGTGACCACGGGGGCTCCGGTGAGGCTGCCGCTCACCTCGATCTCGTGGGCGTTGCCGATCGCCGCCTGCGCAAGCTGGCAGGTCTCGCGCACCAGTGCGTCGAGATCGGTGGGCGCCCGGTTGCCCTGCGATCGCCGGCCATAGCCGAGCAGCGCCTTGACCAGATCGCGCCCGCGGGCTGCCGAAAGCTCGATCTGCTCGAGATGCGGCTTCAGCGTCGAGCACGGCTGGACGACGTCCAACGCCATTTCGGCATGGCCGGTGATCGCGCCCAGCAGATTGTTGAAATTATGCGCGATGCCGCTGGCAAATGCGCCCACCGCCTCCATGCGGCTGGCATGGGCCAGTCGCGTCTGGAGGCGCCTTCTTTCTTTTGCGGCCGTCGCCCGATCCGATGCGAGCATGATCGAGTCGAGCACTGCACCCAGGATCGCGGCGTCCTTTGCATCCCAGCCGCTCTCGGTTTGGAAACCGAAGCAGAGCAGGCTGGCTGTCTGGCGGCTGCCGCTCTGCGCGCGCTGGACGATGCACAGGCAGGATTGCAGCCCGGTGGCGGCGAAGGCGCGCCACACCGGATTGCCCGGCATCGGCCGCGTGCGCGAAATGCGCAGAACGCGATGCTTGTTGTCATGCGCTTCGGCGGGGAGATGTTCGAGGAACACCGGCCAGAGGCGCGCGAGCGCAGCTTCCGCTTCCGGCCATGCGCGGATCCTTTCGGACTGGGCGGTCCGCAGCAGCGCCTCATCCGCGCCGATCGCGGCCGCGAGGTCGCCCAGCGTCGGCACGATGCGCCGATCGAGATCGTCCACCGGGGTCGCGAGCAGCGTGCGTGACAGGCTGGCGATGGCATGTTCCAGCGCAGCCTGGCGCCCAAGGGCGGCGGCATGGGCGCGCATCGCGAGGCCCCAGCGGACCAGCAGATACAGGAGGAGAAGCGACGCGAGATAGAGCAGCACGCGATAGCGGCGTGCGGATACATCCGCATTCGCCTGACGATCGAGCAGCGCCGCGCGGATCGCGTCTGGCAGACGCTCGTCGTTGCGGATCACTGCTTCCACGGTTTCGCCGATCTCCGGCAACAGCGCGTTGAGCAGCCTGCCATGCGCCAGCAGGCGATCGACGTCCGCCGGGCACCGCAACGAGCGACATTGGCGGGCCAACGCGTCCAGCGAACCGGCGACCTCGGCCTTCGCGGCGGATGAATTGACCAATGTGAGGTTGAGCATCGCGCTGGAGAGCCGGTCGATCGAGGGCCGGAGCGGTGTGGCGGCGCTCTGGATCGCCAGGTCGCGGCTATAGGTGCGGAGATAGGCCAGAGAATTGTGGAGCAGTGCGTCGATCGAGGTGAACCGGTTGGCAAGCACCTCCTGCCGGCGCGCGCGCTCGACGAGCTCCGTGCCCAGTTTTTCCGCGCCGGTGCCCGCGAGGCTGTGGTCGACGATGGATGCGGCGCGGTTCATGCCGGCGATGTCAGCGGCGATCGGATCGTAATTGTTGAGCAGGCCGGCGCGCGCGCTGAGCACGTCGCGACGCAGGGCATCCTCGTGCGACAGCATCGCGTCCAGCGCGCCGCGCGCTTCCAGTGCGGCGGGATCGGATGTGCTGGAACCCATGAACATGAGCCAGCTCAACAGCGCGACGAGCAGCGCGACGGCAATGCGATCGAACAGCTTCATTGCCGGATGCGCCTGAGCTCACGGCCTTGGTAGGTGCCGGTCAGCGACCGAAGGAAAGCGGCGATGTCGCGCGCATCCTCCTGACTGAGATCGACGTCGAGCTGTGACGCCGCCATTCGGGTGACCGCGATTTCCAGCGTCGGCGCGCTGCCGTCGTGGAAATAGGGCGGGGTGACGCCGACATTGCGCAGGCTGGGTACGCGCAGCACGCGCGGATTAGGCGAGGCCAGCGGCCGGAAGATGCCGTGGCGCTGGAGCAGGTTGCCGCCGACGTTGCGGCCCTGATGGCAGGAAATGCAGCCGAGCTGCTTGAACCGCGAATAGCCGCGCGCCTCTTGTGCGCTAAGCGCGGACCGGTCGCCGGTCAGCCAGCGATCGAAACGGCTGCCGGGGGTGACCAGCGACCGTTCATAGGTGGCAATCGCGTCGACCACCGCAACCTGATCGAGATCGCGTCCGTAGATGGAGCGAGCGCGTGCCATCAGTTCGGTATCGCGGTGCAGCCGTGCGATCATCCGCTCCAGCGGCACGCCATGCGCGATGGCAGGCGATTTCAACGTCGCCAGCGCCTGATCCTCAAGCGTCTTGTCACGACCCTGCCAGCCGAGCCGGAAGCTCAGGCCGGCGTTGAACACCGTCGGATTGTCGAGGCTCATGCTGCCGCGCCCCGGCAATGATCCGTTGGCGGCGACATCGTGGCAGGCCGCGCAGGGCAGCTTGCCCGAGCCCGAGAGCCGGCCATCGTTGAACAGGTCTCGTCCGAGCGCGACACGCTTGGGGTCACCCGCGGGAAGCGTCAGTATGGGTTGGATCGGCTCCTCGCTCCAATGCGCCGTCGCGGCAAGTGGCTCAGGCTGGACCCGATCTGGCTGATACAGGAGCGGGACGGCCGAGAGCAAGGCGCAGCCGACGAGCAACAAGGGCAGGCCAAACCGGATGTCGCGCGGCGTAGCTCCCGGCCGCGCCGGGCGGCGGCGGAAGGGCAGCAAGGCTGCCAGCCGGCCGCCACGGCGATCCGTCTCAGAAGAATTGTTCGACCACGGCATCGAAGATATAGCCCACGCCCCGCTCGGTACGGATCAATGCCGGATTTGCAGGATCGCGCTCCAGTTTGCGCCTGAGGCGCAGCACTTGCACATCAATGCTCCGATCGTAAATATCCTCATGCGTCCGCGTCGCCTGCAACAGATGCTCGCGCGACAGCACGCGATTGGGCGCGTCGAGGAAGGCGATCAACAACGCGTATTCGCCCTTGGTCAGCGGTACATCCTGCGCCGCGGCGTCGGTCAGCGACCTCGTTTTGCGATGGACGGTCCAGCCGTTGAATCGATAGCCGCCGCGCTGCACGGGCAGCCGCTGCGATTGCCGGCCCACTTCCTGCCTGCGCAGGGTCGCGCGGGCACGTGCCAGTAGCTCGTGCAGGCTGAACGGCTTGGTCAGATAATCGTCGGCGCCCAGTTCCAGGCCGATGATGCGATCAATCTCATCCTGCCGCTGCCCGGTGATGATGATCACGGGAATGTCGGATCGTTCACGGATCCGGCGCAGAACGTCGAACCCGTCCTTATCGCCGAGCTGGACGTCGAGGATCACCAGATTGAAACCGCCGCCATCGATCTGCTGCACGACATGGTCCGGATCGCCCAACCCCACTGCCGAAGCATTGTGACGGCTGAGGAAGGTCGAGATCATCTCGCGCATTGCCGGATCGTCATCGATCACGAGGACTCGGCCGAACTGCAAGCTGCCGGGTTCTGGCGCGGTGGGTACGCTCGCCATGACTTTAATTCTCGCTGCTGGATTCGAATGGGTAGATAGGCAAAGCTGAGCCTCTTGCCAGCCCGAAGCACCTATACTGTCGGATAAAGCGTGATTTATTCGGCCGCGACGGGCTCCTGCATGTCCGCATCGCGCCGCGCCGTAACCGCCCGGAGCAATTGCCCGGTGATGATCCGGCTGGCATCGAGGCGCGCAAAGGCATGCTTTAGGCCCGCCGCGGCGGCGCTGTGGCCCGGCGTATAGAGCAACGCGTCAACTGCCGAGCGCAGCATCGCATCGTCGGGACGTTCGGTCTTCAGGTCGATGCCGGCACCCGAGCGGGCAACGCGCGCCGCCACTTCCGGCTTGTCCTCCGTGGCACCCGCGACGACCAGCGGCACACCCGCGGCGAGCGCCTGGATGACCGTGCCAAAGCCGCCATTGGTGACCATCGCATCGATGCGCGGCAGCAGCCAGTCGAGCGGCAGATAGGTGGCGAGGCGCGCGTTGGCGGGGATGCCGGCAGCCAGCGCACCCGGATCGCGGCCGCCGGCGGTGCCAACCACCAGCACATCGTCGCGATCGGCGAGCGCGCGCATCGTCGACAGGACCAGCTTGTCGAGATCGCCATTGGCTACCGTGCCCTGCGTGACGAATACGACGTGGCGCGCACCGTCGAGATCTTCGGCCCATTCCGGCGGGGGCACCGGCGCGGGCGTCGCCGGCCACAGCCCGGCGAAGCTCAGATGAGGGGGCAGGTTCGATTGCGGATATTCGAGCTCGGGTACGCCGCCCTGCCAGAATATGTCGGAATGACTGGTGGTCACGCCAAGCGCCAGGCCGACCGGTTCGACGCCGACGTCGCGCAACGCCGCCTCATATAGTTCCTGGACGGGGCGCATGGCTGCTTCGGCACCCGCGCGCATCTCCGCCGCTTGTCCTGGCCGTGCTCCAGCATCGACAAAAGGCAGGCCTGGACCATGCGGCAACCCGTCGGCGCGGGGCAGGCCGAGGAACGTGACGCCGCAGATGGCGACGATGGGGCGGCGCTCGCGGGGCTGCAGCATCAGCGGCACGATCCCGAAGAAGAAGGCGTCGGCGATGATCGCGTCGGGTCCGATCTCGGCGATCAGCGCCTGAAGTCCCCGATATTGTGCGGCAAGATTGCCGAAGAAGATGTGCTTGAAGTCGAAATTGAAGACATCCATGCCGGTCAGCCCGGCGCGACCGGGAAAGCTGCCGTCGAGATCGAGCGCGTCGAAATCGGCGGACGCCGGCAACGGATGCAGCCGCGCGCCGACGCTCTCCACGCGCGCGCGGAAGGCCTGACCGGTAAAGACATGAACCTCATGTCCTTGATCGACCAGCGTCCGGGCAGCGCCCAGCACGGGATTTACATGACCTGTGGCGGGCGTGGCCGCGATGACGATCTTCATTTACGCATACTCATCTTGAAGGGACGCGCGTCATCGCTCGGGTCATCGAGATCGGTGCCGCGATTGTGCCGGCGTGATAGGTCGGTGCCGCTACAGTTCCGTGCCATCGATCATGGTGACGGTTACGTTTGTCATGTTCCGCAGGTGCCGTCCGGGCTACGAATGAAACAGTCATGCGCACGGCCTGAAGCCATTCCGCAACCTGCGCCCGTCAAATGGCCCGCCGCGAACAACATGCAGCGGGCCACCGGCACACGTCCGGTGATCGGCCCTCGGCTGCAGACTGGAACAAGCCTCAGATGAATTCCGACACGCTTCTCGCCTTCCTCGGAACGGCGACGATCCTCACCATGGCGCCCGGCCTCGACACGGCGATGGTCTTGCGCACCGCCGCGGCGGAGGGGCCGAGACATGGTGCCGCCGCAGCTTTCGGCATCGGCCTTGGCTGTCTGTGCTGGGGAAGTGCCGCGGCATTCGGCGTCGGCACGCTGTTCGCCGCGTTACCGATGCTGTTTCTTGCGCTCAAATGGGCAGGGGCTGCCTATCTCGGCTGGCTCGGCGTCAATCTGCTGCTCGCCCCGCGCCGCGCTTTTTCCGCGGCGGGCGCTGTTGCGCGTGGTGCGCCAACGCTCGGCCAAGCGGCGGGGCGTGGTTTCATGACCAACATCCTAAACCCCAAGGTCGGGCTGTTCTACCTGACATTGCTGCCGCAATTCGTACCGGCGGGGGACGACGCGAGCGGTTCGGCCCTTACCCTCGCCCTGACGCATGTCGCGATCGCCACGAGTTGGTTCATCCTCCTCGCGGTGGCGACAGGACTGATCCGTCCGGCGCTGCAGCGTCCGCAAGTGATGACCGGGCTCGATCGGGTTACCGGCATGGTCCTCATCCTGCTCGGCTTCCATGTGAGCCTCGCGAGCGGCGTGCTCGCCTGACGGCGCGCGTTACGACAATCGTAACACAGCGCGGGCTTGGCGAAATCGTCGTGCAGCCCGCGCCGCCGACATCCACGCCATGGCCAGCCGCTTCAATCCCACCCTGTTCGACAAGCTCGCCGCGGGCACCGTGCTCGATGGGGGCGGCGAAGCGGCGGGTGCCGGCGCCGCGCTCGATCGCTCCAACCTGCGAGTCTACAGCGCGCCGCGCATGGAGCGCTTCAACGAGGCGGCGTTGCGCGCCACCGTGCTGCGCGAACTGCATTGGCTGCTCAACACCACCAACCTCGCCGCGGCGCAGAGCCTCGACGGTTGCGCGGCGGTCACCAGTTCGGTTCTCAACTATGGCCTCGGCGACCTCTCCGGCAAGCTGCTCCACCGCCAGGCGATCGACGATCGCGCGCACGAGATGCGGCGCGCGGTCCAGCTGTTCGAACCGCGGATTGCCGCTGACAGCGTCACCGTCGATCCGGCGCAGGAAGACGCCCGGCCCAATGTCGTATCGTTCATCATCCGGGGAGATATCAGCGCCGCGCTTGCGGCGATGGATATCGAGGTCCGCACCGATGTCGAGATCGACACCGGGGCCGTCGCCTTGTCGGGGGCGTGATGGATCCCCGGCTGCTCCGTGCCTATAACGATGAGTTGGTTTATCTGCGCGAAGCCGCGCGTGCGTTCGGCATCGAGCATGCAGCGGTTGCCGGGCGGTTGGGCCTCGATGCGCCCGGCGAACCCGATCCGCACGTCGAGCGGCTGCTGGAGGGCGTCGCCTTCCTCGGCGCACGCGTCAGGCTGAAGCTGGACGACCAGTTTCCGGATTTTACCCAGTATCTGCTCTCGGCGCTGCAGCCACATTATGTCGCGCCGACGCCGTCGATGTGCGTGGTGGCGTTCGAACCCAGGGACGGTGAGGCAGCGCTAGCCGAGGGGGTCTCGATCAACCGCGGGACACAGCTGGAGGCGGTGGCAGGGGACGAAGGGGCCACGCGGGTTGTGTTCCGTACCGCGCAACCGGTCACGCTCTGGCCGTTCAGGATCGTCGAGGCGGAATATCTGCCCACGCCGGCAAGCCTCGCAGGCCTGGCGGCGGATATTCCCGCCGATGCGCGCGCGGGGTTGCGGCTGCGCATTGAGGCGCAGGCGGGCACCAATCTGGCGGATCTCGTGCTCGCATCGCTGCCCATCCATCTGGACGGCGCCGAGATCGTGCCGGGGGAATTGTATAGGCAGTTCATCGGCGATTGCGTTGCGGTGTCTGCAGGTCGGCCGGACGGGCCGGCGCGGGTGGCGCTGCCGCTGCCGGCGCAGATCGGCTTCGACGATGAGGACGCGCTGCTGCCCGCGAACCTGCCATCGTTCCGCGGCTATCGACTGCTTGCAGAATATTTCGCGATGCCGCAGCGCTTCCACTTCGTCGCGCTGGAAGGGCTGGTGAAAGCCTTCGCCGGCTGCACCGATCGTTGCGACGTGGTGCTGTTCTTCCGTCGCACGGTGCCGGCATTGGCGGGTGCTGTTCATGCCGGCAATTTCCGGCTTTTCGCAGCGCCGGCGATCAATCTGTTCGAAAAGCAGCTCGATCGTGTCGCGGTCAGCGGTTTCGATCATGAATGGCACGTCGTCGCCGATCGTGCGCGGCCGCTTGACTTCGAACTGTTCCGCATCCTTGCTGTAACGGCGCATGGCGAGGATGCCGTGGATGGCCGCCCCGTGGCGCCGCTGCACGATCGTGCCGGCCTGCTCCACGACTGGGATCATGCGCTGTCCTACAGCATACGGTTGCGCCATCGCCGCTTGTCCACGCGCGAGCAGCGGGCGCGCCGCCGCACCGACTATCTTGGCACCGAGAGCTGGATCGGGCTGACGGCGCCAGGCGATCCGCAGGCGCTGGACGGCGTGCGTGAGCTGGGCGTGCGGGCGCTGGTGACCAACCGGGAGCTGCCGATGCGGTTGCGGCTCGGTGGCGACACCGATTTCCATGTCCACGGCGTGCCCGTGCGCGCGGTGCGGGCGATCGTGCCGCCCACCCGGCCCCGCCCACCACTGGCGATCGGCGATGCCGCCTGGCGCGTGATCGCGCATTTGACGCCCAATTACAGCGCATTGATCGGCACGGATGGCGACGCCTCCGCGCTGCGCGAGCATCTCGCGCTCTATGCACGGCCAGAAGATGCGGCGCATCGGCGACAGATCGATGGCGTGCTCGCGATCCATGCCCGGCCGGTGATGCGGCGGGCGCCAGGCGCCGCCAGCGGGTTCGTCAGCGGCGAGGGCGTCCTCATCCGGTTGGACGATGCGAGCTTCGATGGTGCGCGCATGTTCCTGTTCGGCGCGGTCGTGGAGCGATTTCTCGCTGAGTTCGCCGCGGTCAACAGCTTTACCCAGACCGCGTTCGAGAGCGTTCATGAAGGGAGGATCGTGCAATGGCCAGCGCGCCTGAGCCGACGCCGCCCCATCTGAGCTTCCTCGCGCGCGCAGCCGGTGCGGCGGCGCGCTATGCGCCGTTCGCGCTGCTGCGCGGCGCCGAAGCACGAGCGCCGGGCCAGCCGCGCATTGGCGAGGCGCGGCTGCCGGCGCAGGATCTCGTCACGTTGCGGCAACCGCCGGCAATGGCCTTCCCGGCGGCGTCGGTGGAGGCGGTCGGCGTTGAAGCCGGGCAGGGGCGGGTCGATGGCCATTGGCTGGGGCTCACCGGCCCAATGGGGCCGATGCCGCTGCACCTCACCGAATTCGCCGCTTATGAGCAGCGCTACGCCGCCAGCCGCCCGTTCGGGGATTTTCTCGACCTGCTCGCTGGCCGGATGCTGCAGTTTTTCTATCGCGCTTGGGCCGCGGCGGCGCCACATGTTAGCGCGGACCGTCCGGCGGACGACCGCTTGACTGCAATGCTCGGCGAGCTGACCGGTGCCACGATCGGCGTGCGCGCGGATGCGGCGCTGCCAGCGGCCGCCAGGCTGCGCTACGCCGCGCTCTACGTCGGCCGGCGCAGCGCGGTGGCGCTGGAGGACGCCCTAACTCACCTGCTGCGCGCGCCGGTTCGCCTGACTGAATATGTGCCGCGCTGGCGGTCGATCGAAGCCGAGGACCGGACCCGGCTCGGGCAGGGCTTCGCGATGCTCGGGCAGGACGCCGTCGCCGGCGGACGTGTCGCGATGGCGGATGCCGCGTTCCGCGTCACCATCACACTCGGTAGCCTGCGAGATTATGAGGCGCTGTTGCCGGGGGGGCAGCGCTCAGCCGCGCTCTGTGAGGCGTTGACGGCATTCGCACCGCCGCATCTCGAATGGGAAATCGAGCTGGCATTGCCGGAGGCGCTGGTACCGCCCGCGCGGCTCGGCGGCCGCGGTGCGCTCGGATGGACGAGTTGGCTCGCGCCGGATCAGGGCGCCTCGCGCATCCGCACTGACACCAGATTACGCGGTCGTCCCCGATCGGGCGCCTCGGCCATGCAGGAGATACAGCAATGACGGGCATCAGCCGGTCCGCCCTGTTCGGGCGGCTCAACCCCACCGCGCTCAAGTCAATCGAAAGCGCAACCGCCTTCTGCCGGATGCGCGGCAATCCCTATGTCGAACTCGTCCACTGGCTGCAGCTGCTGCTGCAGGACCAGCAGAATGACGTCGCGTTGATCCGCGCGCATTTCGGCGTTTCGGAGACCGTGCTGGCGGCCGATCTCGTGCGCGCGATGGACATGCTGCCACGCGGTGCGACTGCGATCAGCGATTTCTCGCCGCAGATTGAGGAAGCGATCGAAAAGGGCTGGCTGATCGCGTCGCTGCGGTTCGGCGAGGGGCGCGTTCGCACCGGACACCTGCTGCTGGCGATGCTGACCACGCCAACGTTGCGCAACGCGCTGTTCGCCATCTCCTCCGCATTCCGCGCGATCGTCGCCGAGCGGCTGGAGCAGCAGTTGGAAACGATCGTCTCCGTGTCGAGCGAGCAGGGCATTCCGGCCGCGATGACCGGAGACGCCGTGCCGCAGGCCCCGACAGGGGAGGCGCTGGAGCGCTTCTCGATCGATCTGACCGCCAAGGCCAGGCAGGGGGAGATCGATGCGGTGATCGGCCGCGATGCCGAGATCCGGCAGATGATCGATATCCTGCTGCGCCGGCGCCAGAACAACCCGATCCTCACCGGTGAGGCCGGGGTCGGCAAAACCGCCGTGGTCGAGGGGCTCGCCCGGCGCATCGCCGATGGCGACGTACCGCCGCCACTGGCGAACGTCGCACTGCGTGCGCTCGACATCGGACTGCTTTCCGCCGGGGCGGGCGTGAAGGGGGAGTTCGAGAAGCGGCTTCGCCAGGTGATCGACGAAGTGGAAACGGCGGCGCAGCCGATCATCCTGTTCGTTGACGAGGCGCATACGCTGATCGGCGCAGGCGGGCAGGCCGGTACCGGTGACGCCGCCAATCTGCTGAAGCCGGCGCTTGCGCGCGGCCGGCTGCGCACGATCGCGGCGACGACCTGGGCCGAGTATCGTCAGTTTTTCGAGAAGGATCCGGCGCTTACCCGTCGCTTCCAGCCGATCCATGTCGGAGAGCCCGATATCGAGACCGCGATCGCGATGCTGCGATCGGTTCGGCCGGTGATGGAGGCGCACCATGACGTTCTGATCCTGAGCGAAGCGGTGGAAGCCGCCGTCCACCTGTCGCAGCGTTACATCCATGCGCGCCAGCTTCCCGACAAGGCGGTGAGCCTGCTCGACACGGCAGCGGCGCGTGTGGCTGTTTCCCACCATGGAGCGCCGGCCGCTGTCGAGGATCGCCGCCGCCGCATCGAACTGCTCGATGTCGAACTCGAGGCCGCACGGCGCGAGGTGGCCGGGCGCTATTCGGATGGCGCGACAATCGCTGACCTGGAGGCGGAGCGGGACGTCGAAGCGGCAGCACTCGCCGTCCTCGAGACGCGCTGGGCCGAGGAGAAAAGGCTGATCGCGGCGGTGCGCGCGGCGCGGATCGAGGACAGCGGAAGCGACGCAGGCGCCGCGTTCGACGCCGCGATTGCCGCGCTTCGCGCGCTTCAGGGTGACGCGCCCCTGGTCTTTGGGGAGGTCGATGCAGCGGCCATCGCCGCCGTCGTGCAGGACTGGACGGGCATCCCGGTTGGCCGGATGGTGAAGGACGACATTGGTGCCACGCTCGCAATCGCGGATCGGCTCCGCCAGCGCGTGGTCGGGCAGGATGGTGCGCTGGAGATGATTGCGCGGCGCATCCAGACCAGTCGTGCCGGGCTCGACGATCCCGAGAAACCGGTCGGCGTTTTCATGCTGTGCGGCCCCTCGGGCGTCGGCAAGACCGAAACCGCGCATGCGCTCGCCGAACTGCTCCATTCGGACGAGAACAGCCTGATCGTCATCAACATGAGCGAGTTTCAGGAGGCGCATACCGTCTCGACCCTGAAGGGCGCGCCGGCGGGCTATGTCGGCTACGGCCAGGGCGGCGTGCTGACCGAGGCGGTCAGGCGGCGGCCTTATTCGGTGGTGCTGCTCGACGAGGTCGAGAAGGCGCATCCCGACGTCCACGAGATGTTCTTCCAGGTGTTCGACAAGGGCTATATGGAGGATTCGGAAGGTCGCCACATCGACTTCCGCAACACGCTGATCCTGCTCACCTCGAATGTCGGCACCGACGTGATCGCGACGCTGACCGGCAATGGCGAGATCGCGCGTGAGCCCGAGGAACTGGCCGGCGCCGTTCGCCCGGCGCTGCTCCAGACATTCCCGCCGGCGCTGCTCGGCCGGCTGATCGTGCTGCCCTATCGACCATTGTCGCGCGAGATGCTCGATCGGGTCGTGCGGTTGAAGTTGGAGCGCATTCGCCGGCGGGTCGCCGACACCCATGACGTGGCACTGGACTATGACGACAGCGTCATCGACTTCGTTGTGGCGCGCTGCACCGAGCCTGCATCGGGCGGACGGATCATCGATGCGATCCTGACCAACCAGTTGCTGCCCGATATCGCCAGGCTGTTCCTGACGCATCAGGCCGAGGGCGATGCGATCATCGCGCTGCGCGTCAGCGTCGACGAGGATCGCTTCGCCTATCGCATCGGCCGTCCGGCGCCTGCGCCGATGCTGGATGCGGCGGAATGACGGGCGAGGATGATGAGGCGCCGGCAACCGAGCTGCGGCCCGGCACCGGCTCGTTGCCCCAGGGCTCGCTTTCGGGCGGCTCCTATCCCGGCGCGGCGGGCGATGGCGAGGCACGCCCGATCACGGTCGGCGTAGTGCTCAACGGCATCTACCGCGTCGAGCGGCCGGTGGCCCGCGGCGGGATGGGGCAGGTGTTCGCGGGCGTGAACGTCGAGACCGACGAGCGCGTCGCGATCAAGGTCGTCCATCGTCATCTCGCCAGCGATCCGCGCGTCCAGACGATGTTCCGGAAGGAAGCGCGGATCCTGACGCAGCTGTCGCATCCGACAATCGTCCAGTATCGCGTGCTGGCGCGCGACCCCGCCTATGATGCGACCTATATCGTCACCGACTTCATCGATGGCCGGCCGCTGTCGTCGCTGCTGGTCCGCAAGCCGGCATCGCTCGCAGACGTCGTGACGTTGGGGCGGCGCATGGCGCAGGCGCTCGCGGTGGCGAACGACTCAGGTGCGATCCACCGCGACATCTCGCCTGACAATATCCTGATCCCGGACGCCGGCATCGGGGCTGCGAAGATCATCGATTTCGGTATCGCCAAGAGCCTGGCGATCGGCAGCGAGACCGTGATCGGCGACGGGTTCGCCGGCAAGATCGGCTATGTCGCGCCCGAGCAGTTCGGCAATTTCGGTCGCGATATCGGGCCTTGGACCGACGTCTACAGCGTGGCGCTGGTGCTGCTCGCTTATGCGCGCGGCGAGGCGGCGGACATGGGCAATTCGCTGGCGGAGGCGGTCGATCGCCGGCGCAACGTGCCCAGTCTTGCTGGCATTCCCGATCCGCTGCGGCCGATGCTGGGCGGTATGCTCGCCCCCGATCCCAAGCGGCGGACGCGATCGATGCACGATGTGCTGAAGGCTCTCGACGCCATCGACGTGACCGGGCTCGCTGTGAGCCCGCCGACCACCGACTGGCGGCGACGACTGGGGTTCGGCGCACGGCAGCCAACCATTCCGCCGGCCGCCACACCGGCTCCCCCCGAAAAGACCCTGTTCGCACCGGTTTCTCCCCCGCCAAGCCCCACCGCTCCCCCCCGGCTTCCTGTCGCCCCGCGCAAGCCGGCGCGGCGCTGGCATCGCCGGGCACCGCTGCTGGCGGCCCCCCTTGCGCTGGGGCTGCTCGCCTGGGGCGCCACGCGTGGCGACAAGGGTACGCCTGAGCCCGAAGCGAGCCCGGTGGTCGCGGCGCCGGTCCAGGCTGCGGGGAGCAGCCATGTTGCGCTCGCCTATCCGGATGTCGCCTGTTCGTGGTTGAGCTGGTCGGGCGGGGATGGTGCCGCGCCGGCGCTGAGTGGCGTCGCGGCGGACCCGGCGGCGGCGGCATCCGCGGCTTTTGCGAAGGCCGGGGCCGGCGCGCTGCCGGGCGCGCCCGATGGCAGCGGCATCCAGCCACTCGATCCGCGCCAATGCGCCGCAGTGGACGGGCTGCGCCGGTTCCGTGCGATCGAGGGGGACGGCCCGCCGCCGCTGCTGCCGGAACAGCCCAGCTTCGAGCGGAGCGGGGACGCGCCGGGTTGTCCGGCCGGATCGCAGGCACGGCCGGTGATCACGTTGGCACCGCCCGATCCGAGCCGCGACTTCGCGCTGCTGGCGATCCAGCCGACGGGGCAGGCGCGCGTGATCAGCCGGAGCCGTGTCGAGCTCGAAGCACTGGCGCGCAGCCAACCCGACCGCGTCGGTCGCCTGCCCGATGGCCGCGTGCGGGTAACGTTGTGCGAGCCGATGCTCGGAGCCAATGGCGTGGCGATGATCGAGGCCAATGGCGCGCCCGATCTGGGGGCGACGCGCGGCGGCGGGATGCTGCCCGGCCAGGCATTCCTGCAGGCGCTAGAGCGCACGGCCTCCGCACAGCAATGGTCGACCCGCGTTGCCTGGTTCACCGTGGCGGATACGATCGCCGATCCGGCGCGACCGGTGGCGCCGGCCCGCGTGGCGAAGCTGCCGGCCGCGCGGCGGGCGGTGGTGGCCACGCCAATCCCGACAGCAACGCCCGAACCGGCCGCGAAGGCGGAGGAGGGCGAGGCCTGCTGGCGGCATGACGGCAAATGGCGCCAGCTCGGCCGGGCGCCGCTTTCGGCCTGCGTCGCCCGCGTCTTCGCCGAATGTTCGGTGCAGGCGGGGCAGTCGGGCGAGGTGGCGCTGCGCCGGTACGATGGCCGGATCGAGGGCAAGGGCGGCCGCTATCGCCGCTGGAGGCGGCTCGCAACGGACAGCTGCGCGAAGGATGCGGCGCGCGACGAGAACGGCAAGCGCGAAGACCGCAGCCGATACCATTAAGACGGATTGATCCCATGACACAGAATGGCCGCGTCGCGTGGCGCGAGGGCATGTTCCTGCGCCCCCAGCATTTTCAGCAGCAGGATCGGCACATCGAAGCCGCGACGGTCGCACGGGTTCGGCCACTGAGGCCCTATGCCTGGGGACTGCTGGAGCTGAAGCTCGATGCAGATCTCGCCGCGCTCGGCCAGTTCGCTGTCGAACGCGCCTCGGGCGTGCTGCCGGACGGAACGCCTTTCGCCTTCCCGCAGGACCTGCCGCCGCCGACCCCCGTCGAGGTCGGCGGCGATACCCGCGATACGATCGTTCATCTTACCCTGCCGGCGATGCAGGACGGCGCGGTGCTGTTTCGCACGACGGGCGATCACCAGGTCCAGGGCGCGCGCTTCCGCGTCGACGACGAGGAGGTCGCCGACGGCTTCTCCGAAGAGCGCGCGCGCGAGCCGATCGAGATCGCGCGGCCCAACCTGCGCTTCGGTGCCACGCGCGACCAGACGCAGGGACGCATCCTGCTGGGCCTCGCGCGGGTCCGCGAGGTCCGCAACGGGATGATTGCGTTCGACGATCGCTACATCCCGCCCTGCCTCGACGTGCGGGCGAGCCCGCGGCTCACGGGTTTTCTCGCCGACATCATCGGTCGTGCCGAACAGCGCGTGGAGGAACTGGCCGTCCGCGCGGTGGAGGCGGTCGACGCCGGATCGGAAAGCCTCGCAAGCTTCCTGATGCTCCAGGCGCTCAACCGCTGGGTGGCGCAACTCGGCCATCTTGCCGCGCTGCCGCACGTCCACCCGGAGCGGCTGTACGAGGCGTTCCTCGGCATGGCCGGCGAGTTGGCGACCTTGACCCGCGCGGATCGGCGTGCGCCAGCGCTGCCGCCCTATGACCATGAGGCGCTGCAGCCGGTGTTCGAGGCGGTGGTCGAGGCGCTGCAGGCGGCGCTGTCGGCGGTCTATGATCGTTCGGCGCTGCAACTGCCGCTGCAGCAGGCGGGCCCCGGCGCCTATGCCGCGCGCATCGCCGACCACAAGCAGTTCATGGCTGGCCGCGCCTATCTGGCGGTCGGGGCGCGGGTGCCGGCCGAGGAGATCCGCAGTCGTTTCCCCGCCGTCGCCAAGATCGGCGCGGTCCAGAAGATGCGCCAGATCGTCGATTCCGCGCTGGCCGGCGTGCCGCTGAGCGCGATGCCGACCCCGCCGCCGCAGCTCCGCGCACTGCCCGGCTATGTCTATTTCGAGCTCGACCGGTCCGCCGCCGACTGGTCCGACTTCGCCACTGCGCCCGCGCTCGGCCTGCACGTCGCAGGCGAGTGGCCCGAACTGCGCATGGAACTGTGGTGGGTGAAGGGCGCCGCGCGGTGAGCGATGGGCCGAACGAGTCGGGCGGGCGGACGATGCTGCGTCCCGCGGCACCGGTCGGCAGACCTGCCGCGGAACCTCCACACGCGCCGCGTGCAGGCCTGCGCGAGGATGATGTGCCGCGGCCGCCACCGCCCGAAGCGGTGCGCAACCCGATGCTATCCGCCGCGACAGCGTTGCTGGCGCTGATGGCGGGCATGCGCGCGGGCCGCGTGCGCCTGCCACTGCCTGATCTGCACCGGATCGCGATCAAGCTCGGCGATGCCTTCGATGCCGCGCTCTCGGCGCTGCCGATCGACGCCGAGACGCGGCGGCGCGCGCGCTATGGCGTCCTCGCCACCGCGGACGACATCGCGCAGAACCTGCCGGGGCGAGCCGGGGAGGGGGTCGAATGGGCGCGGCGCAGCCTGATCGTTCGCGCGTTCGGCGAGAATATCGGCGGTGACCGCTTCTGGCTGCTGCTCGACGAGATGCTGCATCGGCCCGCAGAGTGCGCGGCGCTGATAGAACTCTATCATGCGTGCCTCGCGGCGGGTTTCGAGGGCCGCTATCGCGTGGCGCCGGACGGCCGCCGCCAGCTTCACGACGTGATGACGCGGGCCTATGCGGCGCTGCCGCACGTGCGCGGATTGTCGCAGACCGAGCTTTCCCCGCAGTGGCGCGGTACGCCGACGCCGATGCGGCGCATCGGCGCGTGGCCGCCGCTGCTGCTCGGCAGCGCCGGGGGCGTGCTGTTGCTGATCCTCGCGCTGCTGGTGCTGCGGCTGATCCTAGCGCAGACCGGCCAGCCGGCTTTGGACGCGCTGACCGGCGTCAATCCCGACCAGCCGCTGCGGCTGTCACGCAATGCCGCGCCGGTCGCTGCGCCGGACAATGAAGCCGGCGATCGGTTGCGGCGCTTCCTCGCACCCGAAATCGCCCAGCGTCTGGTGACTGTGGAGCAGGACGCGACCAGCGTGCGCGTCCGCACCACGGTCGGCGGCCTGTTCGCGTCGGGGTCGGATGCGCTGGAGGCACGCGCCCGCCCGCTGTTCGAGCGCATCGGCACAGCCATCGAAGCCGAGCCCGGTCGCGTCCGGGTGGAAGGTCATGCCGATTCCGACGCGGTCGCGACCCTGACCTTCCCCGACAATGTCGCGCTTTCCAAGGCGCGCGCCGAGGCAGCGGGCGCGCTGATCCGGTCGCGGTTGAGCGCGCCGGACCGGGTGACGATCGAAGGGTTCGGCGCGAGCCGGCCGATCACCGCCAACAACGGCCCGGCCGGCAAGGCGCTCAACCGGCGGGTCGAGATCGTCCTCGTCCAGGAAACGGCACGATGATGAAGATATTGCGAAGCTGGTGGACGCTTTCGGCGCTGGTGGCGATCACCGTCGCGCTGATCCTTGCGGTGCTGCTCCCCTTCCTGCTGCTGGGACTGCGGCCCATTTGGGTGCGGCTTTTGCTCGTGCTCGTGGTCGCGGCACTGTGGGGAGCGGCAGCTTGGTGGCGGATGAGACGCGCCACGCGCGCTGCCGATGCCATCGCGGCCGAACTGGCGGATCCTGCCGACGAGGAAAACGATGCCGTTGCAGACCGGATGCGTGAAGCCCTCGCCCAGCTTCGAAAGGCGGCGGGTGGACGGCGCGGCTATCTCTACAGCCGTCCCTGGTATGTCATCGTCGGTCCGCCGGGCGCGGGCAAGACCACTGCGCTCGCCCAGTCCGGCCTGCGTTTTCCGCGGACCGACCGGGCATTGGGTGGCGTCGGCGGTACGCGCAGTCTCGATTTCTGGTTCGCCGACGAGGCGGTGCTGATCGACACCGCCGGCCGCTATACGACCCAGGATTCGGACGAGGCGGTCGATGCCGCGGGCTGGCGCAGCTTCCTTGCGCACTTGGCTCGGTTCCGCCCTGCGCAGCCTGTCAATGGCGTGCTGGTGGCGATCGGCGTCGACGAGCTCGCCGGTGGCACGCTGGCTTCGATCGATGCGCATGCGCGTGCGGTCCGCCACCGGCTGGAGGAAATCCGCACCGCGATCCAGGCGCGGGTGCCGATCTACCTGATGCTGACCAAGGCAGATCTGCTTGCCGGCTTCGAGGCGTTTTTCGACGATCTCAACGTCGATGGCCGGCGGGCCGTGCTCGGCGCGACACTGCCGCTGTCGGCTGGGGACATGCCGACCAGCGCCGCCGCGCTGCTCGAGCAGGTCGATCAGCTGGCGATGGAAATCGGCGCGCGCACTGCGAAGCGGCTGCAGGAGGAGCCCGATCCGGCACGACGGGCGCTGATCCTCGGCTTCCCCGCGCAGCTGGATGCGCTTCGCGCACGTCTGCACCGCTTCGTCGAAGGCGCGCTCGCGCCGACCGCTGATCCGCGCCCGTTCGGAATCGTTCGCGGCATCTATTTCACCAGCGGCGTCCAGCATGGCACACCGCTCGACCGGATGCTGGGATCGATCGCTGCGACCTATGCCGGGCAGGCGCCGGTGCCGCCGCCCGCGCCTGGTGCCGGGCGGGCCTATTTCATAAACCGGCTGTTCACCGAAGTGATCCTTGCCGAGCCGGGGCTGCTCCGCCCCGACGCCGCCTTCATCGCGCGACGGCGTGGCACGCTGGTTGCCGGTGCCGTGGCGCTGGCGGTGCTGGCGGTGACCGGCCTGGGGCTGCTCGGCACCAGCTATGCGCGCAATCGCGCGCTGCAGACCGACCTGCTCGGCGGCGCGCAGGCCGCCACGCAGGAGGTTCGGGCGGCGGGCATCGACCTTGTTGAGGTGCGCAGTGGCGATCCCGATCTCGAACAGGCGCTGACGGTGTTGCGCGCGTTACGCGGCTTGCCGCAGGGGTTTGCAGATCAGCGGGCGGGCGGACCACCACTGATGATGCGCTGGGGGCTGTTCCAGGCCGGCCATGCTGCCGCTGCCCAGCAAGCGTATCTCGAGACGACGCAGCGGATCCTGCTGCCGCGGCTGCTGCTCCAGCTCGAACGACGGCTGCAGCAGGATGCCGGTCAGCCGCTTCAACTCTATGAACCGCTGAAAGTCTATCTGATGCTGGGCGGGCAGGGGCCGCGCGATGCCCGCGCGATCCGCGCCTATCTGCTCGACGATTGGGAGCGTTCGACGCTGCCTGGCGGAGACCGCGCCGATGTCCGCCGGCAGCTTGCCGAGCATGTCGACGCGATGCTGGCCGATCCGCGGCTGGGGCAGGTATGGCGCGAAGGCCGGGCGCCGCTGGATGGCGCGCTGATTGCGCGCAGCCGCGCGGCCCTACAAACCCTGTCGCTCAGCGACCGGGCGTATGCGATTTTGCGACAGCGGGCCGGCGCGGTGAACAAGCCGGACTGGACGGCCGCGACCGTGCTCAGCGCGGGCGATGCGCTTGCCTTCGCCAACGGGGAGGCGGTCGCCGCGCTGGAGGTGCCCTGGCTGTTTACGCGGGAGGGCTATCGGCTTGGCTATCAGCGCGGTCTGCAGACCGTTCAGCAGGATATGCGCAGTGACCTCTGGGTATTCGGCCGCGATGCCGACAGCCAGGCGACGCGACAGGGGCTCACCGGGCTGCGCGACGGCGTCGCCGCACTCTATGCACGGGATTATGTTGCGGCGTGGGATAAAGTTGCGACATTGCCGCAACCAGGAAACTATTTTGCCGATCCGGCAGCGCTCGGTGCGTTCAGCAAGACGCCTTCCGCCCTCAAGCTGCTGTTGCTCGAGATCCGCAAGAATGCCGATCTCGCGATGCCCGCGAAGGGCGTGAAGCTGCCGGTTGGCGGTCGTGTCGCGGTCGCGGCGCGGCTGGCAAGGCAGGTATCCGGCGGTGGGTTCGATGCGGGCCAGACGATCCAGGCGCATTTTCGGCCGATCGCAGAGTTCGTCGGCGATGGCCGCAGCCCGGCCCCCATCGATGCCTTCGTCGACGCGGTGCGCCGCGCCGCCTCCGCGCGCTCAGCCGCCGACGCGGTGGGAGCGGCGGGCGGGGGCGCAGTGCAGGGGCAGCTTGCGGGCGCGGTCGGCGATGTCGTGACCAGCGGGGCGGTGGCGCCGCCCCAGCTCCAGCCCTTCGTGTCGGAGGCGAGCCGGGCGGGTCGCGGGGCCGCGGCGCAATCGGCACAGGGCGCAATCGCCGACGACTACGCAGCGACGCTGCTGCCGGCCTGTCGTGCGGTGGTCGACGATCGCTATCCGTTTTTCGGTGTCGCCGCCAACGACGCCCCGGGGCCGGAGATGGTCCGCGTCTTTGGTGCGAGCGGGCAGATCGACTCATTCGTGACCAGGCTCGCCCCGCTGCTCGACACCGCCGGGCCGGTCTGGCGATGGCGCGCCGACGATCCGGTGGCGGGACGGTTCGATCCCGCCAGCGCGGAGCGGTTCCAGCAGTCCGGCAGCATCCGCGATCTCCTGAGCGGCGGTCTTACGATCAATATCTCGGACGTCATCCTCGGCGGCGGGGTCGATGCCGCTGTCTTCACCTCGGGCGGCGTGACGCATCGCTTCGAACGCGGATCGAGCGGCGCCCGGCCCGTGACCTGGACGATCGATGGATTGCCCACGGCGAGCGTGGTGCTGTTCTCGGGCAAGAAGGAGGTGTTCCGGCGCGATGCAGAGGGCGCGTGGGCGCTTTTCCGGCTGATGGACGGCGCGCAGAAGGAGAATGCGGGTGAAACCGCGATCCGTGCGACCTTCGGCCAGGGCAAGGCCTTCGCGACCTTCCGCATACAGCTGCCGGGTCGGACCAATCCGTTCGGGCGGGGCGGGCTGTGGTCGCTGCGCTGCCCGGTGCGGCTGTGACGGCCGCACCCTATCTTGTCGGCAAGCTGCCGGCGCACGGTGATTTCGTCCGCCGCGCGGTCCCGCGTGTAGCTGCGGCGTGGGATGCATGGTGCAGCGCCGGCCTGGATGAAGCGCGTGTTCGGATGGGAGCGGCGTTCGGCGCCCGCCACAGCGCAGCGTCGCCGTGGCGCTTCTGCTTCGATCCCGGCCTGATCGACCGGCAGTGGCATGTAGGCGCCATTTTGCCGAGCCGTGATCGCGCCAATCGCGCCTTCCTGCTGGTGGCCGGTGCGCGGGCGATGGGGCCGCCGGCGGCTGATGAGATGGAGGCGTTCGCCGGGGCGGTGGAAGCGTGCTGCCGGCAGGCGATCGACGAACTTTGGAACGCCGATCAGTTGAAAACGGCGCTCGACGCGATCGAGCCGTCGCCCTGGATGTCACCCGCGGCCGAACCGCCGCCGCCGCGGCTTTGGACCACGCCGCGGGAAGGGGTGTCGGCGCGAGCGCTGACACCCACCTCGCCCGGACGGCGGCTGATTACCGAAATGCTGGATGTTGAGGAGACAAAGTGATGGCCGCAGCGCTGCGGTTCGAGCATGCGGTGCTGACCCATGTCGGATGCGTTCGTTCCGTCAATGAGGATGCGTTCGTCGATCGGGTGCATGACGGCCTATGGGCGGTCGCCGATGGCATGGGCGGCCATCGCGGCGGCAAATGGGCGTCGGCGACGATCGCCGAAGGTCTGCGGTCGGTAGCGCTGCCTGAAGGCCATGGCGCCGGGGACGCGGCGCTGGTCCGTGCGATCGATGCCGCCAATACGCAGATCGTGATGGCCGGGCGGAACGCGGGTCGGCTCAGCGGTTCGACGCTGGTCGCCCTGCTGGTCAGCGACGGCCGTTTCAGCGTGCGCTGGGTGGGAGACAGCAGGGTCTATCTGCTGCGCGCAGACCGGCTCAGCCAACTCACCACCGATCATTCACAGGTTCAGCAATTCGTCGATCAGGGGCTACTGAGCGAGGAAGATGCGCGACGTCACCCGCTGGGGCATGTCCTGACCCGCGCGGTCGGTGTGCACGATCACGTCGTGCTCGACCGGCGCAGCGACGCGGTGCAGGCGGATGATGTTTTCCTGCTCTGCAGCGACGGGCTGACGCGCATGGTGAGCGAGGCTGAGATCGCAGCGTTGCTGGCACGCCGCCGCCCCGAGGATGCCGCCGAGCGCCTTCTGGAACTCGCGCTGCAACGCGGTGCACCCGATAATGTCACGCTCATCATCGTTGCATGCGAACCGACGACGCTGACCCAGATGGAGCCGTTGAACGCAGCCGCGGACTGACAGCGGCGGGCAGGAGCCGCGAACTTTCCAAAATGCGGACGGTAGGCCTATGCCCGTGATCTGGCGATTCGCCCGGATCCCGCCCGCCGAAGGAGCGCGATGTTCAGTCCCCTCAGTCTCGATTGCGCGTCGGCGAAGCCGAACCATCTGATCGCCAGCAGTCGGGACCTTGCCTGGCGGGGATTGCTGCTCGATCATCATCGGGGTCTGGGAAAATCCGACGTTTTCGAGACGCACGCCACCGGCGATGTCACCCTGGTCGTAGCCACGCGCGGGCGCAGCATGATCCAGGTCTTCAAGCAGGGCCGCTGGCATACCGCCCTGTACGAGAGCGGAAATGCCGGTCTCACCCGGCCGGGCGAGACGACACGCATGTCGTGGCAGGCGCTGGACGCGGACAACCGGTTCGAGACGGCCCACCTGTACTTGTCCAGCGCCATCATCGGCGAGGTCGCGGAGGAATATCGGCGGATCGGAACCCGTTACTCTGACCAGCCGCTGTCCGCATTGGTGTTGCGGGATCCGACCGTTGCGGCGCTGGCGGTCGAGATTCTCGGTGCGATGCACGAGCAAATGCCCGGCATCTACGAAGAACAGGCAACACGCTTCCTGGCGGCGCATTTGCTGGCGAGACATGCCGGTTGGTGGGAGCCCGAAAGCGATCGCAGGGCTCCCGAAGCGTTCGGCGATCGCCAGCTGGCGAGGGTGCTGGACTATATGTCCAGCCACTTCGGCGAGGAACTGACGCTGGCCGCGCTGGCCAGGGAGGCCTGCATCAGCGTGCACCATTTCGTGCGGCGCTTTCGCGAGCGCCTGGGAATGACACCCTTCGCCTACCTGACGACAATTCGAATAGAGGCAGCGCGCCGGATGCTCAGGACCACCGACCTGACGGTCGCCGAAATCGGCCGGCATTGCGGATATACGAGCGCTGGATCCTTCTCGAGCGCGTTCCATCGGCAGGTGGGAGCAACACCCCGCATCTATCGGGCGGAAGCCAGAATTCGGTCGGATCGTCATTAATTTCGGTGAAGTTGCTCATGCTGGGCATGAGCGGAACAGAGGCGCGCAGCGTGCGTCCCCCGTGCGATTTCAACGCACAGGGAGTTGCACATGGCAATGTCGACCCGATCGGTCATCGTAACCGGATCATCCCAGGGCATCGGTGCCGCAGTCGCCGAGCGACTGGCTGGAGATGGTTGGGCGGTCACGATCAATTTCTCGGGCAATGAGAAGCCCGCGATCGAACTGGCACAGCGGATTGAAGCTGCCGGCGGCAGCGTCATCGCGGTCAAGGCCGATGTCAGCGATCCTGCCCAGGTCACTCAGCTGTTCGACGCGACCGAACAGGCCTTCGGCGGCGTCGACGCGATCGTCAACAACGCCGGCATCATGCATTTGACCAGGATCGTCGAGACCGACGATGAAACCTTCGACCGGCATGTCGCGATCAACCTGAAGGGTGTTTTCAACTGCCTCCGCGAGGGCGGCAGGCGGATCCGTGAAGGCGGCCGGATCGTGAGTTTCTCGTCCAGCGTGATCGGGCTCTCACCGCCGAGCTACGGCGTCTATGGCGCCACGAAGGCGGGTGTGGAAGCGATGAGCCGCGTCCTGGTCAAGGAGCTCGCGCCGCGCGGGATCACCGTCAATCTCGTCGCGCCGGGCCCCGTGGGGACCAAGCTGTTCCTCGACGGCAAGAGCGATGCGGAGATCGAAGGCACGACCAAGCTGATCCCGTTGGGTCGGCTGGGCGAACCCGGCGACATCGTCGGAGCCGTCGCCTTCCTGCTCGGCCCTGACGGCGGGTGGGTCAATGGCCAGGTGCTCCGCGTCAACGGCGGCATGATCTGAGGAGGATGCAGATGGACGGAAACGGCAAGATCGTCCTGGTCACCGGCGGTACCAAGGGTATCGGGCGCGCGGTTGCGGAGCACCTGGCCGGTCTCGGATACCGGCTGGCGCTCAGCTATTCCGGTGATGAGGATGCGGCAGAGGCAACCCGCGGACGGCTGACGCGGCTGGGCGCCGACGCGGTTGTCATCAAGGCAAACAGTCGTACCCGCGCGGACGTGGAGCGCCTGTTCACGGACGTGAGATCGCAGCTCGGCGAACTCCACGCGGTCATTGCGAATGCGGGCATCGAGAATGTCGAGGCGCCGTTCGCGGAGATGAGCGAGGAGGATCTCGACCGGGTGGTCGACATCAATGTGAAGGGCACCTTCTTCACGCTGCAACAGGCTGCGCGGCATGTGGTGGACGGTGGCCGGGTGATCGCCACCGGATCGACCATCGCGCGCTATCCGCCGCCGAACTCAGGCGCCTATGCCGCGACCAAGGCCGCGGTCCGCACCATGATCGAGGTCCTGGCGCTGGAACTGGGACCGCGCGGCGTCACCGCGAACTCGCTTTCGCCCGGTGCGGTGGAAGGATCGGGGATCTTCACCCGGATGGATGACGAAGCGCGGCAAACCTTCTTTGCCGCTTCACCGATGGGGCGATTGCCGCGGGCGGAAGATCTGGTCGGATCGGTCGCTTTCCTCCTGTCCGATGCCGCCCGCCTCGTGACCGGGCACCACCTCGAGGTGACCGCCGGCTTCAGGGTCTGACGACGCCCCAGCCTGCAAGCCGACGATGGGAGCTGACAGCATGCCGACACATACCGACGCCGCAACGGCGCAGATTGTCTATCCGGCCAAGAATGCGGCCGGCCGCTATATCATTCTTACCGGCACCGCCGCGCTGACGGCCGCCGTTGCGGCGTTCGCCACATTGTCGCTGGGGTGGGCGCCGTGGATCATGTTCATGGGGTGGGTGGCGTATTTCACCCGCCCAAATCCGGTCGCCGGACTGCAAAGCTTCACCTGCGTCGTGCTGGGCCTTGCGCTCGGATCGCTGGCGATGATCGCCGTCGAAACGCTGGGTCCAAGCCTCGGCGGCGCCGCCCTGCCAGCCGTGGTGTTCGCCGTCGCGTGCACCGTCATCGCCACGCGCGGCCTGCCGGCGTTCAACAATCTGCTGGCCTATTTCATCGGCCTGATCACGGTCTTCGCCGCGCACCGTGAGCCGAGCCCCGGTACGGTCGTGGTCTTGGCCGCCGCTGTCGCCCTGGGCTTCATCGCCGGCTGGGTCTCGCAGCAGATCGAAGCTGTCACTCGTCCGCGATAGGACGAAGCATGTCGGGGACGCGGGGGCCACCAACCATGGTCCCCGCAGATCCACGGGGCGGGGATTGTCCGGCTGGCGGTGGCCCGATCAGGTGCCTGCGCCATCCCCCGCTTGCGAAATCCGCTCATAGGCTGCGCGAAATTCCTTGGCGAACATGTCTATGAAGGCTTCGCTCGATCCGGCCGTAACCCCGTCGAATTCCTCCTCATAGGCGCGCCAGGCGCGCGCATCTTCGAGGATCGGCAAGAACGCGGCGCGGCCGCCGCGGTGCGCGCGCATGCGGCTGCGGATCGCGACGGGGGAGAAATCGTCGAGTGTCGCGCGTAGTGCGCCCTGCATCGCCATCAGTGTCGCCATCTGATGTGCCTGCAGGTCGCGATAGGCGCTGTCGACGGCGCGCGCGGTGGTCATGAAGCCGGGCTGCGGCGGGTTGAGCAGCAGCGCGAGCGCACGCGTGGGCGACCGGACGAACTTCAGCGGATTGTTGCCGTCGAACTCGAGGATCGTGTTGACGGCACCCATCTGCGCCTTGGCGCGCGACCGCGCCTCGACCAGCGGCAGCAGCCCGGCAAGCAGCAGCCGCAACGCGGTTCCGGCGAGTTCAGCCGCCGCTTCGGCGGGAATGCCGACTTCGCCGGGAGCAAGCTGTGCGCCGCGAAGGAAGGCGGCCCAGACGTCGTCGGCGGAATCCGGAAGGGGGGAGGCAGATTGCGCTGCTTCCGGCTCTGGGGTTTTTGCCGGGGGCGCCTCCAGACCCCAGTCCACCTGATGCCCCTCGGCCAACCGCGCCCAGATGTCGTCCGCCGGCGGGACCGGCGCGACCGGGGCGGGACGCACCGGTTCGGCCGCGCGGGGCTGTGGCGGTGCCCAATGCCCGGAGAGCGCCCCGGCACCGCTGATCGCGGGCGCGGCGGGGGTTCCCCAGGCGAGTTCCTCGGGCGCCCGCGCGACGGGGATGTCGCCCCAGACGCCAATTGCCGCTGCCTGCGCGGCCGGCATCACCGGCGCCCATTCGTCCGGCTCGGTTGCCGGCGTCGACCAGGACGGCCAGTCGAGCGCTGCATCCGCCGTTGCGGCGGGCGCAGCGGTGGGGGGTGGCGCTACCTTGGCCATCGCTTCGCCGGCGTCGAGCGTGACGCGGACCAGGAAATGGCCGATCAATATCTCGTCGCCGGCGGCGATGGGATGCGGCGCCGCGAGGCGATCGCTCGCGCCGTTGATGAAGGTGCCGTTGGTGCTCCGGTCGGTCAGCAGATAGGTGCCGTCGCGAAAGCTGATCTCGCAATGGCGCGACGAGATGTAGTTGCGCGGATCGGGCAGGGGCCAATCGGCGTGCGCCGAACGGCCAATGATCGCGCCGTGGCGGTCGAGCCGGAGCGTTGCCATCGCCGGTTCCGGCCCCGCCTCGCGCTGCTCGGCGATGTGAAGCGTCAAGATCATGTCCAGCTCTCGTCCCGTTCTCCGCGCGCAAACCGCTCGCCCTCATCGAGTGCAGCGCGCAGCGCTTCGTCAAAATCGGCCGTGCGGGTGGCGGCGGCGATGATTGCGGCACCCGCAAAGCGGCCGCAGGCGTCCAGTGGCGGCAGCACAGCCGGTTCGCCGGGCGGCAGGATCGACCCCCCGGAGAAATGGATCGCGGTGGCGAGATGATGCTCGGCGCTGCCGGGCGTCGCTTCCCGCGCGAGCTGGTCGGCGTCGTTGCGCCGCGCGTCCGACGGATCGTCGAGCCATGCACGCGCGGCAGCCAGCACCGGCTGCACGGGCGCGCTGCCCTGCCGTTCGATCGCCTCCACCGACCAGGCGATGGCATCGCGGCGGGACAGGGCCTGCGCCAGATACAGCACCGCCTCTGCCAGCATCGCCTCCGCACGCAACGCGGCGTAGAAGGTCTCGGGCGGCAGCGCCGCGTCACGGGTGACCGGCCAGTCGAGGCGGGCGGTGATCTGTCCCGCCTCGCTCCACAGGACACGCGGCCAGGCGGTCATGGCTTGATCCCCGGCAGCGGCCCGCCCGCGGCAAGTTGTGCGGAGGCCATGCCCTTGGCGATCTGCTGCGCGGCCTGGACACCCGCACCCGGTCCGGGGGTGAGCAGTGCGACCGCCCCGGTCAGCCGCGCCATGACCGCGCCCTGCACCTCGGCCTTGGCACCAAGCATCATGTTCGAGGTGACACCGATGCTGGTGACGGTCATACCGGCGATGCTGATGCCCGCCTTGTCGATGACGATCGCGTTCATGCCGACTTTCAGAACCAGCTTGCGCGTAGCCTCGATCACCACCGAGCCGCGCTGTGCCGTGACGCGCATGTCGCCGCGTTCGACAGTGAGCTGGTCGTCGCCGCGCACCGCCGTCTTGCGGTCGCGGCCGATCCGCGCGGAGCGATCGCGTTGCACGGTCAGGTCGTCGTCGAGCATCACCTCGGTGCGGCGGTCGCGTTGCGCGCGCAGATAGACCTCCTCGGCGCCGCCCTTGTCCTCGAAGCTGAGTTCGTTGAAGGCCGGGCCGGAGGGCTGCTTCTCGGCCCCGGCATAGCTCCCCGCGCGGCCGATGGTTCGCGATCGCCAGACAGATCGCGTGCGCTTTTCGGGCAGGCCATAGGGATGGCGATGATCGCCATTATAGACTCGGCCGGTGATCAGCGGGCGATCGGGATCGCCTTCGAGGAACGACACCACGACCTCCTGACGGTTGCGGGGCAGGACGAAATGGCCGAAATCGGCGCCTGCCGACGGGTGTGAGACGCGCAGCCAGCAAGAGCGCCGGGGCGCGCGTGCCTTCGATCGCGCCGCCCAGTGGAATTCGACGCGCACCCGGCCTTGCGGATCTGCATTGCTGTCGTCGGCGCCGCCTTCGACGACGATCGCGGTTTCCGGCCCCGCCGCGACCGGCTTCGCGGTGCGTTGTGGAGCCCGATAGGGCGTGCTGGCGAGCACCGCTTCGATCTCGACCGAGCGCGCGGGCTGGGTGGCGCCCGAGCGCAGCGGTTCGACGGGAATGTGGTGCCTGACCGCGGTCAGCAGGAACTCGGCATTGACGCCACGTCGACCCGTATCGTCGCTGAGTTTGAGCAGGTTGCCGCAGCCGATCCCCAGCGCGTCGCCGCGGCCGCGGAAGCGGTGCCGCGCGGCCTGCGTCGCCTCCAGCCGCACTTTTGCCCAATGCGTGCCGAGCGACGCCTGGTCGAAGCCCCCAACATGCGCATGCACTTCCGCCGTTTCCGCCTTGTTGCGCGCCGCGCCGGTGCTGGTCGCGTCCAGCACGCGCGCCGACGCCGGATCATGCGCTTGCAGCACGATATCGCGCTCGGCCGAGGCGACATAATGTTCGTGCCAATCCCAGATCATTTCCGGGGATCCGGCTTCGCCCAGCATCGCGCGCGGGAAGCGCAGCGCGGTATAGCCGGGGGCGGGCTGGTGAGCCGCGCGGCTGTCGCACAGCACCAGCACATGATCGCCCGCTTCGTGGCGGAAGAAATAGTAGATGCCGTCCTGCTCCATGATCCGCGAGAGGAACTGCAGGTCGCTTTCCTGATACTGCATGCAATAAGGACGCGGCCGGTAGGTGGCGCGCAGCCGGCTATAGTCGGTGCGCACGCCGTGCGCGCTCAGCACCTCCTTGATGATGTCCACCGCCGACTTCGCCTCGAAGATGCGATAGGCGCGGTTGAACTGCAGGAAATATGTCCATGGCCTGAAGACGAGGCGATAGTGAAAGCCGGCGCCATCCTCCATGACATGATCGATCTCTGCGAGAAGGCCATGAAAATGTCGGACGAGGCGGCTCGATTCGAAAATATCGAAGCGAGCAGGCTTGCCCACATTCGGGACGAGATCGATCTCCTTCTGAGTCACGACCTCGGCGACGATCAGGAATGTCTCGCTCAATCGTTCATCTGTTTCAACTGAAATGAGTTTAATCTCGCCTGCGCCGAGATCGATGTCTATCGCTGCCTGCCGTTCGACCGATCCGTTCATCGCGACAACACCTCCGCCGCAACGGGCGGCGGGCGCAACGGATCGACAGCAAGGATGCAAGGGTCAGCCATGGACAGGATCTCCGATGATAGCTGCAAGCCGTTCGCGGACGGCGCGCCGGGTGGGCCCGACCTCGCCTATGATCCGCAGCGGCAGTTGATCGAACAGGCGTTCGAGGCGTCGGTCTCGATCGACGCGAGCGGCATCGCCGACGCCGAGCGCGACATCGACTGGCGCACGATCATCGCCGCGATCCGCGAACAGGCGCAACGGACGCGCGACATCTGGCTGCCGGTCTATCTGTGCCGCGCGGGTGCGCGCTCTGGGGCGCTGGAGATCGTGGCCGAAGGCGCACAACTGCTCGCTGGGCTGCTTGAGCAATGCTGGGCGGTGATGCACCCCGCGATCGAGGACTATGGGTTCGAAAGCCGGCGTGGTGCGTGCGATACGCTGGTCAGCCGCGGCGAGATGCTGATGCCGCTGGAACAGGCGGCGGTGTTCGCGCATCCCCGCCTCGGTCGCTTCGCGATCGCCGATCTGATGCGATTCCACAAGGAGGGGGAGGCGGCGGAGGGGCATGGCCAGTTCCGCCTCGCGATCGCGGGCGTGGAGCCTGATGCGTGGCTGGCGATTGTCGAGGCGCTCGATGCGATCGGGGACGGCATCCGGCGTGCCGACGCGGTGCTGGTCGCCGAAGCGGGCGGCGGCACGGGCACCAATTTCCGCGCGCTGACCGATCTTGTCGCCGGCGCGCGCGCTGCGATCGTGGCGCTGCTGCCGGGACTGCACGCCGAGGACGAGACGATCGCCGCCGATGCAGGAGAGGGTGCGGAGGCGCCGGACAATGCGCCGCGCGCGACCGGGGCGATCCGCGGGCGCGACGATGTGCTGCGGCACCTCGACCTGATATCGCGCTATTACCGCGAGCATGAACCCTCCAGCCCGGTGCCGCTGCTGCTCGATCGGGCGCGCGGCTGGGTGACGCTCGATTTCGTGTCGATCCTTCAGGATCTCGCGCCGGGCTCGGTCGAGGACGCGACGCGCATCCTGCGCGGGCGCGGCGAGTAAACAGGCGACGGCTGGGCACTGACGGCTCATGTCGGCGGGCTAGAAAGCGCGGATTGCAGCTTGGCGGCGGATCTGCGGCTTCATGTTGCAATTGCAACCAGACGCCGTCACCCGCCGCGGGTGGCGCGGAGTCGATCGATCCGGTCGCGCGCCTGCCGGAAGGCGACGCGCTGGCCGCCCGCGAGGCCGCCGCCGGATGCCGTCGCCATCGTAATCGGGTCGGTCGGCACGCCTTCTACATAGACTTCGTAGTGGAGGTGAGGCCCCGACGAGAGACCGCTATTGCCCGAACGGGCGATGAGATCGCCTTGCTGCACCGGCGCGCCCGGTGCGATGCCCTCGGCGAACCCTGACAGATGTGCATAGGCGGTTTCTACGCCGTCGGCGTGGCGGATGCGCAGATAATTGCCATAGCCGCGCGCGGCGCCGGCAAAGCTGACCACGCCGGTGCCCGAGGCATAGACCGCCGTCCCCACCGGCACGGCGAAGTCGGTCCCCTTGTGGAGCCGGGTGTAGCCGAGGATCGGGTGGACGCGCGGTCCAAAGGACGAGCTGACGCGTGCGCCGTCGACGGGGGTGCGCAGCAGCGACCGTGTGGCGCTTCCGCCATTGCCGTCGAACCAGCCGGGCTCGGCCATGCCGGGCGCGCGAAAGCGGTAGAGCGTGACCGACCGTTGCCGCGTAGTCAGCGCGACATAAAGCAGTTCGGGTGGCGCGTTCTCCGGGGTGCGATAGGCGGCCTCAAAGACGTCGCCCGGTGCCACTTCGCGCTGGAAATCGAAGTCGTGCGCCATCGCCCGCGCGAATTCGGGGATGAGCGTGTCGCGAAGCCCCGCTGCCACCGCCGACGAATAGAAGCTGGTGCGGTCGACCTCGCCGCGGATGATGCTGATGTCGGTGGGCGACGGCGGCGGCTGGCTGCGGGGGATGGCGGGCGGCGCGGGTGCAGGCGGTGCGGCCTTGGCGGCGATACGGGGCGGGGGCGGCTGTGGCGGGGCCGCAACGGGCGCGGCGATCCAGGCGGCGCCGGCGATCGCGCCCATCGCCGCCACGATGGCGAGCGGGGCGACGATGCCGCGCGATCCAGCGGGACGCGCGTCGTCCGCCACGCTGCCGATGATCCAGCCGTGCGGATCATAGGTGAGCGGCGGCGGGGGGATCCCCTCGCCGCGAAAGATGCCAGGCGGCTCCTGCATGCGCCCCGCTAGCCGCGACGTGCGTGGCGTGGCCAGCGCCGATCGCGGCTGCGTGACAATGGTAATGCAGTTGCTGCGTCCCAAAACGCGGCTGCAACCGATGCCGCCGAAAACCGACCTGGCCGCTGCGCCAGAGCCGCGGATTTCCGCCACGAGATCGAGGACATGACATGGCTGCAAAGAAGAGTGGGCAGCGGTTCATCAAGGAGAACCGGGCGCCGCGCGTGCACATCGAATATGATGTAGAGACCTATGGATCACGCCAGAAGGTCGAGATCCCGTTCGTCATGGGCGTGATGTCCGACCTTTCGGGCAAGTCGGAGGTCGAGAAGAAGCCGGTCGATGCCCGCGACTTCATCGAATTCGACATGGACAATTTCGAGGAGCGGATGGAGCGCATCGCGCCGCGCACCACGCTCAACGTCGGCAACACGCTGACGGGCGAGGGGCAACTCAGCGTCGACCTCAGCTTCCGCAAGCTCGAGGACTTCGAGCCGGGCCAGATCGCCCGCAACGTGCCCGCGCTGGCGAAGCTGCTTGAGGCGCGCGAACAGCTCAACGACCTGATGCTCTACATGGACGGGCGCGAGGGCGCGCAGGAACTGCTCGACAAGATCCTGAAGGATCCCGCGCTGATGCAGAGCCTCGCCGCGGCGCGGCCCAGCCCGACCGATGGCGACACGCAACCCGCCGATGACGGCGAAGCGCCGGCAGCCTGAACAAAGGAAGCGACATGGAACAAACAGTTCAGCAGCAGGCGCCCACCGCCGGCACCGTCGAGGCTTTCGACGGCGACGAATTCACCCGCCTCCTCCAGCGCGAGTTCAAGCCGGCGACCGAACAGAAGCAGGCGCGCATCGAGGAAGCAGTCAAGACGCTCGCCCAGCGCGCGTTGGCCGATGCAACGATCATCGGCGACGACGTTTTCACGACGGTTGACGCGCTGAAGGCGGCGATCGACCGCAAGCTCAGCGAGCAGGTCAACCTGATCCTGCACCACCCGGAATTCCAGAAGCTGGAAGCGGCGTGGCGCGGGCTCTGGTATCTTGTCGGCAACACCTCGACCGGCCGTGACCTCAAGATCCGCGTCCTCAACATTTCGAAGGACGAGACGCGCAAGATGCTGCGTCAGTATCGCGACGCGGCATGGGATCAGAGCCCGCTGTTCAAGCGGATCTACGAGGCGGAATTCGGTCAGCTGGGCGGTCAGCCGTTCGGCGCGATCACCTGCGACTATTATTTCGACCATAGCGGCCCCGACATCGACATTCTCAAGGGCCTGTCAAAGATCGGCGCCGCCGCACACGCGCCCTTCATCGCGGCCGCCGCGCCGCAGCTGATCGGCATGGATGGCTGGCACCAGCTCGCCAATCCGCGCGACCTCGCCAAGCAGTTCGACGCGACCGATTACATGGCGTGGCGCTCGTTCCGCGATTCCAACGACAGCCGCTATATGGCGCTGACCCTGCCGCGTTTCCTGGGCCGGCGGCTGTATGGCGCGAACAGCGAGCCGGTGGAGGACTTCGCGTTCGAGGAGGACGCCGAGGGCTCGCACGACAATTATCTGTGGCTGAACGCGTCCTACGCGCTGGCGGTGCGGATCACCGAAGCGTTCAAGACCTATGGCTGGTGCACGCGCATCCGGGGCGTGGAATCGGGCGGCACCGTCGAGGATCTGCCGACCTCGATCTTCCCGACCGACGAGGGCGGCGTCGACGTGAAGTGCCCGACCGAGATCGCGATCTCGGACCGGCGTGAGGCGGAACTCTCAAAGGCCGGGCTGATGGCGCTGGTCCATCGCAAGAACACCGACCATGCGACCTTTATCGGCGCGCAGACCCTGCACGCGCCCAAGGCCTATGAGGATCCGGACGCGACCGCGAGCGCCAATCTGTCGGCGCGGCTGCCCTATATCTTCGCGAGCTGCCGCTTTGCGCACTACCTCAAGTGCATCGTGCGCGACTGGGTAGGCAGCACGCGCGAGGCGCCGGTGCTCCAGCGCGACCTGACGAGCTGGATCATGCAATATGTCGACCTGCAGCCGGACTTCTCGACGGAGCAGGACAAGGCGCGCAAGCCGCTGAAGGGCGCCTCGATCGAGGTGATCCCCGATCCGGAAAATCCCGGCTACTATCGCGGCGTCTTCCGGATGATCCCGCACTACCAGCTCGAGGGCATGGATGTGTCGCTGAGCATGGTTTCGCGGCTGCCCAAGGCGGCGAACTGATCAACTTTCCCAATTTCCGAAAAAGGACAAGTAAATGGCAGTCGATATTTTCCTGAAGCTCCAGGGCATCAACGGCGAGTCCGAAGACCAGACCCACACCAACGAAATCGATATCATCGGCTGGACCTGGGGCATGAGCAATATGGGCACCGCGCACATGGGCGGCGGCGCCGGCACCGGCAAAGCGAACTTCAACGACATCGCCGTCACCAAATATGTCGACCTCGCCAGCACTTCGCTGCTGAAGGCGTGCGCGAGCGGCAAGCATGTGCCGGAAGCGGTGATCACGGTGCGCAAGGCGGGTGAAAAGCCGCTTGAATATGTCGTGATCACGATGAAGAAGGTGTTCATCGCCAACGTCCAGTTCGGCGGCAACGCCGGATCCGAGCAGGTGACCGAGGTGATCACGCTCAACTTCGCCGAAGTCGATTTCAAGTATCAGGGCCAGGGCGACACGGGTTCTTCGGACGGCAGCGACTCGTTCAAGTGGAACATCCCGAAGAACGCCGCGGCGTAAGTCGGATGAAAGGTGGGCGGCGCACTCCTGCGGTGCGTCGCCCGGCCGTGGAGACGGGGTGCATCATGAAGATCATGCGGATGAAGAGCCACCCGGTACAGAGCCTCGGCTCGATGGCGTTCGCGGTGCAGGGCAATAGCTTGCTGCCTGCCATGCGCGCATCCAGAGGCTATATCCTCGGTGAAAAGGGGGCGGGCAAATACCCGATCGTCCTTTCTGCCGACACATTCGGAGAGCTCGTCTCGGCGCTCGAAAGCAGTACCGAGCAAGTCTATGTCGAAGAAGCGCCGCCATCGATCGATTCGATGTTCAATGGCGATCAAGGCGTCAGCGATACGGCGTTTCGCATCTTCATGAGCGTGACACGTGGGTCGGAAAAGGCGGAATCCTACAAGATCTACGATGCGAAGAAGAAGATCATCTCGAATGTCGGTACGTGGTTTGCAGGAGACTTCATCGGACCGATGACGTCGAGCCTCACCAGCATAGCTATGGGGGGCTATGATGCCTTCGCCAGCGACGCTGCCGCCGACCTGGCGGACAACAGCACGCCGACCGATGCCGGCGGATGGTGGGAAGAGCTGAAGGATATGACCCGCAGCCTCGAAGCCTATTGGTCGCACAAGGAAACGTACGACGCGGCGACCGCGGGCCGGTCGCAACCGGGCGCTTCGAAAAGCGCCTTCAGAACGGGTGCCTCGAAAGATGGTCGCAAGTGCCACGTCATCCTTTCTCACCTTGGTGGGGATCATGATACTGGCGCGCGAAACCTTACATTTCCCCAGATTGCGAGGGTCGTGAAGACGATCGCGTCTGTCTGACCCAGGCGCTCGATCGCCTCGACGATCAATAAGGATATTCTGATCATGCGTGGATTTGCGCCCGTTGCCGGGCGGACAATGGTGCTGGTCGTTGCCGGATTGCTCGCGTTCGATGGCGTGCTGCAATTCCTGTCGCCGCCGTTTCTCGTCGAGACGATGGCGCATGCCGGCTTCGCCGCGGATGCGGGACAGCGGCTGGCGTTCGTCACCCTGAGCTGTGCGATCCTGCTCGCGATCCCGGCGACGGCGCCGCTCGGCGCTGTGCTGGTCACCGGCTTTCTGGGTGGAGCGATCGCCATCCATTTCCGGCTCGGTGAAATCGGCTCACCGCCGCAACTGATCTGCCTGTTGCTGGGCGTCGTCGCCTGGATCGGGCTGTATCTTGCCGATCCCCGCCTGCGGCGGCTGATCGCAACGGAGGAACCGACGGCATCACTCGCCTGAAGATCGATATCCGGTGCGGCCAATCACCCCCACGCCGCCGCCGGAGATGCTCGCGCCACCACTCGCGAGCAGGAAGCGACAGGATCGGACGAAGGACCCCACACGCAGCGGTCGTGGCCGAACTGTCCGCAGGGAGGGCGTCGGCACGCCGCCGTTCGATCCTGTCGCTTCCAAACTGTCGGTTTTCCCAAAAGGATGAACACTCGCCCCTGAGATGTTCGTTTTCCAGAACGTTGGACGGATCCGCTGCGGCAGGCACCGAATTCGAGCAAGCCATCGGCGCTCTTCCCGGAACGGTCGTTCATACGCAGGCGATGGTCAAGATCGGTATGGGGCCCGATATCGAGATCTTCGAAATGCACTGTCCCGAGCAGGCCCAGCCGATCCGCGCAAACGACTTCGGCATCACGCATTTCGCGCTCTACATGGACGATATCGACGCCTCGGTCGAGCGCTTCCGGAAGGCCGGAGGCACGCCCCTCACCGTGCCGCGCGCCATTCGCTATGCAACCGAAAAAGGCCCTGGAAACAAGCTGTGCTACTGCCGCATGCCATGGGGCACGACGATGGAATTCATAACATCACCCGACCGCATAGCCTATCTTGACCAGACGGATCTGCGCAGGCGGCAAGACGAGGACTGAGCAAAGCGGCCCAAAACACCCCGTTCATCGAGGCGGCGATGCTGACGCTTTCGAAAGGCTCGACAGTGCATGTTCGGGGGGAGCACAATCGGTCGATCGATCTTGCGGTGCGCGCACTAACAGGTTCAAGCTTGTGCAAGCCGTCCGGCGGCGAAGTCCCGCGCGAGCGCGATAAAGGCCTGGAAGGCGGCGGAAGAATTGCGCCGATTGGAATAATAAAGGCACAGAGGCACAAGCGGCGGCGTCCAGTCTTCGAGAATACGCACGAGCCGCCCCGCCGCGATGTCTTCGCGCACATCGGTTTCCATGAAATAGCCAATCCCTACGCCGCTGGAGACTGCGATCCGGGCCAGCGAGGCTTCGTCGAGGGTCATCGGGCCCTCGACGTCGAGTTGCAATTCTTCGCCGTCTTTCTCGAACCGCCAGCGAAACAATGCGCCGTTTGGAAGCCGCACGCGAATGCAGGGGTAGGTCAGCAGTTCCTGGGGCACTTGGGGGATAGGCCTGCTCTCGAAAAATGCGGGAGATGCGGCAATTGCCATACGTCGCTGCTGTCCCAGCGGGATGGCTATCGCGTCGCTGGGCACCAGATCAGCGCTGCGCACGCCCAGATCGAAGCCCGCCGCTATGACGTCGACAAGCCGCCCCTCGGTGACAAGGTCGATATGAACCTGCGGATAGCGCTGCAGATAGCTCAGCACCAGCGGCGCCATGATCTCGCGCGCCGCCGTTGCGAAGGCATTGATGCGCAGGGTGCCGGACGGTGTCTCCTGCTGGGAGCGCGCCGTGTTCATTGCTTTCTGGATGTCCTCCAGCGCAGGTTTGATCTGTGCGACGAAGATCCGCCCCGCGTAGGTGAGCGAGACGCTGCGCGTGGTGCGATTGAACAGCCGCACCGCAAGCTCCCGTTCGAGCTTTCCCACCGCGTTGCTGATGGCGGTGGTCGACATCCCGAGATCGAGCGCTGCCGCCCGAAACGAGCCGCACCGAACGATGGCGAGAACCGCCTCAAGTTCGAGGAGGGAGTGGCGCGTCATTATCCCGATCTCCGTGACACCATATGTCGATTTGTCTCGATTATCAGGCGAAAAGTCCATCGCTAATTATGCCTCGTCACCGTCGAGGAGATGAACATGTCAATGGACCTACCCAAGCCGATTGCCGACTTTGTTGAGGCGAACGCCCGTCTCGATATTGACGGGATGCTGAAGCCCTTCCTGCGCGACGCCGTTTTCATCGACAATGGCAAGCATTTCGAGGGGCAGGCGGCGATTCGTCAGCTTTTCGAAGAAGAAGTGATCCCGGTGAAGGCGATCTTCGTGCCCGATACTGTTCGGGAAGAAGGCGGCGATGTCGTCGTCGAAGGTCCCGCCCATGGTGACTTCCCGGGCAGCCCGCTCCGCTTCACCTATCGCTTCACGCTGGCGGATGGTGCCATCAAGATTCTGGAGACCACGGTATGAGCATCAAGGCCGATCCCACCGAGTTCGCCGGCAAGCGCGTGCTCGTCAGCGGTGGCACCAAGGGGCTGGGCCGCGCCACGGTCGAACGCTTCCTGGCCGGTGGAGCCCGTGTCGTCACCGCCGCCCGCACGATCAGGGATCCGATCGACGGCGTGGAATATCTGGAGGCGGACCTGACGACCGCGGCGGGCGGTGAAGCGCTGGCCAAGGCAGCGCTCGAGCGGCTGGGCGGCATCGACATTCTCGCCCATGTCATCGGTGGTTCGGCTTCGCCGGCCGGTGGCTTCGCCGCGCTGACCGATGACCATTGGCTCGCCGAGTTGAACCTCAACCTGCTGGCGACGGTCCGGCTCGATCGCCTGCTGATCCCGCAGATGCTTGGGCGGGGCGCGGGCACCGTGGTGCACACCACCTCGATCCAGTCCGTCCTGCCTCTGCCCGAATCCACGACCGGCTATGCCGCCGCAAAGGCCGCGCTGAGAACCTACAGCAAGTCGATCTCGAAGGAGCTTGGACCCAAGGGCGTGCGGGTCAATTCCGTCTCGCCCGGCTGGATCATGACGGAGGCAACCGGCGACTTTCTCGAAATGCTACGGGCGGCCAATGGCGGCACGGTCGAGGACGCGCGCCAGTCCGTGCTCGATGCCTTGGGCGGGATCTCGATCGGGCGGGGCGCCGAGCCCGAAGAGGTTGCCGACCTCATCGCCTATCTCGCCTCCGACCGGGCCGCCGCGATCCATGGCGCCGAGTTCGTGATCGACGGCGGGACCATCCATACCGTCTGAGGGTGTCGGGGGGCGGCCGGGCAGGACCGCCCCGATGTCCTGATCCGGCGAGCGGCGTGGTTAGAGGATTGGCCCGATCTCGATCCGCGCCACCACGTGCTCATCGACGCGACCGATTTTGAGAATATCTCACGACCGCGGCGGTGGAAATTGTCTGAGTAATGCCGTACGGATGCTTCGGCCAACAATAGCGGAATCGCGGGAGGGATCGGGCGGTGAGGTTAAGCTCCATAGTGGCGGTGGCTTGTGCTTTGACCCCCGCCGCGGCCGTCGCCCAGTCGGCGCCCGTGGCCATCACCATCACGGCCGATGGCACCGGGCCAGAAATCAGTCGCGATATTTTCGGCCAGTTTGCCGAAAACCTCGGAACCGGGATATATGGCGGCGTCTGGGTGGGCGAGAATTCCCCGATACCCAATGTCCGGGGCATCCGGAGCGACGTCGTGCAGGCTCTCAAAGCCTTGAAGGTGCCGAGTGTCCGCTGGCCAGGCGGTTGTTTTGCCGATGAATATCACTGGCGCGACGGCGTTGGGCCGCATGCCAGGCGGGCTGTGACGGTGAACGGCAGCTGGGGGAACGCGCTAGAAAAGAACGACTTCGGCACCGACGAATTCTTCGATTTTGTCGATCAGATCGGGACCGAAGCCTATATCTCCGTCAATATGGGCTCAGGCAGCGTCAAGGAAGCCGCTGACTGGCTCGCCTATATGACCGCGGACGCCGGCACCACAGCGGGCGCGGAACGCGCCGCCAACGGCCACCCCAAGCAATACCGGGTCAAGTTTCTGGGTCTCGGCAACGAGAGCTGGAGCTGCGGGGGCGCCTATAGCTCCGACTATTATGTCGACGAGATGAAGCGGTACGCCCGGTTCACGCGCAATCTCAACCTGGAGCAGCAGGGCACTGACAACCCCGCCGGCGGATCGGTCGCCGGGTCGGATCCGATGCAGAGGATCGCCGTCGGTCCGGGAGGAATGGACACGGCCTACACCGAAGCGGTGATGAAGGCGTGGAAGAGCCATGACTGGAGCTGGAGCATCGAGGGGCTTTCGATGCATCATTATACCTGGATCAGCTGGCCCCCGCCTTTTTCGAGCATCGACTTTGGCGAGCGCGAATATGCCATGCTCGTCAAGGACACGCTGAAGATGGAGGATATGATCCGCACCCATTCGGCGGTGATGGACAAATATGATCCGGAAAAGAAAGTCCCGCTCGTCATCGACGAATGGGGCGTGTGGCTCGCCAAGCTGCCCGGCAGCAAGGACGGGTTCCTGCATCAGCAGAACTCTATCCGCGACGCCATCATAGCGTCGATTAACCTCAACATGTTCACCCGCCATGCCGATCGGGTGCGCATGACCGCGATCGCCCAGATGGTGAACGTGCTGCAGGCGATGATCCTGACGGACGGCCCGAAGATGGTGCTGACGCCCACCTATCACCTCTTCAAGATGTATGTGCCATTCCAGGACGCGACGCGGTTGCCGATCAGCTTCGATGCCGGCACCTACAAATTCGGCGACGTCAGCGTGCCACGCATCGATGCGATCGCGGCACGCGATACCGACGGGAAGCTGTGGATCGCGCTCACCAACGTCGATCCCAGCAAGCCGGTCGACATCGATGCGGCGCTGGCGGGCATCCGGGCGCGCAACGCGTCAGGCACGATGCTGACCGCTGCGCGGGTCGATGCGGTCAATAGCTATGACAAGCCCGATACCGTCAAACCGCAGCCGATTTCGGCCAGGGTGATCGGCGGGCGCCTGAAGGTGACGCTGCCGCCCAAGTCGGTGACGGTGCTGAGCGTGACGGAATGACGGCCCCATCCCAGGTCGAACGAACGACCGCACGAACCTAGATCGGATCGCATGAAAGCTGTCGTCGCATTGGCCGCAGTCGCTGCGGCGATCGTTCCCGTCGCTGCGCCGGCGGCCTCTCCCGCCCAGCCTTCCGTCGCATCGCCGGCGGCAAGGCAGCGCCTCATCGTGCTGAGCGACATCGAGGCGGACCCTGACGATAGCCAATCCTTCATCCGCCTGTTCCTCTATGCCAACCAGATCGACATGGAGGGGCTGGTCGCAACGACTTCCACCCATATGAAGACATCGATCCATCCGGATTCCATCCGGCGGATCATCGATGCCTATGGCAAGGTGCAGCCCAATCTGGCGCTGCACGAGCCGGGGTATCCGCACGCGGCAAGGCTGACATCCCTGGTGCGAGACGGGCAGCCGGGCTATGGCATGGCGATGGTCGGCACGGGGCGCGATACGGCCGGTTCGCGCCTCATCATCGAGGCGCTCGAACGGAACGATCCCCGCCCGCTGTGGGTATCGATATGGGGTGGCGCCAACACCCTGGCCCAAGCGCTCCATAGCCTAAAGGCAAGCCGATCGCCGGAAGACCTCAAGCGTCTGGTCGCCAAGTTGCGGGTCTATACCATCTCCGATCAGGACGACAGCGGGGCCTGGATCCGCAAGACCTTCCCCGATCTCTTCTATGTCGTAAGCCCGGGTGGCTATGGTTCGGGCACGTGGACGGGTATCCATGCGCGGATCGATGGCGCGGACAACGACATAATCTCGAACGATTGGCTGCGCGACCATATCCAGCAGGGCCATGGCCCGCTCGGCGCGGCCTATCCCGATGTTGCCTATGGCATGGAAGGGGATACGCCCGCCTATCTCTCGCTGATCCCCAACGGCCTCGGCAATCCTGAGCGCCCGGACTGGGGCGGATGGGGTGGACGCTATGAACTCTACACGCCTCCCCGGCAGACGACCGATCCGTCCGGTTTCACCGGCGGCGTGCCGATCGAAGCCGAAACACGGCCGATCTGGACGAACGCGACCGACAATGTGACGCCGCTGGTTCGCAACCATGTGGGCAGGGCCGTCGCGCCCGGCGATCGGTCCTACAAGGATTTTCGCGCGACGCTGTGGCGCTGGCGGCCCGATTTTCAGAACGACTTCGCTGCGCGAATGGATTGGACCACCAGGGCCTACAAGGACGCGAACCATCCGCCGGTCGTGACGCTTGCCGGCCCCGCGCACATGACGGTAAAAAGCGGGCAGCGTTTCGTGCTGAGCGCCGTCGCGTCGACCGATCCTGATGGGGACAGCCTGAGCTACTACTGGTTTCACTATCCGGAAGTCGGCGGCTGGAGCAGCGCGATCGCGTCCAGCATTTCGCCCAATATACACACGGTCGATTTTACCGCACCGAAGGTCGATGCCCCCCGTGACGCGCATTTCATCGTCGCAGTGTCAGATAAGGGCTCTCCGCCGCTCACACGATATGCCCGGGTGATCGTCACCATCGAGCCTTGATGGCAGGTCCCGGTTCGTCTGCAGGCGGAACGCCGCGTCGCCCCGGGGATAGAATGTTAACGTAACCACTGGGCGGAACGCGGCCCGGTGCGTATAATGGAGGGGCGCAATGCCTGGAAAATATCGTCTGTGGCTGTCGGCGGCGCTGCTGGGGCTCGGCACGGCGCCGATTGCAGCGGTGGCATCGGAGCCGGCACGAAGTGTCGCTTCGACCGGGCTTGATGCCCGCGGTCACCTGCAAGGCGTCATCCCGGCCGCTGCGCGCGGCTTTGCCTTCATCCGCCTCGCCCAAGGCGTGCAGATTCGCGTGGGCGGCGTCACCAAGAACCTGATCTTCTACGGCCCGGCAACCCTGCGGGTTAATGCCAATCTGGGTGAGAATTACTGGACCGCACCCAGCCTGGCCGTCATCGCCAAGCCGCAGTCCGTGGCATTTGCACTTTCGCAAACTGCCGACACATTGACGATCAAGACCGCCCGGTTGCGGGTCGATGTCAGCAAGGCGAGCGGTGCCTTGCGCTTCTTCGACGCTTCGGGGCAGCTTTATACCGAGGAAAATTCCGCAGCGCCGCAGACGCTGAGGAAGCTGACGATATCCGGCGCGCCGACGCTGGAGGCGAGCAACCGCTTCACCCTACGCCCGGACGAGGCGATCTATGGCCTGGGTTTCAACGGCACCGAGACGAGCAATCGCCGCGGCAAGGACCTGCTGCTCGTCCAGACCAACGTCGGCATCATCATTCCGGTGCTGATGTCCTCGCGCCGCTATGGCGTGATGTGGGACAGCTATTCTCAGATGAAATTCAAGGACGATGCGAACGGTGCGTCGATGTGGGCCGAAAGTGCGCCGGGCGGCGTGGATTATTACTTCATGGCGGGCGAGACGCCGGATGCGGTGGTCGGGGCCTATCGCGACCTGACCGGCCAAGCGCCGATGTTCCCCAAGCAGGCGTTCGGCCTGTTCATGAGCAAGGAGCGTTACAAGACGCAGGCGCAACTGCTCGACGTCGCCCGCGCCTTCCGCAGAGACGGCTTCCCGCTCGATTATATCGTCCAGGATTGGCAATATTGGGGATCGGACAAGGACGGCAGCTGGAGCGGGATGATCTGGGAGCCGACACGCTACCCCGATCCCGCCGGCATGGTTCGCGAAGTGCATGATCTCAACATGAAGCTGATGGTGTCGATCTGGCCGTCGGTCGGCAACGACACCGCCCTCGCCAAGGAACTCGACAGCCACGGCCTGCGCTTCGCGCCGCTGCACTGGATCTCGAAGAAAGCGCGCGTCTATGACGCCTATAGCCCGCTCGGCCGCAAGATCTACTTCAAGCACATCAAGTCCGGCCTTCTCGACAAAGGCGTCGACGCGCTGTGGATGGACGGGACCGAAATCGAGGTGTCGAGCGCGATGTGGAACGCGCAGGACAATATCCGCGACACGAAGGCGCTGGACAAGAACGCGTTGGGTGACTTCACCCGCTACCTCAATCCCTATTCGCTGCTGACCACGCAGGGCACCTATGACGGGCAGCGGGCGACCAGCGACAAGCGCGTGTTCACGCTGACCCGGTCCGGCTGGGCAGGCGCGCAGCGGACGGCGGCGGCATCGTGGAGCGGCGACATCTTCGCCAGCTGGAAGACGCTGAAGCAGCAGGTGGCGGACGGCGTGAACGTGACGGTGACCGGCAACCCCTATTGGACGCAGGATACCGGCGGTTTCTTCGTCGCGGACTTTCCCGGCGGCGAGAAGAACCCGGCCTGGCGCGAGCTCTATGCGCGCTGGCTGCAATTTTCGGCGTTCAATCCCATCATGCGCATTCACGGCACCAACGTCGAACGCGAGCCCTATCTGTTCAGAACGACGGACCGCGATGTCTACGCCTCGCTGCTCAAGTCTACGCAGCTTCGCTATCGCATGCTTCCCTATATCTACAGCCTGAGCGCCAAGGTGACGTCCGACGGCTACACGCTGATGCGGCCGTTGATGATGGACTTCCCGGACGATCGCGCAACCGACACGATCGACGACAGCTTCATGTTCGGCCCCTCGATCCTCGTTCATCCGGTGACCCGCGCGATGTACAACATCCTGCCGCCGCCGGCCGCGACGATCCCGACGGAATATCTGCGCACCCCGGATGGCGAGCCGGGTCTTGCCGTTCAATATTTCGAAGGCGAGAATTTCGACACGCGCAAGAGCGGGTCGGTTGATCTGAAGATCGATCACACGTGGCCCGATCCGCCGCTGGCGGAGGTGCCAGCGGGTCTTGCAAGTCTTCAGCATTTCTCCGCCAAGTGGGAGGGCACGATCACCGCCCCCGAAGATGGTGAGTATGAGATTGGGCTGGAGGGCAATGACGGCTTCCGCCTGAAGCTGGACGGCAAGACCGTCGTGGAGGACTGGGCGCCTGGATCCGCCCGTTACAAGGGCGCCGTCGTGGCGCTGCGCAAGGGACAGGCGATCAAGGTCGGCATCGACTATTATCAGGTCGACGGCCATCGCATGCTCCGCCTCGCCTGGCTTCGGCCCAGTGAGCGACAGGCGATCGCGGGGCCGAAGCCCGCGCTCGACGAGAGCATGGAAACCTATCTGCCGGCAGGTGCCGGCTGGTATGACTTCTGGACCAACGAGCGTTTCGAGGGCGGTCGCCGCGTAACCCGCCAGGCGGCGCTCGATCTGATTCCGCTCTATGTGCGCGCGGGATCGATCCTGCCGATGGGGCCCAACGTCCAATATGCGACGCAGGATCCGGGTGCCGCCTATGAAATTCGCATCTACCCCGGTGCCGACGCCCGCTTCACCCTCTACGAGGACGACAACGAGACCTATGCTTATGAAAAAGGCGCTCGCGCCACCTATGACCTGGTGTGGAACGACGCGACGAAGACGCTGAATGTGGAAGCACGTCAGGGCAGCTTCCCCGGAATGACGCCGCGCCGCGAGCTCAAGCTCGTGCTCATGAACGGCGTCGGCCGTGGCGGCATGGACATGCTGCCCGCGACCAAGGTCATTTCATACAGCGGCAAAGCCATGAAGGTGCAGTTCTGATGAAGCGGTTGCGGCGTCTGTTTCCGGCGAGCCGCCGGTGGCTCCCTGCGCTCTCCATCCTGGCAGCCTGCCCGGCTTTCGCGCAGGCTGGCCCGCCGATCATCCAGACCCGCTTCACCGCTGATCCGGCGCCTCTGGTGCATGATGGCGTCGTCTATCTGTACACCAGCCACGACGAGGATGACGCCTCAGGCTTCAAGATGCTCGACTGGCTGCTCTACAGCTCGACCGACATGGTCAACTGGACGGATCGCGGCACCGTCGCATCGCTCAAGACTTTCCCATGGGCTGTGCAGACCAACGATGCATGGGCGCCACAGGTGATCGCGCGCAACGGTAAATTCTACCTGTATGCACCGATCAGCGTGGCCGGTTCGCCGAAGAACGTCATAGCGGTTGCCGTCGCCGACAGGCCGGAAGGGCCGTTCATCGATGTGCTCGGCAAGCCGCTGATCGCTGCAAGCGACGGCTTCATCGATCCGACGGTCTGGATCGATGACGACGGGCAGGCCTATCTCTACTGGGGCAATCCTGACCTCTGGTATGTGAAGCTCAACAAGGACATGACCTCCTATTCGGGCCCGATCACCAAGGTTGATCGCGTGCTCGATTATCAGGAGGGGCCGTGGTTCTACAAACGCGACAAGCGGTACTATATGGCGTTCGCCTCGACCTGCTGTTCCGAAGGGATCGGCTATGCGATGAGTGACAAGCCGACCGGGCCCTGGACCTACAAGGGTCCGATCATGGACCATGACGCCCGCGCCACCGGCAACCATCCCGGCATCATCGACTATAAGGGCGGCTCTTACCTGTTCGGCTTCAACTATGAGCTGAACTTTGCAATGACGCCGATCCATCATGAGCGGCGCGCGGTAACCGTCGCGAAGTTCGCCTACAATGCGGATGGCACCATCCCGAACCTCCACTGGTGGGATGTGGCTGGCGCACCCCAGATCGAGCCGCTCGACCCCTACAAGCGGGTAGAGGCGGAAACGATCGCCTGGACATCGCGGATCAGGCGCGATCGCGATCGCCACTATGACTGGGCGCCCGGCGTCACCACCGCACGCGATGCGCGCACGGGGATCTACGTGACGCGCGTGCTGGACCGCAGCTACATCAAGGTGGCGGGCGTGGATTTCGGGACTGCCGGCGCACGCCGCTTCGTTGCGTCCGTCGCTAACGGCGCCGAAGGTTCGGCGGTGGAACTTCGTCTGGATCGCATCGATGGCCCGGTGATCGGAACGCTTCAGGTCGGCGCAACCGGCTCGACCGGCCAGTGGCAGGAGCGCGCGACCTCGATCCGTGGCGCAATCGGTACCCGCGACCTATATCTGATCTTCAAGGGCAACGGCGATCGCCCGCTATTCGATTTCGACTATTGGCGCTTTGCGCGATGAGACTGCGGATCGGATTGCATTGATGTTCGCTTGGCCGGTAAACGTCAGTTCCCCGGCGTGGATCGTGTAGCGCCCGGCAAGCGGACTTATGCCTAGCTGCCTGGTTGCTGATCCCGCCAGATCCACCGCAGCACGTCGGGCAGGATCGCGCCGCCATCGGCGTCCGAGTGGCTTCCGTCGGTCCAGGCGTGCTTGACATCGTATCGCGGGCCGGGGCGCCCCTCTTCGTCAGCGCGCTTGTTTGCCCATTGGAGCGCTTTCAGCATCTGCTGGTTCGCCAGGAACCAGTTCCCATGCTCGTTGTCGAGATCGCTGCTGCCGTCCTGCAGGAAGATCCGCAAGGGGCGGATCGCGCTTTTGCGGATGAGGCCGGGATAGGTGTCACCGCCATAGGTGAGGGGTGAACCGTCGGGGCCGAGCGCGAGCCCGATCGACGTATAGCTGCCGATGAAACTGATGATGTTCCCGAACGCATCCGGATGACGCCATGCCACCGTCCATGACGCAATCGCGCCGCTGGAGGTGCCGCCGATCACGCGCCGTTTCGGGTCGTCCGTGAACCGCCACCTCCGCGCGATCGCAGGCAGCAGCTCCTCCAGCGTCATGCGCGCATAGTTGTCGGAGAGCGCGTCATATTCCTCGGCCCGATGATCCGGGTTTTGCATGCCGAGGTCGGCGGGATAATGCTCGGAGCGATTGCCAGGGGTCACGAATATGCCCAGCGTGGCCGGAATGGCCCGTTCCGCGATGAGCTGGTCGAGGACGGCCGGGACCTTGAGCGAACCGCTCGGGTTTACCGCGCGCTGGCCATCTTGGAACAGCAGCAGGTTGGGCGGCCGCGCCGGATCATAAGCCTTCGGCACATAGACCCAGTAACGGCGCACCGTACCGGGGTAGATGCGGGAGTGGAGTTCGAACGGCCCCTCAAGGCGTCCGTGCTGCAACAAGGCGTCCTGCACGACTTGGCGCCCAGTCGCCCCACGGTCAGTCAGCCCGCGGTTGACCGGCCCGCGCTCGGCCGGGGCGGTTGCGGGCGCGGCGGCAAGCGCAAAGAGCAGCGCCGCGAGAATGATCGTCCTCATCTATACTCCGGCGTTGGCTCTGCACTCACGAAGCATCGCCTCGACCATAACGAAGCCGGGCAGAAGCGCGAACGACGAATCCGAAGCGCGGTGCCGCAAGCAGCATCACGCGCCTCCGGCCGTCTCGCTCACATCGCCGTTTGGTCGGCCGGCATCGAGCCGATCGGCGAGAGGAAGGGCGAGCGTTGGGGAGGGGAGGGATGTTCCTCTTTCGCTGCACGGCCAAACTGACGGGGTGCGCATCCGATCAGGCGCTTGAAGGCGGTGCTGAATGCGCTCTCGGACTCATAGCCCAGCGATGTCGCAACCGCTGCAACGGGATCGTTCGTCTGCTCGAGCCGCTCGCAGGCCAACAGCATCCGCCACCGCGCGAGATAATGCATGGCGGGTTGGCCAAGCTGCTCCTTGAACCGGACGGCGAAGGTGGAGCGCGACATGCCTGCGATCGCCCCGAGCGCCTGCAGCGTCCACGGCCGCGCCGGATCATCGTGGATGGCCATCAGGGCTGCGCCAAGCTGCCGGTCGGCGAGCGCGAAGAACCAGCCCCGCCGATCGCCGTCGGCTGCCGAGAGGGGCACGCGGAGCGCCTGCACCAGCATCAGGTGGGCGAGGTGCCGGACAGCGAGCGCGTTGCCGGGCTCTCCGTTCCGAAGTTCATACATCATCTGCTTGACGCACCAGCGCAGTGCTTCCTGGGCGGGCTGCTCGCGGATGTGGATGATCGGCGGCAGGAAGCTCAGCAGCATCTCGGCCTGGCTGCCCGAGACGCCAAAGCGGCTCCCGACCAGGGACAGGCCGTCGCCGTCGCCGATCGTCACGACCCCGCCCCGCCGTGCCGGCGGGAAGATATCGGCCGCCGGCACGGCCGGTCCGTCGAGATTGCTGCCCAGGCGAAAAGGCCGGCCGGTGGGTAGGACGAAGCAGTCTCCGCCGCCAAGCCAGACCGGGTCATCGACGCCCTCGACGCTCAGCCAGCAGCCGCCCGATACGACGGCATAGCATTTGATCATCTTGTGCTGGTCGCCGAACTGAACGGCCCACGCGCCGCCGGCGTCGAACCCCGAAGACACATGAGCCTGGGGCTTCAGGAGCGATAGCACGTCTGAGAGTGGGTCCATGGGCAGTCCGTCAATCTCGATCGCGGCGCGTCGGTGCCTGCGGCGGAGACATCTAAAGAAGATGCTCGATCCTGATCGGCATGCGGCGCGGTCGGCGGCCGGTCGCATGATAGATGGCATTGGCGACAGCGCCCGCGGCTCCGACCATCGCGACTTCTCCCAGCCCCTTCGAACCGGTAGCGTTCAATAGCGGGTCCGGCCGATCGATGAAGCTCACATCGAGCTCACCGATATCGGCGTTCACCGGCACGACATAATCCGCAAGGTCATTGTTGAGCCAGCCGCCAAAGCGCGGATCGACTTCGGTCTCCTCACGCAGCGCCGACCCGATCGCCCATACCACGCCGCCACGGACCTGGCTCGCTGCGGTTCGCAGCGAGACCACCCGGCCACAATCCGCGACGCTGACGACCTTTGGAACCCGAACCCGCCGGGTCCGCGGTTCGACATGCACCTCGGCGAAGTGGGCGATGTAGCTGAAGGTCGTGAAGGATGGATATTCGGGCCCGGCAAGCGCGTAGCCCGCCGCGCGCAACCCCAGCAGCGCGCGGTCCTCCTGCCCCGGCGCCAGCGTACTGACCTCCACCTCGATATAGGGCCGTCGGACCGTTGCGAGCTTCCTGTGCAGATTGCCGTCGATCTGTCGTCCCGCCAGCAGTTCGTCGATGGCAGCCTTCATCTTGGCAGCAACCGCATCGATGGCGGGAAGGACGCTCGCGGTGCCCCAGGACCCGGCCGTCAGATGTTGCGGCACGAGAGCCGTGTCGCCGATCTGCAGGTCGAGCCGGGCGGGATCGATGTCGAGCTGGCGCAAAAGCGACTGCGCGATCACGGTTCGGATTCCCTGGCCCATCTCGTGCGCGGAAACGGCGAAGCGCGTGCTGCCGTCTGCCGAGACGCGCAGCTTGGCGATATTCGCGGAGGTGATGGCCGGATAGGCGCCGCACGCGACCCCAAGCCCGACCTGCGTGCCATTGGCCAGCACCATCGAACCGGGCGCATGGCTGCGCCGGCTCCAGCCGAAGCGCTCGGCGCCTTGCGCGATGCACTCGTTCAGGAACCGGGATGAGAGCGGGTGCCCCGAAATTGGATCGAGCTTGGCATCGTGCGCCAGGCGAAACGCCACCGGGTCCTTGCCCAGCTTATAGGCCAATTCGTCGACGACGCCTTCAAACGCGAAGGACGCTGGATGGGGGTGAGGCGCGCGCATGTAACCTGGCGCCTGGGTGTCGATACGGACGTTGGCGGTCGTCCCATCATAGTTCGCAACGCCATACATCTGCGGTTGGGACTCATGATAGTGCGGCGGGAATTGGCCGCCTCGCGACTGCTGATGGTCGGCGTCATATTCGATCGCGACCATCTGGCCGCCGGCGTCGGCGCCGATCTTGATCTTGTGGCGGCTGAGCGGCCGGAAACTGGCGTTGTGGAAGACCTGACCGCGCGGCATTACCAGCTTGACCGGACGCCCCGTCAGCATCGCAGCGCGCGCGACCAGCGCGGTTTGCCGTTGCGGGGTGCCCTTCTGGCCGAAGCCGCCGCCGACATAGCTGGATTTCACGTCGATGATCGCCGGATCGAGCGCCAGCGACTTGGCGACGTTTGCCTTGACCACCTGGGCGCCCTGCGTCGCCTCATAGATGGTCAGACGGCCCCCGGACCAGACCGCCATGGTGGACAGCATCTCGATCGGATTGTGGTGCTGGGCGGGGCATTCATATTCGGCTTCGACGACGGTGGTCGCTCGCGCCATGGCCTCGGTGGCGTTGCCCGCCTGTACAGGTTCGGACGGTTCTCTTGCAGCGCCTTCGCTGGTGATGAGGGGCGAGAAGGAGGGCGATGGCGCGTAGACGGCGCGGACCTCCTCCGCGCCCTGAACCGCAGCCTCGATCGACTCCGCGAGGACCAGCGCGACAGGCGCGCCGCGATAGGCGATGTCAGGCACGATCGTCGGGACCGCAGGCGCGGCCGCCATGCCGGTTGCGCCTTTGGGCGGGGGTGTCGGGGCGCGGAAATCCTCCGCCGTGAGGACCCTGAATACGCCGGGGATCTTCATCGCCTCATCGGTCGCGACGGACGTCACGCGGCCCTTCGCGATGGTTGAAGCCACGGTCATGGCGAAAAGCATGGCCGGCAATTGGATATCGGCGGTGAACTGGGTGCGGCCGAGCACCTTATCGCGCGCATCGAAGCGCGCCCGTTCGGAAAAGGGGGCGGACGGCATCAGGCGTTCCTTTCCGCGGCGATCGTCAAGGCGTCTGCTACGGTGCGTGCGCCAAGGTCGATCTTGAAACCATTATGTTTGCCCGCTCGCGCACCTTCCAGAGCGGCGCGGCCAGCGGTGAGCGCACTCGCCGGCGTCAATCGCTGCCCGACGAGCAGTTGTTCGGCCGCGCGGGCCCGCCACGGCCGGGTACCGACACCGCCAAGCGCGACATGCGCGCGGCGGACGCGATCGCCGTCCATGTACAGCGCCACCGCGGCCGACGCGAGTGCGAAAGCATAGCTCTCCCGGTCGCGAACCTTGTGGTAGGTCGATTGCCGCCCCGCGGGCGTCCGGGGCACGACGATCGCGACGATGATCTCTCCGGGCCGAAGCGTGAACTCCAGATGCGGCGTATTGCCTGGCAGGCGATAAAGCTCGGCAATGGGCAAGGTGCGTGACCCATCGGGCCCGGCGAGTTCGACATGGGCATCCAGCGCGGTCAGCGCGACCGGCCAGTCGCCCGGACTGACCGCGGTGCAGGCGTCGCTTTGACCCAACACCGCTTGCCCGCGATCGAGCCCGCCGATCGCGGCGCAGCCGCTGCCAGGCTGTCGCTTGTTGCAGGGATAGAGGCCGACGGACGACGGATTGCCCGTGCCGTTGCGGAAGTAGAGACAGCGCGTGCGCTGAAGCAGGTTGCCACCGACCGTCGCCATGTTGCGGAGCTGCTGCGACGCCGCCTTCCACAGCGATTCCGCGAGCACCGGATAGTCGCGGACGAGTGTCTTGTCGGTCGCCACCGTGCTCATCCGCGCGAGCGCGCCGAAACGCAACTGATCACCGCGCGTCTCGATCGCGTCGAGCCCCTCGATCGCGCTGACGTCGATCAGGTGACGCGGCCGGACGATGTCGAGCTTCATCACGTCGTAGAGCGATGTGCCTCCCGCGATGTAGCTGGCATCGGGCCCGGCCTTGCCGAATGCGGCGATCGCCTCGTCGACGGTCCTGGGCATCATGTATGTGAACGGCTGCATCAGGCCCTCCGCATCTTCGATGCGGCATCCTCGATCGCTGCGACGATCCCGACATAGGCGCCGCAGCGGCAGATGTTGCCGCTCATATATTCGCGAATCCGCTGCCGGGACGTTGCATTGCCTTCGTTCACCAGGGCGACGGCGGCCATGATCTGGCCCGGTGTGCAATAGCCGCACTGGAGCGCGTCATGATCGATAAAGGCCTGCTGCATCGGATGGAGCTGCTCTCCGTTCGAAAGGCCTTCGATCGTCATGACCTCTCGGCCCTGCGTCTTTGCGGCGAGGGTGAGGCATGAGGCGACGCGCCGTCCATCGAGATGGACGGTGCACGCGCCGCATTGACCATGATCGCACCCCTTCTTGGCGCCGGTGAGCGCCAGCCTCTCACGCAGGAGATCGAGCAGGGAGCTGCGGGCGTCGACCCTGAGTTCGACGGGTTTGCCGTTCACGGATGTGCTGAGAAGAACAGAGTGGGCGTTCTCCACTACCACGCCTGAGGTCGCCGGTGTCGCAGGCTGCGCGTCCGCCCGCCCTTCCGGCGTGAGGGGCAGCAGGGCAAGCGCTGCTCCACCTTTCAAAGTGCCGCGCCGCGATACAGTCTGGCGGGACTCGATCGCTGCCGCCTGATCCTTGTCGTCTGCATAATCTGTCATGCGCGAATCTCCATCGCCGTACCCTAACACGGGTCCGGCGCGGTATAATTTCGCGAACGTCCGGGATTCGTTCGTGAAGGTCTCGATCACAAGCACGGAGCGTTCGTGGCAGGCGATGTCCGGGCGTTACGTCAGCGGCCCCCGCCGGAAGTGCCACGTCGGCTCATCGATGCTTGTTCTGGGTCAAGCACGCCCCATCATGAGATCGGCGGCCTTCTCGCCGATCATCATCGAGGCGGCATTGGTGTTGCCGGTGACGATGGTCGGCATGATCGAGGCATCGGCGACGCGCAGCCCGGTCACCCCGCGTACGCGCAGCGCCGCGTCCACCACGGCGCCGGGATCGTCCGATGTGCCCATCCGGCAGGTACCGACGGGGTGGAAGATCGTTGCGGCGCGATCGACCAGCCATGCGTCGATCGCGGCGTCGCTTACCGCATCAGCCCCCGGTTCTTCCTCCTCGATCCGCCACGGTGCCAGCGCAGGCTGTTCGCCGATCGCCCGTGCGAGGCGGACGGCGGCGCGCAAGGTCGCGACATCGCCGGGGGTGGCAAGGTGGTTCGGGCGAATTTCGGGCGGGGCGAACGGATCGGCTGAACGCAGCCGCACGGTGCCACGGCTCTCGGGGTGCAGCGCGATCATGTCGATCGAGAAGCCGTCGAACGGCTGCATGCCCTTCTGCCCATGATTCACCATCGCGCCGGGAATGAACTGGATCTGCACGTCGGGCCGGTCCAGTTCCGGCCGGGTGCGCAGGAAGCCACCCGCTTCCAGCGAGTTGCTGGCTCCGAGCCCGCTGCGTGACAGCAGATAGCGCAGGCCGATAGCACCCGCGCGCCAGCCTTTCGTCCGGCTCCACAACAAGGGTAGGCGCGAGCGATAGGTGACGGCGATATCGACATGGTCCTGCAGGTTGCGCCCCACTCCAGGCAGCGCCGCAACGACTGCCAGTCCGAGCGCGCGCAGATCCTCGGGATGCCCTATCCCGGACAGGCCGAGCAGCTGCGGCGACTGCATCGTCCCCGCACACAGCACGATCTCTCGGTTGGCGGCGATGCGGCGGGGCATGCGATCCTTGCCGCGTACATATTCCACCGCGACGGCGCGGCCGTCCTCCACCACGATGCGCGTGACGTGCAGTTCCGTACCCGCCGTCAGGTTGGGTCGCTTCAGCGCCGGCAGGAGAAAGGCGCGTCTGGCGCCTGCACGGCTTCCGCCCTCGATGTTGACCTGGTAACGGCCGACGCCTTCCTGATCGCGGCCGTTGAAATCGTCCGTCTCGGGATGGCCTGCCGCCTTCGCCGCCGCGATGAAGGCGCGATAGATCGGGTCGCGCGAGGTGCCGTAGCGCACCGGCAGTTCCCCGCCCTTGCCATGCCACGCGTCAGCCTCGCCGCCAAAGTCCTCCATGCGGCGGAACAGTGGGAGCACATCGTCGTAGCCCCAGCCGGCCAGACCCATCTGCCGCCATTGATCGTAATCCGCGCGATTGCCGCGAACATAGAGCATGCCGTTGATCGACGAGGATCCGCCCCACCCCTTGCCGCGGGGCACGAACATCCGCCGCCCGCCCAACGCCTCCACCGGCTCGCTTTCGAATGCCCAGTTGCTGGGGTTCGCCGCCCGCATCAGTGTCGCCATGCCGGCGGGCATCGTGGCGAGCAGCCCGGCGTTGCGGCCTCCCGCTTCCAACACCACCACCCGCGTGGACGGATCGGCGCTCAGCCGGTTGGCAACCACACAGCCTGCGGAGCCGGCGCCGATCACGACATAGTCGGCGGTATCGGGCAGCGCGCTCATGCGATCATGATCGCGTCGGCATAGCGGAGGATGTCTCCTTGCGCTTCGATGGAAAGCGGTCGGAATGCGCGATCCTGTCGGCAGCAGTTGCCACGTCTTTCTCCGTTTGTTGTCGACGGTATGCGCCGTCCGATACTCACGGTTTCCAGATATGCGCGTCGGATGCGCAAGTGAAGCGCATTGGATATTCCAATGCGCGCATTGCGTAATAGATGGGCCTTTCGTGGTGCGACGAGATGGAATGCCCGCAGCCGGGGCTGACCAGCGGGCATGGGGCGCTGCCCGCTTGGTCCCGATCGCCGGGAGGTCGCCCTAGGCTGTCCTGAGCACGATACGCTGCGGAATGACATTATCGTCGATCCGCCACAGCTTGATCACATGCCTGCCACGCCCAATCTCGCCCAGCTCGGTCCGCAGCACGACGACATTGTTCCGCACGGCATCGGCCCAGCGCATCTTGGCCGGATTGTCCTGCGCGCCGCCTGTCGGCTCCAGCATCGATGTCAGTATCTGCGCCGCGTGATCGTCCACGGATATCCCGATGCGCAGGGGCTTGAGGCCGGTCGTGTTGATCGTGGGCACGAGGTGGAGCTCTACCGTCGCGGTCCCGGCCTGCTCGACGGTAACATCATATTCCGCACGCACCCCGTCAGAGATCTCGGTCGCGGGACGCCCCTGCGGCAAAGCCACCAGTGCGCCCTGGCTGAGTCCGAGATGCGGTATCGCGGTCCACGCCAGCCCGGCGGCGTCGCGGGTCCGGCTGAACGCTGTCGCCTCGATGACGCGAACGCCCGACGGCGGAGGCGGGAGGGGGGCAAATTCCGCGGCGCGATTGCGCTCGGCCGCGGGCACATCGCCGCCGACCCGGGTGATGCTCGGCATCGCTTGTCGCACCGGATCGTTCCAGATCACATAGTTCATATGGACCTGCGCCATCATCCCGTCCCATTTGCCGCCGGCAATGCTGTGATAGCGTTGCGTCAGCTCGCCATCCCGACGGAAGGTAGCCTCCACCTGATCGGCGAAGCCGTTGGCGCGAGGATCGTTGCTGGAGGCCAGCCGCTTGTTCCACGCCGCGGCATAATAGAGGCGATAGAGGTTGGCGAGCGCCGAGATCGGATGTTCGACGAGCTGGAAAAACGCATCGTGCTGGTCGGCGCCAAGACGCCCGCGCACGTCGAGCATCCGCCGCTCCAGCGCATCCCACTCCGCAATGATTGCGCCGAACGCACCGCCGTCCAGCGGACCGTGCCCGGTCTCGCGGCCGAGCGGGAAGCTGTCCTGGTCAATCAGCTCGGGCTTGCGACGCGCCGCATAGCGGCCATAGGTCGTCAGCAGCTCACCGATGCGCTCGCCTTCCGCCGGCCCGAAGATCGCCGTCGCCCAGCGTGCGGGATAGGTCGCCAGCATCGCCGGCGTCATCGCATCGGGATTCCATGCCTGTCGCATGAAGAAGCTTAAGGGGAACTCCATCGGCTTGATGTCACCGACATTGGCGATCCAGATGGTGCGTGCGCCTCGCCGATAGGCAAGGTCCATCTGTTGCCACACCTTTTCGATCTGGTTCGTGTTGATCCATTTATAATTGCGGGGCACGCCGACATAATCGAAATGATAATAGACACCATATCCACCGCTGCGCGGCGTCACATCAACCGGGAGGCGTCGGATCTGGCCCCAATTATCGTCGGAGAACAACAGGGTTACATCGTCGGGAACGCGCATCCCATGATCGTAATAGTCCTGCACTTCCTTGTAGAGCGCCCACACCTGTGGCGTCTGATCGGCGGGGCGGCCGGTGACGTCGGCGATGATCGCGCGCTGGTCTGCGACGATCCTTTCGAGCAGTCCGGTCGCTGTGCCCTCGGCCATCGCCTCGTCGCCATCGCCGCGCATCCCGACAGTCAACACGCTTTCATAGCCGCGCCCGTCGCCCTTCGACATCATCCGCTCTAGGCCCCCGCGCCAGAAGTGGCGGAGGTTTTCGCCATTGCTCGCATAGTCCCATTTGCCGCCGGTGACGCCGTCAGCGGTATTGCGATGCCACTCATCCTGTGCCCGCGTAAGCGGTTCGTGATGAGACGTGCCCATCACCACGCCCATCGCATCGGCAAGGACCATGTTACCGGGATCGTCAACGTTGAACGCCTTCGGGGCCCACATCGCCGGCCACAGATAATTGCCCTTCATCCGCAGCAACAGTTCGAAGACATGCGCATACATTGCGGCGTTGATGCCGCCGAACTTCTTCCTGGCCCAACCGCTGAAGCAAGGATCCTCATCGTTGATGAAGAAACCACGATAGCGAACCTTGGGCTGTTCGCGGCGCGCGTCGATCGGCACGAACACGCTTCGTCTTCGCGCGACCGGCGCGTCCGCGAACCAGTGCCAGGGCGAGACCCCGATCCGTTCGGACAGGTCGTAGGTGCCGAACACCGCTCCCCGACGATCCGAGCCGACAACAAGCAAGGCGCGCGGAACCCCTGCAAATGGTCGCTCGATGATGACATGGCGATATGCTTCCCATTCGCCGGTTAGGTCGGATACGGCGATGCGTCGCTCGGTGACCAGCCGATCGATGACCTCGCTCTTCCCGAGTACGCCGATAATGACGAGCGGGCCCCGGGCGGTGCCGATATCGACCGGGCGCTCGGGCGCCTGGCCACTCACACGCGTCATATCTTCAGCGAAGCGGTCGGCGACATGGCGGACGGCACTGTCGGCCTCGGCGTCGATGAGGAGCTGCGCCGGCCGCCCGTCGGCCACGATGCCGAACGACGCGGCCGGCTCGGGGGAGCGCGCTTCTGCCGGCGGCAGGCCTTCGACCAGGCGCCAGCCGCCGCCTACGGCGATTGCGGCACTGCCCAGCAGCGTGCGGCGATCCAGCTTCGGGCCCCGTGGTCGCATTATCTATCCTCTCGTTATGGGAGCGCTATCATATTGAGGATACTGCCGATGTGAAGTCCTTGCGCCGCATAGAGCAGTTTTCGATCAACCCAGGTCCTAGCCGTAAGAACTGAAGATTGGCGCATTCGATGGGCTGGGAGATGTCGTCGAGCCTGCCGATGAGGTCCCACAGGCCGCTGACGGTTCGCTCGCCGATCTTTCGGAGCAGCGTCGCGCCGTTCGACGCACGGATCGTGGAAGAGAGGCGGCTGATCACCGGTCAGAACCCCGCGAGCGCCGAACCACTGGTCCGGGTGCTGCTTGCCCAGCTGGATGATAGCGGGATGATCCTTGCCCGTGACGGTTCAGCGGTGTCTTCCCCGCAATGATGGTGTTGCGGCTGGCGCTTGCTCCTACCTTGGCAATGCATAGGCGATCACCTCGTCGCTGATCGGCGTTTCCATGAAATGATGGCCGCCAGCGTAGATCACGAGATATTCACGCCCGTCCGCCTCGTACACCATGGGTGTGGCCTGGCCTCCTCCCGGCAGCTTCTTCGTCCAGACCGTCTCGCCGGTCGACAGATCGATCGCGCGAATGAGGTTGTCAGTGGCTGCGGCAATGAAGATGAGTCCTCCCGCCGTTACAACGGCGCCGCCATTGTTGGGCGTGCCGATCGTCAACGGCAGCATCGAGGGAATGCCGAACGGGCCGTTGGAGCGGGCCGTGCCGAAGGCGCGATCCCAGATCGTCCGGCCTGTCGCGATGTCGATAGCCCTGATACCGCCATAGGGCGGTTGCTTGCACAACATGCCTGTAAACTTCATCCGCCAGCCGGCGTTGACGTCGATCGCATAGGGCGTGTGCGCCTGCGGATCTCCCGCGCCCTCCGCTCCGCCGATGTCACCACGGGTCTGGTTGCGTGGTGCCCAACCACGCCTGTTCGCTTCGGCGCGCGGCACGAGGCGGTTATAGTTGGGCATGTCGTTGTAGTTCGCCACGATCACGCCGCGGCGCGGGTCGACCGCGACTCCGCCCCAGTCGGTGCCGCCGTTATAACCGGGATATTCGATCGAGCGGCGCTCGCTTTCTGGCGGCGTGAAGAAGCCCTTGTAGCTCGCCCTCTTGAATTGGATGCGACAGATCATCTGATCGATCGGGGACATGCCCCACATATCCCGCTCCGTGAGATCCGGTTTGCGCAGCGTGTGCCACTCTGAGACGATCTGGTAGGGCGAACGCTCCTGGGGCTCCACGCCGCCGCCCGGCGCGCGAATTGTCGCGACAGGCGTCAACGGCCGGCCGCTGCGGCGGTCAAGAATGTAGATGTCACCCTGCTTGCTCGGCAGAACCAGCGCCGGCGCCCCGCGATAGTCGACCAGTGTCGCCTGCGCGCCGAAGTCATAGTCCCATACATCCTTCCGCACCGCCTGGAAGCGCCAGCGCGGCTTGCCGGTAGTGACGTCGAGGGCCACGAGTGACGTCGCAAAAAAGTTCTCCTGCGGTCGGCGCAGCGCGCTGTAATAGTCCGCCGCCGCATTGCCCATCGGCAGGTAGACCAACCCGAGCTGCTCGTCGCCGCTCGCGATCGTCCACATGTTGGGCGTTCCCCGCGCCCAGGTGTCGCCGGCGGGCGGATAGCCGGACCAATCCGGATGCATCATGTCCCACGCCCAGCGCAGCTGCCCCGTGATCGCGTCGAACCCCTGGATCACGCCAGAGGGCGCCCAACGATCCTGTCCGTCCAGAACCTGGTGCCCGGTGACCACCACTCCCCGCACGATGGTCGGCGGCGAGTTGATCGACACGAAACCCGCGGGCGTCTCGCCCATGCCGATCTTCGCATCGATGCGGCCGTGCCTGCCGAAGCCCTCGCAGGGGCGACCTGTGCGGGCGTCGATCGCGAAGATCCGCGCATCGAGCGTGCCCCAGATGATTCGGCTGGCGCACGGCTGCGTCGTTCCGGCGTCCGGCACAGCGTAGTAGCTGACGCCGCGACAGGCCGCAGTATAGGGGATCGCTGAATCCGGCACCTGGGGATCGAAGCGCCAGCGTTGCCGCCCGCTGACAGGATCGAGCGCGATGACGATGCTCTTGGGCGTGCATACATACAGCGTGTCGCCGACCTTCAAAGGCGTGTTCTCCGCGCCATAAGTGCCTTCGGCCTCTGCAGTGGGTAGGTCGCCCGTGTGGTAGAGCCATGCCTGTTCCAGCGTGCCGACATTGGCAGGCGTGATCTGCGCGAGCGGTGAGTAGCGTCGCGCGGCATAAGAACCGCCATAGGCCGGCCAGTCCGCGCCCGTCTGCATCTGAGCGGGATCTGCCATGCCGGGCCCGACCGACGGAAGCGCCGCGAGCGGCCGTTCGCGACTTGCGCTGCCGATCGTGACACCGGTCAACCCCGCCATGCCGATGACGGCTGCGACCGCGCCAAGGGCGATTTGCCATCGGTTGGCGGCTCTCGACAGAAAAGGCGCGACGAGGAGGACGGCGATCAGCAACACGAGGGGGGCGACGACCCGCGGGACCAGCGCCCAGCCATTGGTGCCGACCTCCCAGAACGCCCAGATGATGGTGAGCAGCACGATCGCGCCATATAGCCACGCGCCAAGCAGCCGTTGCTTGAACAACAGCCATCCGGCGACGATCATCGCAATCCCTGCGAGTACATAATACGCTGATCCGCCCAGCGACACGAGCAGGGCGCCGCCGACTGCAAGAACCAGGCCGATCAGGGTGATCAGCCCACCCACCACCATCGCTGCAATGCTGCGCGGGTGACCATGTTCTTGGCGGGTACCGGCGAGGGCATCGCCATCTGTGAATGTTCGGGCCAAGGAGCTTCTCCAAACAGGCGGTCGGCAGTTGGAAAGCGGGTTCAGTCCTGCAGCATCGTCCGCGAAGGCTCGCGCGCAAGCGCAGCGCGAATGTCGTCTGCGCCCGGCGTGCCCTGCTTCAGCGCCTTCTCCAGGTTCTTCGCATATGTCTCGATCCGCTTGGGCGGCAGCAGCGGTTCGTTGGCGTCGACGATCGCCTCGATCAGCGCGGCACCGGGATGCGCCAGCGCTTCCTCGACGACCTGCGCGCAATCGGCGGGAGCCTCCACGCGCCAGGCGCGGATGCCGCACGCCTCCGCAACCTTCGCAAAGTCGATATCAGTCAGGTCGCACTCATATTCGACATTGCCGAGGAACATCATCTGTTCCCATTTGATCTGGCCAAGCAGGCCGTTCTTGATCACGACGATCTTGATCGGCAGCCGGTAGCGGGTGATCGTCGCGAGTTCTCCCATGAGCATGGAAAGACCACCATCGCCGACGAAGGCGACGACCTGCCGGCCGGGAAATGCGAGGGCGGCGGCGATCGCATAGGGAATGCCGCAGGCCATCGAGGCTGAAAGGCCAGACCCTGCGTAGGTCTGCCTGGTCTTCGCCATGACGTAGCGGGCCATCAGCCCGGTATTGTGGCCCGAATCCCAGACGACGATCGCATCGTCATCGAGGCGGTCGCCCATGTCGCGGACAATCCGGCCGGGCGGCATCGGCGTCACATTCCGTTCAACGGTGGCGCGGATCAAGGTGCGCCAGTGCTGCGCCTGGTCCTGCGCGAAGGCAAGGAAGCTGCGATCCGCCCTTTGCTCAAGACGGTCGTTGAGCGCCTTCAAGGTGGCACGGGCATCCCCAGCCAGGCCGACCTCGATCGGGAAGCGAAGGCCGATCCGGGTCGGATCCCGGTCGATCTGAACACCGCGAGCCTGCCCAGGTTTCGGATAATATTCGATGTAGGGAAAAGTCGAACCAACGATCAGCAGGGTGTCGCAGCGTTCAAATACGTCCTGGCTGGCGCGCGTGCCCAGCAGCCCGATGCCGCCGGTGGTCAGCGGATGGTCGTCGGCGACAAGCCATTTGGCAAGCAGCGCCTTCACGATCGGCGCACCCAGCAGTTCCGCGGTGCGGGTCAGTTCCTCAACTGCCCCGAGCGCTCCTTGCCCGGCAAGGATGGCGACGCTTCCGCCGGTGTTGAGCAGTTCGGCGGCACGCACAAGCTCCGTTTCCGGCGCCAAGGCGATCCCATCGGCGGGTACGAGCGAGGCATGGCCGCGAACGTTGCGATCGGATGGCGTATCCGCTGACTCCGATTCCTCCTGCACGTCGACCGGAATGCTGAGATGGGCGACACCGTGTTGGGCCAGCGCATGCCGACAGGCAAGACTGACCGCATTTTCCATGTGCCGCGCGCCCATCACCCGCGCCGAATAAGCCGCCACGTCCATGAACACCTTGGCATGATCGATGTCCTGCTGGGTGTAGCTGTCGGTGAGGTCGTGATAGGGCGAGCCTGTCAGCGCGATTACGGGAGCCCGGTCCAGCTTGGCATCGTACAGACCGTTGAGCAGGTGGATGCCCCCGGGACCGGTCGTGGCCAGACAGCAGCCGAGCCTGCCCGTGACCTTGCCGTGCGCCGCGGCCGCGAACGCCGCAGATTCCTCATGGCGCACCTGAATGAATCGCACGCGATCCCCGGACGTTCGGATCGCCTCCATGATTCCGTTGATGCCGTCGCCCGGCAGCCCGAATATGGTATCGACGCCGAAGGCTACCAGCGTGTCGATCAGAATGTCCGCGCCGTTGCGTGGCATCGTCAGGCCGCCGGGTCGAGCGCGACCTTGAGCCAGCCCGGCTTTCGCGCATCGAACTGCTCGTAGGCGGCGATCGCGCCCGTCAGCGCGGTGTCCTCGGTGAGCAGGGTGGCCGGATCGACGACGCCCGCACGAACGAGATCGATGAGGTGCGGAATATATCTGCGGTGATTGCAGTTCCCCATTCGAATGGTGAGGTTCTTGTTCATCGCCTGGCCGATCGGGAAGCTTTCGACGGTGGGCGGATAGACGCCGATGATCGACAGAGTGCCGGCCTTGGCGAGCGCCTCTACTGCCCAGCGCAGTGCCTGGCTCGGCGCATCGCCGGGCACGAAGGGGGGCGTGTCGCGATGCTCGGGCGCCGTCGCTTCGCGCTCCTGCTCGAACTGTTCGGCGTTCTTCTGTGCCTCTTCGGCAGCGGGACCGCCATGCGCACGTTCGGCTTCGACCCCGACTGCGTCGATCGCCCGGTCGACGCCGATCCCGCCTGTAAGCGCCACGATCGTGGCGACCGGATCCTCCTTTTCGAAGTTCACGATTTCCGCGCCCTGCTGCCTTGCGATCGCCAGCCGGTCCTGGCGGCTGTCGACCGCGATGATGCGTCCGGCGCCCATCAACCTGGCGGACGCGATGGCGAACTGACCCACCGGTCCGCAGCCGAACACGGCCACCGTGTGCCCTTCCTCGATGTCGGCGAGGTCCGCCCCGAACCAGGCGGTTGGGAAGATATCTGAAATCATGATCGCCTGGTCGTCGGTCACCTCGTCCGGCAGCTTGACCAGGCCCACATGGGCGAAGGGAATGCGCGCCTTCTCGGCCTGCAATCCGTCGAAACCGCCAGCGGCTTCCGGCCCGCCGAAGAAGGCGGTGCCCGCACGCTTGCCGCCGGGATTGGCATTATCGCACTGCGCATGATGACCCGCTCGGCAGTAGGAGCAACTGCCGCAGGCGATCGTCGAGGGGATGACCACCCGATCCCCCATCTCGAAGTTGCGCACCATGTCGCCGAGCTCTTCGATGACGCCGACACCCTCGTGACCCAGGATGCGGCCGGCTTTCATGCCGCTGAAAGTGCCACGGGCGAAGTGCAGGTCGGTACCGCAGATCGCGGATGTGGTCAGGCGCACGATTGCGTCGGTCGGCTGCTCGATCCGCGGCTCGGCAACCTCCTCGATCCTGATGTCGCCGACGCCGCGCCATACCACTGCCTTCATATTACGTCTCCGGAGCAGGACCACTCAGTCGGTCGTTCAGTCGAAACTGCGGATCAAGTCCCTCGTTCCCATATGATGTTTCGGCTATTTCTTACATAAGTTATATAAATCTCGGAATCAGTAGAAGAGTAGTGCTTTTGATATGAGGCTATTAGATGCCATGATCACAAAGTTAGGAGTGGGCTTAGCCACATTTGCTATGGGGATTTTCTTCGATCAGGGCTAGGCGAGACGCTCGCGGTGCGCCACAAAGGCTGACGAGGAGCAATGACAACCGTCGAACTTTGGAAAAATTCTGCTCAGCGAAGGCTTGATCGTCGGTCTGCTCAGATTTAGCCGCCGCGGAATCAATTTGATCAGACGGCGTTGTTCGAATTCTGCCGGTACCAGGTGATCACGCGTCTCCTGGGTCCGAGGTGCTGCTCGGTCACGCATCAATCACGACGTCGGCGATCTATCTGCGCTGGGTCGAACGCTCTTTCGCGCGATTGTTGTTTCAAGATGCTCAACAGGCGGATTGGCTTGAACCCACTGTTCCTGCCAGCTGAACCGAAGCGGCGGCAGGCCTGCCTTTCTGCCGATTGCCGCCACATAAGTGGCGACATCGGACGCGCGGTCGACTTGCGCAACCTCCGGGCGGCCGGGGGGGGCGCTCCACATCGGCAGGAACGCCGTTTCGAGCGCGCCATCCGGCTTGATCCGCAGGCGACCGATCATCCCGTTGACGGCTTCCGGATGAAAGGGAGCGACCGTGTAGGCGGGGTCGGGCTCGAAGCCAAACATCTGCTTCCTGCGCTCAACCCAGGCGGCGCGTGCGGGGTGATCCTGTGCCGGGCTCAAGGCGTGGGTGACGACCACGCCATTGCCCAGGCCGTGAAAGATCGGGCGACCGCCATAGAGTTCGATGCCGCGCGCGATGTGCGCGTGGTGGCCAAGAACGGCATGTGCGCCGGCATCGATGGCCGCCTGGGCGACTGGACGCTCATAGGGTGCAAGTTGCGCCGGCCGATGGGTGATCCCCTTGTGCAGGGCGACGAGCACGATATCCGCCTCAGCCGCCGCAGCGCGGATGGCTGCCTGCATCGCCGCCACGGAGGCAGGTTCGGCAACCACGAGATTGGCCTGCGGACGAGATGGGCCGCCATCGTCAGGCAGGACGTTCACATAGGCGCAGCCCGCTTTCGTCTCGGTCGCCCAGGCGATCTCCGGTCCGACGCAATTGTAGCTGAGCAACGCGATGCGCCGGCCATCGCGTTCGACCATCGCAGGCTTCAGCGCGGCGGCGAGGTTCGCCCCGGCACCGGCATGGGCGATGCCGAGGCGATCGAGTTCCGCAATCGTGTCCGCGATGCCGATCGCGCCGCGATCCGCGATATGATTGCCGGCCAGCGAGACCATGCCAATGCCGGCGCGGGCGAGTGCGGCGAGATGGGCCGGATCCGCACCGGGCGCCGGGACGTCGCCTTCCAGTTCCTCGCCGCGGCGGGTGTGCGGCACCTCGAGATGCGCGATGGCGAGGCCCGCCGCACGCGTGACCGGGGCCACCCCGCCCAGCCAATGGTCCGGTTCCGGCAGATCGAGGATGATGTCGCCGAGGAAGACGAGGTCGAGCGGGTTCATTGGATGACTCCCGCCTGACGCAGCGTCGCCAGGTCTGACGCCGTCAGGCCGAGTTCGGCGAGCACCTCGTCGGTATCGGCGCCCAGTACCGGCACCTTCGGCTGCGCTTGCATCTCCACGCTGAAGCCTGGCCCCACGACGTCGAGCGGCCGATCCCAATCCGGCAGCGTCACCGGGTGCAGCGTCCCGCGCTGCCGGACATGCGGGTGCTGCGCGATTTCACCCACGGTGCGAAGCATCGCGACTGGCACCCGAGCGTCCGCCAGCCGGGCTTCGAGATCGGCCGCGCGCCAATTGGCCAATGTTTCGGTGAGCCATTGCCGTACGACACCATAATGCTCCACCCGCGCCTCGTGGCTGGAGAAGCGAGGATCGTCGATCATTTCCGGATGCCCGAGCACGCGGAGCAGCGCCTCGACCTGCGGCTGGTTGTTGGCACCGAGCGCGATCCACCCCTCCGCGGTCGGATAGAATTCGGAGGTCGCGACCAGTCTGAAGCCCCGGTTGCCCGTGCCGCCGGGCGTTCGACCGGTGTAGGAGTGGACGGAGACTGTGGTGTTGACCAGCTTCAGCGCCGCATCGAGCATCGCAACGTCGACATGCTCACCCACGCCGCCATGGTCTCGGCGCCGCAACGCGGCCAACAGGCCGATCGTGGCGAGATAGCCGGTGAAGCCGTCGATGATCGGGATCCCGATCTTCTGCGGGCCTTCGGCGGTGGCGTTGAGCATGGCGAAACCTGACATTGCCTGGGCGATGTGGTCGTAGGCGCCACGATTCGCGAGCGGCCCGGACTGTCCGAAGCCTGTGATTGAAACGAGGATCAGCCGCGGGTTCCGGGCGTGCAGCGCCGCGAAATCCATGCCGAGCCGCGCGAGCACGCCGGGCCGGAAATTCTCGACCAGTATGTCGGCACGTTCGACCAGTTGCCACAGCAGCCCGATGCCAGCGGGCGTCTTCAGGTCCAGCACAACGGACCGTTTGCCGGCATTGATCGATGCAAAGGGAATGCTGAGCAGGGGCGCTCCGCCATGTTCGGTGTAGTGGCGAAAGCCGTCACCCTGGGGCGGCTCGATCTTGATCACGTCGGCACCCAGTTCGGCCAGCATGTTGGTGCAGGTCGGTCCGGCAATGGCGTGGCTGAGATCGACCACGTTGAGCCCGTCGAGTGCGTTCATGCGGGGTCTCCCGGGGTGTCGCCGAAAACGCCAGCGGCGGAGAACGCGTTGCGTGCTGCCGCATCGAAGCCGAGTTCGGCGAGGATCGCATCGCGCTCGGCACCCGGCAGTCCGGCGGGACGATGCTCGGGCTGGGGCAGGTCGGACAGGCGGAACGGCGTGCCGATCTGGTCGACGCGGTCATGCCCGACCGGCAGGCGAAGGTGCATGCCCCGCGCCGCCGCATGCGGGTGCCGCAGCGCCTCTGCCGGTGCGAGCACCGGCATCGCCTGCGTGTCGGCCGCTTGCAGCAGCGCGATCCAGTCCGCCCGTGGCCGGGTGGCGAACAGCTTTTCCAGATCCGCGCGGATCGCGGGATGAGCGGCGGGTTGGAACTGGAGCGCGGCATAGTCCGGCCGGCCCACGGCGGCGCAAAAGCGTTGCCAGTAACGGGGCTCCATGTCGGTGGTGCACAACCATTCGCCGTCGGCGCAGCGCCAGACACCGCCCTTGGGGTGCCAGTGTCCATCCGGTGGCGGAATTTCCTCCGGCGCCTCCGCGCGACCCAGCGCGACCGCCAGCAGCGGCATCGACGCGTCGGACATCGCGACATCGACATGCGTGCCGACACCGGTGTGGGCGCGTTGCTGGAGCGCCACCATCACCGCGATCGCGGCATGGGCGCCGGCGAGGACGTCAGCAACCTGCACGCCCGGCAACGTCGGCTCGGCAAGGCCGTTCAGCCGCGACAGGACCCCCGCCAGCGCCAGCGCCGCCGGATCATGTCCGGCACGACCGGCGAGCGGCCCGGTTTGCCCGGCGAAAGAAACCGAGCAGTAGATGAGCCGCGGGTTGATCGCTGCCACCGCAGCATAGCCAAGCCCCATCTTCGTCATCGTGCCGGGCCGATAATCCTCCACGAGAATGTCGGCCGAGGCGATCAGCGCATCACGCAATGCCTTGCCGTGGGGGTTGCCGGGCTCGAGCACGATTGAGCGGCGGTTTCGCCAATAGGACGGGCGGGCACGCCGCAGTCGTGCCGCCTCCGGGTCGTCGGGGTCGCCGAACATGCGCGCATGCTTGGCGAGTTCGCGCGGATTCTCGACCCGGATGACATCGGCGCCCATGTCACCCGCGATCCAACCGGTATAGGCGCCCGGCAGATAGCGCGTGAAATCGAGAATGCGGAGGCCGGAAAGCGGACGCGTCATGCGCGTCGCGCCCCTGCACGGTCGGTCGCCGGCCCTTCGATAAAGGCGGTGATGCGCGCTTCCAGGGCCTCGGTGGCTTCCGGATCCAGCGCGAAATTGTCGACGCCCAGTTCAAGGACTGGGATGGCTGCGGCCTTCAATGCCTCAAGCGCGAAGGGATCCGCATCGGACAGTGCCACCGCGCCATCGACCTGATTCGTCTCCGCTTCGTGGACGTGCCAGGGGCCGGCCCAACTCGGCATCCGCAGTTCGTCACCCATCGTCAGGAAGCGCGCGGCCAGCGCCCTCATCGGATCTCGGCCCCGGTCGAAGCGGCGGATGTAGCCGTCCGCCGCAAGCGCCAGATACATCGACCAGACGAAGACCGCGCCATGGCTCTCCTCCCACCGCTGATAGAAGGCCATATCGCTCCACAGCCCGCGGCCGACCCACATCAGGCGGACCCGCTCTTGAGCGACCACGCCGTGGCCGGCGGCAACGCGGTCCGCGACCTCGCTGTAGAAGGCTTTCGCCGCATCCCGTGCCCAGACGGTGCCCCGATGCCATTGCGGCACCATCGTCGCGGGCATGGAATCGACGATGCTGATCGGCGCGGGCACCGTCCGCGCGATCAGATCGCGGGTGCGACGGTAATAATCTTCCTGCTCGTTGACGCGTTCCATGACCTCAAGGAAGCGCTCCTGCGAGAAGCGGCGGCCGGTGGTCGCCTCGATCGTCGCGATCACATCCGCCAGTTCCGCCACAAGCAGGTCGATACGTTCGGGTTCGAGCACCTCTTCCCATCGGTCGGGCAGTTCCTCCCACCAGCGCGTCACGATGGTGGGGCGGGGGTCGACGGTGCGTTCATACAGGAACAGGCGAGCGCCGGTTTCCTGCGCCCAAGCATCGAAGATGCCTGTGGTCGCGTCGCTGGACACCACGGCATGGACGAAATCGGGCCTGGGCAGACCGCCCCAAGGCGACTGATCCGCATCATGATCAAAAGCAGCGGCAAGCCCCTGCGCGCTATAGGCCTCGACGTCGGTCGGATAGTCGTGGTCGCGCAGCAATTCGCGATAGCGGCGGGTCTGCTGCTTGGCGGCGACGATCGACGCCCACCACTGGTTGACGACGAACGGTATGTCGAGTGCGCGCAGGATTTCCTGCGGCGCGTTGGCATTGACCATCGCGAAAGGCGTGCCGGCCGCAACCTGCTGCCGCACCTCCTGGAACCAATTGCGCTGATAGGCGCCGAAGTCGGCAAGGGATTCAAGCGATTTCCGGCTGTGCGACGGCGGTGCTGCCGTCTTCGCCGCCGCCGGCTTTTGCCGAGGGGGCCGTGGCGCGCTCAGTCGGATACGACGCGGCTCCACCACAATCCCCTGATCGACGGCGCGGGCCAGTGCAGAGACCTGCCAGGGAGCCGCCTCGTCCCCCTCAATCGAGAGGTGTAGAACCAACTTGGCGCGACTGGCCGCCGCTGCTGCTGCCGTCGCCGCTGCCTCTTCCGATGGCTTGCGGGCGGAGAACGGCGCCATGCCGGTGAGCGGCGTTTCGCCAAGCCGGCGGTCGCCCCAATCCTGATCGTCGCCGACAAGGACGAAGCCCTCGGCTTCGAGTTGCCGATAGAGCGCGTCATTCTCCTGCGGGCTGCCGGCGACGAACGCGCGGCGGCCGTGGAGTGCCGGCAGCGCGTCAGCCCCGGCGATCACGGCGTCGAGCAGCGGGGTCAGTTCACCCGGCGGAAGAATGGCGGCGCAGCCGATCATCTGCAGCATCTGAGAACCGCGAAGCCGCGGCGGATCGGCGCGGCAGAGGGCGCCCGCCTGTCGGAGCAGCGCGATCACGGCCGCCTCTTCCTCGGCCACCCGCTCCAGCAGAGCGTCGGTCACGGTGCGGCCGCCGATTGACACCAGCCACGCATTGGTTTGCGCGAGGCGAACGGCGTTGTAGCGCGCCGACGCCGGTCGCCCCTGATGGACCAGATCCAAGAGGTGCAGGTGCCGCGGTGCGGGCTGGCCGAGCCGCCGTCGCTCCCGCAGAGCGGCGAAGAGCTGTGCCTGCTCGGTATCGGCGCGCGTGATCAGCAGCGGCGTTTCGGTGAGCGCGGGATCGAGCAGCCGCTTCATCAGCCTCCGTCCGCGTGGCGCGGCGCCCGGCGCCGGCACCAGCCGGACCGGGTGCATGCCTGCAGCACGCAACCACGCGACGGGGGCGTCGCTGCCGATCGTCCGCACCACCGGCGCACCTTCTGCCTGCAACCGTGCGGCGACGGCGTCCGGATCGGCATAAGCCTTTGCGATCCTGTCCAGGGCTGTACGTGCGTCCATCAGATCACACCCTGCCTGGCGAGTTGCGCCAGCTGCGCGGTATCATAGCCGAGCAGATCGCCATAGATCTGCCGGTTATGCTCGCCGATGGCGATGGGCAGCGTCTCGTCAAAGCCGGTTCGTGCTTCGGAGAAGCGGATCGGAATGCCCGAGGTGCGCAGGTCCGCCTGATGTGGGTAGCGCGGATGGGCGATGGCCATGGTCTCCGCCCGTGCCATCACCCGCGGATCGGTCAGTGCTTCCTCGGGATGCCGCACCGGGGCAACCGGTACGCCCTGGGCTTCGAGCAGTCGCACTGCCTCGGCAAGGGGCAATGTCCTCGACCAGGCGGCGATCTTCGCCTCCAGTGCGACGGCGTTGGCGACGCGCGCGTCCCGGCTCGCGAAACGCGGATCGTCGCCAAGCTCGGGAGCGCCCATCGCCTGGAATAGGCCGCGCGCCAGCTTTTCGTGCACGGCGACCAAGGCGACATAGCCGTCGGCGCATTCGAACACGCCGAAGGGCGACAGCCGCTGGACGGTCAGGCCGGTGCGCGCCGGCATGCCGGCGGCCGCCAGCGCCGCCCAGTTCTCGATCGCGACGAAGGAGGTGAGCGCGCCGAGCATCGACACGTCGATATGCTGGCCTTGGCCAGTGCGATGGCGCTGCTCGAGCGCGGCGAGGATGCCGATCACGGCGAACACCGGCGCCAGCATGTCGGCGATCGGGATGCCCATGCGGACCGGCGGCGCATCGGGATCGCCGCTGGTATACATCGCGCCCGACAAGGCCTGGATGATCACGTCCATCGCCTTGCCGCCTTCGGGAGCGTCGGCACCGAAGCCGGAGAGCGAGCAATAGAGGATCGCCGGATTTGCCTCGCGCGCGGTCGCGTAGCCGACGCCCAGGCGGTCGGCGGTACCGGCGGTGAAGTTCTCGACGACGATGTCGGCGTTGCGGCACAGGTCTTGGAACAGCTGCCGCGCACCCGGTGCCTTCAAGTTCAGCGACACGCCCTGCTTGCCCCGCGCGCGGGAGAGGTGGGATATCGACACGTCGTCGGCATGCGCGCGCTCGATGGTAACGCCGTCGCGGCCGACATAGGGGCTGTTCTCGCGCGCCAGATCGCCGCCGCGCGGGTCTTCGACCTTGATCACCACGGCACCGAGACCAGCGAGGAGCAAGGTCGCGTAGGGGCCGGCAAGCGCACGGGTCAGATCGATGACGCGAAGGCCCTCCAGGGGCCGCGGCGGGGAGAGTTCTGGATTGATCATGGGGTACCCTGGTCCGAGGGAGGGGAGGCGCAGGCGGGCAGGCTGCCCGCGCCGGCGGCCGTGATCAGCCGCTGCGCCTCAAGAAAAATCGGGGTGCCGTCCTGTCCGAACCGGCGCAGCGTGATGGCGATCTGGGCCGCGTTCCGGTTGTACAGGATGTCGAAGCGTTGCTGGTCGGCAGGTGCGATCGGCAGGAAGGTCACCCCCTGCGCCTTGCCGAACGCGATGCCGGCCTGCTCCGCCTTGTCGATCTCGTCGATGAGTGCGGCCTCCCACACCCGCTCGCTGTCGGCGAGCAGGCGCTGCTGCGCCGGCGGCAACGCGCGCCAGCGCCGCTCGGACATGGCACGCGCCGGATAGGCTCCGCGGCTGACCCGCAGCGTGGTGAAGAAGCGGGCGACCTCCGCGAAGTGAAGGCTCCGCAGCGTATCGGCGGGGGCGATGACGCCGTCGATCACGCCCTTGGCGAGCGCGGAATAGACGTCGTTCATCGGCATATCGACAGGATCGGCCCCAAGCGCGCGCAGCACCTCCAGATTTTCGGCCGGCGCGCGCAGCCGCAGCCCCTCAAGGTCGGCAAGGCTGCGCACGGGCCGGGTGCGGGTGAGGATGCCGGGGAAATTGCCGGGCTGCACGGCCAGCACGCGCAGGCCGTCAACCTCGGCCCGCAGCGCGGGGAAGCGGGCTGCGATGCACTGGTAGACCGCAATCTGCTCCGCCATCGAACGCACGCCGCCATAGAAACCCGCCTGCGCGCGCTGGGCATGCGCACCACCCCGCGTATAGATCGGCGTGATCAGGCCGATATCGGCGAGGCCGTGACGGATCTCGGCCATGCTCTGGTCGCTGGAAAGCAGCGCGCCCGCCCAGTATGGCTTGATCCGCAACCGACCGCCCGATGCCTGCCGGATATGGTCCATCCAGCGGATGTCGGCCCGGCTAAAAGGATGGGTCGGCGGATAGGGGCTGGCATAGGTCAGCACCGTGCTGCCATCAGGCTCGGCGGCAGGACCACAGCTCGCGAGCAGCGCGATCAATATCGCGGCAAACAGACGGGCGATCATGCCAGCACCCCCGGTAGCCACAGCGCCAGCGCAGGCACCGCGATCAGCAGTGCCAGATGCAGGAAATCCGCCAGCAGGAACGGCACGATGCCGCGAAATATCGTACCCAGCGGAATGTCTCCTGCCATGCCCTGGATGACATACACGTTGAGGCCGAGCGGCGGGTGGACAAAGCCGATCTCCATCGTGCGGACGAGGAAGATGCCGAACCAGATCGGGCTCAGCCCCAGCTGATCGATGATCGGCAGGAAGATCGGGGTGGTCAGCAGCATCAGCGCCAATCCATCGAGGAACGAGCCGAGCAGCAGCAGCGCGAGTGCCATCGCCACGATCGCCACCGTGGGGCCGGCGTCGAGCTGGATCACCATGTTGGACAGCATGGCCGCGATACCCGTCGCGCTGATGAAGGTGGCGAACAGCAAGGCGCCAATCACGACGATGTAGATCATGCCGGTTGTCCGCAGCGTCGTTTCCAGCGCCGCCGCAACCGCTTGCCAGCGCAAGCGTCCGCGCCGCCAGCACAGCAACAGCGCCGTCACGCAGCCGACCGACGCAGCTTCGGTCGGCGTGAACCAGCCGACGAACAATCCCCCGATCACGAACAGGATCAGCAGCGCTACGTCCAGGATCGAGCGCAGCGATGACCAGCGCTCCCGCCACGGTGCACGCGCGGCCGGCGGGCCGAGCTGCGGATGCAGGCGGCAGAGGATGGCGATCATGCCGATGTAGAACAGCGCCTGGGTGAGCCCCGGCACGATCGCGGCGGCGAACAGCTTGCCGATTGACTGTTCCGCGACGATGCCGAACACGATCAGCGCGCCAGACGGAGGAATCAGCGAACCGAGCGTGCCACCTGCTGCCAGCGCGCCGGTGGCGAAGGAGGGCGCATAGCCCGCCTTGCGCATCTCAGGCAGCGCGACCGAGGTAATGGTGGCGACGGTCGCGAGGCTCGAGCCGCTTATCGCGCCGAAGCCCGCGCAGCCGCCAATCGAGGCCATTGCCAGGCCGCCGCGACGATGCCCGACGAACCGCGCCGCCGCATCGAAGAAGTCCCGGCTCGCGCCCGCGGCGAAGCACAGGTGCGCCATCAGCACGAACAATGGCAGCACGCCGAGTTCGTAGCGGGAGATGGTGTCGAAGGCGATGACACCGGCCTTGATCAGCGCCGCCTCCGGCGACAGCAGCAGCGCCAGTCCAACGCCACCGACCAGCGCCAGCCCGACGCCGATCGGCACGCCGAGGCCAAGCAACCCCAGCAGGACGAGGATGCCGGCGAGGCCGACCCATTCGGGAGAGATCATGCGGCACGCCTCGTCACCGCACGCCGGGCGAACATGATTGCCGCCGCCAGCGCGCCCAGGATCCAGGCAAGCCGAAGCCAGCGGAGCGGTAGATGCAGTATTTCGGTCCACTCGAAGGCATCCCAGAGGTCGGATGCCAGCCATGCGGACCCGATCGCCAGGCCCAGGAAGACCAGCGCGCTGAGCGCATCGGCGACGCGGAGCAGCCGGTTTGCACGGCCGGACGCGAGCCGCTCGAGCAGGATATGGACGCGGGCATGGCCGTCCACCAGTGTCGCCAGCACGATGGCGCTGGTCGCGATCAGCACGATGCACGCCTGAACGATCTCGATTGCGCCGAGCAGGCGAACGCCGGCATGCCGCCCTGCCACCGCAAGCGCATCCGTTGCCATCGCCGACAGCAGTCCGGCCGACCCGATCGCCAGCATCCCGCGCGTCAGCAGCGGGCGAGCCGGTGGAGGGGGTTCCTGCGCAGTATCGGGGGTCACGGCATGCCCCTGACGGCAGCCGGCCGCATTTGATTGCTTTCTTCAACCATCGTCGAGACCGATCGTCTGGGCGTTTCCATTCAGGCCGTCCATGCGCTAGGCGGAACGGCATGGATGACGCTTCGATTGCCCCTGTGCAGAGCCAAACCGAGGGGGATCTGGACCTTGGCCGCCTCGGCGACTTCGTCGGCTTCCGCCTCAGGCGGATCCAGAACCAGCTGTCGCGCGAATTTGCCAAGGTGACTGACAAATATCAGCTCCGTCAGGGGCTGTTCTCCGCGCTTGCGATCATCTCGGCCAATCCGGGCTTGTCGCAGATCATGCTCGCGCGCGAGGTCGGGCTCGACAAGTCGCTCGCGGTGATGGTGGTCGACGAACTTGAGGCGCGCGGCTGGGCCGAACGCCGCCGCTCGCCCGTCGACCGGCGCCGCCACGCGCTCTACACCACCGAAGCCGGCGAGGCCTGGCTGAAAGAGATGTTCGCGGCGCTGGAAATGGTCGAGCATGACGTGCTCGACGCCCTCGGCGAGGCCGACCGGATCCTGCTCAACGGCATCCTCGACCGCGTCTACAAGGCCTGCTTCCGCGGTTAAAACGTCGCTGGTCTGCATCAGAACCGCTTGCGAACGGTGACTGCGATCTCGCGACCGATCGGATTGGCGACCGTGGCGTCATAGCCACCGCTGCCGTTCACGGTCGGGGCGAAATCGAGGAAGGGCGGCTTCCTGTCCAGCAGGTTGAGCGCGTCGAACGAGATGCTGAGGCCGCCGTCGAAGAACCGCGTGGCGTGCGGATCGCCGACGTTGAAGGTCAGACCCAGGTCGACGACGGTGTAGCTGTCGACTTTCTGAATGCCTCCGTTCGGTAGCGTGTTGTTGTCGTATCCGCCGACATGGGTAACGGTGAGGCGGGTGTTTACCCCCTCATATTGCCAGTTCAGGCTTCCGCGGCCCTTGAACTTCAGCGGGTTGAAGACCGTGTTGCGACGATCGACGAGCGTGCCGGTGGGCGTGATCGCTGCGCGGTATCGGGTGAGGTAAGTTGCGTTTGCGTTGAGCGAAAAGATGCCGGCGTTGATGGTTTCCAGCGTGTAGCTCGCCACCAGGTCGATGCCGCTGGTGTTGGAACGCCCCAGATTCTGCGTCCGGCCATCGATGAAGAGGACGGGATTGGCGGGCAGAACGCCGCGGGCCACCGTGATGCCCTGCGCCAGTAGCTGCTGCACCCGGGCCGCCGCTTCCGCGCCGCGAAGGATCACGCCAGTACCTTCGAACTGCCCTTCGCGGCTGAGGATCGCGAGGTCGCCCAGATAGCTGTCGACCTGGCCCGTATAGTTGACGTTCCAATAGGTCAGGCTGATCCGCGCATTGGGCAAGGGATCCCAATCGACGCCCGCTGACCAGGTTTTCGCTTCCTCCGGCCTGAGCGCCGTGTTGCCGCCCGAAAGCGCCGCGCCCTGCACAATCGTGCCGCCGAGTGCTGGATCGGCATAAGGCTGAACGAAGATGTTCGAGCTGTTGCCGTAGATCTGGGAGAACAGCGGCGCGCGGAACGAGGTGCCGTAGCTGCCGCGGAACACGAGGCCACGGGCGGGCGACCAGTTGGCGCCGATCTTGGGATTTGTGGTCGATCCGACGTCGCTATACTTGTCGTGCCGGATCGCCGCGCTGACTTCGAGCCGCTGAAGCAGCGGGATCGCGTTGTCGGCCCCAAACAGCGGCACGAATAGCTCGGCATAGCCGGATTCGACCTTGCGGCTGAAGTTGCGGAAGGTGAGGGGGGTGGTCGGTGCACCGCGGCGGATGCCGAGCGATACCTCCAGTTCCTGCCGCTCATAGCCTGCCGCCAGCTTCACCCCGCCGCCGGGCAAATCGAACAACGTCCCGTTGACGGTTGCTTCCGCTCCGGTGAAGCGGTTGAGCGTCGGGGCGTCGAACACCTGGTCGTTGATCGCGGCGAGCACCGCCGCGGACGTCCTGCCCTGGCCGTAGGGATCGAAGGCGGTGGTCGGATTGCTGCTTGCCAGCGCGGCATTGAGCGCCGGCGTGTTGATGCCGTTCGGCGTGAATGAACTGTCGTTCGAACGGCCATAGATCAGTTGGCCCTGAACTTCCCACCCGCCGAACCGCGCCCTCAGGCCGCCGGCGCCCTGCCAACTGCGGGTGAAGCCGTAACTCTCGTTGTTGGGCAAGTCGTCGAGCCGGATCTGCACCGTCTCCGCACCGGTGGTGCCCGCCGGCCGCACGAAGAAGGCATTGGTCGACGGAATGGTCACGGTTGCGCCAGTATAGCCGTTGAGGCGGCGGAAGCGGCGCTTGGAGAAATATCCATCGCCGAACGCATCGAGCCAGTCTGTCAGGTGCACGGTGAAAGTACCGTTGACGCTGTCGTAGCGGGTTTCCGGGAACAGGTCCTGGCCGCGAAAGCCTTCGCAAAGGTTGGTTGTCCCCGGCGTGAGCGCCGCGGCATTGGCCGGCGTGATGCCGCCGGCTGGAATGGCGTAGTTGACGCCCCCGACCACGAGCGTGCCGGGATTGCACTGGTTGGATCGGAAATCGCGACCGCCGAACCGGCGCTGGTCGCTGGTGAAGAAGTCACGGTCGTCGCCCGACAGGTTGCTGCGGAAGACATGCTCATAGGCGACCATGACCTGACCCCAGTCGCCGGTCTTGCCGCCGGCAATGCCGAACTGGCTCTCGTGGAAATTCTTCGCCACACCCATCCGGGCGATCGTCTCGAAACCGTCGAGGCTGCGGCGCGGGATCAGGTTGACCACGCCGGCGATCGCGTCCGAGCCGTAGACCGCCGAGGCCCCATCGGCGACCACCTCGACGCGTTCGAGGCCGAGAGACGGGATGATCGAGGGGTCAACCGAGCGGCTGTTGTTCACCACCCGGTGCCCGTCGAGGATCGTCAGCGTCGCATAGGGGCCGATGCCGCGGATGTTGATCGCATTGCCGAAAGTGATGTTGCTGTTGCCGCCCGACTGGCCACGCGAATTCTCCGAGGTGCCGAGGTCGAAGACCTGCGGGATCTCTTTGAGCAGGCGATCGGTGGTGACCGCGCCGGAGGCTTCGATCGCGCGGCGATCGACGGCGATCACGGTCGAACCGACAGGCGCAGCACCGCGGATGCGGCTGCCGGTGACGATGATATCCTTTTCCAGCGCGTCCTGTGCGCCGATGGTGACCGGGCCGGCGGCTGCAGCCGCATCCTGTGCCGTTTCGGGCGTGGTCTGTGCGGCAGCACCACTGCTCCAGGCGAGCGTGGCGGCGGTGGCGAGAAGCAGAGGGCGCTGACGAAGCTTGGACATGATGCGGCTCCTTGGTGCGCGGGGGCGAGGGCCTCAGCGAAAGCGGACGGGTGTCGTGAAGGGAATGTCGATGTGCGAGGCGGGCCCGGCGTAGACGGTAAGGGTGCGGGCGAGGCCGTCGCGGATCTCGGCGAGGTTGCGCTGGCGCGGATCGGCAGCGGTCAGCGTGACGCGCAGGCGATGGCCTGCAGCGATCGTGTAGGCGCGGGGGGACAGCGCGAAGGAAAGCTCGACCCGCTGGCCGGGCGTGACCGGCGCGACATCGGCCTTGCGGCCGGAATGATAGGGCAGCCCGAGATGATCGTAGGGCGCCTTGCCGGTCTTGCGGTGGCTGAAGGCGAGGCGGCCGAACGCCAGCATCGTCACCTTGCCGGCGGCGTCCACCTCTTCGAGATAGCCGAACAGATTGGCCTGGGGCCGATCGGCAGCGGCGCGGACGGTGAGCACCGGATAGCCTTCGATCGTGGCATCGGTAGCGAGCGGGCGGCTGGTGAAGGTCACGCCCTTGCCGTCGAGCGGGCTCGGCCAGAACTGGAAATAGTCCTTGGTGGCAACGCCATAGTCTGCGGCGAAGGGCAGTGCCTTTGCGGCGTTCGCACCAACCGCAAGGCTGCCGCGATCGACCGCCGCCGGGGCGTCGTTGACGGTCGGTGACAGATAGAGCGTGGTGCGCTTCACCCCGACGCCGGGGAGCGTCGCGCGATGGACCATCGCTCCGCCCTCGCCCTGCTCGCGCCACCAGGCGTAGCGAGGCTCGCGGTCGATGCCGTTATCGATGCCCTTCAGATAATGGTCGAAGAAACGGCGCTGCTCGCCGACGATGTCGAACACCTTGGGCGGCTCGCAATGGCTGCCCGGGCCGACGATCATCTTCGCGTTCAGATTGGCCGCCGCCTTGATGATCTGCTCGGTGGGCTCGTCGTTCCAGTTGCTCCACAGATACCAGGCAAGTTGCGGGCTGCGCAGCGCCGCCAGATGCGTGTACGGGCCAACCTCTTCCCAGAAACGCGTTCCGGTGAGCGGCGAAATGCTGTCGCGATAGGGCATGCCCGCCCACAGCGGCGCCATCGGCGTGTTGCGCGCATGTTCCGAGACCGCCGTTTTCAGCAGGCTGCCATCGGTGTCGGCATCGACCGGCACGCTGGCGAGGTCTACGTCGAGCGGTTCGTCCGGGCGCGTGTTGAATTGGGCCGTGATGCCGCCGTTGCGGACGAAGGCATATTTGTCGAGGTCGGTTGCTGCCGCGAACACCGCTCTGAGCGCCGGCGGCCGGGTGCCGGCGACGAGCATTGCGCTCCCTCCCAGATAGGAGCAGCCGGTGATGCCCACCTTACCGGTAGTAAAGGGCTGGGCCGCGAGCCACTGGACGATGTCGTAGCCGTCGCGCGCCTCGGTCTGGTCGAGGAAACCGCGCCGTGAACCGAAGGACGCGCCTTTGCCCCGCACATCGGCTGTGGCGACGACATAGCCGGCATGCACCAACTGGCGCAGGCCGAAGGTGGTCGAGTCGATCAGGTCCACAACCTGCCCATCCTTGCGGTAGCGCGCGCGATAGGGGGTGAAGGCGAACACCACCGGAAAACGGCCGTCGCGAATGATGCCGCGCTCGGCGGGGCGGTACAGGTTCACCGCAAGCCGCGTTCCGTCGCGCACAGGCAGATAGAAAGAAATGCGGACAACCGCCGGATCGTCGGCGACGGCTGTCATGCGGTCCGTCTGACCGACCACCGGCGTGATCGTGAGCCCGGCGGCAGCAACGGATGCAGCAATGCGCAGCCGCACGGACGGCAAGCGACGGGTCGCCACGATGCTCTCCTCTCCATCTCCGAACGGCGTCTCTTGCGCCGCTGAAATGGGTGTAAACCTAATCAGTGGTGATATTCAACTGTTATGTTCAAAAACTTATTGGACCGTTTGCGGGCGATGTCGATGAAGGGGGCACCACAATCCCGCGCGGTCGCACGCCCGTGCGCACACAATGCGGCGCATGCTGCGGTGCACGGCTGGCTTGAGGTTGCGGCCGACATTGCGCTGCGGTGAAGGCAGCGATTGCGCATTTCCGGTCCGCCGTGGTCCGCCGGCTGACAGCGGCGGCGGACGCATCACGGGGATTATTGAACTGCTGGAGAAAAATCCGTTCCGTGAGCGATTCTGCTACTTCTCATAGCTGTTCGATTCGATAATATGATAGCGTTATCATAATAATGTTGGAGAGGGATATGCGCTTCACACCTCGAAATCACGATCTCGCCCGGCTGGTCAACCGCACCATCTTGCTCAGCAGCGCCGTGGCGTTGGCATTATCCAGCCCGGCTCTCGCGCAAGACGATAAGATGGCGCCCATACCCATCCCCGACCAGCCGGCCGCGGTTGAGCTTGGCACCGGGGCGTTGCCCGATGCCAAGGCCCAAGAATCCTGGCACAGCCAATATGGCAGCCTGTTCGCGCGCAACGTGACTGTCGCTACATTGACGCCCTTCCTCCCGGATCCGGGGAAGGCCACGGGCGCCGCCGTGATCGTGGCACCAGGAGGCGGGTTTCGAACATTGTCGATGCAGAATGAGGGGTGGGACGTCGCCAAAGCGCTCGCCCAGAAAGGTGTCGCAGCATTTGTCCTGAAATACCGTCTCAACCAGACGCCCAATGACATGGCTGCCTTCGAACGGTCGATGCAGGACATGTTCAAGACCGCCGCACAGCGACCGAGGATGAACGCAGACGATGCAATCAAGGGGCTCGCGCCGCAAATCGCCGATGCGCGGGCAGCGTTTGCGCTGGTCCGGCGCAACGCAGGCAAATGGCGGATCGACCCTGACCGTATCGGCATGATCGGATTCTCGGCCGGCGCGATGTTGACGATGGCGACGACCCTGGCTGGCAAAGAGGCGAGGCCCGCATTCATTGCCAACATCTATGGCCCGCTTGCACCCGTTACGGTGCCTGCAGACGCCCCACCGATGTTTGTTGCACTTGCCGCCGACGATCCTCTGTTCGCGAACAGCGGTTTCGGATTGATCGAGAGCTGGAAGACGGCGAAGCGGCCTGTCGAGTTTCACTACTACGAGAAAGGCGGTCACGGCTTCGGGATGTATCAGAAGAAGACCACCAGCACGGATTGGTTCGAGGCATTCTCGCACTGGATCGGCACGCATGGTTTTCTGGCGCCGGCAAGCTGATCATGCCCGCGGCGTCGGCGGTCCGGGCGGCGAGCCCCCCGGATCGGCGGCGCCGCGTTCGGCTCCATCCGTAGCAGCGGTTGGGGCGACGAGAGGCACGGCGCGCGGCTGCATGGAAACGCAATAACGATCCCCATGCTCGGGACTACCGACCCGTGTGAAAGCGCGGTGACCTCAGCGGCCCTGGTAGCGGAACCACGCAAAGTCTGCGAACGCGCCCGCACCCGCGAGATCCTGGCAGGCCATCCCCACGAACGTGCCCGTAAAATTTGGCAGTCCGGGCAGAGTCGCCTCGTCCGACAGGATGCTGGCGTCTAAGACCTCGGGGAGCATTGTCCAGGTGCCTTCCACTTCGGTCCGCCATGCGAAGCGAAGCACATCCTCGTCGACATCCACACGCAATTCGATGGGGCCATCGGGAAGCGCGGTGACGGCGACCACATTGGTGCAGCCGCTGCTGTCGGGCCGCGCGGCCAGCACATGTAGCTGACGGACACCTTCATCGAACGTGACATTGAGATAATAGAATTTGGTGCTGTTGTAGTAGCAGACTAGTCCCGCCGCCTGCTGGAAGCTTGTCGAAGCGAAATCTACGCTGGTCGTCGCAGTAAAGCGCATCTCCGTCTGCCGTCGGGCCACGAGCGCCTGTTCGAAGGCGCTCCCGATCGTTTCGCGACCGAACAGGCGGAGATGGCCCGGACGCGCCGACAGGCTGAACAGCGTCTCGGGCCGTGGGGTACGCAGCCACTGGAACGCGTCCGGCAGCGTTCCGTTATCGAAGCATCCATCCCATTCTTGCTCGGGCCAAGGCTGGAGCGGTAGCGACGGCGCAGGTGCCGTCATCGCGGGATCGCCGCTGCCGTCCACCGTCCGCAACCACCCATCTTCGCCCCAGCGCATCGGCTGAATGGCCGTCTCGCGTCCGAGCACGCAGCGCTCTCGCCCGGGCAGCGGGCGACCGCAAAGATAAGCCATCCAGGTCGTGCCATCCGCGAGTTCGACGAGATCGCCGTGACCGGCGCGCGTTAGCCCGCCGTCGCGCCGTCCCGCGGCGGTCAGCACCGCCCCATCGGGGTGGATCTCATACGGACCGAACAGTGATCGCGAGCGCGCCATCACCACCGCATGGTCCCAGTTCGTGCCACCCTCCGCCACGAGCAGATGATACCAGCCGTCGCGCTTGTAGAGGTGAGGTCCCTCGGTAAACCCGCGCGCGGTGCCCGAGAAGATTTGCTGCGGCGTGCCGACCAGCCGGCCTGACGCCCGATCGATTTCCTGGATCACGATGCCTGCGAAGCGGTTCCGACCTGGTCGATGATCCCACGACATGTTCAGCAGCCATGAGCGACCGTCGTCATCGTGGAACAAGGCGGGGTCGAAACCGCTGCTGTTGAGATAGACGGGATCCGACCACACGCCATCGATCTGTTCGCACGTCACCAGATAATTGTGGAAGTCGCGCAGGGAGGCGCCCGTGGCGCCATCGACGGTGGTCTGGCCGTACCGCTTCACATCGGTGTAGATCAACCAGAAGCGCCCGTCCGCATAGCTCAGGTCGGGCGCCCAGACGCCGCACGAATCCGGATTGCCCCGCATGTCCAACTGCGCCGCGCGGTTCAGCGGCCGCGCGGCGAGACGCCAATGCAACAGATCCCGGGAATGATGGATCTGTACGCCGGGATACCATTCGAAGGTGGATGTTGCGATGAAGATATCCTCACCCACCCTGACGATGGACGGATCGGGATTGAAGCCACGGAGGATCGGATTGTGGATGTGCGTCATGCTGGCTTGCGAACCAATGTCCAGAGGATGGCGGCGCCGACGAGATCGAAGACGCCGAGCAGGATGAAGAACGGCTCATAGCCGACGCTGTCGACGAGCCCGCCGATCAGCAGTGAGAAGACGAGGACGCCGAGATTGCCCGCCAGTCCGGCGAAGCCCGTGGCAGTCGCCACCTCGTTTCGCCGAAACAGGTCCGACGCCATGGTGATGACCGTGACCGACAGCGTCTGGTGCGCAAAGCCGCCGAGGCACAGCAGGGCGATCGCGACATAGGGGTTGGTCACCCAGCCGACCAGCGCCATTCCGGTCATCATCACGGCGCCCAGGGTGAATGCGCCGCGCCTGGCGTCGACAAGATGGATGCCGCGACGCTGGAGGAAGGCGACGACGGCCGGGCCGAACAGGCAACCGACATCCGCTGCCAGAAACGGCAGCCACGCAAAGAGCGCGATCTGCGTCAGATCGAAGCCGCGCTCCCGCGCGAGGTAGAGGGGCATCCAGAAGGAAAGCATGCCCCACGTCGGATCCGCCAGCATGCGGGGGAGGGCGATGCCCCAAAGATCCCGCCGCTTCAGCATTGTCAAGATGGAGGGGCGCTCCGCGGTGGCCGCGAGTCGCGCTTCCTGCCCATCGAGGATGTGCTGCTGCTCCGCGGCACGGATGGCGCGATGACGCGTCGGCGTTTCGTACCACCACAGCCAAACCACCACCCACACGAGGCCGAGGCCGCCCGCGACGAGGAACGCGAGTCGCCAGCTCTGCGTCAGCACCGCCCACGCCACCAGCGGCGGCGCGAAAACTGCGCCGAAGGAGGCGCCGATGTTGTAGATGCCACCGGCGGCGCCGCGCTCCTTCGCCGGGAACCATTCGGCAATCAGCTTCTGGCCGGCGGGCTGTGCCGAACCTTCGGCCAGGCCAAGCGCGCCGCGCAATGCGGCGAAGCCGAACCAGCCCTGCGCGAAGACGTGCGCCATCGTGATGAGCGACCAGATCGTGACGCAGAGCGCGAAGCCGATCCGCAGACCAGCGCCGTCAAGCACATAGCCGATGAGCGGCTGGAACATGACGCCGATCTGAAAGGCGCCGGTTATCCACCCATATTGTTCGCTGCTGATGCCCTGCTCCGTCAGGATGACGGGTGCGGCCACGCCCAGCACCGAGCGGGAGAGATAGTTGATGATCATCGCGCCAACGAAGAGGGCGATGATGGTCCATCTGAGGCCAGGAATGCCAACGGTGCGCAACATTGCCTCCGGTAACGTGATCAGAGCGGATAGGGAATGGTACCCTATCGCGCAGGCGCAGGATGAAGAAGAGCGGCCGCTTGACCGACAGGAGATGGCCGTCGTCGAACGCTACCTATTTGTCAGAGTATTGACAAGGCCCCGTTTGCTGCATATGCAGAGAATGATAACGTTATCATCATGCGGTGACTGAAAATTTTGTGCATCGCGCTGGTGCCAGTCCATCTCAAGAGAATATCCATAAGCGTAAATTTAATTGAGCGCATCAAAGGATTTGTAAAGTATCGGTAACGTCAAGTCTGCAACATTTTATAGAACTACCGGGATTCAACCCGATTCATGCAGTAGTTTCTTCGCTAAGAGTGACAGTTGATTTGAGAGCAGTGCCGAAAGGGCACGGCCTCGCTAGGGGAACAGGGAGAGGGAAATGTCAGGAAAGAATTCAGTCCGTCACCAATTGCGTTCGCTGAGCCGGTCGGCCAGCCTCGCGGCGGTCATCGCATGTATGCTTCCGGCCGTTGCCCATGCGCAGGAGGCGGAACCGGCGGACCCCGCCGCGCCTGCCCAGTCGCCGGCCGTTGCCGACCAGAGCGTTGCACAGACAAGCCCGACGCAGGCTGCCGAGCGCGATATCGTCGTCACGGGTACGCGTATTGCCGCGGGCGGCTTCGACGCGCCGACACCGACCACCGTGATCGGCGAAGCGGACATCGCCGCCAATGCGCAGCCGAACATCTTCACGACGATCGCTCAGTTGCCGTCGCTCCAAGGGTCGTCCGGCACATCGGTCAACACCTTCAGCACGTCGAGCGGCCAGCAGGGGTTGAGTTCCTTCTCGCTCCGCGGCGTGGGCGCCATTCGAACTCTGACGCTGCTCGACGGCCAGCGCATCGTGGGCGCCAACGTCACCGGCGTGCCCGACATCAGCCTGTTTCCGCAGTTGCTCGTCCGTCGCGTCGACGTCGTCAATGGCGGCGCATCGGCCTCCTACGGATCAGACGCGGTCGGCGGTGTGGTGAACTTCATCACTGACACGCGTTTTGAAGGCATCAAGGGCAACGTCCAGGGCGGCATCACCCGTTATGGCGACGATGAACAAGTGCTGGTTCAGCTCGCGGCCGGCAAGAGCTTCCTCGACAATCGGCTGCACGTGGTCGTCAGCGGCGAATATGATAACGAGGATGGCGTTGGTGGGGGCGAATTTGGCACCGAACTCGCAGGCGGCAGAGACTGGTTCCGCCAGACGACGCTCATCAATCGCGGCGTTCTGAATGATGGCTCGCCGCAATATATCGTCCGCGACTTCGCGCAGTCGATCACCTTTGCGAAATACGGCCTGATCACCGCCGGCCCCCTCCAGGGCATCGCCTTCGACCAGAACGGCAGCCCGTTCCAATTCCAGTACGGATCGAATGGGGTACCGTCGCGGAATGCGTCCGGCACCGTCTCAGGCTGCTTCCCCGGCTTCTGCCTTGGCGGCGACCTTTCCGGTAACGTGGATGCCGGTCGATCGTTGAAGTCGAGCATCGAGCGTTTGAACGGCTACGGCCGCGTGGGCTTCGATTTTGCCGACAAGAACGAGCTTTATGTGTCGTTCAACTTCGGCCAGGTGAAAACCAGCAACCAGCCCGTGAACGGCCAGAACCGGCCGAACCTGACAATGCAATGCTCTAACCCGTTCGTTCCCGGTTCGGTGCAGGCAGCGTGCGCGACCGCGGGCATCACGAGCTTCCAGTTCGGCACGAGCAACGCGGCGCTCGGGAACACCAGGGTACATACCGACCGCCGCCAGTATCGCGGGGTCGTCGGCGCCAAGGGTGAGTTCGCTTTGGCCGGCACCGACTGGAACTACGATGCCTATTACCAGCACGGCACCAACTACACCGATATCGACGTCGACAACATCCTGCTGAGCAACCGGTTCAACCAGGCGATCGACGCAGTGACGCTGGACGGAGCCATCGTTTGCCGCAGCGCCACCGCCCGTGCCAATGGCTGCCAGCCGCTCAACATCTTTGGCGGCAATCCATCGGAAGCGGCGCTGCGCTACATCATGCCCGATAACGGGCCGTATCAGAGAACGCGCCAGACGCAGGACGTGGTCAGCGTCAACTTCTCCGGAGCGCCCGTGGATCTATGGGCCGGACCGCTGTCGATCGCGTTCGGTGGCGAGTATCGTCACGAATTCTACACCGTGCGGGCGGACCCGTATGGCGCGGGCTTCGCGGCGACACCGGCAAACACCGATTATCCCGAGGATCCCCTGCTGATCCCCGGGGGCAACAACTGGTATGCGGGCAATTACAAGAACGGCCGCGGCGCTTACAGCGTGAAGGAGGCGTTCTTCGAAGCCAATCTGCCGATCCTGAACTCGGACAGCTTGGGACGCGCGAACATCAATGGCGCGGTTCGCGTGACCGATTACACGACTTCCGGCACGGTCTGGGCCTGGAAGGTCGGCGGCACCTGGGACCTACCGATTGACGGCCTCCGCATCCGCGGCGTGACATCGCGTGACGTGCGCGCACCGAACCTGTCCGAACTCTTCGCGGCGCCGGTCACGACGACGCTGCCGAACTTCTTCGATCCGTTCCGCAACACCAACGTTCTGGTCATCCAGAACACGATCGGCAACACCAACCTTACCCCGGAACTGGCGCGGAACACGACGGCGGGTATCGCGCTGGTCAGCCCGTCGTGGATGCCGGGTCTCAGCCTGTCGTTCGACTACTACACACTCAAGATCAAGGATGTCATCTCCAGCATCGCGCCGGCGGACATCGTGCAGCTTTGCTTCCAGAACGTCCTTCCGGAAACCTGCAACGCCTTCAATCTCAACAATACCGGCGGGCCGAACTTCATCAACGTTCAGGCCTTCAACCTGGCTGAGATCGACACCGAAGGCTTCGACATCGAGGCAAGCTATCGCTGGCAGCGGCCGCTGGGGCTGCCGGGTAACTTCACGGTGCGGGTGCTGGCGACCCATGTCCGCAAGTTCGTGACGGACACCGGCTTGCCGGGCACGATTCCCCTCGACTCGGCCGGTGTGAACAACGGAAACACGCCCGACTGGAAGTGGCTGGCGGTCCAGAGCTATGAGAATGACGACTTTTCGCTGCTCGTGCAGGAACGTTGGTTCACCGACGGCACGTTCGGCAACCAATATGTCGTTTGCCAGCCCGGCGACTGCCCGGCGTCCACGGCCAACCGCCCGACGATCGACAACAACTTCATGCCAGGCGCATTCTATCTCGACATCGGCGGCACCTATAATCTCACCGAGCAGGTGACGGCCTATTTCAAGGTGGATAATCTGTTCGACCGCGATCCGGCGCGTTCGACCATCTTCAGCAATCCCGCGCTTTATGATCAACTCGGTCGCACCTACCGGGCAGGCGTCCGTTTCAAGTTCTGAACCGCGTCGGTGCTGGATGAAGTGACTGCTCGTCCAGCACCGGCCTTTCAACGAACAGGGGAGGGGATCATGAAGCGTGGAACCGGTACTGCACTACTGGCGATGATGCTCGGCACGAGCGCTGCCGACGCGGCGCCCCCGGCCGGCCCAGTGAAGGTTCATGTCGACACCGTGCGCCGGTCGGACGCGGTGACGGCGCATCAATATGGCATGTTCATCGAGCCGATCGGCGGCTTGGTCGCGCGCACGCTGTGGGCCGAGATGCTCGACGATCGGAAATTCTATTACCCTGTGGTTACTGCCCAGCATGATGTGCCGCCGCCCCTGAATGCGGAGGGGCGTCCGGGTGTCAGCTATCGCAAATGGCGGCCTATCGGCGGCGATGACGCCGTGATGATGGATCGCGATGCGCCATTCGTCGGCGTGCAAAGCGCCAGCGTCGCTGTTGCTGGCGAAACGCTGCGCGGTTTCGGCCAGGACGGCATCGGCGTGGCCCGCGGCAAGACCTATACCGGTCATCTCTGGCTCAGTGGCGACGCCGGCGCGACAGTGACGGTCACGCTGATCTGGGGCAGCGGCACGGCGGATCGGCAATCGGTCGTGCTGGCAGCGCCTCAGTCATCCTGGCAACAGGCGGCCTTCTCCTTCAAACCGACGCAGAATTCGCTCAACGCGCGGCTTGAGATCACCGGCAAGGGACAGGGGCGGTTCAAGGTCGGCGCGATCTCCTTGATGCCGTCTGACAATATCAACGGCTGGCGTGCCGATACGACGGCGCTCGCACGCTCGCTGAACTCCGGCTTCTGGCGGCTGCCCGGGGGCAATTTCCTGTCCAACTGGGATTGGCACCAGGCGATCGGCCCGCGGGACCGGCGCGCGCCGATGTTCGATCATGCATGGAGCGCCATGCAGACGAACGACCTGGGCATGGACGAGTGGATGGAATTGACCCGGCTTCTCGGCGTCGAGCCCTATGTCACCGTCAATGCCGGGCTGGGTGATGCCAATTCTGCGGCCGAGGAAGTCGAATATCTCAACGGCGCGGCAACGAGCGCGTGGGGCGCGAAGCGTGCCGCGAATGGACATCCGGAGCCCTACGGTGTTCGGTGGTGGAACATCGGCAACGAGCCCTATGGCTGGTGGCAGATCGGAAAGACCAGCCTCGATTATTACATGATCAAGCACCGCGAATTCGCGGCAGCGATGCGGGCCAAGGATCCGTCGATCACCTTGATCGCCTCGGGCGCGATGCCTGATCAATTGCACCCGAAGGGCGTGCAGGAAAATGCGACGCTTGAAAGTATCCAGCCCAAGTTTGGAACCGAAGAGGATTGGACGGGAGGCTTTTTCGCCAAAGCCTGGGGCGATTTCGAGGGGATCACCGAGCACTGGTATGATCGCGCGGAGGTTCGGCCCGATGCGCCGCCTTCAGACGAACTGATGGAGTTCGCTCGTTCGCCATCCAACCATGTTCGCATGGAGGCGGAAGAATGGGCGATCTACCAGAAACGATTCCCGAATCTGCAATCATCCAAGATCTTCCTGGCGATCGACGAATACGCCTATATGGTCAAGGACATCAACCTCAAGTCGTCCCTGGCATATGCCATGGTGCTTCAGGAGATGTTGCGGCACACCAACTTTCTCAAGATGTCGGCTTTCACCACTGGAGCATCGACGATGGACATCACGCCGACAGCATCTACCCTGAACAGTACGGGGCTCGTCTTTAAACTCTATGGTGAGCATTTTGGTACGGGCACCGTGCCGGTCGCGATCGAAGGCCAATCGCCTCAGCCCGAACCGAAGTACCCTGTCGGCTATGCTCATCCCAAGGTTCGCGCCGGCAGCGCGACCTACCCCCTGGATGTGATCGCGGGCATCTCGCCCGACGGCAAGTCGCTACGGCTCGGCGTCGTCAATGCGACCTTCGATACGCAGCGGCTCGACCTGTCGACCGCCAACATCACGCTTTCCGGACGTGGCGTGAGATGGTTGCTCAGTGGTAAATCGCTCGCGGCGCAGAACAAGGTCGGAAAACCGGCGGGTGTGTCGATAAGCGAGAGCAAGGTCCGCGCCGGGAGCCAGATCTTTGTCCCGCCCATTTCGGTCGCCATCTATGAGTTGCCGATCGGCCAGTGAAGCCGATGTGCCGACACGCATGAGCAGGACGCCGATGTAGCGCCGCAGTCAGGCCCAAAGCCGGTTCGTCAATAACGAACCGGCTTTGAGCGGTGCTATCGGTTGGCGCGAGAATTTGCTGCGTTTCCGAAGTCCAGGTTCTGGCTGAAGAAGGGCAGCACCTTATCCTGGAACCGCACGCCGATGTGGCTGGTATGGTCTCCGGCATAAATCTGCAGCGTATTCGATATCTTGTAGCGCGTCAGAACCGCGTGAAGCTTCTCTGTATCCGCCTTCAAGCCGTCCTTGTCGCCGACATCCATGGCAATTGCGCGATATTGCCGCAGGTCTGCGATATGCTGGTCGACGAACGCCAGGGGCGCATTCGCTGCCCAGCGCGCCTCGACATCGCGATCGACATCGCCGTTCTTGACCGGCAGATCGAGATAAAGCGGCGGCGCTTCCGGATTGGGCGACCATGCTGCGGCAGCCGCAAGCGTCGCGCGCAACCCCCAGGGAAGCTTCTTCGCATCGTCCAGCGACTTGACGGCCGCTAGTGCCGCCTCCGTCTCGGCATTCGCTGGCTGCGCCAGTCGGGGCGCAAGGCAGCATGGGCTCATCAGATACAGCGCGCCAAAGACATCCGGGTGGTTCATGCCGATCCGTGCCGCGCCGTAACCGCCCATCGAATGGCCGACGAGACCGCGGCTCTCCCGGCGCGCAATCGTGCGGTAATGTGAATCCACATATCGAATAAGATCGCGCGCCACGAACATTTCGAAGTCGCCCGTCGTTATCGAGCGAGAATACATCGATCCGTTGTGGACCGTCTTGCTGTCTGGCAGAACGATGATCGCCTCTTTCGATCCTTTCGCGAAGGCGCCTTCCACCGACAGCGCCACATGGATCTCTTTGCTCCACTGCTCGGCCCCGACCGAATAGCCGTGCAGCGCGTAGATCACGGGATAACGGAGATTGGTGTTGGTGCCATAGCTCGGAGGAAGGACCACCAGGACGTCGCGATCGGGATTTTCACCTTCAAGACTGCCTTCGATGGCCGCCGAATGAACCTTGATGCGCTCGATCCGCACCGGCTTGGCGCCCGGAACGGCAGGTCGTGACCTGCGCCGCTGCCGGCTGGGATACGACGCTGGAAAGGCCCATTACCGCAATCGCGGCGCACGCCGCGGTAAGGCTCCGCCCCCCATTGCCGGACTTGCGCGAAACGAGGCCGGACAAAAACGTCCTGCTCGCGCTGGAGGCGTCTGCCATCACTGCCCAATCCTTCCTCATGAAGATCGTCTCCCTGTCGTTCGAAGCGTTCGCCGCCGGCCGCCAGCGGCTTGATGCGGAAAGCGTCGGCACCGCTTCGGCGGCTACCGCGAAGCGTCCCTGCAGGAGGCACGGGTCTTTGCAGGACACCATGCAGCCCACTTCCAGATCTCATGCTTGCGCGCTTGCTGACCGGATCAGCGATTCCGGTCAGATAGCCTGCAGGCCATGGGTCACGATCTTGTTGATTAGATCCCTGTGACGCGGCAGGCGCCCCAGCAGCCGTTGGGCCTGAGCGGCGTTGTCGTTCATGGCCTTGACCGCCACACGGGCATCCTGCGCGAGCGCCGTTCGATCGACTTCAGTTCGGAAGTTCATCCCGTAAAGCACGTACTGATAGCTGGCGGGCGGAAAGACTTCCTCGACCCGATCGAACTCGTCGTGGAACCATGGCGAATGATGGCGCCAGAGAAGCATCAGCTCGCGCAGGCGGTCCGGCCACGTTTCCTCGCGCTGATTGTCCTGCCAGAAGTCGCTGTCTTGCCGCTGGCTCAAGGCATAATGCAGCTTCAGAAAATCGATGATCCGCCCCCAACGATAATGGGTCGTCGCGTTGAAGCGCGAAGCGATCACGTCCATCACCTCGCGGCAAGCTGGCATCTGTTCGGCAATGAGCTTTGCGGACAGTTCGATGAGCACGATCGCAGATGCCTCGAGCGGCTCGAGAAAGCCTGCGGCCAGGCCCACAGCCACACAGTTGCCGCGCCAGAACGTCTCGCGGTGGCCGGCATGGATGGGGATCTTGCGCACGTCGAGGCCGTCGGCCGCCGAACCGAGATAGGCGCGCAACTCACGTTCGGCCGCCTCATCGTCGATATGCGCGCTGGAATAGACATAGCCAGTGCCGCGGCGCGTCGGAAGGCCGATGTCCCAGATCCATCCGGCCGATTGAGCGGTGGAAATGGTGTGGGACGCGATCGGCGCGTGCGGATCGGCGTACGGCACCTGCACGGCAAGAGCGGTATCGCAAAACAGCGTGTCACCGAGCGGCTTGAAACCGACGCCCATCGTCTGCCCGATCAGCAGCGCCCTGAACCCGGTGCAGTCGACGAAGAGATCGCCGCCGATTGTCCCGGCCTGCTCTGTCACAAGGTGGGCGATGTCGCAGGTCTCGGTCTGGAGCACCTCCCGGACATCTGCGAGCACATGCTGAACGCCGAGAGTTCCGCAACAGTGACGGCGCAGGAAATCGGCGAACTTTCCTGCATCGAGGTGATAGGCATAATTCGCCACTGCGTCGAACTCGGGCGTGGCAATCGTCTTGGGCGCGAGCCCATCGTCACAGATGAGCCCCTGCGGGCAGACCGCGTCGCAGAAGCTCTTGCCATCATCTGCTGCAAGCCAGTGCGGCGCGAGATTGATCTGACTGAAGTTCTGCGGGAGCATCAGCGGGTGGTAATAGGCATCGGCCGGCGCACCCGTCGTCCAACGGGCGAACTTGGCGCCCTGCTTGAATGCGGCATCGCATTCCCGGAAGAAATCCGTTTCCGAAACGCCGATCTTCGACAGGGTCGTCCGAAGGGTCGGCCAGGTTCCCTCGCCAACGCCGATGATCGGCACGTTTGGAGATTCGATAAGCGTGACCGAGAATTCGCCCGCTTCGATCCGGCTCCGGTGTCGGGCGGCGATAACCCCCGCGGTGAGCCAGCCGGCGGTGCCCCCGCCGACGATGACGATGCTGCGAACGGGAGCGACCATGAGCGTGTCCAACCGACTAAAAAATCCGGGGAAGCCAGGCTAGCCGACTTCCCCGGCAGAGGGGAGGCTAGAAGCGCACGCGCGCGCCGGCAGTCAGGCGCCTGCCATAGGCATAGACGTCGAGCAGCTGGTTGGAGAACCGGCCATGTGTGCTCTGCGTCTCATTGGTGATGTTCAGAACCTCAAGAAAAACGCTGTAATGTTCATTGAAGTCGTAGCTTGTGCTGAAATCGACTTGCAGCGCGGAGTTCACAAACGTCGGCTCAGCTCCGAAGGCGGAATTGTTCTGGGCTTGACCGAACTGGGAGAGATACTTGTCCCGCCAGTTGAGGGCGGCGCGCGCCTGGAAGCCGTTCTTGTCGTAGAAGCCCACGAAATTGGCCGAGTTGGCGAGGCCGGTCACCGCGAAGCCGCTCGTCGAGAGGTCCGTCTCGTCATAGGGCTTGTTGGTGTTCACGAATGTCGCGTTCGCATTGAAGCCGAAGCCGCTGTCGCCGAACACATGCTGAAGCGCGATCTCGACGCCGCGAACGGTCGCCTCGGGGCCATTGACCCGCTGAGAGACGGTGAACACGGCCGGCTGGCCGGTACTCGGATCGACGACATCGTTGATCGACTGCCGCTGTGTGCCGGCAACGATGAAATTGGAGACATTTTTCAGGAAGAAGTTGACCGCAAGATAGGAGTTGCGCTGATAGTACCATTCCACGGCAGCATCGAAATTATCCGCAAGATATGGCCGCAGCGCGGGGTTGCCGCCGGTTGCGGTCAGCGCACCGATCCGCTGGCCCGAGCCGACATTCAGCACCGGCGTCAACGTGTTCAGTGCTGGACGGGTGAGGGTGCGCGACGCATCGAAACGAAGATGCAGCTTGTCCGTCACCTCCAGCTTCATGTCGATGCTGGGCAGAAGATAGGAATAGCTGCTGCGCGTCGTGATCTGCTGCGTATCGCCGAACAACACCGTCAGCAGCGTCGGATCTGCCGTGCTCGGCGTGATCGAAAGCGGCAGGCGACCGAGACCGCTCGACGAAATCCTGGTATTCTCCTGGCGCAGACCGGCATTGAACCGGAACGGCATACCGGCAATCTCAGTATTGAAATCGACCCGCATGTAGGCGGCCCAGGTCTTTTCCCGGATGTCCTGCACGGATCCGGGGTCGAGCGCGAGATCGAACATGCCCGCAAACGGGGGAGTACAGCAACCTTCGTTGAACCCCGGGATGTTCTGCGTCTGCGGATTGCCCAGGCCCTCCAGATACTCTTGGTAGGCGCGCGCATCATAGACGATTAGCGGCGATGGCAATGATCCGGAGAAACCGGGTATCCAATTGTCCGTCTTGATTGTGCCCTGGTACAGGCTCGTCGGGATCGGTACGCCGGTTGTGCGCCCCGATGGCAACCCGTAGCCGGCATAAGCCTGCCAGTAATTGTTGACGAACGTGTTGCGGTTCTGGATCTTGAACCGGTCTTCCATGTACATGGCGCCGGCTTTGATCGTCAGGTTGTCCTGCTCCCAAGCGGCGTTGAAGCGCAGCTGCTTGATCTCGTCGCTGTTCTTCTGGGCCTGCCGCACCGTGACGTGCGAACCGATGATCGAAGGATCGATCCAACGCGACTCATCGCCATTTGGACCATAGGTCGTGAAGACCGGGAAGCTGTTCTTGCTGTTGCCGGTAACACGAACGCCGAGCGTCGTGCCCAGATCACCGCCATAGCCAATATCGCCGTTCTCGCTGGAGACCCGATCGTCCGGATTGAGACGGCTCTTGGAATAGTTGCCATCCAGTTCGAACTTGAGGTTGCTCGTCGCGTCCCACTTCAGATTGACGCCGACTTGATTGGTTTCCAGCAGCGAACTGTCTGTACCGGCGACAAAGTCCGTCGGGGTGCCCGCTTGCGTGAAATCGACGGTCGTGCCGTTCTCGTCGAGCTGCACATTGCGCAGATCGCCTTGGTTGAACCACACGCCGAAACCCGCGATGTCCGTTCTCACCGTCTGACGCGAATAATTGTCGTCGATCGTCAGCAGCACATCGTCGGAAGCCTGCCATTGCAGCGCGATGCGGCCGTCGATGCGCTCGTCCTTGGTGTAGCGCTGGTCTGCACCATATTGCTGCTGGTACCACCCCGTCACGGAGCGGCGGTTTGCCGGGCTGGCCCATGCTGGCGCTGTAGCGTCGCTGGTCGGCGAACAACTCGCGGCCGTGCTGCCGGCAAGTTGGCAGGGCGCATAAAGACCGCCCTGCCAGCCAGAGACAAACACCCGGTTGGTCTGCGTGTCTCGCCGGGTATAGATGACATCGGCCAATATACCCATCGTGTCGTCAGCAAAGGTGTGGCTGATCAGCGCACCCACGGTCGGCACGACTTTCCCGGCATCGTCCTGGATCGATCCGGCAGCGGTAGCCGCAATGCGCGTACCGGGGCGGTCGAAGGGCTTCGGATAGGAAATGTTGACGGTGGCGCCGATGGAACTGCTGGAGAGCGTGACGTCGGGCGTCTTGAAGACCGCGAGTTGCCCGATGAAGTCCGAACCGACCGTCGTGAAGTCGATCGATCGCCCTCCGGTGGCCGTCGAGAGTCGGCGGCCGTCGATCAGGGTTTCGTTGAAGTCACCGCCGAACCCGCGCACGGTGATACCCTGGGGCTCACCGCGTGATCCGGATCGATTGATCGAGACGCCCGGAAGGCGCTGCAAGGAAGCGGCGACGTTGGAGTCGGGAAATTTGCCGATATCTTCCGATGAGATGACATCGACGACACCTGGTGATGTGCGTTTGATATCGAGGTTGCGCTGGAGCGATCCCCGCAAACCTGTAACGATGATGTCTTCCGCCTGCCGCTGGTCCGCCGACGCGGCCCCGTCGGCGCCGCCCTGCGTCTGCTCCGAAGTGGTACCGCCACCAGAACTGCTGCCTTCCTGCTGCGCATAGGCTGGTGCGGAAGCCGAAAAAGCCAGTACGCTGACACCGCTAACCAATAAACGGCGGATAGTGCTGGTACCGCTACCATCAGTGTTTAGTCGGAGTGCCCACATCATCACTCTCCCATCCCTCGCAAAGCGCATCGGCAGCAAGTTGCTGCGTGCACCCGCATTTTTCGATCCGATTCTTTGATCGGCAACTGCAAGCTAACATCGATGTGCATAAGCGCAAAACTATTTGTAGGGGTAATGAACTGTTTTATCTAAAACGCGACCGCATCCTGGTGAATGTCCATGGCGCCTGCGAACCATTGAGTGCATGCTTCAATGTCGCGATAGCCACGTCCCGCCGATGTCGACTAGTGCAAGGCGAAGCCGGCGCGCCGAGGTTCTGGCGGGCCACCTGGTTCAGGGAGCCGCAGATACCGCCGACGCTGAGTTCGCCAGTTCGACATAGGCCGCTCCCAGATCCACCACATATTCATTTTCGCCCCAGAAGAAGGGCCAATCCTCGTGGTTCTCGGGGAAGTCGGGCTTGAGGATCAGAACGCCGGGCACCACACCGCCTGCAATGAAGCTGAAATCCGCACGATTGCTGCCATAGGCGACCTCCTTGGACCGAGTGCCGACGCCGGAAACAAACGACAGGTCCGAGCCGGGATGGTTGCCGTGGAGATAGGCCATGGCATCCAGCACATGTCGCGAAGGCACGATGTCGGGAAAGGCGCGATGGAGCCGATACGCGGTGATTCCGAAATCGATCACCGCGCCGTTGCCGGCCCATCCGCCTTCCGTGATGGGAACGCGATAGGGGTTGGCGGCGGCGGTTGCTGCCGCTGCTGCCGCCCATTTGCGCGCCAGCGGCTTGAGCGCGTCGCGATAGCGTGGCGGCATGAATGGAATCGCGTCGAGCGCCGTGACCGCTTCGCGATCGAACAGTTTCTCGATCGCAGGCAGCAGGCCATCGATCGCTCGCGCAAATCGCGCATCGCGCGTCGCTGCGAGCAGCTCGACGGCAGCACCCAGCCGTTCGGCTTGCAGAGGGCCGCCGGTCGTGTTTCCATGCCGGAACATGTCGGGGCGGCGGCCTTCCTCATCCGACCAGATGCGCAGGGCAATTTCGAGACAGCGGGCTGCGAACGGATCGTCCGTTCCCCTGAGCGCACGCGACGCCGCCGCAAGCGCGGCGATCGAGCCGTAATTGAGCGCGGACGACTTGCTGGTGAAGGCCCACCTGTCATCGGGTGTCGCGCTGCGATCCGCCAGGGAGGATCCGGGCTCCACAGCGGGGTCGTAGATCAGCCCGTCGGTCTTGCTCGCGGCATCACCTAGATGGGTGTACTGGCCGACGTCCGGCTCGACAATTCCGTGAATGGCGTGCCCGACCGCATCGAACTGCGCCACCAGCTGCACGGCACCATGCCGGATCTGCTGCAGAATGTCGGGCGTGCCGTCCGGCACATGAATCTCAACACGTCGGGTTGCCGGATCGATGCTGGTTGTGTCCCGCCTCAGCCCGAACTGTTCCCAGCTTCTGACGAGCGAGCGCACCACGGCATATTGGGTTTGCGTGCGGATGTCGAAGTCGCCGGCGTCCAGCCAGCCTCCGACGTTCAGACCAGGGATATGCTCGCCGGGGGCGAAGCGCGTGTCGGTGGTGGGGCCCTGGCGATAGAGATCGATATGCTCGTGATTGACGGGCGCTTGGCGGGCATCATCGCGATGAGCATCGCCGTGCCACACGCGATAGGCCTCGTTCACCGCCATATGGTCCATCTGCACCGGCAGGAAGATGCCGAGCGAAGCATGCCATGCTTCGGCATAGACGGTCGGATCGATGCGAAACGGTGCTGTTCGCTTGCCGCGATATTCGAGCAGATAAAGGCCGGGCTGACGGATCCGGGAGAAATCGAACGCATAGTATCGATATCTCAGATAGGATCCCCACAGCGTCGGCGAGGCGGACGTCGCGACGCTCTCGCTGCCATCCGGGGCCACGCGCAACAGTTTCACCACGCCCGCGCCGTCATCCTGCTGGCCGACCTCGATCGTGGCGACCTTTGCCTGGTCCGGCGTGTAGCCGATCTGGGAATGGCCGATGACAGGTTCACGCCGCCAGTCAGGCGCCGCGGTGAGGCTGACGGTCCAGTCGAGCACGCGTCCGCTGCGGCCGCCCGGCAGCAACCCGCGGAGCACGAACCAGCCATTCTGGGCCTGCGCGCGGCCGTCATAGAGCCCGATCGGATCGCCCGCAGAGCTTACCATGATGCGTCGCGCAGGGTCCGATGGCGCGAGGACGAAGCGCCGTGCGGTTGCCATCGGGAGCGGCTCGGCACCCGCGCCGTCGCTGCGACCGCTCGCTGCGTTGCGCTGCGCCGCCGCTGTCATGTCGCTGGTCGGGTGCAGCGGAAAGATGCCGGTGGCATCGTCGGCCAGATAGCCTTGGTGGAAATAGGCCGCTGGCAGGAATTCCAGGGTGAACCCCGCCTTGCCGACGAGCGCGGGCGGCAGGGCCGCCGGCAGGGACAGAGTGATGCGGACCGCCGCCGCTCCGGCAGGCTCGGAGCGGATGGTGTAGCGAAAACCTTCTGTGGGATATTCGAGATCGACTTCGATCACCCCAGTCGACCGGTCCACCCGTCGTGCGACCATGCGCGCCATCGGATCCCACTGCCCGGGAGTTGCGGATAGTCGGACATCGCCATTGGTCGCGATGCGCTGGTCGCGCTGGATGATTTCGACGCCGCTGATCTTGGCATCGGCGAAGAGGCCGTCGGCGCGATTGCTGAAGACCAGCAGGTTCGTCGCAGGGGCCTCGTAATATTCCTTCGCATTCAGGGTAATGACGTCGGGCTTCACGTCCTCCTGCGCTCGTACGGGGTTGGCGGAGAGCGCCAGCGCCAAAGCCAGCACGATCGTCGAAAATGAACTCTGCACGACTATTCTCCGCAACGGGCCTGATCGGTCGAACGCTGTGTGCTGTAACAACATCTTGGCCTAGCAATGGGATGAGGACGGCATCACCGCGCACTCGGCTTTTCGATCATGATCTGAAACGGTGCCGGCGTAAGCGCGGCATCGTCGAAGAGGTTTGCGATCGGTGCGTCCGCCCAGGCATATCGGACCCGGTCCACGGCCGCGCCATCGCCCCTGAGGCGCACGCTGCTTCCGTCGATGCTGGCCTGTGCGAAGCGACAGAGGTTGGCGTTGCACAACTCGAAGCCGATGGGTCCGGCCGCGCTGGACGCTCGCAACTGGCCTGTGACGCCCGCGAAGGAGACGAGCACGTCATCGCCGTCAGACTTCGCCTGGGTCGCCAGCGGGCCCGACGCCGGGAGATTGCCTCCATAAGCGAGAGCCGTAGCTGCGCGGGCCATCCTTTTCGCCAGTTCATTCTTGTTGGCGGGATGAATGTCCGTCTGTTCGCCGATATCGACGGTGGTGACGATCGCGGCATGCTCGTCCTGCATGGCGACACGTCGCTGTTCGTCGCGAACGGTCGCCCAGCCACTCTCACCCGGGGCCGATGCGAGCTCTCCGTAATTCGCCAGTCCGATGATGATGAATGGAAGCGCCGGATCCCCGAATTGCTGACGCCACCCCGCCATCAACGCTTTGAGGCGGTCGTCATAACCGGCGATGCCCGCGTCGGACTCCCCTTGATACCAGGCGACCCCCTTGATGGGCGCGTTTCCCAGCGGCGCCACCATGCCGTTGTACAGCGTCGACAGGCCGGCATGGCTCTCCCACGGCATCCGCGGGACAGGCTCGGCAAGCGGCTTTTCCAACGAGAAGCGCCAACCCGAAGCGAGCGGAATCGGTCTGCCACCGGAGGCTCGGACCTGCATCTGCGCCGCTGGCCCCAGCATGCCGCCCGTGCCCCAGCTATCGCTGACCGCCACGATGATGTCGTTCCTTCCCGCGCGCAGGGCAGAGGCGGGCACGTTGTATTGCCGCTGCGTCCCCCACCCGAAACTGGAGCCGACGGGAATCCCGTTGACCCAAGCGATGTCCAGCTCGTCGATACCGCCCAGGTCCAGCACGGCAGGGCCCGAGGGAGGATCTGCGAGATCGAACGCCTGCCGGAACCAGACCATGCCATTCAACGCGGCCGTTTCCGATAATCCCCAATCCTCCCAGGCCGATATCCGGGGGACGGCGCGCCAATTGCGTCGGTCGGGGGCATTCCAGGGCTCGCTACCCCGCGCATCGCCGCTTGCACCGCGCCACCAGGTGCCCCAGCGATCCGCAAAGCGGTTGATCGCCGCGGCGGGATCGCGGTTGTACAGCGAAAGCAATGCGATATCGTCAGCGGCGCCCGGCAGTCGGCGGGCCTGCTGCGCCGGGATCCAGGGGCGGATCCGGGTGCCGCCCCAGCTCGAATCGATCGCACCGACTGGCACGTGTTGCTCGGTCTTGAGCGCCTTGGCCATGAGAAAGCATGCCGCCGAGAACTCCGCCGCACTCTCCGGGCTTGCGACCATCCAGCCCGGCTGCGCTGCGGCCGGTGTTTCCGGCGCGTACGCGACGCGTTGCGCCATGCTCAAAAGCCTGATGTGTGGATCCGCGGCATTCTCGACCAAAAGACTGCCGTTGAGGGCAGCCTTGAGCGGATATTCCATGTTCGACTGTCCAGAGCACAGCCACACGTCCCCGACGAGCAGATCGTCGAGCGTCGTGGTCTCGCCAGTCGCCGCGGTTACTTCGAGGCGATAGGGGCCGCCCGCCGGTAGCGGCCGAAGATCGGTGCGCCAATGTCCCTGCTTGTCGGCAACCACGACGCTCTGACGTCCAGCCAACTTGATCGAAAGCCGCTCATTTGGCAACGCGGTGCCACTGACGGCGATCGGGCGCTCACGTTGGACGACGGCATGATCGCTCATCGGTAGCTGGACACGGGGTGGCTCGGCAAAGCCGGTTCCGGCCACGCCGATCACTGCCCATGCCGGCAACAGCTTTCGCGCATGACGCAGGTTTCGCCTTAGGCGTTCCATGCTCCTCACCCATCATTATCTATTATGTTGATAGCGCTATCACCGAATCGCTTTCTCGTGCAAGCGTCCAGAAAGGTAAATTTGCCAATGATGTTGAAGACTGCAGAACGGGATGGCACTGTCGGTTTGTGGCACCGTGCGCGGCAGGGCATACGCCTTGCCCTACCCCGCCAGGCCTGATCAGCAAGTCGAGCCTGTGACGCGGATCGGTTTCAATGCCGGCCGCGGGACATAGAAAAGATGTGAGAGGATTCCGCATGGCAATGACGGTGGAACTGCCAGATCCGAAGCGACATGGCGCACTGCGCATGGGGGAGGCGCTGGCGGCATATATTCCATCGTTCGTGCAGATCGTCGCCGGCGAGGTCGCGGCAGCGGTGGCTTTGTGCCCCGTCATGCTGACCAAGCATCCGGACACCGGAGCGTTCTACATGGCGGCGTTGCTGGGATTGAAGCCGGACGAGCCAGCTTTGGTGACGCGCGAAGAACTTTCAGCCAGCTTCCGCCCGCTCGATCTCGAGCGACGTGGTTTCTACCTGACGGATGATGGTCTCGCGATCGATCAAAACGACCCTCGTTTCGCCGATCAGGCTGCCGAACCACTGTTCGCGGCGGACGGCGCGCCGGGGGCCGCCCTGCAGCGTATGTCTGCCATCGTTCAGACCCTGCATGTTGAACTGCAGCAGACGGATGCGTTCATCGCGTCGATCCTGGCAATGAAGCTCGTCCAGCCGATCGACATCTCCTTGAACTTCGATGATGGCGAGAAACTGACGCTGGCGGGGCTTTATACCATCAGCCTCGATGCATTGGCCGATCTTGAGGATGATCAGGTTCTCAGCCTGTTTCGTACAGGCCATCTCCAAATCGCTCATGCCCTGGCGGGCTCGATCCGGCAGTTCCCGCGTCTGGCACAACGCCGCAACGCCCGCCTGGCGCTGCCTGTGCGATGACGCCCCTGCCAGAGGTTTCGGCTACGGCGATAGCGGACGCTGAGGCCTTCCACGCGCTTGTCGTCAGCCGATGCGAACCAGTGGTGCTGCGGGGAGCCTGTCGCCACTGGCCGGTCACCCGTCTCGAAGGGCCCGATCTGCTGACGTTCCTGCTGCGCTTCGCGTCAGCGCGGCTCGCGGAGGTTTTCGTCGGGGAAGGGGAGAACGCAGGTCGTTATCGTTACACGGGTGATTTGCGGCACTTCAATTTCAAGCGCGAGACGATCGGTCTCGCAGACGCGTTTCGGCGCATATCCGAAGCCGCCGGTGATCCGGATGCACCGACGGTCTATGCCGGGTCGCTCCCAACCGACAGCTATTTTCCGGGCTTTGCCGAAGCGCACCCGATGCCGCTTGTCGCCAGCAGCGTGACGCCACGCGTCTGGATCGGCAATGCGTCCGGCATCGCCTGTCATTATGATGCCTTCGACAATCTCGCCTGCTGCGTCGCCGGCCGCCGCCGGTTCACCCTCTATCCGCCTGCAGCGATCGGTGATCTTTACGTCGGGCCGGTCGACCATACGATGGCGGGACAGCCGGTCGCGCTGGCTGCGGACGCGGCGCTCGACGATGCGCGTTACCCGCGCGTGGCACGAGCGCATGCACTGGCGGTGGGCGCCACGCTCATGCCCGGTGATGCGGTATACATTCCCAAACTGTGGTGGCACCAGGTCGATGCGGAAGGCACCGTGAACTGCCTTGTGAACTACTGGTGGGACGCGTTCAGTGCCGGCCCCGATGCACCCATGACCGCGATGATGCTTGCCATGATCACGATGGCCGAACGCCCTGCGCAGGAGCGCGCTGCCTGGCGCGCCTGGTTCGATCATTACGTCTTCCGTCCCCAGGGGCACCCTCTGGCGCACCTGCCTTCGGAGCAGCACGGCGTGCTTGGCCCCCTCGCCGGGGGAAATTACGGCCGCATCCGCGCTTGGGTCCTGCAGATGCTGCGCGGTCGCTAGCGGCCTTTGCCTTCGAAGCGGGCGCTGCCCCACACGACCGGCAGAGCTTCGCGCAAGGGGCCGTTCGCGTCGGCGACGAGTTCGACGAGCGCGGCGCCACGCAATTCCGCCGCGATTTCGATCGGCTTGTCTCCCCGGCGAAGTGTCGGGGAGCGGGCGAGCAGACGACCGTCGCCATACACCAGGAATGTCACGGCGCGATCAGCCGTCATGGCGGCATCGTCGACCCCGATTGTGGCGGTGAACCGGCTAAAGCCGCGGTTGCGAACCTCCAGCCGCGAATTCGCGAGAACGCCGATGCCGGTGTCGAACCGCTTCCCCGCGATCCGCAGTGGTTCGCCATAGGGGCTCCGATCCGCCTGAGCGCCACCCCAGCCGCCATATTGCGGCTGCTCGCCGGGGCCGCGCGTTCCCGTCCAGGGAATGACCGACCGGTAGATCGTGGGATCGGCCTGCGGAACGGTGACGCCGTCCTCAGCGGGATTCACGTTTCCCGGCATTTCAGAGAGATACATGCCGTCGGACAGGCTGGGGGTGCCGCGAACCCTGAACATCAGCGTCTCGCGCGGCGCGACCGCAAGCTTGATTTCCTTGGTGAAGCCGCTGCGTGCACCGGTCCACAGGTCGGTGACCGCAATGTCCTGATCGCCCCGCATCTTCAGATGGTCGGCGGTAAGAACCATCTCGAGAGGCGCGGCTCCGCGGTTGAACAGCGCGACCGCCTTGTCACCGTTCGAGAGCGTCTTGACCAGGATCTGCGCGTCATCCGAGAGATAGACCGGCACTGCCTGGTTGCCCGCCGGATCCTGGTTGAGCGCGACGATGCTCTGATTGCCGAGGAGCGCCAGTTGCTCCGGCGTTGCCTTGCGCAGATCCATGCCGATCAGAAGCGGCGCGTTCGTGATCGCCCACAGCGCAAAGTGCGATTGCGCTTCAGTCATATGGTTGGCGTCGAAGTCTCCCGAACCGACGAACAGCATATCGGGGTCATTCCACGAGCCGGGGTGCGCGTAGAGCGCGCGCGTGACGCTGCTGTCGAAATTGGTCAGCATCCGCGTCCAGCTCGCGGTGATGTCGTCGCTGGTGCGGGACGCGTTGCCGACATCCTTCGCCCATGATCGGACATCGGCCGAACCCCACAGGCACAAGGAGAAAAGGTATGCGCCATCGGGATTGTGGCGTTCTAGCGCTTCGGCGACGTCGTCGTACAGGCGGCGAACGGCCGGAATGTCCGTCCGGCTCAACGCTGCCATGTCGATCAGCGGCGTGAGTTCCCGATAATCTCCCTTCCTGACATGATCGGCATCGCGCCCAAGACCCCGGATCCCGCAGGCGTCGACCTTGATGTAATCGAACCCCCATTCTGCGAAATACAGACCGATGTCCTGATCGACATGGCCGTAGAGGCCGACCTCGCGTTCCGCTATCGTCCCCTCCGGCTGATTGGCGAAGGATGGGGTGTAGATCTGTCCGCAGCTGTTCCGGCCGATATCCGAATAGATGCCGGCCTTCAGGCCCAGCGCGTGAAGCCGGTCGGTGAGCGGACGAAAGCTCGTGCGCTGGTTCGGGCCGGCTTTTGCAGAGGGAAAGCGGTCCGTTCGGATAACCATCCGGCCGTCCGGCTGTCGGCGGCGCAACCACCAACCGTCATCGATGTTGACATATCGATAGCCGAGGCGCGCCAGGCCGCTGTCGATCAGCAGCTTGGCAGACGCCATCACTTTCTCTTCATCGACGTCGCTGTTGAAGGCATTCCAGCTGTTCCAGCCCATCGGCGGCAACGACGCCTCGCCCTTTTCATTGGCGCTCCAGCGACCGGTCGGTTGCAGCGGGGTGTCGCGCGTCGGAGGGGGATCGTTCGCCGCGATCAAAAGCAGCGCGGACGCAGCCAGCCAGACGCTCTTCGAAACAGTTTTCACTGTGCCCTCCTGTTGACGTTATCAATTGTCGGAGTAGAACTGGCTTGTCCAGCGCGAATTGACTGAGAACGGCTCCATCGCGGCGCTCGCGTCTGCGCGACGGCAGGGAACGCCGGTTGTCAGGCCAAGGGCAGTCAGCGGCCGGAGGGATGGGAGAGAGATGGATATGAGCATTCGCAGGCTTGCGTTGATACTGACCGGTCTCGCGACAGGATCAGCGGCGGCAGCAGCCGACCCGCCCCGCTTCAGCCGCTTTACCTATGAGGGGCGCGCGATTGAGCAGGTGGATGTGAAGAGCGGGCAGTACCGAAATCCGATCCTCTCGGGCTATTATCCTGACCCGTCCGTCACCCGGGTGGGGGACGATTACTACCTCGTTCTGTCGTCATTCGCGCACTTCCCCGGGCTGCCCATCTTCACGTCCCGTGATCTCGTGAACTGGCGTCAGATCGGCAATGCGATCGATCGGCCCGGCCAACTCGATTTCACCGGCCTGCGAACGTCGCAGGCGGTGTTCGCACCAGATATTTCGTATCACGACGGTGTCTTTTACATCGTCAACACCTGCGTCGAGTGCCGAGGCAATTTCGTCATCACCGCGCGGAATCCAGCCGGCCCATGGTCCGATCCGATCTGGTTGCCGTTCGAGGGGATCGATCCTTCGATCTATTGGGAAAACGGCAGGGCTTATATCGTCAACAATCGTGCGCCGTCGGAGCCGCCCCGCTATCCCGGCCATCGGGCAATCTGGATCCAGGAGTTTGACTGGCGCACGGGCAGGATGATCGGCGACAGCACCCAACTCATCAACGGCGGCGTCGATATCAGCAAGAAACCCGTCTGGATCGAGGGTCCGCATATATTCCTCGAGAAAGGCTGGTATTATCTGACCGCCGCCGAGGGGGGCACCAGCGTCAATCATTCGCAGGTGGTGTTCAGGTCGCGCAGCCTCAAGGGGCCGTTCGTCCCCTATGCCGGCAATCCGATCCTCACACAGCGCGATCTCGATCCCTCGCGTGCCGACCCTGTCACCTCCGCAGGCCATGCGACGCTCATCAAAACCCAGGCGGGGGAATGGTGGGCGACGTTCCTGGCGGTGAGGCCGTACGAGGGAGACTATTACAATATCGGTCGCGAGACTTTCCTGCTGCCGGTACGCTGGAAGGATGGCTGGCCCGTTATTCTCCCGGCCGGCGCATCAATACCGTTTGCGGTGGCGGCGCCCAAGCTGCCGTTCCAGCCCCCGTCCGCACTGCCTACGACAGGCGACTTCAGTTACGCGGACGAGTTTGACGGTGATAGGCTCGCGATGCAGTGGGTTGGCGTGCGAACGCCCCGATCGCCTGTCTATCATCTCGACCGGGGCGATCTTGTTCTCGGGCGCGGCGCGCCGATTGGCGATCTGAGCGGAACTCCGGCATTCGTCGGGCGCAGGCAGCAACATCATCGTGCGACAATGAGCACGACGGTCAGCTTCAGGCCGTCCCGCGATGGCGAACGCGCGGGGCTGGCCGCAATGCAAAGCGACCTGAACTTCCTCTTCTTCGGCGTCACACGCATTGGCGGGAAGGACGTGGTCGCGCTCTACACGACAGAGAAAGGCGACGAAAAGCTCATCGCTTCGGCACCGTTGGAGGGAAGCGCTCCGCTGACCCTGACCATCCGCGCGGACGGGGGGCGTATGGCGTTCGACTATGTCACCCCGGCAGGCAGGCGCGTTCTGCACGAGAATCTCGACGTCGGGTTTCTCTCGACCAAGGTCGCGACCGGCTTCGTGGGCACCGTCGTCGGTCCGTACGCGTGGTTTCAGTGATGCGCAGCCGGCTGGCTGTCTGCGCCGCCGTCGCGATCATCGGGGCAAGCGCCGCTTCGGCTCAGGTCTGGCGGTCCGACCAGGGTGATGGAACCTATCGCAATCCGCCGCTCAACGCGGACTATCCGGACCCCGACATCATCCGTGTCGGCAAGGAATTCTACTTCGTCAGCACCACCTTCGCCAACGCGCCCGGATTGACGATGCTCCATTCCCGCGACCTGGTGAATTGGGACATCGTCTCGCACCTCGTCGAGCGCCTGGACGGCCGCCCGCAATATGATCTGCAGCAGGGCGGCGCGTATCGCCGCGGGATCTACGCACCGAGCCTGCGCTATCGCGACGGCACATTCTACGTCGCCGTCACGCCCGTCGGCCAGAAGACCCGCATCTACAGCGCCGCCGACCCCAAAGGTCCCTGGACCTATAAGGAACTGGATCGCGAAGCGTTCGATCCGGCGTTGTTCTTCGATGATGACGGGCAGGCCTACCTGGCGTCCTCGATCGGCTCCGACGGCACCGTCACGCTGTACACGCTGGACGAGGGCGTGGGCCGGATCGTCGGCTCCCGCGTCATTCATTACAACAAGGGCGCGGAAGGTACCAAGATCGTCAAGCGCGGTGGATGGTACTATCTGTTCAATGCGCTGCCGGGCAAGCTGGCGCTGACGGTCTCCCGAGCCAGAGCGCTCACCGGCCCGTGGGAAGTGCGCCCGCAGATCGACGATACCACCGGCGGCCATCAAGGCGCGATCGTCGATCTTCCGAACGGGGACTATTACGGCTTTGTGATGCTTGACGCCGGTGCCATCGGCCGCGTGACCAATATCAGTCCGATCTTCTGGCGGGATGACTGGCCGGTCTGGGGAACACCCGAGGCGCCCGGACGCGTGCCGGATCGCGCCCCGATACCGGTTGCGGGGCGCGGCTTCGTGGAGCCGCCCGCCTCCGATGAGTTCGGCGGGGCCGTCCTCGGACGGCAATGGCAGTGGAACCACAATCCCATGCCGGAACTATGGTCGCTGACGGAACGCCCCGGCTGGCTTCGATTGAGGGCCGCGCCGGGCGATCAGCTTTGGTGGGCGCGCAACACGCTGGTCCAGAAGGGGCAGGCGCCGCGGGCACGTGGTGAGGTCGAGGTCGACGCCTCGGCTATCCGGTCAGGGGACGTCTGCGGCTTTGGTACATTCGGCAAATATAGTGGCCAGATCTCCGTGCTTGGGCTGCCGGATGGAGGCCGCGCGCTGACGATGCGTGTAACCGAGGCCGCCACGGATGGGCCGAAGGTGGATGTCCAGGTGGAGAGGCAGTCTGTTCGAGCCGATCGGATCTGGCTCCGTACGGACATGGATTTCCCCGCAAAGAAGGCCGTGCTGTCCTACAGTGAGGATGGCAAACGGTTCGTGCCGCTCGGCGCCGAAGTCCCGCTTATCTACGACTGGAGAACCGGAACCTTTCAGGGCGTTCAGTTCGCCATTTCCTGTTACCGCGCGCAGGGGAAGGGCGGCTATCTCGACATCAACGGGTTCAGCCTTTCTCGCTATTGACATCCGGGCGGTCCAGACTGCGCTGGCCGGCCCGCCGCACCCTTTTCACTCAGCCGCCGGAGGGGCGGTCACCCCGGCTTCCGTCTGGATGACCGGCTTCATCGTTCCGTCCGCGTTATAGCGGAGATGCTCGACGGTCACGGCCCGGCGGCCGATCGCGCCATTCTGGTCGCCGATGGCCAGGGCCGCATTGTGCAGGAAGATATACCATTGGCCCTTGAACTCGGCGATGCCGGGGTGGATCGTAAAACTATACTTTCCCGATCCGGTCAGCTCGCCGCGATACGTCCAAGGTCCCTGGATCGACGGCGCGGTGGAATAAGAGATGCGCTCATCGCGATGCGCAGTTCTGTCCAATGAGGCATAGGTGAGATAATAGAGCGAGCCTCTTTTGTGTATCCATGGCCCCTCTTCGAAATGGGGCGGCGTGATTTCGCGAATAGCGCCGTCGATTTCGATCATGTTTGGTTTGAGCTTGGCAATATAACAGTTGCGATTGCCCCACGCGATCCATGTCGTCCCATCCTTGTCAGTGAACACGGTCGGATCGATATCCTCCCAGCTGTGCGGACCTTTCGGGGTCATGGCGTTCGTGATGAGCGCGGAACCTTTCGCATCGACGAATGGGCCCGTCGGCTTGTCGGAGACGGCAACGGCGATTGCCTTGCCCGGCTGAGAGTTGTCGTGCTCGACGGCGGCATAGAACCAGAACTTGCCATTACGTTCGATGACCTGAGATGCCCAGGCATCCTTCTTGGCCCACTTGAAGTCCGAGACTTTCATGATCGCACCATGGTCCGTCCAGGTCTTCATATCGGTCGTGGAGTAGACAAGCCACTCGCGCATGTTGAACATCTCGTCGCGCTGCGCTTCGTCGTGCCCGACATAGAGATAAAGGCGGTCGCCGACGACGAGCGGGGCGGGGTCGGCCGTGAATTTGTCGCGGATCAGCGGGTTCGATCCCGGGGTGCCGGACTGCGCCAGGCTCTGCGTCGACATCAGCATGAGGAGACTGCCCATTGCCAATGAACCGAAAGACGCCTTCCGCATGCCCTGACTCCTGTTGGTTGCTCGTGCGTTATCATTCGCGAGCCCTGAGCTGTTCTACTCCGACAAAAGGCGCCACGTCGAGGGGCTGGGTGGACAATTTTGCCGTCCTCACATCCTGGCAGGCTCGCGTCTCGCATCCCCGCACGACGAGAGCTTTGCGCCGAAGCCCCAATTGACGTACGTGGCTTGGCAGAAGCTTCGAGGCAGGGATTGCGAGTGAACAAGCCGGTTCGAGCCGAGCGGGGCGCGACCATCATCGATGTTGCAGCGCGCGCGGGCGTGTCGCCAATGACCGTATCAAGGGTCATCAATGGCCATGAAGGTGTCAGACCGCGAACGCGCGAGGCGGTGCAGAGGGCTATCGACGCGCTCGCCTACACCCCCAACGTCGCTGCGCGAAGCCTCGTTACTTCGACCGAACTGCGCATCGGGATCGTTTATTCGAACCCGAGCGCCGCGTTTATGAGCGATTTCCTGACGGGTGTGTTCGAGGAGGCGTCCACACACGGCGCGCGCCTCATCCTGTTGAAAGGCGAAGCTGGGCGCCCACCGTCGCGCGAGGCGCTCGAGAATCTGATTGCCTCGGGCATATCGGGTGCGCTGCTTGCTCCCCCGCTAGGTGAGGCGCAGGGCGTTCTGGACATAGTGCACGCCGCTGGTCTCCCGATCGCGGCGGTCGGCGCTTACAGGGTGACGGACGCGCTTTGCGTCCGCGTCGACGATCGCCGCGCCGCTTACGAAATGTCGCGGCTGCTGCTCGATCAGGGCCACCGCCGTGTCGGCTTCATCCTGGGCAATCCCGATCAGGCGGCAAGCGCCGAACGGATGGCCGGCTTCTACGACGCGGTACGGGAAGTGGGCGACGTCGACATCAGGGTTGCGCAGGGCGATTTCAGCTACGCGTCGGGGCTGGTCGCAGGGGAACAGTTGCTGGATCATGCCAAGCCGCCAACGGCAATCTTCGCCAGCAATGACGATATGGCGGCGGCAACCGTGTCAGTTGCGCATCGGCGTCAACTCGATGTGCCGCGCGAACTCACGGTGGTCGGTTTTGATGATACCCCAGCTGCCGTCATGCTCTGGCCGCCGCTGACCACGGTGCGCCAGCCTGTGCACAAGCTGGCGGCCGAAGCGCTCTCGCTGCTGGTTGCGGGCATCGCGCAGGGGGGCACGCCCCGACAACGTCGTGAGATCATTCTGGATCACGAGCTTGTCCTGCGCCAATCTGTCGCGCCTCCGCCTTCGGAGCGGGACCGCGGGGCGTAATGCAGCGTGAGGGGACAGGTGGCGCTCCCCGCCCCCTTTCTCTCCCGTGAAGGGTGCCCTGTCAGGCGCCGCCGCGCTCCGTCTTGCCCCGTGGATCGAGGAAGATGCGCATCACGCGAAGTTGCATCGCATCGAGTGCCTCCTGCCGTTCGCTGCGGGCAGCCCCATCGAGCGGGGCATTGCGCAGTTCGTCGAGCGGCACGCCGCGGAGGGATGCGACCTCGCGTTCCAGCCGGTCGATGCGGTCGTTGGAAGCGGCGAGTTCGACCATCAGCGCCAGCGCGACGCTGAGCACCTGTTCGGCCTCCTGGCTGTCGAGGCTGAACGGGCGGTCGCCGCGCTGGCCGGCGATCACCGCGGAAATGGCGTCGGCGGCGGTCGTCACTTGGCGCCACCCACAGGCTTGCCGCCGCTGATCACATACCAGCGGTTGAGATTGCTCACCGCCGACACATTATGCTCCTCGATGCTGCCCTCGGCGAAGCCGGCGGCACGCATGTCCGCCAGCAGGTCGGCATCGTTGTAGGTCTTCCAGAACAGTTCGCCGTTGAAGCTGGTGTCCCAATTCTTCTCGACGCGATGGACGTCGGTCGGTGCGAAGCGGGTGTCGACATCCTGGAAGATCACCAGCCCGCCGGGGCGGACGACGCGCAGCGCCTCGGCCATCGCGCGCCGGCGTTTGTTGGCGCCGATCTCGTGCAGCATGTTGTGCGAGACGACGAGGTCGAAATGATCGTGCGGGAAGCGCAACTCGGCCGCGTCCATCTGATGGAAATGCACCGCGACCCCCAGCGCCTCGGCGCGGGCATGGGCATAGCGCAGCATGCCCGCGCCGATGTCGACCGCGTGAACCTCGGCATCTTGGAAGCGATCGGCATAGGCGGCCGAGGCGGCGCCCGCCGAACAGCCGAGATCGAGCACCCGGCCGGGGGTGAAGCCGCCGAAGCGCTCCTCGAGCAGGCGGAAGATCACGCCGGCCTTGCTGTCGCTCTTGCCCGCGCCCTGCCCGAACGAGAAGACGTTGCCGCCGGTCTCGTAGAAGGCGCCGGCGACGATATCCTCCGGGCTGTCGTCCCGCGCATAGCCGCCGGGCTGGAGGTGGACGTCGGTGCTCGCGATCTCGGGCGATGGATCATAATCGGCGTGAAGCGTCAGCGATCCCTTGCGGTCGGCGGCGCCGGCCAGCGCTGCGGCTGCGGCCTGCATCCGGTCACGATCGCGGAAGATCGGCTCGCCCACCGAGACCCAGATCATTTCCTGGGCGGCGCGGTTGGCTGCGCTCCACATCCGGTAGCCGACCGACTCGAACAGCGCCTGTTCGATCTCGTCGGGCGATTGCGGCTGGCGGCCATGGCGCGCGGCGAAGGCGGGGGCGCCTTCCTCGGCGAAGCGGCGGACATTCTGCGATCGCACCCGTGCGTTGAGCAGCTTGCGCAGCGACACCACCGCGCGCTGCCGGCTCAGTTCCTCCTCGGTCGCCTGCGGCAGCATCGGGTGCTGGACGTCGCGCACATTCATCATTCAGCCTCCTCGATGAATTCCACCAGTTCGCCGGCCGGCCCCAGCACGGTGCAGGCGCGGCGGCCTTCATAGCCGATGCCGTCGCGCCGCACCGGTGGCGTGATCGCCTGGTCGGCGACGCGATCGAGCGCGACGGTGGCGATGCTCGCCATCGCGCAGCCCGGCGGCAAGTCTCCTTGTATGCGCGGACGCGACGCCGCAATCAGCCCCGGCCCGGTCGGATATTCGTCAAACTCGAACAAATAGCCATGCTCGCGCAGGCCCGCGGTGGTCATGCGAATTACATGGTCATGGTCCAGCCGCTGTGCATCCTGCACGAGCTGGATCTTGCTGTCGCGCAGCGGCCGGCGTTTGAGATCGAACAGGTCGCAATACCAGTTGCGCAGCGAATCGAAATCGGAGCCGGCGACGACGAGGATGAAAGGCCGGTCGATCAACGAGCGTGGACTGGGCAGGATCGAGGTCGCGCGATCGCCGCTCTCCATCGTGAAATAAAGGCATTCGCCGGCAGGCCCCGCCGCCTGCATCGCGACGATCGACGGCATGAATTGCAGCGGCTTGGGCTCGGCGAGAATCTCGAACCCCGACTGGCGCAGCCGCGCGTGCACCTCATGAACATCATCGACGATGATTTCGAACGCCGCCCAACCAAAGGTGGTGAGCGGCCGATAGCCCGGCACGGCGCCCACCTGCACAGCGCGGATATAGTCGGTCGAGGCGCCCTCGGTGCTCATCACGATGTACGGGCGGCCGGCGGAGGCCGGGGTGCCCCAACTGGCGGCGAGATCTGCATCGACCGTGCCGCGTTCGCGGACATGATAGCCGAGCCAGTTGCAATATTGATCCTCGATCACGCCAATATTGGGCGCGCCGATCGTCGCGAACCGGAACCGCGTCAGCAGCGGATCGCCATGTGAGGTCCAGTCGCTCATCTCGCCCTCTCGTCCATGAAGGGCAGCTTAGCGCCAATTACACTTATTTCTAAATCAAATGAGCGCGGCGTGGCAGGAAGCGTCCATGCCGGGTTTCAGCCAGAGAGTCACGTCGCAGCAGTCAGGAATAGGCCGACTGGAGGTCGAGCTTAATCTGGTAGCGATCGGGCCGGAAATGGGCGAGCACATGCTGGATCGGCCGCTTGTCGACATCCATAACGGTGCGGCTGACGCGCAGGATCGGCGATCCGATATCGACCTCCAGCAGGTTCGAAAGCTGTGCGTCGGCCAGCGAGGCGGAGATGGTCTGGCTCGCCGCGCCGATCTTGGCGCCGCCCTGTTCAAGCAGGCTCAGCATCGGCGTGGATTTCAGCGCCGCGGGCGTCATCGCCCCGGCCAGCGCATCGGGCACATGGCTGACCATGTAGCTGAGCGGCGCATCGTCGAGCCAGCGGACGCGGGTGACGCGCAGCACCGGCGTGCCCGCGGCGATGTCGAGCGCGTCGGTGACGGGCGGGCGCGCCGGCACGGTCTCGAAATCATGGATCTTCACCTGCGTGTTGCGGCCGAAGCTGATCAGCGATTCGACCGCCTGGTCGATGCTGCCCTGGATCGGCTTCGCGGGCGACTGGTAGGTGACGTGGGTGCCCACGCGGCGCTTGCGGGCGACGAGGTTGGTTTCGGCCAGTTCGGCCAGCGCGCGCCGCGCGGTGATGCGCGAGACGCCGAAGCTGTCGGACAGTTCCTCCTCGGTCGGCATGCGCGATCCGAAGGCACGGCTGCCGCTGATGATCTCCTCGCGCAGTTGCATGAAGATCTGGTGATACAGCGGCGTGGCCTGGAACCGGTCGACCGATGCCATCTCTTCGCTGCGTTTGGTCAAGCCCTGCTCCCCTCGACGCCCGGTGTGGCGCGATATCGTCCCTTAATCATGATCGAAGACGGAGGAAAAGGAAGATGAAGACCAAGGCTGTGCTCGGCGGTGCCGAACTGGATGCCATGCTGGCGGCGGCGCGCGCCAAGGCGCAGGAGATCGGCATCGTAGCGACGATCGCGATCGTCGATGATGGCGGCTATCTGTTCCGGCTGGAGCGCGCCGACGGCGCCGGCGTGATGACCCCCGCGGTCGCCACCGCCAAGGCTCGCACCGCCGCACTGATGCGCGCGCCGAGCGGGGTGCTGACCAGCCGGCTGAAGGAGGAGCCGGAACTGCTGCGGCTGACCGATTATCTGCCGATGCCGGGCGGGCTGCCGATCCGGTGGGATGGTGTGTGCATCGGCGGGATCGGGATTTCCGGGGGGAATGCCGAGCAGGATGTGGCGATCGCCGAGGCGGGGATTGCTGCGTTGGGGTGATAAGTCGCTTTTTTGTCCTCCCCGACGCTGCGCGCCGGGGAGGAAAATAGATCATCGATTCAGTGCATTTCCTCGCCGCCGGACACGTTCATCGCCTCGCCGGTGATATACCGCGCCTGGCCCGAGCACAGGAAGGCGCAGGCATTTGCGGTGTCCTCGGGCGTGCCGACGCGGCCCAGCGGAATGCGGCCGCGCATCGCTGCCATATATTCGTCAAGCGTCTGGCCGCGCATGCCTGCCATATACTCGTTCTGCCACGATCCCAGGCCCGTGGTGACATGGTTCGGGCAGACCGCGTTCACGGTGATCTGCTGTGGCCCCATCTCGATCGCGACCGAGCGGGTCAGGCCGACGAGGCCGTGCTTCGAGGCGATGTAGGAAGAAGTCAGCGCCGAACCCGACTTCGACCCGCGGCTGCCGATCGAAACGATGCGGCCGCGGCCCCAGTCCGGCAGTTCGTCCTGCTTGAGCATCTGGCGGATCGCATGCTTCATCGCGAAGAAGGAGCCGCGCAGGTTCACGTCCAGCACCGTGTCCCACATCTCCTGCGTCTGGTCGACGAAGGGGCCGAACAGGAAGCCGACGCCGGCATTGTTGACGAGGATGTCGAGCTTGCCGAACCGCTCGACCGCGAAGGCGACCAGCGCCTCGACCTCGGCCTCGACGCGCATGTCGGCGGCGAAGGTGGCGATGTTCGGATGGAGGGTGCGCAGTTCGTCGGCGATCTGTTCGAGCTCGCTCGCCTGGCCCACGCCATGTTCGGGCGCCATCGCACCCTTGGTCTGGCCGAGATCGTGGAGGACGACATGGACGCCGTCTTCCGCCAGCTTGCGCGCGATGGCGGCGCCTAGGCCGCCGTGGCGGCCGGCGCCGGTGACGATGGCGACCTTGCCCGCGAGATCCGGATACATTGGTTTCTCCCTCAGAATTCCATGGCGGTGCGATAGCCCTCGGCGGTCGCGACCAGCACAGTGCGCGGCGCGTGCGCATCGCCGATGGTGCGGACGTCGATCCCCGCCGCGCGCAGCGGCGCGGCGAGCGCATCGTCGGGGATGCGCGCGGTGGCATAGGTGAACAGCGCGACGTCGGCGATCACCGTCTCGCGGCCGCTGAAGATATTGGCATAGGCGACCTCGCCCTCCTCGAAGCGCGAGGAGGCGAGGGGGCGGACCGAGGTGACGATCTCGATGTCCTTGGCGTAGAGGCGGGCATAGACGCCCTGCCGCGTCACCATCGCCTCGTCGCTGGCGATCCGCTCCCGCTCGGTCAGGATGATGACGCGGTCGTAGCGCGTCTTGAGCAGTTCGGCCGCGGCATAGGTGAAGGCGCCATGATCGGCGTCATGGATCACCGCGGTGCCCGCCTGTCGCGCGGTCAGCCGGGTGAGATCGGCCATCGCCTGGCGGAGGTCGGGGAAAAAGCCCTCGCCACGATATTCGGCGGGCAGATAGTCCGGCCAGCCCGGCGTCGCGCCGGTCGCGAGCACGACATGGTCGGGCGCGAGCGCGAGAATGTCGTCGGCACCGGCAGTGGTGCCCCAGTGGAAGACCGCGCCGGCGCGCTCCGCCGACAGCCGCTGATAATCATAGATGCTGCTGAGATTCTCGCCACCGGGGAGCAGGGCGTGGAGCCGCGTCTTGCCGCCCGCCTCGTCGCCGGCGGAAAACAGCGTTACCGTGTGGCCGCGCGCGGCGGCGACCCAGGCCGCCTCCATGCCAGCGATGCCGCCGCCGACCACGACGACGCGCTTGGGCGCCGCCACCGGCTCGGGGCGCCAGTCCGCCTCGTCGGGCGCGCCGACGCGGGGATTGTTGTCGCAGTGGAGTCCGCGGCCGATGTTGATCATGTGCCAGCAGGTGTTGCACGACACGCAATAGCGGATCTGCGCCTCGCGGCCCTGCTCGGCCTTCACCGCCCAGGCCGGGTCGGTCACCAGCGGCCGGCCCATCATCACGAGGTCGCCCAGCCCGTCACGGACGATGCGTTCGCCCTCATTGGGATCGGTGATCAGCCCGAGCGCGCCCAGCGGCACGCCCGGCGCATGCTTGCCGAGCGCGGCGATGCGATCGACGAAGGGCGTGCGCGGCCCGTGCAGGTCGGGCAGATGCTCGTAGAGCGTGTGGCCGTGCGCGCCCCAGCAATAGGTGAGATAATCCATCACCCCGGTGGCGTGGACGCGATCGGTGATCTGCGCCGCGATGTCGAGGTCGATGCCGCCTTCCATGCCATCCTCGGCGGGCAGCTTGACGCCGATGATGAAATCGTCGCCGCACGCGTCGCGCAGCGCCAGCATCAGGTCGGTCAGCAGGCGGGTGCGGCGGGGGAGGTCGCCGCCATAGTCGTCGTCGCGCACGTTAGAGCGCGCGGCCAGGAACTGGTGGAAGAGGTGGCCATGGCCAGCGGAGATCTCGACGCCGGCGAAGCCCGCCGCCTGCAGCCGCGTGGCGCAGAAGGCGAATTCGTCGATCATCCGGCGGATCTCGTCGGCGGAAAGCGCGTGCGGCACCGTCCAGCTCAGATCGTCGGGCAGCGCGGAGGGGCCGATCGCATCCGGGTTGCGGAAGCCGGCGCGGAAGCCGCGGCCATTGTCCTGGATCTGGCCGAGCATCAGCCCGCCCTCGGCGCCGACCAGATCGGCCCAGCGGGTGAGTTCGCCCTCGTTGATGCCGGAAAGCACCGCGGGGCGCGTCGGCAGCTTGTGATGGCTCAGCATCGCCATCGGCTCGGTCACGAGCATCGCCGTGCCGCCGCGCGCGCGGTTGACATAATAGTCGATCAGCCGCGGCGTGACGCGGCCGCGATCGGCATAATGCGTCGACATGGAAGCATGGACAACGCGGTTCTTCAGCGTCCGCCTGCCCACCATGAACGGAGAGAAGAGGTTGGGATAGGCGGTCATCGCTGGGCTGCTCGCGGGTCGGCGCGTGTCACTCGGGCGCGTGCATCCGCATGACCCGCTGGACATAGGCGTTGCGCCAGGCAAGGCGTTCCGCCTCCACCGTCTCGTCGGCGCGATAGGCCTCGATATCGGCGCGGGTGATGCTGGACCTGGTTTCGAGCAGTCGCTCGACGGTGTCGAGCCGTTCGCGCATCACCGCCACCTCGGTCATCAGTTCGAGGAAGAAGGTCATCACCTGGTCGATCGCCGGATCCTCGAAGAAGTTCGGGCGGCGGCCCTTGCTACTGCGCGGCAGTTTTACCTGATCGGCGCTGGGAAGTTCGGCCATGGCGATGTTCCTGGATGGATCGCGGAAAATGGAAAAGGCGGCCGGGCGCTTGTGCGCCCCGCCGCCCGGGATTGGCAAATCAGAAGTCGTAGCGCGCGCGCACTGTCCAGCGACCCGGCTCGTTGAGATACGGGAAGATCAGGAAGGAAGACACGAAGCGGCGGTCGAAGCAGTTGGTGCACTCCGCCGACAGCGTCCAGCCCTGCGCTACGTTGCGCAGCGAGATGCCGCCGTTCCACAGGCCATGCGCTTCCTGATAGCCGCGCGCGTCGTTCTGCGCCGATGGCCAGCTGCCATCGGTATAGGCCCAGCTCACCGACGGTGTCAGGCGGAAATCGCCGAACTCCGCGGTGTAGTTGGCGCCTACCGTCGAGTTGAACGGTGCCACGCGCGAGGGCAGCGCGATCTCGCCGGCGGCGGTGACGATGCCCTGGTTGCAGGCCGAAGCCACGCCGTTGCGGCAGTTCGCCGCCTGCGCGATCACCGACGGATCGATGTTCTTGAAACGCGCGTGCTGGAGACCCGCGGTCCAGTAGATGTTGAGCCCGCGGACCGGCGCCAGCGTGATCTCGGATTCGAGGCCATAGTTGCGCAGGTCGGCGAAGTTGCGGGTAACGTAGATGATCTGGCCCGGCACCAGCGGGTTCTCGCGGCCCGCGGGAAGCTGGTTGTCCATGTCGTTGAAGTAGAAGCCCGTCAGATTGACGCGCAGCTTGCGGTCGAACCATTCGGAACGCAGGCCGCCTTCGAATGACCAGATCGTCTCACGCGAGAAGGGGAACATGCCCGCCGCGTTGTAGGAGCGGGAGACCCAGCCGCCCGACTTGAAGCCCTTGGTGGCCGATGCGAACACCGACACGTCCGGCGCCATCTTGTAGTTGATCGCGAAACGCGGCGTCCACACCTTGGCGGTCTGCTTGATCGGCAGGCCGGCGGCGATGATGTCGTCGGTGTTGAACGGCTGGTTGAGGCCGACCGGCGGCAGCGGGCTGTCGTTCGCCTGGAAGGCGATGTCCTTATATTCCTCAGTATAGCGGATGCCCGCGGTCAGGGTCAGGCCCTCGATCGCCTCGTAATCGGCCTGGAAATAGGCGGCGATCGCATCGGTGTTGTTGGACATCGTGCGATCGGCGAACAGCGTGGGCGCGCCGGCCGCGGTAATCGCGAGGTTTGCGAAGTTGGTCTTGTTGTCTTCGCGGATGTAATAGAGGCCGCCGGTGTAGGTCAGCTTGTTGTCGAACGCCTTGCCGGTCGCCTTGATTTCCTGGCTGAACTGGCCATGCCAGCTGTCATTGGCCAGCACCGAGGTGGAACCCGGCACCACCGTGACGACATCCGCCGGCAAGGTATAGACCGTGGCCGCGCTGTTGAGGCTCATCGCGCTGTCGGTCAGATATTCGTTATAGATGTGGCGATAGCCGGTGATGATGTTCACCGTCAGATCGTCGGCCGCGTCGATCTGCAGGTTCGAGGTGAACGACCAGCTCTCGGCGACATTGCCCAGCGTGTTGTCCGACAGGCCGGACGACAGGTAGGAACGGCCGCCGAACACGTCGGACACGGTCTGGCCCTTGCGCAGCCGGGTGTAGCTGACGCGATCCTTGGTGGCCGGATCGTAGAAGTTCGGGAAGTTGGCGTAGCTCTGGTAATTGTAATCGACCGTGCCGTCCCACGTCACGGTATCGCCGCCGAACACGCGCAGCGCGCCGCGGAAGCCATAGCTCTTCTCGTCGTTCAGGCGATCGCCGGTGACGCGGTTCTTCACGTAGCCGTCGTCGTTGACGTAATAGCCCTGGATCTTGCTCAGCACCTTGCCGGGCACGATCGGCAGATCGACGGACGCGCGGGCGGTGACGCGATCGAAACGGCCATAGCCGACCTCGGCGAACCCGCCGAAATTCTCGCCCGGCTTCTTCATGATCACGTTGATCGCGCCGCCGGTGGTGTTGCGGCCGAACAAGGTGCCCTGCGGCCCGCGAAGCACTTCGATCCGCTCGACATCGAAGAAGGCGAAATTGTTGGCGCTCTGCCGCGACATATAGACTTCGTCGACATAGGTGCCGACCGGCAGGTCGAAGGTCGAGATGGTCTCATTGTTGTTGAGACCACGCATCGAATAGCTGTTCGCAGTGCCGACCGAGGTATTGTTGTGGCCGATCAGGTTGGGAACATAGTTCAGCAGGTCGATCGTGCGGCTGATCTGGCGCGTCTGCATGTCTGCGGAGGAAAAGGCGCTGACCGCGATCGGCACGTCCTGCAGCCGCTGTTCGCGGCGCTGCGCGGTGACGACGATGTCGCCGACGCCTTCCTGCGGTGTCTCGACGGCGTCGGCAGCGGGTGCCGTGTCCTGCGCCTGTGCCGCCCCCGCAGCCAACGCATACAAGCTCAACCCCGCGAGCGTCCCCAGCTTTGCTCTGGTCAACATGTCGTCCTTTCCAATCCTTCGCGGCCGGTCCTGCGCCGGCCGATCCCTGCCCAACTCGCGTTCTGCCCGGCGAAATCCGGACAAAACCCCACTCAATCCCCCCGGCATTTGACCAGCGGGATGCCCTGCGAACGGCAATTTATTATTTGTTATAGGAGTATGACATAATTCCCGCCGATGTCACGTGACTTTTATCGTTTTCGCCCGATCCCGGCGGGGTTTGTGATCGTTGTGCAACACTCAGCCATTGTACGCCGGGCGCGCCACGGCACGCTCCAGCCAGGCGGCCACATCGGGAAAAGCTGACAGGTCGACGCGGGTCGACCGCGTGAGCGCGGCGACCGCAGCGACATTGATGTCGGCGACCGAAAAATCGCTGCCGAGCAGCCAGTCGCGACCACCGAGCGCCTGTTCCAGCACTGCCAGCGGCGCCTGCAGATCGCGCTCGGCGGCATCGGCCAGCGCGGCGTTGCGCTCCGCCTCCGGCTTGATGACGCGTTCGAACAGGCAGGTGGTCAGCGGCTTTTCAAGTTCGTTGAGGCCCCAGAAGGTCCACTGCCAGACCCGCGCCTCATCCTCGACCGCGCTCGGATAGAGCGTGCTGGTGCCATATTTCTTGGCGAGATAGAGGCTCTGCGCGAACGATTCGAACAAGGTCAGTTCCCCGTCGATCAGCGCCGGCACCTTGCCGTTGGGATTGATCGCCAGATAGGGCGGCTGCTTGATGTCGCCCGGCGCCGGCTCGATGTTGCTCACCTGCAGCCCGAGTTCCCGCGCCACCCACAAGGGCCGGCGTGCGCGCGAACCGGGGCGGCCGTAGATCGTGATCGTCATTTCGGAAGACCCTTGAGGAAATGAAGGATGGGCGCTGCCCATTCGCCCGCGCGTTCGAAGACCATGCCGGCACCGCCCGGATATTCGGCATAGGCCCAGCGCGGCCGCCGCTCGACGAGTTTGCGACCCATCGGAAACAGCGGATCCTTGTGGCTTGCGAGGATCAGGGCCGGGCACGCGATCCGGTCGAGATCGGGCTCCAGATCATAGGCCGGGGCGGCGCGATGGCCGTCCTCCTTCCACGGACCATTGGCGAAATAGGCGACGATGCCGACATGCACGGTCTCGTCGCTCCACGTCGGATCGGCGATGCGGCGCACCGCGGCCCAGCGATCGGTGAAGTGGCTGCCGTCCGCCTTGATCTCCTGCACATCGTTGAGGGAGGCGGCGCGCGCGGCGCGCTGCTCGGCGGTGTAATATGGCATGTTGTCGGTCGCGAGCGCGCGGACCGTGCCGGGATAGGTCGCCGCCACCCGCGCCGCGACCAGCGCGCCGCCGTGATGGCCGACGATCGCGACCGTGCCGAGACCAAGCGCATCGATCACGGCCGCCACCGCATCGGCATAGAGCGGTACGCTGGCACCGCCAGCCGCGGGCGGATCGGACATGCCGTGGCCGGGCAGGTCGGGCACGATCACGCGATAGCCGGCGGCGGCGAGTTCGGGCGCGGCCTTGCGGTACTGGATCGATCCCCATGGCGCCTGGTGGACCAGCACGATCGCCGGCCCCTCACCGAGGTCGCGATAATGGACCTGGCCGCACGGGCCGGAAAGATAGCCGCGGCGCTCGCCGGCGAGCAGGTTGACCGAAGGCAGCATCAGGCGTTCTCCACCGGCAGGCGCTGGCCGAGCAGGCGACCGAAGGTCATCGCCGGCGTCACCATCATGCCACCGCACGCCGCCTTGCCCATCGTCTGTCCCGATCCAAGCAGTTCGCCGATCGCATAGAGATTGCCGATCGGCTGGCCGTCGCGGCGGACGACGCGCAGGTCGTCGTCTACCGCGAGGCCCACCGCGCTCGAAATCGAGCTACCCTGCATGCGGATGGCGTAGAACGGGCCGGTGCCGATCGATTGCGGCGCGTGCACGCGGCCGAGAAAATCGTTGCCGGTCAGCACACCATAATTGAACCCTGCGACCGCGCGGGCGAGGCCGGCGGCGTCGATGCCTGCGCGCTCGGCGAGCGCCTCGATCGTCGGCGCGCTGGAGAAAGCGGGGCCATCTTCGGCGAAGGCGCGCGCCATGTCCTCGCGGCTCCAGCCGACGATGATCGGCGGCGCCGTGTCGAGGATCGCCCGGTCGAAGACGATCCAGTAGCGGCGGTCGGGCTGGTCCATCAGCGCCATCTCGCGCGCGTCCACGCTCCGGATATCCTCGCGGATGAAGCGCTGGCCGTTCGCGTTGACGTAGATTTCCCAAGGCTCGCGCCGCTCGGGAAAGGTCTCGACCACGCCAAGCGACCGCGCCGGGAACGTATCGCTGTTGTAGAGCGTGCCGAAATTATTGAAGACGTTCTCCTGGCCGCGCAGATAGCCGCCCGCCGCCTCGCCAAGCACCAGCCCGGCACCCTGAGAGAAGGGGTAGGGCGCGGCGTTGTAGAGCGGATAGCCGCTCAGCCGTTCGAACATCTCGGCGTTCGCGGCGTAGCCCCCGGTCGCCAGCACGGTGTTGCGGCCGTCGAAGTCATGGCTCGCGCCATCGGCGTCACGCACCGTGACGCCGATCACCCGCGCGTCGGCATCGCTGCGCAGCGCGGTCACCTCATGCTGCAGCTTCAGCGTGATCCGGCCCGCGGCCACTAGCGCCTCGACGCGGGGGACGAGAACATTCTTGACGGTGATGCCGCCCTCGGCGCCCCAGTAATAGCGCTTCTCGCGATAGGGCTCATGACCGAAGCCGGTCACCGGATGCTCTGGCAGCGGTTCGAAGCCGGCATCCATCAGCCAGTCGAAGGTGTCGGCGGCATTGTCGATCGCCAGGCGGACGAGGCCGGGATTGGCGGTGCCGCGGCTGATCCGCATGACGTCCTCGAAATGGGCGTCGGCGCTGTCGGTGATGCCGCGCGCCTGCTGCAGCCGCGTGCCTGCCGCGCTCATCTGGCCGGTCGCGACCCACAGGGTGCCGCCCAATTCGGCGGCTGCATCGATCAGCAGGACGCGCCCGCCACGCTCGGCCGCGAAGATCGCAGCCGGCAAGCCTGACGAGCCCCCGCCGACGATGATGACATCCCACATGACCCCCGCGACTCCCTGTGTTCTAATATTCAGAACGGTGTTCTATAATTGAGGCTAGCGCCGGGTTTTACTGGTCGTCAAGCGGGTATTTGCGACGCAGCGATTGACGCAGTGCGTGCCGGAAATCCCCGTTTCTCTGGTCGACATTCGATAAGCATTGACTCGGTACCCCATCACAATCACGCTGCATATTGGAACGTTGTTCCGAATAATAGAACATGGGGTGGTGAAATGTTCAAAGTGACGGTCGCGGCCGGTTTGATGGCGATGGTGCTGGCGGGCCCCGCCGCCGCTGAGGATGCGGCCGAGCCGCCGACTGTGCGCGCCGAGCGTTGCGTGCCGCCCTCTCCGCAGGATTCGCGGTGGGACGGGCTGGGCGTGCTCAAGGGCGGCAAGGGCTATGCCGCCACGCCGATGGGGCAGGTGCATTATCGGCTTATGGGGCCCGAGGACGGGCCTGTGCTGGTGCTGATCCACCAGACGCCATGGTCGATCATCGAATTCGCCGACATCCAGCCCTGCCTCGCGGCGCGCGGCATTCGCACATTGGCGATCGACACGCCGGGCTATGGCATGTCCGATGCGCCGGCGGGCAAGCCGACGATCGCCGCCTATGCCGAGAACATGCTGCCGGTGCTCGACGCGCTGCACATCCGCAAGGCGGCGTTCGCAGGTCACCACACCGGTGCCGCCATCGTTGCCGCCTTCGCTGCGCGCCATGGCGACCGGGTAACCGGCGTGATCCTCCACGGTGCGCCCAATTACAACGATGCCGAGCGCGCCCAGCGCCGCGCGCTGCCGCACCCGGATCTCTCGCTGAAGCCCGACGGCAGCCATCTCAGCGCCTATTACGACAAGCTGTTCAAGGCGCAGGGCGCCTATCCGCGCAACCTCGCGACGATCAACTGGTCGACCCTGAATATGTTTCTCGCCGGTGCGTCGGACGTGGCGCACGAAGCGGTCTATGCCAATGACATGGCCGGCGACCTCAAGCGGATCGAAGCGCCGCTGCTGGTGCTGTCCGACGGCAAGGATGCCCTTAACGCGATCGACGAGCGGACGGGGGCAATGAAACCGAACTTCCGATACGAGAAATTCTCCGACGGTTCGGCGCATATGCTGATGGTCGAGCCCGCGCGCTGGTCGGATATCGCCGCGGAGTTCCTACGGGAGGCGGTGAAGCGGTAACGGGTTGCGGCTAGAGAAGGGCGCCGAATTGCCCCCCTCCCCTTGGGGAGAGGGAAGTTTCTTACATCGTCACGCGACGAGGCGATCCTCCGCAATCAGCCGCGTCGACGCACCCAGCGAGCGGGAGGCTTCCGCCGCCGCCGCGCGGATCTGCGCGATCAAGGTTGCGGCCCCATCTTCGGTGAAGCGGACGAGCGGCAAGGTCAGCCCCATTGCGGCGATGATCTGGTCGTCGGGCCCCCACACCGGCGCGGCGATGCCGCCGACCGCGACTTCCCATTCGCCGCGGTTGATCGCGATGCCGGAGGCGCGAACCTCCTCCGCGGCGGCGATCAGCGCATCGGGGTCGACGATGGTGCGCGGCGTATAATAGCGCAGCGACTTGGCCAGCGTTTCCTGCATCGCGGTCGGGTGATAGGCGAGGAAGACCTTGCCGGTCGCCGAACAATGCGTCGGTGCGCGTTCGCCGATCTCGGAAAAGGCGCGCACCGAATGGACGCCCTCGGACTTGTCGACATAGATCACGTCGGGTCCGGCCGAGATGGCGAGGTGGACGGTTTCCAACGTGGCGCGCGCCAGCCGGTCCATGATCGGGCGGATCGAGCGGCGAATGTCGAGCCTTTCGATCACCTTGGAGCCCTGCTGCCATACCTTGAGCGTCGCCGAATAACGGCCGTCCATGCTGGAGACATAGCCGAGGCCGACGAAGGTCTGCAGATAGCGGTGAATATTGCTCTTGGTCAGCCCCACCTGGCGCGCCAGTTCGGACACGCCCATCGGCTCGGGCGCTGCGATCAGCGCCTCGAGCACCGACATGCCCTTCACGATCGTCTTGTCCATACTGCTACTCAACCCTTCGACGATGCGAGCGATGCGTCCAGATCATGCGCCGCCTGGCGATAATATGTCAGTCCGCGCCATGTAATCAAAATCGCCGGTGCGCCAAGCAGGATCACGTAGCCGGTGAGTACGATGCCGATATTTTTGGGATCGCCCGAAAGGTCGGTGGCCGCACCGATGATCGGTGGGCCGAGCAATGGGCCGATCAGCGAGATGACGGTGTTGAAGATCGCCATCGACTGGGTGCGGATTTCGCCCGGCGTGATCAATGCCATCGATGCGGGGCCGCCCGCGGTCGCCACCGACTTGCCGATGAAGGCGATGAACATAAAGATCACCGCGATCTCCGGCGTCGGCATCACCGGGTAGAGCGCGCTTGCTGGCACGCAGATCAGCAGGCCGAGCAGCAGCACGCGCATCGAGGCATCGACATGCTTCGGACCCAGTTGTTTGTGCGCCCACACCGCGACCGCGGTGCCGATCGGCCCCGCGGTGAAATAGAATGCGCCGGTGACAAGGCCGGTTTCGGCCACGCCCCAGCCCCACACGCGCGAGAACAATGGCACGTTCCACAGGGTCAGCGCACTCAGCGCAAAATTGCAGGTTGAGCCGACGAACAGCGAGCCGAAACCGCGCCAGCGCGCGAAGATATATTGGAAGGCGTACCATCCGTTGCGACCGATGGCGGTCTTTTCCTGCCGCTGCGGTTCACGCACCGTCATCATCAGCCCGGCGAAGATGAAGCCGGGGATGCCCACGAGCACGAAGGTTGCCTGCCAGGGTGCCAGCGTGCCGAACAGCGGCCAGGTGACATGGCCGAGTTCCTGAAGCTCGCGAACGAGGAAGCCGCCGAGCAGGAAGGCCAGGCCCGCACCCAGATAGGGGCCAGCCATATAGACGCTGATCGCGCGCGGCCTTTCCTTGCGATCGAAATAATCGCTGATCATCGAGACGGAGCAGGGGCTGACCACCGCTTCGCCGAGGCCGAGGCCGAGCCTCATCAGAAACAGGGGCAGGAAGGTCGCGACGAGGCCGCTGCCCGCCGTCATCGTGCACCACAGCAGGATGCCCGCGATAAGCAGATATTTGCGGTTGGAGCGGTCGGCGTACCAGCCTAGCGGGATCGCGACAATAATGTGGAACAGCGAAAAGGCCGGTCCCAGCAACAGCCCGATCTGAAAATCGCTGAGCTTCAGCGCTTCCTTGATCGGCTCAACCAGCAGGCTGAGGATGAAGCGGTCGAAATAGGAAAGGATGAAGATCAGCAGCAGGAGGATGACGACGTACCAGCGGTAGCCGGCGCCATGTCTGTCGAGTATCACGTCGCAATCCCCCGATGCGGCGGGCCCTGCCCCGCCGGGTGTTTCAGAATGTCAGTGTGGTGATGGTGCTGCCGGCTCAGGCGGGCTTGCGGCTGCCGAACACATACCAGCCGCCCTTGCCGTGGCGCGGCCGGCCCGGCTCGTCCCACGCGAAGGCGGACGCGCGATCGGGATAGGCGTTGATGTCCGGCAGAATGTGCGCGAAGCTCGCCGCCCGGTCGAAGCCGGCATTGGCCATCAGCTCGATCGGATCCTGGCTGCGGAACGCGGTGTAGGCCGGTTCATTGTTGTTCCGCGTGTCCCAGTTCCAGAAATAATTCTCCCAGGCGTCGACCAGATCGTGCGCGGGCAGTTCCTGGTGCACCATCAGCCCGCCCGGCTTCAGCAGTCGCTGGCACTCGGCCAGCACCTTCTTCGTCGCCCACACCGGGATCTCGTGGAAGAAGAAGCTGGAGACGATCAGGTCGAAATGGCCGTCCGGGAAATTCGTCCGCTCGGCATTCTGCTGGCTGAAGTGCACCGGCAGGCCATGATGCTCGGCCACGGCATGGCCATAGCGCAGCAGCGGCGCGCCGACATCGATGCCATGTGCCTCGACGCCCCCGAATGCCTCAACATAGGGCAGCAGATTCTTGCCCGAGGTCGTGCCGATATCGAGCATGCGCAGCGGGCGGACGTCGGGATAGGTCGCCTTGATCCAGCGGCTGATGACGCGGGCGACCCCGCCCCATGAACGGTGGCTCTGCTGCGCCGTGAAGACGCGTGCGCCGAGATTGACCACCGCGCCCTGCGCGACATCATCCGCGGTGAATTCGCTGTGGAAGCAGCCCGGCGTCAGATGGACGTCGAGCGTGGAGACATAGGCGGGCACCTCGAACGCGGGATCAAGCGTCAGCGAGCCGCCGGCCGGATTGCGTTCCGCGGCGTCGCGCGCGACGGCGACCAGCTCGGGAAGGCCGCGTTCCACCTCGGGCTGCACCGAAAGGAAGCACATCTCCTGGGCGTTATAGCGCAGCGTGGAATAGAAGCGGTAGCTCGCTTCCTTCTCCATCGCGCGGTCGATCTCGCGCCAGCTTTCGGGCGCCGCTGGCAGCTTCGGCGCGACGCGGCCGCGATAGTCGCTCTCCAGCGCGTTGGCGAAATCCTGGATCGCATGGCGACGCAGCACGCTGCAGAAGCGCTGGCGCGCGACCTCGTCATGCGTGGCATGGGTGACCGCCTCGATGTCCGCGATCGTCGAATTGGGGATGGTGCGATCTTGCATTGCGACCCTCTCGTTGGACGACCATTCTCGGCTGTTCTGAAATGCAGAACAGTGTTCCGAATCGGAGCGTATCACCCGGATCGCCCGCCAGCAATCGCCCAATGCGCTTATCCCGAAGGTTTCTGGTCCCGTGCAAAATCCGCTTGCATGGGCCGATTACTATTAGAGATAGTACAAATAAATCGTTTCTTACCGATGGGTGGACATGGACAGCGAAGTCATCGTCGTGGGCGCGGGGCCGGTGGGGCTGACGGCTGCCTTCCTGCTCGGCCAGCATGGCATAGCCTGGACGCTGATTGCCGAAGAGGCGGTGTTGGCGACAGACCTGCGCGCGTCTACCTTCCACCCGCCGACGCTCGACCTGCTAGACCGCTTCGGGCTGGCCCAGCCGCTCGTCGCGCAAGGGCTGCGCAGCCCGACCTGGCAGATCCGCATGCATGAGACCGGCGAACGCGCCGAGTTCGATCTCTCCGCGATTGCGGGGGACACCGACCATCCGTTCCGGCTGCAATGCGAACAGTCGAAACTGTGCGCCCTGCTGCTCGACCGGCTGGCGCAGGATCGCAACGGCCGCGTGCTGCTGGGCATGCGCGCCACCGGCCTCCGGCAGGATGAGGATGGTGTGACATTGCTCGCGCGGCCCGCCGACGCGTCCGAAGATGCCGAACCGCAGGCCTTCACCGCACGCTTCCTGATCGGTGCGGACGGCGCGCGCAGCGTCGTCCGGCGCGAGGCTGGGATCGCGTTCGAGGGCAAGACCTATCCCGAGACGACGATCCTCGCGACGACCAGCTTCCCTTTCCATGAGCGGCTGCCCGACCTCTCCAACGTCAACTATGTCTGGAAGGCGGGCGGCACCTTCAGCCTGCTACGGCTGCCGCATCTCTGGCGCTGCAGCCTCTATCCCGATCATGACGAGACGATCGAGGATGGGCTGCAGCCGGCAAGCATCGCGCGCAAGCTTCAGGAAATCGCGCCCGATCCCGCCGGGCATGAGGTGCTGGAGACGCGTGCCTATCGCATCCACATGCGCATCGCCGAGGATTATCGCCGCGGCCGCGTGGTGCTGGCGGGCGACGCCGCGCACCTCAACTCGCCTTCGGGCGGCATGGGCATGAACGGCGGCGTCCATGACGCGTTCGAACTGGTCGCGACGCTCGCCGAGATCCGCGCGGGCGCATCGCTCGACCTGCTCGATCGTTACACCCGCCGCCGCCGGCCGATCGCCGAGCAGGAGGTGCTGGCGCAGGCGGACCGCAACCGCGCGCGGATGCAGGAGCGGGACGGAGCCAAGCGGCAGGAGATGCTGGCGGCGCTGCAGAAGACGGCACGCGATCGGCAAGCGGCGCGCGAGCATCTGCTGCGCAGCTCGATGATCGCTGGCCTGCGCCGCGCGGCGGCGATCGATTGATGGTCGGCGGTTATGATTATGGCCGCGCGGGGCGGATCGGCGTCGGCACGCCGCAGGCCAACCCCACGGTCGAGACCGAGTTGCGCATCCTGATGCCGCCGACGACGAGCCTGACGGTGCTGCGGCTCACCAGCAGCGCGGCATCGCCGGCAGATCGGCTGCGCGCCTATCTGCTCGGGCTGTGCGAGCAGCTCACCGCGTTCGACAGCTTCCGCCCCGACGTGTTCGGGTTCGGCTGCACCGCCTCCGCCTATCTGGTCAATGGCGGGGACGAGCGCGCGGTGCTCAACTTCTGCGAGGATCGCTATGGCTATCCGATCGTCACCGCCGCCGACGCGATCGACCTTGCGTTGAGCCGAATCGGGGCGCGGCGCATCGCCTTGCTCTCGCCCTATCCGCCCGAACTCGCGACCGCCGCAGTCCGTTATTGGGAAGGCCGCGGCTATGAGGTCGCCGCGACCGGCACCGCGGGGGATCTCGGCCCCGGTGGCGATACGCGCGGCATCTATGCGCTGGGCAGCGCCGATGCCGGCGCCGCGCTCGCGCACGCCGATCTGGCCGGTGTCGATGCGGTGCTGCTCAGCGGCACCGGCATGCCCTCGCTGCCGCTGATTGCCGATGTCGACATCGGCGTGCCGCTGCTTTCGTCCAACCTGTGCCTCGCCGCCGCGCTGTGCGCGCGGCTCGGCCTGGGCGATCCGATCGATCCGGCCGGGGCGCCGGGCCAAGCCTGGCGCGCGCGCTGCCGCGTTGCCGTTTCGGGGAGAGACTAGTGACCGAAGTTATAACCGCGCTGGTCGCCGGCGAGACGATCACCACCGGCGACGCGCCGATTCCCGTGATCAACCCCGCCGACGACAGCCTGATCGCCGAGTTGCCCGAAGCCGACGGCGCGACGGTGGACCGCGCCGTCGCCGCCGCGCGCCGCGCGTTCGACGATGGCGCATGGCGCAAGATGGCGGTCGACAAGCGCCAAGCGGTGCTGCGGCGATGCGCTGAGCTGATCGACGGCGCCGCCGACGAACTGGCGGACATCGAGACCGCCAACACCGGCATTCCGCGCAGCCAGCTCCGCAACCGCTCGATCCTGCGCGCCGCCGACAATTTCCGCTTCTTCGCCGACTATATCGGCCAGAGCGTCGGTGACCTCTACGAACAGAATCCCGACTATCTCACCTTCGTGCGGCGCGAACCGGTGGGCGTCGCGGCGCTGATCTCGCCGTGGAATTCGCCGCTTGCGCTGGGATCGATGAAGATCGCCTCGTCGATCGCGTTCGGCAATAGCTGCGTTCTCAAGCCCTCCGAACAGGCGCCGCTGGGCATCAGCCGGCTGGTCGCGCTGCTCGGCGAGGCCGGGCTGCCGGAGGGCGTCGTCAACCTCGTCAACGGCCGCGGCGCCACCACCGGGGACCGGCTGATCCGCAACCCCGGCGTCGATGTCGTCACCTTCACCGGCGGCACGCCGACCGGCCGGGTGATCATGCGCACCGCCGGCGAATTGCTGAAGCCGGCGACGGTGGAACTGGGCGGCAAATCCGCCAACATCATCTTCGACGATGCCGATTTCGAGGCTGCGGTCGATGGCGCGCTGCTCGGCATCTTCACCAACAATGGCCAGCAATGCCTCGCCGGCTCACGCATCCTCGTCCAGCGCGGCATCGCCGATCGCTTTATTGAGGCGTTCGTCGAGCGCACGCGCAAGATCCGCGTCGGCGATCCGCTCGATCTGTCGACCGAGATCGGCCCGCTCGTCTCGCAACGCCACATGCAGCATGTGCTGAGCTTCGTGCCCGAGGCGGGATCGGGCGACGCGCTGCTCACCGGCGGCCGCCGCGCCCCGCAGTTCGAGCGCGGCTGCTATGTCGAGCCCACCGTTGTCCGCGCCTCCTCCAACGATGCGCGCGTCTGCCAGGAGGAGATTTTCGGGCCGTTCGCGGCGCTGATCGTGTTCGACACCGACGAGGAAGCCTATCGCATCGCCAACGCAAGCCGCTTCGGGCTGGTCTCGTACGTCTGGTCGCAGAGCATCGCGCGGATCATGGAGGCGCAGGAGCGGATCGAGGCGGGCATCGTGTGGTGCAACACGCCGATGATGCGCGAACTGCGCGCACCGTTCGGCGGCTACAAGGATTCGGGCGTCGGCGCGGATGGCGGTGCCGCTTGCGAGGCCTTCTACACGCGGCAGAAGACGGTCACGATCCCGCGCCGGCCGATTGCACTGAAGAAGCTCGGCGGTTGAGCCTCGCCGCGCCCGCCCGGTAATCCAGGCGGGCGCGGCGTCCGCTCGCAGCCTTAATTTCGTCCGTCAGCGGATGCCCGGCTGGGTCAGCCCAGCGCCGGCCGCGCCGCGTCCACGATCTCGTCGCCGCGTGCGACCCACGTGCCCGACCTTGCGGCGAGATCGGTCAGCAGAACCTCGAAGATGTCGATGCGATAGGGCAGGCCGATGATGTAGGGCGTCAGGTTCAGCGGCAGCATGCGGCCGCCGAAGCGGTTCGCCTCGCTGTCGAGCAGCGCATAGGCGTCGCGCATCTGTTCGGCATAGCCATCAACCGAATGCTGCTGGTTGACCAGGATCTGCCGGTCCGAAAGCTCATGGTTGAGCGGCAGGTTGACGATCTCGCCGGCCTCGGTTGCGAAGCGATAGGGCAGTTCGTCGTTCACCCAGTCGCACATATAGTCGAGGCCCGCCTCGACCAGCAGCCGCGGCGTGTTGAACGATTGCGAGCGCGCGATCGAATGCCAGCCGCGCGGGCGCGTGCCGGAAACCTTCTCCAGCGTATCCAGCGAACGCAGGATCAGGTCGCGCTCCACCGCTTCGTCGATGCCGCTGGCGATGGTCGCGTTCATGTCGGTCGAATGGGCGACGATCTCATGCCCGCCCGCGACGATGTCGGCGATGATCGAGGGATAGCGCTCGGCGATCGCCGCGTTGACCGCGACCGATACCCGCGCGCCGACCTTGGCGAAGGCGTCGAGCAGGCGATAGAAGCCCACCCGCGTGCCATATTCGCGCGCGGTGTAATGGCGATAGTCCGGATAGGCGGTCTGCATGTGGCCTGGCGCACGGAACGGCTTGTCTTCCGGCGTGATCGGAAACCATTCGAGGTTGACCAGAATCCACAGCGCGACGCGCTTGCCGTTCGGCCAGGTGACCGGCGGCCGCTCGAACAGGTTGGACCAGCGATAATGATCATGGTCCATGCCGTGGTGGCGTTTCGGATAGTCGAGATAGGCGGGATCAAGCGCCATCAGCGGGCCTCCCTGGCATAGCGGGCCGCATCGGCCGCCGCCGCATCGTAGCAATTGGCGAGATAATGCTCGGCGATGTCGCCGGAGCGGGTGATCCACGCGCGGCCGTCGGCGGCGATGTGGCGCAGCACCTCCTCGAACGGCGCGATGCGGTGCGGCTGGCCGACCAGATAGGCGTGCAGCGGAATGCACATCACCGTGCCGGAGGCCTCGCCCTCGGCCGCAAGCCGCTCGAACTGACGGATCAAAGTCTCGGCATAGGCGCGCGGGCTCATATTGTAGACCGAGAAGCCGTAATGATCGTTGACCTCGAGGCTGTAGGGCATCGAGATCAGCTTGCCGGTCTTCACATGCACCGGCCCCGGCTGGTCGTCATGATAGAGATCGCAGGTATAGGTCAGGCCATATTCCGCGATCAGGTCCAGGGTGCGCGGCGTGTGGGTGAGGGCGGGGGCGAGCCAGCCCCTGATCGTCTGCCCGGTCGCGGCGCGCACCGTCTGAATCGAATCCTCGATCAGCGCGCGCTCCTGCGCCTCGTCCATCCCATAGGAATAGCGGGTGTTGTAGGCGCCATGGCTGAAGAATTCCCAGCCCAGCGCGTTCACTTGCTCGACGATCTCGGGATGGTGCTGGCACATCGCGATCGACAGCGACACCGATCCCTTGAAGCCGTGCCGCTCCATCGCATCGACGAGACGCTGATGGCCGACGCGGTTGCCATAGTCGCGGTGGCTGTAGCCGACGACGTCCGGGTGCGGCTTCGCCCAGCTCTTGCGGTGCGGGTTCGCCGGCGGATCGAGTTCATAGAATTCGATGTTGGGCGATACCCAGACCGCAACCGTCTTGCCTTCCGGCCAAGCGATCTTCGCGCGGTCGCGATAGGGGCGGAAGTCGTACAGGCCGGGATCGGCCTCCCCCTCGCGCATCAACGCGCCTCCAGCCAGTCGATCACGGTCTGCACCGGCTCGACATCGGCATATTTGAGCTGGAGGTCGGTGAGGTTGGCGAAGTGATAGCTCTCATGCTTGTCCGCACAGGTCTCGATCGGCACGATCGCGCGGAAGCCATAGGCAAGCGCATCCACCGCGGTCGCGCGCACGCAGCCGGAGGTGCTGCCGCCGGTCACCACGACCGTATCCACCTTGTGCCAGCGCAGATAGGAATTGAGCGGCGTCTCGAAGAAGGCGGAGGGCATGCGCTTGGTGTATTGCAGGTCGTTCGCGTCGATCTCGCAGCGCGGATCGAAGGCGTGGCGCTCGCTGCCATATTTGATGTTCTGCAGCGAATCCTCGGTGTTGGTGCGCGTGCCCCACACGCCGGCGTCGCCGGCATCGTCCTTGTAGGCGACATGGCTCCAGATCACCGGCATGCCCTTGGCGCGGGCGAGGCGCGAGAGGGTGTTGGTATATTCGATCTGGCGCGGATCGGTCTCATAAGCCGTCTTGAACATGTCGATCCGGGTGTAGGCCTGCTGGAAGTCGACATTCACGATCGCCAGCTTCTCGCCGAAGCCGAACTTGCGCCGCGCGGGGTTGGCCATCACCTCTTCGAAGAGCTGGCGTGCCGTCTTGTCCTCACACACCATCTTCGTGCCGATGATCGTCATGCTACCTCCTTGATCGGCTGGCCGTCCGCCGCCCTGTTGAACCCCAGCGGAACCCCCGCGTCCGGAATGAAGCCGTAGAGCGGCTCGCCGGGCACCGCAGCCGCCAGGATTTCCCGCACCGCCACCAGCCGCTCGATGTCGATGCCCGTGCGGAGGCCCATCGCCTCCAGCATGAACACCAGATCCTCGGTGACGATATTGCCCGATGCGCCGGGCGCGAACGGGCAGCCACCGAGGCCGCCCAGCGAACTGTCCAGCGTCGTCAACCCGCATTCGAGTGCTGCGAGCGCGTTGGCAAGGCCGAGCCCGCGGGTGTTGTGCAGATGGATGCCGGTGAGCGCCCCATCGCCAACCGTGCCGCGCACCAGCGCGATCAGCCGCTTGACCGCTGCCGGATCGGCATAGCCCGTGGTGTCGGAAAGGCCAACCTCGTCGCAGCCCGCCGCCATCAGCCCTTCGGCGAGGCGCGCGATCTGCGCATCCGGGATCGCACCTTCCAATGTGCAGCCGAAGGCGGTGGAAAGGCTGCCCTCAAAATGCGGACGGCGCTCGGCGGGCAGCGCGGCGATCATGCCGGCGATGCTGCGCGCTTCCTCCAGCACCTGCACATGGGTGCGGCGCAGGTTGCGCAGCGAATGCGTCTCCGATACCGAGAGGGGCAGGGTGATCTTGTGCGCGCCCGCTTCCAGCGCCGCTTCGGCACCGCGGGCATTGGGCACGAGCACGGCCACCGTCAGGCCGGGAATCTTGAGGGCGTGCGCCACGACTTCACGCGTGTCGGCAAGCTGCGGCAGGATCTTGGCGGGCACGAAGCTGCCCACCTCGATCTCGCGCACGCCGGCCGCGGCTTCGGCGGTGATCCACGCCTTCTTCGCCTCGATGGGCATGATCGGGGTGATGCTCTGCAGCCCGTCCCGCGGGCCGACCTCGCTGACGAGGATGTCGATGCCGTCCATGGCGCTCATCTGCTGTGCATTCCGACTCTGTTGCCTTATTTGTCCTATTTCTATATCAAATAAGTCGCGCCATACAAGGCGTGGGGCCATAAACGGAATCAAGATGGACAAGGACGCGTTGCCGCTCGCCGGCCTGAAAGTCGTGGAATTTACCCATATGGTGATGGGCCCTGCGGTCGGCGTGATTCTTGGCGATCTTGGCGCCGAAGTGATCAAGGTGGAGCCGGTCGGCGGGGACCAGACCCGCCGACTGCTGGGCTCCGGCGCCGGCTATTTCCCGATGTTCAACCGCAACAAGCGCAGCATCTGCCTCGACCTCAAGTCCGCGGACGGCCTCGCCGTCGCGCGCCGGCTGGCGGAGGAAGCGGATATCCTGATCGAGAATTTCCGCCCCGGCACGCTCGCCAAGCTCGGCCTCTCCTACGAGACGCTGGCCGAGGCTAATCCGGGCCTCATCTATTGCTCCGCCAAGGGCTTCCTCTCGGGCCCCTATGAAAAGCGCACCGCGCTGGACGAGGTGACGCAGATGATGGGCGGCCTCGCCTATATGACCGGCCCCCCGGGCCGGCCGCTGCGTGCGGGCGCTTCGGTGATCGACATCACGGGCGGCATGTTCGGCGTGATCGGCATCCTCGCCGCGGTGGAACGGCGCCACCGCACCGGCAAGGGCGGAGAGGTGCTTTGTTCGCTCTACGAGACAACCGCCTTCCTTGTCGGCCAGCACATGGCGCAGCAGGCGGTGACCGGCAAGGCGGCGGCGCCGATGCCCGTCCGCATCTCCGCCTGGGCGATCTACGACGTGTTCGATACGATGCTGCCCGACGAGCAGTTGTTTGTCGGCGTCGTCAGCGACCAGCAATGGGCGGCCTTCTGCACCGCGTTCGGGCTGACCGAACTCGGCGACAATGCCGATTATGCGAAGAACAACCAGCGCGTGCTGGCCCGCGACATCATCCTGCCGCAGGTGCGCGCGCTGTTCGCCACCATGCGTCGTGAGGATCTCGTCGCGAAGCTGGAGACGATCGGCCTGCCCTTCGCGCCGATCACCCGGCCCGAGGATCTGTTCGACGATTCCCACCTCAACGCCGGCGGCCTGCTCGACCTCAACCTTCCCGACGGCACGCCGACCCGACTTCCCGGCCTGCCGGTGGAGATCGACGGCCAGCGGCTAGACTTGCAGCGGGACATTCCCCAGATCGGCGCGGATGGCGATGCGCTGCTCACCGAACTCGGCTTCACGCCCGAGCGGATGGCAGAGATGCGCGCGGCGGGGAGCATCGGCTGAGATGGGCCTGACGCTGTTCGACAAGATCTGGAATGCGCACGCCATCGCCGATCTGGGCGACGGCGTGGCGCTGCTGCTGATCGACCGGGTGATGCTGCATGAGCGCACCGGCAGCGTCGCGCTGGAAAGCCTGGCCGAGGCGGGGCGGCCGGTGATGGCCCCGGCGCAGACCTTCGTGACGATGGACCATATCGTCGACACGCTGCCCGGCCGCAGCGATCGCACGATCATGCCGACCGGCACCCAGTTCATCACTGCGACCCGCAAGGCCGCGCAGGCGGCCGGGCTGACCTTGTTCGACATCGGCGATATCGGCCAGGGAATCGTCCATGTGATCTCGCCCGAACAGGCGATCGTGCTGCCCGGCGTCAGCCTGGTCTGCCCGGACAGCCACACCTGCACGCAGGGCGCGATGGGCGCGCTCGCCTGGGGGATCGGTTCGACCGAGGCTGAACATGCGCTCGCCACCTCCACCTTGCGCGTGCGCAAGCCGCGGACGATGCGGATCGCGGTCGAGGGCCGGCTCGGGCTCGGAGTGACGCCCAAGGATCTCGCACTCCACATGCTCGCGCGCTTCGGCGCCGCCGGCGCAAACGGTTGCATCCTCGAATATGCCGGCGAAGCGGTGCGCGCTCTCGACGTCGAGGGCCGGCTGACATTGTGCAACATGGCGACCGAGATGGCCGCCTTTTCGGCGATCATCGCGCCGGACGAGACGGTGTTCGCCTATCTGCAGGGCCGCGCCTATGCGCCCAAAGGCGCCGACTGGGATACCGCGCTTGGGGACTGGCGCGCGCTGCGGTCGGACGAGGATGCCGTGTTCGATGTCGACCATGTCGTCGACGCTGCCGATGTCGCGCCGATGGTCACCTGGGGCACCAGCCCGCAACACGCGGTGCCGATCGGCCAGGCCGTGCCCGCGTTCGAGGCGACCGGTTCGCGTGACACCCGCGCCGCCTATGATCGCGCGCTGGCCTATATGGGGCTCGAAGCGGGGCAGCCGCTCGAAGCGCTGCCGATCGACGCGGCGTTCATCGGATCCTGCACCAATGCCCGCCTGTCGGATCTGCGCCGCGCCGCCGCGGTGCTCAAGGGTCGGCATGTGGCACCGCATGTGAAGGCGATCTGCGTGCCCGGCTCTACCCGCGTCAAGGCGGCGGCGGAAGCCGAAGGGATTGACCGCGTGTTCCTCGACGCCGGTTTCGAATGGCGTGAGGCGGGCTGCTCGATGTGCTTCTTCGCCGGCGGAGAGAGCTTCGGCCACCGCCAGCGCGTCGTCACCTCCACCAACCGCAATTTCGAGAGCCGGCAGGGCCCCGAGACGCGCTCGCATCTCGCATCGCCCGAAACGGTCGCCGCCTCCGCGATCGCGGGCATGATCGCCGATCCCCGCCGCCTGGGGGCAGCATGAGCGCGCAACCTTTCATCCGCCTCGCCGCCGTCGCGCTGCCTCTGGTCCGCGACAATATCGATACCGATGCGATCATCCCCTCGCGGGAGATGAAGTCGGTCTCCAAGAAGGGGCTGGCGGACGGGCTGTTCGCTGGCTGGCGCTACAGCACCGTCGGCGGGCGCGATCCCAATCCCGATTTCGTGATGAACCAGCCGCGCTATCGCGATGCCGCGATCCTGCTCGGCGGTGCGAATTTCGGCTGCGGATCGAGCCGCGAGCATGCCGCCTGGGCGCTCGCCGAAAAAGGCTTCCGCGCGATCATCGCCCCCAGCTTCAACCCGATCTTCCGCGGCAACTGCATCCGCAACGGCATCGTGCCCGTCGAACTTCCGCGCGCGGTGGTGGAAGCGATCGCCGCCGGAGTGGACGCGGATGAAGCGGCGACGGTCGAGGTCGATCTCGAAAAGGGCTTGGTGGCCTTCGGCGCAGAGCGCTGGAATTTCGCGCTGGAAGACGAATCGCGTGAGATGCTGCTCGAAGGCAAGGATGCGATCGAACTGACCTTCAAGCGACGCGCCGAGATCGAAGCCTTCCGCCACGCCGATGAGGAGCGGCGGCCCTGGGTCTATCTCGAACGATCGGAATAGGCGCAGGCGGTCGAATGGTACCCTGTCACCTGTCAGGGCGCAGTGGGCCGATGATGTCGAGGCCGAGCGCAGCAACTTCGGCTTCGATTCTTTCGCGGATTGCGCACTATCATTTCCTGGGAATAGCGATAACCCGAACTTGGTTCGGTCACGGTTCATTCGATGCTGACTGATGCAGTTGGTCGCGAATTCCTCCGCGCGATCTTCGCACATGGATGTCGGCTATGCGCCACACCTCGCCGTCTGGGCCGCCCGATGCACCGCCCGAAACCGGACTCTGCCTCCGGGCCAACCAGCAACGTCCGCTGCTCTATCGCGGGTCGGCGCGCTGATCGGGAGGACATTCGATGGCGCAGGACCTTGAAGCGGCAGCGCGTAAGCTGGGGATCAAATATTTCCTGATTTCGTTCACCGATCTCTTCGGCAACCAGCGCGCGAAGCTGGTGCCCGCACAGGCGATCGGCGGCATGCAGAAGGCCGGGGCGGGGTTCGCCGGCTTCGCGACCTGGCTGGACATGACCCCGGCCGATCCGGACCTGTTCGCGAAGCGGATGCGCTGGCGGCGTTCCTCAACCCCACCGTCAACAGCTACAAGCGGATCAACGCGCCGCGCACCACCTCGGGCGCGACCTGGGCGCCGCAATCGGTGACGTGGACGGGCAACAACCGCACCCACATGGTGCGCGTGCCCGAGGGCGACCGCTTCGAACTCCGCCTCGCCGATGGTGCCGCCAACCCCTATCTGATGGGCGCCACCGTCCTCGCGGCCGGTCTCGACGGCATCGAGCAGCAGCGCGATCCCGGCCCTCGGCTCGACATCAACATGTATACGGAGGGTCATACCGTCACCGGCGTAAAGACTTTGCCACTCAACCTGCTCGACGCGCTCCGCGCACTGGAAGCCTCGGACCTGAAGAACGCGCTGGGGCCGCTCGTGCCGAGCTACCTCAAGCTCAAGTTTGGCGAGTGGAACGACTATGTCCGCCACCTGACGAGCTGGGAACGCGAGACCACGCTGGACTGTTGACCGGTCCCCCTTCCACTTGCGGGAGGGGCCAGGGGCGCGCGAAGGTGACAAAGGTTACAGCGAAACGTGCCTGATCCTGCGCCCGAGGGGGTGAGAGACAGGTGGTGGCCGCCGACCGCCGCCACCACGTGTTCCCCGGTGCCTGGCGTTGCGGTGGGCCGCGGGTGCGCCAGCCTCTTGCGGCCGATCATTCCGGAGATCCCGGCAACCGGCTTGGTCATGGTCGTCATCATCGCAATCTCCTTGTTGCCGACCGGGCGCGCGGGCTGATATCGCCGATGGTACCCGGCGCCATCGCATGGCTGCTCCCCCGGCTGCCGTGAATCGTCGGTTCCAACCGGGGGCGCCGGGGAGCGGCCACAGCTTTCCTGTCAACTCCGGGCGAGGTCGGTGAGCGCGACGACAAGCCAGTAGGGGCGGAAGGGCGGCCAGCACCCCCCGTACGCACCCCCAACGCGCCCTCAACACCCCCCTAACGCACATCGTTCGACAATTTCAGCGGTAGTTCGGTCCATCATGAACTTCAGAAGTGTCGGGGACATAAAACTAAACTTACCATCGCCACGCACATTGATGCCTTCGGCATAGCTATTTCCGATTGTGTCCTCGAAACTTGGCGCGGACGCTCGCAACGGTTGACCTGGCCCTCCCGCAAGGCCTGCTCCCTCGAGGCATTCTCCGGAGGCGTTGGTGCGGTAGTAGAGTGGATTGAAGTCGACGCGTTGGGACGGATTGCGGTTGCAGTGCGCTAATAATGCCGCTCGCCGAGAAGGTGGCAGCGCATTCGGGCAGGTTAAGGGATTTGGCGTCTTTGTGCGAAGGCGCGACGATCTATCTTTCCCGTGTTGGACACCGAACGGTGAAGTCCGCCGACCGCTTGACCCCGTCTTCGCGGACGATGCCATTGCAATTTGGGCTGAGGCGGGCTTCTGCAACCACATTCTGTGTTGCAGAATGGGAGTGCTGGATGGACATCGAGGAACTGCGCACCTTCGTGGAGGTGGCCGATGCACTGGGCGTCACGCCGGCGGCGCGCCGGCTTGGTGTCTCGAAGTCGATCGTCAGCAGGCAGCTCGCTCGCCTCGAAAAGGATCTGGGTATCCAGTTGCTGGCGCGAACCACCCGCGGCGTTGCACTGACCGAGGCTGGCGCGACATTTCGCGACTACGCGGCGCGTGCCTGCAGCGAGATCGACAATGCCAGGGAAATGGTTCTTCCCTTGGGAAATCTTCGTGGCCGGTTGCGTGTTGCAGCCCCGCTCACCTTCGGCCCCTCACATTTTGCTCCCGTCCTGGCGAAGATGGCCCGGCTCCATCCGGAGCTTAACATCCATGCCAGCTATACGGACCGGTTCGTGGACCTGGTTGCGGAAGGTTTTGACTGCGCGATCCGGTGTGGCTTCCTTCAAGATTCGATCATGATCGCCAGGCGTGTCGGGCCGACCTATGGCACGCTCGTTGCCAGTCCGGCCTATATCGAGGCTCACGGCGCCCCCGAAACACCGGAGGAGGTCCTGAATCATGATGCGATCATGCAGGGCACCGAGACATGGCAATTCATGGACGGCGACAAGATCGTGAAGATCCGTCCCAACGGTCGCTTCAAAGCGGACAATGGCATATCGCATGTCTCCGCGGCGCTCGAAGGCATAGGGATCGCATATCTGCCAAGCCACTTCGCCGAGGAGCATATCCGATCCGGAGCGCTGGTGCCGATCATGACGCGCTTTCCGATTCCGCCCGCCGGTATCTTCGTCGTCAGGCCGCCGAGCCCGCATCCCGCAAGAAAAGTGAGAATTCTCACTGAAATGCTGATCGAGCTCTACGGGGCGGGAGATTCGTTGCCCGCCGAAGCGTGAGGCCATCGGTCAGCCGCGCGGTCAGATGCGTCCGGAGAGCGCTTGACCTCATCGCCATGAAGCGCGGATGCGGTCCTCGCTGCACATCATCCGAGATCCGGCTGATAGTCAGAGTGTGGGATTTCCCGAAGCGGCCCCGTGACCGTTGCCTTGGTGCTCTGATGACGTCACGCGCGGCAATGATCCCGAGGTGCGCGAACCTTAAGCTTAGTGAGGCAGTGGCAGCGTCGTCGCGAACGAGTATCGCGCAATCTTCCAGATGCCGTTGCTATCTTTCTGGAACACGAACAGTTCATGGTTGGCGTCGGGGACACGCTGGTTGATCGCACTGATGGTCACATGCCCGTTCGAGTTCGTCCGGACAAACGCCCAATCGGGTGCGATCTGCACGATCTCCTGCACCGTCAGCTCGGTATCGAAGGTGATTGCCTGGAAAATGCCCATATACGCTTGCCGGATCGCCGTGGCACCGACTGCAGAGGCGTTGTTCGGTGCCATGAAAACGCCATCGGGCGCAAATAGGCTGAGCACGGTACTTGTATCGGAGGCGTTCAACGCCGTTTCGTAAGCTGCCAGTACTTTCTCGATAGCCGCCTCCGCCGATGCCATCCCGGTTGAATTTTCCAATCCTATCATAACTGTGGTCCTCCGTTTCGATCGAATAGCTGCGTCGGAATCCTATTGCCTCCCGCCGTAGGGAGTAGTCTGGGTTTCCGTGGAACTGTGTTGCAGTTTCCGGAACGCGGCATTGCAGCGGGAATGCCGATGCCCAAAGGAGCGAAGCATGCGCTGCCGCCGGCCGTGGCTCTGATGGGCCATTGCAATTCGATGTTGCCGAAGCTTCGGCAGGCACGCGCTGATTGCGACCCGTGGCGAGCAGCAACATCCGCGATCGATGCATGATGGATCCGAACCTGCTGTTCCCGCTTCTGCGACACCTTGTCCCGGTCTGACGAACTATCGGGCACCAGATCGGGGTGGCACTAACTCGAACACTATGATCGCAGAGCCGGCGCCTGCTGAGCAAATCCTCAGCCGCTGATCGCGAATATGAAAGCAGATTGGGGCATCACATGATCAAGAAAATATTCGTGGCTCTGGCGGCCATTTCGGCGTTTTCTGCGGCCCGGGCCCAGTCTTCGGAAGAATCGGCCGCTGATCTGGTGGTCTTCAATGCCAGAATCCATACGGGTAATCTGGCGCAGCCGGATGCTTCGGCATTGGCCGTGAAGAACGGCCGGATCTATCTGGTGGGCTCGGACGCCGACGTTCTCGCACTTAAAAATGCCAGGACCGTGGTGATCGATGCGCACAGCCGCATCCTGATCCCGGGCGTCATCGACGCTCATTCGCACGTGCTGAATGACAGCGGCTACAACTACAACATAAGGTGGGATGGCGTACCGACGCTCAGCCGGGCCCTGAGCATGCTCAGCGAACAGGCCGCTCGCACTCCGGATGGTCAGTGGGTCAAAGTCATCGGCGGCTGGTCACCCTATCAATTCAAGGAAAACCGCTTTCCGACGTTGGCCGAGCTTGGCAAAGCCGTACCGAACCGTCCGTTGATCGTGCAATATGCCTATAATCGCGCCTTTCTGAACAAGCGCGCACTGGAGGCACTGGGCGTTGGAACGGACCGCTTCCCCGCGCTGCCGGACACCAAGTTTGAGAAGGACAGTCGCGGAAAGCCCACCGGTATCGTCTACGGCAACACATGGACCTTCGTCGCGCTGGAGACGATGGTCCCGCAACTGACGCCGGACGAAGAGGTCAGTTCGTTGGTCTACAGCATCCATGGTCTGAACCGGTTCGGCATCACCTCGGTTGTCGACAATGGCAGCCGGTGGGGCTACCCCAAGGCGGAGCGGATGATCGACGGGCTGGCGCGAGGCAATCGTCTCAACGTCCGCCTGCCCTTCGTCGTTCTGCAACTCGGCGAAGGCGGCCCGGTGAACATGGTGGACGCTCAGCTCGACGCGATCACCAGGATCGCGCCGATCAGCCCCGGCCACAATCTTTATCCCGCCCTTGCGCATGGGCACGAGTATCGGGGAGCCGGCGAGGTGCTGCAGGCGGAAACCCACGATCATGAGAATTTCGACCGGCCGGCGATCGTCATCGAGCCCGATAAGATGCGCCGCCTTGTTGAAGAGGATGTGGCCAAGCTGGTAAAACGGCGGATCCCGTTTCGCATGCACATCAGCTACAACGAAAACATCACCCCGTTCCTCGATGCGCTGGAGAAGCTGAACGCCGCTAGCCCGCTCGACGGCCTGCGGTGGAGCCTCGAACATGCCGAGACGATCAGTCCCGAAAACATTGCTCGGGTCAAAAGGCTGGGCGGTGGCATCGCTCTGGACGCCAAGATGGCGCTGCACGGCGATGCATTCATCAAGAGCCACAGCCGTAAGGAAGCCCTGCTCACGCCGCGTCTGCGCATGCTGGTCGATAGTGGCATCCCATTGGCCATGTCCACCGATGCCTTCCGGGCGGCCACGTTCGATCCCTGGATCGGTATCAGCTGGATGGTGACCGGGAAATCGGTCTCCGGGTCCGAAATTCTCGCCAAGGACAACCGCCTGTCCCGTGTCGAAGCCCTTAAACTCTTCACCAGGGGCGCCGCGTGGTTTATGAACGCCGACACGGAACTCGGCATCCTTGCCCCTGGCTATCTTGCGGACTTCGCATTGCTTGACCGCGATTATTTCTCCGTGCCGGAAGAGCAGATCAAATCCGTAACATCGGTCTTGACGGTTGTGAACGGCAAGGTCGTCTTTGGCGCCCAGGATTATGAAGCAATGTCGCCGAAGCTGCCGACAATCTTGCCGGGCTGGTCGCCTGTCAAGGCGTTCGGCAGCTACCACGGGGAGAAATGACCAATCCTGCGGCGTGGCTGTTTCCGTTCCGGCGGTGACCAAAAAGATTGAGACAGCGCGTGCAGCGGGTTTGTTGACCACTCGCTCCTCGATACTCGCGCAGGGTTGCCGGCGGTCCACGCCCTTAAAATGGCTCGGGGTGGGGACAGCGGGGCTTCGCGCGTATGCTTGGAACCCGCGAAAGTTCAGTAGGTCACGATCAGGATTGTTTCCGGTTTATGTCCGCGGCATCCGTTCGATATGTTGCAATGCGTAAAAGCATTTCTTGGAGCTGACGATACGGCACGCCTAATCTGCGGTCTGATCAGTCGCCGTCATTTGCCGTAATCCAGCGATTTCCCATCCGATTGGCTTGGTTCAGCCCCGATCGGCGTGCCCCGAATTCGATGATTATGGCTCGCTATTCGTCGCGCAGGCGGCGATGCTTGCCTCCGACGAGGTGCGAAGGGTTGAGACCAGCGGCGCAGGCGGCTAGGGCCAGCGGGCAGGAGAGCAGGATAAGGTTGTTCCGATGAACGAGATGAGCGCTGTCCCGCGGCCCGGCGTCTACGTGCGCGGCACCGAAACGGTCGATGCGATCCTCAAGGCGGCCCTTTCCGTGCTTGTGGACGAGGGCGCGACCGCGTTCACGATCCGGCGGATCGCCGCGCGTTGCGACATGAAGGTCGGCAATGTCAGCTATCATTTCCCCCGCAAGGAAATGCTCATCCAGGTGCTGCTCGACGAACTGGTCGAGGGCTATGCGCGGGTGATGGACGAAACCGTTCGCAAGCCTGGGCTGGATGCCGGGGAAAGGCTGCGCCGCATCATCATCATGTGCCTCGACGATATCCAGTCCAAGCGGACGACGCACCTGTTCACCGAACTCTGGGCGCTCGCCAATCATGACGAGTTCGTCGCCGACCGCGTGCGGACCTTCTACCAGCGTGTGCACGACGTGATCGGAGAATATGTCGCGCAACTGAATCCGGCGCTGAGCGCGGACGAGGTCCACACGGTGGCGCTTTACATCAGCGCGTCGATGGAGGGATCCACGCCCTTCCTCGGCCATGCCAAGCCGTGGGCGCACAAGATGGGCGCGTTCACTTCGCTCGCGATCAAATCGCTGCTCGAGCTGGCGATGACGGTCACGTCGGAGGATATTGCGCGGCTGGCCATGCCCGCCGACTGATACCCACGCTGCGGCGCACAAAAATAGTTGCTCAAATGGGGCGGATGCCCCTTGACCAATCCTGGACGTGTGTCAAATCTTTCACCGGGGCGGGATGCGGACGAAATCATCGTGCGGACCGCCGGCGGCCGGACCGATATTCGGCCTGCATCGCAAAAAGGGGGATCAGCGGATGAAGAGCGCTTTCCTTGCCCGGATCTTGTCCGCCAGCGCCGCGGCCGTGCTTGCCGCCGGCGCAGCCCACGCTGCTCCGGCGCCCGCACCCGCGACCGATCCCAACCCGATCAGCGACTCCGAAACCTCGGATGTCATGCCGCTGGCGGCGCCCAACCCCAACTGGTTCTATGTCGACGGCGGCTGGGACATGGAGGGCACCAGCATCTTCGACACCGAAAGCGGCAAGATGAAGGGCATGGTGGTGACGCGCCGGCTCACCGACTTTGCGATCGATCCCGCCGGCAAATATTATTATGTCGCGGAATCGATCTGGTCGAAGGCCAATCGCGGCACGCGGCAGGATATGGTCTCGGTCTATGACAGCCGCGACATGAAGCTGGTGTCGGAGATTGCGATCCCGGGCCGCATCCTCATCGGCATGCGCAAGAACAACTTCATCGTCAGCGACGATGGCAAATGGGGCTTCGTCTATAATCTCGATCCGGCCTCGTCGGTGAATGTGGTCGATCTGGCAAAGCGCAAATTCTTCAAGAATATCGAACTGCCCGGCTGCGCGAGCATGATCCCGAACCCGGGTGTCGGCTTTTCCGCGCTCTGTTCGGACGGGTCGCTGGCGACGGTGAAGGTCGCCGGCGCGACGCCGCAGATCAGCCGCACCGAACCCTTCTTCTCCGCCACCGACGATCCGATCTTCGACAATTACATCTATGATCCGACGAAGAAGCGCGCGGTGATGCTGAGCTATACCGGCCTCATCTACACCGCGACGGTCGGCGAGACGGTGGTGGTCGCCAAGCCCTTCTCGATCCAGGCGGCGGCGGGCATCCGCCCGGGCGAGACCAAGCCGCTGGAGATCAACTGGCTGCCCGGCGGCCGCCAGGTGATGGCGCTGCACCGCGCCACCGGCCGGCTGTTCGTGCTGATGCACATGGGCGAATATTGGTCTCACAAGGCGCCCGGCACCGAGATCTGGGAAGTCGACCTGACGACGCAGAAGGTGGTCAAGCGGCTGCCGCTGGAAGAAGCGATCACCAATATCGAGGTGACGCAGACCGACAAGCCGATGATCGTCGCCAATGACGAGAAGAAGAACGGCATCGTCATCGACGCGACGAGCTGGGAAGAGAAGCACAAGATCGAAAACGCCGGCGGCGGGCTGATCACCGTCGCCACCGCCAATTGAGCATGGATGGCGCGGCCGGCCTTGCGATATGCGGCCTTGCCGCCGCGATCGGCATCGGCCTGATCTTCCTCGTCGCGGGCTGGACGAAGCTGCGCCATCGCCCGCTGCTGGCGGCGGTGGTCGCCAATTATCGCGTGCTGCCGTCGCCGCTGGTGCCCGTCGTGGCGTCGATCCTGCCCTATGCCGAACTGGCGGTCGGCGCGGCGCTGATCGCCGGGCTCGGGCGGGTTCCGGCGCTGGCCGCGATCCTGCTGCTGACGGGCTTCGCGGCGGCGATGGCGGTCAACATCCGGCGCGGGCGATCGCATATCGATTGCGGCTGCGGGCTTTCCGGGCTGCACCAGTCGCTGGGCTGGCCGCTGGTCGCGCGCAACCTGACCTTCGCGGCGCTGCTGCTGCCGGCGGCGCTGCTGCCCGCACCGGGCCTCTCCGCCGCGCAATGGGCGGTCGCGGCCGCCGGCGGCATCGCCTTCTTCCTGTGCCACCTGCTGTTCGGCGCGATCGGCGCACTCACGCGATCGCCCACCGCTGCCGCCTTTCGGAGACAAGCACGATGATGACTGCACTGATCGTGTCCCAGATCATCTCCTGGATCATCATCCTGGCGATGGGCGTGGCGCTGCTGGCGCTCGCGCGGCAGGTGGGCGTGCTGCACATGCGCGTCGCCCCCGCGGGCGCGCTGACCACCGCCGGCGGATTGGCCGTGGGGGACCAGTCCAAGCCGATCGCCGCGCACATGCTCGATGGATCGCACGCGCTGGTCGGCGGCCCGGCTACGGGTGCGGGGCTGCGCTTGCTGATGTTCGTGTCGGCGGCGTGCCCGCTGTGCAAGGCGATGATCCCGATGGCGAAATCCTTCGCCCGCGATGAGCGGGTCGCGCTGACCTTCGTCGGCGACGATGAGGTCGCCGCGCAGAAGGCGCTGGTCGCGCAGCAGGGGCTGGAGGCCTATCCGTTCGTCAACGGGCCGGAGGCGGGGCAGGCGTTCGGCGTGGCCAAGCTGCCCTTCGCGGTGCTGCTCGATGCCGATGGCACGATCCTTTCCAAGGGGCTCGTCAACAGCCGCGAGCATCTGGAGAGCCTCGTCGTCGCGCACGAGATGGGGGTGAGATCCGTGCAGGATTATCTGGCGACGCTGAAGGCTGAGGCGGCCTGAACCGGTTCGAGAGGGGGCAGTCACATGAAGCATTTCGACGCGGATGCCATCGGCGAAACATTCCTCCGCAAGTTTGCGGGGCGCACCTCGCGGCGCGGCATCCTCTCCCGCCTCGGTGCGGCGCTGGTCGCGGCACCCGCCTTTCCGCTGCTGCCGGTCAGCCGCGCGCAGGCCGCCAAGCCCGATCGCTCGCCCGAGGGCAAGACCGCCTTCGCGCGGAAGGCGCAGATCACCGACGATACGAAGTGCGATTATTGGCGCTATTGCGCGATCGATGGCGCGCTGTGCACCTGCTGCGGCGGCGGCATCCATAGCTGCCCCGCGGGGGCGGAGCCGTCACCCGTTTCGTGGGTCGGCACCTGCATCAACCCGGCGGACGGCAAGGCCTATCTGATCGCCTATCGCGATTGCTGCGGCAAACCGCCCTGCGGCCAGTGCCCGTGCGACAATACCGATCGCGAGACCCAGCTCTACAACCCGCAGCTCAACAATGACGTGATCTGGTGCTTCGGCACGTCGAGCATGGAATATCATTGCTCCACCGCCGTGCTGGTCGGCGCGGCCGGCTGAACGTGCGCGGCGTGGCGGCGGCGGCACGGTGTTGAGGCGGCGATGGCGGTGCGCGCTGCTCGCGCTCGGCGTGTTGACCGTGGCGGCGGGTGCCGTGGCGGGGCGGCCGGACGCGCGGCCGCTGCCCGCCGCGATCACCGATCCGGTGCTCGCGCGTTCCGACTATGTCGAGCAATGCGGCGGCTGCCACGGCGTGCAGGGCGTATCCGCGCCGGCGCAACTGCCGCAACTGCGCGACCGCGTCGGCTATTTCATGTGTACCCCGGCGACGCGCGCCTATCTGCTGCGGCTGCCCAACATCGCGCACAGCCGCATCACCGACAACCAGCAACTCGCCGATCTCGTCAACTTCGTGGTGTTCGGGCTGGGCGGGGCAAGCACCCCGGGGGACGCGCGTCCCTTTACCGCCGAAGAGGTGGCGCGTGAGCGGCGTTTGGCGCTGTCATCCGTGTCGCTCAAGGCCGAGCGCACGCGCCATGTCGAGGCGGCGATCCGCAACTGCCGGGCGCCCGCTACGCTGCGCGCGCTCTATCCCGAACCGCCTCGTTGAATCGTAATGATGCGTTGCAAAAACTCTTATTTCGCAGCGCACAATTCTGCTTGACCGATCCTTGACGTTTGTCCAACCTTCATTCCGCAGCATCGCCAGGACGAGCCACAGCGCGCCGGCGAGAAGGGGGAAATCCCGGGCATGAATAAGCCAGCCATACTTGATTGCGCCGACACCTATTGCGAATGCAGCACGCCGCCGCGAACCGGTGCGCGTGATCCTTTCCGCTTCCTGATGAAGCCATTCGGGCGATCGGGCTGGCGGCTTGCCGTGCTCGGCCTGTTCTCGGCCTCGATGGTGATGGCGCAGGCCGGCAAGCCGGCGGCGACGCCGGCGGGGGAGGACAAGGCCGCGGTCGAGACCGAGGATGGCATTCCCGTTACCGATCGGCTGACGATCGAGAAATGCGGCGCCTGCCACCAGCAGGACGAGAAGGGCAATATGTCGCGCATCTCCTGGTCGCGCACCACGCCCGAAGGCTGGTCGCAAGCGATCAAGCGAATGGTGCGGTTGAACGCGCTCGAGATCACGCCCGATGAATCGCGCGCGGTCGTGAAATATCTTTCGACCTGGCACGGGCTTTCGCCCGAAGAAGCCAAGCCGGTCATGTACCTGCCCGAACGGCGCATCGTCGACGAGGCGCTGATCCCCAACGACACCGTCCGCCAGGCCTGCGCCGCCTGCCACGCCTTCGCGCAGCCGATGTCGTGGCGCCGATCCAAGACCGAATGGAAGCTGCTGCAGGATCTGCACGTCGCGCTCTATTCGCAGGCGGAGGCGCAATATCGCCGCCCCGCCGAACCCCAGCCGGGCGCCGCGCCGCCCGCGCCGGGCACGCCGCCCGTCACCAACGGCGCGCTCGCGCTTGAGTATATGCAGAAGGCGGCGCCGCTCCACACGGTAGAGTGGGGCAATTGGCGCCCGCGCATCCGTACGCCGTATCTTGCGGGCAAATGGCTGGTGTCGGCGCATCTGCCCGCGCGCGGCGATTATGTCGGTGAACTGGTGGTGGCGCCGGGCAAGTCGGCCGACGCGTTCACCACCGGCGCGACCTTGCGGTCGCTGTCGACCGGTGAGACGCTGACGCGCACCGGCACCGGCCTCGTCTATGGCGGCTATTCGTGGCGTGGCCGGTCGAAGGGGCCTGCCGCTGGCACGGCGCCCGACGATCCCAACCGCGAAACGCGCGAGACGATGTGGTTCGCGCCCGACCAGAAGAGCGGCGAGGGGCGCTGGTTCTGGGGCGAATATCATGAGTTCGGCTTCGACGTGGCGCTGACCCGCGCGGGCGCCGAACCCGCGATCCTCGGCGTCGGCCCGGTGCTGTTGAAGGCCGGCGCGAAGGGCGCGCAGGTGCGCATCGTCGGCGTCAACCTGCCCGCCGACCTCAAGCCCGCCGAGATCAGCCTGGGTGAGGGCGTGACGGTGACGAAGATCGTCTCCGCATCCGCCGGCGAGGCGGTCGTCACCGCGGATGTCGCGACGGATGCCGTTCCCGGTCGTCACGATGTCGGCATCCGTGGCGCCACATTGGCGCAGGCGCTGCCGGTCTATGCGAAGATCGACTATCTGAAGGTCGTGCCCGAAACCGGCCTCGCGCGGCTGGGCGGCGGCAAGCATCCCAAGGGATATGGCCAGTTCGAGGCGCTGGGCTATGACAATGGCGTGGACGGCAAGCCGGGCACGCCCGACGATGTGAAGATCGGGCCGGTCGACGTGACGTGGAAGATCGATGAATTCATGTCGGTCTATAATGATGACGACAAGGATTTCGTCGGCGCGCTTGGGCCCAATGCGCTGTTCACGCCGGCGTCCGACGGGCCCAACCCCGATCGCCGCTTCGGCCGCAACAATTATGGCGAGGTCTGGGTGGTCGCGACCGCGAAGGCGGAGAAGGACAAGTTCGGCCAGCCGCTGACCGGCCGGTCCTATCTGGTCGTCACCGTGCCTGCCTATCAGCGCTGGGATCAGCCGGAGGTGTCGCAATGACGGTCATGACCGCGATCGGCTATCGGCCGGCGGAATATCATCCCTTCGCAGTCGGCGACGCGGACTTCATCTATCTCGTCTCCGCCGGCGCGATCTTCCAGCTCGACGATGCCTCGCGCTGCCTGCTCGACCGGCTGGAGGAAGGGGCGGCGGGCCATGCCGCGCTGACCGGCCATCTCGTTACGCAGGGCATGGCGGAGGCGGACGCCGACGAGCTGATCCGCGAACTGCGCTTCGCCGGTGTGATCGTCTCCGACGACCAGCGCCATGCGCCGCGCCCGTCGAACCCGCCCAAGGATTTCCCGCTGCAGGCGCTGGTGCTCAACATCACCAACCAGTGCAATCTCGCCTGCACCTATTGCTATGAGTTCGGCGCGGACAAGATCGCGACGCCGCAGGGCAAGAAGAAATATATGTCGATCGAGACCGCGATGGCCTCGGTCGATTTCCTGCTCGATCAATCCGCCGGCCGCAAGGGTGTGCACATCACCTTCTTCGGCGGCGAGACATTGATGAACTTCCCGCTGCTGAAGCAGGTCGTCGCCTATGCGACGGAAAAGGCGGCGGCCGCGGGCAAGACGATCGGCTTCAGCCTCACCACCAACGCGACATTGCTGACGGCGGAGATCATTGCCTTCCTTTCGGACAATGCGATCGGCGTCACCGTCAGCATGGATGGCCCGCCCGACCTGCAGGACAAGCGCCGCGTCTACAAGAACGGTCGCGGCAGCTATGCCGTCATCGAGCCGCGGCTGCGCGCGCTGATCGCCAATCACCGGACGCGGGCGATCACCGCGCGCGTCACGCTGACCGACGGCGTGACCGATGTGATCCGCATCTATCGCCACCTGAAGGATGATCTCGGCTTCCATGAGGTCGGCTTCGCGCCTGTTACCAGCGCGGACGAGCGCGCCTATACGATCGGCGCCGAGGGGATGGACGGCGTGCTCGCGCAGTTCCACGCGCTGGCCGACGAATGGCTGGCGCATGCGCTGCAGGGGCGCAGCCACGGCTTCTCCAACGTCAGCGAGACGATCAGCGAACTGATCCAGGGCGTCCACAAATCGCATCCCTGCGGCGCCGGGCTCGGCCTGCTCGGGGTCAGCCCGTCGGGCGATCTCTCGCCCTGCCATCGCTTCACCGATGCCGACACGCACACGATGGGGCATATCTCCTCGGGCATCGATCGCGAGAAGCAGGGCGATTTCCTCGCGCGCGGCCATGTCGACGCGAAATATGAATGCCAGAGCTGCTGGGTGCGGCCGCTGTGCGCGGGCGGATGCCATCATGAGGCGTTCGTGCGCTATGGCGATACCGGCCACGCCAACCTGCATTATTGCGACTGGATCCGCGATTGGACCGACCGCTGCCTCAACATTTACGGCGAGCTGGCGGTGAAGAACCCCGCATTTCTCGAACGCTTTGCGGAACGAAAGGCGTTGTCATGAAGCACCTCAAACCGCTCAACAAAAAGGCGGCGCAGATCGACGAAGCGGCGGCGATGCTGGAGGAGAATGTCGTCGCGCTGCAGCAGCAACCGCGCCCGCACGTGCCGATGGGCTGCTCGCTCGCTTTCTCGCCGGGCTGGGAAGTCGATGCCGGCGGCGGCACCGCGGGGCTGTGCCAGCCGGTCGAGCGCGACATCTATGATTGCTACGTCACCTGCTTCTGGCCGGTGCAGGTGCCCGATCATGTCAATTATTCGCCGGACTGGGCGAGCAACTGCGCCGTCGCCACCAAGGACTGGCGTAACCTCGATCTGGTGTTCCCATGATCGTAGCAGAAACGGGCCGGCCGCGGGGGAGGATGCGGGTGAAGAGGATGATGCGCGCGGCGCTGGCCGCCTGCTTGTCGCTGCTGCCTGTGTCGGCGCAGGCCGGCACCATGTATATGGGCGGCTATCCCAATGTGCTGATCCTGTTCGACGAGGCGACGGGCAAGCCCACGAAACGCATCACGCTGGCGACGGGCCTGCCCACCGGGCTGCGTGAATCGAGCGATCGCAAGAAGATCTATGTCACGACGATCTCCACCTCCGGCATCGAGACTTATGATATCGCCAGCGGCCGGGTGATCGACAGTTTCAGCCTGAATACGCCGACCACGCGCTATCGCTTCTACAGCGGCGTGGCGGATCCTTCGGGCCGCTATTTCTACACGGTGGCGGAACGGATCGACAAGGATATCGACCGCTATCGGATCAGCAAGCCGCAATATACCGTCGTCGACCTCAAACTGAAGAAGGTCGTCCGCGCGGTCGATGTTGCGGCTGAGGATGACGCATCGGGCATCGCCTATCGCTCCGCCTATGCGATCTCGCCGGACGGCAAGTTCCTCTATGTTTTCCGCGACAAGGTGATCGTCGTCGCGACGGCCGATTTGAAGGCGGTCGAGCGGTTCGATCTCGCCAAGGCCGATGTCTCGGGCTTCGAGAATGTCAGCTTCGGCGGTGGCGTCGAGGCGATCCGCAACCCCGGCCAGTTCGTGTCGCTGTTCAACGCCGCGGACCCCTATGTGCACAACAAGGTGTTCGGCCTCGCGCGCTTCGACCTCGCTTCCCGCCATTTCAGCTTCGTGCCGATCGGGCCGGCACCGGCATCGATGGCGGGGCTGCAGATCACGCCGGATGGCAAGGAAGGCTATACCGTCGCGACCACCGGGACGCTCGGCAACAAGCGCTGCGAGTTCTGGCGCTTCGATCTCGCGAGCAACAAGGTGCTGGGCAAGGCGGAGTTCCCGTGCCGCTCACGCTTCCAGTTCGGCATGTCGGGCGATGGCGCCAAGCTCTACATCTATGGCGCGAGCTTCGACATCGAGGTCTATGACGCGAAGACGCTCCAGCTCGAAAAGACCTGGGACATCGGCAATGACGCGACGATGGCCGGGCTGATTGTCTCACAATAAGCGGCCGGCGGCTTGACCCTTTCCGCCGCGCTGGAGACGATGCCGGCATGAACGTCATGATATGCGGGGGCGGCGTTGCGGCCGCCTGCTGCGCGCATCTGCTGGGGCTGGGCGGGATCGCCGCGACCATCGCGTCCGCCGATCGCGCGCCGGCACCCGTGGTGATGCTGAGCGACACCGCGCTGGCGCTGATCCGCGACCTGTTCGGCCAGCCCGACCTGTTCGCCGGCCTGCCGCGCATTACCCGCCGCATCGTCGCCTGGGGCGGCGGCGATCCGGTCGCCATGCCGCACGCCGCGACCATCGTTTCCGGTGCCGCAGCGCTGCTGCCGGTTGCCGAAAGCGCGCGTGCCGTGGCGACGGACTTCACCATCCATGCCGCGGCGCCCTTGCCCGAGGGGGAGGTGCGGCGTTTCGGCGCGCGCGGCGCGACCGCCGCGTCGGTGGTGCTGCGCGACCCCGCTGATGCCGGTGACTGCTGGATCGAGGCGGTCGAGGCCGGCTGGCTGTTCCTGATCCCTGCCGGCGCGGGGCAGGCCTGGCTGCTCAGCGTCGGCGCCGAACTGGAGGAGGCGCTGGCGCAGAGCCGCCATGTCGCGCGCCGCATTATAGGGGCGGAGGCGCCGCGCCAGTCCTTCGATCCCAGCCCGCGCATCGCCTGCCCGTCCTCGGGTGCGGACTGGATCGGCTGCGGTTCGGCGGCGATCGCCTTCGATCCGATCTGTGGGGATGGCACCGCGCAGGCGGTGCGGGAGGCGATCCTCGTCTCGGCGATCCTCGCCGCGATCCGCGACGGCGGCGATGCCCAGGCGCTCCGGGCGCATCATGAGGCGATGCTGGTCGCGACGATGCGGCGCCATTTGCAACTCTGCGCGCCCTTTTATCGCACCGGCGGGCAGGGGGCCTGGTGGCAGGCCGCGCATGATGCGCTGGCCGAAGGGCATGACTGGTGCACCGCCCGCCTCGATGGGATGCCGGAGCCGCGCTACATGCTGCAGGGCTATCGACTGGTCGAACGAAGGCAGGCCTCCTGAACGACACATCGCCCCCGGCCGGCTGGCACGCCTATCGGCGCGTCGGGCCCTATGTGCGCCCCTATGCGCCGCGGCTGTGCTTCGTGCTCGCGATCAGCCTCGTCGGGACCTTGCTCAACCTTGCGCAGCCCTATTTCTCCAAGCTGATGATCGACCAGGCGCTGCTGCGCCGCGACATGCAGGCGCTGTGGATGATCGCCGCGGCGCTGCTGGTGGTGACGGTGCTTGGCTTCGTGCTCAACGCGCTCGCCAGCTATCGCTACATCGCGCTGTCGGCGGCGATGCTCTACGATATCCGCGCCGCGCTGTTGCGCCACCTCCAGAGCCTGTCTCCGCGCTTCTTCAGCGGCTTCCGGCTGGGTGACCTGATGTCCCGCATGAACAGCGACGTCAGCAACGTCCAGCGCGCCGCGGCGGACACCTTGTTGTCGGTGCTGAGCAATGTGCTGTTCCTGCTGGGCAGCGTCGGGCTGATGCTGTGGCTCGACTGGCGGCTGTTCCTGCTCGGCACCGTGCTGGTGCCGATCTGCGTGATCGCCTTCGTCCATTTCCAGCGCCGCCTGACCGCGCTGACGCAGAAGATGCGCGAGCGCGGTGCCGATCTCGGCAGCTTCCTCGTCGACAGCGTGATGGGGATGCGCGTGGTGACCTCGCTCAATGCCGGCGCGCATGAGGTGGGGCGTTTCCGCGCGCGCAACGACGCCTTCATCGCGGCGATGCTGCGGATGCAGCTCACCTCGTTCATGGCGGGCGCGCTGCCCGGCGCGCTGCTCACCGCGTCTACCTCCGCGGTGGTGCTTTATGGCGGCTGGCGGATCATCGCGGGCGAGATGACGATCGGCACATTGGTGGCGTTCATGGCCTATCAGGCGCGGCTGTTCGGGCCGATCCAGATCCTGATGGGGCTGGGCGCGGGGCTCGCCTCCGCGCGGGTGTCGTTGGGGCGCATACTCGAACTGTTCGATACGCCCGCCGAGGTGGTCGAGCAGGCCGATGCGGCGCCGCTGGCGCGCGTCGAGGAGGGGCTGCGCTTCGATCATGTCGCCAAGCGCTATGATCGCGATGCGGTGCTGGTCGATATCGATGTCGCCATCCCGGCGGGCAGCTTCTGTGCGATCCTGGGGGAGAGCGGGGCGGGCAAATCGACGCTCGCGGACCTGCTCGTTCGCTACCAGGACGTCGATGCCGGTCGCGTGCTGGTCGACGGCGTGGACGTGCGCAGCCTGCGACTGGGCGATCTCCGTCGGGAGATTCTGCTGGTCGATCAGGCACCCTATCTGTTCAATGACAGCATCCGCGCCAACATCGCCTTCGGTCTCGACGCGGTGGCCGATGGGGATATCGAGCGCGCCGTTCACGCCGCGGGGCTCGACGCGCTGGTCGCGCGGCTGCCCGAAGGGCTGGAGACGCGCACCGGCGAACGCGGGCTGGCGCTGTCGGCGGGCGAGCGGCAGCGGCTGGCGCTCGCCCGCGCGCTGCTTCGCCGTCCCAGCGTGCTGATCCTCGACGAACCGACCTCCGCCCTGGATGCCGAAACCGAGGCGCGCATCGCCGATCGCCTGCGCGGGGCGCTGCCCGACGCGACATTGATCGTCATCACCCACAAGCCGGCGCTGGCGGAGCGCGCCGATTTCATCATCCGGCTGGATGGCGGGCGGGCGGCGGCGGTGGGGCGGCCATGAGCGGGATCGATTTTACCGGTGCGACCGGCCGTGGTGTGCGCATTACCGTGATCGACAGCGGTGTTCATCCTGCACACCCGCATATCGACGCCGCGCGATTGCGTGGCGGCGTCGCGATCACGCGGGAGGGGATGATCGAGGACGATCCCCAGGCCACGATCGACCGGCTCGGCCACGGCACTGCGGTCAGCGCCGCGATCCAGCAGGGCGCACCGGATGCGGACCTGCTGACCGTGCGCGTGTTCCGGGAGGCGCTGCGGTCCTCCGGCACGGCGCTGGTCGCTGCGATCGACTGGGCGATCGAAGCGAGGGCGGACATCATCAATCTCAGCCTCGGTTCGCCCAACCCCGCGCATCGCGATGCCTTTGCGCGCGCGGCGGCGCGGGCGGACGATGCCGGCATCCTGCTGGTCTCCGCGCACGCAGTGGATGGCATGGCCTGCTGGCCGGGCGCCTTGCCGACGGTGCTGGGCGTCGCCTTCGATCGCGCCTGCCCGGTCGGCACCTATCACGCGATAGAGGGGGAGGGGGGCACCGTCTTTTCCACCGCGGGCGTGCCGCGGTCGATCGACGGCGTGCCGGCCGAACTCAACCTCCAGGGCGTCAGCTTCGCGGTCGCGCGGATGAGCGGCTTCGCGGCGCTGGCCTGCGAGCAGATGCGCGATCGCGGGATCACCCCGCAGCGCCTTCGCGAGGCGCTCATCCGCGCCGCGGCCTGAGGCTGCGCTATCTGGCGCCGTCGGCCGGCTCCGGCCCCCAGCAGGTCGTGCAGCGCCGCCAGCACAGCACGCCGGGCATCGCGTCGGCGGGGCGCAATCCGGGTTCGGGGCGAAGCCCGGTGAGGATCTCGGGTGAGACGCCCTCGGGCGCGGCGCGGCTGTGGCACATCAGGCATTTGCGGCGGAAGGCGGCGGGGGTCAGCCCCGAATGATCCTCCTGCGCGGGCGCGGGCGGCGTGAGCCCCGCGCCTGCCAGCAGCGCGAGCGCGCCGGCCAGCCCGATCGTGGCGCGGCGCCGAAAGCGAATGGCCATGTTCCGCGCGACGAGCGTGCGAAGCATGGCCATCCTTCCCCTCTCCAAACCAGATCAGATCAGAACTTCTGGCCGAACCTTATCCCGAAGAAGCGCGGCCGGATAGGGAATGTGCGCGACGACCCTGCGCAGAAGTCGATCGAGCAGAACGTGTTGCGGGTGAGCTGTCCGCGCCGGTCGAACGCGTTCTGCAGGAACAACGTCAGCGACCAATTGTCCTTCTTCACACCGCCCGAGAAGTCGAAGCTGACGAAGCCGGAGGTGTTGCCCAGCAGCTCGTTGCTCTCCACGTTCAGATCCTGCGTGGCGCCGGTCTGGTAGAGTGCCGCGCCTTGCAGATAGGCTTCAAACTCGCCGATCAGCGTGTCGTAGCGGATCGAGGTCGTGCCCTTGAACTTCGGCTGACGCGGCAGACGCGTCCCGTCCGCGGCGGCGACGGTCGGGGTGGGCGGATCGGTGCCCGGCACGAACTGATCCAGCGCGCAACTCGGTAGCTGCGAGATCGATAAGGTCGTCGTGTCGACCGCGAAGTTGCAGAAATTGCCGTTGAGCTTGGCGTCGTTATAGGCGCCCGACGTGGAAATCGTGACCTTGCCGAGCTTCAGGTCGGCATCATATTCGAATCCCTTCACCTCGGCCTTGCCGGCATTACCGGTCATCCCCGCGCCTTGCGCGCCTGAAACGATCACGCCATACTGTATGTTGTTCCACTTCTCATAATAAATCGCGGCATTGAAACGGAATATGTTGTTCCAGGTCGTCTTGACGCCGAGTTCGAAGTTGTCGAGCGTTTCCGACTTGAACGGCTGCACCGTGACAATGCGGCCGAGGCTGCGGATGCGCAGCGGCCGGTTGAAGCCGCCGGGGCGGAAGCCGGTTGAATAATTGAAATAGACCATCTTGGTCGGCTCGAACTGCCAGTCGAGCGCGATCTTGTGGGTTTCGCCATCTTCCTTGTAGCGGCCGGCGCCGTCTTCCGCGAGCGGATTGGTGTTGACGCAGGTCAGGCGCTCGTCGGCGGGCAGCGGCGTCTCGCAGCCGACACCTTGTGCAGAGGCGGCGACGCCGGCGAAGCCCACCACCTTATAGTCCGTCCAGAAATAGCGGATGCCGCCGGTGATCTTGAGCGTAGGCGTGATGTTGTAATGGCCTTCAGCGAAGATCGCAGTGTCGTGATAGAGCTGGTTCTGCTCGACGATGTAATAGCCGTCCGCCTTCGCGGCCTGTGTGCCCAGCAGCATCGTGCCCAACGGGTTGCCGTTGGGGTTGATCACGTCGCTGGTGAAATAGGGATTGCCATCATCGTCATAATCGATGGCGAACATCGCCGGAACGCCGATCAGCCCGCCGGCCACATCGCCGCCGCCGGTCGCGGTATAGCCGACGATATTGTCGAGGCCGCGGATCGCATAATAGGTGTTCAGTTCATTCTTCTGGCGCTGGTAGAAGCCGCCGAGGGTCACGTCGAATGGCCAGTCCGACGGCGTTGTCACGCGCAGTTCCTGAGTGAACTTGTTGCGGTGCGTGTCGGCGTGATAATATTGTGTCGGGTCGATCAACTGGCAGCGCTGCGCAGCGCCAGATCCGGTGCAATTGTCGAAGAATTGCAGATAGCTTTCATAGCCCGCGCCGAAGCCGTCATAGGTGACGGTGTAATAGGTATAGTCGTTCAGCGTCTTTGTGCGGCGCTTGAAATAGCCGGTCGCGGAAACGACGTCCCAGTCGCCGATATGGCCATGAATCGATAGCGCCGCCTGGAACCAGCGATCGTCGTTGCGGGTCTGGTCATAGTCGTGGACCTCGAGGTCTCCGACCCGCGGATCATAGCCAAAATAGCCCTTCGCCACTTGCTTTTGCGCGGTGATCTGGGGCATGATTACCCAATCCTCGACCGGCTGCCACAGCAGCGAGAGGCGGCCGCCATATTCCTTGATCGGGTTGTAGTCGTTCTTGGCGATGTCAGAATTGTCGAGGTTGAAGAAGGTCGCCGGATTGTTGTCGCCCAGCGTGTAGACCGCGGGAGAACCATCGTTCAGCCGGCCATTGTTGGGCGTATTGTCGATATAGCCGCCGTCGCGCCGGTAATAGCCCATCGCACGCAATGCGACCGTCTCGTTCAGCGGCAGGTTGAGATAGGATTCGATCTGGCCGCCGAAATCGCCGTTGCCATATTTATTGGCTTCCAGGTCATACCCATATTCGACCGTGTCAAGCTTGGGCTTCTTAGTGATCAGGCGGATTGTGCCGGAGAGCGATCCGGCGCCGTAGAGCGTGCCCTGCGGACCCGACAGCGCCTCGATCCGCTCCATGTCATAGGCATGGATATCTGGCACCTCGGTGCCGGTGATCGGAATATCGTCGAGATAATAGCCGACCGAGGCATAGGCGCCGCCGGCGGGTACGATGCCGCGGAAGAAGGCGGTGTTGCGGCCCGGGCCGATGCCCTCGAACGAAACCGAGGGCAACAGCGCGGCGAAATCGGTCAAGCCCTTCACCTGCCGCTGTTCCAGCTTCTCGGCGCCCAGCGCCTGCATGGAAATCGGCACCTTCTGCACGCTTTCCGATGTGCGCGTCGCGGTGACGACGATGTCGCCGAGGCCCTGCTCCTCGGCCGGCTCCGGTTCGGCGGGTGGCGCCTGCGCAACCGCAGGGGCGGCAAGAATGAGCGGTGTGAGGAATGTGCTTGTGGCTAGAGCGCAAATCCTTCGCGCGCCGCGCGCGCCAAGACGAAAGGCCATGCGTAATACCCCCCTGAACGCGTAGAACGCGTCATATTTCTGGCCTCTCCTTGAAAGATTGCCCGCCTTCGGGTCTCTTGTTGCCTGTTGTTTCGAACTTGGTCTTCATGCGTCAGATACGCTTTGCGGCCGATGGCGGCGCGCAGCACAAAATCCCGTCCCTGGCATCACGAGACGCCAAGACCTTGCTACGCGGGGTAGCTCCGAACTTCATACATTCAACGGCCGGTTCGCATACGCAGCAATCAGAACAACCGTCCTAGATTGAATACTGCCATTCGCCGCGAGACTGTCAAGCACTCTCAGGCAGCTTTTTTTCTTACCGCTATTATGGCGTGACTCGACGGAGCGCCATTCTCGGCATAGCTCTTTGTGCAGTTGCGAAGGGAATGAGGCTGTATGGGCAAGGCTGTGGCTGCGGCCTCGCGCACGCTCGAAGCGGCGCTGGCGCAGGCTGCCGAAATGATCGACTCGCGTCCCGACCAAGCCCTTGCGCAGGTCGAGGCGATTCTGGCGCGCGCTCCCGGGCTTCCCCCTGCGGAACTGCTCGCGGGTCAGGCGCTGCGCCGGCTCGGCAAGACGCAGGCGGCGCAGCGGCGGCTGGCGGCGCTTGCCCGCAGCCAAGCGCGCGTGCCGCCGGCGGTGTGGTGGGAACTGGCGCAGGCGGCAAGTGAGGCGGGAGATAGCCGGGCGGCGATCGCCGCGCTCGAAACGCTGACGGGGCAATGGCCGGGGGTCGCCGGCGGATGGTTTCTGCTGGCAAAGGAATATCGCAGGGCCGGCCATACCGAGGAAGGCTGGCGCGCCGATCTTTCGGGCATCCATGCCTCCTCGCGTGACCCCGATCTCGTCAAGGCGGCGATGGCGATGAACGCGGGCCGATTGGACGAGGGTGAGGCGGTGCTCGCCGCTGAACTCCGCCAGACGCCGGACAATCCAGCGGCGATTCGCCTGCTCGCCGAGATCCACTGGCGCCGGGGCGACATGAGCGAGGCGCTGGCGCTGGTCGAGCGCGCGGTCGCGCTCGCCCCCGGCTATGATCTCGCGCGCGACTTCCTTATCCGCCTGCTGTTGCAGGCCAATCGGCTGCCCGAGGCGCTGGCGCATGCCGAAATCCTCACGGCATCGCCGGTCGGGAATCCGGGCTATGAACTGATCCGCGCCTCGGTGCTGGTGCGGCTCGGCGATCAGGATGCGGCGCGGGCGATCTATGAGCGGCTGCTGGCGGACCAGCCCGATCAGCCGCAGGTCTGGCAGAATCTGGGGCATGTGCTGAAGACGTTGGGCCGGCAGGCGGAGGCGATCGGGGCCTATCGTGAGGCGGTGACGCGCCAGCCGACGATGGGGGAGGCGTGGTGGAGCCTCGCAAACCTCAAGACCGTGAAGCCCGGGGCGGGCGACATTGCCGACATGCAGGCGGCGCTCGAAACACTGGCGGCCGGTAAAGGCGATCGGGCCGAGGATGTGTTCCACCTGCACTTCTCGCTGGGCAAGGCGCTGGAGGATGCGAAGGATCATGCCGCGTCCTTCCACCATTATGATCGTGGCAACCGGTTGCGCCGCGCGCAGATCATGCATGATGCCGAGGGCTTTTCCGCCGAAGCCGCGGCCGCCGCCGACCTGTTCACCGCCGACTATCTCGCATCCCGCGGGTCCGGCGGTTGCCCCGCGCCCGACCCGATCTTCATCGTCGGCCTGCCGCGCGCCGGATCGACGCTGATCGAGCAGATCCTCGCCAGCCACAGTCAGGTGGAAGGGACGATGGAACTGCCCGAGATGATGATGATCGCGGGGCGCCTGCAGTCCCGCGTCGACGAGGGCGATTTTCCGGATTTCCGCGCGATGATCGATGCGCTGACGCCGGCCGATCGCCAGCGGCTGGGTGAGGAATATCTCGACCGTACCCGCATCCATCGCAAGAGCGCGCGGCCGCTGTTCATCGACAAGATGCCCAACAACTGGCAGCACGTCGGCCTGATCAGGCTGATCCTGCCCAACGCAAAGATCATCGATGCACGGCGCCATCCGATGTCCTGCTGCTTTTCCGCGTGGAAGCAGCATTTCGCGCGCGGGCAGACCTTCTCCTACGATCTTACCGACATCGGCCGCTACTATTGCGACTATGTGAGGCTGATGGCCGCCTTCGATCGCGCGGCGCCGGGTGCCGTACATCGCGTGATCTATGAGACGATGGTGGGCGATACAGAACGGCAAGTGCGTGCGCTGCTCGATCATGTCGGCCTGCCGTTCGAACAGGCCTGCCTTGAATTCTACAACAATGATCGTGCGGTGCGCACCGCCAGTTCGGAACAGGTGCGCCAGCCGATCTTCACCGACGGCCTCGACCAGTGGCGGCATTATGCGGCGTGGCTCGGCCCGCTGGCAGACGTGCTCGGCCAAGTGCTGGACCATTATCCGGAAGCCCCGCCGACGATGTGACGGCGGGGCAGGGCGTTTCGCGCTATTTTTTCAGCGTTGCCAGATAGTCGATCAGCGCGGCGCGATCCGCCGGGTTGCCGACGGTGATCACCATGCGCGTGCCAGGCACCATCTTGGTCGGGCCGGCGAGGAATTTGTCGAGCGTCGGCTTGTCCCACTTCAGCGCCGTGCCCTTGAGTGCGGGCGAATAGAGGAATTCGGTGCTCGCCGCCTTGCGGCCGAGCACGCCCGCCAGATTGGGGCCGAGCCCGGCCTTCTGTTTGGGCACGGTGACATGGCACATCTGGCAGCGCTGGCGGAAAATCATGCTGCCGTCGGCGGCGGTGGCGGCGGGCGCGGCTAGGGCGGAAGCGATAAGGAGTATTACGGCGAGCGGTGCGCGCAGGGATAGAGTCACTTCATCATCCCCCATCTTGGTTTCGCAGGACGCCGGAGCGCCGCGTTGTTCGTTCATCATGCCAGACCGCCCGACGCGCGCAAGGCTGTTTCGCAGCTGCAAAACTATTGCCTTCCCTTATCCGCCGGCGAAACGGCATTCGTAAGAGCATGTTTGAGAAGGTTTCCCAATGCGGCTTTGATGTGATTCACGGGGCGTCGGGCGAACGATGTGAGCCGACACCTAACGCCGAAGAGGAAGCCGCCAGCGAGGCGGCGCTACGGTACCAATCTGACCGATGGTCAGTGGGAGCGGATCGCGCCAATGATACAAGATGCGCGGGCCGGCGGCCGGCCTCGGAAGGCGAGCTCGTCGATGCGATCCTCTACTTTCTTCGAGCTGGCGCCGTGAAGCGTCCCGGGCTTTCCGGAGGCTCCGAACCGTGAGAAGGAGGGTCCTGCATGAGCAAGATGGGAAACAGATTTTCGCCTGAAGTCCGTGAGCGGGCAGTGCGTATGGTTGGCGAGCACCGTGCTTATTACGGCTCGGAGTGGAAGGCGATGACTTCGATTGCCTCGAAGATCGGCTGTGCGGCTGAGATGCCGCGCCGCTGGCGCCGCACGGAGGCTGGCCGACGGGCAACGCCAGCGGCACAGGCCGTTGATGAGAAAGCCCGGCTCAAGCTGCTGGAGCGCGAGGTCAAGGAACTGCGTCGGGCCAACGAGATCATGCGCAAGGCGTCTGGTAAATTTAGGAAAAGAGATGCACCCCCTGAAAACTTTCCGCGCAATATTGCCATCGCTGCTCATCCTAGCTTCTGCGGCCACGATCAAGTCAGAGCAAATTACAAAAACATCTCGAAGTGGCTTGATCGATTTTTCTGTCTATAGGCTTCGACCTGTGATTAAAGACGACCTTGTGATTATACAATATCTTAAAAATCTATATCATGCGAAGCCATATCCGGATATGGTAAGTGATATCGATATTTACCGAGTTTTCGAAGGTGTAAATGGCGATACAATTTATTTATTCAGCCTTGCAAATGTTGATGACAGGCACATTGCGTATGTTGTTTGTGACGATGGGACTATTCGAGGAAAGTTTGTTTACTCAATATATGCTAAGACATTTGGCGTTCCGGCGCCCTAGAGCGTGTTTGTGAAGGGCGTCTGCTCATGTCCATCGGCGTAGCAGGGTGGCTGTAGCAGCAATGGTGATGAGAGTCTCCGCGACGGCGGTGAGCTGCTCGTAGTCGCGCAACAGACGGCGGCTTTTGAAGATCCAGGCGAACGTGCGCTCGACGACCCAGCGCCTTGGCAGTACCTCGAAGCCCTGAGCGTGGGGGCCGCGGCGGATGATCTCAAGGGTGATATAGGTCTTGTCGGCGGCCCACTCAACCAGCCGGCCGGCGTAGCCGCCGTCGGCGAAGACGCGGGTGAAGAACGGGTAGCGCTGCTGCGAGCCTTTGAGCGGCAACTTGCCACCGTCGCGGTCCTGAAAGTCGGCGGCGTGGACGCGAACGGTGAGGAGCCTGCCGTCCGTGTCAGTCAGGATGTGGCGCTTGCGCCCGGTGATCTTCTTGCCCGCGTCATAGCCTTTGTCGCCCCCTTTTGACCGGCGGTGCGCACCGATTGGCTGTCGAGGATCGCCGCCGAAGGTGAAGCTTCCCGACACATCGTTCGCGGTCAGCCAGGACGAGCGCATGATGGACGTTACGCCACACACCCTCATCCTGCTAGCGGCGCAGGTAATAGTAGACCGTCTGCCAAGGCGGCAGATCATGTGGCAGTAGCCTCCACGCCGCTCCTGCCCGCAGGAAATAGAGGATGGCGTTGACCAGCTCGCGCGAGTTCGCCTTCCGCGGTCGCCCTCCGCCCGCGCGTCCGGGATCAGCGGCTCGATCAACTCCCACTGTGCATCGGTCAGGTCGGTATCGTAACGCCGCCTCCCGAGCGGTTTCCTCTTCGGCATTGGACGTCGGCTCGCATCGCGGGTCCGACCCCCTATGAATCACGCAAAGGCCGCCTTGGGAACCCTTGTCAAACACGCTCTAAGCTTCAAAATGCCGCGTTAGCGAAATCGATGATTTGATCACGCAACTGCATTTTTGTCTCGAAGGCTCGTTTGTTCTGTAGGTTGCGGCGAGGTCTGACAGCTTCATCATCTGGCAATCATCGCAAAGATGCACTTGTAATCTCAAGAGCCTCCGGAGGTGGCACGACGACGATGCCGTCAACGCCCCGAGAATGCCGCGTGCTGCAGGTGTGTTCAAGACTGCGGGTGTAAGCTCCGTTGGGGAATGACCAGTCGCCGCTTTCAGCGTGCTGTGACGAGCGGGAAGATGATAGCCGCCGCTGCTGAGCGTGCCAACTCGGGAGAAAGGCGGCGCGCTGCGGCGTCCCTCGGATGCGCGCAAGCTGCAGGCGGGATGCCTAACCGGACTGCCTTTTGCGACGATGGAAATAGGTCGCGTCGAGCCGCTCGCGGAGATAGTCAGCGGCTAGGATCGGTGGGTAACGCGCCGGGCGATCGACGTCGGCGCAGGTCGGCAGGCATTCGACCAACGCATCCGGGTTGGGATCAAAGAAGAAGGCGACGGAATAACGCTCGCGTCCGCTGAGATTGGTCACGCGGTGCGGCGTGGAGACATAGACGTCATTGCTCCAGCGCATCAGGCAATCACCGATGTTGCACACGAAGGTGCCGGACACCGGCGTCGCCGCGATCCAGCGACCGTCGCGGGTGCGCACCTCGAGCCCGCCGACCATGTCCTGCGAAAGGATGGTGACATTGCCATAGTCGGTATGCGCGCCGGCGCCGTAGCGCTCGCCATCGAAGCTGCCGGGGTGGGGCGGGTAATGGAGCAGCCGCAAGGTCGCTTGCGGACGATCGATGTACGTCGCGAAGAAGTCGGGGGCGAGCGAGAGGTCGAGCGCGATCGCTTGGTGGAGCTGCTCGCTGAGCCGGCGCATTGCCGCATAGTAACGCGACATGACATCCATGAAGCCGGGGAGGGCGGGCCAGTGATTGGTATCCGGCGCCTCGTCTCGCCCGATGTTGAAGGCTTCCTTGGCGTCGGCGGGCTTGTCGGGATCGAGGCTTTCCGATCCGAAGCCGGCATAGCCGCGATTGTCGCCGAAGCGGCTGATCGCCAGTTGCTGCTTCTCCACCTCGGGCAGCGCGAAGAAGCGCGCGGATTCCGCATAGACAGCGGCGAGCAGCGCCGGATCGATGCCGTGGCCGGCAATGTAGAAGAAGCCGGTGCTGCGGCAGGCCGCGCCGAGCGCCGCCGCGACGCGCGCGGCGCCGCCCGGCGTGCCATCGAGCAGCGGCGCCATGTCGATCATCGGGATGGTTTCGGGATCGTCCATCGTCAGCCTTCGGGATCCATGTCTGAAAGAGATCGCGCCGCCCCGCCTGTGGGCCCCCTTTGCCCGGCGGCGGGGCGGCGCGCCCCGCGCGTCAGAAGCGTGCCGTGACCTTGAGGATCGCGGTGCGCCCCTCCCCGGGCATCGCGACGCTCTCGGTATCGGTGCTGCGCTGCGGGATGTAATAGCGCTTGTCGAGGATGTTGTTGACGTTGATCGCGAAGCGATAGCGGCCGACGTCATAGTGCAGCGAGCCGCGCATCAGCACATAATCCGGATACTGGATCGCGCCCGGCAGGTGGCCGCTGGTGGTATCGACATAATTGCCGCCCAGCGTCACGCCGAAGCCGTTGCCGGCCTCATAATTGCCGAACAGGCCGAACACGTAGCGCGGCTGCGTGCGATCGACATAGCCGGTGGCGAGGCCGGCATAGCTGGCCGAGGCCGCCTGATAGACGAAACCCCAGCCAAGCAGCGGATCGAGCCCGACATCGTCCGGCGTGACGACGAGGAAGGAGGAACCGGCGATCCGCGTTTTCTGCCGCGTCGCCACCGCGGAGAGGCCGAAGTGGCGGTTGACCGCCCAGCGCAGCTCCGCCTCGACACCCTTGGTGGTGGCGCCGACGAAATTGCCGGTGAGCAGTTCGGACTGGCGGCGCTGCTGGCGATAGACCGAGGCGCTGACGAAGAGCTTGTCGTCGAAGAAGGAGCCCTTGACGCCGCCTTCGGTCAGCTTGGTCGGGGAAAGGAAGGTGTTGTTGGCGACATTGCCCGGCGTCACCGCGCCGCCCTGCAGCGTTTCCAGCGCGTAGGACTTGCCCTTGGTGAAATAGGGCACGATCCCCCATGGGGTCACATAACTGATGCTCGCTGACCAGCTCGTCGCATCCTCGCTCGCCTTGTAGAGCCGGTTGAGCGCCACCGAATAGTCGAGCAGGCCGGTGTTAATCGACTGCACGTCATAATCGTCATAGCGGATGCCGCCGGTCAGCTTCAGGCCGCCGAACAGCTTGAGGTCGGCGTTGAGGAAGGCGCCATAGCCGTCGACCGTCGAGTGATAATATTGGTCGAAGGGCTGGCCGTTGACATAGACGGGGTTGAAGATGCTGTCCGGCGTCGCGCCTACGCTGATGTCCTGCCGGTCGAGCACGAGATAGCCGCGGGCGAACACATAGCCCTCATCCGCCTCGTAGCGGCGATAACCGAGGCCGGTGACGATGTTGGCGCTGAGCCACGGCGCCGGATCGAATTTCGCCTGATAGGAGAGGCGAAGCTCCTCCGCACGGTCGCGGAGCTGCTTGGCGAAGCCATAGCCGTTGTAGGAATCGGCGTTGAGATCGTCGAGGAAGCCCTGCAGCTTGATCGTGCCCGGCCCCAGATCATGGATCAGGTCAACATAGGCGGTGGTCGTCTCGGAGTCGCCGAAGTCGTAGGGCGAGGTGATGATCGTGCGGCGGCCGAGCTTCACCGTCTGCATCGTCGCCGGATCGATCGTCGAATAGGCATTGGAGGCGCCGAAATATTTGGTGACGCCGCCGATCGCGACGATGTCCGCCGGGTTGATATAGGCGGCACCCGGCTGCGCGATCTGCGCGAGGAAGCCGCCCGACACATAGTTGCGGTTGTCGATCAGATCCTGCGTCATGCGATTGATGCCGACGGTGCCCTGCATGCCGCTGGCATCATAATATTGCAGGCCGGCGTTGAGAGTGAAGCCGCCCGGCAGATCGGTGGAAAAGCCGATCTGGCCCAGCGTATGCTTGGGCTCGATGCCGTGGAAATATTGCGAGAATTGCGCCTTTTCGACATAAACGTCGATGCCGGCGTCATAGGCACCGAGCTTGATCGGCGTGCCATATTCGGCCGAGGCGCGGTAATAATCATAGGTGCCGACCGAGGCGACGACTTCGCCCGCGGCGGCCTGCCCGCGGCGGAACCGGTCCGACCGGTCGACGCGCGGCGTGGTGTTCATATAGCCGCCGGCGCGGCCGGTGCCGTAGGCGGGAGAGGCGATGCCGCGGACGATGTCCAGCCCAAGGAAGGATTCGATCGGGGTGACGTAGGTGCCCTGGTTCTCGACGCGCTTGAAGCCGCGGAAGAAATTGTCGGCATATTCGCCGCGGATGTTCACCGTGCCGTCGACGCCATAGAAGCTGGCGGTGAACACACCCGGCGTCACCGCGATCAGATCGCGCACCGTGGTCAGGCTGTACTGGTCGATCATCGCCAGCGACACGGTGGAGGTGGCGCGCGGCGTTTCGAGCTGGCTCATGTTCAGGCCGAGCGCGCTGGTCTCGGTCGGCAGGATCGCCGACTTGTTGCGCGCGCCGGTGACCACCAGCACATTGGGTTCGTCGTCCAGCCCATCTTCGGCTGCGGGCGCGGCGCTGCCTGCGCTCTGCGCCCAGGCCGGCGACGCGGTGAACGAAGCGAGCGCGCAGGCGAGCAGGCCGGCGCGGTAAATCTCCCTGGTCTTGACCGTCATTCTTATATCCCTTTGCAATCAAGCCTGCCCTGGCTTCAATTTCGGGCTCCTCTCTCGTTCTTCTGACGGATTATTTATTGTTTATGTTCTGCACGCCTTACTGGGATATCGGTGAGACCTTCTTCCAGACATTGTAGAAGCGCTGGTAGAAGCTCTTCATATAATCGCCATTGTTGAACGGCTCGAAGCGCGGCGCCTCGCCTTCGCCGAGGAAGGCGTCGAGCGGCGCGACGCGGGCGTCGAGATCGGGGTTCATGAACATCGTCGCGGAGAAGCGATCGACCGGGCGGCGGCTGACGACGCGGTGCAATGTCGACACGAAATGGCCGTTGGTCCACGCCATCATCGTATCACCGATGTTGATCACATAGGCGCCGGGCACATAGGGCGCGGCGATCCAGCGGCCCGAGGGGTCGCGCACTTCCAGCCCGCCGACATCGTCCTGCAGCAGCACGGTGAAGGAGGATGCGTCGCAATGCGCGCCGACGCCGACCTCGTCCGAAGGCTGGGTGCCGGTGCGCGCGGGATAATGGTTGAGCCCGAAGGTGGCGAGCGGGCTGCGGTGGAAGCGCGCGAAAAAATCCTCCTCCACGCCCAGCGCCATCGACAGCGCCGCCATCAGTTCGCCGCTGAGCTTCAGTACCGCGCGCTGGTTGACGATCATCGTCTCGGTGAAGCCGGGCTGGAAGCGCGGCCAAAGGTTGCGCTGATAGACCGGATCGATGCCGCCATAATTCGGATCGTCGGCGTTGAGCACGCGCATCATGTTGAACTGTTCGAGCGTGCCGCCCGAGACGCGCTCGGCATCCGCGGTCTTGAACGATCCGCCCGGTTCCCAGCCTTCCATCGCCCCGCGCGAGGGGACGAAGCCGCACCACTGGCCTTCCTTCAGCGGGGCGCATTCCATCTTGCGCGCCATCGGCTCCGCGAAGAAGCTCCGCGCCTCGCCCAGCACATTCTGGCGCAACGCTTCCGGCACGCCATGGTTGACGATGTAGAAGAAGCCGATGCGGCGGCACGCGGCGCTGATCTCCGCCGCCACCGCGGCGCGATCGGCGGCGTCGCCGTTCAGGAAGCGGCCGAAGTCGATGATCGGAATCTCGTCGCTCCCGATTGCTTCGGCCTCGGCATAATGCAGCGCTTCACCACTCATCATTCACCTCGAAAAACACTGGGTCGAAAGGCGCAGGGCCCCGTCCGGCACGTCGCCCTTTCCGGGCGGCGGCCGCTGTCGATACTCTGGTCGTCGTCCTGCGCCGGGGACGGCGGGGCAGGCGGGTCAGCCGGCCATTCGTCGTCGTCTCATGTCGCGCAGCCATTCGCTCAGCGCCCCATCGGGGCGCAGATAGGGTTCGATGCCGGCGGCGAGCACGATCAGCAGCCCGACATAGACCTGCACCCAATTGCCCTGCACGCCGAGCAGGATCAGGCCCGTCTGCATCATGCTGACGATCAGCGCGCCGAGCAGGGTGCCGCTGGCGGTGCCGATGCCGCCGCTGAGCGCGGCGCCGCCGATGATGATCGCGGCGATGATCGCCAGTTCGGTACCCGCACCCGTCGTCGGCGCGCCGATCCGCAGCCAGCCGGCGGTGAGCGCGCCGGTGAGGCCGCAGGCGAAGCCGAGGATGGTGAAGGTCCAGATCTTCACCCGCCCGGGGTTCACGCCCATCTGCAGCGCGGCTTTCGCATTGCCCCCGGTCGCGTAGAGCCTGGCGCCGAACAAGGTGTGACGCAGCACGAAGCCGCTGACCAGGAACGCCGCGAGCGCCCATAGCACCTGCACCGGCACCGGGCCGATCATGCCGCCGGAAACTGCGAAGAAGCTGCTTTCGATCGTCGCCGGAATGTCGATCGAGAGCCCCATCGTCAGCACCAGTGCCAGCCCACGCAGCAGGCTGAGCATGCCGATGGTGAGGATGAAGGATGGGATGCGCAGCCGCACCGTCGCGACGCCGTTGAACAGCCCGATCGCGGTGCCGAGCAGCACGCCGAGCGCCGCCGCGACCCACGGATTCCAGCCCCAGTCGACGATCGCCAATGCGGTCACCACGCTGCACAGGCCGTAGTTGGAGCCGATCGAGAGATCGACCTCGCCCGCGATCACCAGATAGGTGAGCGGCAGGCCGATGATGAGGGTGAAGGCGGTGATCCGCAGGATCTCGAACTGGGTCTGCCCGTCGAGGAAGTGCGGCGCGTTGGTGGCGAACAGCGCGAAGAGCGCGATCGCGACCACCAGCATCGCCGACTGGCGGCTGGCGAGCAGGGCGGCGACCCGGCTCATGCGTCCGTCCCCATCACGAGGCCGACGACCTCGGCCTTGCTGGTCGCGGCGATGCGCAGGTCGGCGACCTTGCGGCCCAGCCGCAGGATCACCGCGCGATCGGCGACGTCGAAAACATTGTCCATATTGTGGCTGACCAGCAGCACGGCGGACCCCTGGTCGCGCAGCGAGCGGATCAGGTCGAGCACCTTGGCGGTCTCCCGCACGCCCAGCGCCGCGGTCGGCTCGTCCATGATCACCAGCCGCGCGCCGCGCAGGATCGTCCGCGCCACCGCCACCGCCTGGCGCTGGCCGCCGGAAAGATGGCGCACCGCGGTGGTCACCGGCGGCAGGTTGACGCGCATGCGATCGAGCACCGCCTGCGCCTCCGCATTCATGCGGCGGCGATCGAGGATGAAGCCGAAGCGGGTCAGTTCGCAGCCGAGGAACAGATTCTCGGCGATGCTGCGGTCTTCGATCAGCGAGAGGTTCTGGAAGACGGTGGCGATGCCCGCCGCCCGCGCCTCGGCCGGATCGGCAAAGCTCACCGGCCGGCCGTCGATGCTCATCTCGCCCGCGCTCGGCGCGGTGACGCCCGACAGCATCGAGATCAAGGTCGACTTGCCCGCGCCATTGTCCCCCAGCAGCGCGGTGACTTCGCCGGCACGGACGTCGAGATCGATGTCCGCGATCGCGGTGACGCTGCCGAAATGGCGGGTCAGTCTGCTGATGCCGAGCACGGTGGGCTTGTCCGGGATACCGGCCGCGCTCACCGCCGGCCGCTCCGCGAAGCGCAGGACGGTGGCGTCACGAGAGGCCATAGGCCGCCGCGCGCTTCATGCGGTTGTTGTAGCTCTCGATCATCCCGTCGACGCTCTCGGGCGTCACCCAGACATGGCCGGAACTGAGATTGATCGCGGGGATCTGGCGTTCGAGTTCGGACCACGCGAGCAAGGTCGCGAAGAAGCCCTGATAATAGAGATTCTCGTCGAGCGCGAAGCTCATCGCGCCGTCCTTGACGAGGTTGAGCACCTTCAGGCTGCTCGCCCAGCCGCCGACGATCGTCTGCCCCGGCTTGGTGCCGAGTTCGGCGAGCGCCTTGGACAGCGGGATCGCGGACATCTCGCTGCCCGCGACGGCGTGGGCGACGATATCGCCGGTGCTGGCGATCTTGGCCTTGTAGAGCCCGACCGACGCCGCCGAATCCTGCGCCGCATTGTCCGGGAAGGTGACGAGCTTGAGCCCGCCGCCGGCCGTCGCCAGCCCCTCACCGACGCCGGCGATGCGTTCCTCGACGTTGAGCGAGCCGGGGAAGGGGTTGCCGACCAGCACCGATCCGCTGGTGACGCCCTTGGCCTTCAGCGTCTCGGCGATGCGCTCGCCCATCAACTTGCCGGTGGTGCGCGGTTCCTGGCCGACGAACGGCACCTTCAGCGGCGCCAGCGTGTCCGGATTGTTCGCCGAATTGACCAGCGCGAAATGGGCGCCCTGCTTCATGCCCTTGGCGATCTCGTCGACCACCGCCTGATACCAGTCGACGGTGATGATCACGTCCGCGCGCGAGGTGACCGCTTGGCGGATGGCGCTGATATGCGCATCCGGGGAGGCGGCGGCGTTGAGGATGCGGTTGAAGCGCCAGCCCAGCATCTCGGCGGCGTCGGCGATGCCCAGCGAGATTTCGGTTACGAAGTCGGAGCCGGTGGTGCCGACCGCCCAGGCGACGGTGCGCGCGACCCCGAGGTGCCCGCTCTCCTTGCCGTCGGCCGCGGCCTTCTGCTCGCATCCTGCAAGCGCAAGGCCGATGGCTGCGGCCGGCATTGCCCCCAGAAGGGCCCGTCTGTTCGTCTGACCGTCCAACTTGTTCGTCCCCACTTGCCGGCATTTTTGCCTTGAACGCGATGTTGACTGGGAAGGCGTGCAAATCCAGTTCAATTTTCGGGGGGGCGCGTTCTAAAAAAGGCAACGCTCGGTTTCGGAAGGCCCTCTAGATGCTCTCACGCTTCGCCATCTATTTTGACGAGGTCGCGCGCGCGGGCTCGATCCGCAAGGCATCGGAACGGCTTAACGTCGCCGCCTCGGCGATCGACCGGCAGATTCTCAAGATGGAGGAGCAACTCGGCACCGCCCTGTTCGAGCGGCGCCCGCAGGGGTTGCGGCTCACCGCGGCGGGGGAGGTGATGATCGGCGTCGTCCGCAACTGGCGGCGCGAACTGCGCAACGCCGAATCGCAGCTCGATGCGCTGAAGGGCTTGCGCCGCGGCGAGATCAATCTCGCAGTGGTCGAGGGCAGCGCCGCCTTCGTCACGCGCAGCCTCGCGACGTTCAGCCGGGTCTATCCAGGCATCGTCTATCATCTGCGTATGGCGATGTCGGCGCAGGTCACTGATCTGGTGCTGGCGGGGGAGGCTGATTTCGGCATCTGCTTCAACCCACCCGCGCGCCACGACATCCGCGTCGAACGGACATTGGTCTATCAGCTCGGCGCGGTGGTGCTGCCCGACCATCCGATCGCGACCCGGACCGAGATCCCGCTTTCCGACTGCGCCGACCATGCGCTGATCGGTCCGATCGAAGGCAACGCACTGCGCGAGATTCTCGATCGCGCTTGGGCTTCAAGCGTCGGCGCGCCGCCGCGCTTTGTTGCCACTGCAAGCACGATAAACCTGATCAAGTCGCTGGTACTCAATGGCGTCGGCATGGCTTTTCTCACCCAAATCGATGTCGCAGAAGAAGTTGCCACCGGCCGGCTGTGTCTTGTACCAATCGCGCCACCAGCTTTCGAATTGTCGGCGCTCTCGCTTATCACTGCCGCCGGCCGTCCTACGCCGACAGCCCCGTCACTGCTGGTACAACATCTCAGCACCGCCATGAGGATGGCGCCAGGGCCCGTGATCTGATCGAGTTCTTGATGCCGGAGCCTGATGATTGCCACCACCGCCCGGCCTGGCGGAGAGCCTGCGGCCGGCTTGTGTCGGCTCCGTCTCTGCCCACGTAAATTCGGGCTAGATTCCCTCAGCGGCTGTCGGGCAGTCTCTGTCGCAAGTCCTGGATCTGGCTGGCAGCACTTGCCGCACCGTGGCTTTGCCGCGCGACCGCTCACATTCCGATGGGATTGCCATACCGCTCTGCCGTATTGGATTCATAAGCGAACGGACTAGGGCGCAAACTCATAAATCGGGTTGAGCGGTTGGCGTTGGCGTGATTCAGGAGTCCTTCGGAAAGGGAGGAAGCATGGCGCGCCGGCGGTATGAACTTACGGACAAGGAATGGCTGATCATTGAGCCATTGCTGCCCAACAAGCCGCGAGGCGTTCCACGGGTTGACGACCGTCGTGTCCTGAACGGCATTCTCTGGCGCTTCCGCTCAGGTGCACCCTGGGCCGAAATCCCCGAGCGCTATGGCCCACCGACGACGTGCTACAATCGGTTCGTTCGCTGGCGGAAAGCCGGGGTATGGGACCGGTTGTTGGCGGCGGTTTCCGCCGGGTTCAACGGTGAATTGGTGATGATCGATTCCACCTGTATGCGCGTCCACCAGCATGGCGCGACGGGTAAAAAAGGGGATCCAGAGATCATGGCATGGGACGTTCCCGGGGCGGTCTTACGACCAAACTCCATGCTCTTGTCGACGCTGATGGACGTCCAGTCAGCCTGAGACTGACGGGCGGCCAGGTTCACGATGCCCGCGAGGCTGAAGCGCTGATCGAGACCATTCCAGAGGGCGCCACCCTCCTTGGCGACAAAGGCTATGACAGCACCGGCATTCGTGACGCGGCTGCAGCCAGGAACATCTGGGCAAACATTCCCAACCGGTCCAACCGCAAGCAACGCTTCGGTTTCTCGCCCTGGCTCTACCGCCAGCGCAACCTCGTTGAACGTTTCTTCAATCGCATCAAACAGTTCCGCGGTATCGCCACTCGATACGAAAAGGACGCAGCTAACTATCTCGCTGCCATCAAGCTCATTTGCGTGAGGCTATGGTGCAACGCCTAATGAGTCCGCGCCCTAATTCAATCTGATGATTATATCGCAGTCTGCAGCCATTCCGTACCGCCGCAACGATATGAAGCAGCTCGAGGTTCTGCTGGTTACATCCCGACGGAAAGGCCGATGGGTGCTGCCGAAAGGCAAGCGGAAACGTTGGATGAAGCCGCACATTTCGGCTGCTCATGAAGCTTTCGAGGAAGCGGGTGTTCTCGGCATGATTGAGCCCGAACCCGCCGGTGTATACCGCCAGCAGAAAGTTTGCGGAGAATTCGCGCGGGAGATCATCATCCACGCGTTTCCGATGCTCGTGAACACCCAATTGCGAAACTGGCCCGAGAAGGCGATACGCAAGCGTCGCTGGATGAGTATCGAGGAGGCCGTGCAGGCGGTGCGGGATCTTGAACTTGCACAGCTACTTCAAGCATTCGCGACGGCTCATTACCGGACGGATCCGGAGAACTGATGCTTTATCCTTCCACGTTGGCAATGCAGGGGTGGCGGACGGCAGAGCCTGTCAGCCGCTGATGAGTTGCACCTCAGGCGATCGGCATCAGCGAACCTGATGCGTGGTCCGACGGATTCGGACGACAGCCATTTAACGTCGGAGCAGAAGAACAGCGCTGCGATGAACCTGCGCTCGGTACGCGTTTTCAGATAGGGCGGTCTGGATGCCGTGTTGCTCGGCGGTTGTCCTCCGCACCTGTGGGTGCCGCAGGAAGTCAATCGGCTGGTTGCGGGAACCCGTAAGGGCTCTGGTTACTGGCCGTCGCACGAACGAGCGCCGCGGTGCTCAAACCACGCTTACGACATGCCGACCACAAGCGCCATCGTCCTGATTTAACATAACATATATTATCGCACTTAAACTCGGCACCGGCGTAGCGCTCGCACATCAACGACGGTTTCAGGCACGTCCGGGCTGAAAGCCCACGTACGGCTGAGCTCGATCTGTCGCTGTCGGTCGGCAGTTGCGCGTCGCCGCCGGAATGGCAACAAGGACGAATGGATTTCATGAAATGGCTTAACTCGCTCGACGAACTGCTGTTCGAGGTGATGAGTTGGCTGATCTTCTTTCCGCTGACGCTGTGGCGCTCGCTCACCCGCCCGCTGGGCATGATGGCCTATGCCGACGCGCAACTCGCGCTGCCGGAGGAAGACCAATATGCCGACGCGGTAAGCCCGCCGCTGTTTCTTGCCCTGGCACTGCTGCTGGCCCATGCCGTGGCAACCGCGTTGGGTCAGACCGACGCCATCATCGCCAACCGGCATGGCCTTTCCGCGATGGTGGATGATCAAACAAGTGCGCTGCTCCTGCGCCTCGTGGTCTTCGCCATCTTCCCCCTGGTGATGGCGCTCCGGCTGCTGCGCCGCCGAGGCACGCCGGTCGCGCGCGCTACCTTACGGCTGCCCTTTTACGCCCAATGCTATCCCACCGCCACATTCGCGCTTGCGCTTACCATCGGCACGTCGCTTGCGCTGGTTGCGCAGCGCAGCGTGCACGTCGCCGGGCTGGCGATAATCGTGCTGGCCTTTGTCTATTTCCTGGCCGTCAAAACTCGCTGGTTTGCCGCTCAATTAGGCACCGGCTGGTTCCGTGCATTCGGTGCCGCGGCGCTGGGCGCGATCGAAGGCTTTATCCTGTTCCTGATTGTCGGGTTTCTGTTCACCAGATAGAGTTCCGCGCAGATTGTCCATGAGGTGGCCATGCGCTTTCGACACGTTTCGCTGCTGCTTATGTTCGCAGCGATCAGCCCTGCCGCAGCAAAGCCGCCGTCCGATGTTGCCGACCTCGTCGGCGCGCGCGGCGCCGCCGGGGAGAGCGCGTTGCAGCAGCGCGGCTATATTTTCATTCGCACAGAGACCGGTGATGATCGGAAATGGAGCAATTGGTGGCACGCCGCGCGCCGACAGTGCCTCTCAGTGGTGACGCTGGACGGCCGCTATGCATCGATCACTGCGGCACCGGCACCGGATTGCAGCCAGCGCTCAAGCGCCGCCCGGGATGAGCGATGGAGCGACGAAGATCGCACCAGCCCCGTCTATCGTCGTTCCACGCCGCAGGTTGGCAGCCCAAGCTATGCCGATCGCGGCCCTGCCGGGGCCGATGACGGTGGGGCCGATCTCGGACTGGTCTGTTTCGGCGACGGCCAGCGTCCACAGATTGCGAGCAGTTCCGAATGGACTTGGAACAGCCGTAGCCGCCGATATGATTATGGCACGCTCACGGACCTGACGCAGGAGCATTTCGACGCGTCGCTGATGCTCCAGCTATGGCCGGCCAGCGGGCGCATCCGCCTGCCGAAGAAGCTGATCCCGCCGATCCACTCGCGGGGGCAGGATGATTGGTGGGATCTGGACAACGTCGTTGTCGGCAGGGACACGATCACCGCCAGCTATCGCCTCAACGGGCTCAACAAGCCACGGTTGACTGTCGATCGCCGCAGCGGGCGCATCACCGTGGTCGGCACCGGCGATTATGCCTTTCGCGGTACCTGCGACCTGATTGGCGATGGCAGTAAGCGGCGCTTCTGATCGATCGCGCGCGGGTTTGCGCTGGCGCCGAGACACTCTGGCCACCGCAAGCGCAATTCGCCGCGCACGAGATCGTAGGAGGCCCAGGCATATGTTTTCTCTGGAAATCTCGCCGCCATTGTCGTGAAAGATGTGATCGCGGATCACGGGGCGCTTCGTTCACAGGACGAATGGCACCTGGCCGCGCAACGCACGCTGAGAATGGCGGCGTTACGATGAAAGAAGAGGATGTGATGACAGATTCGCAAGGCACCGCGTTCCAGCGTCGTGAGGTTCTTGGCGGGCTGGCGGCGAGTAGCGCGGCTGTCGCAGGGTTCGATGCCGTCGCCGCAGCGGACGGAGGCGCGCGGCGCAAGCGCTATGCGTCGATTGGCGTCGGCAGCCGAAATCGGATGTACCAGCAGGCGATCTGGGGACCGCACAAGGCACATGCGCAACTGGTCGCAGCGGTCGATGTCAACCCGGGTCGGCTTGCGCTCGTCGGCAGGTTCGCAGCGGAAAAGGGTGCGGCGGCACCAGCGGCCTATCTTGCCAGCGACTTTGACAAGATGATCCGTGAACAGAAGCCGGATATGATCATCGTCACCACGCCGGATTCCTTTCACGACGATTACCTGGTGCGGGCCCTGGAGGCGGGCTGCGACGTGCTCACCGAAAAGCCGATGACGACCACCGCGGCGAAGGCGCAGCGCATTTTGGACGCGGTGAAGCGCACTGGCCGCCACATCCGCGTCACGCACAACTACCGCTACGCCCCCTACCGCAGCCAGGTGAAGGAATTGCTGATGGCGGGCGAGATCGGCGACGTGCTGTCGGTCGATTTCCATTGGCTGCTCAACACCAGCCATGGCGCTGACTATTTCCGGCGCTGGCATTCGACCAAGGCGATCTCGGGCGGCCTGATGATCCACAAGGCGAGCCATCATTTCGATCTTGTGAACTGGTGGTTGTCTGACATGCCCGTAGAGGTCCAAGCGACCGGCAAGCGCGACTTCTACACGCCCGAAATGGCGCGTCGCTTCGGCCTTTCGAGGCCCCACCAGCGATGCCACACCTGCCCTGAGGCAAATGCGTGCAGCTTTCACATGAACCTGCAGGCGGATGCCGGCCTCAAGGCGTTGTATCTCGATAACGAGAAATATGACGGCTATTTCCGCGACCAGTGCGTGTGGCGGCCGTCGGTCGACATCGAGGATACGATGAACGTCATCGTCAAATATCAGGGGGGCGCCACGCTGAGCTACAGCCTCAACGCGTTCAATGCGTGGGAAGGCTATACGATCGCGTTCAATGGCACGAAAGGGCGGCTGGAACATGTGGTGATCGAACAGGCGGGGATTTCCGGCCTGAACGGCAGCAGCATGGGCGATGCCATCCAGACCCGCATCATTCCCATGCGCGGCGACCCGCGCGACATCACGCCGGCAACGGGGTCCGGTGGACACGGCGGTGGCGATACGGTGATGCTCGCCGAAATCTTCGATCCCACCGCTGTTGCAGACTCCCTCCTCCGCCGCGCCGACGAACGCGCAGGCGCCGCCTCGGTGCTGATCGGCGTGGCAGCGAACCGCTGCTTTGAGACTGGCCAGCCGGTGAAGATCGCCGATCTCGTGACGGGCCTCGCGTCGCCCGAATTCCCGGCGATGCCGAGCCATGATGCACGGGTGCCGATGCCGCGGGCGCTGACGCGGTCCTGACCGCCGCGTGATCGAGCGCGCGCCGTTTCCAAGACGCGCGCCATCCGCGGCAACTGCCGTTCAACGTCAGCCGATATCTCCCCCGTCGCGGATGTTCGTATCCGATGCAGGGGAAAGGATGTACCGAACCCCCGGAGGCGCGTTCCACGCATCCGCCGCCGCCTGGAACGGCAGCAGCTTCGCCGGCGCCCGGAATCCGGCTTGACCGGCAGCCACCAGCAATTCGCTGGCGCCTTCGATGAGTTGGCCTCGCGCGACGCTGCCGATCCCGCTGCCAAGCAGTTCCAGGCCCGAACCCCGCAAGGCATCGCCGCGCAGCGCAACCTCGCCCCCGGCAACCGTGCCCAATTGCACATAGCGGATGCGCGGTTCACCGGCGGGCGATCCGCGCCCCCGTGTTGCCGCAGCAATGATCCGTGCGGCCGGCGCTCCCCAGAGGAAATCGAGCACCACATCGACCCCGCGGTCGAACTCCGCACGCAACAACTGGTCGGCCTCGTCGTCGAGCGGGATGCTGCCGTCCAGAGCGATCTGCGCCAGCCTGTCGAGATCGCGGCCGACACCGATCACCCGGCCCGCGCCGAGATGCCGCGCGACCTGGGCTGCCATGGCGCCGGCTGCTCCCGTCACACCATTGATGAGGACGGACATGCCGGGGGTCAGCCGGGCCCGCCGGGTGAGCGCCGTCCATGAGGCCAATCCGCCTGTGACGATCGCGGCGGCCTGCGCGTCCGCGATGCCGTCGGGCACAGGTGCCATCATGTCATCGGACACCAGGGCGCGTTCCGCCATCGAGCCGAACGGCGCCTTGGGAAAGAGAAAATAGACCCGCCTTCCCGCCGGATCGATACCGACACCGTCGACGCCCGGAACGAAACCTCCCGCCGCACCGCCGGAATAATGCTGTCCCGCCGCCAGTGCCCTGACGATGGGGCTCAGCGGAGCCGCGCGGACCGCGACAACAGATTCACCCGGGCCGGCGACCGGATCGGCAAAATCGCCATAGACCGGCGTCTCGCCGACCGATTGCACAATGACTGCTTTCATCTCTGCACCTCACAAGGTCGACGAAACCGCCGTCGCCCGTTTGCACAGCTAGATCATGCAGGCCCTGCCATCTCTGGCTGACAGTATCGGATTTCTTCGCCATCGTATCGCGACCATGGACCCGCTTTCCCAGATCCTGTCGCTGCTGAAACCACGAAGCTATATCACGGCGGGCTTCGATGCCGGCGGCGACTGGTCCCTGCTGCTCGACGATCTTGCCGGCCGGATCAAATGCTATGCCGTTCTCCGCGGCACCTGCTGGCTGGCGCATGAGGGTGGCGAGGAGGCGGTGCGGCTCGTTGCCGGCGACTGCTTCGTGCTGCCGAGCGGCTGTGCGGTTCGCATTGGCAGCGACCCTACCCTGACGCCGACGCTTTCAAGCGAAGCGCTGACACCGGACCAAAGCGGTGGGACCGTCACCTATAATGGCGGCGGCGACGTGCTGCTCGTCGGCAGTCGGTTCGATATCAGCGGACGCCATGCCGCCGTGCTGCTTCAAAGCCTGCCGCCGATCATTCATCTTGAAGGCGCTGCGGATCAATCGACGCTCCGCTGGTCGATCGAGTTGATGATGCAGGAGCTGCGGGACGCGAAGGCGGGATCCGCGCTGATCGCCCAGCAATTGGCCCATATGATGTTGGTGCAGACGCTGAGGCTCCATCTCGTGCGGCAGACGGGCGCCGGAACTGGATGGTTCGCGGCCCTGACCGACCCTCGGCTGGGGCGGGCGCTTGGCGCTCTGCACGCTGACCCTGCCCATGGCTGGACGCTCCAGAGGCTCGCTGGTGAAGCGGGCATGTCACGCAGCGTGTTCGCGCGCAAATTCCGCGCGACGCTGGGCGAGACACCGCTTTCCTATCTGACACGCTGGCGGATGGTGATCGCCGCCGATCGCCTGGCTGCCAGCCAAGAGCCGTTGCGGCAAGTAGCAAACGCCGTCGGATATGAGTCCGAGAATGCGTTCAACACCGCCTTCCGCCGTGTGATGGGCATGGCGCCTCGGCGTTTTGCGCGAATCGCGGAGCACACCCGGTCTCACGCCTAGCCGATCGCGTCACGCGATAGCCAAGGATCAGAACATCGGATGCGGGTTGAGCGACCGTTCGGGCATCGGCTGAAAGACATCCCAATGTTCCACGATCTTGCCGTCGGCGAAACGGAAGAGTTCGACGACAGCAGCGCCGCGATCGTCGCGGGATAGTCTTCCCCGATAGTGCACGGCAGCGAGATCGCCGTCGACGAGGATTCGCTCGACAGTGAAGGAGGCTTCAGGGTTTGCGAACAGCGTCTTCAACGCGGCGATCGTGGCGTCACGTCCCTGCCCGAGCCGCTGATTGTGCTGGGTCATGTCGCTGGCCGCGAAACGGGAATAGGCCTCGTCCGGCCGCTTCCTGTTAAGGAGCAGATCGACGAACGTGGTGAAGCGCTGGCGGTTGTGCGTCGTCGTGCTGCGCATTGGTGGCGCGACCGGCCGGGTAGCGGCTGCCAATGGGTCGCTTCCCGCGGCGATCGGCTGCAGCACGTCCCAATGCTCGACGATCTGGCCCTTCTCCAGCCGGTAGATGTCCGCTACCGCGGCTCCGGGTGTGGCGGGATCGCCCTGTCCGAACAGATGGACGAGCGCGAGATCGCCATCGACCAGCAGATGCCGCACGTCAAAGCGCGATCCGGGACGTGCGAACATCGGCGCCAAGGCGTCGACCGCCGCCTGCCGCCCGTCTGGCAGGCCGGGATTGTGCTGGATATAGTCGGGCGCGACATGGTCGGCGAACGCGCCGGCGACATCGCGATCGCGATAGAAGCGCTCCGCGAAAGCGGCCACGGTGGCGCGATTATCCTCTGCCGAGGCTGGTGATGCGAGGCAGATGAGGGCGGCCGCCACAGGTATCCACCGCCTCATAGCGCGCCCTCTTTCAGCAGCGAGACCGCGTGATCGCAAGCGCGCGCAGTGAGCGCCATGTAGGTAAGCGACGGGTTCTGGCAGGCGGACGAACTCATCTGCGCGCCGTCCGTGACGAACAGGTTGGCGATCTGATGCGCCTGGCTCCATTTGTTGAGCACCGAGGTTGCCGGATCATGGCCCATGCGCGCACCGCCCATCTCGTGGATCGCGGAACCGCCAACGCCCGGCTGGTCGAAGCCCATGATCACATGGCCGCCGGCGGCCTCCATCATCGCGGCCGCTTCCGCCTTGGCATCGGCCAGCGCCAGCCGCTCATTCTCGCCATGCTCGAAATCGACGTTGAGCTGCGGCAGCCCCTGCGGGTCGAGCTTCACCGGATCGAGGGTCAGTCGGTTGCTCGCGCGTGGCAGGCTTTCGGCGAAGCCGACGAACACCATGCGCCACGGCCCGGTCTTGCGATTCTGTGCCTTGTACGCCTTGCCGATGCCGGCCGTCCGCTTCGCAGCCGTCCAGCCGCTCTGCAGCGCGCCGCCCTGGAAACTGTAGCCCCGGGTGAAGGCGGCATCGCGGCGATCGAGGTTGCGGAACCGCGGGATGACGACCCCGGTCGGCCGGTTGCCGAAGGTCGTGCGATCGTCAAACCCCGGAATGATCGCCATCGTCGACAGGGTCGAGGCATGGTCCATGATGTGCGTTCCCAGCACGCCGCTGCCATTGGCGAGGCCGTTGGGGAAGGCTTCAGATTGCGACCGCAGCAGGATGTGGACGCTGTTGAACGCGCCGGCGTTGAGGAAGACGATCCGGGCGCCATGGCGCCGGCGCTCGCCGGTCTTGACGTCGATCGTGCGCACGCCGGTCACGCGCTTCGTCGTCGGATCATAATCGACCGCCTCGACGATTGCGTCGGTGATGAGCGTGAGATTGCCGGTCTTCTGCGCGGCCGGGAGCGTCGAGCTCTGCGTGCTGAAATAGGCGCCGTAGGAGCAGCCCCGCGCGCAGATCGAGCGGAACTGGCATTGCGCCCGCCCCTCCTTGGCCTGTGTGAGGTTGGCGGTGCGCCCGACGGTCAGCCGCCGGTCGGGCCAGCGCGCCGAAATCACTTCCCGGACATGTTGCTCGACGACGTTGAGGGCCATCGCCGGCTGGAACTTGCCGTCGGGCAGCGAGGGCAGCCCTTCCGCCGCACCGGAGACGCCGATGAACTCCTCGACATAGTCATACCACGGCGCGATGTCGGCATAGCGGATGGGCCAGTCGGTACCATGGCCATCCTTGCGGTTGGCATCGAAATCATAGTCCGACCAGCGGTAGCTCTGCCGCCCCCAGGTCAGCGAACGCCCGCCCACCTGATAGCTGCGCCACCAGTTGAATTTCTTGCCGTCCGCTACCGCATAGGGATTTTCGCGGTCGTTGACGAAATGGTTCTGGGTGAATTCGGTGAAGTGGCGATTGAGCCGCTGTACCGCATAATCCTCGGCATAGAGGCGCGCATCGCCCTCGCCGCGGAAGTCCATTTCCCACGGCGCCTTGGTCTCGGTCTCGTAACCGGCGCCATGCTCGATCATGCGCCCGCGCTCGATCATCAGCACCTTGAGGCCCTTTTCGGTGAGTTCCTTCGCGGCCCACCCGCCGGTGATGCCCGAACCCACCACGATCGCGTCGAAATCCATGCTCATCCGAAATCCACCGCTGTCCAATCGCTCGACCAGGACCGGTTCTCCGCCGGCAAGGGCAGGTTCGGTTCCCACCGCCCCGGCACCAGTTCATATTGCAGCTCACGGCTCGCCCCGATCTCGGACGTGTAATAGCCGGTCAGGATCAGTCCCTTGATCTTGCGCCAGGGATGATCCTTCTCGTCGGCCTCGAAAGCCTGCGCATCATAGGCTTCCAGAACCGCGAATTGGCGATCCGGCGCAAGCGACACGAAGTCGCCATGCCCGCGACGGTTGAGATCTCGTGAAACGACGTCGAGGAGCACGAGTCCGCCCCGCTTCCGGTCCCCGCCCGTTTCGAGAGCGGTCTCTTCGAGACCGTGGATCAGCGCGGTCTCAACGAAAGTGGGCACGCCCGCCACCACGGCACCGGCGGTATCGGTGTTGGGTATGACCAGATCGGCGAGCCGCGTCAGCAGCAGCTTTTCCGAGGCGGTGGCGCCATCGCCCTGCGCCGCGCGCGCACGGTCCCAGATCGCCAGCGGCGTGCCGCCCAACACCCCGAGCACCAGCGCGCCGCCGAGGATCTGTCGCCTGTCGGGCCCTTTAGCCGGTGTATCTGCCACCGGCGATTGCGGCGCGGCGCCGCCTTCCATTGCCATAGCCTCTCCCGGCGACGCATCGCCTTGTCCATTCACGAACTATAATTCTATTTCTGACACGGATTGCGGCGGCTGGCAACGGCTTCATGTCGGCATCTCGCCAGCCGGCGACGCGCCCCTGATACGCAGGCGTCGCGGAATCGCAAAGGCGCTGATGGCGACGCCGAACAGTCCAAGCACGATGCAGCCGCCGGAGACGATGAAAGCGCGGATCGACGCCGAGCCGTCCACGCCCGCCCTCGCCTGGACCGTGAAGAACAAGGTGCCGACCGCCGCGGCGCCGATCGCGGCACCGAGCTGCTGCGTCGCCTTGAGCAGGCCGGATGCCGAGCCGGCATGGCCGACATCGACTTCGGACAATGTGCACGGCGGCAGCGGACCGCCTGCCAGCCCCATGCCCAGCCCCATCAGCAGCAATGGTGGCGCCAGCATGAGCGGGTGGGTCAGCGAGCCACCGGCGAACCCGATCAGCATCAGCAATCCGGCCAGCGCCGCCGCCATCAGCAGCGCCCCCCAGCTGATGATGACCGGGCCGAAGCGCGGCAGTGCCTTGCGCGAGAGCATGCCGATCGCGAAGGAGGCACCGAACGCATAGGGCACATGCGCGAGCCCCACCGCGGCGGCGCTGAAGCCGAGCCCCCGCTGCAACGCGAGGGTGAGCGTAAACATCAGGCCCCCCGTTGCGACCTGGAACATCAATATCGTCATCAGCCCGGCGCTGAATGCGCGGGCGCGGAAGAGGTCCGGCACGATCAGCGCCGATCCGTCGCGCTGCATCCGGGCGATGCTGTATCGCGCCAATGCCATAGCGACGGGTACGCTTGCCGCTAGCATTGCGAAGCCCCAGAGCGGCCAGCCGTATAGCGGCCCCTGGATGAGCGGGAAAATCAGCAGGAAGATGAGCAGCATCACGAGCAGAGTGCCCACCATGTCGAGGCTTGGGCGCCGGGCCGATCGCCCGTCGGGCAGGATCCGCGCCGCGCACGCGATCGCGAGGATCCCGACGGGCAGGTTGACGAGGAAGATCGGCCGCCATTCGAGACCGAACAGATTGGCACTGATCAGCACGCCGCCGATCACCGGTCCCAGCACCGCGGCCAGGCCGCCGAGCACGCCGAACAGCCCGAGTGGCGCCATTCGTTCATGCGGGGCGTACATGATCTGGGTCAGCGACATGACCTGCGGCAGCATGATCGCCGCCGACCCGCCCTGCAGCAGCCGCGCTGCGATCAACTGGTCCGGGTTGGCGGCGATCCCGCAGAGGAGCGAGGTGATCGTGAAACCGGACACCCCGATCAGGAAGGCGCGCTTGTAGCCGAAGATGTCACCGAGGCGCCCGCCGGTAATCAGCAGCAGCGCGAACAGCGTGGAATAGCCGGCGACCATCCATTGGACCTGCGCGTCGCTGGCGCCGAATCGGCCCTGCAAGGTTGGGATCGCAACGTTGATGATCGTCATGTCGACGAGATCGAGAACCATCGCGGTCGCGACGATCGCGAGTGCCAGGGTCCGCCGCCGGCCCGACAACGCCGCCGGCCCAGCCGGATTTTCCTCACTTCCGCCCATACAGCCACCCGCCCCTCGGCCCGCCGCGCGATAAGCGAACCACGATTCTAATAATTCTGGATCGGCGATCGCGATCGCGCCGTCAAGCCACCGACAAGCATTGACAGCGCCGGATTCGATAAAATACGAACAGATATTATAATTTTGTTAGAGTTCGCGCTCGGATGTTTGGGAGAGTGATGCATGAAAAGGGTGCGGTGGGCTTGTGCCAGCGTGGTGCTGGCCGTGGCGACGGGCGCGATGGCGCAGGTGATCGTGCAATCCCCTTATCGGCCGCCCGAGACGGTGCAGCCGGTCGCGGTGCCGCTGGCGCCTTCGGCCGAACGGTTGAAGCTGCTCATCGTTACCGGTCGCAGCAGCTATGAGCACGACTGGACGGGGGTGAACAACCTGCTACGCAAGCAGTTGCAGGAAAGCGGCCGGTTCGACGTGCGCATCGTCGAGGATTTCGACAATGGCACGCTCGAGGCGCTGAAGCCCTATGATGTCGTCCTGCTCAATTATCTCGGCCGCTGGAACTATGCCGATCCCACCGAGAAACGCTGGAGCCCCGCGGCGGAAAAAGCCATGTTCGATTATGTCAGGGGCGGCGGTGGCATCGTCGTCTACCATGCATCGTTCAACATGGGGTCGCCGAGCTGGCCCGAATTCGAGAAGCTGGCCGGCGGCGTCATGCGGCCGCAGGCGAAGAGCCGGCGTTCGCCGCCGGGCGGCTTCATGGTCCATGTCGTGGACCGCGGTCATCCGGTGACGAAAGGGATGCGCGAGTTTTTCTGGACCTTCAATGACGACATGTACACGAACATGAAGTTCGATCCGGCGGCAAAGATCCATGTGCTGGCGACTGCGCACGACGAAGCAGCAAGCTATGCGCCCGAAAAGGCCGGGCCCAAATACCCGGCCTATGCCTATACTGCAGAAAAGCTGAGCCAGATGAAGGGCATGGACGCCGATCATCCGCAGGTGTGGACTGCCGACTATGGCAAGGGCCGCGTCTTCGCAATACCATTGGGACATGGACCCGATACGCTACAGTATCCAGGTGTCCGCGGCCTCATCGCACGCGGCGCCGAATGGGCCGCGACCGGTAAGGTGAGCATCCCGGTGGAAACCGATGTCCGCGATTTCCCGATCGAGCGTGAGGCGCCGGCCGGGAAATGAGGTTCGGCGGGAGTGCGGGTCGCCCCGCCCTCCCGCGCTTCAGCCGCGCAGGCGGACTGTCGCGACCAGGCCCAGAAGTGCGATCAGGACCAGGTTCTGCGTGATCGCGCCGGCGAGATCGCCGCGCAACGCGTGGAAAAGGATCGCCGCACACTGATTGGCGATCAGCGCTGCCGCTGCGCCGCCGATCCAGCGGTCGTGGCCTCGCAGCAGGCCAGGCACGACGAGAAGTAGCGCGCACAGCATCTCGCTGGTGCCGACGACCCGCGCGACTGGCGGGATCAGCCCCGCCACCCATGCATGATGTCGTTCGAGCTCGGCCATTGGCGCCGTCATCTTCATGAAGCCGACGAAGGCGAAAAATGCCGCAAGAAGGATCTGTGCCGCCCAGGTCATGCCAGATAGAATCCGACCCATGTCCTCCCCTCGTTTCCAGAACGAGAACGATTATTCGTATAATGGCCCGTCTGGCAAGGCGCTGGTTGGGCTGGTGTCGCGGCCTATCGCGTCGCACGGAAAATTCGCACACATAGTCGCCGGCCGCATTGACAGCATTGACCCCAATCAATAAACGAATACCAGTTCTAATTAGAGGCGGCGAAGGAGCCGTCCGAAAGAGAGGAGCCGGCGCACCGTGCGTTCACCGATCGATTTCGTCCGCCGGCTGTCGATGGTGCCGCAGGGTGTCACCATCGTCATCGCCGGCTTCCTGCCCATCCTGGCCATCGTCTCGATGTTCCCCGCGATTCCCGCGATCATCGACCACTTCTCGACCGATCCGGACGCGCGCTGGAAGGTGCCGATGATGGTGTCGGCGCCCGGCCTCACCATCGCCTTGATCGCGCCCTTCGCGGGCTTTTTCGTCGACCGGTTTGGCCGTCGCCCGCTGCTGATCGGCGCGACCTTGCTTTACGGGATCGTCGGCACCGCCCCCTTCTTTCTCGATAGCCTCAACGCGCTGATCGCGTGCCGGCTGCTGCTGGGCGTGGCGGAGGCCGCGATCCTGACCACCGTCAACACGCTGATCGCCGATTATTGGGACGATCGCGGCCGCAAGGACTGGCTGTTCCTGCAGGGGATCGCCGGGCCCTTCCTTGCGTCCGGCGTGATCCTGATGGCGGGGGCCGCCGCGTCGGTGCGGTGGAACGGCATCTTCCTGGTCTACGCGGTCGCCTTTCCGATCTTCGTTGCGATGCTGCTGTGGCTTTTCGAGCCGCGCCGCCCCGAAAAGGCCGGCGTCGTGGCGGGCGCACGCGAACCGCACGTGCGCACTCCTTTCCCCGCCGCATCGGTGGCATTGATCGGTTCTGTCACGCTCGTCGCGTCAGCGCTCTATTATGTGTTCATCATCAGCGGCTCGCTTGCCTGGCGCGAGATTGGCGTGATGGATTCGGCACGCATCGGCCAGTTGACCGCGATTCCCAGCCTGTTCGTCATGCTCGGCGCGCTGGTCTTCCGCCTGATGGGCGGCAAGCCGCATGCCGTTCAGCTCGCCACCTTCTTCCTGCTGCTCGGCATCGGGCTTGCCGGCATCGGCCTCGCATCGGACTGGCGCTGGATGGTGGTCGCGCTGATGGTGCAGCAGACCGGTGCCGGCATGGCCGTACCGACCATCATCGCCTGGGCGCAGACCAGATTGCCGTTCGAGCATCGCGGACGCGGCATGGGCGTTTGGACCGCCTGCTTCTTCTTCGGCCAGTTCTCCAGCCCCTGGCTGGTGCACCAGGCCGAGACCCTCGTCGGATCCATGCAGGGGGCGTTCCTCGCAGCGGGTCTGGTAGGCGTTATCGCCGCCATCGTCATCGGCGCCGCGCGGACATTGCGCGCGCCTGTTTCCCCCATCGCCGTCGCGGAGTGACTATGACCAGCGAGATAAAGCGGGGCGTCAGCCTCTACAGTTTCCAGCACGAGACCTTCCAGGGAAAGATGAGCCTGGAGGATTGCTTCCGGGCCTGCGCCGAGATGGGCGCGCTGGGCATCGAGATCATCGGCGAGCAGACCTTCTGGGGCTGGCCCGAGGCCGGCGTCGAGGATGCCAAGGTCGACGAATGGCACGGGCTGATTGCAAAATATGGGGCGACGCCGGTCAGCCACGACTTCATGCTCGATTACAAGCGCTACAAGGACCGGCCTATGCCGTTCGAGGAGCAGGTGGCGAGCGTGCGCAAGGATATCGATTTCGGCGCGCGGCTGGGCATGAAATATATTCGTGCGCTGGTCTCGATCGCGCCGGAAGTGCTGGTCGCCGCGGCGCCCTATGCCGAGGAAAAGGGCATCAAAATCCTGATCGAGGTCCATGCCCCGCTGCACTTCGACCATCCCTGGATCATCCGTCACGCCGAAGCCTTCGAGAAATCGGGCTCCGACGCGCTGGGCTTCCTGCCCGACATGGGCATGTTCCTGTTCAAGTTCCCGTCGGTTTGGAAGGAGCGCTTCATTCGCAACGGCGTGCCTCAGAACATCGCCGATTACATCGAGAAGGCTTATGAGGATCGCGTCCTCAGCGAATATGTAATCCTGAACGTCCGCGAGATGGGCGGCGAGGGGCCGGCGTTGGGCATGGCCGAAACGCTGCGCCACAATGCGGCGTTCGAGCCGAAGCGGATGCTCGATTTCATGCCGCGCATCCACAACATCCACGGCAAGTTCTACCAGATGGACGAGGATCTGGTCGAACCGTCGATCCCGTATGACGAGATTGTCCGCGTGCTCAAGCAGGGTGGCTACACCGGCTATATCTGCTCCGAATATGAGGGCAATCGCTGGATCGAGGATGCCCATGAGGTCGATTCCGTCGAGCAGGTCCGCCGCCAGCAGGAAATGCTCAAGCGCCTGATCGGCGAACCGGCCCCCACCGCGCTCGCCGCCTGAAGGAGATACGGATCATGTTCGACAAGATGATGCTGTGCGACGAGGGCTTCGAGAATGTCGTCGAGGATGGCGAGGTGATCGGCTTCGCGTTGCTGGCACGGCTGCCCTATTATCGGGGTCTCGGCCTTTCGATGATCGAGGATATTGGGCTCACCGTCGATGGCGAACCGGTGGCGCGCGGTGACGTGCGTTTTTCGGTGCGTGACCGGAGCTGGACGCTCGACGAGATGGAAACCGAATATGGTGACCGCTGGAACTTCGGCGAGAAGGCGAAGGTGACGGTGCTGCGCGCTGGCGGCCTGGCACCCGGCGCGCACAAGGTGGAGATCGCTGTGCGCATGCGCGTCTCCTACCTGCCCTTCGTGCCGACCACGAAGACCGGTCGCGAGCTTCAGCTCGCCGCCTGACGCATCGATCGATCGCGGCGGGCGCCGCCGCGATCGACACCGCCAATCATCAACAGGTCGGACGCGCAAAGCGCATGCCGGTCGCGGTCGTGTGGCCAACGAGGGGGTTATCAGATGCGAAGCGCGATGCTGACAGCGGTGATCGTCTGCGCCGCACTGGGCGGCGCGGTCCCGCCCGCCCTGGCGCAACAGGCCCCATCCTTCACCTTCGAATCCTTGCCGACGCCAGCTCTGCCAGACGCGATCCCGCTCGGCACCGGACCACAGGCGCCGGACGTGCCGCCGGAAAACTGGTTCCGAATGAATGGAGATCTCAACGTTCGCAACGTTTCGGCGGCGACGTTGACCCCTTTCCTGCCGACGGCCGACAAGGCGACCGGAACTGCGGTGATCGTCGCGCCGGGCGGCGGCTTCCTTGGTCTCGCGATCGAGACCGAGGGCTATGCCATTGCGCGCTGGCTTGCCGATCACGGCATCGCCGCCTTCGTGCTCAAATATCGCGTGCTGCCGACCCCGGCCGATTTCGCGACGTTCGAGCGTGAGATGGTGGCGGGGCGGACGGGCAAGACCTCGTCGCTTCGTCCTCCACAGGACACGCCGGTTTTTTCGCGTGACGATGCCAGCGCGGCACTGGCACTGGTGCGTGCCCGCGCCGGGCGGTGGCAGATCGATCCTGCACGGATCGGTATGATGGGCTTTTCCGCAGGCGCGTTCACGACCTTGAGCGCGACCTTGGATGCACCCGCGGCCGAGCGACCGGCGTTCATCGCGCCGATCTATGGAAGGCTGGTGGAACGCCCGGTGCCGGCGGATGCGCCGCCGATGTTCGCCGTCCTGGCGCAGGACGATCATTTCTTCGCCGCGCAGGGTTTCGGGCTGGTCGAAGCGTGGACGCGCGCGAAACGACCTGCCGAGTTCCATTTCTATCAGACGGGCGGTCACGGCTTCGGGCTGGGACGCCCGGGCACGACCAGCGACGGCTGGATCGACAATTTCGTCGTATGGCTGAAGGCGAACCACCTGCTCGGCGGCGCCTGAAGCCATCCAACGCTGGGAGACGATTGATGCTTCGCATGTCGCGCATGAAGAATCTGGGTTCCGAGGCGTCCGATTTCACACTGCCGGATACTGATGGGCGCCAGGTATCGCTCGGGGACTTCGAGTCTTCGCCGGCGCTGCTGGTGATGTTCATCTGCAATCACTGCCCGTTCGTGCTGCATATCATCGATGCCGTGGCGGATTTCGCGCGCGTCCATGCGTCGCGCGGGCTCGCCACGGTCGCGATATCCTCGAACGATCCGGGCGAGTATCCGGAGGACGATGCCGCGCACATGGCGGCCTTCGCGCGCGACCATCATCTCCCCTTCCCTTACCTCCACGACGAGACGCAGGAGGTCGCCGCCGCGTTCGGAGCGATCTGCACGCCGGATTTCTTCCTGTTCGGGTCGGAACGGCGCCTGTTCTATGCGGGCCAGTTCGACGCGAGCCGCCCAAAGATCAACCGCCCGCCCGTGCCGGGACTGCCGCCGTTGCGCACCGACCTGCCGGTGACCGGCGAAGATATGCGTGCGGCGGTCGATGCGCTGCTCGGCGGCCGGCCCGCGCCGGTTCCACAACGCCCCAGCGCGGGCTGCAGCATCAAGTGGCGCGCGGATCGGCAACCATCATGGGCGTAAGCCAGGAAATCTGGGTCTCGCCGGCGGCCGTGCAGTTGCAGGAACAGGGGCCGGACTATCTCGACATCGTCGACGATCAGCCCTGGTCGGCGCAATCGGGTTTTCACCGCGGCTTCTCGTCCAGCTTCCGGATCCGGCCGGATCGGAAGCTGTGGTTCCATTTTCCCTTCCAGCTGCCCACGCAGGTCACGGCGGATCGCGCGCTGCTGCTCTGGGAGACCGAAGGCGATGCCACGATCAACTGGGTCTGCGTCCATCATGGCGGCATGCATCGCCAGCATCTGTTCGAACCCGGCACGCCGCTTAGCGGCACTGCGGTGCCCTTCGATCCGCCGGAACAATGGCGGCATTTTTATCCCGCCTCGCATCGGCTGCTCAGCGATCTGCCGATCGCTCCAGCGATCAATAGCCGCTTCGGCATCCAGCTCTGCGTGCTGGCCGAGGGGCCGGGCGTCGTCCGCTTCTATGGCGCGGGGCTGCGCATCCTCGTCCCCTGATCGCCCGCGCCGCCGTCAGCGTGCGGGCGCGCGCAGGAAGGCGGCCGACATGATCGCCAGGTCCTCCTTCAGTTCTTCCCAATTGCCCTGGTTTGCGGCTTCGGGTGAGGAGCCGAGGCCGAGGAAGCGTGCCAGCGTGCAATAAATCATCCGGAAGGCGTTGCCGACCAGCCGTTCATGATCGGGGCGGCCGAATTCATCGGCATAGCGCAGCATCTGCGCCTGCGCCTCTCCGCTCAGCTTCTCGGCCGAACTGCGCCCGAGCGCCGACATCGAACTGTCGTAGATCGCGCGGAACATGATCGGCCGCAGCACCGGACTGTAATCCTTCAGCAGCTCCGCATAGGCGTTGACGAAATAATATGTGTAGTCGTCGAGCGTCGCCGATCGCGCTGCGACCTCGGCCATCATCCTGTCCTGATCCTCGCCGATCCGGGAGAGCACGCGGCCGTGGACGGCGCGGATCAGATCATCCTTGCTGTCGAAGCGCAGATAGATCGATCCGATCGAAACCTTGCCGGCCTTACTGACCTCGGTAAGCGTGAAATCATCATTGCCGCGCTTCACCATCAGTTTTTCGGCGGCCGTCAGCATCCGTTCATAGGAGGCGCGGCTGCGCCCCTGCTGGGGTTCGCGGCTCACTTCGGCTGCCACCGAAATAGAATCCTTCTTCGTTTTCTCTGTTGACACCGGCGGCATATCAATCCTATCACCAATAAGAACGATGGTTCTAATTATGCTATCATACTGGAAGCATCGAGAGCCAATGTAAACAAGCCGGCCACCGCAGCGCCAATGAGCGCGATTTGGAGGGGACAATGCGTTTTTCGGTGTTTCTCAACGCGCGGTCGATGGCGCCCAGCGAGGATCGCAAGCTGATCCAGGACCTGACGGCGCATGCCACAAGGGCTGCAGAACTGGGTTTCGACGCGATCTTCCTGCCGGACCATCATTTCAACGGCTATATGCCGATCGCGTCCGACAGCTACATGTACGCGGCCTATCTCGCCGCGCGCCTGCCGCAGATGCATTTTGGTTTTTCCGTGACTTCGGTGCCTCTCCATCATCCCGTCCGCTTCGTAGAGAGGATCAACATCCTCGATCAACTGACCGACGGCAAGCTTCTGATCGGCGTCGGCAGCGGAACGACCCCGGAAGAAATGATCGGCTTCGGCGTCAACTATCGCGAGGCCGGCGAAATCTCCGACAACAACCTCGCGCTCGCCGAAAAACTTTGGGCGAAGCGGATGGAGGATCCCGCGGTCGAGATCGACAACGGCCCGCACAAGGGTCGTGTGCTCCAGCGGATCGCGCCGGCGTCCTATACGCCCGGCCATGCCCGCCTGATGCCGGTCGCGATGAAGGAAGCGAGCGCGCGCCGCGCCGCCGAAAACGGCTGGCCGGCCTTCATCCCCGCCTTCACGCCGCCGCAGATCGGCGGTACCGAGCCGATGAAGCACGTCGCCAAATTTTTCGGCATCTATCGCGGCATGCTGGAGGACGCGGGCCACACGCCCGAAGTGATCGCCGATGCGCTCGACTGGACGACACACACCTATCAGGTGGTCCATGTCGCCGAGACCGACGCGCAGGCGCGCGAGGAACTGGAAGTCATCCTGCGATCCTATCAGGACGCGATCGAGCGCGAGAATGAATATAATCGCCGCGCGGAATCCGACGACGCCAACAAGAAGACCGATCGCACGCCCAACGCACTGACCGAGGACTGGATCGGCACCTGGTGTCTCTATGGTTCGCCCGAAACCGTGGTCGAGCATCTGGCGCCCTATGCCGAACTCGGCATCGGCAACATCCTGTGCGGCACCACCACCGGGCCGCTGACCGAAGAGCGGCTGCGACTGGGCGATCAGACGCTGCGGCTCCTGTCCGAAAAGGTGATGCCGGCGTTCAAGCCGGCGGTGCCGGCATCGGTGGCCGCGGAGTAACGATTTGCGGGCGAGCGGCCCCCGAGACGGCCGCCCTCAACATAAGGAGAGAAGGATGGCCAGCTCCCCCGCCGCCAACCGCCGGCGCATCGTCGGACTGGGCGGCACGTTCCGGCAGGCATCGTCGAGCGAAAGGATGGTCCGCGCGATCCTGGCCGAATGCGCGGCGCTGGGCGCGGACACGATCATGTTCGACGGGCCGGCGCTCGCGCGGCTGCCGCACTATAATCCGGAGCATCCCGACCGCACGCCGGAGGAGGCCGCACTGGTGGCGGCGATCCGCAGTGCTGACGGGATCGTCATCGGCAGCCCCGGCTATCATGGCGGTTATTCCGGGCTGGTGAAGAACGCGATCGACCTGCTGGAAGATCTGCGGCCGGACGCGCGCACCTATTTCGACGGCAGGCCGGTGGGCCTGGCGGTCACCGCCGCCGGCTGGCAGGCATGCGGCACGACGCTTTCGGCGTTGCGCGACGTCATTCATGCGATGCGCGGCTGGCCGACGCCGGTCGGGATCGCGATCAATTCGGTGGAACAGCGGCCGTTCGGGCCCGACGGCTCTATCGTGGACGAGACGATCGGCCGCGCCGTGCGTGCCCAGGCCGAACAGATCATGCGCTTCACGATGATGGAGGCTGCGGCGTGATTTCCGGACTATCTCTGGAACAGCGTGTTGCGATGAGCGCGGGCGCGACGATGTGGTCGACCGTCGGCTATCCCGACGCCGGCATTCCCTCGCTGGCGATGGCGGATGGCCCGATGGGCATCGCCAGCGGTCGAGTCGACGAGCGCGATGTGGCGCTGCTCAGCCCCTGCCCGACCGCGCTCGGTGCAAGCTGGGACGTCGAATTGTGCGAACGCGTCGGCATGCTCGTGGGCGGCGAGGCAATCCGCATGGGCGTCGACATGGTGCTAGCGCCCAATGTCAACCTTGCACGCAGCCCGCTGTCCGGCCGCGCGTTCGAATATTATTCGGAAGAGCCGGTGCTGGCCGGCATCATCGGCGCGGCCTGGGTGACGGGACTGCAGGCGACGGGCACCGGTGCGGTCGTAAAGCATCTCGTCTGCAACGACAGCGAGACCGATCGCGACCGCATGAATGCTGTGGTTGACGAGCGTACGCTGCGCGAGATTTATCTGCTGCCATTCGAACTCTGCGCCGACGCCGGCGCTGGCGGCATGCTGACCGCCTATAACCGGCTCAACGGCGCATGGTGCGCCGAGCAGCATCATGTGATCACCACCATCGTCAAGCAGGAGTGGCGCTTTCCCGGCGTCATGATGAGCGACTGGTTCGGAACGCATTCGACCGTGGCGACCTTGCGCGCGGGGCTCGATCTCGAAATGCCGGGCCCCGCCCGTTTCCTGGGGCATAAGGCGGCCGAAGCGGTCGCCCAGGGCCTGGTCGATGTCGATCGCGTTACCGATGCCGCGGCGCGCGTCGCGGCGGCGGCCGTGCGCTTCATGGGCGCGAAGCGCAGCCCGATCGCGGGCGCTGCCGCGGATGCGCTGCTCGTCGATGCCGCGGCCGCCGGTTTCGTGCTCCTCAAGAATGAGGCGCGGCTGTTGCCGCTCGTGCCGGGGCGGGAGGCGCATATCGCCATCATCGGCCCCAATGCGGCCGCCCCCTGCTATCAGGGCGGCACCTTCGCCAAGATTGCGGTCGCGCCCGATGCCGCCCGGCCGCTGGACGCGATCCAAGCGCGCTACGCCGGCCATGCCCGGATCGATTACGAGCCCGGCGTCGACCCGCAGCCACGTCTGCCGTCGATGCCGGTCCGCCCCGCGCGCGATCTCGGCGATGGCCGCGACAGCGGCATGACCGTCGATTATTTCGACGGCCAGTCGCGGGATGCCCGGCTGATCGCCAGCGAGACCCGCGATACCAACTCGCTGGTGTGGTTCGCGGGCGTGCATGACGATGTCGCGGCGCTCGACCGGCCGGCCCGGATTGTCGCGCGCGGCATCTTCCGCGCGGAGACGAGCGGTAGGCATAGTTTCTATCTCGGTGCGACCGGGCCGGTGCGGATGCGTATCGATGGCCGCGACATCTTGCAGGCGACCGAGCCGGTCGCTTCGTCCGACGTGATGGGCAAGTTGAAGAGCGGCGATGCCAACAGCGTTTCGGTCGATCTCGACGCGGATGCGGAAATTCTGGTCGAGGTGGAATTCGACTATGCGCCGGCGCGCGTGCACGGGCTGTGGTACGGCGTTCGCCGCCCGGATACGCCCGAAGCGATGCTCGCGCGCGCGGTCGGGCTGGCGGGTGAGGCGGACGCGGTCGTGCTGATCGTCGGCGAAACCTCCGACGCCAGCGTCGAGAGCAAGGATCGCCAGCATACGCGGCTGGCCGACGAACAAATCCGACTGATCGAGGCGGTCACTGCCGCCAATCCGCGCACCGCGATCATCGCCAATGTTGGCCACGCCTTCGATTGCGCGTGGGAGGACCGGGCGGCGGCGCTGCTGGTTGCCTGGTATCCTGGGGAAGGCTTCGGCGAAGCGATCGCAGAGGTACTGGCGGGGGATCGCGAACCTGGCGGACGGATGCCGGTGTCGATCGCGCGCACCGAAGCCGATTATCCGGCTCTCTCGTTGACCCCTGACGCGGCTGATGACCTCTATTATCGTGAGGGGACACGCGTCGGCTATCGCGGCATGGCCAACCCGCGGCACACGCTGGGTGCAGGCTTTGGCTATGCGGATATCGCGTTGCTCGACGCCCGCGTGGTGCCGGAGGAAGCGGGAGACGCCACGACGATCGCCGCGACTGTGGAGAACCGCGGCGATCGCGCCGGCAGCGACGTGATCCAGATCTACAGACGGGCACCGGAACTGGCGCTCACCGGCTTCGCCAAAGTCCATCTCGCGCCCGGCGAACGGCGCGAGGTGCGCATCAGCATCGCCCGGCGCCGTCTCCAGACGTGGGACGGGGGGTGGCGCGACATTGCCGACCCGCAGCTCTTCGCCGGCCGCTCGGCCGAGGACATCGCCTTCGACCTTCCCCTCATTTCCGTTCCGGAGCAAATCCTATGAGCCGCGTCACCGAAATCCGTCATGTCGGCTATGGCGTTCCTGATCTGGCCGCCGAGCGCGCCTTCTATGCCGAGCAGTGGAAGCTGGTGGAGGCGGGCGAGCAGGCGGGCATGGTTCATTTCGCTGCCGAGGGCGATGAGGAGCTCTATGTCGTGCGGCTGCGGCAAAGCGACGTGAAGCGGGTCGACGTGATCGCGCTCGCCGCGGACGATCGCGCTGCCGTGGCTGCGCTCTACGACAAGGTGCTTGCCTCGGGCTGCCGCATCATCTTCGCGCCGCGGGATCTGAAGACGCTGGGCGGCGGCTATGGCTTCCGCTTCTTCTCGCCCGATGGCCTGCCGTTCGAGATCTCCAGCGACGTCGCCAGCCGTACTCCGCGCGCCCTGTCGCGCTGGGAAGGCGTGCCGCAGAAGATCAGCCACATCGTCCTCCATTCACCCGATCATCAGGCGCTGGTGCGCTGGTTCGTCGAGGTACTGGGATTCAAGGTGAGCGACTGGCTGGGCGACTTCATGTGCTTCCTGCGCTGCAACGCCGCGCATCACCGCATCGCCATCCTGCCCGGACCGCCCTGCCTCAACCATGTCGCCTACGACATGCTGAGCGCGGACGACATGATGGCGGGGATCAGCCGCCTGAAGCAGAAGGGCACGGACATCCGCTGGGGACCGGGCCGGCACACCGCAGGCAACAACACCTTCAGCTATTTCACGACGCCGGCGGGCTTCGCAATTGAATATACATCCGAGCTGGAAGACGTCGATTTCGAAACGCACGAGGCGAAGGTCCATGTTCCGGGTCCCAAGGTGATGGACCAGTGGGGCATCGGCGTCGGCGGACCGCAGACGATGCCGCATCCCGAGCCCGACAAGGGGCTGTTCCAGGCCGTGGAGGTCTGAGCCGTGGCGCTGTTCGAATATTTCCCCAACTATATCTGGAACCTCTCGGTCGCGATCGCGATGGAGAGCGGCGGCCAGATCGGCGAGATCGTCGACATGTGCCAGCCGATCCGCGATGCTGCCGCCACCGGCGCGGATGCGGGCACGCCGATGTTTATGAGGGCGTGGTCGGCGATGGGCGACAAGCTGCTTGAGCTGGCTGCCGAGGACGAGGCGAAGGGCCGCGCCTTCTCGGCCTCGAACAAGCTGGAGCGTGCGGCACTCTACCTCTTCACCGCGGAACGGATGCAGGGCCATGGCCATGCCGGCCGCGAGCAGACCTACGCCCGGGCGCGCAGCACGTTCGACCGCTCCACCGCCCTCGGCAGGCTCAACCGCGAGCGTGTCGAGATCCCGCTGGAAAGCGGCACCATGCCCGCGCTCTACACCCGTGCACCGGGTGAAGGCGCCAGCCCGGTTGTCGTGTTCTGCAACGGCCTCGATAGCTGCAAGGAACTGCTCTACTGGACCAGGCTGCCGGCGGAACTCGCGCGGCGCGGCATCTCGACACTGTGCGTCGACCAGCCGGGCTCGGGCGAGGCGCTGCGGCTGCAGGGGCTGCCGGTCGATCCGCACAGCGAAAGCTGGGCGAGCAAGGCCGTGGACTGGCTGGAGGCGCAGCCCGATGTCGATCCTGCGCGCATCGGCATGACCGGCATCTCGCTCGGCGGCCATTTTGCACCGCGCGCCGTCGCCTATGAGCCGCGCTTCGCAAGCGGCGCGGTGTGGGGTGCCAACCACAACTGGCGCGAGGTGCAGGACAGGCGCATGGCGCGCGAGGGCGAGAACCCGGTGCCGCATTACTGGGCCCATGTGCACTGGGCGTTCGGCGCGAAGGACCAGGACGACTTCCTGGCGAAGTCCGAGGCGATGAACCTCAACGGCCATATCGACCGGATCAAGGTGCCGTTCCTCGTAACGCACGGTGCTGACGACCGCCAGATCAGCGTTGCCTATGCAGACGATCTCTACGACCAGCTCGTCCATTCGCCGCGCCGCGAGAAGATGATCTTCACCGCGCGCGAAGGCGGCGTCGAGCATGTCGGCGCGGACAACATGGCCTATGGCCGCGACCTCATCGCCGACTGGTTCGCCGAGACTTTGGGAGGGCAGACAGCATGAGCCGCCGCTTCGTCGACCTGTCGATCACGCTGTGCAATGACGTGGTGAGCGATCCGCCCTTCCTTAAGCCGGAGATCACCTACCAGACGCACATGGACACCGCGCCCGAACTCGGCATCTTCTTTCCCGGTGTGACCGCACAGGATACCCCCGACGGCGCCGGCTTCGCGGCGTCCGAATGGGTTAGGCTCACCACCCACAGCGGCACGCATCTCGACGCGCCCTATCATTTCCACCCGACGATGAATGGCGGCGAACGCTCGATCACCATCGACGAGGTGCCGCTCGACTGGTGCTTTCGCCCGGGCGTGAAGCTGGACTTCCGTCACTTCGCGGACGGCTATGTCGTGACCGCCGCCGATGTCGAGGCGGAACTCACCCGGATCGGCCATGACCTGCAGCCGCTCGACATCGTGCTGGTCAATACCGCGGCGGGCAAGGCCTTGGGCCGGCCCGATTATGTCAATGTCGGCTGCGGCATGGGCTATGAGGCGACCATGTACCTGACGAGCCGGGGCGTGCGCGTGACCGGCACCGACGCCTGGAGCTGGGACGCACCCTTCGCGCATACCGCGGCGAAGGTGAAGGAGACCGGGGATACCTCGCTGATCTGGGAAGGCCACAAGGCCGGCCGCGACATCGGCTATTGCCACCTCGAGAAGCTGCACAACCTGGAAGCGCTGCCCGGCAACGGCTTCACGGTCAGCTGCTTCCCGCACAAGATCAAGGGCGCGTCGGCCGGCTGGACGCGCGCGGTCGCGATCATCGAAGACTAGGAGAAGACCGGCATGCGGCTCGCGACCCGCGCGAAGGGCACCCCCGACGGTCAGTTGATCGTCGTTTCCGCGGACGGCGCGCGCGCGCTTGCCGCCACCGGCATCGCGGCGACGCTGCAATATGCCGTCGAGGCGTGGGGCAGCGTGGAAGCCGATCTGCGCCGCCTCGATGCGCGACTGGCGGCGGGTGAAGGCGATGTGCTGGACCCGGCCGACCTGCGCGCGCCGCTGCCGCGCGCCTGGCAATGGCTCGACGGCTCGGCGTTCCCGACGCATGGCGACCTCATGCAGCAGGCATTCGGGCTGCCTCCAATCGAGACCGACAAGCCGCTGATGTACCAGGGCATGTCCCATCGCTTCCTGAGCGGCCATGAGGATGTGCGGCTGCCTGACGAGGCCGACGGCATCGATTTCGAGGGCGAGTTCGGCATCATAACCGATTTCGTGCCGATGGGCACCACTGCCGCCGACGCGCTGAAGCATGTCAGACTCGTCATCCTGATCAACGACTGGTCGCTGCGGGCGATTGCGCCCGTCGAGATGAAGACCGGCTTCGGCTGGGTGCAGGCCAAGCCGGCGTGCAGCGTCGCGCCGTTCGCGGTGACGCCTGATACGCTGGGCGACGCATGGCAGGATGGCCGCGTCCACCTCCCGCTCGAGGTGATGTTGAACGGGGCATGGTTCGGCCATCCCCATGGCCGCGAGATGGCGGTGGGCTTCCACGACCTCATCGCCCATGCGGCGCGCTCGCGCGATCTCGTCGCCGGCACGATCATCGGTTCCGGCACGATCTCCAACGCGGACCATGCCAGCGTCGGATCCTGCTGCATTTCCGAACGCCGCGCGATCGAGATGATCGCCCAGGGCAAGCCGGCAACGCCATTCATGCGCTTCGGCGACCGGCTGCGCATGCAGGCGCTGGCCGGCGGCGGATCGCCGTTCGGCAGCATCGAACAGCGCGTGGTGAGCGCCCGTCCGGATTGAACGGTGCGCCTTTCGGTTTGCGGGAGAAGAGGATGACCGCGCCTGCAGAACGTGAGCGGCTGGGCTGGCCGACGCGCATCGGTTTCATGGTCTGCGCCATGCCGGAGCTGATCAAGAGCTTCGCGTGGGACGCGTTCGTGCTGTTCTACTATGCACAAGTCGTCGGCCTCAATGCCGGGCTGATCGGCAGCGCGCTGATCATCATTCTCGTTTTCGACACAGCGGTCGATCCCTATGTCGGGACCGTGTCCGACCGCATCCGGCGCGCGCCACTGGGGCGTCGCCATACGCTGATGGCGGCCGCGATCCTGCCCTTTGCAGTCGGGCTGGCGTTGGTCTTCTCGCCTCCGGCCGGATTGTCGCAGTTCGGCATGTTCGCGTGGCTGGTGGGGTTTGGTCTTCTGGCGCGGGTGGGGATATCGTTCTGGACCGTGCCAGCCTATGCGATGGGCGGCGAACTCAGCCGCGATCCGCGCGAGCGCGCGATCATCGCGGTGATGCGCAACCTCGGCAACCAGGCGGCGGTGCTGACGGTGCCGGCGATCGCATTCGGCTGGTTCTTCGTCGCCTCCCCTGCCTTTCCGAAGCCGCAGCTCGATCCGGCACCCTATCCGGGCTTCGGCCTGTTCGTCAGCGTGCTCGGCGCTGCGTTGATGGTCACCGGCATCGTCGGCACCCGCACTCGCCTGTCGCAGATCGAACGGATGGAAACGCATGCCGGGCAGCCGGTGAGCGCCGCCAGTCTCCTCGCAATCGTGCGGCAGATCGTCAGCGCGGTGCGGATCACCCCTAATGTCGGGCGGCTGTTCGCCGTAGGACTGCTGGTGTTGTTCACGACGTCGGTCATCAATCAGCTCTCATTGCACCTCGCGACCTATTTCTGGCAGCTCGACGCGGCGGCGACGCGCAGCCTGCTGATGGCGGGTACGCTCGGCGCGCTGGTCGCAATGGCGCTCGCGCCGCATGTGATGCGCTGGCTGGGCACGCGCCGCGCGATGATCGCCGGCCTTGCCGCCTATTTCCTGCTGCAGGCCGGCGTCGTGCTGCTGCCGCTGGTCGGGCTGGGACCGGCCCCCGCCTCCGCCGCGATCGGTGGGTTTGTGTTCGCCGCGCGTCTTGCTGGTGGCATCGCCTATGGCATTTATGTCGTGCCGTTCAACACCGTCACCTACGACATCGGCGACGAGCATGAAGCGAACACGGGATCGCCCCAGCAGGGCTTCGTGGCGAGCATGATGTTCCTCGGCCTGCAGATCGGCAGCGGGCTGGTCGGGCTGATATCGGGACTCTTCCTCCACCTTATCGACTTTCCCGCCGGCAGCGCCGTCGCCGATGTGCCGGTCGGCAAGGTCCACGCGCTCGCCTGGTTCGTCATCACCCTCATCCTGCTCGCGGGTGCGACGGTGAGCTGGGCGGTCAGCCGCTTCAACGTCTCGTCCGCGAAACAGGATGAGGTCCGCGCGCTGCTCGCGCGCTGAGCCTTGCGTCAGCGCGCCGGCGACAGGCGGGATCGCATCACCCAGATGCCGCCATCGCGGCCGTCGCTGGCATAGAGATAGCCGCGGGTATCGGCGATAACATCCTCCGGCCCCCGCTTGTGCTCGGCCCAGGGGCCGATGCGGGGCAGGAACCAGCCGACCTCGCGCGGCGCATGCGGATCGCTGGTGTCGAACACGCGCAGCCCCGCGTTGAAATAGGTCATGTAGACCAAAGGCGCGGTGTTGCGCACGTCGGGCTGGTGCATCTCGGTGACGACATTGTGCGGGCCGAACCGGCCTTCCTTGTCGCAAAAACTCTTCAATCCGCTGCCCGCTGCCGGCACCGGCCGCGGAAGATAGGAGAGGAGGCGCGGTTGTGTCGGATCCTTGTTGTCGACGATCGCGGCGAACGCGGCGCTTTCCTTGTCGCATCCTGGCGCGCTGGGCTCGGTGCTGACCAGCACCAAGGACCCGCTGAGCGGCACGACGCTGTGGATGGCCTGGGTGCCGACCGGCGCCAGCGGAGAGAAGACCAGCTTGCCGATCAGCCGCGGCCGGGCGGGATCGGAAATGTCGAGGTTGACCAGCGCTGGCGTGAAGCCGAGCGTGAGCATCTTGCCGTCGGCGCTGACGATCGGCGGGCCGTGATAGCCCGCCGGCGGCAGGGTTTCGCTTTCGTCTTCCTTCTGCCCCGGCATCCACCAGCGCCCCGCCTCGCGCGGGCGAGCGGGATCCGAAACGTCGAGGATCACCAGTACGGACTGGCCGCGATAGCCCTCGATCCAGGCCGACATATAGGCGTAGCGGCCGCCGGGGTAGGCGTTGCGATGCGTCGCCCAGCCGCGCGCCACCCAGTCGGTGAGCTTGCGCGGTCGGCGCGGATCCGAAATGTCGTAAAAGCTGGCGAGCGGGGTCGGCTGCGCCTCCACCCCCTTGAACGGATATTCGATGCTGCCGCCCGCCGACGGCGGCGGGAAGGGCTGTTGCCGGCCGACGATCAGCAGATTGCCGTTGAGCGTGATCTGCCCGTCGCCATCGGGCACCTCGACATGCGCGACCGTGACCGGCTGCGTCGGATCGGTTACGTCGATCACCGCGAAGCCGGTGTTTTCGCGCATGCCGCCGCCACCTTCGCCGGCGAACAGGTACCAGCGTTCCCCCACCCGCCTGAGGCCGAGCTTGAAGGGGCGTGAGCCCGGCAGGCGCGCATAGCCGACCGGCTCGATGCCGTCCGCCGTCCAGCCGGCGGGAATGCCCGCCGGGGCTTGCGCCGTCACCATGGGGGGGGCGGCCAGACCGGCGACGAGAGTGGCAGAGGCGATGCCAAGCGCGAGGCGAAGAGCCGTCATCGTCAAAACCTCATGCTCGCCTGCACCCCATAGGTGCGCGGCTGCCCAAAGATGAAGTTGTAGAGATCGATGCCGCCGCCGTTGAACGAGGAATAGGTCAGCGGGATCGTGTCTTCGAGGTTGCGGACATAGGCGCCGACCGAGAAGCGATCGTCGACATGATTGTAGCTCAGCGACAGATCGGTCTGGGTATAGGCCTTCTGCCGGTCTGCCTCCCAATTATAGGCGGTCAGGAAATAGTCGGATTTGAAGCGCGTCTGCGCCGACGCGCTGATGTTGGCTCCGCTGGCCAGTTCGAGACGATGATCGTAGCCGGCGACGATCGTCCAGCGCGGCGCCTGCGTCGGGCGATTGCCGGAAAGGTCGACCGGCCGCGTCGGCGCACCCAGCACATTCTCCACGGTCAGGAAGCGATCGAAGCGCGCGTCGAGATAGTTGACCGTGAAGCGGACCTGATCCGCTTCCGAAAGCGCCTTGATGAAATCGACCTCGATGCCCTTGATCGTCGACTTGCCGGCATTGCGCGTCGCATTCCCGATCGCGGTATTGATGAACACCTGGATCTGCTGGTCGCGATAATCATACCAGAAGGCGGATGCGTTGACTTCGAGCGTGCCATGATCGAAGCGGTTCTTGGTGCCGATTTCGTAGGCGGTCAGGTCTTCGGGGTCATAGGGCCCCGAATTGTCGCGCCCGCCCGCCTTGTAGCCGCTGCTCGCCTTGGCATAGACGAGCGTGTCCTTGCGCGGCTTCCAGTCGAGCCCGAGGTTCCAGGTGAACTTGCTCCAGTCCTCGTCGAACGGCGTGATCTGCGCGGCCGGATCAGTGGGCAGCGGACGCTGCGGCAAGAAGCCGGTGATGCTGTTGAGCGTGCCTTTCTTGCGATCCCACGTGTAGCGGCCACCGATCGTCGCGCTCAGCCCGTCGACGATCGGCACCACTGCCTGGCCGAAAAGCGACTTCGAATCCGAGATCACATCGCGATAATTATAGTCGATGAAGGCACCGGGGCCGTCGAGATACAGGCCGCGCCGCGTGCTCTGCGTCTCGCGCATGTAGAAGGCGCCGACCTGCCAGAACCAGGCACCGGCTGGATCGCCGGTCAGCCGCAATTCGTGGCTTTGCGTATCGGAATCGAGCTTGTCGTTCTGGAACGAGAATTCGGCCGGGACATAGCCGTTCAGCGGCACTTCCGATTGCATGTCGATGCGGCGGAAGCCGCCGACATAGCTCAATGTCGCGAAATCGAGGTCAATGTCGATCTCTCCGCGCACCGCATATTGGTCCGCATCGAGATTGCCGAGCTTTTCCAGCGGCCAGCCGCGGCGCGGAAAGTCGAACCGGATGTCGCTCGGTGCCTCGCCCGCCGGCAGCCCGATCAGGCCGACCTGGATGCCATAGCTGCTGGGCGGCAGTTGATCGACATTCACATATTCGCCGGCGAGATAGACCGAGACCCGGCTGTCGGGCTCCCACTGCAGGCCGATGCGCGCGCCTTCGACATTCTGGTCATCGCCGCGGCCGGCGGGGCGGTTGTCGCGATAGCCGGAATGTTCGGCATGCTGGCCGGCGACGCGGATCGCCAGCGTGTCGCCGACAGGGATGTTGACCGCCGCCTGCGCCTGGATCGCATCATAATTGCCATAGCTCGCGCTGGCGCTGCCTTCGAAGCGGCCAAGCTTCGGTTTATTGGCGAAGATGTTGACCGCGCCCGCCGTGGAGTTCCGCCCGTAGAGCGTGCCCTGCGGCCCCCGCAGCACCTCGATGCGATCGAGATCGAACAGGGCCGCGTTGAGCGCGACCGGCCGGTTGAGATATTCGCCGTCGATGTTGACGGTGACCGCGGAATCGCTCGTTTCGAAGATGTCCTGGCTCGAAACGCCGCGGATCGTGAAGGTGGTGAAGATCGTGTTGGTCACCACGTTCAGGTCGGGCGCGACATTCTGTAGGCCGTTGACGTCGGTGACGCCGGCCCGCACCAGCGCCTCGCCCTGCACCGCGCGGATGGCGATGGGCACATCGAGGATGCGTTCGGCGCGCTTCTGCGCGGTGACGACAATATCGCCCAGTGATCCGGCCTCGTCCGCCGCAGCATCTGCCGCAGACGGCACCGCTTCTTGCGCATGGGCCGGAACAATTGCGGTGGTGATGGTAAGCGCTGCCAGTAGCGCATGACCCAGGCGGTTCATGTCTTCCCCTCCATTTTGGATTGTTGTCTTGTGCATCACTTAACAGAATGCGTTTTCTAGAATCAATACTCTATTGTGATTTTCTGGCGTCGGCGGAGCGGTTGCGATAAGGCTGCGCCATGTTGGAGGGCTCGCACGGGCGGAAGCCGAAGCAGGAACGCGCGCAGACGTCGCTCGATCGGATGCTGGGTGCGGCGGAAACGCTGCTTATGGAGCGCACAAGCGGAGATCTGACCATTGCCGAGGTGAGCGCCGCCGCCGGCGTGCCGGTGGGGTCGATCTATTTCCGCTTCAAGGACAAGGAAGAACTGCTTCGCGCCGTCCAGCAACGCATCGGGCAGCGGCTGGCGGCCGAGCATGGCAATCTCGTAGCGACCGCGGAGGCGCACGGCACCGGGCTTGAAATGCGCGCGATCGCGCTGGTGGATGCGCTGGCCGAATTCCTGCTGCGCGAGAGTGCGGCGATCCAGGCGATGATCGCGATTGCGACGCGCAACGCTGCGCTGGTTCCCGCAGGCCGGGCGGTGCAGGCCGATCTCGTCGAAAAACTTGTGGGCTGCCTGATGGGGTGCCGTGGAGAGATCCGGCATCCGCAGCCCGAGACCGCGGTGCGCATGGCCGTTCGCATGCTCTATGCCACCTTTGCCCGCCAGATCGGCATTGCCCGCCCCGGACCCGCCGGCGATCCGGCGGATTGGGCCGAACTCAAGCTCTACAGCGCTCAGATGGTGCTGGGTCTGCTGCTGTGGGATCGCGGCTTTCCCGATAAGGACGGGCCCGGCTGAGCCGGGCCCGTCCCTCTTCCTTATCCGTCATCCCACCTCAAACGAGCCGGAACAGCCGCTCCGCATTACGGTGGAAGAAGAGCTCCGCCTCTTCCGTGGGCATGGCGATGGCAGCGGCCTGCGCAACGGCCGCATCCTCGTCCTCGAACGGATAATCGACTGCGAACAGCACGCGATCTGCGCCCAGTACTTGCTGGCAGAAGCGCACCGCCGGCGACCAGTTGGCACCGCTGGTGGTGACCCAGAAATTCTCACGGAAGATCGTCGCCGGGCTTCGCTTGAGCGGGCCGAGCCCGCCTCCGTTGAGCGTCCGGTAGCGGTTGTCGATGCGATCGAGATAGAAGGGTATCCCCTCTCCGTCATGGCCGACCACGATCTTCAGGCGCGGAAAGGCCTCGAACACGCCGCCCGTGATCAGCCGCAGCGAGTGGAGCGCGGTTTCGGCCGCATAGCCCCATATCGCTCCTTCCAGTCGGCGTTCGGCGTAGGCCGGCAGCGCGCCCGGGGCGGGTTCGCGCGGGTGGATATAGACCGGCACGTCGAGCGCCTGCGCCGCCTCGAAGATCGGCCAGAATCGGGGCTCGTCGAGATAGGCGCCCTTTGTGTGCGAGTTGATGACCGCCCCCTTCGCGCCGAGCCGGCGAACTGCGCGTTCCAGTTCCAGCGCGGCGGCGGCCGGATCCTGTGGTGCGATGGCGGCCAGCGCGGCAAACTTGCCCGGCCAGCGCCGCGTCCATTCGGCGGCCCGATCATTGACCAGCGTTGCGAGTGCATTGGCCTCGCCGGGCTCGAAGATCTGGACGCCGGGCGAATTGAGCATGATGATCTGCATGTCAACGTTGGAGCGCGCCATGTCCTTCAGCCGGATCTCGGGATCGAGCAGCCGCGGCCAGCGCGGAAATTTGCCGGTGCCGATCAGCGCGCGCATTCCGGGTTCGTCCGCAGCCCCGCCCGCCATGTAGCGGTCGACGGCGTCGATCAGCTCGGGAACCGAAAAGCCTTCTTCGCAGGCGATCCGTCGCATCCCCGCTGACGCGCTGGCAGGCGCCGCAGCCACCCCCGCGAGCGCCGCGCCCACCCCAAGCATCTGTCGCCGATCCAGCTTCAAGACGACCTCCCCCATGGCTCGCGAATCTCTGTTCGCGGCTGATAAATAGAACGAATATTCTATATGCGATATCCGCCACCGACGCGGATTGTCAAACGGCAATTCTGTCTTTTGCGGCGCAGCAATTTCCGACGCGATGCGGCAAAACATGCCCCAGCTTTCGGCTTATACCTTTGATCTAAAGCCATAATTTAGGCAGGATCGAAACTCGCATAACCGGAATCTCGGTTCTAATAATCCTGTTGACGCTCTCTCTGGCGGATATTAAAACCATCATTGTAATTCGTAAAAGGCCCCCGCCGAGGGGCTGATGGGGAGGATTGATGATGCGCTTTCGTGCCTTTCACGCCATTCTGCTGAGCACGGCGCCGCTGGCCCTGGCAAGTGCGGCCTACGCCCAGGACGCCGAAACCACGACTGCCCCGGCAGACGATGGACCGACCAGCATGGGCCTCGCCGACATCATCGTCACCGCGCAGAAGCGGGCGAGTAATATTCAGGACACGCCGATCGCGATGCGGGCGTTCGACAATGAGGCGGTACTCAGGGCGGGTGTCAGCGACGTCAACGGCCTTGCGCGGCTTGCGCCCGATCTGGGCATCACCAACGACACGCAATATACGAAGATCACCGTGCGCGGAATTTCGAGCCAGGATCATAGCGAAACCGCTGATCCGGCACTGACGATCAACATCGACGGCGAATATATCAACCGCCCGATCGCGCTCAACGCGACCTTCTTCGACCTCGAACGGATCGAGGTTCTGCGTGGCCCGCAGGGAACGCTCTATGGTCGCAACGCCACCGCGGGCGCGCTCAACATCGTCGCCGCCAAGCCCAAGCTCGGCGCCTTCTCCGGCTATGCGACCGGCAGCTACGGCAATTTCAACGCCTTCACCGCCGAAGCCGCGGTGAATGTGCCGCTCGGCGACAAGGTGGCGGTGCGCGTCAGCGGGATGCACAACGAGCATGACGGCTACTTCAACAATGCCCCCGCGGGCCGTGGCAGCGCCGGCAATACCGATGCCGCCCGTATCTCGCTCTATGCCGAGCCGCTGGAGGGCGTGCGCGTCTATCTCGCCGGCGAATATGTCGATGTCGATACCACCGGTATCGCGCAATATGGCATCGTCATCGCCAACAATGGCGTGCTTGCCGATCCGGCTTTCGCCAACGGCATCGTTGACGTGATCCCCTCGACCCCCGCACTCGAGGGCGGCGGCGTGCCGCTCAACCTTCGGTTCGATCCGCCGAAATCCTCTTTCCCGCTGGGCGATCTCGGCTACACGCGCATCGAGCAATATGCGGTGCGCGGGCGGCTCGACGTCGATGTCGGCTCGATCGGGACGCTCAGCTATATCGGCGGCTATCGCGACGTGAAGTCGGACGTCGCCCAGCCGCTCAACGGCTTCGTGCCGACCACCTTCATCCAGATGTACGAGAAGAACTCGCAGACGCAGAGCCATGAAGTCCGTTTGTCCGGCGGCGATGATGGTGGTTTCGTCTATCAGGTCGGCGGCTTCTATTTCTATGAAGACCAGTATATGGCGCAGGGCCTGTTCCTGCCGCTGGCGGCGGGTGGCAGCTATCTCAACTATTTCTACCGCCCTTATGTGAAGAACAAGTCGGTCGCCGGCTTCGCGCAGGCGACCGTTCCGCTGGTCGAGGATGTGCTGAGCGTGACTGGCGGCATCCGTTACACCAAGGACAAGAAGAACGCCCTGTTCATCAACTATGGTCCGCAGTTCGGTCGTGGCCCCAACCCGCCCGCGCAGGACGACACGACCCGGCCGGGCCGCGTCGCCTTCAACCCGACACCGCTCGATGACGAGCAGGTCACCTTCACGTTGGGCATGGATTACAAGCCCAGCCGCGATCATCTGATCTATGGCAAGGTGAGCACCGGCTACAAGGCTGGCGGCTTCGACAATGTCGGCGCGTTCGGTGCGGAAAAGCTGACCGCATATGAAATCGGATCGAAGAACAGCTTCGCCGGTCGCACCATCCAGTTCAACGCCGCGGCTTTCTATTACGACTACAAGGATCAGCAGATCCCGATCTTCCTTGACACCAATGTGGGATCGCAAGTCGTCAATGCCGGCAAGTCGCGGATATGGGGTATTGAGACGGACACCACCATCTTGCTCTCGCCGAACGACCGTTTCACCGCAACGGTCAACTATCTCGACGCGAAGCTCACCCAATTCCAGGCGGCGCGGCTGGGCCTGACCGGCACGATCGCGGACAGCGATCCCGCGACGCCGGGGCTGCAGCCGTTCGACCTCAGCGGCAATCGCCCGGTCCAGTCGCCCAAATGGACGATCGCCGTCGGTTATGACCATGATTTCTATTTCGGCGATCACAAGCTGACCGCGAGCGTCTTCAGCCGGTTCAAGTCCGCCTATTTCCTGCAGCCGAGCAATTCTATGGCCGAGATGCAGGAGGCGTTTACGCAGACCGATCTGACCCTCGAATACTCGGCGCCGGGAGACCGCTTCAGCATCCAGGGATTCGTTCGCAATATCGAGAATTACAAGCCCTATGCCTTTGCCGGTTATGTCAACGCCGGTGGTCAGCTTCTGATCAACTACGTCTATGGGACGCCGCGCACCTACGGCGTGCGCGGAACCTTCCGGTTCTGACGCACCAGCGCCCCCAAGCGAGGATCAAGAATGACGATATCAGCGTGCGTCGAATGGCTGTTCAAGGACGAGCAAGCAGAACTGCCCGATCGCATCCGCGCCGCGAAGGCGGCGGGGCTTGGCGGCGTGGAATTCCATCTGTGGCGCGACAAGCCGATCGACGCGATCAAGGTCGCGCTCGACGAGACCGGCCTGCCGCTGACGAGCTTCTGCGTCGATCCGCGGCGCAGCCTCGTCGATCCGGAACAGCATGAGGAGTTCATCCTGGCGGTTACCGACACGATCGAGACCGCAAAGCGGCTGGGCCGCCCGCCGCTGATCGTCGCTTCGGGCTTCATCCGTGACGGCGTGGATTTCGAGGAGCAGCGGGCGGAGGCCGTGAAGGTTCTCCGCAAGGCGGCGGCGCTGGCCGAGGAGGCGGGCATCATCCTTCTTCTCGAGCCGCTCAACACGATCGTCTCGCACCCCGGCATGTATCTTTCGAGCACCACGCTGGCGCTCGACATCATCGATGAGGTCGGCAGCGACCATCTCCGCCTGCTCTACGATGTCTTCCATTCGCATGTGATGGGCGAGGATATGGAAGCGGTGCTGCGCGGCCGCATCCACCTCGTCCATCATATTCAGTTCGCCGACAATCCGGGCCGCAACGAACCGGGCAGGGGCACGATCGACTGGCCCGCCACCGTGGCGATGTTGCGCGGACTGGGGTATCAGCGCGCATTTGGCCTCGAATATCTGCCGACGCTTCCCAGCGCGGAATCGATTGCGCAGACGCGCGCGTCCACCGGGCTCTGACGGCGTAGAAGGGAAGGAACCGCAGTATGGCCACGGCAAGCGCGACGAACCTGGCCTCGGCAGCCGTACCGCCCGAGCAGCGCGATCGCATCGATGCGTGGGAGAAGGTGAGCTACGGCCTCGGCGATTTCGCTTGCGGATTGAGCTGGAACGCGGTGGGCGCGTTCCTCCTCTATTTCTACACCAATGTCGCGCTGCTGCCGGCCGCGGCGGTCGGCACGCTGTTTCTGCTGTCCCGCCTCCTCGATGCCGGCATCGACCTGGGCGTCGGCCTGATGGTCGACCGCACGCGATCGCGCTGGGGTCGCACGCGCCCCTATTTCCTGTTCGCCGCGTTGCCCTTCTCGATCCTGCTGGTGCTGACCTTCACCACGATCGATGGGTCGATCGGTGCCAAGCTGGCCTATGCCTATGTGACGTTCACGTTGCTGGGCATCCTCTATTCCTTCCTCGCCGTTCCCTTCTCGGCACTGATGCCGATGATGACCGCCGATCATGGCGATCGCATGCAATTGGGGAGCGCGCGTGCGATCGGCACATCGGCATCGGTGATCCTTGCCACCGTGGCGACGATGCCGCTGGTCGGGCTGCTTGGCGGCGGCGACGAGCGGCGCGGCTTCCTGTATGTCGCGGCGATTTTTGCCGTCCTGACCTTCGCGGCGCTGATCAACCTCGTCTTCAGTTGCCGGGAGCGTCATCACGACGCGGCGCCCGCCGGTGGCGCGATCTGGCCGGCGATCGGCGAGATGCTCCGCAATCGGGCGTGGCTCGTCACTTTCCTGTTCTGTACGTTCAACTTCCTGCGCTTCGGCGTCGTCATTTCGGTGACCGCCTTCTTCGCGATCGAGGTGATGCGCGCGCCCTGGATGATCGGCATCCTGCTGCCTGCGGTCTCGGGCACGCTGATCATCAGCGCGATGATCGCGCCGATGCTGTTCAGGCGTACCGGCATCCGCAAGGGCTGTATCGCCGCGCTTGTGATCGCCATCGCGCTTCACGCGGTGCTGCCGCTGGTCGAAGCGCATCACCTGCTGTTCCTGGCCCTCTTCCTGGTCGCGGCCGTTCTGATCAGCCTGACGATGACGGCGATCTTCACGATGGCTGCCGATGCGGTCGACTATCATGAGCGGCAGTTCGGCTGCCGCAACGAGGGGTTGCTCTCGTCGGGCATCAGCCTGTCAACCAAGGTCGGCATGGCGATCGGCACGGCGCTTGTGGCATATGCGCTCGCTGTCGCCGGCTATGAACCCGGCGCGGTGACCGACGGCGCGCGCGGCGCGATCCGCTGGTCCTACTATGGCGCACCCATCCTGATCATGCTGCTGCAGATCGGCACGATGATCTTCTGGCCGATGGACAGTTTCGAGCGCGCTTCACGCTGATCCGTTGCGCGGCGGTATTCCCGGCGCGCCAACCCGCCCTCGCGCATCCCCGAGGCCCCTTCACGGCTTCCCGTCGCGATTGACGTCTGCATAAAATATTACTATTCAATCAAAGCGGATGTCGGGGGACGGCAGATCGAGCGAGAAGATTGAAAAGACCGGGGCTTCCGTCAAGAAGGCAAGTTCGTGAATGGCGGCGCGGGGCTAGGGCCTTTGTGCAATGCGTGAATGTTTTATGGCTGATCTCGCGGCAAATGATCGAGTCGCAGGACAGGCAGCGCGTTTCAGCTTCGCGCAGAAGGATGGGTTATGAGTTCGTTCGGAAGCTTCCAGAAATTCAGTGAAGGAACGCTTTCCAGCCACGATCAGGTTGCCCGCGCGCTGGGTGCGCAGATCATCAACGGTGTTTACCCGCCGGGCTCCAAGATCCCCGGTGAGGCCGAAATCCTCCAGCGCTTCGGCGTGTCGCGCACCGTGTTGCGCGAAGTGCTCAAGACACTGACCGCCAAAGGGTTGATCGTTTCCAAGACGCGTGTCGGCACCAAGGTGCTTGATCCCAGCCATTGGAACTTGTTCGATGCCGACGTACTCTCCTGGAAGATGTCGCAGGGGCTGGATGAGGCATTCCATGGCGACCTGACCGAGATCCGGCTGGCGCTGGAACCGCGCGCCGCCGCGCTCGCCGCTCGCCGCCGCGATCCGGGCGCGATCAGGGAATTGCGCGACGCGATCGAGGCGATGCGCAACGCCACGGAATCCCGGCGCCAGTTCGCCGAGGCCGACCTGTTCTTCCACAAGGCGATCGGGGCGGCTTCAGGCAATGTGCTGCTGCGATCGATTGCCGCGGTGATCGAGACCGCGCTCGTCGCCTCCTTCACGATGACCTCGCCGATCCACGATGCCGACCTGCATGAGCACAATGTGCACAGCCACGAACTGATTGTGGATGCCATCGAAGCCGGGGACGAGGAAGGCGCGGCGGAGGCGATGCGCAAGGTGATCAAGACGCTCGCCCACTGGCGCGCGCAGGCGGACTGAGCGCGGACGCGGATGCCGCCGCAAACGGCGCGGCAGCCGGCCGCCCCTGATCAGCCCTCTTTCGTCGAGCAACTCCGCGCGACCATCGGCCGCGACCGCGTGGTGACCGGCGCAACCCGTACGCGCCGTTATCGGATGGGATTCCGCTTCGGCGAAGGGGCAGCGCTTGCGGTCGTGCGGCCGCGCAGCCTGGTCGAGATGTGGCGCGCGCTGCAGCTTTGCATCGCGCATGATAAGATCGTGATCATGCAGGCCGCAAATACCGGCCTGACCGGCGGATCGACGCCGTCCGGCGACGATTATGACCGCGACGTGGTGATCATCAGCACCACCGCCATGTCGAAGATCCACGTCATAGACGAGGGACGGCAGGTGATCTGCCTGGCGGGTGCTACGCTCTATGAACTGGAAGCCGCGCTGAGGCCCTATGGGCGCGAACCCCATTCGGTGATCGGATCGTCCTGCATCGGCGCTTCGGTGCTGGGCGGAGTGTGCAACAACAGCGGCGGCGCGCTCGTCCGTCGCGGGCCGGCATTCACGGAACTGGCGCTGTTCGCGCAACGGCAGGCGGATGGTGCGCTGCGGCTGGTCAATCATCTCGGCGTCGATCTGGGCATCGGTGCCGAGGAGATGCTGGCGCGGCTCGACAGCGGCGCCTTCGCTGCGGCGGACATCGTGGGCGGTGCCGGCCGCGCATCCGACCATGATTATGCCACGCGCGTGAGGGACATCGCCGCCGACACGCCGGCGCGGTTCAACGCCGATCCGCAATGCCTGTTCGAGGCATCGGGCAGCGCGGGCAAGCTGGCGGTGTTCGCGGTGCGGCTGGATACCTTTCCAAAGGATGCGGACAGTCGCGTCTTCTACATCGGCACCAACGATCCGGCCGAACTCGGCGCGATCCGCCGCGCGATGCTGGAGCGGTTTGCCGAACTGCCGATCGCCGCAGAATATATGCACCGTGACTGCTTCGATATCGCCGAGGACTATGGGAAAAGCACTTTCCTTGCGATCAACTTGCTGGGCACCGAGCGGCTGCCCATGCTCTACGCGGTCGGCGCGAAGCTGGGTGCGATCGCAAACCGCATCGGCATCGGCGCGGACCGGCTGGGGCCGCGCCTGATCCACGGTCTTGCCCGCCTGTTGCCACGGCACCTGCCCCGCCGTCTCACCGACTATCGCGACCGCTATGAGCATCACCTGATCCTGCGCATGGGCGGCGCCGGCATCGCCGAGGCGGAAGCCTATCTCGGCACGACCTTCCCCTCGGCCAGCGGTGATTTCTTTACCTGTTCGCCCGCCGAGGGCGAAAAAGCCTTCCTCCACCGCTTCGCTGCGGCTGGCGCCGCGATCCAGTATCGCAAGGTTCACGCCGATGCGGTCGAAGGCATCATCGCGCTCGACATCGCGCTGCCGCGCAACAGCGTGGACTGGGTAGAGGTGCTACCGCCGACGATCGCCGACCAGATCGTCCACAGCCTCTATTATGGCCATTTCTTCTGCCATGTATTTCATCAGGATTATGTGCTGAAGAAGGGGGCCGACCCGCATGCGGTCGAGCATGCGATGCTCGAACTGCTCGACGCGCGCGGCGCGGAATATCCCGCCGAGCATGGCGTAGGGCATTTATACGAGGCGAAGCCGGCCCTCAGGGATTTCTATCGGGAGTTGGACCCCTGTAACAGCTTCAATCCAGGGATTGGACACACTGCACGAAAGGCGCATTGGCAATGATTTGCCGGCGAGCGGAAAAGCACATAACCCCAGCTAACCAATAAAGAGTCAGGAACACGCGGCACCTATCTTTGTTCCCGAAACTCACGCGCCTGTTGCGAAAATATCTCGGCCGGCGGCTTCGGCCTGCCAAAGCTCAAGGAAATCGTGGTAACGGGGTGCAAATAGGCAACACTTTCACTGACATGTTATGCCATAACGCGTTTGGCTCTTGGCTGTCGGGAGTGAATGTGAGAATCGGGCCGTCCCAATCCAAAGGGGACGTAAATGCGTAACATTCTTTTGGCGGCGGTTGCCATGGCAACGCTCGCCTCTCCGGCGCTGGCCCGCGATGGTCAGCCTTATATTGGCATCGAAGGCGGTGCGCTCTTCGGCCAGGATCCGAAGCTGGACGTGCTGATCGATGATGGCGACGACATCATCGGTTATGAAAACGGCGTCATTAATGAGTTCAAGTCGCCCGGCTGGGAAGCCGATGCGATTGCAGGCTATGACTTCGGCCCGGTTCGCGCCGAGGCTGAACTCGGCTACAAGCGGCTGCGGACGAAGAACCTGTTCTTCTCCCCGGCGCTGGCGGGCGATCTGGGCCTTCCGGATGATGGCCCCTATTCGGCCGAGGATGTCGGGCTGTCGCGCAAGACGGAAGTCCTGTCGGCCATGGGCAATGTGCTGCTCGATCTCGGGGACGAGAACGGCTTCAGCATCTATGGCGGCGGTGGCGCGGGCTATGCGCGCGTCAAGATGTTCGGTGACAAGGACAATAGCTGGGCTTGGCAGCTCATTGCCGGCGCGCGCGTCGCGGTCACCGATAGCGTCGATCTCGGCCTGAAGTATCGCTACTTCAACACCGGCAATCTGACGTTTGCAGACCGGCTTGGCGATGTGGGCGTGGGTGCCGAGGGCAAGCTGCGCAGCCACAGCGTGCTGGCCAGCCTGATCTTCAACTTCGGCGGTCGCGAACCCGAGCCGGCTCCGCCGCCTCCCCCGCCGCCGCCCCCTCCCCCGCCGCCGCCGCCTCCCCCGCCGCCGGCAACACAGACCTGCCCGGACGGCACGGTGATCGGCGCCGCCGAAATCTGCCCGGCACCGCCGCCCCCGCCGCCCCCGGCGCCCGAGCGCGGCTGACGCGAGCGGAACGATCAAAGCGAGGGAGGCGCCCGGCGCCTCCCTCGCGCTTCGTTCCGGCGGGTGCTATCCTGTGACGACCATAGTCTGATCGGGAGGAAGATATGGGCTGGATCATCGCCATCATCGTCGGCGGCGTCGCCGGATGGCTGGCAAGCATCGTCATGAACCGCAACGCATCGATGGGCTTCTTCTGGAATGTCGTCGTCGGTTGCGTTGGCTCGGTGATCGGCAATCTGATCGCGAACCAGTTCGGCATCGTCGGCACCGTGCAGCGCTTTTCGCTCACCGGGTTGCTCGTTGCCTTCGTCGGTGCGATCGTGCTGCTGGGCATCGTCAATCTGATCCAGCGCGGGCGGCTGCGCTGAGCCGTGTCCGTACCGCTTGCATGACCGCTCGGCAAAACCCACTCTTCGGGCATGAAGCTGCCGCGGCGCCGCGGCATGATGAGGAATGACCGCGTTGACGACCGTGTTGAAGGCCTTGTTTCCCGCTGCGCTGGTGGCGACCGCATCGCTGGCTGCAGCATCGCCTGCGATCGCGCGCGAGCGCAAGCCGAAAGCCGCGGCGGCGCCCGCGCCAGCACCGGTATCCACCCTGACGGCCACGCTGCCTGCGTTGCCGCAAGCGGCGGCGGTCAACGCCTATTATGATCGCTGGGGCGGCCCGGCCTGGTTCAGCGATGGCGGCCGATCTGTCACGGCACTGACGAAGATCATCCGACGCGGCCAGCTTGACGGGATCGCCGAAGCGCCGAAGTTGGCGACGGAGATCGAACGCGCCGCAGCCGTCGCGGCAAAGGGCAATGCCGCTGACCGGCGCGCCGCCGAGCAGTTCCTGTCCACGACATGGGTGGCCTATGTCGAGGCGATCCGGAAGCCGGTGCAGAACATGATCTACGGCTATCCCGCGCTCGCCCCCAAACAAGCCGGCGCCGACGAGATCCTCGCGGCGGCCGCGGCGGCCCCGTCGCTCGCGACGCACCTGGAAAGCGTCGCTACGGTCAACCCGATCTATGCCGAGCTTCGAGACGCGGCATGGGCAGAGATGGGCGCGAACCCGGCGGCGACGCCGGACGCGCGCATACTGCTCAATCTGGCGCGGCTGCGCTCACTGCCGACGGTCAACCGCTTTGCTCTCGTCAACATCGCGACACAGACGCTGATGATGTACGAGAACGGGCGGCAGGTGGATTCGATGAAGGTCATCGTCGGCACGAAGGAACAGTTGACGCCGATGATCTCGAGCGTGATCTATTACACCACCTTCAATCCCTATTGGAACGTGCCCGATCACCTGATCCGCAAGACAGTGGCGCCCAACATGCTGAAGATGGGCCCGTCCTATCTCAATACGCGCGGTTATCAGGTGATGTCGGATTGGTCGGAAAAGGCCACCGTCGTGCCTGCAAGCGCGGTCGACTGGAAAGCGGTGGTCGCAGGCACGAAGAAGATCCGCGTCCGCCAATTGCCGGGGCCGGGGAACTCGATGGGGAAGCTCAAATTCTCCTTCGCCAACGGCGCGGATATCTTCCTGCACGATACGCCTTCCAAGGGGCTGTTCGCCAAGCCGGATCGCTATCTGAGCAATGGCTGCATCCGGCTGGAGGACGCGCGGCGGTTCGGGCGCTGGCTCTTGCAGAAGGAACCGACGGCGCCCTCGGCGGAACCGGAGCAGTTCGTACAGCTTCCCGCAGGCGTGCCCGTCTACATCACCTATCTCACCGCGCGGGAAGCCAACGGCAAAATCACCTATGCCAACGACATCTATGGCTGGGACGGGCCCCGCCAGCAGATGGTCTCGCGCTGAGCGACGGCCCTTCGGGAATCATTCGAAGGGCCGTGATCGCGCCAGCGAAATCCCCCGCGTCTCGTCCGGCCATTTACCGCTGACCGCGCAATAATAGTGATAGAGGTCGCCGGCGTAGCTGATGATCGCCGGCTTGTGGGCATAGACGCTGTCGACCGTGCCGTGCGCGCCGACGTCGATCAACACCTCGTCCACCTTGGTGAAGCCGGTCAGGCTGTCGCCCAGCGCGAGCAGTTCGCGTGCCTTGCCGTCCTGCCCGAGGCCGAAATAATACATCGCCCACTGCTTGTCCGCCTTCAGCACCACCGGATCGCTGGCGAAGCGATGATCCGGTGCGCCGGGCGGGCCGTTGCGGAGCAGGGGGTTGCCGGGGTGACGGTGCCAGGTCTTGAGGTCGCGCGACCAGGCCATGCCGGTCTGTTCCTTCCACGGCACCGCCTTGGTCTTGGCATTGTAGAAGATGTAGTAGCGGTCGCCTTCCTTCATGATCCACGGCTTGTAGAGGCCGCCCGCTTCCCAGGTTGAATCCGGATCGGGCTGGAGGATCGGCGCTTCGCGCTCCCAGTGGATCAAATCCTCACTCCAGGCGAGGCCGATTACTGCGGGCCCTTCCTCATAGCCGGCGTTGGGATAGGCATGCCATGCGCAGAGATAGCGCCCGTCGACCTTGAGCAGCGCGCCTGGCGAGGTAAGCCCGTTCTCGCGCAGCAGCGAGGAGGTGGCGATGTTCCAGCGCGTGACCGGGTCGTCTGGATTGCGCGGCAGGATCAGCGCGGTGCGCTTCCAATGGATGAGATCGTCGGACTCGGCGAGGCCGGTCTGGTAGCCTTTTCCGTCATAGCCGACGAAGGTCATGAAGAAGCGGCCGTCATGCTTGAAGACGAAGGGCTGATCGACCGCCCGCTCGTCGAACGCTCCCGCATCGCCACTCGCTGCCAGTACCAGCCGACCGATCTTGTGCGGGGTGCGAAAGCGGGAAAGGTTGGCGAGGCGCGCGGCGGCGGCCAGTTCCGGCAGCAGCGTCGACGCAGCGACGCCGCCGAGCGCGCCGATCAGCGTGCGGCGTGACAGGGCAGCGCCGTCGCCCGATGGATAGTGATCCGAACCCATTATCCTCTCCTCCCAAGCCGGCGTCACGCAACCGCTAGACAGCCTGTTGATGATATAATAATATTATAAGGACAAGGGGAGAGGATAATGCATTTTTCACGCTGGGTCGCGGCGTTGCTCGCCAGCGCGTGCCTCACGGGCGCGCACGCACAGATTCCACAACCCGCGCCACCTGAGCTCGTCCCTTATGTCGTCGACCATGCCGGACGCGGACAATCGCAGATCGACATGCGCGGGCTGCTCGACGCGCCTGCCGGCAAGCATGGATTCATCAGCGTACGCGATGGACATTTCGCCTATCCGGATGGACGGCGGTTCCGTTGCTGGGGCGTCAACATCACGGGCTGGGCGCCGGGATCGGCGCTGCTGCCACCGCATGCGGAGGCGGAAATCTTCGCACGCTCGCTCGCCAGCCTCGGCGTCAATTGCGTGCGGCTCCACTTCCTCGACATGCCGCGCAGATCGCGCAAGATCGATGGCGAAGGCGGCAGCGGATCGCGCATCCCCATCACCCAGACGCCCTCGGGGCTGATCGACGACAGCAAGGGCGACAGCCGCCATTTCGATCCCGAACAGGTCGATCGGCTCCATTATTTCTACGCCGAACTCAAGAAAAACGGCATCTATGTCGACTTCAACCTCAATGTCGGGCGGATGTGGCGCGCGGGTGACGGGGTGCCGGATCATGATCTGATCGGCGTCGCCAAGGGCGTGACCTATTTCGGCCCGGAACTGATCGAGCGGCAGAAAGAATATGCCCGCATGCTGCTGGGCATGCGCAACCCTTATACCGGCATGCGCTATGCAGACGATCCGGCGGTGATGATCGTCGAGATCGTCAACGAGAATTCGCTGCTCGAATTCTGGCAGCGTAACTGGCTACGTGGCGAGCGGCAGAAGGGCGCGGAGAATCTGCAGCTCGATCTGCCGCCCCATTATGCCGCGCTGTTGACCCGCCAATATAATGGATGGCTCGCGGCCAACCGCTCCGCCGCCGAAGTGGCCGAGATTCGTCGCGTCGCCGGCGTCGCGGCCGGGGCACCTGTGCCGTTCCTCCGCCGCGGCGATTTCCGCGCTGCGCCCGCGCTGCGCTATCGTGCCGAGATCGGCTTCATCACGTCGGTCGAATATCGCTTCCATGCGGAGATGACGAAGTTCCTGCGCGAGGAACTGGGCGTGAAGGCGGTGATCATGCCCACCGCAGACCACACCTATTTCATCGCCGGCCAGCCGATGATGCGCTCGGGCAGCCGCTTCGACGTAATGGATTCGCACGTCTACTGGCAGCATCCGGCGATCTACGGCAAGCGCAACGAGCCGATGGTCAACAGCCCCGAACTGTCGATCCTCACCAAGTTGGCGCGCACCGCGATGACCGGCAAGGCGTTCACGGTCAGCGAGGTCAACCACCCCTTCCCCGCCGATTATGGCGCCGAGATGATCCCGATCCTCGCCGCCTATGCGGCGTTGCAGGATTGGGACGGGATCTTCTTCTACACGTTCGAGGCGAAGCTCAACGGCGTCGCTACGCCGATGATCGGCGATCATTTCGACATCACCCAAGATCCGGTGAAGATCGCGCAGTTGCCGGTCGGCGCGGCGCTGTTCCTGCGCCACGACGTCGCGCCCGCGCGTCAGGTCGTCGGGCGCGCCTATTCGACCGAGCAGATCGACGAATCCGCGCGGATGCCGCGCGCGGCGATGCCCTATTTTTCGCCGGGCTTCGATCCGCGCCTGCCCCTCGTCCACGGTTCCCGCGTCGCCTGCCTGGACTGCAAGCGGCGGGATGCGCCGCCGCTGCCCGCGGGCGACGTCCTCGCAGCCGATACCGGCGAACTGGTCTGGCGGACAGCGGACGGCAAGGATGGCATCGTCACCATCGACACGCCGCTCAGCCAGGCGCTCGTCGGCTTCCTGCCCGCCAACGCCAAGGTCGTAACGACGCATCTCGGCGCCGACCTTGCCAATCGCTTCGCCGCCATCACCCTGACCGCGCTGGACGGAAAGCCAGTCTACCGGTCAGATACGATGCTGCTGACGCTCACAGGACGCACCCAGAACAGCGGCGCGGAGTGGAACGAGCGGCGGACGATGCTGACCAAATGGGGCACCGCGCCGACGCTGATCGAACCGATCACCGGCTGGGTGACGTTGCGCGACCTCGATGGCGCGCTCGGCGTGTTCGCGATGCCGCTCGACGGTGCGGGCCGGGCGATGGGCCCCGAGCAGCGCGCGCGGATGGTCGAACCCGGCTGGGAGCTTGCGGTCGGCACGCCGGCAACCACCAGCTACCGGCTCCGGATCGTCCGCTGAAGCCGGTTGATTAAACGCGTTTGACCTTTTCACATATTATCATATTATATCCGCATAATATCTCAGGGAGGGTGTTCTGATGACTCGTTCGTTGCGCATGCTGAGTCATGTCGTGTCGGGAATGGCGCTGGCAGCGGCGCTCGCGCCGGCTGCCCATGCGCAGGCCGATTCGCCGGCCGCCGAGGCCGAGCAGCAGGAAATTATCGTCACCGGCATCCGGGCCAGCCTGGAATCCGCGCAGGGCATCAAGCGCAACGCGACGCAGATTGTCGACTCGATCGTTGCGGAAGACATCGGCAAGCTGCCGGACATCAACGTGGCCGAGGCGCTCCAGCGCGTGTCCGGCATCCAGATCGGCCGTGACCGCGGCGAGGGTTCGAGCATCGCGATACGTGGCCTTACCCAGGTGCTGACGACGTTGAACGGCCGCGAGATCTTCACCGCGGGCAATGATCGCACCTTCAACCTGCAGGATCTGCCCGCCGAACTCGTCTCGGGCATCGACGTATACAAGACGCCCTCGGCCAACCTGATCGAAGGCGGCATCGGCGGCGTGATCGACGTGCGCACCCGCCGTCCGCTCGACAGCAAGGAACTGGTGCTCAGCGCTAGCGCCCGCGCCCGTTATTCGGATCTTGTCGACGAGGTGAAGCCGATGGCCTCGTTGCTCGTCAGCAAGTCATGGGATGTGGGTGACGGCGAGTTCGGCATCCTCGTGGCGGGTGCCTATCAGGAACGCGCCTTCGCCACCGACATCGTCAATGTCGGTGCGCCCGCCGCGCGGACCGACATCATTGCGGGCCAGACCGTCGCGACGCCCAACGGCTCTTACCAGCCCGCAATCGCCGGCAATCGCCGCCGCATCGGCATCGACGCGATGATGCAGTACAAGCCGAACCCAGACCTCGAATTCTATGCGCAGTTCGGCTACCAGGATTTCAAGTCGATCCAGGAGCAATTCGGCCTCAACATCCCCACCAACGGCCGCACGCCGATCCCGGGTACCGCAGTGCTGTTCGAAGGCACCAACGACATTCGGTCGATCTCGTATCAGAACGTCAACTTCAACACCTTCGGCGTTGCACGCGATACGTATGACGAGAATTTCCAATATTCCGGCGGCGTGCGCTACGATCGTGACGGCATCCATCTGCATGTCGATGCAAATTATTCCAAGTCGACCAACACGCTGTTCTACTCCGAACTCGCGCTTGCCGGTATTGCGCCGCGCGTGGATCAGGATATTTCCACCGACGTACCGTCGATGCTCATTCGTGGCGTCGATCTCAACAACATCAATTCATACGCGGTCGGATCGCTGACCCGGAACGAGAACCGCTACAAGGGCGAACTCAAGGCGGTGAAGGGCGATCTGACCTTCGACATCGAAAGCCCTTTCCTGACCGGCATGAGCTTCGGCCTGCGCTATGCGGACCGCTCGACCGATTTCGAACCGACCCGATTTTTCGTGACGCGTGGCGGATCGGCGGCACCGTTCGCCGATCTGTTCATCGGCAATCCGCTCGACTCGATGTTCAGCGGCAGCGATGCGATCGACCAGAGCTTCCTCGTTGCCGACTATCGCCGGCTGCGCGGCGATTTCGATGGCGTGCGTCAGACCTTGGGGATCACTACAGCGCCTGCCGTTACCCCGCTTGGCATCTATTCGATCAACGAAGATACGATGGCGGGCTATGCGATGGGCACCTTCGCGATCGAGGGGCCGTTGCGGATCGACGGCAATGCCGGTGTGCGCGTGATCAAAACCAATCTCAACGTCGTCGGCAATCGCGCCCTGTTCACGCAACCCGTTCCGGGTGGGCCGTTCCAGCAGACGGGCTTCGCGCCGGTGAACGTCGACACCAGCTATGTCAGCGTGCTGCCGAGCGCCAACATGCGCATTCGCTTCACCGACGAACTGCAGCTTCGCTTGGCCGCATCGAAGGTGCTGACCCGCCCGTCCTTCGGACAGCTCGCGCCGACGCTGACCCTCGTCCCCGCGCAGCAGACGGGTGGATCGGGCAATCCGGATCTTGATCCTCTGCGTGCAGATCAGCTCGACGCCAGCCTGGAATATTATTTCTCGCGGACCGGCTCCGTCTATGTCGCCGGCTTCTATCGGAAGGTGAAGGGCTTTATCCGCAACGTGACCGGCGACATCGAGGTGATCGACGGCATCGAATATCGGATCTCGCGCCCGACCAACAGCGAGGACGGCAAGATCAAGGGCTTCGAAGTCGGCGGGCAGATGTTTATGGACTTCCTGCCGGGCGCGCTCAGCGGCTTCGGCGTGCAGGCCAACTACACCTTCGTGGACAGCAACACGCCGACCTCGGTCGCCGGGCTGTTCACGCCGCTGCCCAATTTGTCGAAGCACAGCTTCAACACCAGCCTCATTTACGAGAAGGGCCCGATCTCGGCGCGCGTCGCCTATAACTGGCGCGACCGCTTCTATTCCGGCCTTTATTCCAGCGGCGCGATCGCGCTCAACAGCCCTGTCTATCGCAAGGCCTATGGCTGGCTCGATGCTTCGATCAACGTCGACGTGACCGACCAGATCACGCTGACGCTCGAAGGCCAGAACCTGACCCGCGCGAAGACCGACACTTACTACACCGTGCCCACCCGGCGCGGCAATCTTGAGCAGGATGACATCCAGGTCCTGGCCGGTGTCCGCTTCACGCTCTGACGACCTCCCCCCTGGTCCCCGCGGTGCTGCCGCGGGGACTTTCTTTCCATCACGGCGTGACATCATCCAGGCAGGGCTCGCCACGGGAATCGCAACGCTCCTGCCGGCCGCTGCGCATGCCGAAAACGCGGAGTCCTATCGCACCCCGCACAAGCTCGGTCGCCCGATCCTCGAGAAATTCGGGGGAGCGAGAGCGTTCGATTCCGAGTTCGTCAATGCGCCGCTCGTTTTTCGCGGCCGCGACCGCTTCTACATGGCGCATTATGGCTATGCCGGGATGGGCTACCAGACCGAACTGGCTGAAGCCGACGACCTGATTAACTGGCGCAAGCGCGGGCTGTGCGGAAGGTGACGGGAGAGAGTGTGTTGCTGGTGGGATCGGGCCGCGACCGGCTGGAGGCACAGGCGTGAAGCGGACGCTGGTCGTCCTCGCTGCACTGCTGGCCGGCATCAGCCCCGCGGCCGGGCAGTTGCCGCGGCTCACCGTACATCAGGGCGGCCGCTATCTGTCGGCGGAGGGCAAGCCCTTCTTCTGGCTGGGCGATACCGGTTGGCTGCTCCTCGGCCGGCTCGACCGTGACGAGACCGAACATTATCTGCGCACCCGCGCCGAACAGGGCTTCACCGTGATCCAGGTGATGATCCTCCATCACGCCCGCATGACCAACCGCTACGATGCGCCCGCACTGGTCGACGGCGATCCGGCGCGCCCGCGGACGACGCCCGGCGGCGATCCGGCGCAGGCGGGCCAATATGATTATTGGGACCATCTCGACTGGGTCGTCGATCGCGCCGCTGCGCACGGGCTCTATCTGGCGCTGGTGCCGGCCTGGGGCTCGCTCGCCAACCACGGCGATCTCACCGAGGCCAATGCGCCGACCTATGGCCGCTTCCTCGCCGAACGCTATGGCAAGCGCAGCAACATCATCTGGCTGAATGGCGGCGACACGTTCGGCCACAGGAAGACTGCGGTGTGGGAAGAGCTCGGCAGCACGATCAAGGCCGGCGCGCCCGATCAACTCATGACCTTCCACCCGATCGGCCGCACCGATTCCGCCTGGACCTTCCATGACGCGCGCTGGCTGGACTTCAACATGTTCCAATCAGGCCATCGCAGCTCTGCGCAGCCCGGTTATCGCAACGAGGACAATTGGCGTTTCGTGGCGGAGGATCTGGCGCGGGTGCCACGCAAGCCGACGATCGACGGCGAACCATCCTACGAGAATATTCCGCACGGCCTCGACGATCATGACGGCCCGCGCTGGGGCGCGGACGATGCGCGCCGCTATGCCTATTGGGCGGTGTTCGCCGGCGCCTTCGGCCATACTTATGGCGAGAACAGCGTGATGCAGATGCATGCGCCCGAGCGCTACAAGCGCGGCGCCTATGATGCCCGGCTGCGCTGGGACGCGGCGCTGACAGCGCCGGCCGCGACGCAGATGGTGCATCTGAAGAAACTGATGCTGTCGCGCCCGTTCTTCGACCGCGTGCCTGATCCGTCGATGATTATCGATCCGGGGATAGGGCATGATCGCGTGCTGGCGACGCGCGGCGCGCGCTATGCGATGGCCTATGCCTATAGTGGTCGGCCGTTCCGGATGCGGTTGGGGATATTGGCGGGCGCGCAGGTGCGTGCGGCGTGGTTCGATCCGCGCACCGGGGCGAGCGAAGCGTTCGGTAGCTTCGCCAACAACGGCGAACGGCTCTTTACGCCGCCGGCGGCCGGGGATGACTGGGTGCTGCTGCTTGATGCAGTCGAGAGCGAATGAGCCTGCCCTTTTGCGGCGGGATGGCGGCGCCCGTTCCGGCGTTGCCGGAAGCTCGCTGCGCTCGGCGCCACCCCGCCCCCTCCTCTGAAGAGGCGGGCAAGCTCACTTCATTTCACCGCCATTTCGTCGGCGAACACCAGCCGCACAGGGCCCAGCAGCCCTGAATCCAGCAGCGGTTCGTTCGCGCGGTAGAAATTCCACGTCGAGAAGGTAACGCGCCCGCCTTCGGGCTTCGCCTCGCCGGCCTTGTACCAGTCCGGCAGTTCGGCGATCTTGCGGGCCATCACCGGAGTGCGGCGGTTGTCGTCGGCGGACCAGTCCTCGCCGATCGCCCAGTCGCCTTCGACATATTTGCCTTCCTCGGGGAGCGCGGCGTCGGCGATCATGCGGTTGGCCCAGAGGTTGGTCACCGCCAGCGAGACTTGGTTGGCACCGGGCTTCACGACGTCGGTGATGTCGACGCGATAGGGCTCTTTCCACACCACGCCAAGGTCTTGGCCGTTGACCTTGACACTCGACAGCACCTCGACGCGGCCGAGATCGAGGTAGATCCGCCGGCCCTTGCGGATCAGCGAGCGAGGCACGTCGATCGTCCGGCTGTAAGTCGCGGTGCCGGAAAAGTGGCGGACGCCCGCATCGGCATGGCGGCTGAGCGAGACCAATCGGTTCAGCCGGATGCTGGCCGGCGCACCGCGGCCGGGCTGGAACGTCACATCCCATCCCCCCTTGATGGTCAACGGCGCCGGCACTTTGGCGGTGAAGCCCTGCTTGCCGCTGGTGGTGTAGCGTCCGCTTTCCCACACCAATGCCTTCACACCGCCATCGGCATCGCGCGAGAGTTCGGCCGGCACGGCTGCCGCCTGCGGCGCGGGCGGCCCCGACGCGGCTTCGGCCGCGACCTCGGATGCGGAGAGGGCGCGCGCAACGGTGCGTTGCGGCGTCGCATTGCCCTCGAAGAAATAGGTGACGCCCAAAGCAGCAGGCGCATCTTCGCCACCGGCGTGGACCGTCCGCCCGCTCTTCTTGCCGGTGCGGACCAGCTTGCCATCGAGGTAGAGCTTCGGCGTGCCCCGATCATAAACCAGGGCGACATGCGTCCAGCCCGAAATCGGCGTGTCGCTGACGAGCACCGCCGGCGCCTCGTCCGGCGAGACCCGTTCAATCACGAAGGCGCCGTTGCGGCCCAGCGCGAGGCCGGCGACCGCCGTGCCGTCGCCATATATGTCGCGGCCCGAACGTGCCTCGACCAGATAATTCTTGCCGGTTTCGTTGATCCGCCCCTTGGTCGCTTCGACCGGCATCAGCCGCAGGTCGATGTCCGGCTTTGCCCACAGGCTGATCGTGAAGCTGTCTGCCGGCGCCTTCACTGCCGGCGTGACCGCGGCGAGATCTGCGAAGCGGGTGCCGTCGCGCGCGATCCAGGTTACGCCGTCCGGCACGTCGGGCTGGCGATCGAGCTTGACGAAGGTCGAACCCGCCGGACTGAGCTGGAAGCGCACATCGGTGCCCTCATTGTCGCCATTATAGAGCATTGGGCGCGTGATCGTGCCGGTCTCGGCATCCCAGAGCGAAGGAGCCGCATTGGGCGTGCGGAAGCGACAGGTGACCGTTTCGGCGCGGCGCTGGCGGTTGGCGATGAAATAAATGTCGCCCCCCTCCAGCGTGCGGTGGAGCCAATCGACCTGGCCATCGGGCGTCGCGGTGCGGCAGCGCACATCGGGCGTGACGCCGAGCGCGCCCAGCGCGTCGCCCACGCTCAGGCCGGCGAACACCCGACCTTTGCCGACGGAGCGATCCTTCTCGGTGCCGCCGGACCACAGCGCATCGATGTCGACGCGCCATTGTGCTTCGTCGGTGCTGCCGGCGCGGGTCAGCGCCTTGCCCGGCTTGTCGCCCAACACCGCCATGCCCTGATCGACGAGGCTGCGGACGCGAGCGGCCAGTTCGGGCGTCATGCCCTTCACGCCTTCAGGGATCACCAGCAGGCGATATTCGGCGCCGTTGGGCAGGCGTATGCGGCCGCCCACCACCCGCGCATATTTCAGCAGAACCTCGGCATTGACGTGATCGAAGCTATAGCCGGCGGGCACCTGCGGATCGAAGATCAGCCCGATTTTGGGATTCGCATCGGGGGAGACCTGAGGGCGGATCGCCTCGGACGGGTTTGGGCTGTCCTCCCCGACGAAGTACAGCACGTCGGATACATTCACGCCTTGCCGCAGCATATATTGCGCGCGAGACAGATACTCCATCCAAGGCCTGGACTGCGCGAACCAGGTGTTGGTGCGATCGATGTTGAAGCCCCACGGCCCCATCGTCATCCCCGGCACGGCCTGCGTGTTAGGCTGGTGCGCATAGCGGTGGAAGAAGATCTGGTTGAAGCCCTGTGCGAACATCTGGTCGCCCAATGTCTTCAGCGCATAGGGATAGTCGAGCCAGCGGCTGGTCTGCGCCTCGCCGGTAAAGGCTTCGGCGGCGACGATGTTCTTGCCATAGACGTGCGCGGCGGAGGCGACCATCTTGACGGTGCGGTTGTCGGTCCAGGGCGTGCGCGTCCAGAACTCGGTCATTGGCACCTGCGCGCGGCCCGAAACCTGCAGCGCATCGAACGCGCCGGGGCCATAGCCCTCGACATGCAGCTTCAGCCCGGCCTGATTGGCGCGGTGCTGCATGCGGCCATAATAATTGTCCGCCATCAGATCGGCGAGCGTGCGGCGGAAATCGAACAGGAAGCGGTCCGATGCCTCGCGGTCACCGACGATCCGACCGGTCAGCGCGGGCAGCCAGGGCGTGATCGCATAGCCGTTGCGTTTCTCGAACGCGGCGGGAAGCTCCGCCGTCCAATTCTGCATGCCGGCTTCGAAACTGTCGATCTCGACCATGTCGAACGCCTTGCCGGCATGAACGCCGGCGGCCTTGGCGACGCGGCCCACCGTGCTGTCGAACTGGAAATCGACCGCGCTGGTGCTGAGCTTATCCACCTCGAGCCCGCGCCCGGAATCGGACGCGGCGACATTGAGCTTGCCCGTCGTCGTCTGGCCGAAGCGCATGATCGTCCAGCGTCCGGCCGGTGGGGTCCAGCGCAGCACGCCGTCCGCGGAGAGCTTGTCGGAAATGTCGACGACGCCGGCGGGCGCGATGCCGTATCGCGCCCAGCTTTCCGTGCGCACCGGCGGCTTGGCCGGCAGCAGTTCGAAGCTGTGCTCGGCCTTCAGCCCCCATTGGTCGATGCGCGGTGTGGCGTGGAGGATCGCCTCCGCGAGCTTCACCGTCGTCGGCGGCGTCACGCGGAAATAGCGCGCGGTGACCGCATCGAAATTGAGCACGCCGGGCGATTCAATGCCGCGTTCGACGCCCACCGCGACCTTGCCGATCCGCCGCCAGGTCTGTCCGTCGTCCGAGGCTTCGAGCGTTGCGGAAAAGGGCGGCACCTCCTTCTCGGCATAGAGGGTGATCGCCTGCGCGGTGAAGGGCTGCCGCATCGACACGACCAGCGGCGCCTCCTTCGAGACGGCCACGCTGGAGTGCAGGTCGCGATCCGTGAGCGTGTCCGCGGGCACCGGGCCAGCCGCCTGCATCGCCGAGACCGCGCCGATATAGGCCGCGTCGTCGCCATTGGAGGCCGGGAAGGCGATCAGCTTCGCGTCGCGATAATAGTCCAGCTTGGCATAGGGTTTGGCCAGCTTCACCGTCAGCGGCTTGCCACCGGCGACCGTCGTCTCCGTCCAGACAAGCTGCTGCATCGAGCGTTCGGGCGCGATCCAGGGCCCCCCGCTGGACGACCAGCCCGGCGCATTGTGCAGCCCGACCTTGAGCCCCAGCGTGTCCGCCTTTTCCGCCATATGGCCGATCAGCCCGAGCCATTGCGGGCTGAGATAGTCGATCGGCCCCTTGGGCACGTCGCTGCTGCCGTCGAACATCAGCACGCCGCCCATGCCGGCATCCTTGATTGCGGCGAAATCGGCGTCGATCCCCTCCGCGGTCACATTGCCGTTCATCCAAAAATAGAGCGTGTGCGGCCGCGCCTCGGCGGGCGGGTTGCGGAAAGCCTCCGCATCCGGCCCATCCTTCGCCTGCTGGGCCGGCGCCGATCCGGCCGCCAGCGCCAGCAGCGCGCAACCCGCCGTCCATCGCGTGAAACCCGCCATCATTCTCTCCCTAATTCTTATCGCAGTGCGAATTCGTCTCTGATCGCATCGCCATGCTGGTCGATCGCCGGCGCGCGGGCCGTGCCCGGCGGACGGGCGCCATCGATCCGCGCCGGGCCACGCGTCGTCGCGAAACCATCGCCGCGCTGGATCATGTCGAGCCGGCGAAATGCCTCGGTCGCCAGCAATTGCGGCCAGTCGAGCACCGGGGCGCACCACACATCCTCGGCGCGCAGCCGCGCCATCCACGCTTCGGTCGGGCGCGTCGCCACGACGTCGGCAATGCGCGTCTTCAAAGCGTCGCGATCGACGAAGGGGTCGCCCGGCAACTCGGTTTCGAGCAGCGGCGCAAGCTTGGCGAGCGGCGTCATCGCCAACGCCATCCAGCCATCGGCGGTGCGGTAGACGCCATAGGGTGCGGACAGATAGGCGTGGGCGTTGCGCTGCTGCGCACGGCGCGGCGCGCGGCCGCCATCGTTGAGATGGGTGGTCAGCACCTCGAACTGGAAATCGACGAGCGCTTCCAGCAGGCTGGTCTCGACCGTCGTGCCGCCACCGCCGATGCCGCGGCGGACCAGCGCCGCGAGAATGCCCTCGACCAGGATATGGCCGGCGAGCATGTCGCCCACCGAAAGCCCCACCGGCACCGGGCCATGATCGGCATCGCCGGTCAGCCACATCACGCCGGACAGCGCCTGCGCGAGCAGATCCTGCCCGGGCAGGTCCACCCAGGGGCCGTCCTCGCCATAGCCGCTGATCGTGCCGACCACGAGGCGCGGGTTGCGCGCGCGCAGCGCCGCCGGGCCGACGCCGAGCCGGTCGGCGACGCCGGGCCGGAAGTTCTGGATCACGACATCTGCCTGTTCGGCCAGCCGCAACAGCGCCTCGCGCCCGGCATCGGTCTTGAAGTCGATCGCGATGCCCTGCTTGCCGCGGTTGATCGCGTGGAACAATGTCGAGGCGTCGTCGAGCACCGTGTCTGACAAGTAGAGCGTGCGGCAGATGTCGCCGATGCCGGGGCGCTCCACCTTGATCACCCGCGCGCCGAGATCGAGCAGCCGCAAAGCTGCCGACGGACCGGAGAGAAACTGCGCCATGTCGATGACGAGCAGGCCGTCGAGCGGCCCGGTGGTGCCGGTCAACGATGCCTCCGATCGAGCGCGTTGAGCGCGGCGATCGCCGATGCGGCGGGCTCGTTCGACAACAGCGCTTCGTTCAGCCGCACCGATGCCGCGTGTTGGAACGCCATATAGCCGTGATGCCGGGGCCGCAGCCACGCGCGGTCGAGCGTCGCGCGCGTCGCGCGGTAGAAGTCCGCGACCGGCGCGTTGACCGCCGCGTCGTCCCATGCCTCGGCATGGCCCGGCTGGCCGCCGCTCATCGCATAGAGTTCTCGCTGAACCGGGCCGGAAGCGACCCACAGCGCGAAGTCGCGCGCCGCCTGCGGATTGGTGCCGAAGGCGGAGACGGCGATGCCGGTGCCGCCCAGCGCGGAGCCGCGCGGATCGGCGGCAGGCAGATTGCCGAAGGCGATGCGCGCCGGCCGGAACCCGTCCAGCGCATAGCTGACATAGCCATAGATCAGCGGCGCCACCGCCAGCCGCGAATCGGCGCGTGCCATCTCCTCGAGCACAGTGATCGGATCGGCTTCATAGGATGCCGGATCGACCAGCGCGGCGAGCGCCGCCAGCCGCTCATAGGCCTGCTCCGCCGCTTGCGGGAACAGCGCCTCGGCGGCCGGATCAAGGCGAACGCCGATAAGTCCGCACAATGTGAACAGCGACATCAGCGAATGCGGCGGCCGCAGCGGCAGCGCCACGCGTTTCTCCCGCGCGATCGCCATCAGTAGCGGCCAATTGTCCGCCGGCGCCTCGATCCGCGTCGGCACCCACGCCTGCACCTGTGCCGCGGCATCCACCGGCAGCGCCCATTGGCGATCGCGCCAGGTGTAGCTTTCATAGGATCCGCCGACCGATCCGGCGGCGAGGGCGGCGAGCGCCGCTGCCGTATCGGGAGCGTCGAACGGCACGAGGCAACCTGAATCGGCAATCTCGCCCACATGCGGGTGATCGATAATGATCAGATCATATCGCCGGGCGAGTTCCTCGACCGGCACGCTCTCGAAGTCCTGCAGCGAGCGGCGATCCCAGTCGATATCCTCAAAGCCGCGCTCCACCCAGAGGCGCGTCGCTGCCTCAAGAGGTTCATAGCCGCGCGGATGGTTCCAGGTCATGCCCCGCACTGTCGTCGCTCTCCCGGTCGTTCCCGGTTGACAGGCCTAGGCACGGCGAATAGCAGAAGCAAGGAAATATCATATAAACATACTAATTGAGGGGATCGGCAGCGAATGACCGCGGCGGGCCAAATCGACGAGGCGATGCTACCGCTGGCCGGCGCGGTTGTCCTCGATCTCAGTCAATTTCTTGCAGGCCCGTCCTGCGCGCTGCGGCTTGGCGATCTCGGCGCCCGGGTGATCAAGGTCGAGCGGCCCGATGGCGGCGATGCGGGCCGCAACCTGTTCCTCGCGGATCTGCCGTTCGATCAGGACAGCGCGCTGTTCCACGCGATCAACCGCGGCAAGCTTTCGGTCGCCGCCGATCTCAAATCGCCCGACGACATGGCCCGCGTCCGCAGCCTGATCGAGCGGGCGGACGTGCTGATCCACAATTTCCGCCCGGGCATCATGGAGCGGCTAGGGCTGGGCTGGGATGCGGTCAGCAGCCTCAACCCGCGCCTCGTCTATGCCGGGGTCAGCGGCTACGGCCCCGACGGGCCGTGGCGGGATCGGCCGGGGCAGGATCTGCTCGTCCAGTCGCTGTCGGGTATTGCCTGGCTTTCCGGCGACGCCGGCGGCGCGCCGACCCCCACCGGTCTTTCAATCACTGACATGATGGCGGGCGCGCAGCTTGCGCAGGGCATTCTCGCGCTGCTCGTGCGGCGCGGCGTGACCGGGCGCGGCGGCCGTGTCGATGTCAGCTTGATCGAGACCGCGATCGACCTGCAATTCGAGCATCTCGCCGTCTATCTCAACCGCGGCGGCGCGATGCCGGAGCGCAGCGCGGTGGCCAATGCCAATCTCTATCTGGCGGCGCCCTATGGTATCTACGCCACCGCCGACGGCCATGTCGCGATCGCGATGTGCCCGGTCGACCGACTGGGCGCTGTGATCGACTGCACGCCGCTGACCACCGTTCCGGCGGAGCGCTGGTTCGCTGATCGCGACGCGATCAAGGCGGCGTTGCGCGCCCATCTCGCGACTGAGACCAGCCGCCACTGGCTCGACCGGCTGGAGCCGGCCGGGATCTGGGCGGCGCCGGTCAATGACTGGCCGGCCTTCACCGCCGATCCCGCCTTCGCCGCGCTCGATGCGACGCAGCAGGTGCGCGCACCCGGCGGCGAGACGCTCACCCTCACCCGCTGCCCGATCCGCATCGACGGCGCGGTCCTCAAAAACCCGCGCCCCGCGCCGCGGCTGGGTGCGGACAGCGCGATCCTGGAGGATGCCGCATGATCGTCGAGACCTATTTCGAGGAGTATGTCGTCGGATCGGAGCGGACCAGCTTCGGCCGCACGATCACCGAGACCGACTTCGTCGTCCATGCCGGCCACACCGGCGATTTCTTCCCGCACCATATGGATGCCGCGTGGTGCGCGACGCAGGATTTCGGCCAACGGATTGCGCATGGCACCTTGATCTTCTCGATCGGCATCGGCCTGACCGCGACGACGATCAACCCGCATGCGATGTCCTATGGCTATGATCGGCTGCGCTTCATCCGCCCGGTCCATATCGGCGACACCATCACCACGCTGACCCGCATCGCCGACAAGCGCGACCATCCCAAGCGCACCAGCCATGGCGTGGTCACCGAGGCGGTCGACATCCGCAACCAGCATGGCGAGACGGTGCTCGCCTGCGAGCATCTTTACCTCGTCGTTCGCCGCGATCCGATCGCCTGACGATGCGCTGGCGTCCCCTGCCCCTCGCCTTCGCGGCGCTGGTGATCGCGGTCGCGATCGCCTCGCTGGTCGGCGTGCGACTGGGGCGGATGGACATGGCGGTGGCGGGGCCCGCCGCGCCATCGCCCGGCGCGCCGCGCTACGGGCTCTCGACGGTGGGGCTGAGCTATCCGTTCGCCGCGGCGATCGCCAAGGGGTTCAGTGATGCCGCCGCCAAGGCTGGCGCGGTCGCCCTGATCCTCGACGCGCAAGGCAATGTCCAGAAACAGGCCAATGACATCGACGATCTCGTTGCCCAGCGGGTGAACGGCATCGCGATCATGCCGCTCGATTCGGTAGTGGCACAAGGCTGGGTCGGTCGTGCGCGCCGCGCCGGCGTGCCGGTGGCGGCGGTCGCGGCGCTGGTCGGCGATCCGCGCACGCGCGCGGTGACGGATGTCTATCCCGGCCTCGTCGCGCTCGCATCGCAGGATGAGGTGACCGCCGGCCGGGTCGCCGGTACGCTCGCCGGGAAGCTGCTCCCGCCGGGCCGCACCGCGCGTATCGCGGTCATCGAGGGCGCGGCGGGCTTTCCCGAGGTGGAGCAGCGCGCGCGCGGCTTTCGCGAAGGCCTCGACGCGGCAGGCGTCCGCTATGCGATCATTGCTTCGCAGCCCGGCAACTGGACGCCACAGGGCGGCGAGACCGCCTGCCAGAACATCCTCGCCGCGCATCCCGATATCGATCTGTTCTTCAACGAGGCGGACGACATGGTGATCGGCTGCGCGCGTGCGGTGCGCGCCGCCGCGTCGCAGGCGCGGCTGATCGGCGTCGGCGGATCGAAGCTCGCGGTCGCCTCGATCAAGGCCGGCGCGGTCGACGGCACCGTCTGCTTCAAGCCCGAGGCGCTGGGCGCGCTCGCTTTCGAGGCGCTGGACGGCGGTAGCGACGGCGCGCGTTTCCGCACTTACCCGATCCCCGCGGTGACCCGCGCCAATGTCGACGCGTGTGTCGGCCAATGGTGACGCTGATCCTCGAGGCCGTCGAGAAGGTCTATCCGAACGGCACCGTCGCGCTGCGCGGCGTCGATCTGGTGCTGCGGCCGGGCCGCGTCCACGGCCTGCTCGGCGCGAATGGCGCGGGCAAATCGACCTTGATCAAGATCCTCGCCGGTGCGCTGCCACCCAGCGGCGGGCGGATCCTGCGTGACGGCCTACCCGCCGTATGGACCCGCCCGCGCGATGCCAAGGCGGCCGGGGTCGCGACGATTTATCAGCATGTACCGCTGGTGCCGACGTTGAGTGCGATCGAGAATATCCTGCTCGACGAGGGCGGCTGGTGGCGCCACGCGCATCGTGCGCGCATCGCCGATCTCGTGGCGTCGCTCGGTCATCCTTTCCCGCTCGATGCGCTGGTCGCCGACCTGCCGATTGGCGCGCGGCAGATGGTCGCGATCACCCAGGCGCTGGCCTCGGGCGCCGATGTGGTGGTGATGGACGAGCCGACCGCCTCGCTCGCCGGCAACGAGCGCGGGCGGGTCTATGAGGTGATCCGGGATCTGGCGCGGCGCGGCAAGGCGGTGCTGTTCGTCTCCCACTTCATCGACGAGATCGTCGCACTGACCGACGAGGTGACGGTGCTGCGTGACGGCCGCGCGGTGCTCCACGCCGAAACCAGGGATCTGGACGAGGCGCGCATCGCCGCCGCCATCGCCGGCCGTGCCGTTGCCGCGCTCGAGCGCCGGCGGCGTCCGCACCCGCCGGGAGAGGTGGTGCTCTCGGTGCGTGACCTCGCTTCGCCGGGCAAGCTCGCGCCGCTGGGGTTCGACCTCAAGGCGGGCGAGATCCTCGGCGTCGCCGGCGTGCTGGGGTCGGGGCGCAGCGAATTGCTGCACGCGATCTTCGGCGCCAACCCGCAGGCAACAGGCACGGTGCTGCTCGACGGCCGGCCGGTCGGCCGCTGGACCGACGAGGCGGTGGCGGCCGGCATCGCGCTGGTGCCGGAGGACCGTGCCGCGCAGGGCTATGCGCCCAGCCTCACCCTCGCCGAGAATATCGCGCTGCCGCACGCCCCGCGCCTGCTGTTCGATGCAGACAGCGAGCATGAGGCGGCGCGCGCGGCGATTATCCGGCTGGCGATCAAGGCGCCGGGCCCCGATGCGCTGCCGAGCGAACTTTCCGGCGGCAACGCCCAGAAGGTGGTGATCGCCAAATGGCTGCGTCCCGAAACCCGCGTGCTGCTGCTCGACGAGCCGACCGCCGGCATCGACATCGGCGCGCGCACCGACATCCTTCGGCTGATCGGCGAACTCGCCGATCAGGGCCTGCCGGTGATCCTCATATCCTCCGAATTCTCCGAACTGCTTGCGGTCTGCGACCGGATCCTCGTGCTGCGCGATGGACGCGACGTGGCCGAGGTCAATCCTGAGACGACCAGCGAAAGCGATCTCATCATTTTGGCCGGTGGCGGACGCGCGCCGATCGAGGAAGCTGCATGACCGACTGGCGACACGCATTCAGCCTGCGCGAGGCGGGCGTTTTCTATGCCTTCCTGCTGCTGCTTGCCGTGCTCGCCGCGCTGGCGGCTTCGCGCGGGCTGCCGCCCTATCTGTCCGGCCAGAACCTCGGCAACATCGCCTACCAGGCCTCGCTGGTCGGCATCATGGGCGTGGCGATGACGGTGATGCTGATCACCGGCGCCTTCGATCTTTCGGTGGCGTCGGTCGCGGCACTGGCCGCCACAGTGCTGATCGGCCTCGCCGGCCAGATCGGCTTCGTCCCCGCCGCCGGCGCCGCGCTGTGCACTGCCGCCGCGATCGGGCTGCTCAACGGCGCGATCGTCCAGTTCGTCGGCATCAACGCCTTCATCGTCACCTTGGGCACGCTGACCGCGGTGCGTGGGCTCGTCCTGATCCTCACCGACGGGCGCTCGCTGATGGTCGAACAGCCCGCGGCGCTGGCGCAGATGCTGGCCTTCGAAAGCAGCCGCGTGCCCTTGTTCTGGCCGCTGATCGCGCTTGGCCTCGCGCTGCTCGGCTTCGGCATCGTCCGCCGGCGACCGGTGATGGCGGTGGGCGGCGGGCTGGTCAGCGCGGCGATGCTGCTGATGGGGCCCGGCTTCGACGTGGCAGCGCCGGTCATCTATCTCGCGCTGTTCACATTGGCGATGTGGTTCGTGCTGCGCTTCACCATCGTCGGGCGGCGGCTCTATGCGGTCGGCGGCAATGCGGAAGCGGCGCGGCTTTCGGGCATCAACGTCCACGCCTATCGGCTGGGCGCCTTCGTGCTGTCCAGCGTGGCTGCCGGTTTTGCCGGCATCCTGTTCGCCAGCCGGCTGGGCGCGATCAACCCCACCGCGCTTCAGGGCGCCGAACTCACCGTGATCGCCGCCGCCATCCTCGGCGGCACGTCCCTGTTCGGCGGTGCGGGCAGTGTAGTGAAAACGGTCGTCGGCGCGCTGCTGCTGTTCACGCTGACCAACGGCTTCAACATCCTCAACCTCGGCGCGAGTTATCAGGGGCTGATCGAGGGCATCGTCGTCGTCGCAGCAGCCGCGATCTACACGGTGGGCGCCGATCGCCGCCGCAGGAAACCCATGCCCGCCCCCGCCGCTGCTCCTCGGGAGGCCGCCGCGTGACCGAAACGTTGCGCATCGCCGTCCGCCGCTTCGATCCGTTCGAGCGCGCCATCCATCGCCAGTTCGCCGATTTCGTCGCGACCACCGGCACCGACGCGAGCCTCGTGACGGAGATGATGGATCTCAACCCGCTCCACCAGACGCTGATCGGCGATCGTGGCCTCGCCAATGGCGACTGGGACATCGCCTTCATGGCGACCGACTGGCTGGCAGAAGCGCAGGGTGCGGGGCTGCTCGAAGATCTTGCGCCCCACCTCGCCCGCGCGCCCATTGCCGATTTCCCGGATGGGTGGAGCCCGTCGCTCACGACGATGCAGCGCTTCGCCGGGGGCTTCTGGGGCATGCCCTATCATGACGGCCCCGAATGCCTGATCTATCGCCGCGACCTGCTGGACGCGGCGGGCATCGCCGTGCCCAGGACCTGGGTGGAATTCCACGCGGCCGCCCGCGCGCTCCACGCGCCGCAGGAAGAGCGCTTCGGCACGGTGCTCGCGCTGTTCCCTGACGGCCACAACAGCTTCTACGACTTCTGCATCCATATCTGGTCACGCGGCGGCGAGCCCTTCGATGGTGAAGGCCGCCCCGCGTTCCGTTCCCCCCAGGCGCATGATGCGCTCGATTTCCTCCGCCTGCTCGCAGGTGATGCCAGCGCGATGGCGCCGGATGCGCGGACATTGGACAGCGTGAAATCGGGATTGCTGTTCGCCGAGGGCAAGGTGGCGTTGATGGCCAACTGGTTCGGCTTCGCCGCCTTCGCGGACAGCGATCCGTCGAGCCGGGTGCGCGGGCTGATTGATGTGGCGCCGTTGCCGGCGGGAGAAGGCGGCGCCAGCGTGTCGCTCAACGTGTTCTGGGTGCTGGCGATCGGCGCGGGCTCGACGCGCAAGGCGCTCGCCTGGGATTTTCTGCGCCACTGCGCCACCGCGCCGATGGATCGCATCACCACGCAGGAAGGCGCGATCGGCGTGCGCCGTTCGACCTGGGCAGATGCGGAGATCAACGCGCAGATCCCCTATTATCACCGGCTCGACTGGCTGCACGACCATGCCCGTGAATTGCCGCTGACCCCGCAGCTCGCCGAAATCTCGCACGTCGTCGACGATCTGATGACTGCCGCCGTCACCACCGATCGCACGACCGCCGATCTGCTCGCCGAGGCGCAGCGCCGTGCGGAGGCGCTGGGATGAGCGAGTTGCGACAGCATTGGCCGCTGCCCGCCAGGCCGCGCCCGATCGCCATCCTCGGCACCGGCGGCATCGTGAAGGATGCGCATCTGCCGGCCTATCGCAAGGCGGGCTTTACCGTCGCCGGCCTCTACGATGTGGATCAGGATCGTGCTCGCGCGCTGGCAGCGGAATGGGGCATCGCTACAGTATACCCGACCCTGGCCGACGCCGCGGCGGCAGATGCGGTGTTCGACGTTGCCGCCCCCGCCGCGGTCCATGCCGACATATTGCGCGCGCTGCCCGAAGGCGCGACGGTGTTGCTGCAGAAGCCGATGGGGCTCGACCTCGAGGCCGCGCGGGAGATACGTACGCTCTGCCACGAACGGCGTCTCATCGCCTCGGTGAACTTCCAACTCCGTTATTCGCCGATGATGCTCGCGCTCGCCGACGCGATCCACCGCGGCCTGTTGGGGGATCTGGTCGAGATCGAGGTGCATCTCAACCTCGTCACGCCGTGGCACCTGTTCCCGCATCTCGCGACCAACCCACGCGTCGAGATCGTATCCCACTCCATCCATTATCTCGATACGATCCGCGCCTTGGCCGGCGATCCGCGCGGCGTGTTCGCGCGCAGCTTCGGCCACCCGGCGAGCGCGCTGGCGGATACCCGCACCACCGCGCTGCTCGACTATGGCGAGGTGCTGCGCGCGACGCTCTCGATCAACCATCATCATGATTTCGGCCGGCGCTTTCAGGATGCCTCGTTCCGGGTGGAAGGAACCGAGGGCGCCGCGCAGGTGAAGCTGGGCCTGCTCCTCGACTATCCCACCGGCGAGCCCGACGAGCTGTGGCTGGTCCGAAAGGGTGGCGAATGGGCGCAGGTGGCGCTGGAGGGCCGCTGGTTTCCCGATGCGTTCGTCGGGCCGATGGCCAATCTCCAGCGCTTCGCCGCCGGCGAGGATGCGGTGCTGGCGACGCGGGTGGACGATGCCTGGAAGACGATGGCGCTGGTCGAAGCGGCCTACCGCTCGGCAACGCAGCCGATGACTCCGATTCCGGTGGAATAGACGATGATGCAAAAGGGGATGATGTGATCGAGGGGAAGGCAAAGAGGGCGATGGCCATCCTGCGCGCGCCGCTGCTGGCGATCGCGATGACGGGCGCCGCGCTGCTCGCCACCGCGCAGCCGGCCGCGGCCGATACCGTCGCGCCCAAGGGCCAGGTGCAGTTTGACGCGCTCTGGCTCGGCTCGGCCTGGTATCCCGAGCAATGGCCGGAAGCGAGCTGGGACGAGGATCTGCGGCTGATGAAGGCGCATGGCGCCAATGTCGTGCGGATCGGGGAGTATGCCTGGGCGCGGATGGAGCCGACCGAGGGCGCCTATGACATGGACTGGCTGGTTCGCGCGACCCGCGCGGCGGCGAAGCATGGCATCAAGGTCGTCGTCGGGACCCCGACGGACACGCCGCCCGCGTGGATGAGCGAGAGATATCCCGACATCCTGCTGATCAACGGGGACGGCAAGCGGCTGGGCCACGGCGGCCGCCGGCAATTCTCCATCTCCTCGGCGCGCTACCGCGATTTCTCGCGCCGGATCGTCACCAAGATGGCCGAGGCGCTGGGCAGGGAGCCCAACGTCATCGGCTGGCAGATCGGCAATGAATATACTGACGAGAGCTATGATCCCGATGCCCGTGCGGCGTGGGTGGCGTGGCTGAAGCAGCGCTATGGCACGCTCGACGTGCTGAACGATGCCTGGGCGACGCAATATTGGTCGCAGGTCTATTCGGACTGGTCGCAGGTGCCGTTCAACGACAAGCCCGCCAACCCCGGCTGGATGCTTGAACTCAAGCGCTTCATCACCGACCAGTGGGTGTCGTTCCAGAAGAACCAGGCGGATGTGCTGCGCGCGCATGTGCCGGCATCGCAGTTCGTCACCACCAATCTCGGCGGACTTGGCTGGGCGAACCGCTTCGATCGCTACGCGATCAACCGCGATCTCGATTTCGCCTCCTGGGACAATTATGTCGGATCGGGCCACCTCCAGCCCTACCGCAACGGCGCGACGCACGATCTGGTGCGCGGCTGGAAGCGCAAGAATTTCTGGGTGATGGAAATCCAGCCCGGCTTCGTGAACTGGGCCGGCGTCAGCAACATGCTCTATCCGGGCGAGACCCGCGCGATGGCGTGGCAGGCGATCGGCCATGGCGCGGACGGCATCCTCTACTGGCAATGGCGCAACGCGCTGAACGGTCAGGAAACGATGCACGGATCGCTGATCGGGCCGGATGGCAAGCCGCTGCCGATCTATGCCGAGGCGGCCCGCATCGGCCGCGAGATGGCCAAGGCGACCCCGCTGATCGCGGGCACCCATCCGGTGGCGCCGGTCGCGATCCTGCAGGACTATCCCAGTCGCTGGGCGATCGACTTCCAGAAGCATCATCGCGACTATGACCAGATCGAGGTGCTGCTCGACTATTACCGGCCGTTGAAGGACGCACTGGGCGCGGTCGACATCGTCGAGGCGGCGGCCGCGCCGCTGGAGCCCTACAAGCTGATCGTGGCACCCAGCCTCAACGTCATCACGCCGGAAATGGCGACACGGCTTTCCGCCTATGTCCGCGGCGGCGGCCATCTGATCCTGGGGCCTCGATCGGGCATGAAGGACGGGTTCAACCGCCTCCATACCGAACGTCAGCCGGGGCCCCTCACCGATCTGCTCGGCGGCCGTGTGGAGCAATTCTACGCGCTCGATGAAAGCGTGAAGGTGGGCGATGGCGAGGCGACGATCTGGGCCGAGGATCTCTCGACCAGCGCGCCCGACACGCAGGTGGTGCTGCGCTACGGCAAGGCCAATGGCTGGCTGGACGGCAAGCCAGCGGTCATTTCCCGCAACGTCGGCAAGGGCCGGATCACCTATGTCGGCGCGCTCGTCGACGACAAGGTGATGGGCGCGCTGATCGACCAGGCGATGACCGGTGCCGGCGTGTCGCGTGCATTCGCCGTGCCGAAGGGCGTCGAGTTGATGACGCGCGAGGGCGAGGGCCGTGCGATCTCCATCCTCATCAATCACACGCGCGAAAGCCGCGTCGTCACGCTTCCCGAACCCATGACCGACATCTTGGAAGGCGGCACCGTCAGCACGGTGACGCTCGGCACGCAGGGCGTCGCCGTTCTTCAGCGCAGGAGCAGGAAATGAAGATCAAATTCGCTGCCACCACCGCACTCGCGCTGGCATCCTTCTGTGCCGCGCCGGCTTCAGCGCAAAGCCCGGACACGGCGAAGGCATGGCCGATGGACTATCAGCCCGCCAAGGTCGAGGCGCAGCTCGCCAAGGTGAAGCAGGGCGTGACCGAAGGACCGTTCAAGCCGGACTGGGACTCGTTGCGCGGCTTCCGCACGCCCGAGTGGTTTCGCGATGCCAAGTTCGGCATCTTCATCCATTGGGGCCCCTATTCAGTGCCGGCCTATGCCAATGAATGGTATTCGCGGAACATGTATGTGCCGGGCAACAAGGCCTATGAGCATCATGTGAAGACCTATGGGCCGCAATCCAAGTTCGGCTACAAGGATTTCATTCCGCTATTCAAGGCGGAGAAGTTCGATCCCGCCGCTTGGCTGAAACTGTTCGATGAAGCCGGCGCGCGCTACGTCGTGCCGGTGGCCGAGCATTGCGACGGCTTCGCGATGTACGCGTCCGACGTGACCCGCTGGGACGCGTCCGAGATGGGGCCGAAGCGCGACGTGGTGGGCGAGATCGCGAAGGCGGCGCGTGCGCAGGGGATGCATTTCGGCCTGTCCTCGCACCGCGCCGAACATTGGTGGTGGTATCATGCCGGCCGCGCCTATGACAGCGACGTCAACGATCCGAAATTTGCCGGCCTTTACGGCCCGGCCGCGCCGACTGGCCTGCCCGCCGAGAAGCCGAACAACTGGCCAGACAGTGGCCAGCTCCAGAACTGGATGCCGCCGAACAAGCAGTTCCTCAACGACTGGATGGCGCGTACCTCCGAACTGATCGACAAATACAGCCCCGAGCTGATCTATTTCGACTGGTGGACCTCGGCGCCCGAATTCGAGCCGCTGATGCGCGACACCGCCGCTTATTACTACAATCGTTCGGCGGCGAAGAATGCGCCTGGTATCATCGCCTACAAGGGCTCGCAATTTGCCGAAGGCAGCGCGCTGTTCGACATGGAGCGCGGCAAGACGGACGCGCTGCGGCTGACGCCGTGGCAGTCGGACACATCGGTGAGCGTGCACAGCTGGGGCTATGCCAAGGACGACACTTATCGGACGCCCAAGTCGCTGACCGCCGACCTGATCGACATCGTCAGCAAGAACGGCAATCTGCTGCTCAACGTCGGCCCCAGAGCGGATGGCACCATCCCCGACGAGATCGCGACGGTGCTGCGCGGCATGGGCGCGTGGCTGAAGGTGAATGGCGAGGCGATCTACGATACGCGGCCGTTCAAATATTTCGGCGAAGGCCCCACCCTTTCCGGCCAGGTCCGCGTCGGCGGGCAGGTCGAGGAATCCGCACGCAAGGGCTTCACCACGCAGGACATCCGCTTCACCACCAAGGGCGATACGCTCTATGTGCTCGGGCTCGAACGGCCGCAGGATGGCGCAGTGCTGGTCAAGACGCTCTATCAGGGCACGCCCTATCTCGAGCATCCGATCGCCGGCATCGAACTGCTCGGCAGCGGCGCGGTAAAATGGGAACAGACGCGGAAGGGGCTCGCGGTCACCTTGCCCGCCGACACAAGCGGCGGCATGCCCTACGCGCTCAAGCTCAGCTTCCGGAAATGAGCGCGACCCGCCGCGAATTCCTCGCGACCAGCGCAGTGGCGGCCGCCGCGGTCGCGCCCCTGCCGGCCCGCGCCGCAACGCCCGCCCTCGCCGTCGTCGACCTGCGCGCCGAGCACAGCGTCGATCTGCTCGGCACCGAGGCGCGAAAGCCGCGTCTGTCGTGGCGGATCGAGGCGCCGACACGCGGCACGCGCCAGCAAAGCTATCGCATCCGCGCCGGATCGAAGCCGGGCGCCGCCGACCTGTGGGACAGCGGCATGGTGACCTCGGACGTGACGTTCGACATCGCATGGGGCGGCAAGCCGCTCGCGGCGATGCAGCGCGTACACTGGACGGTCGAGGTGACAGACGCCGCCGGCCGGGCCGCCCGCTCGGCACCTTCATGGTTCGAAACCGGATTGCTCACCCCCTCGGACTGGCGCGCCGACTGGATCGAGGCGGAGGATGCGGACGCCGCCGCCGATCGCGCTGCCGGTCTCGGCTGGATCTGGACGGCGAAGGCGCTGGACAGCCGCCCGCATGCCTTCCGGCTCGACTTCGATGCGCCGGCCGACATCGAACGCGCCGAGATCCTGCTCGCCGGCAAGGATCATATGCGCGGCGTTTGGATCAACGGCGAAGCGCGCACGCCGGATGCGCTGCCGCTCAACCTCGGCTGGGATACGATGCTGCCCTTCTGGGGCACCCTGCTGCCGTTCGAGGGCCCGATCCGCCCCGGCCGCAACAGCGTCTGCGCGCTGGTAGAGGCGGAGACCCAGGCCTTCTTCCCGGTCGATGGCGGTGCCTTTGCGGCGTTGATCCGTCTTCACCGCCGCGGCGGGGTGATCGATCGCATCGTCAGCGGCCCGCAATGGCGGGTGATCGCCGGGCCACCTGCGGGCTGGCACATGGCCGGCTTCGACGCCGGCGGCTGGCAGCGCGCCGTGCCCAGCACCTCCAACGCGCATGGCGATCCGCGACCCTCCGAGCCGGCGGTGCTGCTGCGCACCGGCTTCCGGCCGCGCGCCAAGGTCGTGGCCGCCCGGCTCTACGCCACAGCACTCGGTGCCTATGATGCGCGCATCAATGGCGAACGCGTCGCCAAGGCGGTGCTCGCGCCGGAGATCAGCGTCGCGAAGGACCATGTCCTCTACCAGACTTACGACGTCACCAGCCTGATCCGCGACGGCGACAATGCGTTCGGTGTGGTGGTGGGTGACGGCTGGTACGCCAGCCCCTTCGGCTGGCGACTCGAGCGCTTCGGCTTCGGTCCGTCACCGCGCCGTTTCCGTGCGCAGTTGCGGCTCGATTATGCCGATGGCAGCCAGCAATGGGTGACGACGGGGCCGGACTGGCAGATCGCGCGCTCTCCGATCCTCATGTCCGAAATCTATGATGGCGAGACGTTCGACGCACGGCTGCGCATCGCCGGCTGGGATATGCCGGGCTTCGATGCCTCGCGCTGGGCGCGCGCCAAACCCGGTGCGGCGCCTGAAACCAAGCTTGTCGCGCAGGCCTCGCCGCAGATCGAGCGCATGGGCACCCGTCGCGCCGCCAGCGTCACCGAACCGCGGCCGGGCGTGTTCGTGTTCGACTTCGGCCAGAATTTCGCGGGCTGGGTGAAGCTGAAGGCGCGGGGCGCGGCGGGCACGACGGTCACGTTGCGGTTCGCCGAACTGCTCGACAAGACTGGCATCGCCGACCAGACCAACTTGCGGCTGGCCCGCGCGACCCACCGGGTGACGTTGCGCGGCGATGCCGCGGGCGAGACGTTCGAGCCGCACTTCACCTATTTCGGCTTCCGCTACGTGCAGGTCGAAGGGTTCCCTGGGCGGCCGACCCCGGCCGATGTGGAAGGCGTGATCCTTCATTCGGCCTGCCGCACCACCGGCGAGATGCGCTTCGCGGCGCCGCTGCTGCAGAAGATCTGGCAGAATGCCGAATGGAGCCAGCGCTCCAACTTCTTCGCGGTGCCGACGGATTGCCCGCAGCGCGACGAACGGATGGGCTGGATGGGTGACATCCAGGTGTTTCTCGACGCCGCGGCATTCAATATGGAGGTGGATCCGTTCATCCGCCGCTTCCTGGGCGAGGCGCGCGCTGCGCAGCGGGCAGACGGCGCCTATCCGATCGTCGTGCCGCAGCCTCTGTCCTTCCCGGATGTCGTCACCGCGGGCTGGAGCGAGGCGGGCATCATCCTGCCCTGGCAGCTCTGGCAGCGTTACGGCGACACCGCGGTGATCGACGAAAATTGGGCGGCGATGGAGGCGTGGATGGCTTTCGTCGCCCGCACCAACCCCGACCATATCTGGCGTAACGAACGCGGGCTGGATCTGGGGGACTGGCTGTCCGTGGACGCCGTCAAGCCCGATGACGAGACCACGCCGCGCATCCTGTGCGCCACCGCCTATTGGGCGTGGTCGGCGCAATTGATGGCGGACATGGCAAAGGCCACCGGCCGCGATGCGGACGCCACGCGCTACACCGCGCTCAACCGCACGATCATCGCGGCGGCGCGGCGTGAGTTGCTCGGCGGGAACGGCAAGGCGGGCAATGGCAGCCAGACCAGCCAGGTGCTGGCGCTTCATTGCGGGCTTACGCCCGATAGCGAGCGCCCCGCCGCCGCCCGGTTGCTTGCCGCCGACATCGCCAGGCGCAACATGACCTTGTCGACCGGCTTCCTGGGCACGCCCTATCTGCTCGACGTGCTCGCCGACGCGGGGGAAATCGAGACCGTCACCGGCTTGCTGCTCCAGACGCGCTACCCGTCGTGGGGCTATATGCCGGTCAAGGGCGCGACAACGGTTTGGGAGCGGTGGAACGGCGATGTCGGCGACATCGCGATGAACAGCTACAATCACTATGCGCTGGGCGCGGTGGTCGGCTTCTTTTACCGGCGCCTTGCCGGCATCGCCCCCGCTGCCCCCGGCTTCCGCCGCATTGCCGTCCGCCCCTTATGGTTGCCGGCGGTGGGGAAGGTCTCGGCACGTTACGCGAGCGCGGTCGGCACGATCGCGACCGAGGTGGACGGCAATGCCCAGGGGCTGACCAGCCTGACGCTGACCGTGCCCGCCAATTGCGTCGCCGAGGTCGAACTGCCCGGCGGCACCGGCTGGCGCGAAGGCCGCCGCGGCCTCGCCGGCCATCCCGACATCCGTAACCTGCGCCGTGACGGCGCCCTCACCCGGTTCGAGGTCGGATCGGGCGACTATCGCTTCACCGTCTAACCCGGGACATGACCATGCAGACCCTCGCCCTCGTCCACACTTCTCCCACGCTCAGCCCCCTGTTCAACGAGCTCACCCAGCGCCTCGTGCCGGGCGTGCGGGTGCTGCACTTCGTGGACGAAAGCCTGATCAAGAACACGATCGCCGCCGGCAGGCTGGAGCGGCCGACGATGCGCCGGGTGATCCAACTCATCGGCTCCTCCTTCGATGCCGGCGCGGATGTCGCGCTCGTCACCTGTTCCTCGATCGGCCCAGCAATCGACATCGCCGCGCAGCTTTACGACCAGCCCGTGCTGCGCGTGGACCGGCCGATGGCGGAAAAGGCGCTTTCGATCGGCAGCCGCATCGGCGTGATGGCGACCCTGCGGACGACGTTGAAGCCGACCGCCGACCTCGTCCGCACCGTCGCGGCCGATCAGGGCAAGGCGATCGAGATCGTCGAGCATCTCTGCGAAGGCGCGTTCGAAGCGGTGATGGCAGGCGACGGCGTGACGCATGACCGCATCGTCGGCGAGGCGCTGACCGAGGCGATGAACGGCGTCGACGCGATCGTGCTCGCGCAGGCCTCGATGGCGCGCGTGCTGGCGACCCTGCCAGAGGGGGCAGTGGCTGCCCCGGTGTTTTCCAGCCCGGAACTGGGCGTGACCCGCGCCCGCGACGTGCTGGCCGGTCTCGCCAAGTGAAGAAACGCCATGCCGTGCTGGGCCTGCTTGGGGCCCTTTCGGTCATCACTTTCCTCGATCGCATGGCGATCGCGGTTACCGGCCCGTCGATCCAGCGCGACCTTGCGATCACGCCGGACCAGTGGGGCTGGGTGCTTGGCGCCTATGTCATCGCCTATGCGGTGTTCGAGGTGCCCTCCGGTGCGCTCGGCGATCGGCATGGCTATCGCAAGGAACTGACCCGGATCACGATCTGGTGGTCCTTCTTCACCGCGATCACCGCGGTGTGCCGCAACGTCTATCAGTTGACCGCTGCACGCTTCCTGTTCGGGCTGGGCGCCGCCGGCGCCTATCCCAATATGACCGGCGTGCTCTATCGCTGGCTGCCGGCGCGCGAGCGTGCGCGGGGCCAAGGCATCGTCTGGGCTGCGAGCCGGCTCGGCGGGGCGATGGCGCCGCTGCTGCTGGTGCCGCTGCAAGCGCGCTTCGGCTGGCAGGCGGTGTTCGTGGCGCTTGGCATTGTCGGCCTTGGCTGGGCGATCGTCTGGCGGAGCTGGTATCGGGATCGTCCCGCCGACCAACCCGGCATCAGCGCCGAGGAGGTTGCGGAGATCGGCGGCGACGATGGTGCCGGCCATCTCGGCACGCCGTGGCGGCGGCTGATGGCGCTGCCCCAGCTCTGGCTGATCGCGCTTGCCTATTGCTTCTATGCCTTCGGAAGCTGGTTCTTCTTCAACTGGTTCCCGACCTGGATGGTCAACGGCGCGGGGTTCACCGTGACGGAGATGGGGCTTTACGGATCGATCCCCTTCCTGCTCGGCATCGTCAGCAACCTCGCCGGCGGCGTATTGTCCGACCGACTGGCGGAGCGCATCGGCGCCCGCCGCGCCTACAGCCTGATCACCAGCACCTGCCTGACGATCACCGCCGTGCTGCTAGTGGCGATGAGCCTCGCCAGCGGCAAGGCGGCAATCGTCGTGCTCGCCGGCGCGGCCTTTGCTGTGATGGACCTGATGCTGCCCGCCGCCTGGGCGATGTGCATGGCGATCGGCGGTCGCTTCGGCGGCACCGCGAGCGGCGTGATGAACACCGCGGGCAATCTTGGCGGCTTCGTGTGCACCGTGGTGATCGGTTATGTCATCGCGGGGACCGGGAACTATAATCTGCCGGTGCAGGGCGTGGCGGTGATGGTGCTGATCGCGGCGGGGCTCTTCGCGCTGACGGATTGCTCGAAGGGGCTGGATCACAAGGCGGACGTGGCGGGGGCGCGGGCGGTATAGGATCGGATAGTGGATAAGGTCAGATAGTACGGCCGTCCATCTCCATCTCGGTCGCCCGAGGCTGCCTCGGTTCTCGGCTCATCCCTTCGATGCCTACTCCGCACGGTCGAGAAATGAGGGCGCGCGCCCTAGCCGCACCGTCTCGAAGAAGTCCTTAGCCCCTACCTGGCCGCCCTTCAGAACCAGTTCCAGCCCGTCGATCGGTGCCGACGCGGCGTGCGCCCGCACCAGCGGGGCGCCGCGTTCCAGCGGGGCCGCCCAGGACAGTGCATCGATGCCGAGCTGCGCGACGCCATGGCTCGACGTATCGCCGCCCGCGAACAGAACGCGGCCGATGCCGCTGCGCTCGATCGCCGCGCGCGTGATGCGGCCCAATGCACTGCCCAGCCGGTCGCCCGCTGCCTGCCCCTGTTCGTCGAGAGGGCCTTCCGCCGAGAAGATCAGGCAGCGCCCGTCCGTTTCCAGCGCAGTGACCGCGGCTTTGATGATGCGGGCCTCCTCGGGGCTCTCGCCCCGCAAGACCGCTGGCACATCGACACGAACGCCGGCATAGCCCGCGCCTCGCGCGTGGCCGATTTGCGCTGCTGTCACCGGCGAGCAGCTTCCGCTGACCACCAGCAGCCGGTCGGTCGGAAGCGCCGGTGCCAGTGCCTCGGGCGGGGTCACGAGCCCGGCGGCCTGCCATGCCAGCACCAGGGCTCGGGTGACGCCCGAGCTGCCGACGGCGAAGCGCGCTTCATGGCGCAGCACCACCTGCCCGGCAGCCAGCAGGCTGGTCTCGTCGAGACCGTCGAACAGCACAGCGTCCCCGGTCGCGCCCACATAGTCGGCCTCCGCCGCGCCCGCCTGGAGGCGGTCGATCGCGATCGAGCCGATCACCATGTCAGTCTGCGGGGCGAGGTGGCGGCGCAGGTCCGCCTCGTGCATCGGCGTGACCGGGTGGCGCGCCATCGTCGGGTGGCGGTCGATGCGGAATGTATCGGCGCCTGCCGCCGCGAACAGATTGCCGAACAGCACATAGCGGCGCAGGTGCGGCGCGCCGACGAGAATGGGGACGACGCCACCATGCCGCCGTGCGCCGATCTCCATCGCGCGGCCGATCGAGCCGACCTTGGGCGAGGAATCGAAGGTCGAGCAGGTCTTGTAGTGGAGGATGTCGGCATCGCCGATCGCGTCGAACGCGGCGGGCAGATGCGCGTCCATCCAGTCCGGCGCACGGCTGCGGCTGTCGCCGGCGAGGCCGATCGCCCGCACGTCGGCGAAGCGCGCGCGCAGCGCCGCGTCGGGCTGGCGGAGGAACAGGATGGCGGCCACACCGCCTTCGGCGAGTTGCTCAAGCACGTCGGTGGAGCCGGTGAAATCATCGCCATAATAGGCGTAGAGCGGTCTCACCCGCCGAACGCCCCTACGGCCGCGCGCAGTTCCGGCGCATCGTTCGCCGCCTGTTCCAGGGGAACGCCAGCCACGGCCGCGTCCCACGCCTGACGCAGCGCGGTGACGCCGGCGGCCGGGCCGCCCGGATGCGCAAGGATGCCGCCGCCCGCCGCGAAGATCAGGTCGGTCGATCCCAGCGCCGCATAGGTGGCGTGCACCTGCCGCGCCGACTGGCCGGACGAGAAGACCGGCATCACCTCGCACCCCGGCACGGGTGCCGGGAACATCGGCGTCAGGCATTCGCGGGCCGAGGCGATCACGCTCTCGTTGGTCTCGCAGAACTTGTTGTCGATGCCGTTGACGTGGGTGTGGTCGATCCCCGCCACCCGCCACAATTTCTGAAACGCGACATATTCCATGCCGATCGCCGGCGAGCGGCCGAGCATGCCCCAACCATTGCGGTGGCCGTGGATCGGAAGCTGGGAATGCGCGCGCAGCACCTTCATCGCCGGCAGGCCGATCGAGTTCATGCTCGCCATGATGCAGGTGCCGCCCTCGGCGAGCACATGGTCATGACGCTCCAGCATCTCGTCGATGTCGCCGGTGAGGTTGGCGGCGTACATCACCTTCTTGCCGGTGCGGTCGGCATGCGCATTGATCACGCGCATCACCGCGCTCACCCGCGCCGTGAACGGACAGGCCGGGCCGTTGGCCTGAAGCTCGTCATCCTTGATGAAGTCGATGCCAGCGCCGAGCAGCCCGGCTACCTGCGCGGCGGTTGCCTCGGGACCGAGACCGACGCTGGGCTTGATGATCGTGCCGATCATCGGCCGGCTTACCACCCCCGCCAGTCGCCGCGTGCCGGCAACGCCGAATTGCGGTCCCTGATAGCGGTCAAGGAACACCGGCGGCAGCGTCAGATCGAGCAGCTTGAGCGCGGAGAAAGCCTTCAATTCGGAGAGATTGCCTGCGACCGTCGCCAGGAGATTGGGCAGCGACGGGCCGAAATTATGCACCGGCCACGACAGTACCACCTTCGCGATACGTCGACGGCCATCGCCGCCCTGCCTCGGCAGGCCCGATCCGGGCAGCGAGGGCCGCTCCGCTTCCCCCAGTTCCTCGATCGATTCGACGCGCGCGGCATGCGCCTCGCGCAGCTCGTCGGTCTCGCCCGGCACGCGCACGAAGGTGCCCGTCGATTGCTCGCCGGCCATCGTTTCCGCCGCTTGCGTAAGCGGGAAGGCGGTTTCGACGCGGTAGGTCGCGTAGACCCTGTCGGTCATGCTCAGGCCGTCCGGAAATAGGTGTTGTAGCGTTCCATATCGACCGCGAAATAGGGCACGAACACGAGGTTGCGGCCATCGACCGTCGTCCGATACGCTTCATCCTGGCCTGGCATCGGGGTGAGCGCGCCGGGCAGGTCGATCGCCTGCTTCTCGATGCCATCCCACGGGTTGAGGCCGACATACATAACCCCGCCGCGCATCACCGCCGCAAGATTGGGGTTGCGATTGTCGATCGGCAGGGTGCGCAGCGGCTGCGGCACGACAAGGTCGATCGTATCACCCGCCTTCCACCTCCGCTGGATGGTCGCAAGCGTGCCCGGCTGCACCGGCTGTGCAACGCCGTTGACGGTCAGTCGTGCGTCGCGCGTCCACGCCGGAATGCGCAGCTTCATCGCGAAGCGGCCATTGCCGGGCTGGCGCACGGTCAGGCGCACCGCGTCGGTCGCCGGATAGTTGGTGTGCTGCACCACCTCGACCGGCCCACCCGGCCGGTCCCATCGCACTTCCGACGATGCGAACATGTTGACGAGCAGCGCGTCATCATCATGGAAATAGAGATTGAGGACATAGTCGGCGACGCCCTGCACCAGGGTGCCCGAGCAGCACGGCCATTGCTGGTGGTAATATTTCTTCTCGGCGACTGCGCCATAGTTCGAATAATAGGGATAGCCGCCATCGCTGTCCGGAAAGCGAGTGGCGAGCATCGTGTTGTAGAGCGTGCGCTCCAGCCCGTCGCCATATTCGGGCCGGCCTGTGAAGCGGATCAGGTAGCGGGCCAGCTTCATGTCGGCGAAGCTGCCGCACGGTGTTTCAAAATGGGCCTTCGACGAGGCGAGGCTCGCCGCCAGCAGCCCCTGGTCGAGATGGACGAACTGCTCCTCCGGCCCCCAGCCGCCCGAAGCGAAGCGCTGCGGCTCCATGAACTTCCAGGCATTCTCCAGTGCGCGGACATATTTGGCGTCGCCGAGGTTTAGATAGGCCTGCGCGCCGGAGGAGAGCGCGATGGTGTGGCTGTAGGCATGCTTGGTCGGCAGCACGTCCTGCCCCGCCGCCAGCGGATCGAACCATTCCTTGTTCAGCAGATAATGCACCGCCATCGCGCGATACTTGTCGTCACCGGTAATCTCGGCGACGTGGAACAGGTTTTCCGAGATGACGTAGGTCTCGTCATAGGGCGGATCCTTCTTGCCCACCCGGTCGCGCGAGACCGGCGAGATATAGGGCATGCACTTTTCGATCACCATCGGCAGCAGGCTGCGCGCCTGCTCCACCCCGCTCAGCCGATAGGCGTCGACCAGTCCGACGACATATTTGTCCATCGTATAGGCGGCCCACTGATCCTGCGCTTTCTTGCCCGCATAGGGGTTCTTCACATTCTTGAGGAACGCGCCGAACCCGTCGACCAGCGTGGCGACCTTGGCGTGTGCCGCCTTGTCGCCAGTCGCCGCGCCGATCCGTGCGAGGCCGGATACATATTGGCCGAAGGCGAGCCCGGGAACGAAGCCGTCCGCATCATACCAGCCGCCCATGTCCGGACCGGGCGCGGGCAGGCCGGCCGCCTGGCGGAACACCTTGAGCACGCGATCATTGTCCAGCGCCAGATAATGCGCCTGGACCCGGTCATACTGATCCTTGATCCGGCCGCCGGTCAGCTTGACAGCGCCATAGGGGAACTCGTGGACCGCCTCCGCACCCCGCCCCGCGCCGCGGGCGGCAGCCGCCGCCCAGGCCCCGCCCGGCGCGGCAGCGGCACCCAGCGCCGCCGCCGCGCAGGCAGCGCACTGGAAGAAACCGCGCCGCGAAAGGTCGTGATTGTGGATCGCTTTCATTGCCCTCGTCCTGAATTCGCAACTGTGCCTTGCCCGGCCTTCATGAGCACATTACACATATCATAGTACGAATAACAAGGGGAGCGGAATGCCGGCAAGATCGCGTGCATTGGGTTGGGCTTTGGCGCTCGGTTTGTTGGCATCGGCGATGCCGATCACAGCGCAAACTCCCCGTAAACCACCCTTTCCGCAGCGCGCGACTGCCTTTGCCGAACGCCCCGCGATGGCAGTCGGCGTCGCCTGGTATCCCGAGCAATGGGCCGAGGAACGCTGGGCGACCGACCTCGACATGATGAAGGCGATGGGCTTCAACACCGTGCGCGTGGCCGAATTCGCCTGGGCGCGGATGGAGCCGGAAGAAGGTAAGTTCGACTTCGCCTGGCTCGATCGCGCGATCGACGCGGCGGCCAAGCGCGGCTTTATGATCGTCATCGGCACCCCCACCGCCGCCCCGCCCGCCTGGCTGACCCAGAAATATCCCGACACTTTGCGCGTCGACGAGAATGGCGCGCAGGCGACGCATGGCGGTCGCCGCCACTTCTCGTTCGGCAGCGCACGCTATCGCGACTTCGCGCGTCGGATCGCCGCCAAGATGGCCGAGCGCTATGGCAGGCATCCCGATGTCGTGGGTTGGCAGATCGACAATGAAGTCGGCCCGCCCTCGTTCGATACCGAATCGGTCGCGCGCTGGCACGCGTTCCTCGAACAGCGCTACGGCACGATCGATGCGCTCAATGCACGGTGGACGACGCAATATTGGAGCCAATCCTACAATGAATTCGAGCAGGTGCCGCTGCGCCAGACCGGCCAGCAGAATCCGGGGCTTTTGCTCGATTTCCGCCATTTCACCACCGCGACCTGGACGGATTATGTCGAGGATCAGGTCCGCGCGATCCGCCCGCTGATCGACGCCCGCGCGTTCATCACGACCAACACCATGTTCTGGAACGCGGGCTTCGATCACTTCGTGATGCACCGGAATCTCGATATCGCAAGCTGGGACAACTACATTCCCGACGGTCGGCCGGATTGGGTGGCGAACGGTGCCAATCATGATCTCGTCCGCGGCTACAAGCAGCGCAATTTCTGGCTGATGGAAACCCAGCCGGGCCGGGTCGACTGGGTGCCGGTCAACCGCGCGCTGGACCCCGGCCAGGTGCGTGAACTCGCATGGCAGTCGATCGCGCATGGCGCCGATGGCGTGCTTTATTGGCAATGGCGGCCTGGCCGGAATGGTCAGGAAACCTACCATGGCGCGGTGCTTGGCCAGGACGGCAAGCCCAACCCGGTCGCGGGAGAGATCGGTGCGGTCGCGCAGGACATGACGCGCTTCGCGCCGCTGCTCGCGGATACCGGCCCCGCCGCAAAGATGGCGATGCTCTTTTCCTACGACAGCCGCTGGGCGATCGACCTCCAGCGTCACCATCGCGACTTCGACCCGATCCGCGAGTTCACCGATTTCTACCGGCCCTTCCGCGTTCAGTCGCAGGGCGTGCATGTGCTGTCGCCCGGTGCCGACCTGAGTGCCTACAAGCTGGTCGTGGCCCCGTCACTCAACGTGCTGACCGCCGAGGATGCCAAGCGGCTGGAAGCCTTTGTCCGCAGCGGCGGTCGGCTGGTGCTCGGGCCGCGTTCGGGCATGAAGGATGGCGACAATGCGTTGTGGCCTCAGCGCCAGCCCGGACCCCTCGCCGAGCTGCTCGGCGCGACGGTCGAGCAATATTATGCGCTCGACGCCCCCGTCGCAGTGACGGGGGCGGTCAGCGGCAAGGTCAATGTCTGGGCGGAAGCGCTTGCCCCCGGTACCAGCGGCGCGAAGGCCATCGCGACCTATCAGGATCCCGGCGGCTGGCTGGACGGCAAGCCGGCGATCGTCACCCGCAGCCTAGGCCGCGGCAGCATTACCTATGTCGGCGCCTGGCTGGAGCCCGCAGCGCTTTCCGCGCTGGCGACACGCCTGCTCGACGATGCCGGGATCAAGCCGGTCATCGCCGGGGCCCACCCGGACCTGGAGATCGCCGAGCGCGCGGGCGCAGGCAAGCGCGTGCTGATCATCATCAATCATGGCGACGTTGCGCATGCCGTGACGCTGCCTGCGGGGGCAGAACCCGCGGGTGGCGACTGGCAGGAAGGCAACGTCCGCGCGCATGGCGTGGCGATCGCGCGGCTGAAATAGCGATGATCACCGGGTCAACATCGGGATCGGGTGGCCTTTGATGGCGACCCGATCAGTTCAGCAGGAGGGCATACAGGATGGCGGCAATCATTCTGCCCTTCGGGCAGCGTTCAGCTGCCGAAGCTGTAGCGCAGGGTCGCGCCGAAGTTGCGGCCGTTGACGAAGTGCTGGCGCTCGATGCCGGTTTCGAGGCCGGGCTCTCCGATGAAGCGGTCCGCGGCCTCGTTGGTGAGGTTGGAGGCGGTCAGCGACAGCGAGAAATTGTGCGGCAGCTTGAAGTTCAGCGAGGCGTCGAGCAGCCCGAACGAACGGATGTAGCGGCCGTCCATCGGGTTGGCGGCGACGCCGAACAGCACCGCCTTCGACCGCCACGTATAGACGACGCGCGCGGAGACCAGATCATCCTCATAGAGGCCAGCGACAGAATAGGCATATTTGGAGGTCAGCGGCTGCATCGTGTCGACGCGCTGGCCGTTGAGCGTCAGCGGGTTCTTGGTCTCGACATAGGTGAAGGAGCCGACGACACCGAAATGGTGGAGGATGTCGGGCATGAAGGGATAGTCGAAGAAGGTCTGCGCGGCGAGCTCGATGCCCTTGGCGGTGCCCTTTTCGGCATTGACCGTCTGGGTGATGAAATATTGGCTGCCCGAGCAGTTCTGGTTGGTCGTCGGCGCGGGCGCGCCATCGATCGCCTGGCAGGATGAGATGCCGCTGAAGAAGCCGTCGATCTTCTTGTAGAAGAGCGCGGCCGAGACATAGTTCACCGACGAGAAATAATGCTCGATGCCGAGATCGAAGCTGTCGGCCTTTTGCGGGCGCAGGTCGGGATTGCCGCGGCTGCCATTGCCCAGATTGGTGTCGAGCACCAGCGTGGGGTTGAGCGCTGCGAGATCGGGCCGGGTGATCCCCTTGCCATAGCCGAAGCGCACCAGCGTGTCGGGGGTGATATAGCCCGTCAGATTGAAGCTGGGCAGCGCATAGGTGTAGGAGGAAGCGCTCTCATTGGGGATGATGTTGGTGGTGCCCGGCTGCGTGATCTGCGCGCGGACGAAGGTGTCCGTCTTCACCACGCGGATGCCGGCATTGCCCCGCAGGCGATTGTCGAAGAAGCCGAAATCGGCGACCGCATAGCCGGCATAGCTCTTCTCGCTGAAATAGCGCCGGTTGAGGATCAGCTCGGTCAGCGCATCCTCCGGGTTGATGCCGGCGAGCGGGAAGCGGCCGCGGACAGTGTCACCCAGCAGCGCATCGGGCGAGAAGACGAGGAAGCCGCCGCTATAGCCGGCCTTGCCGTCGAGGAAGTTGGTCGGCGATCCTTCGACGAGATCCGCGTTCGCGGTGACGGGGATCGCGTTCGACCGGTCCGCCGCGAGCGCGAGCCCGTTGGTCGTCAGGTTGCGGCCGGCGAAGCTGAAATTGCTGTAGCGATCCTTCTGCGTCGCGTAGCGGCCGCCGACCCTGATCGCCTGCAGGAAGGAGTCGTCGAAGGCATATTTGAGATCGAGCGCGGCGGCGATGCCGTCATCGTCCCAAACCTGATTGGTGCCGTTCGCATAATTGTTGAACACCCAACTGCTCGGCGAGGCGAGATCGGGGCCAGTGATCGAGACGCGCTGCGGAGTGCCGAGATCGCGGCTGATGTTCCAGGCGAGGCCGGCGGCGGAGGAGAGGACGACCGAGCGATTGTCCTGATACTGGTCGGCCTTCACATAGGAGAAGTCGAACTTCACCTCGAGCCGCTCGGTCGGCTGCCACTTGACGCCACCGGCGAGCACGAAGGTCTTGTACTCGCGATGCTCGTCGCCGCCGGTGGTGGTGAAGGTGGAGTTGAGGAAGGTGCCGCCGACGATGTGCTGGCCGGAAAGCAGTTCGTTGGCGCCGCCATTCGCGTTGCGGTTCGCCAGTTGCTCATCGAGCGTGAAGGCTTCCGTGGCGAGGCCCTGTGCGTAGCGGCTGTCGCTGGCATTCAGGAAGCGGTAGTTCTGGTGGTAGAGATAATAGTTGTAGTTGCCCTCGGCGTAGAATTCGAGCGTCGGGCTCGGCTTCCACTGGATCGCGCCGCTCAGCCCCTTGCGCGTGCGCCGATAATCTTCCTGCGAGATATTGTTCTGGACGCCCGCCGATGACAGCAGCGCGGCGCGCTGGCTTTCGGGGAGGCTCGCCGGGTTGACGTCCGCCAGATAGGTGACGTCGTTGCGGCCGAGGAAGGCGGGGTTGAGGTTGAGTCCGCTGCCGACATTGGCAGCATATTCGGCGCTGTCGGCACGGATTGCACGGCGGAATTGGGTGCCGCCCACCGACGGCGTATTGTCACCCCGGTTGAAGCTCTGCGCGTAGCTGCCCGCGACGAGCACGCCCAGTTCGCCGCCATCGCCGACATCCCAGCGCTTGGAAAGCATGCCGAAATATTCGGGCGTAAGCTTCTTGCCGAGATCATTGTAGCGCCCGCCGACCGCGGCGGAGATCGCCATATCCTTGAAGTCGAAGGGCTTGCGGGTGCGGATGTTGACGAGGCCGCCGATCGCACCCTCGATATGGTCGGCCGAGGGATTCTTGTAGACGTCGAGCCCGGCGACCATGCCGGGGCTAGCGCCCTCGACGTTGAATTCGCGGCTGCCGGCGGTGAAATAGGCGCGGCCGTCGACGCGCGAGCCGGTCTGCCCGGTGAGGCCGCGGATGGTGAGGCCCGAGCCGTTGCCGACCGGCGACGACGCCTCTCCGCCGAAGCGATAGGCCTGCACGCCCGGTACGCGGGTGAGCGTTTCGGCGACGTTGGGATCGGGCAGCTTGCCGATATCGTCCGCGGTGATCGAGTCCACGATTTCCATCGTGTTTTTCTTGATTTGCGCGCTGTTCTTGAGGCTGGCCCTGAGGCCGGTCACGACTATGTCCTGCGTCGCTTCCTCGTCGACCGGTGCCTGTTCAGGCTCGGGCGCTGCCTGTGCAAGGAGGGGCGCCGGTGCGCAGGTTGCAAGCAGGGCGGCGGTCAACTGGATGTAGCGCATTTTTCCCCTCCACGATCAGCTTTCCGGCGAGGCGTATGCACCCCGGCCGTGAATCGAGTTGTTATCGATAGCAGTTCAGATATCGATAACAGAAATGCCGCGCAACTCTTTTCTGGGCGGCGCGGAGCTGCGGTTGCGGCAGTGTCAGCGGGTGACGGAGATGTCCGTGACGAAGCGGCCGATATCGATGTCGGCGTGGCGCAGTGGCATGTCGCCGATGCGGACATCCTCGATGCGTATGTCGCGCACCTGGCGGTCTGCGGCGTAGCCCGCGAGCACCGGACGGTTGATGTCGCCGCCGCGGAAGCGGACGTTGCGCAGCACCACCTTCTCGATGCCGCGCCCCGGCGCGAGGCTGTATTTCCCGTTGAAGACAGTGCGGAAGTTGAACACCATCCCTTCTTCGATATCGTCGATGCGGATGTCCTCGAAGGTCACGTCGCGGACGAGGTTGTTGTCGCCAGCGGTGATCGCCAGCGCACCCTGATAATCGCGGTCGTCCTCGTCATGGCCGAGGATGTCGATGTTGCGGAACAGCAGCTTCTCGATGGTGCGCGGCTGATCCTTGCTGCCGTGCAGGCCGATATTGATCGGGTGCGCGACATCTGCCCACAGCGTCGAATTGGTGATGCGATAGTTGCGCGCATCGCCATGATAATCCCAGCGATCGCCATAGATGGCGATGGCGTCGTCCGATGTGCGCAGGAAGACATTGTCGATGGCGACGTCCGAACAGCTCATCAGGTCGAGCCCGTCGGTCCAGCTTCCGGCGCTGAAGCTTTTGAGGTTGCGGATGGCGAGGCCGGTCGATTGGCCGCACATCAGCGTGTAATGCTGGGGGTTGAGCACGACGGGGCCGTCGATCGTGACGTTGCTGGAGAACAGCACGGTCAGCCCCTCCTTCCCGCCTTCGAGGATTCCGTGGCCGATCACGCGGACGTCATGCGCGTTGCTGATGTCGATCTGGCCCTGCACGATCGCGCCGCCGGCGATGGTGACCGTCTTGTTCGATCCGATCGCGAATTTGGTCTGGCCTTCGGGCAGCACATGGATGCCCGGGCCGAAATAGATGCTGTCCGGATCATCCTTCGCGGGCGGGGCCTCGGCGATCGGATTGGCGAAGAGGTGGAGGTTGTGCAGCCGGTCGCCGTCGAACTCGATCGAGAGATTGGTGGGCTTGGTCAGCATGAAGGTGGCGGTGCGCCCCTCCAGTCGCGCCGCCACCTGCTTTGCGCCAGGGCGGACCTCGGCCCGGCGGACGTCGCCATTATTCTTCTTCACCGCCACTTCGACGGGGCCGCGCATCGCGAAGCTGACCATGGAGGCGCGTTGCGGCGCATCGAGATCGACCATCACACGATATTCGTAGAGATCCTGCCATGTGCCGCCGGGTGTGCGGACGCGCACGGTAAAATCATCATTATGATGGGTGTAGAGCGCCTTGCCCGGTGGCGGATCATAGATGACAAGCTGGGCATGGCTGGTGGCGGCGGCGAGCGCGGCCGCGAGCACGAACGCGGAGGTGCGGATCATTTTTCGATCCTGAACCAGTCGAAATCGGCATGGCCGACCGTCGTCGCGGCGGCCGCCGACGTGCCCGAGGCGGCCTGTGCGAAGAGCCCGATCTGCGTGCCTACCCAGCGCCCCGGCCGCGTCTCGAACGCGTTGCCGAGCGGAGTGAAGTTCGTGCCGTCGAGGCTGTAGCTGAACGACACCAGCATGTGCGTTTCGCGGAGCATCGAGGGCCAATAGGGGGTGGAATCGGGGGGCGGGACGGTGATCGTGGTGGGGCGGGCGGTCAGCCGCAGCCAGACCGCGCCGCCTTCCAGCCGTGGCCCGTTGAGCGTCGTGATCGGGGCGCCGGGCCGCGTTTCGGCCTTGTCCTCGCGCACGATATGCAAGCCATCGCCCTGCTTCTCCACGCCGATCCAGGCGAAGCTGGCACCATGTACGGTCAACCCCGCGCGTTCCCCTGTGCGAAGCGGTGCGAAGGCCATGCGGGTGGTGGCGGTGAAGGCGAGTGCCGGCAGTTTCTGCGAGAGGATCGCGCCATTCTCATAGAAATCGCGGGAGCCGCTGATCGATTTCAGGCGCAGATGCCCGTCCTTGACCGTCATCCAGTCCGCCGACGGATTGCTGCCGAACTGCCAGGCGAGGTTGGGCGCGGTGTCGAAATCATCGTCCGCCACCGGCGCGGTGCGCGGCTGGCCGGCAACGGGTTTGCGCCCGCCCGCAACCGGCGTGCCGCGCCCGTCACCATCGGGGTCGGCGCCGATCACGGGCCAGCCCTTGCGCCAGCGCATCGGCTGGAGGTGGACGATGCGGCCGTAGCTGTCGCGATCCTGGAAGTGCAGGAACCAGTCCTCTCCGGCAGCGCTGGTCACCCAGGCGCCCTGGTGCGGGCCGTTGGTTTCGGTCGCGCCCTGGTCCATCACGTCGCGGCCCTCATAGGGGCCGGTGATCGACCGGCTGCGGAACACGCCCTGCCAGCCGCCCTTCACGCTGCCGCTGGGCACGAACACATAATACCAGCCGCCGCGCTTGTAGAGCTTGGGGCCCTCGGTCGTCTGCCACGGGCGCGGACCCAGGCTGGACATCACCGGCGGCTGCGCATCGCCATCGACGATAATCCGTTCGGCGCCCTCGGTCGCGGTGCCATCCGCATTCAGCCGCTTGAGGCCGATGATATTGGCCTTGCCGGCACGGCTGCGGGCATAGCCATAGATCAGCCAGCCGGTGCCGTCCTCCTCCCAGAAAGGTGCCGGATCGATGACGCCGGTGGTCCCTTCGACCAGCACCGGCGTGCTCCACGGCCCGCGCGGATCGCTGGCGGTGGTGAGGAAAATGCCGCGGTCGGGATCGGGATAATAGATCAGGAAGCGGCCGCCATGATGGCGGATCGCCGGTGCCCACACCCCGCCGCCGCGCCGCGGCGTGGCATAATGCGCCTCGGGCGGCACATGGGTGAGCGCGTGGCCGATCAGCGTCCAGTTCACCAGATCGCGGGAATGGAGGATCGGCAGCCCCGGCACGTCGGTGAAGGAGGATGCGGTCAGATAATAATCCTCGCCGACGCGGATGGCATCGGGATCGGAATAATCGCCGATCAGCACAGGGTTACGATAGGTACCGTCACCCTGATCGGCGAACCAGCGGCCGTCCTCAGCCAGCGCGGCAGACCCGGCAGACAATGCCAATGCGGCCACGCCCGCTTTTGCCAGCCTCATTCCGCCCGATCGCCGACGCATCGCTCTCTCCTCTTCCTTGGGTTGTGTTAGCCGCGTGTTATCGATATCACAAGATCGTGCAAGATCTTGCGCGACGGACGACGCCGATCGTCCGCGCCAGACCGGAGGGGACGATCATCATCATGCAGAGCACCCGCCGCCAGATGCTGGGCGGCCTTGGCCTCGCCGCGACGACGCTGACCACCACGCGCGCCACCGCGGCTGCGAAGGACGGCCAGACCCTGTCGGTGCGATCGCCCAATGGCCGGATCGATGTGCGCCTGCATCTGCCGGATGCCGCCAACCCCCTGCCCCGCTGGTCCGCCCGCGACGGCGAGGCGCCGATCCTCGAACCGTCGCGGCTGGCGCTTATGCTCGGCGACGGCAGGCTGCTCGGCGCGAAGGCGCGCTTGATCGATCATGCCACCAGCCGGATCGATGGCGACTGGACGCCGCCCTATGGCATTGCCGCCCGCTACAACGGCACCGCCAACCAGATCGAGGCGCGCTTTCGCGACCGCAAGGCGGGGATCGATTTTGCGATCCGGCTGCTGGCGCATGACGACGGTATCGCGGTGCGCTTCGTGCTGCTCAGCGGCCGCAAGCAGGTCATGCTGGGCGGCGAGGCGTGCGACTTCCGCTTTCCCGTGGGGACCGAGGTGTGGAGCAGCCGCGACGAGGGCGAATATGTCCGCTCCGCGCCAGGCCGGATCGGCCCGCCGCCGCATCCCGAATTGACCAACAGCACCGACAAGGGGCCGCTTGCCGACACGCCGCTGCTCGCGATGACTCCGCAGGGGCTGGCGCTGTCGGTCTGCGAGTCCGATCGGCTGCATTATCCGCGGCTGATGTTCGCGCCCGGCAGCGATCCGCAGACCGCCACCACTCATCTGATGCGCTTCCCCGGCCGCGCCACCGGCTATTCGGGGCCGGGCGAAACGCACCCCGCGCCGGTGTTTTCGATCGATACGCCGTTCACCACGCCATGGCGCCTGATCCTCGTCGCGCGCGAACCCGCCAGGCTGCTGGAAAAGGCGGGGCTCGTGGCGACGCTCGCGACGCCCAACCAGCTTGGCGACAGCGGCTGGATCAAGCCCGGCCGCGCTTTCCGCATCCGCAAGCCCTACAGCAATGCCGGTGCGGAAGCGGGCATCGCCTTCGCCGCCGCGCGCAGGCTCGATTATGTCGAGTTCGACGCGCACTGGTATGGCGACGGCACCGATCCCAGCGATGCCACGCGCCCGATCGACGGGCTCGACATGCCCGGCATCATCGCCGCGGCGCGCGCGAAAGGGCTCGGCACGATCCTCTATGTCGATCGCGTGCCGGCGATGCGACAGCTTCGGGAAATCGTCGCCACCTATCGCCGCTGGGGCGTGGCGGGGATCAAGTTCGGCTTCATCTGGGAGGGACGGCAGGAGGATGTCGACTTCATCCACGGTCTGGTGAAGACCTGCGGCGAGAACCGCCTGCTGGTGAACCTGCACGACAATCTGCGCCCCGCCGGGCTCGAACGAACCTTGCCCAACTATGTCGCGCTCGAAGGCGTTCGCGGTAATGAGCAGTTCCCGACCGCGCGGCACAACGTGACCTTGCCGTTCACGCGCGCGATCTCGGGGCCGATCGATTACACGATCTGCTACGATCATTATAAGAACCAGACGACCAACGCGCACCAGCTTGCGATGGCGGCGGTCTATTACAATCCGCTGACCTTCCTCTACTGGTATGATGAGCCAGCCAAATATGCGGTCGGATCGTGGCCGGCGCTGCGCTGGTTCGACGAATGTCCGACAAGCTGGGACGAAACCTGTGCGCTTTCGGGCGCACCCGGCGAACATATCGTGGTCGCGCGCCGCAGCGGTGCGCGCTGGTTTCTCGGTGCGATGACCAATGAGCAGGCCCGCCGCATCGAGCTCATGACCGATTTCCTGGGCGGGGGGCGCTGGCAGGCGACGATCTTCGCCGATGGCGCGCCGCATGCTGAGGCGCGGCGTACGCCGGTGGTCGTCACCCGGCAAGATGTCGTGCGGGGCGAGCCGATGGTATTGAACCTCGCACCGTCGGGTGGTCAGGCGATCCTGTTCGAGCCGATCGGATGATCGGCGGCGCGGCGCATCAGGCCGCGTCGCGCGCCGCTTTTTCCGCCAGCAGATAGGCGCCGATCAGGCCCGAGGGCTCGGTGCAGGCCGGGGGCACGATCCGCGCCGCCATATCCTCGGCGGTGGTCGCGCCGCCGAAATAGCCCCCCAGGAGCTCGGCGGTGCAGGCGTGGATCATCGGGAATAGCTTGTCCTGCTTCATCACGCCGCCGCCCAGCACGATCCGCTCGGGCGCCATCATCAGGAACAATGTCATGCAGAGCTGGGAGAGATAATCGGCCTCGACCGCGCGGAACGGATGATCATCGGGCAGATCCTGCGCGGCACTGCCCCACGCTGCGGCGATCGCGGGGCCGCTCGCCAGCCCTTCCAGGCAATCGCCGTGGAAGGGGCAGATGCCCGCAAACCCGTCATGCAGCGGATGGCGGCGCGGTAGGATATGGCCCGCTTCGGGATGGCCGAGGCCGTGCACCGGGTGCCCCTCGCTCATCAGCCCGACGCCGATGCCGGTGCCGACGGTGACATAGGCGAGCTGCTTCACACCCGGGCCAGCCGCGGCGGCCTCGGCGAGCGCGGCCGCGTTGACGTCCGTCTCGATCACCATCGGTACGTCGAGGATCGCGCGGGTGCGCGCCAGCATGTCCGCCCCTTGCCAATGCGCTTTGGGCGTGGCGAGGATCTGTCCGAAGCGCGGCGCGGCGGGGTTGAGTTCGACCGGGCCGAAGCTGGCGATGCCGATGCCGCCGATCGGGCCTTGGCGCGTCGCCTGCGCGAAGAATTCGGCCACTTCAGCGAAGGTGCTATCGGGATCGCGGGTGGAAACCACCGCGGTCTCGATCGAGCCGCCGCGCGCGTCGCCGATGCCGCACACGAATTTGGTGCCGCCCGCTTCGATGGCGCCGAACAGGGTCATGGTCACTCTCCCGAAGATTGTGTCGCGCGTGCCGCTCAGGCCGGCGGTCGCGGGCCGGTCGACGCGCGCTCGACGAGCGTCAGCATCTCGCGGATATGCTTCACCGCCGGCGTGCTGCCGGTGCGCGCCTCACGCACCTGATCGCTGAGCAGCGCGACCGCGCGCGAGGCCATGTCGGATATCGGCTGCCGGATCGTCGTCAGTTCCGGCCAGATGGTGGCGGCGATCTGGGCATCGTCGAACCCGGCGACGCTGAGATCGGTGGGGATCTTCAGCCCCATGCCGTGCGCGACCGCGGTGATCGCCGCTGCCATATCGTCATTGCTGGCGAAGATCGCGGTCGGCCGCTGGTCGGATTTGAGCAGCCGTTCGGCCGCGTCGAGGCCGGAGCGATAGGTGAACAGGCCGGGGGCGATCCATTCGTCGCGGATCATCAGCGATGCGCCCGCCATCGCCGCGCGATAGCCCTGTTCGCGCCGCTGCGACGGCGAATGTTTGGGATCGCCCTGGACGAAGCCGATCGCGCGATGGCCAAGGCCGATCAGATAGCGCGTCATGTCGAACGCGCCCTTATAGTCATCGATGATGATCGCGGAGACGCCCTCACGCGGGATCGCGGTGGCGAAGGCCAGCGGGATCACGTCCGACTTCGCCGCGAGCTTCAGCACCGCTTCCGAATCGCACAAGGGCGGCGGCAGGATCACCCCGCCGATGCGTGCCTCGATCAGCCGGTGGAGGCCGGCGAGCGCTTCCTCCTCCGTCCGCCCCGGCTCGATCAGGAACTGGCAACCGCTCTCGCCGCTCTGGCGGAACGCACCCATCAGGAAGGTGCCGAGGTTGGAGGACGCGGGGTTGGAATAGATCGCCCCAACCCGCACCGCGCTGGAAAAACTGCGTGCGGTGAGGTTGGGCGAATAATCGAGCTCCGCGATCGCGGCATTGACGCGCTGGCGCATCGCTTCGCTGACATGGCGCTTGCCGGTCATCACCCGCGATACCGTCATCGAGGACACGCCGGCGTGGCGCGCCACATCGTGGATGGTCACGACGGGGCGGTGCGCGCTCTTGGCGGCGTCCGCCGGCGTGTCATCCTCATCCATCGTCGTTCCACTCCTCTCGCCCGACCGGGCTCTGTCGGCTGATATCGATATCCCGTCGCGCGGCGCTGTCAACCGAATGCGCTTGCCAAGCCGCTTTTGGCACTTCATATGTGATATCGATAACAGATATCGAGGATGTCGTGGCCTCTCTCCGGACGCGCAACTACACCGCGCTCAGCGCCTTCATGTTCTGCTTCTTTTTCGCGCAGGCGATGGCGATTTCGCTGCTGTCGATCTGGCTCACGCGATCGTTGCACCTGAACGGTACGCAGGCCGGCACCGTGTTCGCGGTCAATTCGGTGGGGGCGATGCTGGCGCAGCCGGCCTATGGCTTCATCTCGGACCGGATGGGCTTCCGCAAGGTCGTCCCCACCGCGATCGCTTCGCTCGTCATCCTCGCCGGCCCCTTCTTCCTCTATGTCTACGCGCCGCTGCTGCGCTGGAGCCTGCCGCTCGGCGCCATCGCCGGGGGCCTCTATCTCGGCTTCACCTTCATGGCCGGCAGCTATGCGCTGGAAAGCTATGTCGATCGCGTCGGCCGCAGATATGGTTTCGAATATAGCCGGGTGCGGCTGTGGGGATCGATCGGTTTCGCGAGCGCCGCGGCCTTTTCGGGCCGGCTCTACAACCTGGATCCGGCGATCAACTTCTTCCTCGCCAGCGCGGCGGGGCTGCTGCTGCTGCCGCTGATCCGGCTGACGATGATCGAGCCCGACCCGGATGCGCAGGCCGCCGCCGACCGGCTGACGCCGCGCGACACGCTGGCGCTGCTGACGCAACCTGCCTTCTGGCGCTTCATGATCCTGATCCTGGGGGTGACCAACCTCTACCTCGTCTACGACCAGCAATTCCCCTTCTATTTCTCGTCGCTGTTTCCGACGCCCGAGCGGGGCAATGCGATGTTCGGCTATCTCAACGCCGCGCAGATCTTCGTCGAGGCGGCGGGGATGTTCGTCGCGCCACTGATCGTCCGCCGGATCGGCGCGACGCGCGGGCTGCTGCTGGCGGCGATGATCATGATCCTGCGCATCGCCGGATCGGGGCTGGCGATCGGCCCTGTCACCATCTCGATGTGCAAGATGGCGCATGCGATCGAACTGCCGATCCTCGCCGTCTCGCTGTTCCGCTATATCGCCTTCCACTTCGAGGCGCGCTTCGCGTCGACCGTCTATATGGTCGGCGTCAGCTTCGGCCATTCGCTGGGGCTGGCGATCCTCTCGCCGATCGTCGGCATCAGCTATGACCGGATCGGCTTCCAGCACAGCTATTTCCTGATCGCTGGTTTCGCGCTGATCTTCTGGATCTGGTCCTTCTTCGCGCTCTCACCGACGCCGCCCGAATATCGGCCGCGGCAACGCACCGGGCGCCATCGCCCCCTGGAGACTCCCGCCCAATGACGTCCATCGCCTGCGAGCCCCTCGCCCCGCGCCTAACCGACCCGCTGGACAAGGCGGCGCTGGACGCGCGACTGGCGGCGGCGCTCGCCCGTCTCGATCGCATGCTGCCCCAGTTCGGCGACTATTTTCCGGCCCCCGCCAGTGAGAGCGGCATTTATGCCGCGATCGACAATGTCGAATGGACCAACGGCTTCTGGACGGGGATGCTGTGGCTTGGCTGGCAGTTGAGCGGCGAGCCGCGCTATCGCGCCACGGCCGAGCGCAACCTGCAATCCTTCGCGGCCAGGATCGAGCGGCGCATTTATGTCGATCATCATGACCTGGGCTTTCTCTACACCCTCTCCTGCTGCGCCGGCTATCAACTGACCGGTGACAGAATGGCGCGGGCATCGGGGCTGGAAGCGGCGAGGCTCCTGCTCAAGCGCTTCGATCCGGTCGCCAACGTCATCCAGGCGTGGGGCGACATGCAGGATCCCGAACAGCGCGGGCGGATGATCATCGACTGCAACCTCAACGTGCCTTTGCTCTACTGGGCAGCCCGCGAGTCCGGGGTACAGGAGTTCGCAGACGCTGCTGACCGTCATCTCGCGCAGGCGGCCGCGCTGCTGGTGCGGCCAGACGCCTCGACCTTCCACACCTTCTATGTCGACACGAGGACCGGCAAGCCACGCTATGGCTGCACGCACCAGGGCCATTCGGACGACAGCAGTTGGGCGCGCGGGCAAGCCTGGGGCATCTATGGTTTCGCGCTCGCGTGGCGGCACACCGGCAGGACCGCCTATCTCGACATCGCGGCCCGCCTTGCGCATCATTTCCTCAATCGCCTGCCGAGCGACGGCATCTGCTGCTGGGATTTGATCTTCACCGACGACGACAAGACTCTGCGCGACAGTTCCGCCGCGGCGATCGCCGCGTGCGGCCTGCTCGAACTCGCGCAGGCGCTGCCGCTCACGGAGAATCTGCGCCAGACCTACGAGGCCTGGGCGACCGCGATCGTCGTCCGTCTGGGGGACGCCTATTTGGCGCCTCTCGAAGGTTCGAATGCGCTGCTGCTCCACGCCGTGTATCACATGCCCAACAAGGCCGGCGTAGATGAGGCCTGCATCTGGGGCGATTATTTCTACCTAGAGGCACTGATGCGCCTGCGGCATCCGTGGCAGCCCTACTGGGCCTGATGGTTCGTGCGGGCTGTCAAACGCGCGGCGCAGCGCGCAACGCAGCCAGCGTGTCCCGAGTGATGGTGTAGATCGCGGTCCGGCCGGCGCCGCGATTCTCATGGTCGATGCGATAGCCGGCATAATGCCGCCGGACGAGGCCGGCCCTGAGCAATTCGGATACCGCGCGGCTGATGTTGGTCTGACCGGACCGGCGCATGCGCGCGCGCAGCCGATCATGGATCATGCGTTCGAGCGCAGCCTTGTCCATAGACGCGCGATTTTCCCGCGCGACATCCGCACGAATCTCCGCCTCGATCGCGAGGCGCCGGGGATCACGCCTGGCCAGCGGCAGTTGCGCGTCGCTCAGCCAGTCCCGGATAAGCACGCGCCGTTCGCCGACGCGCACCCACGGACCCGCGACACCGCGATCATCGGCAACCTGGCCGATGAGATTGAGCACCATGAAGCAATAGCGCGGGCGTTCACATATCGCTGTCAGCCGATCGATGATCGACGCCACGCTCACCGGCGCTTCGGCCGCAGCCGCGACCGGCGACCGGGCTGAGTTCGGGCTGGGCGCGGTGAACAAGTCGGGTTGGAACATGGGAACATTCCAAGCACAGACCGATTCGGCTGTGAATCCCCCTTCTTCGCCGGGCACGCACATTTCCCGCAAATGGCACTTTACCGTCGGTAAAGTGCCATTGGGGACATTGTCGAGGGGGCTGCGCTATCGCCTTAAAAAGACACGCCGGGCGGGTACCTTAGGCGGCGCACAGCGCCACGTAGCTGCGAGATCATGATCCGTCGCTCAGTCATACGATAGGCACGGGCGGTGCGGCGCCGCGCCCGATGGAACTGGCGCAACGATGGCCGTCCGCCTCCCGACGCTGCACTGATTAAGCCGATCAGTGAGTTCTTCCACGACGGCGACGGGCCGCGGCTCGCTCCTTATGGCTGTGAATGGGCCGGAACGCGCTGTAGTGGCTTTAAAGTGGTAAGCACCAAATTCGAACCCGTTGTTTGCCGCGGGTGATGCGGGCACGGTTGCAAAGCGTAAATCGTCTAGCGTCGAGTGTTTAATGTGATTGCGCGTGCCGTGGCTGCGAGGATGGTAGCAAGCGAGTGAAGCACATGGGCCCGGCGTGACCGCAATCTTCGGTCGCCAGGCCCACCGGAAGGTTAGAGCACAGGCGGCACGGTATCGTGCGCGATGATGCTCCACTCCGTCGAAGGCCCGGCGCTGTACAGGACATTCTGTTGGAAGCCGCTGCCGGTCGACCGCCAGGCCGAAATCGCGCCATTGCTGTTGTGCCACAGGATATCGGCGCGACCGTCATTGTCGAAGTCGGTCACCTGAGCGACGTCCCAGCTCAGGGGTGCCGAACCGATGACCGCGCTTTTGGTAAAGCCTGTGCCAGTCGATTGCCATATCGCGATCCCGCCATTGTCGTGACGCCACAGCAGATCGTCCTTACCATCGCCGTTGAAGTCGGCGATGCCCGCCACATCCCATGCAGTGCCGGTGGAGCCATCGAGAAAGCCGACGGTGGTCAATCCGGTGCTTGTCGCGTTCCAGATCGCGACGGTGCCATTGTCGTGGCGCCAGATCAGATCCTCCTTGCCATCCCCCGTGACGTCGCCCAGCCCCGTCACGTGCCAAGCAGTGCCGGCCGACGCGCTGTAGAAACTGTTCTGAACGAAGCCATTACCCGTGCCGCTCCACACGGAAACCGCCCCGCTCGCGTTTCGCCAGAGGATATCGTCCCTGCCGTCGCCGTTGATGTCGCCGGTCGCCGCCACCTGCCAGGCGCTGCTGACTGCCATGTAATAGCTGTTCGCCGCGAAGCCCTTGCCGTTCGACGTCCACACCGAAATCGCACCGTTGGTGTTGCGCCACAGGATGTCGGATCGACCATCGCTGTTGAAGTCGAACGTTTCGACCGGCCGCCAACTCGCATCGACCCCGGCAAAGCTTGCATTCTCGTTGAAGCCGCGTGCGTCGACCGTCCAACTGCTGACGGCGCCCGCCTTCGCCCAGAGAATGTCGGCGCGTCCGTCTCCGGTGAAATCGGTCAACTGGCTGTCACGGCTGGCCAGGCGCAACACGACACCCGCGCCGCCGCCGGACGGCGCTTCGGTGATCAACTGGCCGCCGATGACGCCACCGAGCGTAAGGCTGTACGCACCAAAGGTCAGGACATTGCCAACCCTTTGATAGGTGAAGCTCGCAAGTTGCGCATCGGTGACATCGATCCTGTCGCCCAGCGACAGATCAGTGATTATGTCCCCAGCCATCTCGTATCGCGTGCCGGAAAACAGATCCGCGCCCGCGCCGCCGGTAAGCGTGTCGGCACCCGCGCCGCCGACGAGCGTGTCGTCATGGTCGCCGCCATCCAGCGCATCGTTACCAGCGCCGCCGATGAACGTGTCGGCGCCGGCATCGCCCTGCAACTGGTCGTCGCCAGCCCCTCCGTCAAGCAGGTCGCTGCCGTCCCTCCCCATCAGCGTGTCGGCACCGGCTCCGCCCTGCAACTGGTCGTCGCCCGCCCCGCCATCGAGCAGGTCATTGCCGTCGCCGCCCATCAGCGTATCGGTACCGGCCCCGCCCGACAGCTTGTCGTTGCCAACTCCGCCGTCGAGCAGGTCATTGCCGTCGCCGCCCGTCAGAATGTCGGCACCAGCCCCGCCCAACAACGTGTCGTTTCCAGCCTCACCCAGCAATTGGTCGTCGCCGGCTCCGCCATCGAGTTCATCATTGCCTGCGCCGGCCCAAAGCGTGTCGTTGCCGCCGTTGCCATAGATCCTGCCGCCGACTTGCCCGTCGCGACCGTCATAGACATCGTCGCCGATGTAGAATTTGACCGCGCCCTCGATCGTTCCGCGATTGGTCAGCCTTACGGATAGGCTTTCGTCCCGCATCCAAAGGTCGGTGGAGTGGTTGTAGGGGCCGTCCTCGGGAAAGCCGTAGCGGTCGACAACCGTGCCTGCCGCGAGCGTGATGGAACCGCCCAGGCCACCGCTCAACAACGTGTCGTGCAGGGTGCTCGCCGAGAGCGTGAAGCGGGCATTCTCGCCTACGAGGATCCGGTTCACATCCACGACATTCGAAAGCGCGATCGTTGGCGCAGTCACATAGCCGACGTTCACCCCCAGCGTTTCGAAGCCAGTAACGCCGGAAAGACTGTAGGCGACGTTGACATCGTCCCTGCCGATGACGTTGAACATGTCTCGACCCGAGCCGCCGTCTATGCCCTTGAATGTCGGCGCGGCACCACCGGACAGCAGATTGATGGTCAATTCATCATTGCCGCCGCCCAGCGCGATCGCGCCACCGATGGCCGATCCCTGCCCAATGAACACGATATCCGTCGCGTTGCTGCCGGTGATCGTCCGGAGGCTGGAGACGATAAGGTGCAGGACTTGGCCAGCCAGCGTCAAATCAACCAGCGGGTTCGCCGAATTGACCAGATTATAGTGCGCTGTCGATCCGGCTTTTTCAAGCGTGATAGACTGAAACCCGGAGAAGTACTGGAAGTTGCCGTCGGCCTTGAGGATGAGATTTTCGAAACCGCTGACCGAGGACCCTAAGATGGCATAATAGGTGTTGGAGATTTCCAGCGTGTCGATACCGGTGCCACCAGCTGCCCTGATCGAGGCGCGTTCGGAACCGAGGACGCGGTAGAGATCGTCACCCGCGCCGAGATCGGCAAGACCGGTCTGCCCGTCCCGCTGCGTCACGACATCGTTGCCATCGCCCCCGAGCACGACATCGTCACCGCTGCCGGCGTCGATCGCATCATCACCGGCTCCGCCGCGAAGCGTGTCATTGCCCGCGCCACCATGGAGCACGTCGTTACCATCACCACCGTTCAGCTCATCGTTGCCATCGCCGCCGATCAGTTGATCATTGCCTGCCCCGCCGTCGAGGAGGTCACTGCCGGCAAGGCCGTAGAATTGGTCGTTGCCGGCATCGCCGGTGAGCGTATCGCTAGCGGACGTGCCGTTGATGACCGCCGTGGACACCCGATGAATGCCATCCGCCGCGACGAAGATAAGATAATTATTGTCGTTGGTCAACAGCAGGTTATTACCAAAATTTTGAGATAAGCCATATGGCTCTGGCAAATTTACAGTTTGATCAAGTGCGTATGTGCGCACAATCGTCCAACTGACTGTCGACATCTGGATTATCGTCTTGCCGCTCACGTCCAGCATGTAGAGATTGAGACCCTCTGAATCGAAGGCCATGCCGGCTATGGCCGGCGGATATCCATATTGATCACGCGGCAGGTCGTTCCTCAGATTTCGGACGAAATTCATCTGATCGTCGAAAATGAGCAAACCGGTGCCATTTGCTGAAAACGCACCATTGGCGCTGAACGCTTGCACGCCTCTGTTAAATCCTGATCCGTAACCTGTCCCAATTAATACGGGGACGTTACCGGAAAAATCAAAGAGGTTGAGCGGCGCGTCGGAGATGTTCGCCTCTCCGATCAACACACGCGTCCCCGTCGGATCTGTCGAGATCACGCTATTTTGCCGCACACTCGTGCCCAACGTCGTGTATCTACCGGTCGTCAGGTCGAGCAGTTTGAGGTCAATCCAACCAGACCCCTGGAATTGCTGCGTCAGCAATACCCTGTTGCCGGTCAACACCGACGCATCGTGGAAGCTGTAGTCGAGCCAGCTCGTACGGAAATTATAGTTGATGACCGCGCCGGTACGTGTGTCGACCCGGTGGGTCGTGACCGTGTAGCTGGTGTCTCCGTACTGGCCGACGGTGCTCGCTACTGGCGTATGTTCCGTGACGATCAGGAAGCTGCCGTCCTGGGAAACGTCCATGCCGCCGAGAGTCGTCCCGACTTTCCAAGTCGCCTTCAGCGTTCCCGTATCGACATCGTAAACGCGAACCCTTCCGTCGCTTCCAGCAGCATATAGGGTTTCCCCGTCCTTGCTGAGAACCTGGTCATTCGCAGCGATCGTACTGATCTTTGTCATGAAATCTCCCCCAACGATTCGGTGATAGCTTTTGCCGACGGCACTGCCAATCCCAATGCGTTGAACAACTAACTGACTCGTCATGCATTTTTTTCTGCATCGGCGATTCACAATCGTACACGATTGACGAAGCGGGGTTTATGCCATCCTCTGCATCAGGCTTCTGCTCGTTTCTGTCGTATCCGGGCACAGGCGCGCCTACACATCCCGCCAAGTTGTCGGGCAAGCAAGACAGGCACTTCGTTGCTCCGTCTGATCTTATCTTCGGCCGCGACTGTTTGTGGGCGAGCGTAAGACTATTTTATGCTGTCTTGGCGCTACGAGAATCAGCGTTGGCACCGGCGGAGGGAGGAACGCCGCTGCGATTATGTCGATCCAGGTGAGCGAACCGCTCGGCCAGCATTCCCAGCGAAAAGTCGTTCCCCGACTTATCGGGCGTATCAAGAGGCCTCAACTTGAAGCTCCACGCCGCGTGTGGCGGAGAGAGGCAATCGCTCGCCATGCTACTAAGCGAGGGTCAAATGAGCGACTACAAAGCCGCTGTCCCCTTGATCGCTGATCAGGTTCGCAGTCGAGCCGTTCGCTCGCTCATTCCGCTTTGCGAAGGGCGTCGTGGCCATAGGCGATAGCCGGGGCAACAGCCGTCCGCCGAAAAGCTGCCAAGGGCGCTCGCGGCAAGGTTCGTGGCGCCCCCGTCCAGATTCATCACCCGGGTGCCGGCCGCGGCCTGTGCCAGGAGGACATTGGACATGTTGGCAAGAGACCAGTCGCCGCGAAGATCATGACGGTTCTGCTCTGCCTCCTGCCGATGAGCGCAAACATGGTCACGCGAGCGAGCAGCAGCACCACGCCGGCCTGACCCTCGCATCATAATTATTGGAACGATGACGAATCATCATTCTTCGGGCGTCCGCCTTGCTGTTCGACATGGACGGAACGCTGTTCGGTTCCACCACCGTATCCGAGAGGATTTGGCGTCGACGCGCTATCGAGCGCGTCGTCGGCACCGAGGCTGTCCTTGCCTACTCGCATTGCTGCCGCACCCTCGACACGACCCGCCAATTCTCACCGGATAAAGAGAGGGTGCTGGTCGGAGCGCGCAGCATTGAGGCGCAGGAAAAATCGCCGATGAGGACGGTGCCGTGGCAGTCGACTGGGCGAAGGGCCTTCTGGAAAAGCTCCCTCGCGATCAATGGGCCGTCGCGACTTCGGTCGGGCCAACCCTGGCCGGGCGACAACTGTCAGCGGCAAGGCTGCCCCTTCCATCGATATTCATAACAGCGGCCGACGTGGCAGTCGGTTAGCCGGATTCTCACACGGCCATGATGGACCGCTGCTGACCTTGCTCGCAAATTTAGACGTGATCTGGTGGCAGGGGCAACTTCGCTCAGCCTTCAGATGCCGGATGGCTCGTCGATGTAGAACCGATGTTGATCTCCAGCAGTGATCAGGCGTGCTTCTGGAGCGTTGTCGGAGCGATAAGTCCTCTCCCCCATGTTGCGAGAGCGGGCTTATCGCGCCTTTCAAAGCCGATACGCGGCCTTGACCAGATTATAGGCAAGGTCTTCCGCCACCGCGAACGCCTCGTCGCGGTCGAGGCGGTGCTCGGCCACCAGCTTCGCCAGGAAGCCGCAGTCGATGCGGCGGCTGAGGTCGTGCCGCGCGGGGACCGAGAAGAAGGCGCGGGTGTCGTCGTTGAAGCCGACCGTGTTGTAGAAGCCGCCGGTTTCCGTCACCTGCTCGCGGAAGCGCTTCATGCCTTCCGGGCTGTCGTGGAACCACCAGGCCGGGCCGATCCGCAGCGCCGGATAATGGCCGGCGAGCGGCGCGATCTCGCGCGCGTAGGTGGTTTCGTCGAGTGTGAAAAGGATGATGGTCAGTTCGCGTTCGTTGCCAAAGGCGTTGAGCAAAGGCTTGAGCGCGCGGACATATTCGGTGGATGAGGGCCAGTCGTCGCCCTTCGCCTCGCCGAACGTGCCGGTGACCGCCGGGTTCTGGCCGCGTAGCGCGCCGGGATGGATCTGCATCACCAAGCCGTCGTCCAGGCTCATTCGTGCCATTTCGGTCAGCATTTGGCCGCGGAAGCGCTCGGCGTCTGCGGAGCTTGCCTGTCCGGCAGTGACGCGGCCGTAAAGTGCGGCGGCGTCTTCCTGCGGCAGATTTTCGGTATGCGCGGTCGGGTGGCCGTGATCGGTCGAAGTCGCGCCGCCATGCTCGATGAAATAGCGGCGGCGGTTGGCCAGCGCGGCGAGATAGCCGGCCCAGTTGCCGACATCCTCACCCGTGATCCGGCCGAGTTCGGGCAGATCCTCGGCGAAGCGGGGATGTTCGGGATCAGTGACATTGTCCGGCCGGAAGGCGGTGACGACACGACCGCCCCACCCGCTCGCGCGGATCGCGCGATGGTGTCGGAGATCGTCGAGCGGGTTCTCGGTCGTCGCCAGCGCCTCGATGCGGAAGCGCTCGAACAGTGCGCGCGGCAGGAACTCGGGCCGCTTCAGCTGCGCGTCGATCTGGTCGTAGATGCGGTCGGCATTGGTCGGCGAGAGGCGTTCGGTGATGCCCAATATGTCGTGGAAGGCATAATCGAGCCACATCCGGCTCGGCGTGCCGCGCAGGAGGTGAAAATTGTCGGCAAAGCGGCGCCAGATCTTGCGCGTATCGGTCTCGGTCCAGCCGCCGTCGATCCGCGGCACGCCCAGTTCCTCCAGCGGCACACCCTGGCTATAGAGCATCCGGAAGATGTAATGATCGGGGATGATGAACAGGCTCGCCGGATCGGGAAAAGGCTGGTTCTCCGCGAACCATGACGGATCGGTGTGCCCGTGCGGGCTGATGATCGGCAGGTCCTTGACCGACCGGTAGAGTTCGCGCGCGATCGCACGGGTTTCGGGATCGGCGGGGAGCAGGCGGTCGGGATGCGGCGCGAGCGGCGCTTCGGTGGTCATGAGCTTTTCAGAATCCCTGGGAGGCGCCGCCGTCGACGGGCAGCAAAACACCGGTGATGAACTTGGCGGCAGGCGAGCAGAGATAGACCGCCGCCAGGCCGATATCCTCGGGGTCGCCGAAGCGGTTCATCGGCGTGCGCTGGAGGATGCGGTTGGATCGCGCCGGATCGCCGTCGAGCGCCTTGCGGAGCATCGCCGATTCGATCCAGCCTGGGGCGATCGCGTTGACGCGCACACCCTGCCCCGCCACTTCGACGGACAGCGCGCGCACCATGCCGAGATAGGCGGATTTGGCGGCTGAATAGGCGATCACGCCCGGCATGCCGATGATCGACGTCATCGAGGCGGTGAACAGGATGCTGCCATGCCCCGCCGCCAGCATGCCCGGCAACACCGCGCGGGTCAGCGCGTGCGCGGCGAGCACATGCGTGTCGAGCATCGTCGAGAATTCCTCGACGCCGGTATCGATCGCCGGCTTCTTGAAGTTGATCCCCGCGTTGTTGAGGAGGATCGAGACCTTGCCGGTCTTGGCGACCACCCGCTCGACCAACGCCGGCAGCGTGTCGAAGGCGGTGACGTCGGCGGCTTCCCAATGGGCGCGGTCGCCCAGTTCTTCGGCGGCCGCCTGAACCATTTCCGCACGGCGACCCACGAGCACGACCTCGGCGCCCGCGGCGTGGAGCGCGCGCGCCATGCCGAGACCCAGCCCCGAGCCGCCGCCGGTGATCAGTGCGACCTCGCCATCGAGGCGGAATGCCTGTGCTGGATCAAGCGGCACTGCGGCACCCCCGTTCGAGATCCGGCGTGTCCTGGTGCTTGTACATCACGAAATACTCCCTGTGGCCCAGTTCCTCAGGCTTGCTCGGCGTTCCCGACGCCACGTTCGCGACCATCGCGCCGAGTTCGTCGCTGCATTGATCCAAAGCCATTTCGCCGGCGAGCACGCGACCGGCGTCGAAATCCATGTCCTCGATCATGCGGGCATAGGTGCGGCTGTTGCCCGTCACCTTGATCAGCGGCGAGACCGGCGATCCGATCACGCTGCCCCGCCCGGTTACGAACAGCACGATCTGGCTGCCGCCGGAGATCAGGTCCATGATCCCCTCCGTGTCGTTGGGGTTGGTGTAGCCGAACTGCATAAAGTGCGGATCGGGCACCGAATCCATGATCCACATGCCGGGCCATGGCGGGCTCTCGCCCACCTTGATCACGCCCTGGATCGGGCGCGACCCGCTCTTGGCGAAGGCGCCCATGCTCTTTTCCTCGATCGTGGTCAGCCCGCCGGCAAAATTGCCCGGCGACACCGAATATTGCCGGACTTCGCGGCAGTACCATTCGGCCTTGTCGTAGGCTGCCTTGAGTTCGGCACGGGCGCGATCGTCCGCCGCGCGGGCGAGGATGATCTCCTCCAGTCCGATCATCTCGACGATCTCCTCGCAGATCGCCGAACCACCGGCATCGACGACGTGGTCGAACAGGCGCCCGACCACGGGATTGCCGACCAGCCCGCTCGTCCCGTCCGACCCGCCGCACTCGGCGCCCAGAGTGAGGTCGGCGAAGCCCATCGGCACGCGCGGGGTTTCGGCATGTATGCGGTTGCGCAGGTTGCGCACGATCGCCTTGCCTTTTTCGGTCGACGATCGCGTGCCGCCGACCTCCTGGATAAAGAAGGCATCGGACGGTCGCCCGCTTTTTTGCACCGCCTCGGCGATCCGCGCGGGCTGGGTATATTCGCAGCCCAGCCCCACCGAAAGCACCGCGCCGACATTGGGATGTCGCGCCAGCGACAGCACCAGCCGGATTGCATATTGATTGTCGTAGCAGCCCGGGAAGCCGATGACCTGCACATCGTCTTCACCCGCCGCGATGGCATGCGCGACATGGGCGGCACACTGGACCGTGTAGATCACCAGCACGAGGTTGCGGACGCCTTTGCGCCCGTCCGGCCGCAGCCAGCCCGTCCATTGGCGGTCGAACACCTCAGTCATATGCCATGTCCTTGGCCGCGCCGGTCACCATGTCGAAGCCGCCCGAGCGTTCGTCGAAGCTGCTTTCGCAGTTGTGGAGATGCACCCAGTTGCCGGCGGCAATGGCGGCGGCGGCACGGCCGATCGGGATGCCGAACTTCACCACCGGTTCGCCCGGGGCGATGGCGAAAAGCGCGATCTTGTGGCCGTGCGCAACCGCTTCCAGCGCGGTGACGGTGTCGCACGCCTCGCCGCGCAGCCCCACAGTGTCGCCGGCGGCGGCATCGTCGAGCATGGTCGCGACATTGTCGGCCGCATGGATGCGGAAGGCGATCGTCACAATATGCCATATTTCGCGAAGGCGGCGGTGCTCGACATGCCGGCCTCGATCTCCTTGCGCACGAGCTTCTCGCCGCGGACCTTCTCGAGCGAACGCTCGACCACCTCGGTCTCATGCTCTCTCGGGATCACGATGACGCCATCGAGATCGCCGAACACCAGATCACCCGGCTGCACCGTCACCGGCCCCACCTCGATACGGCAGCGATAGTCGATAACTTTGGTCCGCACCCCCGAATCCTGCGCGAAGCGGCCACGACTGAACACCGGCCAATCCTGATCGAGCACCTGCGGCGTATCGCGGTGAAAGCCGTTGATCACCGCGCCATTGGCGCCGCGCATCCGTGCAGTCGCGGTCAGGATCTCGCCCCAATAGGCACAGCGCATCGCGCCGCCGCTGGCGAGGTAGATGTCGCCGGGCTCCATCTGGTCGAGCGCCTCGGTCAGCTTGCCGAAGGGTTCCGCCTGCTCGCCATAGACGTCGATCATGAGCACCGGCATCGCGCGCCCGATCAGCTTCATCTCCGTGCGCATCGGCTGGATCGGCTGCGGCAGGAACTGGTGATAGCAGCCCAGCGTATCGAGGATGTCGCCGACCACGGGGGTATAGAGTTCCGCCCGGAACAGGTCGAAAAGGTCGCGGTCGGTCATTGCGGCTCCATCATCAGGGTCGAGTTCGAATGGGCGGCGGGGGGGCGCGGGCCGCGCAGGATCAGTGCCATCAGCGCCACCGCCAGTGGATAGGCGATCGCCGCGCCGATGAAGAGCAGCATGTAGTTGCCGCCCGTGGCATCGAGGATGCGCCCGATCGCCATCGCGACGAACATCCCCATCACGCCGGCGGCAAAGCCGCCGATACCGATCACCGAACTGACGGCGGTTGCGGGAACGGTGTCCGAGACGATCGTGTAGAGATTGGCGGAAAGCCCTTGGTGTCCCGCGGCGGCGAGTGCGATCAGCAGCACCGCCGGCCACATCGACCCCGTGCCGGAGACGAGTGCCACGGGGACGGTGCAGGATGCCATGCACAGCATCGCGACGATGCGCGCGCGCAGCACCGGCATGCCGCGCTTGATCAGCCGCGACGAGATCCAGCCGCCCGCAATGCTGCCGATATCGGCGATCAGGTAGATCGCCACCAGGGGCGCGATCGACGCCATCATGTCGATGCCGAAGCGCTGGTGCAGAAAGCCGGGCACCCAGTTGAGGTAGAACCACCAGACCGGGCTGGTGAGCAGCATGCCCAGCGCGTAGGCCCAGGTGCCGCGATAGCCGAACAGCGCGATCCAGCGTGGGCGCGCGACCGGGGCCACACTCTCGCCGGAGCGGATATAGGCAAGTTCGTCGGCTGAAAGCCGCTTCTGGCGCTCCGGCAGTTCGTAGAAGCGCAGCCAGGCAGCCACCCAGAGCAGCCCGAGCGCCCCGGCGATCAGGAATGCGGCGCGCCACCCGAAGGCGGCGACGATGAAGGGCAGGCTAATCGGCGTGACGATCGCGCCGACATTGCTGCCGGCATTGAACAACCCGGTTGCCAGCGCCCGCTCGCGCGCCGGAAACCATTCGCGCACCGCTTTGATCGATGCAGGGAAATTCCCGCCTTCGCTCAAGCCCAGCGCGCCGCGCGCGATCTTGAAGCCGATCACGCTCGCCATCAGCCCGTGCAGCGCCGCGCTGATGCTCCAGCCGGCCACCGCAAGAGTAAGCCCGCGCCGCACGCCGATCCAATCCATCAGTCGCCCGCCGAACAGATAGCCGCAGGCGTAGAGCAACGAGAAGACCGCGACGATGTCTCCATAATCGGTTTCGGACCAGCCGAGCTCCCCATCGAGTACCGGCTTGAGCAATCCGAAAATCTGGCGATCGATGTAACAAATCGTGGTTGAGGCGAAGAGCAGACCGCAGATCAGCCAGCGATAGCGCCCGGCCGGTACTGCAGCACTGCTTTCGATCGCCGAAGGCTGAACCGGGCGCATTTCCCCTCGCTTCCAATCGATCCGTCTGTCGCGGATGTCAAGATCCTGTAAGACAGGTTATTACCAGCACCGCGCGCGGCGGTGCAAGTGGCTTTTTGTTGCCGTAGGCAAGGCTGCTTGCCCGCCGGTGCGTATCGCCGTTAGACCAACTGGCGGAAGGAGACGGTGGTGGACGAAGGCGGCATCGAAGCTGGCGCAAAGGCCGCTGGTCTGGTCGAGCAGGTCATCGATTATCTGCGCGACCATGTTGCGAGCGAGCAATTGCGGCCGGGCGCCCGCTTGCCGAGCGAGACCAATATCAGCGTGACGCTGGGGGTCAGCCGCCCGGTGGTGCGCGAGGCCATGCGGACGTTGGCGGCGACGGGATTGGTCGAACTTGCGGTCGGCAAGCGTGCGACGATCGTGCCGGTGGATGGCGAGATGCTGTCGCGGGTGTTGGGCAATGCCGTGCTGATCGGCCAAGCCGAGACGCAGGACATATTGGAGATGCGCCGCGGTATTGAGATCGCGATGGTCGCGCTTGCCGCCGAACGGCGCAGTGATACGGATGTCGTCGAGTTGCGCGCGATCGTCGACGAGATGGGCGGCTGCCTTGCCGATGGCGCGCGCTATTCGCACCTCGATCTCCAGCTTCACAAGACGCTGGCTCGCGCCACCGCCAACCCGCTCTATCCGTTGCTGATCGAGGCGCTCCGCCAGTTGATCGAGGCGTCGATGCTGGCGGGCATCGAGCGCTGGGCGGCGACGCCTGAACTGAAACACGTCCAGGATCTGCACGAAGCCATCGTGTGCGAGGTCGCTGCGCGCAACCCCGTGGGCGCGGCCTCGGCGATGGCCCGGCATTTCGACGATGCGCTATCCGCAATCCTGGCGCCGCGCTTCGCGCGAAGCGACACATAGGGCTTGCCCTGCCCGCCTGGCCTTTCTATCCTGTAATACAGGTTTGCAGGAGAGCGAAGTGCGCGTCGAGAAGTTCGAAACCTGGATCTGTCAGCGTCCCAAGGGGCTGTTCGACGAAGAGCGCGAAGGTGCCGCGCCGATGCCGTGGAGCTATGGCGTGGGGCGCGTTACCACGTCGGACGGGATCGAGGGGATCGCGACCTTTTGGGCGGCGCGGTCGGGCGCGGTGACCGACGCCTATCTCGCGGACGTGATCGCCCCCGTCATCCTCGGGCGCAGCATCCATGATCGCGAGAAGATCTGGCACGATTTCTGGAATATCGACCGCCACGGCGCCTTCTTCCCGGTCTTTTTGCCCGGGCCGATCGACGTGGCCTTGTGGGATGCGGCCGCACGCACCGCGGGCTTGCCCCTGCACCGCTATCTCGGCAGCTACCGAACGACCCAGCCCGTCTATGCCAGCAGCCTCTGGCTGCCGACGATCGAGGATTATGTCCGCGAGGCGCTCCATTACAAGGAGCGCGGCTTCAAGGCGTACAAGGTCCATCCCTGCGGCCCGAGCCGGATCGACATGGAGATCCACGCCGCTGTGCGCGCGGCGGTGGGTCCGGAGATGGTGCTGATGACCGATCCGGTTGCCGAATATACGCTGCCGGAGGCCATCCGCGTCGCCCGGCACCTCGAGGAACTCGGCTATTACTGGTTCGAGGAGCCGTTCCGTGACTATGAGCTGGACAAATATGCCAAGCTTGCCGCCGCGGTCGATATCCCGGTCGTCGGCACCGAGACGACGCGGGGCGGCCCCTGGGGGGTCGCCCAGGCGATCAAGGCCGATGCGCTCGACATGGTTCGCGCGGACGTATCGTGGAAGGGCGGCATCACGGGCACGCTGAAGGTGTGTCACCTCGCCGAGGCGCATGGGATCAACTGCGAACTGCACACGACGACGATGGGGCCGATGGACGTGGCCAACCTCCACGTCGCCTGTGCGGTTCGCAACTCCGAATATTTCGAACTCTTCGTGCCGGAGGACAGCTTCCAGCTCCCGATGAAGCAGAGCCTGCGCGATCTGATGGATGCCGATGGCAATATCCATGTGCCCGAAGGGCCGGGGCTGGGCATCGATATCGACTGGGATCTGGTCGACACCAACTGCGTATCGTACCGGACGTTCGGCGCCTGACAGCCCCCTGACCCTTCATATCGCTGGCCGAACAGCGCGTGGCAGCCTAGAGGCCTCAAGGTGACGCCCGCCTCCGCCGGCGTTCTGGTGAGGTCGGGGCTCGGTGATGAGCGGTGAAACTCGGGGCTATACGTTCGACGTGTCGGAAGGCTTTTTCCGGCTGACGACCGAATGCCTGCGGCTCCGCTCGAACGAGACGTTGCGGTACCAGTCGCTGGCCAGCCTGCTCGAAGGCCTCGTCCCCACCGGCGCGCCGCGGCTGGTCGCGCTGGATGGGGACGTCGTGCGCGACCATCTCGTCACGATCGCTACCCGCGGTTCGGTGCGGCTGTTCATCCGGATGTCGCGCGAAAGCGCTGACTTGCTGGTTGAGGCCAAACGCGCGCTGGCGAGCCGCCTGAACATCAGGCTGACCGTCGCCGACGCGATGTCGGTCCTGCTGCTCGACTATATTATCGCGCAGAAGGCGGACAATGTGATGCGCCGCATCGGCCGTCTGGATGTGCCGCCGGCGCCGGCAAACTGACCTGACGAGCAAGTGCACCTAAAAGCACGAATATTTGTGCCGAGTCGGCACCGAAACGTCCCCGAAAGCACGAATCGAAGCGCTCGCGCCGGTCGCCGGCTTCATTAACAGTCTCGAAAGAATTGGTGCGGGGGGATTCGGCTGAGGCCGATCGCCCCGTGCATGTGCCGACCGTGCTCGCGCCGCGGTCCGCGCATGAGGGGTCAATCGCGCGAAGGGGACGCAGTGAGGACATGAAAAACCCGGCGCGAGGCCGGGTCTTTCGGGTGATTGGTTGAACCACCTAGGCAAAGACGGTTCTACGCCACTCGCCCGATCTCAGCAAGTCGAAAGCGCGTCTCGCGCCACGGATGCTTATGTCCGAACGGCTCTCCGCCAGGGAGTGTCGAATGGGAAGTCTTGCGCTCAAACGTTCGAGCGGCTTGCGCCGTTACGACGGGTTCAGTGCAGCCGCCGAGCGGATTGCCGCCGAGTGGCACGGCGAGGCCGATGTCTCGCCGGCGCGGTTGCTGGGCAAGCTCAAGCGCGCGGCGCCTTATATGGGGATTCCGCGCGCGTTGGTGGGTCTGCTCGACGAACTGGTCGCGCATTCCCGACCGCAGGATTGGCGGCCGGGGAAGACCCCGATCGTCTGGGTTCGCAACGAGACGCTGGCGGTGACGCTCGGCGTCGGCGTGCGCCAGCTGCAGAATTATATCCGGCGCTCGGTGGAGCTGGGGCTCATCGTTCCGCGCGACAGCGCGAACGGCCATCGTGGCGGGGCACGCAACTCCGACGGCGAGATCGTCTGGGCCTATGGCTTCGATTTGAGCCCGATCGGCGCGCGGGCGGCTGAGTTCGACACAATCGCTGCGGAAGGGGCGGCAATCGACAAGGAAATCGACCGACTCCGTCGCCTACTCGCGTCGCTCCGGAGGAAAGCCCGAACCTTGGCGGAGACGGTCGATGCGCAGGCGTTGGATGTGGACGCGGACGCTGTGATCGCGTTCGTGACGATGGCGGTTGTCCACGCGCGTGGCTCTCGCGATCCCGGGCTGCTTCAGACCTGCATCGATCAGATGGCTTGTCAAATCGAAGCGCTTCAGAAGGATGTCGACAACGCGTTGGCGTCGCGTGGCGATCGCGCATTAGAACCTATGAATATTTCACCCAAGGCTGAACCCAAATTCGCCGACTCTACAACTACAACCCACCTCAAAACTGCTAACGCAGTTACAAGTATCAGCTTTCCGGATCAGAGTAGCGGCGAGTTGGACGTTGGAATGCTCGCTCCCCTGAGCAACGTCGAGGCCGATCTGGAGCATTATGGGGTAGATCCGGGCTTTATCTCGATGGCATGTCCGGAATTGCTCTGGGATCTCGAGCCCGGGCCGCGGGCATGGGGACGGATCGTCAGCGTCGCGGAGCAACTGGTGGGGCAGAACCGCATCGCGATCGGCGCCTGGCGAGAAGCGTGCCGGCTGATGGGGCAAAAGGGGGCGGCCGCGGCGGTGATCGCGGCGGTGTACAAGAACTGGACCGGGGAAGTACGCGAGCCGGGCGCCTATCTCCGTGGCATGTCCGCGAAGGCGGCAGGTGGCGCGCTGCATCTGGGCCGCACCTATCACGGATTGAGGGAGGCCCAGAAGGCGGCGGCGTAAACCGCACCTGAAAACATGGGCTCTCATGCCGGTGACCGATCGAACGGTTTTCCTGGGCTGAAACGAGGAGAAAAAGGGCTCAGTGAGGGGCCCGGCGGTCGAAACGCACCCAAAAGCACGAGCGCTATGTGGCTAATCCGCAGCATCGGCTCAAAATCGCACCTGAAAACACTACGGAATTTAGGCTTTAGGCGAGAAACGGGCCGCGTCGGCCGTGCTTTTAGGTGCGTTTATGGGCGTCGGAGGGTGTTTTCGGGTGCGGTTTCCTCCAAGGCAAGGCGCAGGGCGAGGCGATTCTAGTGCTTTTGGGTGCGTTTCCGCGAGCGGCGGTGTTCGAAAGCGTCCGATGTGGTTAGAAGGCGTTCATCAACAATGAGGCGCACGATGGCGACTGCCCGCACGAACGTCGAGAATCTCCAGGGCCATCTTCCGCTGGATTGCCCGTTGCGCGGCGATATTCACGGCGATCGCAGCGTCATGGACTTCCCCTTTTTCTCGCTGGAGAAGAAGCCGAAGAACGGCGTGATCGAACATCGAATCGGCAATACGACGATCACGATCCGTGCCGGCGAAGGCGGCATCGCCACGATGTACGACAAGGAGATCATTCTCTACGTCGCCTCGCTGATCTACGAGAAGATCCTCCGCGGCCAATCCTACACGCAGGAGATGATCTTCACCGCGCATGATTTTTTCCGCGCCACGGGCACACCGAACCCGGGCAAGCGCGACTATCAGCGCTTCACCGATGCAATGTCGCGGCTGCAGGGCACGCAGATCCAGACCAACCTCAAGACCGGCGGTGCCGGGCATCGGGGCTGGTTTTCCTGGATCGAAAATGCGCAGGCGCTGTATGACGATGCGCCGGAGGGTTTCGAGAAGCTGCGCGCGGTGAAGGTCCGCCTGTGTGACTTCCTGTTCCGGGCGATCGAGCGCGACGCGACGATGTACAGCTATGACCATGAATATTTTCAGCTCGGCCTGATCGAGCGCCGGCTTTATGAGATCGCGCGGTCGCACGTCGCCGAGCGGCCATTCGAAATCGATCTCGAGCAACTCTACAAGACGGTCGGCAGCCGCAGCGTCATGCGTCGCTTCAAGCAGCACCTGATGGAGATCGAGCGCGCCGACAGCCTGCCACGCTACGAGATTTCGATCCGCGAAGTGGTGGAGGGTGACCGCGTCCGTGCCAAGCCGACGGAAACATTGGTGACCTTCAGCCAGCGTCCCAAGGGCGCGGTGCCGCGGGCAATCCAGAACACGCTCGATCTGATCGAGGCCTGACGATCGGTCACTTTCGCATATGCTCGGCGATCAAATTGCGACAATGTTGGTAGCATGTAGCTGGCGGGGGCTGCCGGGGAGGGACCGTCGCTGACGATCCCTTCGGAATGGCGGCAAGAGTTCAGCCGGCCATGGCCAGCGCCTCGGCACGCAATAGCATTCCGAACAGGTCGCGGGGCTCGTCCGGGTCGGCGAGCAGATCGAGATTGTCGAAATAGCCGGTGCCACGCAGCTTATCGCGAACGTAGCGGAGCGCGGAGAAATCCTCGGTCGCGAAGCCGACGGAATCGAACAAGGTGATCCGATCGCGATCGGCGCGGCCGGTCCGGTCGCCGGTCATCACCTGCCACAACTCGGTGACCTCGTGATCTGCCGGCAACTGCTGGATCTCGCCCTCGATGCGCGTCTGCGGCGTATATTCGACGAAGATGTCGGACCGCAGCAGGATGTCGCGATGCAACTCGGTCTTGCCTGGGCAATCGCCGCCCACCGCGTTGATATGTACGCCCGAGCCAATCATATTGTCAGAGAGGATGGTCGCGAGTTGCTTGTCCGCCGTCGCGGTCGTGATGATCTGGGCGCCGTGCACTGCTTCATAGCTGCTGGCGCAGACCCGAACGTCGATCCCCCTGCCCTGCAGGTTGCGTCGGCACTTCTCGCTCGCGACAGGATCGATATCATAAAGGCGAACGTGATCGATGCCGAGCAGCGCTTTCATCGCGACCGCCTGGAATTCGGACTGCGCGCCATTGCCGATGATCGCCATCGTGTGCGCGCCCTTGGGCGCCAGATATTTGGCGGCAACGGCGGAGGTCGCGGCTGTGCGCAGCGCGGTCAGGATCGTCATCTCGCTGAGCAGCACTGGATAGCCGTGCGAGACATCGGCGAGAACGCCGAACGCCACCACCGTCTGCCGCCCGCCCTTGCCGTTCTTCGGGTGGCCGTTGACATATTTGAAGCCATAAGCCTCGCCATCAGACGTCGGCATCAGTTCGATCACACCGTCCACCGAATGGGTGGCCAGCCTGGCGACCTTGTCGAACCGGTCCCAGCGCCGGAAATCCTCTTCCACATAGTCGCACAGTTCGAGGAGGAAGCGCTCGATGCCGACGGAGCGGACGAGCTTCATCATATTGTCGACGCTGACGAAGGGCACGATGTTGAGTTGAGCGGTCATGTGGTCGGCACATCCTGTTGAATCTGTCAGGGAGGGGCCGCCCGGGAAGGCAGCCGCGAGACGCGCATTGAGGGAAGGCGGAGTGGCCGAATGGAGGTGCCCATCAGCCTCCGCCTGCAGCGATGGTAGCGAGCGCTGCTGGCGATCCAAACGCTGCAAATTGCCAAAAATCGCAGAGCTTTCTATCACTTTGGAAACCCCAACAGCCCAGATTGATCAAAGATGGATGATCTCGATCGACGTTTGATAAATTGCCTGCGCCACGATGCGCGGCGCAGCGTATCTGACCTCGCGCTCGAACTCGGCATCTCGCGCGCCACCGCGCGCAGCCGGATCGAGCGGCTTGAGGCGCGCGGCGACATCATCGGCTATACCGTCATCCTGCGCTCGGATGCCGTCGCGATGCCCGTCCGCGGCGTGACCCTGGTCGAGGTCGAGGGGCGCATGGCCGCGCGGGTGATCGACGCGCTCACGAGCTTCCCGGAGATCGGTGCGATCCACACCACCAACGGCAAATGGGATCTGGTGCTGGAGATTTCGGCCGAGAGCCTGACGGATCTGGACGCAGTGTTGCGGCGTCTGCGCCTCGTATCCGGCATCACCGCCTCCGAAACCAATCTTCTGCTGGCGACGCCGCGGTCCACCCAGGCAAAATTATGAGCCCGGCGGGGCCTATCCCCGCGCCGTGCCAAAAAATTCGCACATCCGGGGCAATCACCCATCGGAAATGCTGCTACCGATCGTCCTGGATATAGCGGCCGAAACAGACGGACAGACATTTGGGACGTGATAGGCGCGAGATTGTCGCTTGGGTGGGAAGTAATATCGTCCCGCACGAGGGGGATCTGCGTGCCCGGCTCCGGCGCATGGCCGTGCCCGAGAGCGAAATCGACGACATCGTTCAGGATGCCTATGTAAAGATATCGCGGCTTGACGACGTATCGCACATCCGCACCGGCCGCGCCTATTTCTTCTCCACAGCCCGGACCGTATTGCTTGATCGCGTTCGCCGCGACCGGATTGTGCGGATCGACAGCCTGACCGAGGCCGAGGCGCTGACCCTCGCCGACGAGGATCCCGGCCCCGAACGCCGCGTCAGCGCGCGGCAGGAACTGGACCGGGTGCGGCAGTTGATCGCCGGGCTGCCCGACCGCTGCCGGGAGATTTTCGAACTGCGCCGCATCCAGGGCGTGCCGCAGCGCGAGATCGCGGCGCGCATGGGGCTGCCGGAACATACGATCGAGGCGCAGGCAGTGCGCGGATTGAAGCTGATCATGAAGGCGATCGCCGCGGCGGACGACAGTCCGGCCGGCGCGCCACAAACGAGGATGAGAGAGACGGACGGTGACGAACAGCGCAGATGATCATGACGCCGCTGCGCGCTGGGCGATCCGTCTCGAAGATGGGCCGCTCGACGCAGAGCCGCAGCGCGAACTGGATGATTGGCTCGGCGCCGATCCGCGCCGTCATGGTGCGCTGCTGCGCGCCGAAGCGACGCTCGCCTACCTCAATCGCGGACGCGCCCTGACCGATTCAGCCACGGCGGTGCCGGAACCCGAACCAGCGCCCTCAAGGCGATGGTCTCGGCGGGGGTTTCTCGTCGGTGGTGGCATGGCTGCCGGCTTGGCGGCGGCGGGCATTTCCGGTGTCTACCTGCTGTCCCCCGCGGCGATCGAGATCGGCACGGGCGTCGGCGAGATCCGCCGCGTTCCGCTGCCCGACGGATCGGTCGCTTCGGTCAACACCGCGAGCGACATAGCCGTCAGCATGGGCGACAAGCGCCGCGCGGTGGCGCTCAAGACCGGGGAGGCATGGTTCCAGGTCGCGCATGACCGGTCACGCCCGTTCGTCGTCGAGGCCGGGCATGTGCGCGTTCAGGCCGTGGGCACCGCCTTCTCCGTCCGTCGCTATGATGATGGCGCGAACGTCGTCGTGACCGAGGGCGTCGTCGAAGTCTGGATCGACGGCCAAGAGGATCGCCGCACGCGCATCGCCGCCGGATCGAAAGGCTTCGTCGCCAACGCGGCGCCTATGATCAAGGTGGAGACCGCGCCCGAGGGGGCCGAGCGTATGCTGGCATGGCGCACGGGCGAACTGGCGCTGAACGGCGAGACCCTGTCCTTCGCGGCGGACGAGTTGAACCGCTACAACCGCCGGCGGCTGGTGATCGACAGCCCCAACCTGCGGCAGGAGCCGATGGTCGGCTATTTCCGCGTAGACCAGCCGGAGGAGTTCGCACGGGCGGTGGGGGCGACGCTCGGCGCGACGGTTATTGTGCGGGGCGACGAAATTCATCTTTCCCGCTAGTTCGAATGACTTGCGCCGTCGCCAGGGCATCAGACCGCAACCGACGCGTCATTTTTTCGTCACATCGCATCGGAAAGCGCCGTGCCGTCCGTCTCTTCACTTGAGGCCTCAAGCAATCGAAGGCCTTTGGGGGTGAGAAACATGCAGCGATCCAATTTCGGCCTGACGGTTCAGCAAAGCTTGATGGCGGGGTGTGCCGCGATCGTAATGGTCGCGAGCGCCGCGCCGGCGGCTGCAGCGGAACGGCGGCCGATCGATGTGCCGGCGCAGCCCGCCGGGCGCGGCATCCCCGCCTTCGCCAAGCAGGCCGGCGTCCAGATTCTCGCCAGCGGAACCGTCATTCGCGGAAAGCGCACCAATCGCGTCCGCGGCAGCTACACGGTCGACGAGGGGCTGCGGCTGCTTCTGCAGGGCACCGGCCTTTCCGCAAGCAAGGCGGATGGCGGCGGGATCATCACCATCCACGCCGCAGCGGCGCGATCGTCGCAGGAGCAGGTTTCCCCGCCCGCCAGCGAAGCGCGCGATGACGAACCCAGCGATTATGCTTCAGCCGCGCCGGTCGAAGCGAACGAGATCGTTGTCACCGGTTCGCGCATCGATCGCCCCGGTTATGAATCGCCGACCCCGCTGCTGCGCATGTCGCAAGAGGAGTTGCGGACGGTCAGTCGGGTCAATATCGGCGCAGCACTTGCCGACCTGCCCCAGTTCAAGGCGTCCTCCTCCCCGCAGACCTCGGGCACGAACACCGATGCGGGCCGATTTCCCGTCAACATTCGCGGTCTCGGCAACAGCCGCTCGCTGATCCTGGTCAATGGCCGTCGACTCGTCACGGACGATCTCAACATCATCCCCTCGATCATGGTCGACAATGTCGACATCGTGACCGGCGGCGCCTCGGCGGCCTGGGGGTCGGACGCGGTGGCCGGCGTCGTCAACCTGATCATCGGCGATTATGAAGGTCTGCGTCTCGGCACGTCCGCCGGCATCTCGTCACGCGGTGACGCCGGACAGATCATGTTCGAGGGCAAATATGGCACCCGGTTCGCGGCCGGTCGCGGCCGCTTCGTCATCGGTGGCGAGTTCGTCGAGAATGACGGCATCCTCACCAAGACCGCGCGCAAGAACACCGGCCGCTTCGCCAACATCAACAACCAGTTGCTCACCCCCGATGTCGGCCATGCGACGCGGCTGATCGGCGGCTACATCACCTCGGGCGTGCTGCGCGGCCAGGGCTTCAATCCCGACGGCACGCTGCGCACGCCGGACATCGGCACCGTCATCGGCACGCGCATGATCGGAGGCGAAGGTCCCTCGGACGATGAGCGCAGCCCGCTGATCACGCCGCAGCGTCGCTACGCGGCGATGGCCAAGGCCTCCTATGACCTCACCGACACGCTGAAGATCAGCGCCGACCTCAACTATTCGCGCTATTATAACGACTATACCTGGTTCGGCAGCCACCTCGACAGCGTGACGATCCGGTCCGAGAATGCCTTCCTGAGCGATTCCATCCGCCAGACCCTGGCGGACGCGGGCCAGACCAGCTTCACGATGGCGCGCTACAACGCGGATCTGTCCTACAGCAGGATCAACCTCGACAGGCGCAGCATCCAGGGTACGATCGCGCTCGACGGTAGTTTCGCCGACGGCCGTTGGCGCTATGGCGGCTACTACAGCCACGGCGAATATCGCAACAAGATGCGCACGCCCGGCTTTCTGATCACGCAGAACTTCGCCAACGCGGTCGATTCCGTGATCAATCCGGCGACCGGTCAGCCGGTTTGCCGCGTGGCGCTGACCAATGCGAACAGCGGATGCGTGCCGATCAACCTGTTCGGCGAAGGCGCGCCCAGCCAGGCGGCGATCGACTATGTGACGGGCACGCCGCGCTTCAACGGCATCGACAAGCTGGATACCTATGGCGTCTCGCTGCGCGGCGAGCCGTTCGAGCTGCCCGCGGGCCCGGTTTCAATCGCGGTCGGTGCCGAAGGCCGGCGGCTTTCGACCTCGGCATCGATCGGCGAACTCGATGAGGCCAAGGCGTTCAACACCTTCTATTTCAGCGGCTATTCGGGGCGCTACAATGTGAAGGAAGCCTTTGCCGAACTGGTCGTGCCGGTGCTGAAGGATGTGCCGCTGTTCCACAAGCTGGAGCTGAACGGCGCGGCGCGGATTTCCGACTATAGCACCAGCGGCTCGATCTGGTCGTGGAAGCTGGGTGCCACCAACGAATTCCTCCCCGGCCTGATCGGCCGCGTCACCCGATCGCGCGACATCCGCGCACCCAATATCAGCGAACTCTATTCGTCCGCAACGGTCGGCTATATCGGCATCTTCGATCCGCTGAACCCGTCCAACGGCAACAACAACACATTGGTCTATGGCGGGGGCAACGCCGTTCTCGACCCCGAAACGGCGAACACCTGGACAGCCGGCTTTACCGCCGCGCCGTTGCGCGGGCTGACCGCCTCGATCGACTATTTCAACATCTCGATCCGCGACGTCATCACCACGATCGGTGCGCAGAACATCGTCGATCGCTGCTTTGCCGGCAACACCAGCCTCTGCCGCTATATCAACCGCAACAGCGCGGGGCTCATCCAGAGCATCACATCGTCGCAGGTCAATCTGTCGGAGTTCAAGACCGACGGGATCGACGCGGAACTGGCCTATACCATGCCGGTCAACAATGCCGCCAATGGCCGCCTCACCTTTCGGCTCATCGGAACCTGGGTGAATAATTTCAGCACCGACGATGGCATCACCAAGATCGACTATGTGAAGACGCAGGGCAGCGCGTTCGTCAACGGCGTGCCGCGCATCCGCGCCAATGCCTCGATCGCCTATGCCAGCGACAGCTTCAGCGGGCTGGTGCGCGCGCGCTACATCTCGTCGGGCGACTGGAACGGCACGATCCCGACCCTGGCGAACAACCATATCCCCGCCTATGCCTATGTCGATCTGCAGCTCAGCCAGAAGATTCCGATCGGCGACGGCAAGCATTTCGAGCTGTTCGGCGACATCGCCAACCTGTTCGACAAGGATCCGCCGCCGAGTTCGGGCTTCTCGCCCTATTATGACGTGATCGGTCGCTACATGACGATCGGCGCGCGGCTGCAGTTCTGAACGCCGGCAGGCAGCCTATCATGACATGTCGCCAGCACCGTGAGGGATGGTTGCGGACCGGCATGCTGGCGGCAGCGCTGGCGCTCTCGGCCGGATCCGCGGGGCCGGCGGCATGGGCACAGGGCGCCGCCGCACCGGCCGAACTGGCGCCCATCACGCCCGAGGACATCATGGGGCTGACCGACGTCACCGACGTCGAGATCTCCCCGGATGGCCGCCATTTGCTCTATGTCACGCAGCCGACGATCGCGACCCACCGCCCCACCCGGTCAGCGATCTGGGTCGTTCCGACGGACGGCAGCGCACCGCCGCGGCGATTGACCGCCGGCACCGCGCTGGAGGGCAGTCCGCAATGGTCGCCTGACGGCTCCGGTATCGCCTTCCTGACCGATCATCCGGGTTCGTCGCGCCAGCTCTGGCTGATCCCGGCCTCGGGCCGCGAGGCGCAGCGGCTGACCGATATCGGCAGCGACATCCGCCTCTATCGCTGGTCGCCGGACGGGCGGAGCATCGCCTTGCTCGCCCCCGATCCGCCATCCGCCGAAGCGAAAGCCGCGCGCGCGGCCAAACGTGACGCCGTGGAGGTCGACGCGGCGGAGGCTACCACGCTGCTGTGGTTGCTCGATCCGGCATCGCGCGCGGTGCGGCGGATCGCGATCGCCGGTCGCGACGTCACCGATCTGAGCTGGTCGCCCGATGGCAAACGCCTGGCGGTGCGCGCGGCGGCGACCGGCGGCCCCAACGACCTGTTCTACCATTCGGACCTGCTCCTGATCGATGCCGCGACCGGCACGGTCGAACGCACAGTGTTCAAGCGCGTCTACAGCACCGGCAGTTGGTCGCCCGACGGCAGCCGCCTCGCCTTCACAGCGCCCGAAGAGGGGCTGATCGGCATCCGTGCCTTCGTCGCCGAGGTCGCGAGCGGGGCCGTGCAACAGTTCGGCGCATCGCTCGACGGCACGATCCGCGAGGTGGAATGGGGCGGTGACGATCGCACGCTGCGCGCACGCACGGCGGTGAATACGCGCGACGTGCTGTTCAGCGTCGACCTGCCGGCCGGTCGCTTCAAGCCGCTGATCCGCTTCGACGGGCGGATCAAGGATTTCTCGGCGGCGGCCGATGGCAGCATCGCTTTGGTCGGCAGTCAGGCGGATCGGCCCGCCGACATCTGGGTCCAGCGCCGCGGCAGCCTGCGGCTGGTGACCGACATCAACCCGCAGATCCGCGGCCGCGCGCTCGGCAAGGTCGAGGAGGTCCGCTGGACCAGCAGCGCCGACGGGCAGCCGATCTACGGCGTGCTGGTGACGCCGCCCGCGCATCGCGCCGGCAAGCCCGCGAAGACGGTGGTCCTGACGCATGGCGGGCCGCACGAGAATTGGAACATCGGCTGGCAGGGAAGCTGGATCGATTGGGCGCAACTGCTCGCCAGTCATGGCTATGTCGTGCTGCTGCCCAATCCGCGCGGCTCTTCCGGGCAGGGAAGCGCCTTCGCGCGCGGCAATACCAGGGGCTGGGGCACGCGCGACTATCAGGATGTCGTGGATGGCGTCGACATGCTGGTCGCGCGCAGGATCAGCGATCCCGCACGGATCGGGATCGGCGGCTGGAGCTATGGCGGCTTCATGTCCGCCTGGGCAGTGACGCATGACACGCGCTTCAAGACGGCGGTGATTGGCGCCGCGCTGACCGACCAGTTCAACGCGGCGATGGCGATGGACACGCCCGATTTCGTGACCTCCTATTTCGGGCTGCCGCCGACCGCCATCGCGCAGATGGACGCATCCTCGCCGATGCGCGCGGTCGATCGCGTCACCGTTCCCGTCCTCGTCCTGCACGGGCAGGAGGATCGGCGCGTTCCGATCGGGCAGGGGCTGGGTTTCTATCGGGGGCTGCGGCTGCTGGGCAAGGATGCGACGATGATCGCCTACCCCCGGGAGCCCCACCGTATATTCGAGTTCGAGCATCAGCTCGACATGCAGCGGCGGATCCTCGCCTGGTACGACGCGCATCTGTGACTGGAGATCGAAACTTGCCCGCGATGACGCCTCTGAGCCTCGATCGTCGTACCGTGCTCGCCGCCGTGCCAGCGCTCGTCGCCGCCCCCGCGCTGGCCGCCACCAAGGGATCGGCACCGATGAGCGAATTGCTGGAGATGAGCGCGGTGTCGCTGGCGCAGGCGATCCGGAAGAAGGATGTGTCCGCGCGCGAATTGATGACCGCGCATCTCGCGCATGTCGATGCGCTGAACCCGCGCTTCAACGCCATCGTGTCGCGCGTCGATCATGAGGCCGTGCTTCGGCAGGCGGCGGCGATGGACGAGGCCGCCGCCGCGGGCCGGTTTGTGGGCGTGCTGCACGGCTTTCCGCACGCGGTAAAGGATACGGCGCCCGTCAAGGGCATCGCCTCCACCCAGGGCTCGCCGATCCTGAAGGACAATATCCCCGCGGCGGACTCGCTGGTCGTCAGCCGCATGCGCGAGGCCGGGGCGATCTTCGTCGGCAAGACCAATGTGCCCGAATTCGCGCTGGGATCGCATTCCTACAACCCGGTTTTCGGGATCACGCGCAACGCCTTCGATCCGCGGAAGTCCGCCGGGGGCAGCACCGGCGGCGGCGCGGTGGCGCTGGCGCTGCGCATGGTGCCGGTGGCGGACGGCAGCGATTTCGGCGGATCGCTGCGCAATCCCGCCGCGTGGAACAATATCTTCGGCTTCCGCCCCTCATGGGGCCGCGTTCCCTCGATCCCGAACAGCGATCTGTTCTGGCAGAATTTCGCGACGTCGGGGCCGATGGCGCGCAGCGTCGCCGATGTCGCGCTGCTGCTGTCGGTGCAGGCCGGCCCCGACAAGCGCGCGCCCTTCGCGCAGCCCGACGATCCCGCGATCTTCGCGCAGCCGCTCGACCGGGATTGGAAGGGCAAGCGCATCGGCTGGCTCGGCGACCTCGGCGGCGCGCTGCCGATGGAAGCCGGGATCACGCAGACCTGCGAACAGGCGCTGTCCGCCTTCCGCACGATCGGCATGCAGGTCGAAGGCGCAAGCCTGTCCGAGGATGCCGGCGCGATGTGGCGCACCGCAGTGACGTTGCGCCACTGGTCGGTGGGTGCCGATCTGCAGGGCTTTTACGATGATCCCGCCAAGCGCAAGCTGCTCAAGCCCGAGGCGATCTGGGAGGTGGAAGGCGGCATGGCGCTGACCGCGCCGCAGCTCACCAAGGCATCGGAAGGCCGCACCCGCATCTTCGAAGCCTTCCGCAAGGCGTTCGAGACCTTCGACTTCCTTGCGCTCCCTGCCGCGCAGGTCTTTCCGTTCGACGTCGAACAGCATTGGCCGCGCGAGATCGCCGGCGTCGCGATGGACTCCTATCACCGCTGGATGGAAGTCACGCTGCCGGCAACGATGGCCGGCCTGCCGGTGCTGGCGATCCCGGCAGGCTTCGGCGGAGCCCAGCGCCTGCCGATCGGCATCCAGCTCATCGGCCGGAGAAATGCAGATCTCGCCGTCCTGCAACTGGGCCACGCCTATGAGAACGCTTCGCCGTGGATCGCGCGCACGAGACCACCGGCGCTGCGCTGAAGTCAGCCCCCCTCCCCTGCCCGGCCCGGAAATGAGGACGGCGCTCAGAGGGCGCTGACGCGCGTTCCGTTGACCGCGACGCGCTCAAGCGTGAGAGCATCGATGCGCTTGACGATGCTGGGTTGCGTCACGCCATCGAAGCGGCAATCGCGCAGCGTGAGGCAGCCTACCGGTGCCTGGGGCAATCCTTGGCAATCGAGCACGCGGATGGCGTTGGCGACGGTCAGCCGTTCGACCACCACATCGTCGAGTTCGGGAATGAAGGCGCCCCGCGCGCCCTCTTCATAGTTGAAGTCGCAGGTCAGCGCCGCCTTGCCGACCTGCCCTACGTCGATGTCGCGCGCGCGAACATGCGCGATGCGTCCGCCGCGGACGGCGTTGGTCTTGAAGCGCAAGGCATACCAGAGGTCCGGGCTGCTCATCCGGCACTGCGCGGCGAACACATTCTCGACGCCGCCGGAGACCTCGCTGCCGATCACGACCCCTCCATGGCCAGCCTTCATCGTGCAGCCGCGGATCAGGATGTCCCGCGTCGGCCTTTTGAGGCGGCGACCATCGGCATTGCGGCCGGACTTGATCGCGATGCAGTCATCCCCGGTATCGAAGATGCAGCCCTCGATCAGCATGCCGTCCACCGATTCGGGATCGCATCCATCATTGTTGGGGCCGTGGCCAGTCACCGTCACGTTGCGCATGATGACATTGCGGCACATCACCGGATGCACGTTCCAGAAGGGCGAGTCCTTCAGCGTCACGCCTTCGATCAGCACGTCGCTGCAACGCTGGAACTGCATCAGGCTCGGCCTAATATAGCTTCCGTCCGCGAAGCGGCGTTGGGCGACGGGCACCCCCTCCTCCGCCATCGCGAACAGCCGGGATCGTGCCGGCCGCTGATTGGGCATCCCTTCCCGCCAGCCATAGCGTGCGCCGCCGCTCCACGACCACCAGGACCGCCCCTGCCCGTCGATCAGCCCCGCGCCCGTCACCGCGACGTTCCGGACATCGCTCGCGTAGATGAGCGGCGAATAGCCCATCAGCTCGACACCCTCGAAGCGCGTGGCGACGATCGGATAGTGTGCGGGATCCTGGCTGAAGGCGAGCGTTGCGCCTTCGGCGACATGCAACTCGACATTGGACTGTAGCCGAACCGCGCCTGTCAGCCATCGCCCCTCCGGGATCAGCACGCGGCCGCCGCCCGCGCTGGCGCAGGCCGTGATCGCATCCGCGATCGCCTGCGTTGCGAGCACGGTGCCGCCGGGTGGCGCCCCATAGCGGCGGATGTCGAAGATCCTGGCCGGAAAGCGCGGTGCGCGTACCCGCTCCAATATGGCGCCTGCCCCGCCCCACCCGTCATCTTCGGGCGGGCGCGCATGAGCACCCGCCGCCAGCAACACGCTCCCGGCAAGGAATGTCCGGCGATCGACGACGGTCGTCATACTCTCTCTCCCATATCCAGATCCGACAAATTCATTGGCCGGCTGGATTGTCATGCGATGGCAGTCATGATGTTATATGACAAATTGCAACGAGAATGACGAGGATGAGGATGATGAAAAGGGCGTTCCGGACCAGTGCTGCGATATCGTCCTGTATCGCGGTCATGCCGGCCGTGCAGGGCGCATATGCACAGGCCGGCCTTTCCGCACCGATGAGTCGCGCCGTGGTGGACGTCGCGACCGATGGGCCGACGCGCCTGTCCCCCGAATATCCGACGCCCTACTCCCGCCCGTCCGAAGAGGCGGTGAAAACGGTGATGGGCCGTGTGCTCGGCTATATAGAGCGGGAGACGCCGATGATGCTCACCGACGCCGAAGGTCGTGCCGTGCCAGTGGCGAGCGCGGCTGCGGGGGCGAAATTCAAGCCCGGCTTCATCCTCACCAGCTACGAATGGGGTGTGACCTATGCCGGCGCGATGCTCGCGGGCGAAGTGACCGGCGATGCGCGCTACACCCGCTATGCTGCCGACCGCATCAACTTCGTCGCTGACATCGCCGCCCATTATCGCACGTCAAAGCTTGCACCCGCGGCGACGCCGATCCGCAACATGCTGGCCCCTGGACGGCTCGACGACAGCGGTGCGATGTCCGCTGCGCTCATCAAGGCACAGCGCGCCGGTCTCGCGAAGACCAATGTGCGTCCGCAGATCGACGTCTATTTGAACTGGATCGCGAACCGGCAGTTCCGCCTTGCTGACGGAACGCTCGCGCGCGAACGCCCCCTCCCCGTCACATTGTGGCTGGACGATCTCTATATGAGCGTACCGGGGCTTGCGCAGATGGGGGCGCTTACCGGCGAGCGGCGCTATTTCGATGATGCGGTCCGGCAGATCGAGCAATTTTCGCAGCGCATGTTCGTGCCCGAGAAGGGTCTTTACATGCATGCTTGGGCGGAGGGGATGGATCCGCATCCCGCCTTCCACTGGGGCCGCGCCAACGGCTGGGCGCTGATGGCGATGGTCGAACTGCTCGAGGTGCTGCCCGCCGACCACCCCGGCCGCCCGGCGATCCTCGCACAATTGCGCGCGCATGCGGCCGGGCTCGCCAGAACCCAGTCGGGCGTCGGCCTGTGGCACCAGTTGCTCGACCGCGACGACAGCTATCTCGAGACCTCGGCGAGCGCGATGTACGCCTATGGCATCGCGCGCGCGGTCAATCGCGGCTGGCTGAACCGCCGCAGCTATGCGCCGGTAGCGATGCTCGCCTGGCATGGCGTTTCGACCAAGGTGAACGACGCCGGCGAGGTGGAGGATGTGTGCGTCGGCACCGGTGTCGGCTTCGACCCTGCCTTCTACTATTTCCGGCCGCGGCATGTGCGCGCCGCGCATGGCTATGGGCCGGTGCTGCTCGCCGGCGCGGAAGTCATCGCGATGCTGCGCAAGGGGGCGCCGCTGAAGGCCGGTGCTGGCCAGGGTTTGATTTTCGAATAGACCCGGTCGCCCCGATCCGATCCGATCCGGTCCGGATCGGATCGGGGCGCGGTTGCCACCCGGCGGCGCGTCAGAACTTGACGCTGGCACCGACGGTGAAGGTGCGGCCCTGCCGGGTTTCGAACAGCGGATCCTGGCGGCGGCTGTCGATGTAGAGCGTGTTGCGCTCGTCGGTCAGGTTCTGCCCTTCGACGATGATACGGATATTCTCGGTGAGGTTGTATGAGGCCGAGCCGTCGACGAAGAGCGTCGACTTGTTGGCGCGGACGTCGCTGTCATTGGCGCCCGACGGAATGGCGCGGTTGAACGCACCGCGATAGCTGGCCGTGCCGCGGATGCTGAACTTGGAGTCTTCATAATAGAGCGTGCCGCTGGCCGCGTGCTTGGACAGATCGATCAGATCGTCCGTCGTCCTCAATATCGGCGAGATAATATACTCGATCTTGGATTTTACGAAGGTGTAGCTGCCCAGAACGCCGAAGTTCGAGAAGGGGCCGGGCAGGAAACGGAACGGGAACTGCGCGTTGACTTCGACGCCGTTCAGTGGCCCGCCTGGCGTGTTGGTCGAGCGGTTGACGGTGAAGATGTCAGCGGGGGTGGACGGGGTTCCGTCCAGCAGTGCATCGGGCAGGCCGAGCGAACTGTAGGGCACCTGCGCCGACACCTGCTGGATGTAGGATTTGATGTCCTTGTGGAAGTATGCGACCGACAGCAGCGACCCCGGCGCGAAATACCATTCCAGCGCGACATCGATCGTGTCGGCGCGGACGGGATCGAGGAACGGGTTGTTCACATTGCCGGTCCGCGTCGCGACGGTGACGCCGGCGGTCGGCGTCAGCAGGCCGAGTTCAGCGCGGGACAGCACGCTCGCCGTCGAGAACCGTGCCAGCAGCTTCGGGGTCAGTTCCGCGACGATATTCACCGAAGGCAACCAGTCATCATAGGACCGATCGACTTCGCCGAGGCGCCCCACCGTCGGGAAGGGCGCGCCCGCCGGCGCCGCGACCGGGATGTAGCCGGACGAGAACTGCTCGGTTTTCACGTAGCGCACGCCCGCGTCGCCGCGGATCGAGATCGGCAGCATGTCCTCCGTATTGAACGTCACCATCAGATAGCCGCTCTTGATCCGCTCTCGGACACCCGAGCGCGCCGCGCCGCATTCGACGCCGCAATATTCGAAATCGTCGAAGCCGAACGCTTCCTTCCATTTCTCGGAGTCGATCGCCGCGAAAGAATCGGGTCCGCTGCCGAGCAGATTGCTGAAGTTGGAGATCTGCCGGGTGATGTCGGCGAGCGAGGTTCCCGGCGGCAGCGCGCGCACCGGCACCAGGCTCGGGATCAGGTTGCGGCCGCGGACCTGATAATCGCTTTCGCGGAACTGGCCGCCTGCCTTGAGCGTGAAATTGTCGGTCACATTGTAATCGAGGTTGAGCTCGAAGGTCTTGTTCTTGGTATCCTGCGTCAGCGGCCGGCCTGCGGTGCTGAACCCGCCGATAACGGTGAAGTTGCCGTCGGGGCTGGGGCCGTAGCGGAAGCTGTTGGGATCGGAGACATCCGCGCCGAAACCGATGATGGGCACGTTGCCGCCGTCGCGGAAATCGATCGAGAAGCCATCGACATCGATGATGTCCATGAATGTCTGCAAGCGCTGCGGACTGTAGAAGCGCGAGTGCGAATAGCCGATGATGCCGGACGCCTTGAACCGATCGGTAAAGCGATGCTCGAAGTTGAGGTTCGCCTGCTTGAAGGTGGAGACGAACCGGTCGACCAGCCCTTCGGAGCGAACATCGACGCCATCGAAAAGGCCGTAGACGAGCGAGCCGTTGTCATCGAACTCGATGTCGCGCACCGATGTCATCGGCTTGCCGCCATTGGTGGCGGTGCGGCCGAAGGAGATCGCGCCGATATAATTGTCGCGCCGCTCGACTTCGAAGCGTGAGTAGATGCCGTCGACCGAGATGTCGGTATTCTCATCCGGCTTCCATTGCAGGCTGAGCGTGGCGCCGATGCGCTCCGCATCCTGTTCCGAATTCACATAGCGCGGGATGCGCGGCAGGAAGGCGCCGCCGCCCGGCTGGTTGGTGATGCCGCGCAGGCTCTGGATCCTGTTATAGGCCTCGACGGTGCTGGTCCGCGGATTGTTGGTGCTGCAGTTCGTCGCTGTGGTGCCGCGCGCGGCGTTGTTTCCCGGATTCTGCGGCGCATAACCGATCGGTGAGCAGAAGCCGCCGTCGATATAGGCCGGGAGGATGTTGACAGCCGAATAGCCCACTTCGCGAAGATTGCGCTTGGAATAGGCGATCGATCCAAGGACGCCGAACGTGCCGTCAAGGAATTGCTTGGAGATCAGCGCCGAAGCGCGCGGATCGACCTTCTTGCTGACCTGATTATAAATGCCGCGGCCCGTCGCGGTGAAGACGAAGTCCTGCCGGTAGTCCATCGGGTGCGGCGCCTTCAGGTCGACCGTGGCGCCAAGCGACCCCTCTTCCACGTCGGCCGACGGCGTCTTGCGGACGGAGAGCGACGAGAAAATCTCGGTGGGAAAGGCGTTGAAGTCGAACGAGCGGCCCGAATTGCCCGCGCCATAGATGTCCGAAGCGCCGGTCTGCGACGTGCCCTCCATGCCGTTGATGCGCACGCGGGTGAAGGTCGCCCCAAGGCCGCGCACGGAGATGTTCTTGCCCTCACCGCCGTCGCCGCGGGAGAGCGCGACACCGGGCAGGCGCTGCATCGATTCGGCGAGATTGGCGTCGGGAAACTTGCCGATATCCTCGGCGACGATGCTGTCGATGGCGGCCGTCTCGCTGCGCTTCTGGTTGAGCGCGCTGCTGAGGGAGGCCCGGAAACCCGTGACGATGATGTCTTCGGCACCACCGGGCAGTTCGGGGGCCGCGGTTCCCGTGGGCGTGTCGGCGGGGGGCTGTGTCGCCGTTTGGGAAGAAGCGGGGGGCGTATTCTGCGCCGCTGCCGGATCGATGGCCAGCATCAGGGCGAACGATATGCCGGCAACGCCGCCGCACAGCAGGCTCATTTTCCGCCGAAAGTTCGCGCGCATTCTCCACTCTCCCGAAATATGGGAAAGGTCCGGCCGACGAATGCCGCAGTCCCCCCCCTGTTGCTGGTCTTTTTGACCTTGAGCCAGTCGATAACATACCTCGCCGTCCAGTAAAGAATTTGTAGCACAAATTGTTTTGAAAGGCCGGCGAGGCGCGATCGCTCGGTGTGCTATTCGGCGGCAGCAGATCGCGTTTTGAAGAAGGGGCTGGGTCCGGCGTTTCCGCAATGCCGCGGAGCAATCTTGCGGCCTGCCGCGAGGCCGGCGACCAATTCGATCTCGACGCGCTCCTGGTTGCGCGCGCGGACGATCTTCGATCGTCCCCTGAGTCTGCGCCTGGTCGAAGCCAAGCCCTCCAAGAACGGCCTCGCTGAACGCCAGCGCGGACCCGAACGTCTCGTGAATCTGGAACTCCACGCCGGCCTTGATCAGGCGCAACGCATCGCCGCGGTTGAACGCGCGTACATAGAGCTTGGCCATCGCAAATTCCGACCGGCACAGCGCCACGATCCCGTCTGCCGCTTCCGGTTTGTCGATGCATATGAGGATCTCATGTCCATTGCCATCGATAGCCCGACGCTTTGCATGAACACTGCCGAGCCGAGCACCATCAGCAGCGCGGCGGCAGTGAGCATCTTGCGCGCACCCGCCCCTGCAATGATCCGGAAGATTGGTTGAGCAACCACCGGCCGGCCGCCGACGATGTCTCCCCCTCCTCGTCGGGCAAGTGCATGATGACGGCCGTGGAGGACAGGACGAAGCCCATCGCACCCATCGTGGCGACCGGAAGGCTAGGGCCCGCCGCCAGCGCGACGAGCGTCAGCTCGAAGCCGTATGTGATGTCCTGCGCCGGGCCGAGTCGGAAAATCTGTCTTCGGAGCTTCCACGACTTGCTGGGCCGCATCTCCAGCCCGATGATGAACAGGAACATGACGACGCCGAGTTCGGCAGTGTGGAGCAAGACCTCGGGATCGTCGAGCAAGCCCAGGCCGAACGGCCCCACCATCAGCCCTGCCGCGAGATTGTCCAGGACGGATCCGAGCCACACCCTCCTGAACAGCGGCCCCGCAATGGTTGCTGCCTCAACAGCATGATGGCGTGTTCAAGGCCGAAATCGGAAGCATCAGCCATTCTGATCCCCCTCAAGGATCGATCAGCGAGGCGATCGGACTGAATATGCAGCCCAAACGGGCGTGCAGCCGGAACAGGTGCGCATTCGGCGGAGGTCGCGTTTTGCCATCACCGCTTCGGGACGGCAGGGCAGCGTTGATCTGTCTCGATGCGCGCGTTGTATGTCACGGCCGCTCGGGTCCGCGCGCGCGCTCCTGTAGGAGCGCGCAAGACCGACCATGCTCCCGAGCTTCAGCGTTCATGGCAACATAGACTGGAACGAAGTTTTCAAGATATAATCGGCCGGATGCTCGCTTCGAAACGATCGCTCTCGTCCGCATGGGACATCGAAAATCTGGCGCGGCCAATCGAAGCTGCCGCTTCCGCGATCGGACGGCTTGACGCCCGGATTTCCGTCAGTTCCGCGGCGAAGCCTTGGTATTTGCGGGCGTGTTGGTCGGGCTATTGGCGCGGCCTTAGGCTTCAAGGTGCCGAAATCGACGAAATCGACATTTTTTCGTGGGGTTGTGGTGTAACACTGCAGGATCGCCCTCCCCGCTCGACAGTGATCGATGATTTCGCGCGCTTCGCCGGGTGGCGGGACGCCTTGCGACGAAACCGGGGGCAGCATTGGCGGCAGGATCTCCCCTACAGTTTCGATCCGCCTGATGGTTGGGAGGGGCTGCCGCGGATTTCGCAATTGGTCCTGCTGGTCGATCGCTATGCGCGGGCCGATGACGGTTTGGGATGCTGGCTTGCGGTGCCGGGCCTCGTTCAGCGGCTCGGGCTCAGCACGGCCCCCCTCCCCTGCCTCGTTGCCGGCGATCGTGCGATGCGGATGAGCCGGCGCGACGCGGTTGCCGCGGCGAGAAGGATGATTGGTGATCTCGAGCGCGCCGCGGATGCGGGGCTGAAGGCGCTGCGGATGCTTGAGAGCGAAATGCGGCGTTCGGCAGCTGTGTTGCGGCGCCAGCGCCGCCCTGGAGCACTTGTGCCGTTGGCCGGCCTGTTGTTGCGCATGCCCGTGCTAACCCCGGCGCAGGTCGCTCGGCGGCTCGGTCTCGGGCTGTCGGGTGCGGGAAAGCTGCTGGCACGCGCGGCGGACGAGGAATTGCTCGTCGAGGTCAGCGGACGAAGGAGCTGGCGCGTTTATGCGGCCCCGGACATCGCGGTTGCTTGCGGCTTCGTTCCCCCGCGGCGAGGGCGCCCGCCGCGCCTGACCGGCACCGCAACGGATGGCGGCCTCGATGCGCTGCTCGCCTCGTTCGACGCGGAGATGGCGTCGCTTGGCGACACCTTCCCGTGGCTGGGGGACGAGAGGGACGATGAGGAGGCGGATGGTGCCGGGCTCGTTTGAGCCGCGGCAACATCAGCGCCGGTCGGCGTTCTCCACATAGAATTCCACCAGCATGTCGATCACGTCGGCCAGCGACTGGCGGGGCTTTTCGTCGCGCAGGCGGTAGATCACCTCTGCGGTCTCGTTTGAGACGCGCACGTTGATGGCAATCATACGGTCGCTGGGCGGACGTCCCGGTCGGCGAAAGCCGAGTGCGCCGCGCGGAGCCGGGGTCGGCCGCGAAGCGGGTTCGCGGGAGGGAAAACCAAGATCTTCGCTGAGGTCGCGAAGCTGGTCCAGTTCGCGGCGCCCTCCCCTCTCCTCAAGCCCACCGAAATCGAGTTTCTTGCGCTCGCTCATGCGGTTTTCTCCTTATTGGCCTTATGTGCGCGCAGCCGTTCGATCACCGCCTGCGCATAGGCCTCTGCATTTTCCATTGCGGTGTTGAGGTTGCCGACGCCGCCGGCGCTGATCGTGCGGAGCGTGCCTCCGGTCGAGAAGATCGTTCGATAGGCTTCGCGATTGAAGATGGTCACCGGCATCACGGGCACGTCATTGTCGAGAAACTGCGCCTCGATGTCCTTGAAATTGTACGAGCGCAGCGCTGGCGGGATCTGTGAGAAAAGGATCGCATAGTCGATCGTCCGCTTGACTGCGCGGGCGGTCGACCGGACGAGCTGGATGGCGCGTGCCGCCTGCGCCGCGTCGAGATGCGATCCCTTGCAGGGGATGAGCACCAGATCGGAGCGGCTGATCGCGAATGTTACCGCCGATGTCGCGGCGCCTTCGAGGTCAACGAGTGTGAAGGTGGCTTCCTCCTCGCCCCGTTCGATCTCGTCGATGATCTCGTTCTCGCTTCGGCATGCGACGACGCTGATTGCTTCCGGTCGACCGTCGAGCTTGGACCATTCATAGAGCGGTTGATTGGGGTCGGCGTCCACGATGCGGACGCTGCCGCCGGAGTCGGCGATTTCCCCGGCAAGCAGGAGCGCCGCGGTGGTTTTGCCGACGCCTCCCTTCGGCGACACATAGGCAATAACGGGCATCGAGCCTCCAGGCGGACGAACAGGGTTGATGCGGGCGCGGCAGAAACGGGTCATTATCGTCCCCTTCGTCGCGTCGCCGCATCGCGATTTGCAGGCGTTCGTAATGCGATTTGGGTGCTCCATGCAAGCGCTATGGGAGGTTGAGGCATGCGATATTGTTGGTAGTGTAATGCCATTTCGGTGCTTCGAGGTTGAAGACCGGTAGCGCGCATGCTGCCCTGCCCTCGCGGTGATGTCCGAGGCTGGTGCCGCCGTCTCTGGCGTTGCGCGCTCACGCGGTGCTTGCCGGAAGCTTATAATTGATTGTTGCACGCGTCAAAGTTGTAGTGTGGTTGCGGGTTGCGCGTAAGTAACGTCCATATCGCCGTTAACCTTTGCACAGGTTGCCGGACGGTTGACTGTCGCAACATTGTTGGTTGATTAAGGCACGCGGCCGTGGGTTCGCGCTGGCTTTGCAAAAGAGGCGGCGGCGTCACGGCGCCGCCATCCGCGGCGCTCAGGCCTTTAAGAATCGAACTTTCTATCGGTTCCTTTCGCGTTCGCGCGGTTGATTGCAGGAATTGCGGTCTAGCGGGCGACGGGAGGCGCGCGCAAATCACACGATGTTTGGCTGCAGTATTAATGCATTATACCGGCGTTGGGCCGGCAACATTATCGGTAGATAGATGGTTGGTAATTGGTAGATCAAAGCGCGCCCGCCGGCGCGGGCTGCCCGTGATACAGCACCGATGTTGCGTGCACGTTGGTGTTGCGGTGCTCGGCGCGTGCGCGCAGGTCGGGCACCAAGAGCGACGATCGAGCAACCGGGACGGCTTCGTGTTGCGATCTTGCAGTGAGCTGGCGTCTATATGACCGCGGTTTCTGCGCGTGCAAATCGGGACTGACTGGCTGGTCCGCTTTAAACGCGTTGGAGCGAAGAGCGGACGCGGCCCTTCGCAAGGAGCGGCAAAGTCCGCTTCTTCCAACAGCGGTCGCGCAATACAGCGCCGGCGAACGGCTGCTTCGTCCCACTTTTCGTCATTCCAGTTCACGTGCCGGCCGCCTGATCGCACCAGCTTCCTCTGGCTCCTCGCCCGCCTCCCGCGTCTCGAACTCGCCGTTCAAGGTCTTCTTGCAGCGGCGGTCGTCCGGCGGCTCGACGTCACGCCGCAGGGTGCGGGCGAAGCTGCTGCGCACGATCGGCCCTCACGCACGGCGGATGCGAAGCCGGCTTGCGGTCGGCAGCAGGACCATGCTCTGACGATCACCGTCACGTCAGTGAAGCCACGGGCTGCGGCGGTGCGACGTCGGGACAAGCGCTGCCACCTGCGCCACGAGCCAGCATGTTGCTGACAGATACTCCCCGTGCGACGGCTAGCGAGCGTTGCAGCCGGCTGCGCCGTGACAGCCGCTGATGCTCGCGTGTCCGGAAGCTGGGAGCAAGCGTGACGGCGATCGGCGTGGCGATTGTGTCGCAGTATCGCAAAGGGCCTGGCGGCTGCCGACGCGCGCGCGAACCAGAGGCGAAAAAAACTGTCGGCTGGGCGCCTTCCGTCCGCTCGGTCATGCCCCCCCTAGCGCCCTCCAAAAATCCAGCTCCGGCGTTCGGTCAAGATCGGTGCGTTTCGCTCAGCCGCTGTGGAGACCACTCCCGCCCATCGTCTCCAATGCGGCGCCCCAGGAAGCAACGTCGCTTCAACACCGGTGCCCCCTCCCCTGCCGGTCGAAGGGCTCGACGAACCCCTCGTTCAGGCGACGCCGAATTGAACGCGTCGAGGCTGGCCCGTTGATCGGGCTATGCTCTGCCATGGCATCAGTTCGCGTCCTCGATCGATCCTTCGTGGAAGAGTGACTTTCCGCTCAGCAGATCATGCGTTAATCGCTTGACGCACCTGGCAGGTCACCTAACCGGCAGGCGTTGGTGCTCATCTGTGTCGCTCAGTGGCGCCGCCACGCCTGGTGATTTGACGCCCACGTCCCCAGGCGCGCTGTTAACGTCAGCGCTACGACAACAGTCGCTCGATCGCCTTGAGCAGTTCCGCCGCTGTTGCACCTGTGCGTGGCGGAACTTTGATGGTGATCCCACCTCCCTTCGCCTTGGTATAGCGCAGGATGGTCTTTCCGTTCTTGCCCTCAATCTCGTGCTCGCCGCCCGACTTTCGGACGGGCTCGACCGTCGCTCGGACAAGGCGCTTCGCAATCTCCGGCCCGGTCAGTCGAACACCTTTTCCACGGCGCTCTTCCTCGATGCGCTCGGCCTCGTCCCGCATCAGCCTGAAAGCGCGGGCGTCGCCGGTCAGAGGCTTCAAATCGCGTGCGACACGGACGGTGATGTCATGCGTGTCCGAGAATGCGGCGACGATTTCCTCGGGCAACCGTGCGACGTCGAGGAGACGCGTCAGCCACGACCGCGAGAGATTGAGGTGCTGCGCCATCTCGATCTGCGAGCCGTCATAGAATTCGGCCAGCGCCCGGGTATATTCCTTGGCACGCTCCCAGTCGGAAATATCCTTGCGAGAACGGTTCTCGACGTCCGAGACCCGAAACGCTTCCTCGTCCGAAACGGCCTGGATCGTGACGAGATAGTCGAATTCGGGGTGGTGATGCTCGCGCAGCCATTTGACCGTCCACCAGCGGCGGACGCCGGCCACGATCTCGAAGTCATGATCCGGGTCGTCCTTGATCCGGCGGACGATGGCCGGGATGCGCTGCTTCTTGGCCGCGAGGAAGGAGTCGATGAGATCGCGGCAGCTGACCTCATTGAGATGGTCGAGGTCGCGGTTGTGGAGGCGCCACGGACGGCAGCGCGCGGGGTCGACCCACTCGGTCCGATCGGCCACGGTCTTGCCCGTGGCAAGTCTCGCAAGCGTCTGGCTTCGGCTCGCCATGATGCCTTCGGCGGGAGTCGCCCGGTCGAGCGCCGCTTCGTCGTCGAGACCTTCCGTGAACATCGAGCCGAAGCCCTTGTTACCCTTGCTCATTGGCGCGCTCCGCTGCTGTATCACGACGATCGAATGAGACGTTCAGGCTGTTTGTTGCCACGTGGCAACTAAGCCGCTGGGATGGCAAAAGCCCCGCATGCGTGGCCATCATCAAAATCGCCTCGTGGTTCGCATATATCACTGTTTTATAACCATTTTTCAAGAAGTTGCCACGTGGCAACAAGAGCAAATCCGGGGCATCGATGCGGCAGCCAAAGGCAAGTTTATTGGCGCAGTTGCCACGTGGCAACTGAACATCAAAATCGGTCCCCCGCCCGGCTTGTCCAGGTCCTCAGCACTTCCTTCTCGATGTCTCGGCACACTTCGTTCAGGTGCTTCAGGCACCGGTCGTAGACGGCGTGGGAAGTCACCGGCTTCTCCAGTTCAAAGACCGTCTTCATCCTGGAGCTGGCATTATCGATCTCGGCGCTGGTCTTCATGACCGAGCTGCTCATCGATCCTCCGAAGACGTGCTGCATCATCGAGAGGATCTCGCGGTGCATCGATTTGCTGTCGTCGACGCGGCTGCCGACGAGGCGGATGAAGTTGTAGACCGGACGGCCCCGCCCCGCGAGCTCCTCAAGTTGCTTCATCGTCGTTCGCGCCATGTCTATGAACGAGACCGTCGACGCGAAATCGACCAGGCTCGGTGGCACCGGAATGACCATGGCATTGGCTGCCTGCAGCACCGCCATCGAGACCATGCCGAGCGCCGGCGGCGGATCCATGATCACGACGTCATAGTCGTCGACCACCGACTCGATCGCTTCAGCGATGAGGTCGATGATCGCCAGGTTTTGGTTGCGCGCAAGGTAGCCGGCAATCTCATATTCGAGGTTGTAGAGACGCAGGTTTGCCGGGATCAGGTCGAGACCATGGAAGTGCGTCTTGCGGATGATCTTCCGGACGCCAAGTAGTTCCGGGTTGTGGAAGTGCCCATAAAGGGTATCGTCTTCGCTCAGGTCGACGTCGGGCCGATAGCCGAACATCATCGTCGAAGATGCCTGGCTGTCGCAGTCGATGAACAGGACGCGATAGCCGTTGATCGCGAAATGCTGCGCAAGATGCAGCGCGATCGTCGACTTGCCGACGCCGCCTTTGAAGTTGCACACCGAGATGATGGCTGGTGTGTCGCTTGGGTCGCGCCAGGGTCGGGTGCCGAACACTTCGCGCATCCGGTCAAGCTCTTCGAGCGAATATTGTATGCGGTGACCCGATGCTGTCCGGTCCCGTGCAGGAAGCCGTCCGTCACGTTCCGCCTCGCGAATGGCCGACGCGGTCCGACTGACGAGCGCCGCCGCCTTGGAGATGGCGAAAGTCGGCGCACGCTTCTGCCCGGTCTCAGGATCGAGCGCGCTATCGCGGATGCGCTTAAGGATCGTAAGTGCCTTGCGATGCAAGACGTCGAGGCCGCCATCGATGGGCTCCTCTAGTGTGCTTACAGAGGGGTCAGTGGCCATCTTGGTCCGCTCTTGTGAGAATGAGGTTGCGTTCTACCTGCGTTGGCAGTTTCGAGCAACGCCGAGCCCCTCAATCCTACAACAACACCGATAATGTCCGAGCCGGTTTGTTCCGGAACGCGCTGCGGTGCGACTTGGGTCAGCTGATCATGTGATGCCCGGACCCGATGATGAGCGACCGATGATCTCGGGGCATACCCGATATCCTGAATCCCCAGGAATCCGGCTCGCTAACCGCTCGCGGCTTGGGAAAGAGGGGGGAGGGGGCGCGACGACGGCGCAGGATCCTCGTTCAAAGGAACCGAGATCTTCCGCCGTTTTGCCGCTCTCGGGCCCGAGATCCGGGGCAAACTGCCAACGGCCCTGCAATTGAGATGCAAACCAGTTGTCTGAACGGCACAGCAGCCCCCGGCAGGGTCGAGGGGAGGACCGACAGATGAACGGGGACAATCAGAAGCCGCTCGGCCACCCGTACGCGTCGGCGATGCTAGACGGCGGCGAGGACAAGGTCCGCAAGATCGCCGCGACCGCCGGCTCCCAACTGCCCTCGACGCTTTCCTGAGGGTCCACGACGAAGAGCCGGTCCCGGCCTTCCTGCACTCCGCTCCGTGCGCCATGTCGCTGCCGGCGAAGCGTCCGAAGGACGACACCCAGCCGCTCTCCTTCGGCTCATAGGAAGCGGCATTTCGCGCAGTCGACCTCGAAAAGAGGGCAGGGTGGTCGGTCGACCTTATGGCCGGCGCATCTTCGGAGCGGCTTCCCTGACTTCAAGACCGCACGAACCGGTTCGGAATGGCTGCGTGTCTGGGATGCCTTCGTTGTCCGTTATGCGGAGAGGCGCGCCTCATCCGGTGATGACTGACTGATGATCTCGGTGCGGTTCCTGTTTACCGACGGCGTGCTGCACCGCCTGCGAGGGAACTAGGAGCATTTTGGACTTGTGAGTCTGAAAGGATCCGATCACATGGAAGGCGATTATATGGAAAAAGCCGACATATCGAACGGCACGGAGCCCGGTAATCCCGCGAGGTTCCGCAGTCATGACTGACGCAGCCTCGGCTCCCTCAATCGCGGCCCAGACCCTGCGCTGCATGTCGGTGATCCCAACCCGGCATCGCGTCTCCAGCCGCGATGTGGGCTGGCGCTCGCTGCTGCTGGACCTGCATTCCGGCGTGGCGTCTAGCGAGCCGTATGAGTCCGTCGCCACGACGGACCCGCGCGTCGGCATCACAATATCGGGGCGGTACTCGGCCGAGTTCTTCACCGGAGGCAAATGGCGCTACGACGCGCACGGCCCGGGCTCGATCAACATCCACAGGACCGGAGAGCAGACCCGCTACCGGTTCCCGAAGCCGGTCGATGGCGACTTCAAGGTGGCGCTCGTCTACTATCCACTCGCGCAACTAGAGGCGGCGGCTGACCATCTACGCCGGCCTGGCCAGTCCTCGGCGGTCCCCGCATTCCATTCCGTGGTCGGTCGGGATCCCGTGCTCACCCAGATCGCGTTCGCACTCGCCGACGCGATGAAGCAGGGAGTGGGCGATTTCTATGCCGAAACGGCGGCCGCATGGCTCGCGGTGCATATGCTCACGCGGCATGCCCACGCTGCCGACGGAACCGGCCGCAGTCCCGGAGATCTCTCGGATCAACGACTGGCGCGCGTGATAGAGTTTATGTCGGCGCACTTCGCCATGCCCCTCACACTCGAGCAGCTGGCGGCCGAGGCCTGCATCAGCAAGTTCCACTTCGCTAGGCTTTTCGCGCGCAAGGTGGGACAAACGCCCTACCGCTTTCTGACGGGCATCCGGCTCGACGCCGCGAGCAGGATGCTGATCACGACTGACCTCTCTATCTCGCAGGTCGGAGCCGCCTGCGGTTTCCCGACCTCCTCGCACTTCTCGACGGCTTTCGCGAACAGGTTCGGAATGTCGGCGCGCGACTATAGGCTGACGCGCCCGAGCGACTGATCCGGCACTCCTCGACGCGGGAATGATCGCCGCGCGTCGTGACAGTCTCCTTGCAGTCGCGCTTTTCCAGCAGATGAGGCAGGCACCCGCGCCGAGGTCGCCGCTGTCACGGAGGGCAGCTATCCTGGCGTCGGCCGCGTCAGCCACCTGCGAGCGTGCCTCGTCCAGCTCGTCGTTGAGCCCATCTTCGCCATCGAGCCCCGGCGCGCGCAGCAGCGGGGAGCCAGGATCGCCGCCGTGGCCACCGATCTGGTGGGGCGACGATCGCGCCCAGCGTAGAGCGGCAGGCCCTCAAGCAGTGTAGGCGGATCGTGACCAGGGGAAAATCGAACGCCGTCTCAGCGGGCCGACGCGAAGAACAGCGCGAGAGCCACGTCAGGGTTCAGGCCGATCTTGGGAGTAACTGCCAAGAGCGCCGGCAGCAAGCCGGCGGCGGCGAACATGGTGGGGCAGGGGAGCGACAGCCTTCGAGAACTGAAGAACGACAATCGCGACGGCGAGCAGCGCGGGCGAATGCTCGGAGAAGCTCATGTGATCACGCCTAGTCGCGCACGGCCTTCCCGGCCCAGAACGCCGGCATCCAGGCGCAGTCGCGTCGGCCCCAGCCGGCTGCGGACGCCTCGTCCATAGCGGTCAGCGTCGACCGCGCCACTGGCATCGTGAACGAGCCTGCCGCCGCCTCGGCGAGCGCCAGCTTCAGATCCTTCCGCATCGCGTCGATGTCAAAGGCCGGCTCCACCGTGTCGTGGCCGCCCAAAGTGGCAGCGAGAGCTTCCGCCTTCACCTTCATGACGGCGGGGGCGCCCGCTGTGTCCGCAAAGAGCTCGACCAGCCAGTCGGGATCGTCGCTCACGTGGCGCATGAGCGCCATCGCTTCACCGAAGGACTGCCAGAACGCGATGAGGGGAAGGTTCACCGCCAGCTTCGTGCGGGCTCCGGCGCCGATTTCGCCGACGTGCACGATGCGCCTGCATAGATGCGCCAGCGTGGGACGCGCTGCCTCGACATCATCCTCGCTGCCGCCCGCCAGCCCGAGCAACTGCCCGGAGCGCGCCGGGCTGACGGTGCCGCTGACCGGGCATTCGATGAAGCGGCCTCCGGCGGCGGCCACCTCCAGCGAGAGCCTGCGCTGACTAGCGGGGCTGACGGTGCTCATCTCGATAAAAAGGGTATCGGTGGCGCAGGCGGTGAGCCCATCGGAGCCGCCGTAGACCGCCTTGACGGCATCGATGTCGAAAAGGCTCGTGATCACCACGTGGCAGGCGTCCGCCAGCGCGCATGGGCTGTTTGCGTAGTCCAGACCGGCTGCCTGCACACGGGACGCATCGCGGTTCCACGCGATCACCTCGCAGCCGCGCTCAGCAAGGCGCGCCGCCATCGCCGCACCAATCTTGCCGAGACCGGCGATGCCAATCCGATGGCCTTGGGCGTCGGCGGGGGAAGGTTGCGACGAGCTTGGCATTGATCTTCTCCGTCCAACTGCGCGGGAGCGTCGATCGGACGCCGGTGGCGCGACAGAATATTGTCTGCCCCGCTTGGGGTGCCGCGGGTGGCGATTGCGCCAGGAGGCGAGCCACCCGCAGCGACGCTGGCGGGGTGGGGGCGGGCCAGCGTATCGGGGAAGTCAGTTCCCGGTCGTGAGTACTATCCGGAAGCGGGCCTTGGCGGACATCATCCGATCGTAGGCCTCACTTGCCTTATCAAGTGGCATGACCTCGATGCGCGGCCGGACCCCCGAAAGCACGCTGAAGTTCAGCGTGTCCTCAGAGTCGATCGCCGCGCCCGACGCATGCCCTTGGACCGCCCGGTTGGTGGCAATGACGTCGAGCGCGCTGACCTGGATCGGCTCGCCGCCGACACCGATGATCATGATCACCCCGCGGACCGACAGCCCGGGGATCAGTTCGCTTGCCGCCTGTGCATTGGGCACGGTCGCCAGGATCGTCTTCGCGCCGCCCAGTTTCGACAGTTCCTCCGCGGCCTTCTTCGTAGCGGAGTCGATGTAGATATGTGCGCCCAGCTCCGTAGCCAGTGCCTCCTTATCGGCGCCGCGAGCGATCGCGACGGTCCGATAGCCCATCTTCCGGGCGAACTGGACGCCAAGATGGCCGAGACCACCCAAGCCCAGGATGGCGACGGTATCGCCTGGGCGGGCTCCACTCTCACGCAGCGAATGGAAGGTCGTGACGCCGGCGCAGAGCAGTGGAGCGGCGTCCTCGGTCGCCAGATCGTCAGGGATCCGGACGAGGCCATTGGCTGGCGTGACCATATATTCGGCATAGCCGCCGTTGTAGTTGAGGCCAGGAATCCGGATGTTCTGGCAGTCGATCAGGTCGCCGCGGCGGCACGGTTCGCAGTGACCGCAGTGACCGCCGAACCAACCCACGCCGACGCGCGTCCCAACGGTCCAGGTAACTACGCCATCGCCGACTGCCTCGATGACGCCCGCCACCTCGTGCCCAGGAGTTATCGGATAGGGAATGCCGGGCGCATATCCCTCCTTGGCAATCGAATCGCTATGGCACACGCCACATGCCTTGACCTTCACCAGCACTTCGCCGGGCCCCGGAACCGGCCGCTCGAGCTGCACCAGCTCAAACGGTGCGCCGGGCTCTCGAACCTGTATAGCTCGCATCGTCGTCATCGAAGTTCCTCTGCTGAAAGTCTGGCGCAAAGGTATCGCGACGTTCGACAGACAGAACTGAGATCGACGTTATATCCTCCGATACGCTCTGTATGAGGGCATCAACCGCTATGCGGCGGACGGCACGCCGCTCCAAACGATCGCCGTCACGGCAATTGTGACCGCCATGATGAGCGCCGCGAAGAAAAGCGTTCCCGCAGCGAGGCCATAGCCATCGACGGCGAGGCCGGTGAGGACGGGTAGCAGACCGCAGGGTATGTAGGCGCCGATGTTGAGCAGCGCGTTCGCCTCCGGTCTCCGCCAGTCCTCGATCTGCTTGGAGATCAGTCGCAGCCCGGCGAGCTGCGCCAGTCCGTAGCCCGCCCCGGCGAGCAACGCGCCCACGAGGAGGGGGTAGGGTGATCCCAGGAGAACGGACATGGCAATGCCGGTCGAAGCGAGAAGGATGGCGGCGCCCGCGACAAGCGACAGCCCTCTGGCGGTCATATGGCGCCCGGGGATCTGGACGGCCGCGCCGGACAGGAACATCGAGCTTGCCATAGTGCCCGCCATCAATGGGTCGTCCACCCCCGCTGCGACCTTCAGGACCAATGGGCCGAGAGACAACAGGAAAGCGGTCGCCCCAAGAGCGCAGCCGAAACCCGCGATTGCCCGTATGAGGTGCGGCACCTCCGATGGGTTGACCCGGGGCAAGAGTCGCGAACTCACAGCGCCGCGCACGCGTGGACCTCCGCCGCCCACGCGGAGGGCCACGACCATCGTAGCAGTCGAGAGTAGCGCAAGCTCGCAGCCGAAGGCGGTCTGGATCGGGCGCCCGATCACTAGCGAGAGCGCGCCAGCCAGCAACGGGCCGAGACCCGCACCCGCAGCCACCGCGCCGGAGGCGAGCGGAAGAGACACCGCGGCCCACCGCCTCCCACCGAGCTCGACTATCCACGGGATACCGGCCGTGATTCCCATTCCCACACCAAGACCGGACAGGAGCCGCGCCAGTATAAGCACCCACTCCGAGCGCGCCGCGATGAACAAGGCGCAGGCTCCCATCGAGAGAATGCATCCCGGCAGTAGGATCGAACGCGACCCCAGCCGCACAACGAGCCCGCCGGTGAACGCAAGCGAAGCCAAAAGCCCGACAATGTAGGCGGAGAACAGAAACGTCAGCATGGAAGGTGAAAAGCCGATTGCGGCCTGCCAACGGACATAGAAAGGCGTCGGCATGTTCGATAGCCCCAGCAGCACTGCCACTACGGACGCCGCCGCGGACATCGGCCATGGAGTAGCTGCGTTTCGATCCATCAGTTCCTCCGCTGCGGTTTGGGCGCTGGCGGTCGTTACCTCCGGCGCCGGTTCAGACAGACCCGGGGTCGGCGCGTCGTCGGGGACGCGCCAACCCCGGACGGATCAGATACCCCCGCGGCCGACATCTCGATCCGCTGAGCGCTTATCCAACGGTTGGACTCGGGGAACAGGTTAGCGACGATAGGACCGATGTTGTCGCGCTGACTACCATGTGTAAGTGCCGTCGTGCCTGCGAAGATGTCCTTGTACTCGGGGGAGGGGGGCGGGCCGTGCCGCCAAAAAAATCGGTCTCGATGGCTCCGGGGCCACGGTGTTCACCGCGATGCCGCCCGTGCCGAGTTCCTTCGCCATGTAGACCGACATGACCTCGATCGGCCCTTTACGGATGCTTGGACCGACCGGCCGGGCGCCGAGAGTCCGATCAGCCCGGTCGACAGGTTCACGATCCAGGCAGCTGCCAGGGCTCGAGAAGCGAAGTCAGCAGCATGTCGCAAACCGCGGAAAGGAGGAGGTGTCAGCTACATCATTGCGTCCGAGACCGCGGCTGCTGCCTGTGACGAGGAGGATCTTGCTCATAGGTAGCTCCTTGCTGATGGCGGATGAGGGCCGTTCGAGGCGCAACGGGCTGTCGGAAGCTCGCGGTCTATGGCCCAATCCTGCGCATGTCCTGCGGCGATCACCTCGTGGCCGGGAGAATTGCCCACTCCTGTCGGGATATTGCTGTCTTGGCCCCTTGGGCCTTCTGACTGCACAGGTCCCATCCTATCCTCGGCCAAGAATGTCGCAGGCCCGATGCCACGGCGACCCACAGAACCGCGGTTGCTCATGGAAGAAGGTTGCACACGATATCCGGCGGCGCAGCCGGTCACCCAGGGGCGGTTCCCGCCGCAGTCAGCCCCCCGATCGCGAACGATCCCGCCATGGACCTGATCGCCACGCTCCGCTCGTTCCTCCGCGTAGCGGAGACCGGCTCGTTCTCCGCCGTTGCGGCAGAACGCGGTATGACGCAGCCTGCGATCTCCCGCCAGGTCGCAGCGCTCGAGGAGCGGCTGGGCACCAGGCTCGTGCACCGGACAACGCAGTCGGTCACGCTGACGGGGGAAGGGCGCCAGCTGCTCCCCCAGGCGCGCGAGCTGGTGGACGAGGCCGATACGCTCCTCTCCTGGGCCGCCCAGACGCGCGGCAGGCCGGTTGGCCAAGTCCGTGTCGCCGTGTCCGTGCCGTTGGGAATCTTCCTCGGCGCGAACATCGACCGGCTGCTGGACGCGCACCCCGACCTCTCGATCGATCTCGTGCTGCGCGACCACTATGGCAACCTCGTCGAGGACGGACTGGACCTGGAGGTCAGGGTCGGCGATGCCGCCGACTCGTCGCTCATATCGCGCAGGATCGGCTCCACGCGCACGAGGCTGGTCGCTTCGCCCGGATACATCGAGGCGCATGGCGCGCCGGCCCATCCAAGCGAGCTCGCCGGGCATAACTGCATCGTCCACCAGCGCGAGGGCAACGATGACACATGGTGGTTCCGCGACGCCGACCCAGCCGCAGAAGAGGAGATTTCCGTTGCGGTCCGCGGCCGATTCAGTTCGAACAATGCCGCCGCGGTCCATCGCGCAGCGTTGGCCGGACACGGGATCGCTTGCATATCCGTGCTCCTCGCCAGTGAGGACATCGCGGCCGGGCGGCTGGTGGAGCTCCTGCCGGACTACCCTTGTCGCCGATATCCGATCTACATCGACTACCCGTCTCGGCGACACCTGCCGCTGCGGGTCCGGGTGGTGATCGACTTCATCGTACTTCTCTCCAGGGAGATGCGGTTCGCCGAAAACAACGTTACCGAGCTCCCGCCGACGGTCACCCGCTGAGCGCTGCGAGCACGGCATCGCGACCTGCTTCCGCAACAATTATGTCGTCCGGATCCGGCCCCGAACTCACGCCTATCGCACCGATGATCGCACCGTCGTGCTCGATTGTCAGTCCGCCTGGCAGGTTGATCGACCTGTTGCCGGTCGCGAGCGCCAGATCAACGCCGAACTGTGCGGGAAGCTGACCCGTCGACATCTGGAGCGACGCTGCCGTTTGCGCCTTCGCGATCGAGGAATGCTGCGCTAGAAACCGCGCGCCATCCATCCTGGCGAAGGCGAGGAGGTTGCCACTGGCATCGACCACGGCGACATTCTCCGGCACGCCGATCTCGCGGGCCTTTGCGATCGCGGCGTTCAAGGCGACGACGGCGCCGTCGTAGGTGAGATGGGCCGCCGGTCGAATCACTTCGCTCATCTGCCCTCTCCTCGGCGACGGCCTCACGATGCCTTTAGCTTCGACGGCTCGGGCAGGTCTGGGTACCAGTCGTGCCTCGCGCCGAGGGTCCGGACGTCGAACTCGTCGTCACCGTCATAACGCGGTGCATAGGCGGCATAGGCGCGGTCGAGGGCGTCGATGCGCTCGTGGATCCGCACCGGGTTGTAGGCATGGGAGACGATGTAGAACTCGCCGGCTTCGATCTGTTTCAGGACCAGCGCCGCGTAGGCGTCGGTGTCCATACCCTCGGTCGTCTCCCTGCTGAGCTCGGAACGAACCAGACCCGGCGCAATCAGCGCCACTTCTATGTGGTCGGGGACCTCCTCGCAGAGCGCAACGGTCATGGCGAGGAGCGCGTGCTTGCTAGCGACGTAGCCCGCGCCCTCCGGCACCGCATTGAAGAAGCAGTTCTCCGAGCCGACGTTGTAGATCGCGGCGGGTGTGCCTTGGGCGACGAATCGCCGGCCGAATTCCGAGACGCAGTTCCAGACGCCGAACAGGTTCACGTCGAGGACGCTCTGCACGTCCTCGCGCCGCGCATCGATGACCTTCGACCGGATGGGGCCCACGCCGGCGTTGTTGACGATGACGTCCACGCGGCCGAATTCCGCCCACGCGGCGTCCGCGAGCCGCACCACGTCGTCGAGCCGGGTCACGTCACATTCGAGGACGCGCACCTCGGCACCGGCTCCGGTAAGCGCCGCCGCCGCCTCCTCGAGCCGGTTCAGGCGGCGGGCGGCGAGCACAAGTTTCGCGCCGCGCTCGGCGAACTGCTTTGCGAGCGCGTAACCGATGCCGGTGGCGGCGCCGGTAATGACGACGGTCCTTTCCTTGAAGTCCTTCATGGTTTTCCTCGAGGCTGGGATCGGGGGCATGACCTTCAGATGGCGGGCGTGTCGGGATGGGGCGTGCGAACCTCGTCGATCGTGATTGTCTCGCCGAATACGCCCCAGTCCCTAGTCTCGACCTCGCGCACGACCACGTAGACCGGCACGCGCTCGCCATGGGCGATGCCGGCGTGCTTGCGGATCGCCTCGGTGAACCCTTTATAGAGGGAGAGCTTCCCCCGCGTGGTCGGCAGCCCGGCGAAGCTGTTGACTTCAAGCGAGATCAGCTTGGTGCCGCCAGGCTTCCCGCCGTGATAGATCCGGTCCGCAGGGTAGTCGCGGAAGTAGATCCAGCAGGTACTCCGGTCGAACGGATGCTGAGGCAACTCCTCGGACTGCAGTCCGATGGTGGTGAATTCCTCCGCCAGCGCGTCACGCGCGGCATCGGTGAACGTGCCCACCGGCGCGTTTACGAAGATCAGGGGCATGACAGTCTCCCAAGCCCTGCGGGTGCCAGCGCCCCGCTTCGCCGCGAGAGATGCTGGACGACCGCCGATCCCGGAACTGATGCGGACGTTATATCGACAGATACCCTTCGTATGAGTCGAATGGGTGCGCGGCTGAACATTGAGCGCGTTGTTCGATCCGCTCGAGTTCGCCCATACCCGCCAGCCAGCTTCCATGTGAGGTCCAGCGAATTCATGTCCGCAAAGGAGACAGCCGTCTCTCCGCCGAGCATTGGCGTGCGGAGTCGAACGGCGATCGCTCGGCCAGCGCGCCGACGCCTATTCCGGGCCTGACGATCATTCACGCGACGGCGGCAAGCGGGTTGCAGTACGCGGTGAAGGCCATTGATCTGCCTGGTCCGCCAGGACCCAGAGCAGATCGCGATGGGAGTTCAGCTCTACGCACCGGGGCGACCCGCTGTCGAGCGCCGCGGACATGCCGACAGCAAACCGGATAACGCGCGCCATCCTGGCACCCCAAACCCGTCGCCGGTGCTGGTTATCGAGGCTAGACCAGCGAGGCGAACCCCCCGTCGACCGGGAGATTGACCCCGGTGATGTAGCCCGCGCGCGGGCTCGCGAGGAAGGCAACCGCGTCGGCCAGCTCTTCAACCTCGCCGACGCGGCCCGTGGGGACCTGTGCGAACAGCGGCAGCACGCCGCGCTGGACATCCTCCCACGCCGCATCCTTCGCCGCGATGCCTTGGTCAGACGCGACGCTCCGGAACGCTTCGTCCAGCCGGGCGCTCCGTATCGTCCCGGGCGAGACGGCATTAACCGTGATGCCTTCGGCTGCGAAGGCCTTCGCCATCGAAGCCGTCATGGCATTGATGCCCGCCTTTGCAGCCGAATAGTCGGGTCCGCCTGCAGGCGGCATCGTGGCCGCGCCGCTGGAGATATTGATCACGCGACCCCAGCCAGCCGTCCGCATCCCCGGCAGCAAACGCGCGATCACCCGCACCGCCGCCAGGACATTGCGGTCGTAGGTCGCCGCCCACGTGCCGGCATCGGTGGCGCTCCAGTCCTTCTTCGATCCGGAGCCGCCCGCATTGTTGACGAGGATTCCGATTGGTCCCACCAGGTCCTGCGCATCCTCGACAAGGCGATCGACCTGGACGTCGTCCGTGAGGTCGCCAACCACCCCGTACGCCAACCCGCCGTCCTCCAGGATCGCGGTCGCAATACGGTCAACCGCGGAGCGATCCCTGCCATGGACAACGACAGCGGCGCCCTCCCTCGCCAAAGCCTTGGCGATGCCCTCGCCGATACCCTTGCTGCTGCCGGTCACCAGCGCAGCCCTTCCTGAAAGTTGCAGATCCATTGTAGACGCCTTGAATTGTCCGCTGATGAGAAAGCAGGTTGGTCGCCGGGATGAACCAGACAAGTACGCACCAAAAGGTGCCTGTAGCTTCGGGGCATCGCGACGCGTGTCTCGGCCCGGATGGGACCGTCGCCCATGTCGCGCGCGTGCTGAAGATGGTGCAAGGACGCTGGAAACTGCCGATCCTGTTCAGGCTCTACGCAGACCCGACCCTTCGATCCTCACAGTTGCTGCATGACATTCCGAACGTCTCGCAGAAAATGCTCACGCAGCATCTCAGGGAGTTGGAAACGGACCGGCTTATCGAACGCATCGATTTCGGCGAGTGCCCGCCCCGGGTCGAGTATCGGCTATCGGCTCGGGGGTGGGAGCTCATGCCGCTACTGATCGAGGCACGGAAGTTCTCGTCGAACCACCCAGCGCCGGCGTGCCGCCAGCCTGGTTCGCAGGCAGGCTCGGCAAGCCTCGATGGCAGCCGAGCATGAGCTTCGTCGTCGAGTTGGACGTGCTGGCGATCGCCTACGAAATCGACGGACGGTCTGATGGCTGGCCGGTGATCCTGTCGCACGGATTCCCGTACGATGTGCGCGCGTTTGATGAGGTCGTACCGATCCTCACCGCCGCGGGCGCGCAGGTAATCCGACCATATCAACGCGGCTTCGGACCGACCCGCTTCCTATCTCAGGACGCCCCCCGCGTCGGCCAGCAGGCCGCGCTTGGCTCCGACCTGATCGCACTGGTGACGTCTCTTGGGCTCGAGCGACCGATCCTGGCGGGCTATGACTGGGGAGGCTTGGCGTCTTGTGTCGCGACCGCACTCTGGCCCGAACATGTCGGTGGGCTGGTCTCGATGGCGGGATACGACATCATCGATATCGAGGATCTCAGGCGACCCGCTCCGCCGAGCCTTGAGCACGTAGTCTGGTATCAGCATCTCTTCCAGACGGAGCGGGGACGGCAATGCCTGGCATTGCACCGCCGGGAGCTCTGCCGTCTGCTATGGGAGCAGTGGTCCCCGGGGTGGAAATTTGACCAGCAGACGTTCGAGCGGACCGCGGTCTCGTTTGACAATCCCGACTTCGTCGACGTCGTGATCCACGCCTATAGGCACGCCTTCGGACTGGCGGCCGGGGAGCCGACCTACCAACACCTGGAGGACCTGCTCGCGACTAGGCCGAAGATCGTTGTGCCCGCCGTGACCATGGACGGCGCCAAGGACCCGCTCAAGCCGGGCGGGACGGCGCACCATGCCGATATGTTCGTCGCCGGACATCAGCATCGGAAGGTCGATGCCGGTCATAACGTTCCACAGGAAGCGCCCGAAGCCTTCGCCGACGCTGTCCTGACGGTCCGGGGTTGGCTGCCATGACCGCAACCATGCCGGTTCGCGCGCAATATTATTATTGTCTTTGTCTCAAGTTGGAACGAAGCAGCTGTTCCGTCGAGCGCGATGCACGCCTCAATCAGCAGGAACCCCGGGCGCCGTGACCGTGTGATCCGTGAGGACACCGAATGCCGCGCCTTTCCGGCAGAACCCAGCATAGTCGGACATTATGGTAACTACATAGTCGCGGAAGCGAACGGATAAGCTCGCCGCACGGCGGCTGGAGGGGCAATCGGACGATGACTGATGATCCTGATCGGCTCGTCGCAGACCCGCCGCGGCGCTACGGCTCAATCGGTATGTCGTCGATCGTTTCCGCCGGTGCTCCGGACGCAACGGACATCGTCCCGCGTAAAGCGATCGTCGAGATCCGGCAGGATTGGGGGACGCTTCCGCACAGGCGCCGCCGTCGCGAACCCTTGTCCGCCGATGAGAGGCTCACGCGCACGCTCGGCGCGCTCACGCCGACGGACGTCGCGCCGGTGAGCCGGATCGGCTTCGACGCCGCGCTCGGCGCCATGGCGGATGCGTCCAAGGTCGCGATGAGCGCCGACCTCGATTGCTTCGGCCAGTGGTGCGCGGCGGCGAAGGGACGGCCGCTCCCGGCGGATCCGGAGGACATCGTCCGCTATCTTCTGGCGCTCGACGACCGTGGGCTCGCACCCGCGACGCTCGCACGCCGGACCGCGAGCATCGCCGCTGTCCACCGCCTGCTCGGCCTCGTCTCGCAGGTCACGGCGCCGATGGTTCGGAACACGCTGCGCGGCATCCGCCGTCGCCGCGGGGGCACCAGCGGCAGGCCGCGCCCATTCGTTTCGAGCCGGACGCGGGTGGGGGAGGGAGCTTCATGCTCACCGCCCTTCTCGCCGCATGCGGGGGCGATCTGCAGGGCTTGCGCGACGCCGCGCTGATCTCGGTTGCCTATGATGCGGGGCTGCGCGTCAGCGAACTGACCGCGGTTCAGGACGCCGATGTGGAACAGCAGGCGGACGGCGCCGGACTTCTGGCGATCCCGCACTCGAAGACCGACCAGGAAGGGGAGGGGAGCAGGGCATGGCTGTCCCCGGACACGATGCGGCGCATCACGGCTTGGCGTGCTGCGAGCGGGGTAGGGGGGGGCGCTGCTTCGCAGGGTCGGGGTTGATCGACGGCGGGCCCGCGCTGCGGTGGCGCCGGTTCCCTATCATGCGATCCCGGGTAACACCCGGCACTGGCAGCGACGGTTGGAAGGCGCTCCCGCGTCACCGGGGCGGTTGCGGTACACCATTGGGTCGGAGCCCCAAACACGGCAGGGGGTGACTGCGATCTACCGGCGAGTCGCGGTGGCCAACTATGATGCCGGCGGCGTCGCGATGCCGGTCGAGAAACTTATGCTGCTGTACGGGCCTTATCGTCGCACTCGATGCGGGTCGGTCTGACGCAGGATCTCTTCGCCGCGGGCGAGAATGGATCGGGGATCGCGCTTGCGCTGCGGTGGTCATCACCCGCGACAGCGCTACGCTATGGTCGAAAGCTGCAGGTGAAGGGGAATGCGGCCGCGCGGGTGGCTGGGGCGGCATCGGGCGTTATAAAATGGCGAAGATTGAAAAGCAGATCGACTCGTACGTGCTACCGGCGAGGTCCGCTTTCCTCTCCTGCGAACCAACAGCGGACGGGCTGGAAAGTCCCCTTTCCGGTCATTCGCACTGTCCGGAAGCGGCGGCGCCGATCGTCAAAATATGGTGGGAAGCGGACATTGGCCACCGTGCCGATCGTTGGCAAAGCGTTCCAATGTGACACCATATCAATGCGCTAATCGGCACGCCTGAAGCTTTATGGAACCTTGCGCAACGGTTCGGTTCACCTACACCAACTGAAGTCGCATGTGGGCTCATCGTTATCCCGCTAGATGAGGAACGCCTCGACGAGATTGCTATCCCGTCGAACCGGCGATCGAAGGATTCACCTACCTTACGCCGACGATGGCTGAAAGAATCCTCGAGGAGATTCAGGGCCCTGCGCTCTATATCGAGACAGACTACTTCGGCGGCCTAGGAGGCCAAAGCGCTGCAGTCTTCGAAGGTGGCCAATTATCGTGGTGGGGGGCAGAATCATCGGATCAGCCAGAGGCTGGCACCCCGCTCGCAGACTTGTTCGCTCGAACGGCAGCGACGGGAAAATCGCCAATTAGCACTACTTTGGCAGGTTGAAGGAACCGGCTGGAATCGTCGTTGATTCTCGTGTGTCAGTGTAGGCTGACGGATCAACGGCGATGGCGGTGGACGAAGACTGGCGGAGCGATCTGGAGCGATGGCTTGAGCCGTTTCTGGCAGGGCTTTCGCATCCGGCGCGGCGGCGGATGTGCCCGCTCTACATA